>CAVQUR010000007.1:0-47535 GCA_963716875.1 uncultured Gammaproteobacteria bacterium
TCCAGCAGATTTCGCTGAGCTTCGGACTGGTCTGCGGGTCACTGATTACCGGTGGTTTCTCGGTGATCTGCCGCAAAACCGATCAGCTGGCTGTGATGAGCGCGTTGCACCACACCTTCCTGACCCTGGGCGGCATGACCATCCTGTCATCCCTGTCGTTCTGGACGCTGAGCTCGACGGACGGTGAAAGTGTCAGTCGGCGGCGGATTCGCGAAGCGGTATGAGGGTAATGCAGGCCCATAGCCAACCGCTCCTGCAAGAGTCACCGAACCGGTCGCGGTGGAGAAACGCAATGGATTGGGTGTAATTTCGATAACATCAAGGTTATGTATCTGGGGTCAGAGCGGGCGCGGCACGGTGCTCTCCGGCCAGCAACAGATACATCGCCGGCACCACGAAAAGTGTGAACAGGGTGCCGATCGACATCCCGGTGGAGATCACCAGGCCCATGTCGAAACGGCCTGCGGCGCCGGCGCCCGAGGCGATCACCAGCGGCACGACGCCGAGCACCATGGCAGCGGTGGTCATCAGGATCGGACGCAGGCGCACTGCCGCGGCGTGTTCGATCGCCTCGCGCTTGGACTTGCCGGCCAGGCGCGACTGGTTGGCGAACTGCACGATCAGGATGCCGTGTTTGCTGATCAGGCCCATCAAGGTCACCAGACCGACCTCGGTATAGATGTTCATCGAGGTGAAGCGAGACAGACGAAGATCAGCGCGCCGAACAGCGCCAGCGGCACCGACACCAGGATCACGATCGGGTCGCGAGGCTGTTGAACTGCGCCGCCAGCGCCAGGAACACGATGATCACCGCGAACAGCATGGTGGCGACAAAACCGCCCGATTCCTGCATGAACTGGCGTGACGGGCCGGCGTAGTCCACGTTGTAACCGGTTGGCGCCACTTGTTCCAGGTCGCGCAGATAGGTCAGCGCCTCGTCCTGCGACATGCCGGACACGCCGGAGATCGTCGCCGAGTTCAGCTGCTGGAAGCGCGCGATCGACTGCGGCACCACGTCGTGGGGGATCCTGGCCACGGTCGAGGCCTGGATCACCGAGCCGTCCGGTACGCGATGTAGTAATTCAGCAGGTCCGACGGATTGAGCCGGTCGACCTGCAGCACCTGCGGAATCACCCGGTAGGAGCGGCCGGCGATCGAGAAGTAGTTGACGTAACCGCCGCCCAGCGCCGAGCCCAGCGCGGAGCCGACGTCCTGCTGGGTCATGCCGAGGGTGGTGATCATGTCGCGGTCCAGGCTCACCGTGGCCTGCGGCTTGTCGACCTTGAGGTCGGAATCGACGAAGTAGAACTTGCCGCTGGCGTGCGCCTTCTGCAGCACCTGCTGCACCACGTCGTTGAGGTTTTCGAATGGCTCGGTGGTGGTGATCACCAACTGGATCGGCAGGCCCTACGCACCGGGCAGCGGCGGGAACTGGAACGCCGCCACGCGTGCGCCGGCGATCCCGTTCCAGTTCTGCTGCAGCTCCTGCTGCATCTCCGCGGCGCTGCGCGTGCGCTGGTCCCACGGTTTGAACAACACCCCGCCGATACCGGCGTTGACGGTCGGCACGCCGGTAATCTGGAACATCTGGCTGTACTCCGGCATCGCTGCGCCACCTTGAACACCTGCTCGGCATAAGTCTGCATCTGCTGCGCCGTCGCGGTCGGCGCACCCGCGACCAGCGAGAGCACGAGGCCCTGATCTTCTTCCGGCGCGAGTTCGGACTTGGCCATGTTGAACATCACGACCAGCAGGCCGAGCAGGATCACCCCCATCACAATCAGCACCGGATAGTCGCGAGCAGACGATGTAGCAGCCGCGTATAAGCGAGACGCGTCCGGGTAAAAATTCTATCGATGGCCTGGACGAAGCTTCCCGTATCCTGGGATGGTTTGAAAAATCGCGAGCACATCATCGGCGACAGGGTCAGCGCGACGATCCCCGAAACAGCGACAGCGCCGGCGAGTGCGAAGGCGAACTCGACGAACAGCGCTCCCGTGAGCCCGCCCTGAAAACCGATCGGCACATAGACGGCGATCAGCACGACCGTCATCGCAAGGATCGGACTGCCGAGTTCACGTGCGGCAAGCAGGGCGGGCTGCAGTGGCGATTTACCTTCTTCTTTCATGTGGCGGTCGACGTTCTCGACCACGATGATCGCGTCATCGACCACCAGCCCGATGGCGAGCACCAGCGCGAGCAGGGTCAGCAGGTTGATCGAATAGCCGAGCATGAGCATCACGAAGAAGGTGCCGATCAACGACAGCGGCATCGCGATCAGCGGAATCGCCACCGCGCGCGCTGCCGAGGAACAGGAAGATGACCACCGAGACGATCAGCAGCGCTTCGACCAAGGTCTTGACCACCTCATAGATCGAGGTGTTGATGTACTCGGTCGAGTCATGGACGATCTTGCCAACCAGGCCGGTCGGCAACTGGTCGCGGATCTCCGGAAACGCGTTACGCACGCGCTACCTCGAGGATGTTCGCATCCGGCGCGACTTTGATGCCGACGAACACCGAGCGTATGCCGCCAAACGCCACGTTGAAGTCGTAGTTCTCCGAGCCCAGCACCACGTTGGCCACGTCCTCCAGGCGCACGATCGAATCGCCGCTGCGCTGGATGACCAGTTGTTTAAATTCCTCCACCGAATGCAGGTCGGTGCCGGCGGTGAGTGGAATCGTTACCATCTGGCCTTTGCTCGCACCGAGCGCGGCCAGTCGGTTGGTATCGAGCCAGGCGCGTAACGCGAACTGGCGCGCGCCGAGCAGTTCGGCGGTCTGTACCCCGGCAACCGAATCGAGCTTGGGTTTGACCACCCGCGCCAGATAATCCGTGACGTTATTGATCGGCAGCGTGTCGCTGTAAAAACCCAGGTACATCGCATCGGTGGTCTGACCGATCGCGACGCTCAGCACCGGGTTCTGCGGCTGCGCCGGCAGTTGGTTCTTCACCGAGTTCACCTGGGTGCTGATCTCGGTCAGTGCCAGGTTCGCGTCGTAGTTGAGGCGCAGCGTGGCCGTGATCGTGGATATTCCAATGCTGCTCGACGAAGCGAGGTAATCGATGCCCTGCGCCTGCGCGATGGCCGATTCAAGCGCCTGCGTGATGAAGCCGGCCATGGTCTGGGCATCCGCACCGAAGTAGCTGGTCGACACCGTGACGACCGCATTCTGAGTTTGCGGGTACTGGTTGACCGGCAGGCTGAACAGGGAGCGCAAGCCCAGCACCACGATCAGCAGGCTCACCACCGTGGCCAGCACTGGACGATGGATAAAGATATCGGTGAAATTCATCACGGCGCCGTCAATGCTCCTGGGGGGTTGGTTCGGGGCTGTCCGCCGGTTGCACCGTGTTGTCGACCACCACCGGCGTGCCGTTTTTCAGCTTGAGCTGGCCGCTGGTCACAACCTCCTGGCCGACCTCCAGACCCTGCAGGATCGCGACCTGATCACCGCGGGTCTCGCCGGTCGTGACGAACACCTGCTGCGCCATCAGTCCTGCTGCAGGCGAGACGGGTGGTGAGGATTTTGCCCCGCTCGTCGTCAGGTCTTCTTCGCCTTGTCCTGTGTCGACCTTCGGATTGATGGCGCCGGTGAAGGTCTCGTCTCTAGCGTTGCGGTGTCGGTGAGCGCAATCCGGTTCCAGCAATTTGCTGCCAGCGCACAGCTGCTTGGCATCAGTATCCTACCATACCTGAGCAACATCAATGGTAACCGGTTATAAACTGGATATGTCGGGTTTCTCGTCAGGACAAGTCGCGAATGCCTTGCGCGCGTTGATTGGGTAGAGTGCAACCAGGCCGGACGAAAGATCTGCCGCTGCATGACTTCCACCGGAAAATTCTGTCGATGATGATTCAGAAAACGCTGACTTACGCCTTATAATCTTCGCGGAAGACACTTAAACTACCCACATCCCAGTCCTACTGGCAGGGTCCAGCTCTCTATGAGATCAAGTGTCAATGACTTTGTCGGTAGAGAAAAACATCTCATCACAACGAAGGTTTCAGCTATGCAGAGTTCACTGGAAGTATTTATGGACAAACGGTCGCGCAAGACCGTAATCATAACCAGTATTGTCCTGTTACTGGCGGGGATAACAGGTATTGCGTTGCCGCAGGTCATGTCGATGGCTGCCGCCTTTTTTGTTGGTTGGCTGATGCTCATCGCCGGCGGTATGGCTGCTTACATCACCTGGTATGGCTTCCGCGATCGCTGGGTAGTGTGGCTCAAACCGTTTGCCTTGATCGTAGTTGGCTTGCTCATTCTCATACACCCCATCGCCGGCACGGCGGCGCTCGGGTTGATGCTGGCTGTCTATTTCCTGCTTGACGGTTTTGCCGGCGTTGGATCCGCGTGGGAAATGCGGCCTCGGCGTGGTTGGGGTTGGTTGATGTTCAATGGACTCTTATCCCTCGTGCTTGCGCTCGTGTTTATCCTGGGCTGGCCGTTTACCGCTGCCTGGCTGATCGGGCTGTTTATTGGTATCAGTCTTTTATTTGACGGTCTGGCACTGTTGATGCTCGGGTTTGCCGCCAAGGCAAACTGAATTTTGAATTAGTCCCTACCTGATACTCTGGTTGAGAGCGCTGCAAGGCGCATCGCATGTCATATTGATGAGTGACACCGTTTCGCCTTATCTGTCGGGTTGAACTGGCGAATGTCTAGACTCGTTCCGCGCCTTGCCTCTCAGCAAACCTTCAGAAAAAAGCAGGGGTGAAATTTATGGATCGCAATGTAAAAGAACTCGCCGAAAAGCTCCTGAGAACCGGCTATGACGACTTGCCCGAACGGGAACAGCGCGTGTTGCGGCGCATGGCGAAGCGGATCGTCATTTCACAAAACGTGAATGAGCGGTTTCACGAAAAGCTGACGTTCGGGCAGCACCTGGCGGATCAGGTCGCCGCATTCGGCGGCTCTTGGACCTTCATCATCATCTTCGCCGTCATCCTTGCCGCCTGGGTGCTCGTGAACAGCTGGCTGCTGCCGAACCGGGATGTGTTCGATCCCTATCCGTTCATTTTCCTGAATCTGATCCTGTCGATGCTGGCCGCCATTCAAGCCCCGGTGATCATGATGTCGCAAAACCGACAGACCGCGAAGGATCGGCTGGCAACCGCCAATGACTATGAGGTCAATCTCAAGGCGGAACTGGAGATCATGAACCTGCACGAAAAGATCGACGATGTCCGCATGCGCCAGCTCAAACAGCAGAGCGAGCAGCTTGTCCAACTCCAGACTCTGATCGAGAAAATCGATGCTCAACGCGGAAACTAGAAAACGACTAGATCTTGCCCGTACCCAATCAGATGGAGTTACGCATACAAATAGATAACGCCCGTTGCAACACTAGTGCAAGGAGAGACAAATACTGATAATTCGAAACCTGGCCTTAACGATACTTACCGCTACCCATTGACCTTTTGGCCAAGATGTTGCGCGAGGCGGCGCATGTCGGGTGAGGTATCGTTGGCTTGCAGTTCGACATTGATCAGGCTGGGCCGACCTGTCTGGCCTCGCGGAAGTTCAAGATAGACCGGCTTACTGTCGCGTCGCGCCGCTTGCAAGCATCGATCTATGTCACGGAAGGCGCTTAGCAGGTCATCAAGTACAGCAGTAGCACAGGTGATGCGCTCGAAAATTTCCCGCTGCAAACTAAAGGGGCCGAAACGGTGGTGGATCATCGGGTTCTTCCTTCCATAGAGATGTGTTCAAGGCTAAGGGCAGGGCGCTTTGCCTATTGACAGGCATACAATGGACCAGCGGACAGGGGCTTGTTAGGGATTAGTGTAAATTTTCCACTGCCCTGATATCGCGCAATACTTCACTTCGACAACTGTTGAACATGGTGATAAAAGACTTTTTAGCGGGTAATGCGATAACAGCCAGCAACACTGGGTACCTTATGAATCGTTTATTTGATCTGTTTCTCACGGCCTGTGTCCTTGTGAGCAGTCTGGCGGCATTCGCGGACGAGCCTCAAACGGATTGGCTGCCGGACGCGCAAGCGACTATCAAAAACATCGGTGATAATCTCGCCAAGGTGCATGGCAGTCCCGGCGAGGTTTCCGACCTGCTTGCGAAAGCCAACGATTCACTGGCCGGTATCCGCAATCAGGCGCAGCAGTGCGTACAGGAAGCGAGCGGTACGTTGCAAAAGCTCCGGGACAACCTCAACGCCCTGGGCGCCAGCGGCGAATCCGCGGACACAACGGTAACGCAGGCCAAAAAGGACCTGACGCAAGGCATCGATGGGGCAAGTGCGCGGCTGGCATCCTGTCAGGCGATTCTGCTGGAGACCGAGACTCTTGCCCAGCAGATCAAGGATCTACAGACTGAACAGCTCAAAGACTACCTGTTCGCGCGAAATCAGCCTATCTGGATCGTACTCGGTCAAGTACTGAAGACCCCGCTGGACTGGGGACAGAATATCGCCGAGTTTCTCGATTCCCATCTCCTCATCCATACATTGGGTTGGTCTGCATGGGCAGTGGTGATAGCAGCGACAGTGATGGGCTGGCTGCTGGGGATTCCTGCGGGGCGTTATTTTCGGCGTGCGGCGCGCTCCGTTCATGGCGAGGAGACTACCTATCGGTTCTACCAGTCGCTTTGCGCCTGCCTCGGCAGGCGCATCCGGCCGCTGTTGGCGCTGCTGAGCGCCGGCGTAGCGCAAGGGTTCGTGACGGAAGCGCAACTGGAGGCGATGCCTCTGGTGCTGGTGTTCATTCTATCCCTGACGCTCTACCTGATCGCGTTGACCCTGACCCGCATCTTGCTGGATCCCTGCCCGCCCGGGCAGCACTATCTGCATCTGGAACAGGCGTTCTCGGTCAAGCTGAATCGGCGTCTGCGGAGTTTGTGGCTGGTGGGTTTCCTGCTGATATTCCTGTTCGTGAGCGGTCTGCACGCTGCTCTTGAGCAGGACCAGTGGGCCATCGTCAGGGCCGCCCTGATTGTCGTGCTGGTCGCCAACCTGGTCTGGCTTGGCGTATTCATGAGCAGGGCCTGGGGGATGCGCATCAAAGGCGTTATCCGGGCCGTTGCCGTGTTGATCCTGGTTGCGGCTCTGCTGGCTGAACTGTTGGGTTACAACAATCTTTCCTTTTACCTGTTGAAGGCGCTGCTCGGCAGCGTCCTCCTGGGCGTTGGTCTGTGGTTCGGCACTGTCCTCATCGAAGAGTTTTTCGATGGCATGGAACAAGGTGAGTATAGGTGGCAAAGGCGGCTGCGCGTCTCTCTCGGACTAAAGGTTAATGAGCGGATCCCCGGCCTGATATGGCTGCGTCTCTTGAGCGTGCTGACCCTGTGGTTTTTCTTTGGGGTTGGCATTCTTGAGTTCTGGGGCTATTCCGACCGCACCTGGCTGTGGGTCCAGGAGATCCTGAGCAACGGCTTCGAGATCGGTGCGGTGAGGATCGTGCCGCTGCAGATTGCCCTCGGTTTGGCGATGTTTGCGCTGTTTCTTACCGGTATGCGCTGGTTGAAGCGGGAGGTCTTGCCGAACTGGGTCGGCCGCACCCGGCTGGACCGGGGCGGACGTGAGGCTGTCATCACATTGACCGGCTATGTCGGGATCATCCTGGCGGCCCTGATAGGTCTCTCATTAGCGGGATTCAGTCTCACGCATCTGGCGATTGTCGCCGGTGCGCTCTCGGTCGGTATCGGCTTTGGCCTGCAGAACATCGTCAATAACTTTGTTTCCGGCATCATCCTGTTGTTCGAGCGCCCGATTCGCACCGGCGACTGGATCGTCGCCGGTGAGGTGCAGGGTTATGTGCGCCGAATCAGTATCCGGTCCACCCTGATCGAAACCTTTGACCGCGCCGACGTCATCGTGCCGAACTCCGCCCTGATCTCCAACAACGTCACCAACTGGATGCTCAGAGACCCCTGGGGGCGCGTGACCGTCCCGGTCGGCGTGGCTTACGGTTCTGATGTGGACAAGGTCACTGAAGTCTTGCTGAGCGTGGCGGAGGAACACCCGCTGGTGATGCTGGACAGTAAGAAAGTCAGCCCGCCGCAGGTATTGTTTATGGGTTTTGGTGACAGTTCATTGAACTTCGAATTGCGCTGCTTTATCCGGGAAGTTGACAAGCGCCTGCATACCTTGAGCGAGCTCAACTATGCGCTTGAGAAGAAGCTGCGCCAGGCCGGCATCGAGATACCCTTCCCGCAACGGGATATCCACCTGCGCAGCATCAAACCGGAAGTCGACAAGTAGCCAATGCGGTGATCACGCCTGACGACTCCAACCTATCCGACAGGAGGATCACTTCCGCCGCCCGATGTCCGCCACTGTCTATATCAACGGGCTTCACGCAGGATGAGATCGGCCAGCGCCTGGTAGTTGCCGCCAAAGTGGTGACCGCCGGTCATTTTGATCACCTTGAACCGTTTGGGATCAAGCTCGGGACACAGGGGTGCGGGTTCATCCTCACCGTAGACGCAGAGCAGATTTTTTCCGGCGAGTTTCTCGACCTCCGGTTTTACCTTGTAGGGTGCGCCGTGCATGCTGCCGGGCAGCCAGTCGGAGATCCGGAACTCGAAATCGACATCATGCTCGACACCGAGCAGTGCGATCAGCGAAGTTCGCGCCGCCAAGGCCGCCGGCAGGCGATTGGCCATGAAGGGCAATACATCGGCGCCACGCGAATAGCCGATCAGCAGCACCTTGTCCATCCGCCATGCCGCCAGGTAGTGATCCAGGATGCGTTGCAGATCACCGCCAGCCTCATCCGGTGTGCGTCTGGTCCAGAAGTAGTGCAACGAATCGAGGCCGACGGTAGGGATGCCGTCGGCGGCCAGGGTCTCGGCCAGGGATTTGTCGATACTGGCCCAGCCGCCGTCACCGGAGATGATCACGGCGAAGGTCTTGCCCGGGTGTTCCACCGGGACCTCGACCAGCGGCAGGTTCTCCAGGTCGGATGGTTTTGCCGACTGAGGTGCAGGCGGGTCGGCAATCAGACGGCTAAAGCTCGCCTTGAACTGCGGCAGCCAGTTTTTCTGCACGGAAAAACCATGACCCACTTTGGGCAGTTTGACGACCTGGGCATTGCCGGTTTGCGCCACGAAGCGCGCCACCACGCCGGCATCGCACACCTGATCGATATCGCCCTGAAAAGCGATCCAGGGAGTTGCCAGGTCCTTTGATGGCAGGAAATCATAGCCCTTGCCCTTGGCGCCTGGAGTGAATTTCAGCCCGTTGCCGCGGCACATGGGTTTGGTCAGCGGCAGATCGGGACAGAATCCCAGACTGATGCCGCCACGGAAGGTGTTCGGCGGCGCCTGCCCCAAGGTGGCATAGACGAGTGTCGCACCGGAGGAGTAGCCGACCAGCACCGGCGCGACATAGTCGGCATATGCGTAATGCTTTTGCAGGTACTGGCTCAGACCTTCGAAATCCGCCGCCGGATAACTGCAGGCTTCATTGCCGGACTCCAGGTGCTTGAGGTAGCTCGTGATATCGATCCCGGCGACCAGCGCATCCAACTCGGTCAATGCCCGAGCCATGTCGATAACGCCCAGATTCCAACCGCCATCGCCGGACACGAACAGCACGACGTGTTTTGGCTGGGGCGAATTGCGGTAGATATGGATATCGCCAAAATGGCCGAACTGCAATGTCTCCTCCAATGGTGCTGCTGCCTGTGCGTGAATAGGCAAGCCAGTAAGCAGGGCGACAAAAGCCAGGGTTAGAATGATGTGCTTACCCATGTGTGTTGCTCCGTAATATTAGGAGGGAATAATTCGCTCAGACACCACGATCGAGCCGGAACAGGGCGCCAATCAGCAACAGGGTTCCGGCCAGCAGCCATAACGGACCAAACAGCCACAAGGCCAGCGGTAAAGCCAGGTAGTAGCTGCGCATACCGAATGTATAGTGTGTGCCGCCGCGATCGAGTATATCGATAACGTCCTCGACACTGAGTTCCGTGCCGGCATTGGTCGGCAGGTTGATCATGAAACCGGCGTAATTGAAGTAGCGCAAGGCGACGGTGAAGTTAAAAAACGCAAACAGAAAATCGGCGCCCAGGATGATGAGCTTGGCGAGCCATAACCCCGGGTGATTGCTGCTGAAGTGACTGATGATGAGGGAGATCTCACCCTGCTTGTCCGCGGTAACCGCCAGATTGAAGATTCCCAGCCCGATCAGGATGGCGGTGGAGGCCAGGAAGGTGGCCGACATGGTCCAGTTGCGCAGGGTCTGTACCGCAAGGATATCCTTGCCGCCACTCATGATCGTCTTGACCCAAAGCGCCCGCGTGCGCTTTGCAAGCCCCATCGAAGTGCTCAGGGGGTCACTGCGCATTTTGCGATAGAGATGGACGTGATAGAGCACGAGCATCAAGAATACCGCCGTGCTCAGACCGTACTCGAAATGGCGGAGGATTTCCATGCCGTTGTTTCCTGTTTAGCCGGACCTGAAAAATATGCGCCGGTAGCCGCCGGCAATCAATGCGGCGCTGTCCATCAGCAGCATGGGCAGCGGCGTGAGCACGGGGTAGGCGAGATAGGCGCTGCGCCACTCGGGGTGAAACTTCTCCTTGAAGCTGCGCAGTCCCTTGTAGTTATAGAAGCGGTTGCCGTACTCGAAGGCCAGACGGGCGACTTTCTCGCCGGCGCGCGCGTAGCGGATTTCACCCACTCCGGCAAGCGGCGCCATACCCAGATTGAAGTACCGGTAACCCTGCGCCTTGGCGGTCTGAATCAGTTCGATAAACAGATAATCCATGGCGCCGGGCGGCGCATCCGGCAGGTGGCGCATCAGGTCGATGCTCAATTCCGTGTGGCTGCCGTAGTCCGGCATCAGGTTGGCGAAGGCGACGATGCGCTCCTTCACCCGGATCACGGCGATGGGGCTGCGACGCAGGTAGTCTTCATTGTAGCAGCCAAGCGAAAAGCCTTTTTCCGCCGCGCCGCGCTCGGCCAACCAGGTGTCGGAAATGGCGCGCAATTGCGGCCAGATCTCCTCAGCGAGGGGCTGCACGAGCACCGCAAATTCGGCGCCATCGCGCCGGGCGCGATTGGCGCTATGGCGCAACGATTCACCGCGTTTACCCGCGGTGGTGAAGGTCGCCAGCTCGACCATCGCTGTTTCACCCAGCTTGAACAGGGCGAAACCGGCATCATGATAGCGGTGCATGTGGGTTTCACTGACTTCATAGAGGCACGGCGTCAGGTCATGCCGGTCGGCATAGTCGCGAAACGCCAGGATGGCGGCATCGAAGGCGTTTGGATCACCGCAAGGGTCGCCCAGGGCGATCAGCCGGTCGCGAATCTGCCCATACTGGATAAACGCCTTGTGATCGGGTGACCACAGCAGAAACTTATCACCGAGAAACAGCAGGTGGGAAAACTCGCTGCCGCCGTACTGATGCAACACCGCTTCGGCTTCTGCGAGCGCCTGTCGATCGGGACTGACGGGGGCTGCTTTAGGGCGTTGGTAGAAGGTCCAGCCGATAAAGCCGATCGCCACCGCAGCGGCGATCAGCAGGCCGCGTGCAAAGCGCGGGGCCTCCAGTGTGGGTGCGAAACCTGACAGATGCTCCCAGCCAAACGGAATATTGCCGTGAACCCGGTCACCCAGCCAGGCGAAGCCGAACACCGACACGACGAGAGCCGCCAGCCAGATCAGACTGCGCGGATTGAGCAGCGGATAACTCTCGCGATAGAAACGCCCGCGCTGCCACTTGAGGAGCAGGCCAACGGCAAGCAGGATCAAAGCCTCCTCGTAATCGAAGCCCTTGAGAACGCTCGACAGCGCGCCCGTGACGAGCATGACCTGGGTCAGCAGGTAGGCGCTGCGCACCTGCTCGGCAATGCCCCGCGACAGCGCGATGAGCAGCACACCGATCGCGACCGATAAGGTATGTGAAATCTCGATCGCGGCAAGCGGCAGGATGCGGTTGAGCACAGTGAAGCGATCACTCAGCGCCGGAAACGCGGCCGAGGCCAGCAACACCACACCCCCGGCGAAAGTCAGATAAGCCAGCGCTCTTACACCGAGGGTAGCGAGGATATTCAATGGCAGGCGTAACAGACCCGGTAACGCGCTTTCGCGCCACTGACGCGCAAGCAGCGTGTGCTGCCAAAAGCGCGGGAGGATCAACTTGTCCGCGCCCAGGTAGACCGCGATGAGCCAGGGTACCAGGTAGTAGCACAGGCGATAGACGAGCACACCCGATACCAGGGTTTCCGTACCTGTTGCGAAAGGCGCAAGCAACACCACCAGCGCGGTATCGAAAACCCCGAGACCACCTGGAATCAGACTCAGGATGCCGAGCGTCGAGGCCAGCACAAACCCGGCCAGAAACTGCTCCCAGGGTATGGCGGCGCCACTGAATTCTAACGCGACCCAGGCAGTTGTCGCCGCCAGCAACCAATCGAGGGTCGAGATGGCGATCAGCCCGGCGAGGGCTGATCCGGATTGGGGTGTAAGGCCACGCAGCAGGCGGGAGAACAGGCCCTTGGATAAGGTGAGCAGGTAGAACGGCAGATAGGCGGCAAATGCGCCGAGCGCCAGCCAGACAGTCCAGGCCGGGATCGGCAGACGCTCTATTCCCGGTCCGCCGGTGAGCAACAGCGGCCAGCTCAACACCGCCAGACCGACCGGCACGGAAGCCATGATCAAGGCCGAAAACGATGCGGCCCGCCGGACGTCGATGCCTTCGCCGCCAAGCAACAGCAGGCGGATGCCCGATCCCGCCAGACCGGAGAAACCGATGAGGTTGTTGAAGGCATTGGCGATCCAGGCATTCCGGATCAGCGTAGGCAGGGCCAGTCCGATATCAAATAGACGCGCGGCTCGCCAATCGTAGAGGCTCATGGCCAATACGCCTGTCAGGGACAGCAGCTGGATGCCCAGCAGTTGAGTCGGCGTGAGCGTCTGCAGCACGGCGCGCACTCCGTGAATATCCAGTCCGTGCAGTTCGCGCACGGCGAACAGCGCGATGCCCGCGAGGAACACCACGGGCATAGTTCGCTTGATCCAGTGCAGTCGGTGAGCGGGTGCCGGGTCTGTGATGTCTGCGTCATCCGGCTCTTTGCCGGTGGCCATCTCACGCCTGGCCTGGGTATGGTTGGTGCTCATACGCTGGAGGAAACCGGAATGTTCATAGGGCGGTGTGGCCGGATCGACGTCGCCGGTAATAGTGCGCCAGCCAGGTCAGTGTGGCAAGCACGACGATACCTAGCATTACCTGCAGCTCGTATTGTTTGATATCACCGAGCACGGCTTCCACCGCATGCCCAAAGTAGTAACCGGCAAGCCCAATGCAGATTGCCCAGATACCGGCGCCGATCAGATTGAGCAGAATAAATCGCAGGTAGGATATTTTGCTCATGCCGATGGCGAAGGGTGTCACGGAGCGCAGCCCGTAAAGAAATCTGAAACCCAGGATGAGCAGGTTCTGGTGCCGCTCCAGTTTAGCAAATACCGGTTCAGTGCGCGCCTGCCAGGAGGGATAGCGGAGCAACAGGGCCTTACCGTGTCGCCGGCCGAGGAAAAAACTCAGCTGATCCCCCAATAGGGTGCCGCAAAACGCGCAGGCAATCACCCAGTGCAGCGAAAGATAACCCAGATGTGCGGCGAGGCCACCCAGCACCAGGATGGTTTCGCCTTCCAGAAAGGTCCCGACGAATAGTATCGGGTAACCATAGTGTGTCAGCAGTGATTCCAGCATGGAATTATGTAACGTCTCGAGGTCTAGTACTCCAACCAGGTTATATTGATGGATTCAGCGAGCCGGGGAGGCAAAAGAAGTTTGACATAATCCGGGAGTCTATGCGGCCCAGCCCCATGAAGTTATATACATTGGACATGGTTACTCCCGATTTTTTATCGATGGTCCCGTGACCGGCAATGTGAGCAAAAGATCCGCCCGCTCAATCTTGCCGGACTGCAATGCTGCGAGCTGGTTCAGCAGCATCAAGGTGTACTTGGACGGCATGTCGCTGTCATGGATGTAGAACCGGTATCCCGGATAATTGACGGCCACCGCTGCATTCGGTAACGATTATGCTAGAGAGTATACCATGAACGGATCACCCAGGAGCCGTGACCAATCGAGGGTTGACCATTGGCGTCCCGTGGATGGTGATGCGCCCCGCTGAGATATCTTGGTCCGGGACCTGTCCCCCTTACATTCTTCCAGTTGAAGGTATGCCGCAGCAGACGTTCGAGGCTCCAGCCGGAACGTGACAGCAATACCGCGATGTTCAATTCCATGGGGGTGAGTATGTTCTGCGCGAAGTCCGCACCGCCCAACGGCGAATACGTAATCCTGGGCCTCTCCGTGTTCTCGAAAAAAACTGGCCGGATCGGAGACCGGGTCAGTAAAACCCGCCGATCGGTTATTCGTCAGCAGGGCCTTCTACACAAAAAACCACCGCCTTGCTCGCCTGGTGCACGACGGCGCCATTGCTGTAGACGATGGCGCGATCGTAGGCGCGCAGGGTGAGGGTATAGCCACAGGGGTCGAGCATGCTGCCGGACTGCTCGGTAGGTAACTGCCGGACGGCGTTGCCGTCTACCTGATCGCTGAGCGATCCATAGGCGCGGCAGGCCGGTGTTGAGGCCGAAAAACCAGATCTCGTCATAGTTGTTGATGATGTCCAGGGAGGTCAGGGTCTGGGCGCCCGGGACGGTGGCGGTGGTATCGGCGCCGTCCCGATGGGCGAAATCGATAGTGAAATCCACATAGAAATAGGCCCGGCTCTTGCGTAGATTGTAGACATATTGAAGACCCAGAAAGGATCCGCCTTCGAAGCGCAGGGTGCTGTCCGCATAGATCAGGATGCGCAGCCTGACGGGGGGAACCACCAGGGGAAATAACGATCCCAATCGATGATCCCCCAACGGTCCTGGATGGATAGGTTCAATGCCTGCACGGATCAGAATTTGTTTGCCATGACATGCTCCTGCTGAGTGAGGGTGGTGATTCTTCTCGGGAAGGGCTGTCTTACGGCGGCTGCCCGATCCTTGAGAAACGCTTCCATTTTTCAGCAGCCAGGTAGTTCTTGCAGTGCTCAATTCAGCTTTGGGGTTGTGAAATATTCACCTTGCATGGAACGCAAAGCTGAACTTTGTTATCGACGGGGCGCAGACCCAAGCCCAATAATCTGAATCGAGTATCCAAGAAAGTGTCATCAGAACTGCAAGCGGAACAGATCAGGGTCACAGGCCAGGTGCAGGGGGTCGGGTTTCGCCCGACCGTGTGGCGTCTGGCCAGGGAGTGCGGCCTGTCGGGGGAGGTGTGGAACGACAGTTGCGGTGTCACCATCCGCATCTGGGGGCAGCGGCAGGCCCTGGATATGTTCTGCACTCGTCTGCTGGCCGAGACACCGCCCCTGGCGAGCATCGATTCGCTCGAACGCAGTCCGCTGCAGCAACAGGCTCCGGCCAATGGGTTCAGGATCCTCCCCAGCCAGGCCGGGCCCGTGCACACCGGCATCGTGCGCGGATGCGGCGACCTGTCCGGCCTGCCGTGCAGAGATCATGAATCCGGACGATCGTCGCTATCGCTATCCCTTCACCAACTGTACCCATTGCGGGCCGCGCCTGAGCATCGTGCAGGCCATCCCCTATGACCGGGCCAACACCAGTATGCGGGTCTTTCCCATGTGCGCCGCCTGTGAGGCCGAGTACGACGATCCGGCGGATCGTCGTTTCCATGCCCAGCCTAACGCCTGCCCGGTGTGCGGTCCGAAGGTCTGGCTGGTTGACACTGCCGGTGCTGAGATCGGCCCGTTAGCGGGTCGGGCTGCGGATGCCGTGCAAAGGGCCAGTGAGCTGCTGACCGAGGGCCGCATCCTCGCGATCAAGGGCATCGGTGGTTTTCATCTGGTCTGTGACGCCGGCCGGGCCGATGCGGTGGCGGAACTGCGCCGACGCAAAGGACGCTACCACAAGCCCTTCGCCCTGATGGCCCGGGACCTGGCGGTGATCCGCCGTTATGCCCAGGTGAGCGAAGCCGAGGCGCGAGTGGCTGCAGAGTCCGGCCGCGCCCATTCTGCTGCTGGAGCGAAACGCGAACACAATCCGCTACCGCAGTCGCTGGCGCCGGGGCAACGGACCCTGGGCTTCATGTTGCCCTATGCGCCCCTGCATCACCTGCTGCTGTGCGGACTGGGAGCGACCCCTGGTGATGACCAGCGGCAATCTCAGCGAGGAGCCCCAGTGCACCGACAACCGGGAGGCCGCCAGCCGTCTGCAGCCCCTGGCCGATGTCTGGTTGCTGCACGACCGGGAGATCGTCAACCGGGTGGACGACTCGGTGGTGCGGGTGATGGATGGTGCGCCCCGGCTGTTGCGGCGGGCCCGGGGCTATGCGCCCAGTCCGCTGCCGCTGCCTCCCGGCTTCGAGCAGGCGGAGGAACTGCTGGCCCTGGGCGGTGAGTTGAAGAATACCTTCTGCCTGCTTAAGGATGGCCAGGCAATCCTCTCCCAGCACCTCGGGGATCTGGAGAACGCACTCACCTTCAAGGACTTCACCCGCACCCTCGGGCTCTATGGCCGGCTGTTCGAGCATCGGCCCAGGATCCTGGTCGGGGACCTGCACCCCAACTACCGTACCACCCGCTATGGCCGGGAGCTGGCCGCACAACGAGGCCTGGTCTGGCACCAGGTGCAGCACCACCATGCGCATATCGCCAGTGTGCTGGCAGAACACCGATGGCCGTTGGAGGGTGGCCAGGTACTGGGTATCGCCCTGGATGGCTCCGGCTATGGCACGGACGGCACCATCTGGGGCGGCGAGTTCCTGCTGGCCGATTATCTGGGTTTCGAGCGGCTGGGCTGGTTGCGCCCGGCGCCGCTGCCCGGTGGTGCTCAGGCGATCCTGCAGCCCTGGCGCAACAGCTTTGCCCAGCTGCACAGCCTGTACGGCTGGCAGACAGTAAGGCAGCGCTGGGGTGAGCTGGAGGCGGTGCAATGGCTCGAACGCCAACCCCTTGAGATCCTGAGCGGGATGATTGAACGGCGGCTCAATACACCCCTGACCAGCTCCTGCGGGCGGTTGTTCGATGCTCTGGCGGGCCTGCTCGATATCCGCCGGGAAGGGATCAGCTACGAGGGCCAGGCCGCGATCGAACTGGAGGCGCTGGTGAGTGCGGTAGGGCTTGCGGAACAGCCCGGGTACCCCTTTGCTAGGGTTGACTCTGACGAGGGTGCAATCCTCGATCCCACTCCCCTCTGGGAGGCCGTGTTGTCGGATCTGCAACAGGCTACGCCAACGGCGACCATCGCCGCCCGTTTCCATGCCGGACTGGCCGACGCCGTGGTGGAACTGGCTGTGCGCCTGACCCGTCGTTACGGCATCAACACCGTCGCGTTGTCGGGCGGGGTGTTTCAGAACCGCACCCTGTTCGAGCGGGTGGCTGCCAAGCTGCGTAGCGCGGGCCTGAAGCCGCTGACCCACCAGATGGTACCGGCCAACGATGGGGGATTGTCCCTGGGCCAGGCGCTGATCGCTGCCGCCAGCCGTATCAAGGACGCCGGCAGTTGCTAGAATTAAAAGTAGGTAACAGCGCAGTGTGACAAGTTCATGAAGACTCACTTCCCCACCAAATACTGGCACAAGCTCGAAGATGGGCGGGTGCAGTGCGACCTTTGCCCCCGTTTCTGTCACATCAAGGAGGGCAAGCAGGGTTTCTGTTATGTGCGGGAGAATTATCAGGGTGCGGTGGTGCTCAACACCTACGGGCTGTCCAGCGGCTTCTGCGTCGATCCGATCGAGAAAAAGCCGTTGAACCATTTCCTGCCGGGTACCCCGGTGCTGTCGTTCGGCACCGCCGGTTGCAACCTGGGCTGCAAGTTCTGCCAGAACTGGGATATCAGCAAGTCCCGGGAGATGCACACCCTGGCGGACGAGGCCTCGCCCGGAAACCATCGCCAGGGCGGCCAGGGAACTGGGCTGCCGCAGTGTGGCCTACACCTACAACGATCCGGTGATCTTTCACGAATATGCCATCGACGTGGCCAAGGCCTGCGCCGAGTTCGATATCAAATCGGTGGCGGTGACCGCGGGCTATGTCTGTCCCGAGCCCCGGGCTGAGTTCTACCGCTACATGGACGCCGCCAACGTGGATCTGAAGGCCTTCAGCGAGGCTTTCTACCACAAGCTGACCGGGTCACACCTGGAACCGGTGCTGGATACCCTGAAATATCTCAAACACGAGACCGATGTGTGGTTCGAACTGACCACCTTGCTGATCCCCGGTGAGAATGATTCTGAGGCGGAGCTGGAGGCCATGACCCAATGGGTGGTGGAGAATCTGGGGCCCGATGTACCGATGCACTTTTCCGCCTTTCATCCCGACTGGAAGATGAAGGACCATCCATCCACGCCACCCGCCACTCTCAAGATGGCGCGCGGCATCGCGCTCAAAAACGGCGTGCATTACGCCTATGTGGGCAATGTGCATGATCCGGCAGCAGACAGCACCTATTGTCACCAGTGCGGCGCACTGCTGATCGGACGGGACTGGTATGAGTTGAGCGATTGGAATCTGACCCCGAGCGGCGCCTGTCAGGCCTGCGGTGCACCACTGCGCCGGGGTTTTCGAGGCCCGGGCGGGGGACTGGGGCGCCAAACGCTCACCGGTGCGGTTGGCGAACTATCGGTGAAAACAGGGTTATTTCAGGACAGTAACCGGGTTCACAGAATTTTTGCTGCGGAAATGAAAGGGTAGGCGGCACGCTTGAAATCAGTGGGTTGGCCCCATAGCGTGCGACCTGGGAGTTTCGTGGCGAACTCGAGATAAACGAATTCAGGAGGAAAAGATGACAAACATACGCGAACCGGCGGTGGCGGGCATGTTCTATCCCGCTGACCCGGTTGAATTGAGGATGATGGTGCAGGATTTTCTGGCCGATGCGGACAAGGATGGCAGCTCTGCCCAAGGCAATCATCTGCCCCCATGCCGGGCTTGATCTACTCCGGGCCGATCGCCGCCAGCGCCTATGCCAGGCTGTATGACGGGCGGCAGACAGATCGAACGGGTGGTCCTGCTGGGGCCTTCCCATCGGGTGCCTTTCCAGGGCCTGCGCGATGACCTCGGCGGACTATTATGAAACCCCGCTGGGCAGGATTCCCATCGACCATCAGAGCGGCAGCAGCAGATTCGTGATCTGCCCCAGGTGAAGCGGCTGGAGTCGGCCCATGCCCGTGAGCATTCTCTGGAGGTGCAGCTGCCGTTTCTGCAGCTGGTGCTGGACGATTTCAAGCTGGTGCCCCTGGTGGTCGGTGAGGCCAGCGCGGAAGAGGTGGCGG
This sequence comes from uncultured Gammaproteobacteria bacterium, assembly GCA_963716875.1. Taxonomy (GTDB): domain Bacteria; phylum Pseudomonadota; class Gammaproteobacteria; order Chromatiales; family Chromatiaceae; genus JASJBU01. The sequence goes on from CAVQUR010000007.1 coordinate 19,275, forward strand.
AGGTGCTGCAACGGCTGTGGGGCGGTCCCGAGACCCTGATCGTGATCAGTTCCGATCTCAGCCATTACCACGACTATTTGACCGCTCGCAAGATGGATCCGGCGACTTCCGAGGCCATCGTCACCCTGCATCCCGAGTCGATCGGCTATGACGACGCCTGTGGGCGCATCCCGGTAAGGGGTCTGCTGACCCTGGCCAAACGGCAGGGACTGCAGGGTGAGCTGATCGATCTGCGCAATTCCGGTGACACTGCAGGTCCCAGGGATCAGGTGGTCGGTTACGGCGCCTATGCCTTCATGAAGAAGTCGGCGGCGTGAGAGTCAGACCCGATCCCTGTGTCGCCCATATGGCGGAATGGATAGCACAGCAGGGTCGGGCTTTGATCGCGGATTATCAGTCAGGCGAGAGCGTTTCTTCGAGCGCTCGATCCCACGGCTGAGTTCTTTTCGTTCCGCACCTTCTCCGATACCCCCTATACCCGCCAGCCGGGTTGGGACCCACTGGAACGGGCGACTCATGGCTCGCTGACCAATTGCTGGGAGGAGCTGGCTGGAACTCAACCGCAAAGGTGCGGCGGTCAGCGTTACCATCAACCGCACCAACGGGCAGGGCAGGGAGGCAGCCGATATCCAACAGGTCAGGGCGCTGTTCCTGGATGACGATAAGCCACCGGAAGTCCTCGATCGCTTCCCATTGCCGCCGCACATCCAGCTACAGACCTCGCCTGGGCATTACCATCACTACTGGTTGGTGGAGGGTCTGCCGCTCTGCCTATTCGGCGATCTGCAAAGCCGGCTGGCGCGACGCTATGGGGGAGACAACAAGGTCATGGCCTTGAATCAGAGCATGCAACTGCCGGGGATCTGGCGGCGGAAAAATCTTGCCCGGCCTTTGCTGCCCTCCCTCCATCGGATCAGTGGGTGCAAACCTTATCCGGCGGAATACCTGCAGAAACACCTCATTGGAAAACACACAACTCATTGAGGATAAGCTCATGCGTAACCATCGAGGGGGAATGTCATCATGAACATGCAACAGAAATATTTATTTAGCATAATTATCATAGCGTTGAGCCTGATGCTTCAGGCCTGTGGGCCAACTGCAGGAGGGGGTATACGTCCGGACAGTGCTCAGTCAAGACCGTCGTCTTCAGGTCCACCACGCATCATTTCACTTAATGCAGAACCTCCGGTATTTATGTCAGGTATTGAAACGACCCTGAGATGGGAAACGGATAATGCGGTAACGGCCCATATCACCAACATCGGGGCGGTTCATCCGAACGGATCCCTCTCATTCGTCCCAACGACCAATAAATATACCCTAACGGCCTGGAATAGTGAGGGTGACTCGACCAGCTATGATATTGAATACAACATGTCCGTGCTGAGGTCGACCAAGGCGCCGCCTGGATTTCGCCCGCCGGTCACCCCCAAAATACGCATCGTGGATGGGACAAGACGGGTTGTTCCGCTGCGGCCTGAGTCGATCTCCTCGCCGCAGCATAAACTCAAACCAGTAACTCCTGTGCAGCCGGGAGCCAGCCGGGTAAAGCCTGCGACATCCCCAACTTCCAGGGTCACACCTGCACCAAGATCATCGGTCAAACTGGTATCGGGATTCACCCCAAAACCCCATGTAAAAGTCTTGCCTGCTCCTCAGACTGTTGCACCAAAGAGCGGCGCCAAGCTCAAGGTTTTTCCGAGGAAGACCAAAGTAACCTGGCAGCCTGTCAATGGTGCGGTCAGTTATAGTGTCGAGGTGGATTGTTTTCACTGCTGTAAATCCAACATGTGGTGCACCAGCCTTGGCAGGGAGTATATGCTGTCCAACAATATTCGAAGAACCTCCCATGTATTCACTTTCGGAGGTAAGCAGCCGGGGCGCTGGCGCGTCTGGGCAATTGATGAAACGGGCAAGCCGGGTGTTAAATCCCAATGGCAGTACTTTGAATTTTTGAAATAGTCGGCCTGAGGAGCAGTTGATGAAAAGGCCGTCGCACTCGGGGCTCATGGCATTGCTGCTATGCGCCCTGAGCGCCTGCATACCGCTGAAAAAGCCTGAACCAAAACTGGATTCCACCGGCTCCGGTGTGCAGCAGACTACGGCAATGCCTCATCTGGTTGTCCAGTTGAGTCATGGCAATGATATTTCATCCATGGCGCTGTCATCGGATGGTCGGTTTCTCGCAACAGCCGGTTGGGACAAGTCGCTGCGTCTCTGGCAGACTGTGACGGGTCGTGAATTACGGAGTATCGGGCCGTTCGACGAATACATTCATAGCATTGCCTTCTCAGCTGATTCCAAACTCCTCCTAAGTGGCGGTAACGATTCACACGCCAGACTCTGGTCGGTGGAAAGCGGTGAAAAGCGTTTGGATATCAAACACCACGCCAAAGCGATAACCGCAGTGGCGTTTTCACCGGATAATCAACACTTCGCTACCGGAGGTCGTGATAATCAGGTCTTTATTCATCGTGCTGTTAACGGTGAAATTACCCAGCACTTAGCAAAATTTAATTCCGCAATCAGCGCATTGGCTTTCAGTTCAGATGGGCGGTATCTGCTGGTTGGAAGTCACCTCTCGCCAACCCTATGGGAGGTGGCCAGCGGGAAAAAAATCGTCACATACATGGGTCATCAGCAGGGTGTAAAGATGATCGCATTCTCAGATGACGGCCAGCACGTCTATGCCAGTAGTTACGATAATACCCTGCGTCGATGGCGCATCTCGGGTGAGGAGGAGATGATATACACAGGCCATACAGGGGTGATTAACAGCATCGCAGAGACAAAGGGTGGTGCAGGAGTCATTACCGGTAGCGAAGATAAAACTGTGCGTTATTGGGACAATGCCACGGGCAATGAGGTGCGTCGGATTGGCAATCATGCAAGGCGCGTTGTTGGGTTGAATGTCGATCCATCCGGTAAAGTAATCTACATAGCGAGTGAAAACAGAGCCATAGTCTGGGATTTGGCGGCAGACAGGCAGTTGCTCAGCTTCGAAGGAAATTCAGGGCTTGTCAGTTCTATCGCAATTTCATCAAATGGCCGATATGTCTTGTTGGGAAGTTGGGATAATGTCGCACGGCTTTGGGATCTCGAGACCGGGATGCAGATCCGCCAGTTGATTGGGCATACCGATGATATCAGACGAGTAGGGTTTTCCTCAGACAATCGCTTTATGGTGACAGGCAGCCGTGACGGAAGTGCGAGAGTCTGGAATACCTTAACGGGAGAGATCGTCTCGCAATTGAATGCGCATCAAAGCCCAATGCGTCCGGTCATGTTTTCTCCTGACGACAGCTATCTGGCGACCGCTGGTGATGATGCGACAGTCAGGCTGTGGGATGTACATAACGACTTTCGGGAACTGCGTAGTTTTGGAGCACAACAAGGCCACCTGCTGTCATTGGCTATCTCCGACGATAGCAGATTTCTCGCCAGTTCCGGCATCGACCCCAAAATTGTTGTTTGGAATGCCCGCAATGGAACTCAAGAGCGGGTCATCCAGGGCCATGAAAATTTTGTCTATAGCCTTGAATTCACTTCGGACGGAGATAGATTGCTCAGTGCGAGTCTGGATAAGACCGCCAGGATATGGGATCTACGTAGGGGGAAGGAACTGCTTCGTTTAGAAGGGCACACCCAGGGTATCTTTGCCGCCGCTTTTTCACCGAATGAGCAGTTGATTGCAACAGCCAGTCAGGACGGTACGGCCAGGATATGGGATGCGCAATCCGGTGACATGAGACATGTGCTACAGGGGCATGAAGGGGGGGTGAATGATTTGGTTTTTACGCGAGATAATCGCTATCTGTTGACGGTTGGAGAGGATCAGACAACCCGTCTCTGGGAAATGCAAAATGGCAAAGAGATCTGTCGGCTGGTCAGTTTCAGCAACGGCAACTGGGCAGTAGTTGATTCTGAGGGAAGATACGATGCAGCGAATGGTGGCGACATAAATGAGCTGCATTGGGTAATCGGTACGGAACAGATTGCCCTCTATCAGCTGAAGGATCGATATTACGAACCGGGGCTGCTGGCAAAAAAACTTGGGCTCAACACTGAGCCGTTGAGAGATGTTCAGGCATTCACCTCGCCAAAACTATTTCCCGATATAGAAATCAACACACCGGAAGGGAAACCTTCCATGTTGGACATCAAACTGAGAAATCGCGGCGGCGGCATCGGTCGGGTTACTATTTCTATTAATGGAAAAGAGGTTGCAACCGATGCAAGAGGCAGAGGTAGTAATCCGGATGCTGAGGTAATGCAGATTGAGCAATCGATCAGCAATCATCCCTATCTGATACCCGGGAAAAAAAATCTTATTGAAGTACGCGCCTATAACAAGGAGGGATATCTTGCCAGTCGGGGCGTCGTACGGGAGTACGTAGCGCCGGAAGACGGCCAATTAAAGGTGCCAACACTTTGGGCGATTATATCCGGTGTTTCTGACTATAGTGGTGACCAGATTGATCTTCGCTATGCGGCAAAGGATGCGCTCGATATCGCAAATGCACTAAGCCTGGGCGGACATCGATTTTTCGGCGCTGACAAGTTTAGACTTCGATTACTGACCACGGCACCCCATCCCAATGCCATTTCACCGACAAAGTTGAATATCCAGAAGGCATTCGAAGAGATCCAGAAGGCCAAGCCATGGGATATCGTGTTGGTATTCCTTGCCGGACACGGCATTACTCTGCATGATACTTATTACTACCTTACCGCAGACGCCTACAGCACGCAGCTTGTCGATCCTGCGATTCGAAGCAGCGTGACACTCTCCAGCGATGAGATTATCCGCTGGTTGAAAAAGTCGCCAGCACTAAAACAAGGACTGATACTTGACACCTGTGCGGCCGGAGCTGCCGGCAACTCTCTGTTCGAAGCGAGGGATATCTCATCATCTCAGATTCGGGCTATCGAAGAGATGAAGGACCGGGTCGGATTTCATATCCTAATGGGAAGTGCGGCCGATGCCTTCAGCTTTGAGACGACTCGTTATGAGCAGGGCCTTTTGACCCATGCCCTGTTACGTGGAATGAAGGGACCTGCACTTGATAGTGAGGGTTATGTTGGCACCAGCCTATTGTTTCAATACGCAGTGGACGAAGTGCCAAAATTGGCTGCAGGTATTGGTGGGATACAGCGTCCCAGAGTGGCGGCGCCCCGTGGATCCGATTTCAAGTTGGCTCGTTTGCTGGAGGAAGATCGAGGTAAGATTCAGTTGAAATCAAGTAAGCCGTTTATGCTTCCGCCGCAGTTTCTGAATGTTGAACGTTTGTATGATGATCTTCAGCTTACCAGTCAAGTTCGTGATAAGTTAAGGGAAAATGATTACTCACTACTGCATGACGGAGAAAAGCGGCTGCCGGTAGTCTATGTGGATAGTGAAACGTTCTCCAATGCACTGCGTCCCACAGGTATCTATAAGATAGATGGGGTTAAAGTGATTGTAAAAATGGTTATGGTAAAAAATTATCAGCAGTTGAAAACGTTTAGCGCAGAGGGCAGAGTGGATAATCCTGCGGATCTGACTGAAAGCATTGTGCTTGCCATCATGCAGGCTGCCTCTGAGGTGGGAGAGAGGTGAAGGCTGCGGATAATCGAATGTAGAGGTCAGTTATTCATGGAAAAATACCCCGTCACTTTGATTTGAGAATGCGATGTTTGGCTGCGATAAAGTCCTTGTGTGGAACATGGATCAAATCGGTTAACCGGCGAATTACGTGTTCTTCATGATCGTGTAGCACACCATCCGCAAAGGCAACGCGCCACAGATCCTCAACAATCTTGATTTTCTGCTGCGGACTATAGTGTTCATTGATCAGTCTGGTAAATTGAAAATAGTCTGTAGATTCTACATGCTCAGCTTCTGCCAGTTTGATCAAAGCATCTGTTTCTTCCGCGCCGAGTCCAAAATGATCAAGAATAGCCTTTGTTACCGCTGTTCTCTCCTGTGGGTGTTCTTCGTAGTCAGATTCGGCTACTTCAATGAGTAATGCAGCGACTGCCAGCCTTACCCTGTGTGCCGATTCGCTCGATTCATGCGCCGATTGTTGTGAGAGATTGGTTTCGAAGAAACGTTTGATGGTATCGAGCATTTTCAGTAATCAATTGGGTTATCGCCTATCGGGCTCTAGATAACCGACAAAAGTCGCCAGTTATAAAAGTTGTCTGCAGCCAACAATTGCAATGTGTGGCGGTACCCGCCAACGAGTATACAGAGACCTGTTCTCGGTGCATCGCAATGCTCAACATGCCATTAACTCAGATGCGATCGAAGCCTGTGAACGAGACCCATCAGTTGAGCTGGATCAACCGGATAAAATCAGATTGATCACAATTCATCAGGCAGAATCCTGGACTGATTTATTTTTCCTTGACCTGCGTCGGCGAACAGGTTTGTAGATCGACTTCTCCAAAGACTTGGCCTTCTTGTCATATTCTCGCCGCATCTTGGCTTGTGCCATTTCCAATGCCTTATGCAGTCCTCTTACCAAGCGTTCGGCTTTTTTCTCTTCGGCAGCTGCAATCGTCAGATCCACCTTCATTTCTTTATATTTGATTTGGGCAAGACCTAAGCGGATCTTTGCCTTCTCTCTGGCTGCTGGAGTCTTGGCCTCCATGACGGCGGCACGTGCCTTATCTACACGCTCTTGAATGGTATTTAATAAACGCTGTTGTTTTGTGATTGCGCTTACCGATTTGTTCAGGCGATTAATCGCCTGATTGTTGACTGCAGAATACTCAGCATTGGCTCGTAATGTATCGATGATGCCTTCAATTGAATTGACTTTAGCTTTCTTGATCGTCCTGCGTTTTTTCACGGTTTTCTTAACAGCCATTGGCTACTCCTGTTCATTTTTTAAAATAAAAAAGACAATATAGTTTGAGATGAGCAATACAACAACCAAAAAGCCAGGAAGATTGTCATGAAAGTTCACTTTATAGAGACTTTTTTTAAGCTGAGGTTCAAATAGTTCAGCCAAATTCGGTCAGGGATAGAATCCAACTGGCCGGAATGGATGTCGACAGCAATGATGATTCATTACTAAAGCCATTTATTCTAAAAAGTCATCCCGAGAGAGGCGTAGTGCAGCACTAGACAGCATCTTCATCCGCAATCGATTTTGCTTCCCTATGAGTAAGGCCGGGATGGTTTCGAAGTAAATACCCGGCATCGTGCAGTCGCAGCACTGCATTTTGCAGATTTGTCCGTATAGTAGATATGGGTGAATCGAGGTGTTCCGCAAGTCTACTCAGACTTATCTCGACATGATACTCTCTGACCGCCACGGGTAAATGCAGTCTCTCTGCAATGTTGAGAAATGGATCCAGTGGGGACAGATCATCGGGCTGAGGCAGTGTAATGCTCTGCTTGTAAACAAGCTTTGCTCCTTTGGGGAACTGTTCGATCTGATTGTGATAATGATCAAGCTGATGTTGATTGACAAAAGATTTACCCAGACTGACAGTGGCGACGATTTCAATGATCGTTGAGGCGGTGCGTTTATTCGGCCTGCAGGAGAGGACCGCTGCCATCAGGAGTCGTTGGTCCTCACTCAACCGATTGGCGTTGTACCTCGCCATGCTGAAAGTACGATCCTCGGACAGATTTCGCAGGAAGACTTCAGTATAGGCATAGTACCTGGAGGTATAGTGAAACAGTTCCTCGGCACAACCACCCCAGCCACGATGAAACACCGGGTAGAAATTGCCCTCGACATTCTTTACCTGAGTCGTCATGTGATTACATGGGTTCGCAATGTTGGACTGGGCCCCAATCACCCAATGATTCCATAGACTAAAAATAGCACTTAGGCTTTGATATCCACAAATGCACACGCGAATTCTCCTGCACACGTGTGATAGAAAGATTCGTAACCAATAGAAAAATATCAATAAATAGAGAGCTTCCATGCTCGTGGAAAGCAATCACTGGCACTCACCCGTCGCTACTGTCTAGCTCGATGCTTCAGATGTCAATTTCATCGAGTTGGTGTTGCAATAAACCGGAATCATTCACCATTTTTTGAACAGCCACAGGATTAACGACAGCAAGGCACTGACCAGCAGCATGCTGGTCAGTGGTAGGTAGAAGCGGAAGTTTTCCCGCTCAAGCAGAATGTCGCCAGGCAGACGACCCAGGGGCAGTTTCGCAGCCAGGGCCACAGCAGACCGATCGCGATGCTGAGGATCCCCAGTCCGATGAGCCATTTCTGCATCGCTTAGGCCCGACCGTAGGCCGCATTCTCCAGTCTTCGAATGCGCTCTTCCAGCGGCGGGTGGGTCGAGAACAACTGAGCCAGGTTCGCCCCTTTCAGGGGATTGACGATGAACAGGTGGGCCGAGGCCGGATGGGTTTCCGCCTCCCGCAGCGGTATCCTCTGGTTGGCCTGGCCCAGCTTGCGCAGGGCGTCGGCGAGCCAGAGCGGGTTTCCGCAGATCGCAGCGCCCTGGGCATCCGCGGCGTATTCCCGAGAGCGTGAGACGGCCATCTGGATCAGGCTGGCGGCGAGCGGCGCCAAGCAGCATCATGAGAATGGCGCCAAAGCCGTTGCTGTTCGCATGGTCACGTCCCAGGCCGAACAGCAGCGACATCTGGGCAAAATTGGCCAGCGCGGCGATGGCGCCGGCAATCGTCGCGGCGATGGCGCAGGTGAGGGTGTCGCGATGTTTGACGTGGGCCAGTTCATGCGCCATGACCCCGGCCAGTTCCTCCCGACTCGAGGATCCGCAGCAGCCCGCTGGTGGCCGCGACTGCCGCATTTTCCGGGTTACGCCCAGTGGCGAAGGCGTTGGGCGCCTCGCTGGGAATCAGGTAGACCTTGGGCATGGGCAAGCCGGCCCGGGATGCAAGCTCCCGCACCACGCTGTAGAGTACCGGCGCTTGCTTCGGGTCCGGCAGGTCTTGCGTGGTAGATCTTGGAGCACGAGCTTGTCGGAAAACCAGTAGGAGCCGAAATTCATCGCAGCGGCAAAGATCAGGGCGATGATCACCCCCTGTTGACCGCCCATGGCCTGGCCGGCTACCAGCAGGAGACCGGTGAGACCCGCCAGCAGCAGGGTTGTGCGCATTCCACTCATAAAAATCGATGTATCTCCAAGTCGACTCTCCAGTTGAATCATATTAATGTGGGCTGCCTGGGGGCTTTTCAAGCCAGTCCTATGGATTGTAAAGCAACCTTATTGCACCTTAGAGACGAAACATCATGAAAGATTCAGTGCAGGAGTATTACGGCAAAGTTCTGCAACACTCGAACGATCTGAAGACCAATGCCTGTTGTACGGACGGTGAAATGCCGGTTTCCTTGCGTAAGGTGTTCGCCAATATCCACCCCGAGGTGCAGGCCCGTTACTACGGCTGCGGGTTGGTGAGTCCACAGTTACTGGAGGGTTTGCGGATTCTGGATCTGGGCAGCGGCTCGGGGCGGGACTGTTACGCTCTGGCTCAACTGGTGGGTGAGCAGGGTCATGTGCTGGGTGTGGATATGACAGACGAACAACTGGACGTGGCCAACCGGCACCTGGAGTGGCACCGGCAGCGATTCGGTTTCACCAGGAGCAATGTGGAGTTCAGGAAAGGTTATATCGAGGGTCTGGACGAATTGGATTTGCGAGACGGCAGCTTCGATATCATCGTCTCGAACTGTGTGATCAACCTGTCGCCCGACAAACGGGCGGTGCTCCGACAGGCCTGCCGACTGCTCAAACCGGGAGGCGAACTCTACTTCTCCGATGTCTATGCCGATCGTCGCATCCCAGCTCAGCTGGTCGGCGATCCGGTCCTGTATGGCGAGTGCCTGAGTGGCGCCCTGTACTGGAACGATTTTCTAAATCTGGCGAAAAATACCGGCTTCACCGATCCACGTCTGGTGGAGGATCGGCCGATCACCCTCGAGAATAATGAGATAAAGGCAAAGATCGGTCATATCAATTTCTATTCGGCTACCTATCGACTGTTTAAGCTGGAGCGTCTGGAGCCGGCCTGTGAGGACTACGGCCAGGCGGTTGTCTATCGTGGGGGTATTCTAGACAGTGAGAAGCGGTTCGCGCTGGATGCCCATCATGTGATCGATCAAGGTGTACTGTTCCCTGTTTGCGGTAATACCTATCGCATGCTCAAGGAAACCCGCTTTGCGCCCTATTTCGAGTTCCATGGGAGTTGGGAGACCCATTTTGGAATCTTTGAGGGCTGCGGCACCAGCATGCCGTTTGCTCGGGAGTCGAACCACAAAACCGATACACCAATGGGCGACAGTTGTTGTTGAGGACGTAATACCCCATTGAGGCTGACGATTGTGGCGGCTTCATCGTTCCAGGCGCCAAAGCGTTGCCTCGCTCGTCCGTCAGAGTCGGGAGCCGGTCGAGGCGACCACCTTCTGGATCAGTTCAACCTGCTCGCTCCAGGCGGGGTAGGCGGCAAACACCTGCAGCTTGATATTCGGCGCGGCCGCTATCTGGAACAACCTGCCGGTAGCCAGTTCGGTTTCCACCATCTGTATCGGCAGGTAGGCGGCGCCGCCGATGCTGAGTAACAGGCTATGGGCCAGCGGCCCCAGCGAGACCCAGAGCCTAGGCTCAGGCGCCTCCTGGAAGGCATTGGTATGCTGGCTGACGAAGGATGTGGACCAATTGACCATGATATAGCCGGATGTCAACGCTTGCTCCGTGTTTGTCCGGTGTGGCTGGAGATCAGTGTCAGGACGAGTTCTCCGACCTTCAGCAGATTGAGTTCCGGCCCCTCCCGTGGCTCCAGAATGAAACCCAGATCCGCTCGGTTTTGCTGCAGACGTTGAATGATCCGATCCGATTCAGCCGCTTCGATGCGCAGGGACAGATCTGGCCGATCGATACAGAGCTGCGCCAACCAGCCATGTAGACTGACATCTAGGAGACTGGGCACGGCAAGAATCTCCAGATGGGGTGACGAGTCGGCATTCAATGTGACCTCATAGCGCGCCCGTTCCCACAATTTGAGTATCGATTTGGCATGACCCAAAAAACGTTCGCCGGCCGAGGTGAGTTGGATATTGTTCCGATCGCGCATGAACAGAGGGGCGCCAACCTGACTTTCCAGGGTGCGAATTCTGGCGCTGACCGCGGATGGTGTGATGAAAAGACTATCTCCCGCTTTGGCGAAATGGCGGGTTTGATACACCTCGAGAAAGGTCTTCAGTAGATCGATGTCCATGGATGGGAGTGTAATTTTTTTCGCACCAACGACCAATATATTTTGTTGTTCAGATACGCTGCCCAGCGCCAGACGTCTCTGGGCCGGCAAATCAGGGGATCATCGAGGAACTCCTGTGCGATTCTATACGGAAACCGACGACAGTCGTTACGTGGAAGTCTTTCCCTATGGGGGACGGTTGGTTACTTTTCTGTATGCACGTTTCGTGCATGAAGTTATAGCAACCCGGCGGGTGCGCGCCAGTATCAGCGGCTGGTTCAAAAGACGTTCTATCCAGACCGCCTGATCGATGCTTCAGGCCACAAAAGTCGGATAATAGCGCGCAACATCCAGCCTGCCCGAGGGATTTTGGCTCGAACGCGCTACCAATTCGCCAAGTATTATTCTTCAAGCCCAGTCGAAATCGGCATTGGGATCACCGGACATTTCACGCAGTTTTTTAAGCTCTTTCAAGGTTTCGATTTTTCTCCAGGCCTCCGGGTCCCGTTTCTTTTTTGTTAATGAGGAGATGATTTCAAAATCTTCCTCATCTGGATCAAAGCTGTCCAGCTCTTCGCTATCGATATAAAGATCTTTAGTCATATGTGCCACCAAGAAAAAAAAGTCTTAATACTCGAAGCGGGAGATTCAGTAAATCGATAAATATTCAGCCTGACATCAAAATTATTTTGATCGCATGGGTGGGGCGAAGAGGGTTTGAGCCCCTTGAGGCTCGCGCAGAGATTTTTTGCCGGCGAACGGATAGGGTTGATTGCCTTGGGCATGGAACTAGCTAATCATCCATGCCGATCAGGTCGAGATTATTGGCCTGAATTGATGGTTTCACGACATCCCTGTCATGGTGCGTTCTTACTCGGCGCCTAAGCGATCTCGCTTAACGCTCGATTTTCGTGAACTTGGAGCCCTCCAGGGTCAAGTTGTACATCAGTCCTTTGTTACCGAAGATAAAGCCCACCACGGGATCCTTGATATCGATGGTATTGATGTCTTCGCCGACACCCCATTTGACGACGGCAACCGAGCCATCCACACCGGCCTTCCAGCCCTCACTGTTTCTGAAATCCTCTAAAGCCTTGGCATCGAGAAAAACCACCACCAGGGATTTCGACTGAGCCCCTAACTGAAACCCAATGGATGCGGCTGCGGTGTTGTAGTATTGGACGGTCTTGCCTCCGACCAGCAACGCGCCCTCACCATATTCTCCACCTATACCCACACCGGCCTTGATGACACTGGGGAAAACCAATACCCCGGCGGCTTTTTCGAGAAACTTGCTGCCACCGCTGACTTCTTTGTGAAATCGTTGCAGCGTTTCCTGAACGCCAATGTCAATCTCTGCGGCTGATTTTGCCATTACACCGGCGGGCAGAACGGTGATGATCACCGCTAGGGTGAACATGTACCACAGGTTGGAAAATTTTGTCGCGATTCTGCTTGTTTTTTGCATTTCGATCTCCAGGTGATTGCTCTTGTCTATTCAACTATAGTAGTGAGTCGCAGCATAACTTTATCATGGGGTTATATTATTTTCGTGTATGTAAGACAACAAGCAGCAACCGTGGACAACGACCATCTGCAGGCAGTATGACCCTCATCACAATTGCTCAGTCACTGCAATGCATCAACCTGTTCAGGTCTGACCCGAGCCGGGCATACACGGCTGAGACAACCAGTGGAACCGAATCTCGATGAATGAGCTCATTCCATTTACTCTGGCGGCGATCGGGTTGGCCGGTGCAGCTTCTCAATGGCTTGCCTGGTGGGTCAAGCTGCCGGCGATACTCTTTCTGTTGTTGACGGGTATTCTGGCAGGTCCGGTGTTCGGACTGTTGAACCCCGATGCTTTATTCGGCGACCTGCTGCTGCCGATGGTATCACTGGCCGTTGCAGTGATCCTGTTCGAAGGCAGCCTCACCCTGAGATTCGAAGAGATCCGGGGCTTGGAACGTGTCGTGAGACGTCTGGTCAGCGTTGGCTTGCTCGTCACCTGGAGCGTGACGGCGTTGGCGGTGCTATGGGTTGCTGGGTTTTTCCTGGGAGATGGCCTGCCTGTTCGGCGCGGTCACGGTGGTGACTGGACCAACCGTCATCATTCCCATGTTGCGGACCGTGCGACCGACTGCCCATCTGGCCAATATCCTCCGCTGGGAGGGCATCGTCATCGACCCGGTGGGGGCGCTGCTGGCAGTTCTGGTGTTCGAGCTGATCGTCTCCGGTCTGGGGGTCGCGGCCGTTGGACATGTGCTGAATACCTTTATCACGATCCTCTTGGTCGGTTTGCTGTTGGGCGGCCTGGCCGGTTATCTGCTAGGCCAGGCGTTACGCCACCACTGGTTGCCGGATTATCTGCAAAACATGGCCACCTTGACCCTGGTGTTCGGGGTCTTCGCTTTCTCCAATCTGCTGGCGGAAGAATCCGGGCTGCTGGCGGTCACCGTGATGGGCATGTGGCTCGCCAATATGCGGCGGGTGTCCCTGGAAGGGAATCATCAACTTCAAGGAAAGCCTCAGCATGTTGCTGATCTCGGGATTGTTCATCATTCTCGCGGCGCGCATGCAGACCGACCAACTGCAGACCCTCGGCTGGGGGGCTGTCGGGGTGTTCCTGGTCATGCAGTTCGTCGCCCGGCCGCTCAAGGTCATGCTGTCCACCTGGGGTTCGGATCTGAACTGGCGGGAGCGTCTGCTGCTGTCCTGGATCGCGCCTCGCGGCATCGTGGCGGCAGCGGTCTCCGCCCTGTTCGCCTTGCGCCTGGCGGAGCAGGGGAGCGCAGCAGGCCGAGCTGCTGGTGCCGCTGACCTTCATCGTCATCATCGGCACGGTGGGCCTGCAGAGCGCTACCGCCCGTCTGTTGGCCAACTGGCTGGGGGTGGCGGAACCGGAACCCAAGGGATTTCTCATCGTGGGCGCCAATCCGGTGGCGCGGGCCATCGCTGAAGCCCTCTGTAAACTGGGTTATCGCGCATTGCTGACGGATGCCAACCGGACCAATATCCGGGAAGCGCGACTGCAGGGGTTGACCACCTGGTACGGCGATCCGGTCTCCGGCAAGGCGGATCGCAGCCTGGATCTGGTGGGCATCGGTCAACTGCTTGCCCTCTCCCCAAGACCGGAGATCAACAGTCTGGCGTGTTGGAAGTACCGAGGTGAATTTGGCGAACAGCGAGTCTATCGACTGGTGAAGTCGGCACAACAGGACGAGGATGAAGCAGCGAACAAGGTGATCCGGGCACACCCCTGTTCGCGCCAGAGGCCGGTTTTGCCCGTTTGGCAGACCTGATCAGGAACAATGCCGGCATGCGGCAAACCGGTTTGACCGAAGATTTCGATTTCCAGGCCTATCAAGTACGGCATGGGGGAACAGGCCATCCCCCTGTTCGCCCTGGATTCGCGTGACCGGCTTCGTCCGTTTACGCTGCGACCGGGAGATGGTTGCCCAGACCCGGTTGGACAGTGGTCGGACTGGTTGCAGCGGATCATCGCAATGGCGCCGGAAGCCTAGAAAAGGCCTTGAACAATGATAACAACCTCAATTGAACGAGAAGATGTTATTCCGTTTGAACTTTGCATCGGTCGGCTGGCCTTCGACTTGGCCGGTGGATGTCGGATAGGGACTGTCCGCTAGTCGCATCTTGGCTCAACAGATTCCAGGTCCCAAGCTCGGGTCCACTACCGTCCACACAGCCGCTGGCGCCTCAGCTCATCGTACCATTCTCGCAGATGAAGCGAGCAACAGGGGTTGCGCGGGCGCCTGGATTGCCGATGCCATGGAATCGAGGTTGATGGCTGTGCCACGTGATCCTGGCATCTGTGGGCAGATAGACATCCCCCTGGGAGACGTTTTGCTTCGCGCTATCACGGCGCTTGGCGGATCAGATTCGACCGTTAGAGCAGCTTTCCCATACGTTCCCAGCGGATGCCGGTCTCAGCCGAGTAGGAAAACCAGACTTGCTTGGCGCGACCGATCACATCCATCAGAGGAACGGTGCCGAAGTTCCTTGAATCGGCCGAGGCGTTGCGGTTGTCGCCCAGCACGAAGACCTCGCCGGACGGGACGGTCAGCCTGAATTCCACCGCATCGCCGCCCGTCGGCCAGTGCACGGCATATTCACCCCTGTCACCCCGCTCGATAAGCAGATCACCCGGTTGTTTGGATGTGATGGCCTGAGCGTTGACAATTACCGTATGGCCCTTGATCCGAATCCTATCCCCAGGCAGGCCGATGACACGCTTGATGTAACGCAGCGTGCGGTCGTTCGGATAGACGAAGATGGCGATGTCGCCGCGCTGGATACTGTGCTTACAACCGGGGCAGTTGACCCGTTTGTCGGCGAATAGAATATCCCCCTGCAAGACATTGGGAGACATGCTGTTGCTGGGTATGCGAAAGGATTCCACCAGGTGATCCTGGACATGCTGGGTGGTACTGCCAATCACCGTGAGATAGGCGAACAGCAACAGGGAGACATAGATCGCGGGCTGTTGCCAGGCATAGGGCTGGTAGTCGATGGAACGGCGCGCCGCCCGCCAGGCATCCCAGAGTCCGTACAGATAGAGCCCCAGGGTTGCCGCCAGGCTCAAGATCAGCATCGGCATTAACAGGGCAGGGGGCAGCATCAGGGCCACGAAAGCGACAAAGGGTGTGGAGATGAAAACGAATACGAGGAACAGGAAGATCCCCTTGTTCAACTGGCCATTGTAGAGTTGGCCCAGCCCCGGCAACATCACCGACAGGGTCAATGCGAACAGGGGTTTGCGTGAGGATTGGTCGGTATCGGACATGTTACGGACTCCTTCAGTCGAGACGGCTTAACTGATCATACCGGTCAGCGCCCATGGGGTTCCCGGGCCAACCTCTTCAACCGGCCAATTGAATCGAGAGCCAGGCGCTGAAGATATAGCCGAGCAGTCGGCCGAGGGTGAAAAACAGGCCGATGCTCGCTGCAATCCATTGAATCGCAGGATGTTCCCATAGGGGTATCCGTGGCTGCGCCGTCGATATTCGCTGCATGACGGCCGCGGCAAAATCAGCCGGTCCGGAGGCGGGTGGATGAGCCGCCAGCAAGGCGTCGAGTCGATCGAATTCGATTGGGTCGTCATGCATGGTCATCTTCTCCGAGCAGATCGGCAAGCAACAGTTTGAGTCGTTGCTTGCCGCGAAAGATCCGGGATTTTACCGTACCCTCGGCGCAATCCTCGATCAGAGCGATCTCGGCGACACTTAATTCGCCAAGATAGGCGAGGGCCAGGGGGCTAAGGTATTTCAACGGGAGCTGGGCCAGGGCTGTATTGATCCGCTGCTCGATCTGTCCTCGATGATAGTCCTGATCCGGCTGATTAGCGCTATCCGCCGGCTCGATCTCAGATGGGTTGTCGATCTCACGCCGCCGATGCGCCAGGTGGTTCAATGCCAGACGCCGAGCGATGGTGAACAGCCAGGTCGAAAAACAGGCTCGCTGAGGCTCGAAAGTGCGCAGATGGCGGAAGGCCCGTATGAAGGTCTCCTGCACCAGTTCCTCTGCCTCAGCCGCAGGCAGGCGCATGCGTCCCAGATAGTGAAACAGGGGTTGCTGATAGCGTTGCACAAGCGATGCGAAAGCTTGTCTGTTACCGTTTATCACTTGTTCAATGATTTGCAGATCATCCATCTCAAACCCAAGCCAGGGGCTCTGACATACGAGTATCAATTGTCCCGAAAGTCATGGCATGGACGCGCAAGCAATATGCCGTATGTACCTCCCTGTAAGCTCGAGGGCAGGATCTGCTGTACAGAGAAGTGCCAAGGCAGAGACTGCAGGATGTAAGGTAACGGCCCTCCTGCCGACGATCGGGTCGACGCCCATGCGGCCACTCATGCAACTATTGGTAATACCGGTCAACGACCGTATGGTTCCCGGGCTGTTGGGTTTCGTGCCTCAGCTGCTACGAAAAGCGATTCCAACACCCTGCTCAGGGGGAAGGTTAGGATGGGGGAAAGAACTTGCCGAGCTTTTTCAACTGATCACTTTGGTTCCGGGACCAGCGGTCTGAAGAACCTCTTCCAGAATCTCTGCACGTTAAAATGGATCAGTGCAGGAACTCATGTTGTTCGGGCAACCTTCAGTCAACCATGAGGCAAGGTGCTAATACTGACCTATGGCTCCCGATGCAGAAAGGGAGGTGCATAGGCATTGCGGGGTCTGCCGCCTCAGGCGATCCGCAGCTTTCTTTTCCCCAGTAGCTGGGCAATTTCATTGGCTGGAAGGGGATGACTGAACAAAAAGCCTTGAATTACATCACACTGCTGTTCGACAACGACACCAAGATGGCGTTCCCTCTCAATCCCCTCGACAACCACTCGGAGACCCAAGGTATGCGCCAGGGCGGCAATGCCGGAGACGATCTCCGCATCGGTCGACTTTTCATCAATCCCATGGATAAAACTCCGATCGATCTTGAGGGTGTCGATCGGAAATCTACGCAGATAACTCAATGATGAATACCCTGTACCGAAGTCATCAAGCGCTATATTGACGCCGAGGGCCTTGATCTCGTTTAGCATTTTCACTGCGAGCTCCGGATTACTCATGATGGCGCTTTCGGTGATCTCCAGTTCAAGACAGCGAGGGTCTAGCCGGCTCTTTGCGAGGGCCTCACGCACGATCGAGGGTACATGCTGTCTGGCAAACTGGATGCTCGAAACGTTGACGGAAATACCGGGCAGTGCAAGCCCCGCTTCTTGCCAGATACGCGCCTGTCGGCATGCCTCATGCAAAACCCACTTGCCGATGGATAAAATAAGTCCGGAGCTTTCCGCTACGGCAATAAAGTCATCCGGCAGAATCAGACCCTGTTCCGGATGCCGCCAGCGCAGCAGAGCCTCCAGCCCGACAAGCTCGCGGGTTACACTATGCACCTGGGGCTGGTAATACAATTCCAGCTGGCCTTGTTCGAGCGCATTGCGCAGCCTGCCTTCCAGTTCCAGCCGCTCCACGGTCTCCAGATTCATGGCATTCTCAAAATACTGGTAGTTGTTCTTACCCATCACCTTGGCGTGATACATGGCGATATCTGCATTTTTGATCAGCTCATTGGTGTCTCTGCCATCGACCGGGTAGACGGTAATGCCAATGCTTGCGCTCACGTGACACTCCTGTCCGCCTACGAAAATCGGTTTTGCCAGTGTATCCACGAGTCGTTGGGCGACCGGTCCCGCTGCATGGGGATTCTGGATGTCGGATAACAGGATGATGAATTCATCGCCTCCCACCCTGGCCAGGATTTTATCCGTGTCATCCTGGGCGCGACCCCGTGTGACATAATCATCGCCACGCAGCACCCTGGTGAGTCGTTCTGAGACCTCCTGCAGCAGGAGGTCGCCTGCATGGTGGCCCAGGGTGTCGTTAACTTTCTTAAAGTTATCGACATCGAGGAAAAGTATCGCGAGCAGCTGTTGATTTCGCTTGGCGTGGACAATCGACCGGTCAACGTATTCCTTGAACATGGCACGGTTCGGTAGCCCCGTCAGACTGTCATGATAGGCTAGAAAACGGACTCGCTCATCAGACTGCTGCAGATTACCTGCCATTTCCTTAAACGCCATAGCGAGTTCTCCAATTTCGTCGCCGGTATTCACGCCTCTCAACTCGATAGCCCAGTTGCCCCGACCCAGTTCGCTTGCGAGATTACGCAGGCGCTGGATTGGGCGGAGAATCTGATATTCCATCGCTATCATCATAAATAGGGTCATTATCAGAATGGTCATCAGGGTAACGATTCCCACGACAAGGCCCAGTTTGTAACTGATTGTGCGTAATTCACTTTCGGGCAGAACCGCAAAGACATTGAGGTCCGGGCAAAGGGGGCTGCCCAAAAGAAATGCCTTTGCTCCCCCTAGAGAGACCAGTAAAGGGTAGGTCGCAGCATTGGAGTTCAGTGCCGAATCCGCAAGGACAGCAGAAAAAGTGTGGTCTGGCGGCCGCTTCGATGACTCAAATACGGTATTTCCCGCCTTGTCGGTCGCAAACAGGTAGCCGCTGTGACTGATGTTGTCATCACGGATATGTGACTCAATTTCACTCATATCGACCGTCAGGCCGATGTATCCGCGCAGACTCGGGATATTACCAATGGGGTCGACAGCCCGGTCGATGAGAATCAAAGGCTTGCCAATGAACAGGGATATTTTTTGGTTGTCGGGATTGCGGTATACCGTCGTGTAAAGGTTGTCGCCAGCGGACTGCATCGCGAGGAACAGTGCGCTGGCGCCTTCCTCGTCAGTCTGATTCTCGAGATAGGGTTGTGTCTGACGGGCGTCCTCATAACCGTCCGGCAGAAAGAGACGGATCTCATAGTACTCCGGAAAGGCCTTTTGGTAGTCCGAGAACAATCGTAATAGAGGAGGTTGAAACAGGGTATAACGCTCTGTTTCCCCTTCTGTCAGTACGTATTTCTTGACCAGTGTCTGATTGGCGAGCAGTTCGATGTTGCCGTGGGCTGTATCAACTTCCGTCTTCACCAGCGCCCTGAGGTGTTCGAGCGATGCCCGCATCTCTCCGAAGACCCGCTGTTCCGAGGTCGCACGCAATTCGAGATACGCGAACCAGCCGAGCACCAGCAGAGACATAACGATTAACGGAACCAGCAGAAGAAGAATCTTAGTTCGAAGCTTCACCGTCAGGCCATCGATGCTGCTGTTGTCCCATACATTACTGCACCAGACGTGCAAAATTCGTGTTGCGAATTTTTATGACACGAGGAGGCAATGGCTTGTAGGCTTCGGATCTCGACAGCACCTCTGTACTGGGATAAATGATGGGATCTTTGAGAAACTCGTCAGGCAACAGTTTTTCGGCTGCTTTATTGGGGGTTGCGTAGTAAACGAATCTGGCCAGCTGAGCCGCGTGTTCAGGCTCATTCAGGAAGTCGATAAAGGCATATGCAAACTGCTTGTTATTCGCACCTTGCAGTACCACCAGATAGTCTGCCCAGATGTTGCCGCCTTCCCTGGGTACCCGATATTCGATCTTGGCATGCTGCTCCTGCAGCATCAGCGCATCGCCGCTGAACATCATCGCCATGACCACATCACCTTTGACCAGTGCTGAATTCTCATCCAGCACAAGATAGGTGTAGGTCTTGACATAAGGCCTTTGGGCCAGCAAAAGTTCCGTGGCTGCGCGGATCTGACGGCTGTCGCTGCTGTTGGCAGAGTGACCGAGCGCTTTCAGCGCCATCCCCATGGCGTCCCGTTGCGATTCTATCATGGCAATCTTGCCGCGCACCTGCGCCACGGGTTTGAACAGGTCCATCCAGCTCAGCGGGGGGGACTCCAACAGGTCCGCCCGATAGGCGATGCCCAGGGTGCCCCAGAAATAGGGCACCGCACGTCCCGCCACGCCGTCGAAGGCCTTGAGCCAATAGGAATCGATATACCGCAGATTGGGAATCAGCTCGACGGTCGCGGCTTCCAACCAGCCCCGTTGCAGGTAGGTCGCGATCATCGCCCCGTTGACGAGGGCGAGGTCATAGCCCTTGCCATCCGTTTCGAGCAAGATCTGGTCGCGAATATCATCGCTTTCATAATAGATCTCGCGAACCTTGACCTTGTGCAGCCGCTCGAACTTCTCCAACAGGTCGGGATCCATGTATTCGGACCAGTTCAGGAACACCAGCTCCCGAGGCGCTGACTGGCCGAAGACAGTGCCTGGTAGAAGGATCGAAAAAATGAGTATCATCCAGGAAAATGTCAGGATTGTGTTGCGGTTTACCATAGCTGTGCGCAGATCAATTTCCCAAGTTGATGATGAATAAAAACCTTCTTCCATACAGTGAGTTATGGTCAGACGAAAGGATTTGAAGGTGAGCTGGTTCAGCTGGTGTATCGACGGGGGGGAGAATTTCTTTACTAATTAATTTGGTAACTTTCACGGGCGGTCGAATCGAAGATTCGACAGGCCGCATATCGACAACGAAGGTCTATCGAACGGTATTGCGCATAAGGTTCGCAGACAAAAGCATATATGCTGTATACACCATTGTTTGGTTATCCGATCCCTGAGTTGGGCCACATGAAAACTTTCGACAGATGTCGCTTGATGCTTACTTGAACCGATTCGAGGGGGGCGTGGCACGGGACAATCTGCATTTCGAGGCGCAGATGGTGAATCGGGCCGGGTTCATCCAACGTAACCAGAACCGCACCCGGGTGTTTCAAGGGCGACCCCGGGTCAGGGATCGGCAGGAGGCCGAGGCTAAGATCGAAAACCTCGGCCTGTCGCAGCGCCAAAAGCAACGCTGGCTGGCGATCCTGGATTCCATGATCAATGCCGACAGCGACGAGGGTTTCAGTACCGACGAACTGGCGGAGCACGCGTCATTCCGGCGCGACGAGTCCAGGGATTCCAACGACCGGGAGCAGGAGACCGAGGCCCAGCGGGTGTTGCGCACCCTGTATGACATGGCGGAGTCCGGTCTGATCGAAAAGAGCCTGTTTCTGACCGCCTATGTGCGCTACAAGGTCAAGCAGTCTTCCACTCAGCTGCTCGAGCAGCTCTGCACCCTGGAAAGGGCGATGCTCGACCTGCTGCCGGAAGAGGCCCCGGATACGGAGGCGGGCGATTGGCAGAGCCTCTCGCTGCGCCAGCTCAATCAACACCTGTGCAACCAGGGACATGCCGAGAGCAATCCGGAGATCCTGCGCCGGTTGCTGCAGGGTCTGGCGGTGTTTCATCAGGCCATGACCATCCGTATCCTACCGGAACAGAAGGGCAGGAGGTATACCCAGGGAGACTATGAGCCCCTGTCCCGCCACTATGCCGAGCGGGTATTCCAGGTCCATGTGATCAATGAATATGCCCGCAAGGGATTGCAAAAGATGGGCCAGGCCCTGTCCCTGGTGCTGGCCGGGCCGGGTTCGGGCAAGACCCGGGTGGTGGTGCATCGCTGTGCCTATGGTGGCGAATGGCAACAGCTCGATCCCCTGGCACAGGGGCGGGTGCAGATCCTGCAGCTGGAAGATGCGAGACAGCAGGCCTTGGCCCTGGTCACCGAGTTGAAACGCTTGAAGCAACTGGAACCCGCCACGCAATGGTCGGGTTGTGCGGTGTTCGCCCGTGAGTGGTCGGTGCTCGAGCCGATCCGCGCGCTGTGCGAGGCGCAGGCCATCCCGATCAGCATGTTCGCCGAGAGAGACAAGCTGCCCTGGCCGCTGCGGATACGGGAGAACCGCCGCCTGCTGCAGCAACTGCGCTCCTGCGGCGGGGAGCTGCGCCGGACGGACCAGCTACTGGAGATGCTGACTCAATTGCAGAACAAATCACGCTCCAACCGCTGGTGGAGGCAGTTGCGCAGCATCCTGGAGGACTGGCAGGAGGAGACCTGTAACGCCGAATTGCCCGTCAAGCTGGCCGCCGAGTTCGTGTGCGAATCCCTGATCGAGCAGCGGCGTGATCTAAGACAGGCGGATGGGGTCTTTCTCAGCACCATGCATGCCGCCAAGGGCATGGAGTTCGCCCATGTCTTCGTGCCTGAAGGCGGCTGGGACGAATCGGACAATTTCCGGCAGCGGGAAGAGCAACGGCGGCTCTACTACGTGGCGATGACCCGGGCCCGTGAGACCCTCTGTCTGTTCGAACCAAGAAGCAACAGTGGCTTCACCAGCGAGCTGAAAGGCGACTTTCTGCTCAGGCGTCTGGCCGTGATCGACGAGACCCTGCCCATCGAAACCCTGGATAAACGCTATGCAGTGTTGGGGATGCAGGATCTCAACCTCGGCTTTGCCGGGCGCAGAGGCGCGCAGCATCCGATCCATAATGCCATTTCCCAACTCGAGGTCGGCGATCTGCTCGATGCGAAACGGAAGGGCGGCAGGATTCTCCTCTTGCATCAAACAGTGCCGGTGGCGATGCTCTCGAAACATGCGGTGGAAGTCTGGGCCGAACGCCTGGAGCAGATCGAATCCATCCGGATGCTCGCCATGGTGCAACGCCGCCGCGAGGATGCGGAAGAAACCTATCGAGACGACTGCCTGGTAGCGGAATGGGAGGTGCCGCTAGTGGATATCGTCTTCAGAGACAGGCGGTGATTTGTAAAAGCTTGATGTGAAATGAAAGTTTTCAACTTTAGTCTTGATATCATCAGACTACCACAATGTCTGAAACTAGCCAGAGGACATAATGTATCCACACCTCAACGGCTGTGTTCGGCCAGAAGCGGCCCTGGAGAGTCTTGCGAGATGATTTCGTGCGTCGGCCCGATCCGCCTCGATGGTGTTCGCGCCGGCGGTCGTTTCGTAGCAAAACGGACGTAAAAACGTCGGCGTTTCGCGTCATGTCTTCGATGCGCAGGTGCTATCTATTAAGGCAGATGCGCAAACGGTGCGCATTGTTCAACCACAATAGCAATGAGTCCGGAGCAAGATCATGAAAGCCAACCTGTTAGCGTTCTCAATCCTGTCGGGGCTGTCGGTGGGTACCTTACCCGCCGCTGCGCCGATCACACCCCTGGTGGACTCTAATGCACTCCAGTCCATGGCCTGCGGGCCGGGTGTGGTGGTGCTCGATGTCCGCAGCGAGAAAATCGACGGGCAGTCAAATAGCGACTATGCGCAGGGTCATGTCCCCTGTGCAATCGCCAGCGACTATATCAAGGACGGCTGGCGTGCCAAGGTGGGTGGGGTACCGGGTATGCTGCCGTCCGTGGCGAAGCTTGAGGCCCTGATCGGCGGCCTCGGCATTGACAACGACACGCGGGTGGTGATCGCTCCATTCGGAGCGAATGCGAAGAGTATGGCCAGTGCCACGCGGGTCTATTGGACCTTCAAGGTACTGGGCCATGATCGGGTATCCATCCTGGACGGCGGAACCATGGCCTACGCCAAGAACGGGTCGCGACCGCTGGAACAGGGGGCGCGCAGCGCTGTGCCTAAGCAGTTCACCGCGAGTCTGCACACAGAGATGTTGGTGTCCGAGGCGGAGGTCGCCCGCGCGGTTCAGGAACAACGTGGCCTCGTGGACTATCGCAGCCAGGACGAGTTCAGCGGGCTCAACCGCAACGCGAGGACCGAACGCGCCGGTACCCTGACCGGCGCGCAGAACATCCCGATGGAATGGCTGACCCGGGATAACGGCGGCGTCTTCCGCTCTCGCAAGGCTCTTGAGCAGATCTACGGACTGGCGACCGTACCCGTCGATGCCGAGCAGATCGCCTTCTGCAACACGGGACACAACTCCAGCCTCGGCTGGTTCGTGGGCCATGAGATCCTGGGCAACCAGGGCGTGCGGGTTTACGACGGATCCATGGCGGAGTGGAGTCGCAACGACGCACTGCCCATGGTGCGCCCCGTCGCGGTGTCGGACTGACACCCAAACCGGCGGACCGCAAGGGCCTTCCGGGCGCCTGCATGCTATTCGAGCCCCGCCTGGTGCAGATCGGCCAGGAAGCGCTCACGATAGTCCGGGTCTCGGATGGGATACACGCGCCGGACATACTCCAACGTGAAACCCGGATTCAGGGCCATCAGCTCCGCCGCCTCCCACTGAGCCTCTTCGATGCGGCCGGAACCCGCATAGGCGGCCACCAGCCACAGCCTCAGCATTGGGTAGGACGGGTTCATCTGGACCGCCTGCTCCAGGTCATCCACGGCGCTGGCGTGCTCACCCAGGGCGTAATACAGCGCACCGCGCACCAGCCGGTAGATCGATGGCAACCTTGGGTTGAGGCGCACCGCACGCTCCATGACGTCCAACCCTTCGGCGGGACGTCCGGCGTAATGCAGCACCCAGGCGAGCAGCGCATAGGCATCGGCGTAGCCGGGCGTCAGCGCGATGGCCTCCTCAATCTCGCGGACTGCTTCGGCGTGGTTGCCCCTATACAAGGCGATCTGCCCGCGGACGAAGTAAATCTGCGGCACCCTGGGGTCCAGCTGCATAGCCTGCTCCGCCAACGCCTCGGCCCGCTCCATGGAACCCTGCGAGGTCGGCGCCCAACCGTCGACCGCGTCGCGGGAGTAGGCCAGTGCCAAGGCCGCATAGGCCCGCGCGAATCTCGGATCCAGCTCGATGGCCCGCGCATAGTCGGCTTTGGCCAGCTCGTTGTCCTCGAAGGAGCGGCGCCCGTAATGAGCGAGGCCGAGTAAAAGCGCGTCGTAGGCGTCGATGCCGGCCTCATGGTTGCGCGCCAGGCGCCGTCGATCTTCTGGGGCCAGCTTGACCTCCAGTGCGGAGACGATCTGGGCCGTCAGCTCATCCTGGATACGGAAGATGTCGTCGAGTTGGCGGTCATAGCGCTCGGCCCAAAGGGTGCGCTCGTCGCGGGTATCGATCAGGCGGACGTTCAGCCGCAGTTGTTGACCCTCCCTGCGCAGACTGCCCCTGAGCAGGAAGCGTGCGCCGAGTTCGCGGCCGATGCGGCCTGCCGGCTCAGCGCTGTCCTTGTAGGCGAACGCGGATTCGCGCGCCACCACCAGCAGGCCGGAGACTTTGGACAGGTCGGTGATCAGGTCCTCGGTGATCCCATTGGAGAAGTAATCCTGTGAAGCATCAGCCGTCGGATTATCAAACGGTAGGACCGCGATCAAGGGCAGCTGCACCGGCGCCGAAACCACCTCTCTCCTATCCCGTGACGATTGGAAGACATGCAAGAAGACCAATCCGAGCGCCAACAGCAGGGCCAGTAGACCTGCCGTCGACGCAAGCGCGTAACGTCCGGGTGCGGTCGCCCTCGCCGTGCGCTCAGGTTTTGCCGGGGTGTTGGCATCGCCCGTGGGTCTCTCCCGGACGGCGGGTCCCACGTCCGCAATCAGTCGGTAGCCCTGCTTGGAAATGGTCTCGATGATGCACGGTGCACGCGCGTCATCGCCAAGAGCCCGCCGCAGCTTGATGATGGTATTGGTGACTGCGTCATAGCCCACCACCATGCCGGTCCAGACCTCCGTCTCCAACTCATCCCGCGACACCACCTGGCCGGGATGTCTTGCCAAGTAGACGAGCACACTCATGACCTTCGGTTCGAGCCGCACCTCCTTGCCGTCGCGCAACAGCCGGTTGGCGGGTGCATCAACGGTCCAGTCCGCGACGCGGAACGGCTCGTTCGTGCTGGGAGACCAGGGGGTGTCATCGTTTCCCATGGCAACCCTCTATGAGCCCGGCTTCGGGCGGAAAACGCTTGGAAATTAATGGCGCCATTATCGGGACGCACGATCGGGCACTGGGGTGAAAGGCCTCGGCGAGTGACGCTGCTGTTTTTCAAGCTCGATACGATACTTGGGCATGGATGTCGAATGACAGGTGCGAGAATTCCTATTGGCAACTCTATACGATGCTGCCAGGAAAGCGAAAACAAACGATGGTCGCGGTTTCGGCGTGTTTCCGTCGAGACTTCTGATCGAGGCAGGACTAAAGCTTAAGACAGGCCGCGGCGGGTCGGCTCATTATTCGACCCGGACTGCATGGCAAGTTCGATGTCCACATTCAACCATTCGGAGAGTCAATCCATGAACACCACTACGAACACTATCAAGCAGATGCTAATCCTGTCGATGCTGCCGGTTGCCGTCAGTGCGCAGGCGGCCTGCGTAACCGATGCGCCTGAGATCGGCGACATCGGTCCCGGCTCCGAAGTGGTCTGCGATCAACTCGAGGGCCGCTTCGCCGGGGCCGTACTGGCGGTCGAAGGTCGGTCGATCCACTCGCCTACGGAGGTTTCTGTGCACACGTCGGTAGATGGCACGCCGGTGCGCATGCGCTACGCGCTGACCGGGTACACATGGCATCTCAACGCCGCGGAGAATAGCACCGCCAACGCACCGATTCCTCGCACCGGTCTTTCGATGCACGAATAACGGCTGTGTCGCACAGGTATTGATTCGATCTGGTCTGGCCAAGCGGAAAACCCCGTGTGCAAACCGGGTGCGGAAACTGGAGGGTAAAACCGGGAACAGACCGCATCTCCCGGCAGTTTGCTGGGCATTCCCTCTGGAACAGACCGTACAGTCATTCATCGCTCAGTCGGACCTGGACGGCGCAGTCGCCGCCTGTCCGTCTGTGGGCAAGGTCATTGACGAACACCGTGGGAAGTCGAGTGTCCGCACAGGCTTCCTTTGCAGGCACTGCGCGAGGGGTGCAGCGGCCGGTCTCAGCCGATTCCGGGAGCAGGCCTACCTCGAGTTCAGTTACCGTTGATGGGACGGTGCAGACACCGAGGAGTGCAGCTTGAGCATCGGTTCAGGGTCGATGTCAGTCTTCTATATAGAATTCCACAAGGTCTGCTCCAGGGTGGGACCTGTCCAAAACTGCATAAGGGCTGTAATCCTCCATCCGATGGTCACTTGTAGCCAGGAACGGACATTGTAGGCATAAGGGATTTTGCGCCAACCAGTTCAATCGGTATACTTCTTATGCGTCTATTCCTGACTCGAATTTGTTCCTGTAACTGGTCATCGGGATTGTAATAATCATAGAGTTCACCCAGCTCCTTTACGTAGAAAGGGTTGCTGCTGTCTCCAGCCCGATAGAGCAGGACATGACCACGCACCTTCGGTTCCACTCGGGTGAGTTGGCTGAGTTCCGGAAGCTGCCTCGCCATGTCCTCAGCAAACAGCCGGCCGGATTCCTGTTGGCTATCGACTGCTAGAGCGGAGAAATACTTCACATGGCCGATCCTCAAATTAAGCCGGAAATGGACGGCTTGGACTACCTCATGGTGGTTTTATACCGCCTCGGTATGGTGATTAGTGGGCTTGGACTGTTGTTGTTGGCGGCGGATGTCCTTGGGGTGTATGCGTTTCACCATTATCCCTTATGGTTGCTCGCCTTGGGTGGAGTCTTGCAGGCCTCGTCGCTGCACATCTATGACAAGGTCATCCGTTGGTTTCTCGCCAACGCCACTTGGGTCGGGTTGCTTGTAATCGTCATAGACGGTGGCAACGGCGGTTGGCTTCAGAACTTTGGTTTGGGTTGCTTGTTCGTGACCCTATCCGGTCTTGCCTTTAAGGAAAGTTTTTGTTTTCGCATTCCGGGCTTAAAACTGGTGCCGCTGGCCCTGGCGTTTAGTTGGTTTGCGCTGGTCGTGGACCT
>CAVQUR010000008.1:0-312909 GCA_963716875.1 uncultured Gammaproteobacteria bacterium
CGATTTTACGTGATTTTAAAGAAAAGATGAAAAAGGAGGAGCGAGGATCAGATTGAGAGTGGCCAAGATAATCGATGGGTTTCTCCCTGATTTTGCCCAAATTACCTGATGGACAACAAAAAGCCCCCTCAAACAACTTGAACATTGCAGGAGAGGGCTGTCACCTTGTATTCGACCAAGAACCACAAGGATGACAACCCCAATGTGCCACGCCTTTATCTCTGATGCCAGGTTTTATCAGTTTCTCACACAAATTGACCAGGATATTGCCGCTCAGGTCCAGGAGGAGAACTGTCCTCACTGCCTGGAGGGCTCGCTGCATATTGCCAACTACCCACGCAAGCCTCGGGGTCTCCGAGAGCTACTGGATGAGGCTTACCAGACCCGGTTGAGCTTCTGCTGTAGTCGAGAGGGTTGCAGACGTCGTTGCACGCCACCGTCCGTGCGCTTTCTAGGCCGTAAGGTCTATCTTGGTGTGGTGGTCATTCTGGTGACGGCGATGGCGCATGGTCTGTCTCCCCATCGTCGTAAGGCACTGATCGAGCAACTCGATCTCTGGCCCCAAGCGATCGCCCGCTGGCGTCAGTGGTGGCGAGTCATCTTTCCCACCAGTCGCTGTTGGCAAAATGAGCGCGGTCTCTTTATCCCTCCCATCGAGAGTGGTGAGCTACCGGGTGCACTGCTGGGTCGCTTGGCGGGAGAGTTTCTACGTCAGCGCCTGCAACGATTGCTGAGCCTGCTGATGCCATTCACCACTGGGTCATGCTCAGCTTCTCACTCAGGCTCAATGAGGGGGGGCATGGATACGCAGAAGATGTGATCGCCAACCAAGAGATGACCTGCCTACACTCCCGGCAGACTGATGACTGGGAGGAATGACATGGCAGATCAGAGAGATCCGGATGGTTGGGCGCGTTTCCGCTTTGCGATCATCGGTGCCCTATTGGCTGCGCCACCCAAGCAGGGAGAGCTGCGACGATCCATTGAGGCGTTATCTAAGCGCAACTGGCCGCATCCGATGGAGGGGACAGCGATCCGGTTCAGCTTTACCACCATCGAACGTTGGTACTATGCGGCACGCAATGCCCAAGACCCGGTTGCCGCCCTGCGTCGGGGCGTGCGTGAGGATGCCGGTCGCTTTCGCACCCTCTCTGCGGCGCTGATCCAGGCACTGGAAGCGCAGTACCGGCGCTATCCCGGCTGGACGGTGCAGCTGCACTACGACAACCTGGTTGCCTTGGCGAAGGAGCAGCATGATCTGCAGCCCTTACCCTCCTACAACACGCTGCGGCGCTATATGAAGGCACGTGGCTTGCGGCGCCAGCGATCTCCCAAGCGCAACACCCCAGGAGCTAAACAGGCTGAACAACGTTTAGCGAACGTGGAGGTGCGCAGCTACGAAGCCGATCATGTTCATGGACTCTGGCACAGCGACTTTCACCATGGGTCACGACGCATTATCACCGCTGCAGGAGAATGGGTTACCCCCCTGCTGCTGTGTTTCATCGACGATCACTCCCGGCTGATCTGCCATCTGCAGTGGTACCTGGAAGAGACCACTGAGGTGCTGGTACACGGGCTCTGCCAAGCCCTGCAGAAGCGCGGACTTCCCCGCTCCCTGATGACCGACAATGGTGCGGCCATGAAGGCAGAAGAGTTTACTTCGGGACTGCATGAGTTGAGTATCGTGCATGAGACCACGCTGCCCTACAGCCCCTATCAGAATGCCAAACAGGAGTGCTTCTGGGCCACTCTGGAGGGACGTCTGATGGCGATGCTGGAGGGGGTAGAGAATCTGACCCTGGATCGGCTCAATGAGATCACCCAGGTCTGGGTGGAACAGGAGTATCACCGAACCCCTCATCGCGAGATCGCCAATACCCCCTTGCAACGCTATTTCGATGCCCCGCAGGTGGGACGTGATTGCCCCGACAGTCAGACCCTGCATCGGGCCTTCCGTTGTACCACTCAGCGCAAGCAGCGGCGTAGCGACGGCACACTCAGCCTACAGGGGGTGCGCTTTGAGATCCCCGATCGTTATCGCCACCTTGAGCAGCCGATGATCCGTTATGCCCGCTGGGATCTGCGCTCGGTGGAGCTGATCGATACCCATACACTCAAGCCCCTGTGTCCCCTTATGCCTTTGGATAAACGTGCCAATGCGGATGCTCAGCGAAGAGCTCGCACCACCAAAGAACCATTGAATGAGATACCACAGAGCCATGAACTGCCACCCTTATTGCGCCAGTGCCTGGCAGACTATGCGGCCACCGGCCGACCTCCAGCCTACCTACCCAAAAAACCGGAGTCAGAGAGATGAACAAGAAACTGCTCGCCCTTTATGGGCTCAAGTGGAACCCCTTCTCGCCAGAGCTGCCGATCGAGGCGCTCTATAGTAACGCCAAGGTGGAGAACTTCTGCTGGCGTGTCGAACAAGGACTGATCCGTGAGGGGGGCTTTGCCATGATCAGTGGTGATCCAGGTACCGGTAAAAGTGTCGTGCTCAGGCTGCTGGCGGAACGTCTCGGGCAGTTGCATGATCTGACCCTCGGCGCCATTGTTCACCCCAGCGGCAACCTGGCTGACTTCTATCGTGAGATGGGAGATTTGTTTGGCGTGGCACTGCGCCCCCACAACCGCTGGGGTGGCTTCAAAGCACTCCGTGAGCGTTGGTTGACCCATCTCGATGGAACCCTGCTGCGCCCAGTGCTGTTGATCGATGAAGCGCAAGAGATGCAGCCCAGTGTACTCAATGAACTGCGCCTGCTCTCGAGCATGCAATTTGACTCACGCAATCTGCTCAGTGTGGTGTTTGCGGGAGATGTTCGCCTGAACCACAAGCTGCGCCGGGATGAATTACTTCCTCTGGGAAGTCGTATCCGTACCCGCCTGATGATGGAGTACGCCAGTCGGGATGAGCTGAGCGACTGCCTGAAACACCTGCTGAGCACCGCGGGCGCTCCTCATCTCATGACCAAGGAGCTGACTGCCACCCTGTGTGATCATGCGGTTGGCAACTATCGGGTACTCACCGGCATGGCCAACGAACTGCTGAGCACAGCCGCTCAGCGTGAACTCACCCAGCTCGACGAAAAGCTCTTTCTGGAACTCTACGCACCCAATCCCTCCAAGGCACGCAAGCGCGCATGATTAACCCAAGGAGATCATCATGGAGCATATCCCCCTCACTCTGGCTGAAGCACCTACGCTTACCGATGAAGGCGCCGTTGAGATCCTCAACTTCCTTTATGAGCTGACCACCGCCTTCGAAAACTACTACTTCGTGCAACTGCGGCAGTATGATCAGATCCTCCCGGATGATCCGAATCAACGCGATCTGTTTGAACCGCTCGACGATGAGTTGCCGGACTTCTGATAATCGTGCCTCAGTAACTCCTCAACTGGCGGTATTAAGTCTTATGTCGTCAGTTCCAACTTGCATGGTGGGCCATCAAATAGAATGGTTAGAGGACCATCGATTAGTGTGGTTACGCTTATCAGATGAGGTCGGCTAACCAAGGGCTACAGTGGATGCTCGCTATCACTCGCCCCACTGAGCCTAGCCGTTATGCAATAAATTGATAAAGGGGGAACATATTTGCCACCTAAAATAAGAGAACTCATCTCAGTTCTTGTAAAGGCGGGCTTTGTGGACAGAGGTGGTAAAGGAAGTCATAGAAACTTCGTCCATCCCCACTTATCAAAAACCTATAACAATATCCAGCAAACTCGCTGATGATGCTAAGCATTACCAGGTCAAGGCAGTTCAAAAAGCAATCGAGGAATCAAAAAAATGAAAGATAGTGATCGCTATATAAAAATTATTGAATGGTCAGAGCAGGATCAATGCTATGTCGGAAGCTGCCCAGGGCTGTTTTATGGTGGATGTCACGGTAATGATGAAAAGGAAGTATTTGAAGAACTGTGCATCATTGTTAAAGAAACAGTCGAACTATATAAAAAGGACGGAAAGCCCCTCCCGCCTCCTACATCAGGTAAAGACTATGCAAATAAAATGCAAGACGTCGCATAACCAAGCAATTTCAATCAGACGCCTCGTTATCGCTCGGCTCTGGCGAATTTCGTCCTTGTGCTGACAGGACAGGATCGAAAAGTATGATGCAAAAAGTTTCGAAAATGCT
Organism: uncultured Gammaproteobacteria bacterium; assembly: GCA_963716875.1. GTDB lineage: Bacteria > Pseudomonadota > Gammaproteobacteria > Chromatiales > Chromatiaceae > JASJBU01. The sequence goes on from CAVQUR010000008.1 coordinate 4,143, forward strand.
GATTGATATAGCAGGGGGATTTATAACGGATCTCGAATACAAGGAGGAAGTCTCGGCGCATCTAGAGATCACCAGAACGGCATGGAACATAGCCATTTTGCCGAAAGAAAAAAGGAAATCAGCGTTGAAGAAATATATTAACAAGCAAGCGAAGTATGCCCCAAGTCAGGAGGAACTCGAAGCATTGAAATTAGAAATGTTGAAGTTAATAGAAAATAAGATAACAAAGTACCCATCAGTAAGGAATAAAGTTGAGAAGGCAGAGGTCGTGGATCGGGGAGACGAATTTGTTGTGAGGGCATATTTTCGTACCGACCGTGGTAGTGTAGGTGAACTCCTCGCCTAACCAGGGACAGGGGAAGCTCGCTACCGCTCGCCACCCTGAGCTCGGTCGTTGAGCTGGGTGCGTGAAGTCCCTCCCCCTCGCTTAGTGCAAACGACTTCTGAAATTCCGTGCAACCCACTTCTGAAATGCATCCGTACAGTCCTCTTCTGAAAAACATCGGCTAGTGATGGGCTTAAAACAACAAACTGGCTCATTTGGGTGGTTAAATAATCGCTAGCTCTTTTGGATTGCAGATTACTTTCTGAGCCCCCTGCTCTAGCACTGGCTCCCATGAGTATACTCTTTCGAGCCATACGATAACCAATGTCCAAGATGAAAGTCGCCCGTGTATATCTGCGTGTCAGTGCGAAGGATCAGGATCTGGCGCGACAGGAGTCCATCATTGATGATGCCAAGGCGGCCGGCTTCTATGTCGCCGGGGCCTACCGAGAGCAGGCCTCCGGGGCCAGGGCCGATAGGCCCGAACTGAAGCGGATGATCGCGGACTTACAGCCTGGCGAGGTAGTCATCGCGGAGAAGATCGATCGCATCAGCCGCCTCCCCCTCCCCGAGGCGGAGCAGTTGATCGCGGCCATCCGGGACAAAGGGGCTATCTTGGCCATTCCCGGAGTGGTGGATTTGTCCGAACTGGCGAAGAATACCACCGGACAATCCAGGATCATTCTCAATGCCGTTCAAGACATGCTCCTGAAGCTCGCCCTGCAGGCAGCCCATGATGACTACCAGGACCGCCGGCAGCGGCAGCGCCAAGGCATCGATCTCGCGAAAAAGAAAGGCAAATACCAGGGCCGTGCCCCGGATCTGGAAATGCACAAACGTGTTATCGCCCTTCGAAAGGGCGGAGAGTCGATTGCCAAGACCGCGAAACTGGCCAGATGTTCAGAGGCCCAGGTGAAGCGGATTTGGCGGACTCATTCAACAAAAGGCCAGCAAGCGTAATGTGTGGACGTTTCTATCTGGATGTCGCCGCCGAGGAACTGGCCAGGGTGTTCGAGCTGCCTGTGGTCCCTGACCTGATCCCCCGCTTTAACATCGCGCCCTCCCAATCGGTAGGGGCGGTTCGAGTCGGCGCAGAGGGCCGTGAATGGGTGAATCTGCACTGGGGTCTGATTCCCTTCTGGGCGAAGGACAAAAAGTTCGGATACCGCACCATCAATGCGCGGGCGGAGACCGTCGAGTCCAAACCAGCCTTTCGGGCGGCGTTCAAATCCCACCGCTGTATCATTCCCGCTTCCGGTTTCTACGAATGGCAAACCTTACCGGACGGCAAACAGCCCTACTGCCTTCATCCGACGCAAGGGTGGTTGTTTGCGTTAGCGGGACTCTACGAACATTGGGAAAGTGAAGGCGGTGAGGTCATCGACTCCTGTTCCATCATCGTGACCGAGGCCAATGCGGCTATCACACCCATCCATGACCGGATGCCGGTCATCCTGCCGCCGGCGGCCTTTGCGACCTGGCTTGATCCCACGTTGCGCGACCCTGCCCGCCTCAAGCCTCTCCTGGCTCCCTTCCCGGCCGAGTCGATCGCGACCTATCCGGTCAGCCGCCGGGTGAACAATCCACGCAATGACGATCCGTCCTGTCTGGCGCCGCTTGAGGGGTGAATCCGTTCTGCCCTGATTGATCCAGTTTCAGTGATAACCTGAGAACGGATAACCTTTTGCAGGGCTCTGGCTTCGGAAGGTGTCAGGTCCCAAGAGTGATTCGCTGTCCTGAACCTGACGCCTCCGTTAAGCCCAGGGCTCATGCGTATTACGCAGGGCATAAAAATCAGGCACAATCCATTGCTCTGTGGATACATTGGATGTGGAGCCGAAATGAGCCAAGGCGATGTTATTAAAACCCGCCCGCCTGGGAAAGAAGATCAGCTGCTGCGGGAACGCTTCTATGATACGGTCGCCCATCAGAGTGACCTTATGGACAGACTGGCACAGACGCTGCTCACCGTAGAGCTGGCCATCCCCGGCCTCTATGCCACCAGTCTCAAACTGGTCAGCGGCAAGGAGAGCCTGACTCTCTCTACGCCTCTCATTCTCGCCTTCGGCTGCTGGCTGGTCGCACTGGCAACCTGTTTGGTTGCCCTGTTTCCCAAACACTATCAGGTGAACCCCGAGGAGATTCGTAACAGCAGCCAGAGCATCGAGACCTTTTTCTACCAGAGCGCCCGCCACAAGTGGCGCCTGTTGCTGGCCTCCATCCTCCTTTTCATTGCCGGGATCGGCGGCATTTTATGGGATATCTTTCTATGAAACAGCGGCTCAAATTTGAATGCTGGAACTGCCAGCGGGTCTTCAGCCTGTTCCTGGAAACGGAGGAAAAACCGGACCGGCTATCCGAGTGTCCCTTCTGTAGAAAGGAAGTCTTCATTGAACTGGAGCCCTATCGGGAGAAGAAGACCAGTCTGTTTAGATCGGACACAGAGAAAGCGTCAGAACTCCCCCACGATTTTGTGTTTCCAGAGGTGATCCCGACCCAACAGCCGGTGCAGTAAGAACCGCCCGGTGGGGAGTAGCCGGTTCACCATCGAAATCAGCAAACGGCACCCACTGGTTCCATCAGGGGAAAAAGACAAGAAAAGCGCCATCAGGGAAAGTGAACATGCCATCTACCATCCATCAGCAAACCTTCAGCATTCAGCCCCCCCGCAGGGCTGTTGCAGCAACATCCCCAACTCAAGCGGCTGAGCAGCGAACTGGCTCTGCGTTATGCCCACAATGAGCTGGTGACGGACGATCAGCTGCGCGCCATCGGTGAGGCCTTGTGGCAATCCCTCAACCTGCAGCCAGCGTTCGACGCCCTGTGTGCCAGTGTCGGTCGCCAGATCATCCCGCTGACATTAGTCTCTGAAGAACCGGCCATCCTGCAGCTGCCCTGGGAGACCCTGCATCATCCCGAGCAGGGTTTTCTCGCCCTGGAACCGGGCTTTGCCCTCTCCCGTGCTATCCCATCAGCGCCGAACGATCAGAGTGAGATCGAACCCGGACCGCTTAGGGTCCTGCTCTTCACCGCCATCACCGAGGACCAGACTCGGCTGGATGTGGAACAGGAGCAGGCGCAGGTGCAGGAGGCCCTGTTACCGTTGATCGAACAAGGCCTCGTCCAGCTGGAAATGCCCAATGACGGGCGCTTCTCCACGCTGCAGGAGACCCTGAAAGCGTTCCAACCCCATCTGCTGTTTCTCAGCGGCCATGGCAAATATCATGATCGCACGCTGCTGGACCAACCCTCTTATCAGGGCAAACGCATGAAACGATCAATAAAATTAAATAGATATACTGTTCTCTGTAATAGCGGGCTGGACATTACGAAGAGAACGCTTCATGATGGCATGGGTATTTACGTCATCAGGAGCGTTCATGAAAGAGCAAATAGGACAAAACAAAGGACTTCTTGATCACTTTCGAGTGACACCAGATCCACGCATAGAAAAGAAGTGTAAACATAAACTCATCGATATGATCGCCATAGCCATCAGCGCAATCCTGTGTGGAGCCGATGACTGGAATGCCATCGAATCCTTTGGTAGAGCCAAAGCAGATTGGTTTGAGACATTTCTGGAGTTACCTTACGGGATTCCGTCACATGACACCTTCCGGCGCCTGTTCTCGATGCTATCCCCACAGGCTTTCCAAGACTGCTTTACTCAGTGGGTAAGAGATGTAGCGGGTCTCATTGAGGGTGTCATTGCGATTGACGGTAAGACGGTCAGAAGATCTCATGATCGGCAGCTTGGGAAGAAGGCCATCCACATCGTCAGTGCTTGGTCAGCGGAAAATCGCCTTGTGCTGGGGCAAGTTAAGACGGATGAAAAATCAAACGAAATCACCGCGATCCCAGAACTCCTCAAGGTCTTGGCTCTCAAAGGTTGCATCGTCACGATTGATGCGATGGGATGCCAAAAAGCGATCGCCAAACAGATCATTGAGGCTGAAGGTGATTACCTCCTGGCACTGAAAGGTAATCAGAGCACCCTGGCGGAGCAAGTCGAACACGTATTCGCCAAAGCCGACAAAGCCGGGTACAGAGACTATGATGTCGATTTTTACGAAACCACAGAACGTAACCGTGATCGGTTTGAGATTCGCCGCCACTGGACGTTGGGTATTGCCAACGCCATGATCGATGTCCATGCCTGGCGTGGACTCAACATCATTGCGATGGTGGAGAGTCAGCGAACTATAAAGAACGAAACCAGTGTCGAGTATCGATACTATATCAGTTCGATTGAAAACGATGCCAAGCGTTTCGCCGATTCGGTGCGTGTTCATTGGGGTATCGAGAACAGTCTTCATTGGCAGCTTGATATGAGCTTCAGAGAAGATGAATCACGGATGCGTAATGCTCATTCAGCAGAGAACTTCGTGGTGATGCGGCATGTCGCGGTAAATCTTCTTAAAAACGACAAAACCGTGAAGTTGGGCGTGAAGAATAAACGGCTGCGAGCAGGTTGGGACAAAAACTATTTGGCTAATTTGTTGTTGAGCGCCTAAATTTCGTGCGTTTGCCCTGACCCTCTTATGCGACCTTTGTGTTCGAATCGGAAGGGGATGCGGGTCAGGCCGTCAGCGGTACGGAAGTCGCCAAGGCATTCATTGGCGCGCGGGTGCAGTGCGTGGTGCTCTCTGCCTGTGAGTCAGGCCGAACCGCCTCGGACCGCCTCAATGTGGGCCTGCTGCATCAGCTCGCCCTGCAGGGCATCCCCCATGTCATCGGCATGCGGGAGTCGATCCTCGATCCCGCCGGTACCCAGTTCAACCGCTGTTTTTGTGATGCCATCGCCCGTCGTGAACGGGTCGATGTCGCCCTGCAGCAGGCTCGAAAGGCCATTACCCGGCCACTGAAAGGCTTCAAGCAGGACAGCGACCAGACCGGCCTGGAGGAACTCAGCCTGGGCCAATGGTGCCTGCCCACCCTGCTCAGTTGTGACCCGGCACGCCCTTTGATCGACTGGCAATTTACCCCCGAGGCGCCCGAGCGGCCGAGTCTCAACCAGAGCCTCAACAACATCACCCTGCCTGCCCGCTTTATTGGCCGCCGCCGGGAACTGCGGGAACTGGAACGGGATCTGCGCCAACGACACAGATGCCGCTTGCTGATTACCGGCCCGGGGGGTCAGGGGAAGACCGCCCTCGCCGGGCAGTTGGCGCAGAGTCTGCAGCGGATAGGCCACCAGGTGTTCGCCTGGAGCGCGCGGGACGGGGCGCATTCAGCGTCAGTTCCAGTTCGACCTGGAACTGACGCTGAATGCGCAGAATGCCGAGCGCTATGACCGCATGCTGGCCCGATGTCCTGACGCCGCCTGCCGCATAAAACTGTTGCTCGAGTTGCTGCGCCGGCAGGAGACCAAGCCAATGGTGCTGCTGTTCGACAATCTCGAAACCTTGCAGGACCCCACGACCCTGCAACTCACCGACGAACTGTCTCAGGCCTGGATTGAGGCCGCAAGGGCGCTGGCCGGCCCGCAGTTGACCCTGCTACTGACCTCCCGCTGGCGTCTGCCGGCCTGGTCTGAAGCCGATCACTGGCTGCTGGAGCATCTGGGTTACAACGACTATCTGCAACTGGCGCGGCAACAGCAGTTGCCGATAGGCTTATTGCACAACCGGGATCGGATACGCCAACTGCATCAGACCCTGCATGGGAACGCCCGTGGGCTGGAGTTCTTTGCCGGCGCTATCCAGGGCCTGAGTCCGGACGAAGAAGCCGCTTTTCTGCAGCGGCTGGCCAGGGCTGGGGAAGAGGTCCAGGTTGATATGGCCCTGCAGGCCCTCATCGCCCACCGGTCCGAGGCGCAGCGTGAGCTATTGACGAGAATGACGGCCTATCAGTCGGCCGTACCTCTCGAGGGCATAGTCAAGCTGGTGCTCGACCTGGACCAACCCGAACGATGCCTAGACCAGCTGCTGGCGGTCTCCCTGGTGGAGCGACATCACAATCGAGCCTGGCAGTGTGACGAATACGAGGTCCCAGTCCCGGTTGTCGAATCGTTGACTAAGCAGGGTCTTGCCCCGCCCGCCCGCCCCTCCCTATTGGCAGCCGCCGAATATCAACACTATCTGTTCCGATGGGAGCGACAGACCCTGGATCAGGCGATCAGCGCTCACCATGCCCTGCGCCGGGCAGACCATCAGGAACAGGCCGACCGCTTGGTGCTGGATGTCATCATCGGGCCCCTCAACCGACGGGGGCTCTACCGGACCCTGTTGCGGGACTGGCTGCCCTTGGCCTGTCAATCCACCCTCCCACAGATTCGCGGGGAAGCCTTTGGCCAGACCGGTAAGCAGTATCTCCATCTGGGCGACTACGACACCGCCCTGCAATACCTCAAACAATCCCTCGCCATCCAACAGGAAATCGGCGATAAATCCGGCGAAGGCGCCACGCTGAATAATATTTCACAGATATTCAAAGCCCGCAGCGACTACGACACCGCCCTGCAATACCTCAAACAATCCCTCGCCATCCAACAGGAAATCGGCGATACCGCTGGACTCTGTGTAACCCTGTTCAATATGGGACACATCCATCTACAAAACGAACAGGTCCAGGAGGCGCTGAGCGCCTGGGTGACTGTCTATCGGTTAGCCAAGCCGATGCAGTTGGCAAATGTATTACAGGCCTTGGCAGGGCTTGCGGAACAGCTTGGCCTACCAGGCGGCATGAATTTCTGGGAGGGACAAGATCGCCCATGAACGCCCAAGGTCAGATCTTGCCTTTTGGCTTTTTTCACTACTGAGGGTCCGCTGAAATGGGTCGGTGACCGCCCGTTACATTGGTAATCTTGAATGAAATGAGTATTAACCTGCCGTTCGTTGCTCTTCGACGAATGACAGGAGTTGGTCCAATGCCCTCAAAGCTGTTCAGAATGGCCCTGAGTGATTCATTTCGCCAGACACCAATAGAGGCAGAATTATCTTTAGGTGCCTCTCAAAAACCTTCGTTTTTGGGAGACGACATTAAGGTCAGCTTTCTCCCCCATTCCGGTGAGATATTCTACGGTATTCCAACCTTAGCCATGCACATATACCGGTCATAATCAGATAAGTGGATGCAGCTTGTAACAGGTCGATTCTTACTAAGGCAGTAGTTGGATATCACTGCTCCGATAGAAATTAAAGACTGCCTGTCCGGGGATTTATTGAAGACCATGGAGATAGAGTTGTATTCCTGGTATCGCTAGGTTTATCGGCTATATTCGCAGTTTAAAGGGAAATTAGTTCTCCCTTTGCCGGGTATTCTGGCAACCTTTTCGCGTGTTCGCCGAAACAGGAAAGGTGCTGGAGAACACTCAGGTACTGTAACAACACTCGTACCATACAGGAAGTGCCGGCTACCGCTGCAGCAGTCGTGAATAGAGTAGTCTCTTGTGTCAACGGAGGTGATAGTGGAGACCTATGTTGCGAGCGCTGAGAATCAGCGCGATTCCGCTGGCGCAGGCATTGTAGTATCCCCTCCGTCTCTCTCACTGCCGAAAGGTGGTTGCGACATTCACGGGATAGGCGAGAAATTCGCTGCTAATCCGGTGACCGGCACCGCGTCAATGACGATCCCGATATCCGCCTCGCCTGGGCGTTCCGGCTTTGGTCCGCAACTTGCGTTATCGTATGATTACGGGGTCGGCAACGGCCCTTTCGGCTTTGGATGGAATCACGCGGTCCCGGCAATCACCCGCAAGACAGACAAGGGCCTGCCGCGTTATCAGGATGCCATCTTGTCTGAAACCTTTCACCTTTCGGGCTCCGAGGATCTGGTGCCGGTACTCACCGAGAATCAAGACAATTGGCAAACTCAGTCAGTCTCCCGAGAGCCCTATGGCCGGTCATACCGAGTCCTATCGACCCTGGACCGAAGGCCTGTTCGCCCGTATCGAGCGCTGGAGCAACACATAGGATGGGACAGACGTGTTCTGGTGCTCCATCTCCAAGGACAACATCACGAAAGCATCCTAAGCCCGGTGGATGGAGACAGGTATTTGTTTAAAGGAAACTCTGAGAAGCATGGTGGAGATAATCAAGATCCTATCAACCGGATACTATCGCGATCCACAGTGAAAGACATCGGTCCAGTGATAGCTTGCCTGATTTCGCATAGCCACCGGCTTTTTGATGCTCAGGGCAGAAAAGCCATGCAGGATATATTTGAATCTATCGAGGTGTTTTATAACCAGATGCCGCTCAACGATCGGCCGTCAGGCGCGATTGAGCTATGAAAAAGCAAGTCGAAAAGTTGCGTGATTATTTGTCCGGAAAAGTATTGCCATCATACTTCGACATGAATGATTGCTCAGGACAATGTACATGGAAAGTAGCCTTCACGTGCAGGTAGCTCTCGATGAGAAGCTGACACAAGCGCAGACGAACGCGGTACGAGCCGCAGCACAATCACGGCCCAACCTCTGCCTGGACGAGGCTGTAACGGACGCCTGTACGATCACCTGGGTCGTTTACCAGCTCGACGCGTCTACTCTCGCCATGTTGGAAGCGGCATGCCAGCACGCGACTTCACCGGTGCTGGTTCTCGCCTGCTGTCCACCGGAGCCAGAGCAATCGCTGCAGGCCCTCACAACCGGCGTTCGGGATGTCTTGTGCGGCGAGTCGTTCGATGTTCTGTTCGACGACATCCTGGTCCGCGCGTCGCGCGACGCAGAGATCGAGGCGATCCTGCGCAGCCCGCTTGTGCAGGAGCACCTGACCGGAAACAGCCGCAACTGGGTGGCGACGCTGCGCGAACTGATCGCCGCCGCGCGATTCTCCGACGCGCCGATCCTGTTGCTCGGCGAGACTGGAACCGGCAAGGAGTTGCTTGCCCGGCTTGCGCATACGCTCGATCGCAGACCCGACAAGCGGGATCTCTTCGTGGTCGACTGCACGACGCTGACACCGGAACTGGCCGGCAGTGAGCTGTTTGGCCACGAGCGCGGCGCGTTCACCGGCTCGGTGGGCGCGCGGCGGGGCGCGATCGCCGAGGCGAACCAGGGGACCTTGTTCCTCGATGAAGTCGCGGAGTTGCCGCTGGAGGTGCAGGCCAAGCTGTTGCGCACACTGCAGGAGGGCACTTACAAGCCGGTCGGCAGCGACCAATGGCGGCAGGCGCGTTTTCGGTTCGTCTGCGCCACGCATCGCGACCTCACCGCCGCAGTTCAATCGGGTTGCTTTCGGGCCGACCTCTACTTCCGCATCGCCTCCTGTGTGCTGCTCGTTCCGCCCTTGCGCGAGCGGCATGGGGACGTTCGCGTGCTGGCGGATGCCTTCTTGCGCGAATTCGGTTGCAGTGCGGGTGCCGACGATACCGTGCACCGAGTACTCGAGCGTCACGCCTTTCCCGGAAACGTGCGCGAACTGCGGCAACTGATGCAAAGCGCAGCCCAAACGCACGGCGGGCAGGCGGCGGTCTCTGTGGGCTGCCTACCCAGGGCCTGGCGCGAGCGACTCGATGTCGTGTCAGAGGCAGCGGTCGAGGTTTCCGGCGCAAATCTCGCGCTGGACCCCGAGCGGGTGATGGGTAGCTGGCTCGACGAGGGCCTGGGCCTGCAGGCCATCACGCAGCGCGCCGGGGATCTGGCGATCCAGGTCGCGCTGTCGCTCGAGGGCAACCACCTGGGGCGCGCCGCAGGTCGGCTCGGCGTTACGGAAAGGGCGATCCAGCTGCGGCGGTCCCGACGTGCCTCGGCAAACGGCGGGGAGAGTCGCTAGAGATGGTCATGCCTCGGCGCCCGCGGGCGCGCTTGCCCAAGAGCCGGAGCAGATTGCCACCGGCGATCAGGGAGTACTGCGCGTCCGGCAGACCGATGGCCTGTACCTTGGCGAGTTCCACGCCGGGATGCAGCCAAGGACCGTCGGAGCCGAACAGCAGTTTTTCCGGACCCGCGCGACGCACCGCCTCCACCAGCATGTCGAAGCGGCGCACCCCGGCGCTGTCGGCATAGACGTTGGGATGGCGCTGCAGGTGGTCGATCAGCGCGAGCTGCGCCTTCCAGTCGTCGTCAAAGCTGCCCAGGTGCGGGATGATGAAGTTCACTTGCCGGTATTCCCGCGCAAACAGCTCGATCGGCGCGACATCACCCATCAGGTCATACAGCACCGGCACGCGGAACGCGGCGGCCAGCTCGCACACGGCGCGCGAGATCGGCGCATCGTGCCGGTGGAGCTTGATGCCGGCGAAGCCCTGCCCGAGGACGTAACGCCGCAGCTCGGCCTCCATGACCGAGCGGGGCATGCGCGCGTCGAGGAAGACAAAACCGATCAACCGGCCCCGGTGCCGCGCCACCAACTCGGCCACCCGGGCGTTGCCCTCTCGATAATCGCTATGGAAGGCGGAGAACACCACGCTGCGGCCGATGCCGGCGGCATCGCAGCGTCGCAGGTAGGCCCCAAGATCGGCCCGCGTGTCCCAGGGACCCGCGAGTCCGTCGCCGAGGCCGGCGTGGCAGTGGCAGTCTGTCAATGTCAATTTGTCAAAAACTAAGTGCATCGACATTGACCTCCTGCTGGTTTCTAAATCCCCTGCGCCGCAATCCAGGTAGACGGTTAACTGCCCTCATTGCACGAGAGCCGCGCATCCTCGGGGCCTGATCAAAGCCGGCAATCAGATTTAGGTAACGATTCTCCAGGTCATGAATGCCCCCACTATTTTTTCCCTTTGGAGCCTCCAGCCAGAACACCTTGTAACGAAATTCAACGCTCCGATTCAGTGGCTCGTAATTGAACTCTCGAGCACATGTACGATGCTGCCCCACTCGTCGATGCAGGTTATCAGCCAAGCCTAAATAGGCACCGGTAGGCCAAATGATGAAATACAATCCGGGCTTTTCTGGGACATCATCCAGTTGTGCGAAGGATTTTGGTCCTTCCCATTCACCTTGCTTAACATGGTCAGATACCTGCTGATATACGTTGCGTAATGCCTCTTTCGCGCCACTTGGCCACGTTCTGGACTCAATAGCTGTCAACCATCTATTGGAGCTACCGAGTTCCTCGTCAAGCTCTTCATTCCTTGACATGTTATACATATTCAAATCATCCGGAGATTCGAATTCGAGTTCCCTAAGATTGCGGAACCCGACTCGCCGATAAGCTGCCTGTCGGACTGCACTGACACTTTGTCCCTCGGCTATGGGCCTACTAGCGATCCGATTGAGGTACTTGTCCTCAAATTTCGTAACACTTGGTTGACCAATCCACGTCTTGGGTTGCCAGATCACTCTAAACTTTCTGAAATTCTTCGGATTCAGTGGAACAAATCCGATCTTTTTAAAAGCAGCCAGATGCTGCTTGACACGGTTTTGAATCCCCTGACTATCTCCAGTGCTACCCAAATACGCGCCGTTCTCCCAGACGATCAGATATAGTCCAGGATCACTAGGCAGCCTACTCAAGTCTTCGAACGTCGCGAACCCCACCCATGCGAGCCCCGTCGCAATATTGGGGTAGTCTTCCTCCATGATCGTCTTTGGTACACTCTTCAAATGCCTCTTAGTCGCCTCGCCTCCTGGCCACTTCGATCGGTAGTCGATTGCAGCATTCCATACAGTATCCTCACCCATGGCAGTCACAACCTCCGCCTGTTCGTTATCGTTCTCAGGTCTAATCGAAATATCGATAACCTTTGGCTCCCTACGCATGTCGATCAGCAACCCGACTCGGCGGTTTCCAAAGTCACGATCGATGGTCACCAAGCGAGAACCCCTTTGGTAGGGTATGTAACTACCGGTATAACTTGATTCCTGCGAGAGCCCACGTACGAAGCGTCTTGCCTTGGTCTGGCAGGATTCGCACCCATAGCATCCACATCTAGCCCTAAATCCCGCACGTCGCAGCTTCGCAAACATCCTCGGCCAACGGGCCTCGTCGATCACTACTTCTTGCAGTCTGTCCATCGTGTACCTCCTTGCGACCACTCAAGAGGCCAACTCAACGTAAACCCATCGCAGCCTGTTGTTTCGCCAAGCGCGCTTGCAGCAGGCGTGCCGGCATCACGGTACTGATCGGTTTTACCGTCAGGTCGGCGCCGGTAACGGCCTTGTAGGCGTAGATGTAACGCTGAAGCTCAGGCCGCCAGTAGTCGGCCCAGGTCTTGGCCTCCTCCTGGTCGTTGGTCGTGGCCCAGGGGCCGTGGCGCACGGCGAGCAAGATCGCCTCGCCGGTGGTCGCGAGTTCATGGTAATGGGTAATCGTCACATCGCTCCACCCCTGCAGCTTCTTCATCGTGTCGACCTGGCCCATCCAACCCTCGTGGTAAGGCACCATGGCGCGCCCGCGCAGGAATTCACGCATCTCGGGTCGTGCGATCAGCCACTGCTCGATGAGCATCTCGACACGGCTGGTCCATGGCAGGTCGCCATACTGGTTGTGCGCGCCCTCGGCCAGGATCAGGTGTACATTACGCAGTGCGTTGAGCAGAGGAAAGCCATCGGGAATCCGTGTGGTATCCGCCCGCTCAACGTAGTACAGATGCGCGATGTGCAGCAGCGAGTGGAAACCTTCCAGGAACTTCGAACGGCTGTCCGCCGACATCAACGTCGGCACCGCCTTGCCGAGCAGGGTCAGGCCATAATGATTATCGTACTCGTAGGCGCGACGTTCGACGGTGAGACGTTTGTAGGCCGACTCAACCCAGCCCCACAACAGGCTTTGCATGGGGCGCAGCGGGTCGGTCGCCAGGTTCGCGAGCGGGTCGCGTCCTGGGCGGCTCTTGCGATTCTGAAAACGCAGGGCGATCGCGTTCATAGTCTGGCACTGCCCCCCCTCCTCGTGCCAGTAGGACCAGATCAGCTCGATCATGCTCGGGCATTCCCAGCGGCTGCGGTAGGCGTAGCCGAGCTTGTCGGCCGGGGGCAAGGTGGGCAGCAGCTGTTCGACGATTAGATTCAAATACGGCGTGGCTGCCGGGCTGTCGGGCGATACGTAAGCATCGAGGTAATCTAAGATTCTCGTTTTCAGAGTGCTCCCACTAATGCCTAACCGACTCGCATCCGTCTTGACGAAGCTGGCCAAGTCATCGTCGCAGCGCTCGATATCGAAATCCCAGCACGCGGGGCCACAGCGTGTAAGCAACCAGACCTCGGTGGCCAAACGCAACAACTCATAGGGGATAGTGCCATGGATCCTGAACGGGTTTTTGGCGCCGGTCCCGGAGAAGAACTGCTTGCGCAGCTCGGGCTGCCCCAGGCCCAGCTCTTCGCTCGCGACCCGAGCCATCTCGTCCGTCAGGGATACCCCGGGTGGTACCGGCGGGCCGACCAGCTGGTCCATGAACTTCTTGTATTCGGGAAAGCTCGTCGCGACGATCTGGAAACGGATCAGCGAGTTGAGCTCGGCATGCTCGGTGTCGACGGACGGTCGCGCGCGCAGCGTCACTTCAAGCGGGCGCTTGCCGATGCAACAGCTGCTGTGGCCAGGTGTTTGATCCTGCACGGCATGTGCCTTGGCTTCCGCCAACTCTTCAGGTGTCTCGGCGTTCGGCTTCTTTCCGTCTTGGGGTTCTTTGGTAGCCATATGCAATCTCCTTGGGCAAATGGGCAAGGCACTCAGGTGGCCAACGCCCAGCGGGTCAATAGCGATGAGAAAAGGGGAATCTCCGGCACCGGAGTACGTCCGCGCGCGAGCCGGCAGTAACCCGCCACCGCGAACGTTTGGCAGGGGCGCAGGTCCTGCAGATGACCGGGTGATCGATACCAGCGTTCGACATGCTCTTCCAGCCGTTCGGCGGCGAGCTGAGGATCGGCGATAAAGCGTGCCAGGGTCTGGCCGGACGCCCCCGACGGACGCTGCTGCAGCATCCATTGGACAAAGGTCGGTACATGCTCTGCCAGCGCAGCGACCACCGGTGCATGGACTACATCGTGACGCGCGGGATAACTCGCGTACCACAAACTCAGCAGACGCCTCCACTGCAGATGCGGGTAGAGCTGGCGGCCCATCTCGGCGCTCAGTAACAAGCGGATCCATGGCGTCGGGTGCGGGTCGTCCAGGTTCGCGCGAAACACGAACACCCGCGGCAAGCTCACCACGTTCATCAGGCCCAGCGTCGAGGCCACACCCAAGCGGGCCACCGACCACAGATCGGCCGCGATCTCTGAGATCCAGCGATACCAGTACCTCCAGGGATTGATGCGGTCCCCGTATGACTCGTGCAGCATGGGCTCCATCGTGCGCCTCAGGGTGCTCACAAGGTCGATGATCGCTGCGCCCTGGTGTCCTGTCTCATGCACGAGTGACGAGGCGATGCCCAACCCCACCATACGCTCGCGCGGCACACGCACGATGGCCACCGGGTTTTCGCCACCACCGGGCAGCCGTGTGCGGGCACGGCGGATGGCCGCCCCAATGCCTCGGTCAAGGTAGCAAAGCAGCGGCGGCACCCGGTAGGACAGGTTCGGCAATGCGAGTGCATCACGCGCCAGTACATCCAGACCCGCCAACCAGACCCCGGTGTCCGCCTCGCTACGCTGCGAAATCGCGTCGGCAAAGAGGTCGAACTGCGTGAGCACGGCATTCACCCGAAGCCGCAGGAACACGTACCGCCGATAGACAGATTCCAGACTACGGCGCTCGGCATCGCCGTTGCGTAACCACGCCAAATAGCGTCGGGCCGAACGGATTAGCTCCGAGCGTCCGCGGGCAAGATAGGCGTCGATGTCACGCAAGGTCCGCGCCGCTGGCACAGCGGCCGGGACCATCGTCTCATGGAGGGAAAAGGGCTTGACCATTTCCATGCGCCCGATCAAGCCGGATACCTCCTGTGATAGAAAGCGTAGCGCGAGCACCGACGGCATCACGTCATACCCCAAAGAGCACGATCTTGTTACCGCGCCGCACCCAGCGCCCGCTCTGGCCACCCGACACGCCGGCGCCGCCTTGTAAATTGCGCAGCGCACTCTTCACGGCCTGCGCGGCCACCGCGTTCGGATTGGCCCCCGGTGGCGCTTTCATCGCCTGCTTCGTGGCATTTTTCGCTAGGCGAACGACGTTCTGGGCGACTTCGAATTCACTGTCCTCGACATCCATGCCGGTTTCCAATTCGAGCGTACTGGCGAGCGCCTTGCCGGCCATGTTGCCAACGGCCGTACCGACACCGGGAATTGGAATCGCGGAGCCAAGCGTCGCACCGAGCGTTGGCAGCGCGGCCTTAGCCGCCTGTTTGAGTGCGCCACCGATGGCGCGTCCAGCCTTCGACTTGGCGAATGCCGTGACCCCCTTGGCAGCATTCTTCAGCAAGCTTCCGATGAACAGTTCCAACTCCTGTTCGCTGCCCACGCTGAGCAGTTCGGCGGCGAGTGTTGATTCGTCAAGATCGTCGGTAGTTTCGCCATAGAATTCGAATTCTGCCTCGTCATAGGCGCCACCGAACGGCGATGCCTCAAATTCGGCTTCGTTGAACATCTCCTGTGGGTTCAAGACTCGGTCAATGTCATGCATTTCAGGCCTCCATTAGGGAATGCGGTAGAGATTTATTACATCAGTGTGATAGTCCGGCCGCGCCGTATCCAGCGACCCGACAGAGGAAAGTCATGCAAGGGACCGCCAACACCCGATGGCACAAGGCCGGGTGCGTGCTGACGGGCGGCTGCGATATAGGCGTTTCGTGCATCGGCGGCGGTACCGGAACTGTTGCCGACACGTTTGGAGGCATCGCGCGCGAAGCGCACAAACTGGCGTGCGGCCTCAAACTCGCTGTCTTCGCCGCTAAGCCCTTCCAGTTCCAACCCGAGTACGCGACCCGCCTGCGTTGCGATTTTTCCGCCGACCCTGGCACCGGCCGCACCGCCAAAATGGCCACCAATGGCCTGACCCACCTGAGGCAGCACCTTCTTCGTGGCAGATTTCAGCAATCCCCCCAATTTCTGGCCGGCCGGGCTCTTCAAAAAACTCCCCGCCAGGCCAGCGCCTTGAGATATCAGGCTGCCGAGAAACTGCTCAAGATCCGCTTCACTGGACACACCGAGCAGTTCGGCAGCGAGTTGCATTTCATAGCCCTCGTCATCGCCAGTAAACATCGATGACTCGAACCCCAAGTCTGAGGATTCGTCATCGGCAAAAAGATCGGATTCGAATTCCTGATCGAAGTCTGGGAAATGCATGGGCGCTCTCCTTTGGACCGATACTCGACCTACTGCAAGCGACGTGCCATGGTGTATTCGGTCATTTGGTGGGCATTTCAGGTACGAATTGCGAACATCTGTTCGCAGTCAACTCCACCACACAGAATCGTTGCGAACATCTGTTCGCCATCCCCAGGCATGGCGTAGAGCCATCGTCCTAACGATTTGACGAGTCTTTGATCGGGGGAGAAACATCCAGGGTGTGCAAAAACAGGGGAACACTAACGTCCGAATCCGTTTTGCACACCCAAACCGCAGAGCGATTCATATTTGCTCCGCCCCGCATCGAAGGGAGAGATTCCGGCGTACATGCAGGATAAGTTGCCGTCATAGATCTCAATCACAGATACAGATAGAGGATACTAAATTGCTTTGAGTCAGTGATTGTCTGTAAAGAGCATGGTCCATTATTTCAGGTGTCACTTAGAATTGGTAACAATGAGTA
The DNA here is from genome assembly GCA_963716875.1 of uncultured Gammaproteobacteria bacterium. Taxonomy (GTDB): domain Bacteria; phylum Pseudomonadota; class Gammaproteobacteria; order Chromatiales; family Chromatiaceae; genus JASJBU01. Next base: position 21,036 of record CAVQUR010000008.1, read on the forward strand.
AAGGCTTGGCTTAATGAATGAACTCTCTTAAAAACGGCCGTTTTTAGGAGACTACCCCCCTACCCTGCCTTTCCGGCAAAATCCCGATTCCATGTCTCCCAAAACTGCCTTTTGAAACCCAATCTCCGAAAAGCTAGGTTTGAGATGAGATTTCGGAGACTGCCATGTTCATTACAGGACCAGGATCCCACTCGACGATCGCCTCTACGCCGCCGCTAACAATCCCCTCGTAAGGTCTGCCACGCTTCTGCTTGCGCCCAACCACTTACCCGTCAATCTCGGTCCTGGGGGCTTCCTCATGTAATTTCGGAAATCCCCGCGAGTGATTCGCCCTCTCCTCCAGACGATTGCAGCATTTTGAAAAAGTCGCTTTTCGAACCGATGATGGCGTAAATACCAGTGGCAATGGGTGACAATTGTACATACACTGTTTGATATGGACATCGATTTCGAATGGGATGAGCACAAGCGCCAGGCCAACCTGCACAAACACGGGATCGACTTCGCCGATGCGGTCGAGGTTTTCTATGACGACCTCGCCTGTACGATGGAAGATCCTGACGCTCATGGCGAACAGCGTTTCGTCCTGATCGGCATCGATGCTTTCCAGCGTGTCCTGGTGGTGGTCTACACCCAACCGGACGAACAAACCCTCCGTATCATCTCGGCACGAGCGGCCACCGCCGCCGAGCACCGACACTACGAGCAAGGCTGAATCATGCGCGACGAATACGATTTTTCAGGGAGCCAACGGGGAGCGGTCATCAAGACGACCAAAGAACGGATTTCCATCCGCCTCGATCCCGACATCATCCAGTGGTTTCGCGATCGGGTAAAAGGCGGTGGCAATTATCAGACACTCATCAACGAGGCCCTGCGCGAGCATATCGAGCGCCAGAGCGGCACCGATCTGGAGACCACCTTGCGGCGCGTGTTGCGCGAGGAATTGCTGAGCGCGCGTTCGTAAGCTTGGCAGATTACGGCCTACAGGACCGTGGGCTGGTGCCTGACTGAGCAATTTGCAGATAATGTGGGGGAGGGTGGACCTAGCGTCTTCCCTGCGCTATCGCCTGATCGATTAAGCCGACAAGGCATGACTTTTCCTGAATGAAGGTTTTCCACTCGAATGACAAAGCTAGGCCGTAACGATCCCTGCCCCTGTGGCAGCGGCAAGAAATACAAACACTGCTGCCTGAAGGCCGAAGCGAATCGGGCGGCGAATGATCGTGAGGAGGCAATCCCGCGCGCCATCCATTGGCTCATGACGATGCACGGGGAGGCTGTACGCGAAGCGCTCGACGAAGGATTCTTCGGTGGCCTTGATGACGAAGAATATGATCGGTTGCCGGATCAACACGATGGCGTGTATGAAGGCATTCTGATCAATGCCTTGGAATGGCTGGTGGGGGATGGATCCATGAGCGTCAAAGGTGAGGAGCGACGTGTTGCGGACTGGCTACTGGGCCGAGGGGGTCCGCTTTTCTCGGTAGCGCAACGGCAATGGATCGAGCTGCTAGCCGCCATGCCACTCAGACTCTACGAAATCCTCGAGGTGCAACCGGGAGAAGGCATGACACTCAAAGACATTCTGCTGCCCGAACGCCCACCGGTGCTCGTCCGAGAAAAAGCCGGCTCTCAACAAGCGAATCCCTATGACCTCATCGCAGCACGCATTCTGCCGGTAGAAGATCATTTCCAACTGTCCGGTGCGGTGTATTCATTTCCCCGCCATCTCGGCTGGAACCTGTTGGAAGAACTCAGAAACGAACTGGCAGAAGTCGAGCCCGATTCACCGCTCGCCAAGGAAATCACCGGCGTCATCATTCCCTATCACTGGCTCAAGCTGTTTGTAACCGCCTATGACATACCCCAACTGATCGACCATGTGACAGGGGATCCGCTCCTGCAAGTGACCGATCATTACCGGGTTCATGACTGGGACGCACTCGAGCAGGCCTTGTCCGGCGAAGCGGATATCGAGGGCAGTCGTGAGGAGGGATGGAGCCGCATTTTTCAAGGACAGGATGGTTTGGTGCGCCGCAGCCTCAGCATCGATCCAGGAAAACGCTCGGATCGAATCCAGGTTTCCTATCACACGCAAAAATATGCCGACGACGGGCGGCCCTGGTTCGAAGCGGTTGCAGGCGCAGCCGTTGCCTTTATCAGCCGGGAGATCTCCGATCCCACAGGCATGCTCGTTCATTTGCAGCCCCATGAGACCGAGGACCCGTCGGTTGCGACGCCACTGCCGCCCGATATCCTGAGCGAATTCATCGAGCAGAGAATACGCCAGCTTTATGCGAACTGGGCCGACGAGCCATTACCGCTATTGGGCGATCGTACTCCACGTGAGGCCATCCAGACGCCGGAGGGTCTGGAACAGGTCAGGTTCCTGCTACACACCTATGAACATGGCGAAGCGCAGCAGGCCAGGGCTCAACAGCGGACCCCGGTTTCCTATGACTTTCTCTGGCAGTCGCTGGGGATAACACCGTAGGTAAACTGCCGCCGTTGATGGGCGCAGATAAGCACTCGCTTATTTTTACCTTTTCGCGAGGAGAGGCACAAATAGCCAAATAGCGCCTCTGTCGGCTGCTGACGGTCTCGCTAGGAATAGACCATCATGGATGAGGTACTGGTGAAGCTCGCTACGTTTTTTGAGTCAGGAAGGACATGACATGACGATCAAGATTACCGACGCGGAATGGGATGAACTGACACCCGACAACTTCGAGACGGCCTCGCTACTGCGAGCCGTGGATGCTGTTGACGCGATGCGCCAAGAGCTCAACGACGGCGAAGACGGCAGTCCGCCGCAACTGCGGACAGACCTGTTGACGCTGCATCAATTGGCGATGGCCGTGTTCAACGAAGGGGCACGTAGCCAGGTGGCAGAACTGTTCGAATTCGCCGTCGATCTAGAAGATCAGGTACACGATCTAATGGCTTCACTGGAACAGGTCCAGGAAACGCTCGCGCAGTTGACTGAGTTGTATCCCGAGAGTCTGTCCTATGCCGACCTGGATGACTCCGACTGACTGAGATGGCGGTGGGTAATCTGACGGCTTGTGCAAACCCGCTTGCAGTCCAGTCTGCAACCGTATTGTTCAACGTGTTGCAAATGGGCCCGTCTAAACCCCTGAAAACGCCCGCCGGTCCAAGGGGCGCACCTCGGCGTTCAGGGTACATCGGAAACATCATATCGGGTTGATGCGCTGAAGCATCCTGTTGTCTCCACACCGTCTCTTGAAATCGCTACTCCATATATCTTGAGCCTGTGTAGCGCCTTCGTTATTAATAGTACATAAAGGCGGTTATGTACCATTAAACCGGGGACAGAAGGGGGCAGCATGACGGGCGAGCTGGTCGAGGCCAAATCGGGGGTTCTGGAAACCGCAGGCGACGCATCCAGGATGCCTGCCCTGATCCTGCGCGCCGGCGGCAACGCCGAGAAACGCTTCATCGAGTTCTTCGCCGCGCAAATCCGCAACCAGCACACGCGCCAGGCCTATCTCCGGTCGGTGCGGGATTTTCTGCAGTGGGTCGAAGATGCCGGCATCACCGATTTAATAGACATCGAGCCGGTGCATGTGGCGGCCTGGGTGGAGCTCAAAACGCAGGTCTACGAGCCGCAAACGGTCAAGCAGCAGCTCGCGGCGCTGCGTCATCTGTTCGACTGGCTGGTCACCGGCCATGTCCTGCACACCAACCCCGCCTCCTTCGTCCGGGGTCCGAAATTCTCCTACACCAAGGGCAAGACCCCGATCCTCACGCCGAACGAGGCCCGAAAGCTGATCCGCTCCATTCCGACGGATACGGTTGTGGGCCTGCGCGACCGCGCCCTGATCGGGCTGATGATCTACACCTTCGCGCGGGTCTCGGCGGCCGTCAACATGAATGTGAAGGACGTGTACCAGAAGCAGGATGCTCTCTGGGTCCGGCTGCACGAGAAAGGCGGCAAGTATCATGAGATGCCCTGCCAGCACAATCTGAAGGACTGGCTGCGGGAGTACATCGAGGCCGCCGGGATCGGCGAGGACAAGGACGGTCCCCTCTTCCGCACCGTGGACCGCAAGACCAAGAAGCTCGGCTCAACCCGCCTCGACCGGCAACGGGCCTGGGCGATGGTCAAGCGCCGGACGCAAAAGGCCGGCATCGAGACACCCGGCATCTGCAATCACACCTTCCGGGGCACCGGCATCACCGCCTATCTGGAAAACCCCGAGGCCAAGCTGGAGCATGCCCAGCAGATGGCCGCGCATTCCGATCCGAAGACGACCCGGCTTTATGACCGGCGCAGCGATCAGGTCTCGATGGATGAGGTCGAGCGGATCGGGATTTAGGTGTCGCGGGACTGATAGATGCATCATCCGCACCCCATCCCATGGTGAAGGGCGTACCACAATTTGCACTCTTGCAACCCCCTAAACCATCAACAACCACGGAAGTCAAAACCACAAATTCATCCCCTACCCTGTTTTGCACTCTGCACAACCTGTAAAAGTGAACAGCTCCCCTGTCATCTGTTCTGCTTTTCAACAAAAAAGCCTCAAATCTAGACAAGTTTTTTGTTTGACAGGTTAGTAATATTTGTATATATATAATGTATATATATTAACGCCATGTAGGTAAGGATGTGAGCATTGGATTTTGAATGGAATGAAGAAAAGAACAAGGCCAATCTCGCCAAACACAGCATTGCTTTTGAGGAAGCTGCCTTAATTTTTCGCGGGCTTACCCTGACTGAAATTGATGACCGGAAGGACTATGGGGAAACGCGTGAAATCAGCATCGGTCAATTGCCTGAACAAGTGGTCGTTGTGGTGATTCACACGGACCGGAACGACGTAACCCGTATTATTTCAGCGCGTTCGGCCAATCGCGCAGAAAGGAGAAAATACAATGACTACTGTAAAAAAATCACTCAATGAGTTGTCCATTTCCAAGAAACGACTGAATCAGATCAAGGCAATAAAGGATGAGGATATCGACTACAGCGATATTCCGGAACTGGACGAAGACTTCTGGCAGAAGGCCGAAGTGCGCCTGCCGGAAGCAAAAACCGGGGTGTATATTCGGCTGGATGGTGATGTTCTGGATTGGCTAAAAAGCCAAGGAAAAGGATACCAAACACGGATTAATGCTATTTTGCGGGCCTATTACGAAGCTCACCGGAATGAAGCTCAACAGCCTAAAAACTGAACAGAATTCACCGATTCTGTTCAGTCGCTATTCTCGAAAAATAAAAAGCCTAGGCAGGGTGGTGCTGCGTATTATCTCGACGCCGATTTTTTTTTGCCTACTGGTTGAAGCATGTCCTTATCCGATAGGGCCGTTAGCGATACATCCGGGCGGTCTGGAAAGCGTACAATCAAATCAAGCGAACCGCCCATAGCAACAACATAGCTGCGTAACGTGGAAAGAAGCATATCGGTACGACTTTCGAGCCGTGAGATATTGTCCTGCCCTACTCCGAGCAGTTCCGCCATGCGCTCTTGCGTCAGATCGAGTGCCTTACGCAAGTCACGCAAAGTCTTTTCTTCAGCAATCAACTCAGCTGCCCGTGCCTCAATCTTTGCACGACGTTCAGCCGGGAGTTTGTTCATTACGTCTTTCAAACTGGTCATGATTTACCTCGCTTCTTTCCCTTCAAGCGTTCCAAATGTGCATCGAACCGCTCATCTGCCCTCTTGATAAGCTGCTTATAAAAGCGCTTCTCACTGGTGCCTGACTTATCACCAGCAACAAGAAGAATTGCCGTTCGTTTCGGATCAAAGGCGAATGCCACGCGCCACACACCATCATCCGCATCGAAACGAAGCTCTTTCATATTGGCGTGTTTTGAACCATTCAGCGTATCCACCGAAGGACGGCCAAGATGAGGGCCGAACTGTTCCAAGACCTGAGCACGGGCGAGCAATTCGTCCTGTACGGCTTCGGCCAACGCTTCGAATTCCGGCTCAAAAGCCGGATCAAAATCCACAGTCCATATTATAATTCAATATGGCATGCGAATCATATGTTGTCAACAACATATTTAATGCTACAAGCATTCTGTTCAGTAGATACATAGCTGACCACAACAAAGGTGATCTCAAGGGTACCCTGCGGGATTACGACCAAACCATCAGCCATAAAGTTGACGTTGAAAAGGACGATAAATATCAAAGGTCAAGAGATATTATGGACCCGGATATTAATTACGCCGATGAAATAGAGAGAAGGTAACACATAGATATCTATGGAGAAAAAAGAAAATATAGTTCAAGTGCGGGTTATTGATATACAGACCATTGGGTCCGTTAACTAACTGTTGAACTCAGCCGCTGCGCGGCGGCTTCCCCTCCGATAAAGTCCTGCGGTAACGGATTCGTCCAAACTCCTTATTGACCCCTGTGGGTCACTCACAAAGGAGAAGGACGATGAAACTGTTACGTCAAAAGATGATCGACGCGATGCTGATGCGAGGATTTTCACCTCGCACCCACGAGAGCTATCTCTATGCTATTGTCAAACTCGTCAAGTATTACCGTCGCGCACCGGATCAACTGACCACCGAGGATATTCAGCAATTCTTTTTGCATCTGGTCAAAGACCACCATCTCACGGGTGCCAGTTGCCGGTTGTACTTCAATGGAATCCGTTTCTTCTATCTCGAAGTCCTGCAATGGCCCGCTTTCGAGGTGCCGATCACCCTTCCCAAGCTGCCTCAGCGCATCCCGGAGCTGTTAACCCGCAGCGAGGTGGCACGCATCCTTTCGGCCTGCGCCAACCCGAAACACCGCATGATGTTGATGACCTGTTACGGTTGCGGCCTGCGGGTCAGTGAACTGGTGGAACTTAAGGTGCGCCATATCGATGGGGAGCGCCGTCTGTTGCGGGTCGAACAAGGCAAAGGTGCCAAGGATCGTCAGGTTGAGATCCCGGCTGCCTTACTGCAGCAACTACGCCGTTATTGGCAGGCCTACCGTCCACAGGAATGGCTGTTTCCCAATAGCCAGTTCCCCGGGGCGTTGAGTGTTACCACGATACAGAAGGCGTTTACGGCGGCCAAGCGAGTGGCCGGCATCCTGAAGGTCGGAGGGATTCATTCGCTGCGGCACGCCTATGCGACCCATCAATTGGAAAATGGCCTGCCGGTGCATCGACTGCAACAGCAGTTGGGACATCAAAGCATCCAATCCACGCTGCGCTACGTGCACTGGGCGCCCAACACCCAGGGTGGCAACACCGGCACCGATCTGATTGCCGCCCTGGAGGTGATCCATGAATAAGGCGGCGGACTTGCAAACGGTGATGCAGGAGTTTCTGCCGACCTACCGCCAGTCCCACCCGCTCAGCCCGAGACAAGCGCAGGTGTGTGCCCATCTGGGTGCGTGCCGCACCGAGGCCTTGGGCGGACTGCAGTGGCACTGCGATCACTGCGAGTATGAGCAAGCGCACTATCTCGCCTGTCGAGACCGCCACTGCCCCAAGTGCCAATGGCGGGCGACGACGGATTGGTGTGAAAAGCAAACCGAATCGGTACTGCCGGTGACCTATTACCATGTGGTGTTTACCCTGCCGCATACGCTCAATCCCTGGGTCGCCTGTCATCCGGAGGTCATGTACCGACTGCTGTTTCAAACGGTCTGGAGCACGCTCAAGGCCTTTGGCGCGGATCCCAAACGGCTGGATGGCGAACTGGGTATGACCGCGGTGTTACATACCTGGGGCCAACAGCTGTGGCGCCATGTGCACCTGCATTGCCTGATCCCCGGCGGCGCCCTGGGTGAGGAGGGACAATGGCATGCATCCCGCAGCACCTTTCTGTTTCCGGATCGAGCCTTGGCCCGGCAGTTTCGCGGATGCATGGTGAGTCGCTTGAGAGCGGCCTATGCGTCCGGTGCACTCCACCGGATCAGTGATCCCGGTGAGATCGATACGTGCCTCGATCGCCTGATGCAGACCGACTGGGTCGTGTATACCAAGCCCTGGCTCACCCACCCCGAAACCGTGGTGGACTATCTGGCGCGCTACAGCCATCGCATCGCCATCAGCGACAGCCGTATCCTCGGGATTGAAGACGGCGAGGTCGAGGTGAGCTACAAGGACTACCGGGATGGCAACCGCTGGAAGGTGATGAGCCTGAAAGGCGAGGAACTGATCCGCCGCTATCTACTGCACGTGCTACCCAAAGGGCTTATGTGGAGTTCAGGGTTATGCGGAGAATACCGCTGATGGATCGGATTTCGGGTCAGGTTGCGGGCGTTGGCGTAGGTTCTGCGCAGGTTCAACAAGCGGTTGCTGGACACATAGTCCGTCTCGACCTGCAGCTTTTCCCCGGTGAGGGTCTTGATTGGATTGCCGGAGCACCAGTCGGTCTGCGGCAGTTGGCAGTGGCCGAGGCTTTCGTCGAACAGCGTGTCTTCCGGGCAACTCGCTTCGCACTTCAGGGAAACAGTGTTGAATCTTGTGCCATAGGGACAGCAGACCGGCACATCGTTCCATCGATCAGAACAGGGATCAAGGTGATGTAGTGACAGTCCTCCAACACCAGTCAAAGATCCAGTATTACAATATAAAAGCCATCCTTCAGAGCCTATGTGCTCAGCTCCAATGTAATACACTATGCTGTGAACTGTTCCCCCCTCGTAGGCCTGTGCGCATAAGGCTTCACCCGCAGCCTCTTTCGTCGGGAATGGGTAGGTTGCATAGTAAGAGTGCTCAGCCGTAGGTAGTGGTTTGTCCCAACCCCACTTCCAGTTGCCAGGAAATGCGGCTGCCGGGGTTGAGATGAAGCAAGTCGTGATGAATACAAAGAGAACAAAAACACTGCGACCTGCGGAAAGCCTACTGAAAGAATCCATCAGATAATCCTTTTTTATTCTTAAGGTGTAAGTTAATGTCTCTGTTTAAAAACAGTCAAAACAATATCCAGAGCGGTCTTCACTCACCTGAAGTGAATCGGCAAGCATTGAGCAATGCGCGCAATAGAGCATGGCGAGTCAATTGCCTCACATCCATTTCTTTTCCCCCGAATTGGCAAACGCTGCCTCTGCTTTTTTAATTGCCATGCCCTGATCAGAATGTGACTGAGTAGGCATTGGTTTCGTATAGCGCAAGCATCGCGCCATATAAAAATATGGCAGATATTACAATTGGATAGAAAATGCTGGTCCAGGCTGTAAACCTGGATATGTAAGATATTCCGACAGTTTATGATGGTGGTAACGAATGATTCTTATTTAGGCCCTTAGGGCGTTCCTAAAACAAACATGTTGGTAATACATCTGTTTACTCATGCCGCTAACGCAAGCGTTTCAAAGGTACGGCGCAACTCACGTTGGAGGTTGTCATAGTGCTGATCAATCGGATGGACATTTTTCGGAGGTCGACCGACATGAGGTTTAACCAGACCGGCCAGTACCGGTTTGATTACCTTTTCACGCAGGATTAACATCCCGGCCAGAATCCGGATGCCTGCTGGTGGAACATGGTATCGTCGTGACTTGTCAATCCGTTCGACCAGTTGCTTGCCGCGCAATTTCGACAAGTCATAGCTGGCCTGACGTGATGTGTATATAACCTCGCTGGCTGGCAGCAAATCAACCACCTTGGCTGCAAGCTCGGCCGCTGTAAAGCCACCGGGTTTGGGTGCCAGCGCCAGGAGCGCCTCACTCACTGTCCGAATGCGGGGCTTTTGCAGGTCTACGCCAGCCAAGCGCCGCTTTCCTCGTTGCGAAGGTTCCAGGAGTTCATCCAGCCTACCATCAGGCAAGTAGCTACGGTGGGCGGCCTGAACGACATTGAGAAAATCGATCACCATTCGCTGAAGTTCGACCAGCATGATCGGAAGTTTCTCCACTGTCTTGCCGCAGCGCAGCCCTTTGATATTATGCACAATGGCTTCGATGCGCAGCACCCGAGCCCCTTTGTCATAGAGCTTGAGGGTCAATGGCCCAAAATGCACCTTAAACACCGTCAGATCATAGGCCGATTGGTCCAAGGCTCGGACCATGCGCAAGGCTTGTTTGCCCTGACGGTGGTGAGGTCTGTGCTTATAACCGAAAATCGTTTGCAGCTTGGGGATGTCCAGATAGCGCCGGGTTCGATCAATAAGTCCTTGAAACACACTGTCCAACGCGGTCCCTCGGATAAAGAGAAGGTTGCGACTGTACTCGATCTGGTAGGCCGAGTAACGGTAGGTGAAACCAGAGCGCTTTTGCTCCTCTGTATCCAGCGCAAAGCACAGACAGCTCGAATAAGCCCAACGGTCACAGACCTCGGTCAATCGCCCTATGGCGTGCTCATCGCACAAGGTGTCTGCGAGTCGATCCAGGGCCTGGAATGAACCACCCACAAAACAGTTACCCTCCTTCATCGCGGAGATAGTCTGTTTGCGGGCCTGACGTTCAACCCATTCGTGACCATTGAGCATAACCTGTAACCCAAATGGGGGGTGTCCACTCATCTTGAGGGTCATGTGGCCCCAGTCGGGATCGATCAGATGAAAGTGATAGTGGTTCACATAAGGCCAAGGTGTTTTGCGCACCAGGTGGGGGACACCTTTCGGATTGTGCTTGACCTCCCATACCAAGCCTGGTGCTTTGGCCACCAGGATGAGAAAGAGCCCTTGGTAGTCGGGATTCGATGGCAGGTACTGCTCCGCCAGTTCATGTTTGCGTTCACCCGGTACACAGTGGATGAGGGGTATACCCTCCTTTTTGGCCCAGCCGTGCACTCGGCGGCTGAAGCGACCAGCCATACGCTGTAAATGAACCTGATCCAAGGTGGCATCTGACCCCGTGAGTTGACGCCACCAAGTACGAAAACCGCCCCCTTGTTGCCCGAGAGGGAAATAACCATTGAGGACGATGCGATCGATGCAATCATAGCGGCCTTCGAGCAACTCGTCATAATAAGTGGAAAAGTCGTCTAAATTTTGCATGGCAGACTGGCCTACATGATATTGTTTATTATCGGTTGTGCTCCGCAGGAGAACCACTTTTTCCGAACGCAGTGATGGAAAAAGCGTAGAATCTTTATGAGAACGTTACTCCCCAAACGTCAAAGGCTTAACCTGTTTATCGTATCGGGTCGAGGATTCTGTGACCAATGGGTGAAGTGGTCCGAGTCATCCGGACACTGAGGTAAGGCGGAACCTGCGGCCGCCGGAAGAGCTTCCGCCGAGGCCTACGGGAGATCGGGTAGACGACCTCGTTCCGATATCACCAAGCGGGAGAATGCCCAAGCTTTGTATGCAACAAACCAGCAGCTGAGGTATGCAACCTCTTTGGCGTTGGGCGCCGGACGTTTTTCCGTACCTGGCTGGAAAGCGCAACCGCTTGATCGATTAAGCCGACAAGGCGTGACTTCTCCTGAATGAAGGTTTTCAATTCAAATGACAAAGCGAGGCCGTAACGATCCCTTTCTGGTCGCTGTTTCTCAGCCCCCGGCATATCCAGCGGGCAGCGGTTATTGTCCGGCCCTCGACGCTACTAAACTTCAACCGCTTGCTCAAGCAGCGGAAGTACCGACAACTGTATTCGTCTGGGCGCAAAGGCAAACCCGGCCCCAAGGGGTCCCTCACCCGAACTCATCGAGGCTATCATCGATTTAAAGCAACGAAACCCTTGTTTTGGTTGTCCGCGGATTGCTCAGGAGATCAGCAAAGCATTCGGAGTAGACATCGATAAAGATGTTGTCAGGCGCGTACTTGAAAAGCACTACCGACCAGGCCCCGATTCCGGTCACGGCCCTTCGTGGCTGACTTTACTCGGACACGCCGAAGGACAGCCTCTGGAGTGTTGATCTGTTCCGTTGTGAATCCATTCTGCTAAAGAGCCACTGGGTACTCGTGGTCATGGATCAGTTCACTCGGCGTATCATTGGTTTTGGTGTGCATGCCGGTGATGTCGATGGTGTGGCGTTGTGTCGACTGTTCAACACGGCTATCTCAACCAGGGGTACCCCCGAAATATCTCAGCTCTGACAACGATCCGCTATTCCTGTATCACCAATGGCAAGCAAATTTGAGAATTCTGGGTGTAGATGAGATCAAGACCGTCCCCTATACACCGCAATCGCATCCCTTCATTGAGCGACTCATCGGCACTATTCGCCGTGAATATCTTGACCATACACTCTTCTGGAATGCCGGCGATCTGAAGAAAAAGCTGACGGACTTCCAAACGTATTACAACCATCATCGAACGCACAGCTCACTCGGCGGCGACTTTCCGGCAGTATTTGCTGGAGATACTCCCAAATTGCAAACCACGTTGAAGAACTGTTGTTGGTAGGTTCACTGTCGAGGACTTTATCAGCTCCCCATCGCGGCTTGAGTATCAATTCGCCAGGGGCACGATCTATGGCTGGAATTCTGGCCTGTTATTTCAAAATATGGAATAGACCGTCAACAGGTTATGCCATTACCATTCGAATATATAGTTCCGGTGGTCGCTAATATGATTTCTTGGTTGCGATATGGAAACTCCAGTGGTGAGCGGCTTGTCATGTTATGCTGGCACAGCGCTGAGTTGATGAGTTGTCATCATAGTTTATCGGACTGTCTGGATAAGGGATGAGAAATCCAAGTTTACACATCCAAGCTATGCCCTATGTGCCTGGTCAAGCGAGAGGCCCTCTGCGATTGGGGGCGAATACTGACGTGGCAGGTGCCATCGCAGTTGTTTACCAGATGGAGATAGCAGGGTTCACCGAAATGCCCGTGGGCATTGTTATCGTTGATGGCGCCCCATTTTCACATGCAACACTCGCGATACTTGGTTGGGGTGTGCCTACGGTGATTGTCGAAGCAAAGCAGGCCCAGTCCTTTTCCGAGGGGCTGGAGGTGATGCTGGATGGCACTTCGGGAATTGTCACGACTGCAGTAGATGCATTGGGCGTTTCAGTCTTGCAGGCTCCATTGCCTCAGTCCGTCGGGCAGCCTGTATTCACTGCCGACGGAATCCCTGTGTACTTACGCGCCAGTGTACGAAACGAGGAGGGTGCCAGGAGGGCAGTCACTATGGGTGCCACGGACATCGGGCTTGTTCGTACGGAATTTATTGTCCCCAAGAATGGCGTCCGTCCTGACATTGCATTTTATGCAAGGACCCTTGACGCACTCTGCAGCGCTGCCATGCCGCTAGCGGTCACTATCCGGTTGCTGGATCTCGCTCATGACAAGCGTCCCCAATGGTTGCCCGCGATTGATGGCATGGGTATGGCGCTTGGATTACAAGGTGCGCGTCTTTTCGATATCAGCCCAGTAAGTAAAGTTTTCGAAGCACAACTGGATGCCGTAGCACAATTGTCGACGCGCTACGATCTACAATTACTGATTCCCTACCTAAGCCGTTATGAAGAACTACATTACTGGCGTGATCGGGTCCGGCACCGCCTCCCCAGATTCTTACCCATCGGCGCCATGATTGAAACGCCGTCCGGTGCCTTGGACATTGCCAGATGGCTCGACGCAGTGGATTTCGTTGCGGTGGGTTGTAACGACCTCATGCAGTGTATTTTTGCCGCCGACCGGGATCAGCCGGCTTTACGGGATTTCCTCGATCCTTATGCACCCCTGTTATATCGACTCTTTGCGCAGATGGCCAAAGCCATCAACGGACAGATGGACAAGGTTCAACTCTGTGGCCTGCTTCCCCAGTTACATGGCGTTCTGCCCGCTATCCTGGGCCTTGGGTACCAAGCCTTTTCGGTCGAGGCGACAATGATACCCTATCTCTCACAGGTGATCAGGAGGACAGAGGTCGATTCGGCGCGTAGACTGGTGAAAAGAGTCTGTGAGGCAAATGAATCGCGGCATGTGAAGGAGCTGTTGGAGTTCAATATGAATGGTTTCTAACAAGCCTGGAAGTCTACCCTTGGACTGGGGAGTAATACAGGCCGTTCAAAAGTGCGGATATTCGGTGCGGTCACTGACTGCTCCTTGCCGATGCTACTGAAAAATTCAGATTTCATATTGGCAGATTTGAGCACGGTCCAGTCATTTCAGTTGCCACTTAGAATTGGCAACAATGAATGAAGGCCTGGCTTAATCAATGAACTCTCTTACTGAAGTTTCACCGTTTTACCGTCGCCGCATCAAGCAACAGGTCGGCAAGACGGCCGTTATAAGTAATACATTACGGGTCATAGTCACTACTTATGATGCGACCGTGTAGACCACTCTAGGTCAATAATATTCCTTTGATTTCAGCCATTTAAAGGTGAATGGGGCATCCCGTTCTGGTATAATCAGTGTTGCTAAAGCATTGAATATATTGAAAAAGAGGCCCCATTCGGTGTTCATTCTACGCGACCTGCTTCTCTCGCTCCAAACCCCATTTTCCGATTCAAAACTGGGTCGCGAACGCACTCACTGGTTTGTGTTCACGCTGCTGGCGGTCATCGTGCCCTTTACCTCTTCGATGTCCTCCAATCTGCTGCGTTCGCTTCAAACCCTCTTCGGCCTGGATCTGAATCACCGGCGCTTCTACACCTTCATGGCCTCTCCCAAACTACCTTGGGAATCGCTCTGGCGGGTCCTCTGGAGTCAGATCCCCGCACCTGCCGTCGAGGGGCGGTTATTGGTGGCGCTGGATGATTCCATCAATAACGAATAAGGATAGATCGTGAGAGCGCAGCGAACCACGATCTTATCCTGTAGTTGAACGAGCCCGATCAGAACTCGCCCAAGACTCAAAACACACTATAGAAAATTAATCGCTGAGACCCCACCTGTGTGAGGTTGGCTTGGCCATGCGTTTATGAGCTGGAGTGGATCCCCAGTATTTTTTAGCGAAACTTTGTAGAGCTTACCTTACCATCTTCCAGCGTTCTTTCCGTATTTCCATCCCTTTTCAATTCGACAGGCATGGGCAAATCCTGGCACCACCGCCAGTCTCTGCATCAGACCCGGATGAGGTTGGCTACCGACTAAGCGAGCACCTCCTTTGGCGGACCTTGGGCAGAGCGAGTCAATGAGGCATCACGGCGGGGCGGCTTGATTAAGATGACTTTCATCACCCCACCACAGGCTGAGCAACAAAAGCTGGGGCGATCTTGGGACACAATGGGCTGGAGCACGACCTGCAAGAGACATTGAATCCATTGCAGGGTCTGGCGCGCATTGTGATGCAGAAAACCATAATCCCTGACCCGGTGGAAGCCCTTCGGCAACACATGCTGAATGACCCGCCAGAGAAAGTCCTCACCATCGAGCGTTTCGGTATAGGCCTTGCCACTGTCCCGATCGGTATAGCAGTAGGTGACTTGGCCCTGCGCATCGGACAGGATATTGGACTCCCTGATCACTCCCCGGTAGAGGTAGCGTGAGAGGTATTCAAGGGCGGACGCCCCCCGACCGGCATGCCGACAATCCACCACCCAGTCTTTCGGCACATGGTCCGGGATCGGCAATCCGGCCTGCGCGATCTCATGCAGGCACTTGCCACGGAAGACCGCCGCCAGGGCAAATTCATTGAACAGATACTGATAGCGTGTGCGTTTCCAGACGCCCTGTGTGCGGTCGATCCCACCCCCGGGCACCACCACATGCAGATGCGGATGATAGGTCAGACGCCGGCTGTGGGTATGCAGCACCGCGGTCATGCCCATCTCGGCCCCCAGATGCTTGGGATTCAGGCCAAACTGCTTGAGGGTTTGAATCGCCGCGCGAAACAGGGCCGCATAGAGGAGACGCTGATGCTGCCAGGCCAGCGGACGCAGCTGCGCGGGTAAGGTAAAGGTGACGAGAAAGTAATCGACCGGCAAGAGTTTCTCGCGCTGTCGTGCCAACCACTGGGTGACCTCGTGATTCTGACACTGGGGGCAACTGCGATGCCCACAAGAGCAAGGATGCCACTCGAGCTGGCCGCAATCGTCACACCGCGCCAACACCTCCCCAGACTGCGCGGTGCGACAACGGGTGATGGCATCCAGCGCCCGGCGGTGACTCGGCAACAGCACATCGGCGTACTTTTGCTCCAGCGCCTCGCGATAGGTATCGATCAGGGTAGCCAGTTGCATGACTACACCTTCTTCAAGTCGACATGCAGAGACCCGACCAGATGATTGAGGGTATCGGCCGTATCCTGTGCGGTGGTGTCGGTGAGGTGCGCGTAGAGCGCGGTGGTGGTGGGACTGGCGTGACCCAGCAGGGCCTGGATATGACGTAGGCTCAGGCCTTGTTCAAGTAAATGAGTTGCCAGACTGTGGCGAAGCGAATGGACCGAGATCTTTTTTTTATCCCGCACTCCATCACCAGCGCCTTCACCGCCTGCTGGGCACCGCCGCGGTCCATGGGGCTGGTAGCCTGGCGAATGCGCTCAGGTGAGCCGACGGGGTTGGGAAACAGCAAGCGGGGATGACGGTGCTTGGCCCACAGCGCGCGCAGGGCCTGGTAAGTCAGATCCGGGAGGGGTACGAAGCGGTCCTTGTGCCCCTTGCCGCGACGAATATGCACCCGCTGGCGTTGCGCATCGATGTCGCTGACCTGCAAGGACAGGGTCTCGCTGAGGCGCAACCCCATGGAATAGGTCGTCAAGACAAAGACGCGATAGCGTAGCTTGCGTGCGGTAGCGATGAGCCGCTCCACCTCCGGGACGCTGAGTACATCCGGTAGCGTGCGGATTTGAGGGGGTTTGATCATCTCTACCCACTGCCAATCTTGCTTCAAGATGTGCTGCCAGAAAAACTGCAGTCCATTGCGATCAACCCGCACGGTGGCCCATGAATGGGAATCGACCAACTCGGCGAAATAGTCGGCCAACTGGTCGGTACTGAGCTGATCCGGTATACAATCGAAATACGCTGTCAGACGACGCACGGCCCTGGAATAGACATCGATGGTGCTGGCGCTGTAGCCGTGCAGTTTCAGGGCACGCAGGTGCTGCTCATAGAGTCCATCAAAACGTTTTTGTTCGCTAGCGATCATGGGTAAACTCCTCTCTAGAACTGCCCGGAATTGGGCTACTGGGGAGATTACCTGGAGATGCGAGGTTTATCCTGCCGCGATAGCGGCTTCGTTCAACAAAACGGGACACAAGATCTTTGGCTGCGGCTTCTTTCACGATCATACCGCCAAGCTCAACCAACCCACCTATCCCTGGTCTCAGAACCTGGTCTCCATTGGTCTATTGAAAATCATCAAGGGACGGTGGAGTTGTCTGCCATTGGCCTTCCGCTTCTATTTCATGAAAAAGGATCTGGTCGCGCAATCCGTGACCTCGAAAAAATCCGGTGCCACAGTGGTCTTTCAGTCCAAACTGGTGCAGGCGGTTGAGATGCTCTGCTCGGTGGCAGCTCACTTTGCTAACCTACCGGTCTTGGTGGTGACCGATAGCTGGTTCGGGAATGCAGGTCTACTCCGGCCACTGAATGAATCGGCATACCGTTTCGATCTCTTGTCCCGGCTGCGGGCTAATATCACGCTCTACGATCTGCCTCCACAACGTCACGCCCATCAGCGTGGACGAACCCGTAAGTATGGCGCGAAGCTCGGGGCGGTATCGACGTTGGCGGCTGACCGCCGGGAACAGGCGGAGAAATTTTGGGTCTTTTTATACGGCAAGCAGCGGGATGTGCTGGCTTATGAACAGGTAGTGATGCTCAAAAACCTGCGCTGCCCGGCGCGCGTGGTGTGGGTGTTTCGAAAAACCCAGTGGGTCGCCTTCTTTACCACCGACCTGACGCTCTCTGTCCAACCGATCATCGAATACTATGGAGCGCGTTGGAAGATCGAATCCGGTTTCAAGGAGATCAAGCAGGAGATCGGTAGCGCCCGCAGCCAGACACGCAATGCCCATGCAGTGATCAACCACCTGAATTTCTGTATGATGGCCGCTACGGTGACTTGGATTTATGCGGATCGCATCAAAGCCGATCCGCAACGGCGCCATCTCGTGAAAGGTCGAACCAGTTTTGCCTTTTCCGATGTGAGAAGACTGATTGCCAATGCCGCGTTGTCCCAGAATTTCCTGAGGCTTTGGCCCAGCCCTCACAAGTCCCGCCAAAATACTTTCATCTCGCTCCTCTTGCGTATGGTGGCTTGAGTACTGGTATTGATGACGGCAACTATTTCAGTGAAACTTCAGCTCTCTTATAAACGGCCGTTTTTCGGAGATTGATCCCCTACCCTGCCTTTCCGGTTATAATCCCATTTTCATGTCTCCGAAAACTATCTCTTTAAACCGGTTCTCCGAAAAGCCAGGTTAGAGATGTGTTTCAGGAGGCTGTCATGTTCATGGGATACGCCCGCGTTTCGACACAGGACCAGGATCCGACTCGACGACCGCCTCTACGCCGCTGCTGACGATCCCCCCGTAAGGTCTGCCACGCTTCGGCTTGCGCCCGGCAACTTACCCATCAATCTCGGTCCTGGGGGCTTCCTCATGCAATACTGGAATCTCCCGTGAGTGATTCGCCCTCTCCTCCAGACGATTGCAACATTTTTAATCAAGTCGCTTTTCGAACCGACGATGGCGTAAAAACCAGTGGCAACGGTTGAAAGTTGTACATACACTGTTTGCCATGGACATCGATTTCGAATGGGATGAGCGCAAGCGCCAGTCCAAACTGCGCAAACACGGGATCGACTTCGCCGATGCGGTCGAGGTTTTCTACGACGACATCGCCTGTACGATGGAAGATCCTGACGCTCATGGCGAATAGCGTTTCGTCCTGATCGGCATCGATGCCCATCAGCGTGTCCTGGTGGTGGTCTACACCCAACCGGACGAACAAACCCTCCGTATCATCTCGGCACGAGCGGCCACGGCCGCCGACACAACGAGTAAAGCTGAATCATGCGCGACGAATACGATTTTTCAGGGAGCCAGCGTGGAGCGGTCATCAAGACGACCAAAGAACGGATCTCCATCCGCCTGGATCCCGACATCATTCAGTGGTTTCGCGATCGGGTAAAAGGCGGCGGCAAATACTAGACGCTGATCAACGAGGCGCTGCGTGAACACATCGAGCACCAGAGCGGCGCCGATCTGGAGACCATCTTGCCGCGTGTACTGCGCGAGGAATTGCTGAGCGCGCGTTCGTAGGCTTTGCAGAAAACAGCTTGCAGGACCGTGGGCTGGTGCCTGTCTGGGGTTTGCAGATAATCTGGGCTGTTGGCAATCTAATGTGGGTTTGAGGCACCGGATATTGTCAATCAATCTGGGCCGGAAATCGTAATGTTTGCTGGTCGGACGCTCGATTTTTACTGGTCGCTACAGATAACGGCCTGAAAACCCTATGTCACAACCCCAGGATCGGAAAAAAACGAGAGTCAATTTGCGAAGGATACCGCTCTTTCCAGATCAACCGCCATGTGGTTTTCTACAAAGTGGCGGCCTCCACAGCCGCCAAGATTTAATGCGGCTAAGAGAGCGGCCACATTAAATCACCTCTCGCTCGGCCAGGTGATTCAACGGTACCGTGCGTTTGTGCAACACGCCGAACACAATCAATTGCTGCTCGTGTACCACGTAATAAATAACATGGCTGACATGAGGAAAGCTCAAGACATTCGATCCGACATCTGGCCTGGACTTACCCAGAGAAGGCGTTTCGGCGAGCAGGCGAAGGGTTTTCCGGAGTTCCAATAAGTATTTTTGGGATTGCGCTATACCCCATTGCTTCACTGTAAATCGACGGATCTCGATTAAGTCGGTCTGGGCATCTGGTGTTAATCGATAAATCAGCATCAGTCGTATTGGCCCGCCTCTAGCGCATCAAAAAACGATTCGCCATCGACAGTGTTACCCGCTTCGATATCGGCTTTTGCTTGGGCTGATCTCGTTTGCAACAATCGCAGTTTGAGCGCTTCAATGCCTTCGTACTCGTCGAACGAGATGACCACGGCAACCGGCTTACCGTTTTTATTGATTTGAATTGGGGCACGCTGCGCTTTTAACAGCATATCGCCAAATTGGGTTTTGGCTTCATTGGCAGAAAGAGAGTCCATTGTTTGTAACCTCATCAGTATCGTTCGATTCGTTCATTATAAACGAATCGTGCCATAATCGCCTAGACCATTAGCTATCATTATGTATACATTATGATAGCCCTGGAAAGAGCCTATCAAAACTACTATCATAAATCATCAATCAAAACCTCTTAAGTAATGTGATAGCTTATGCCCCGAGTTGGTTATGCCCGAGTCAGTTCCACCGGTCAAAGCCTGGCAGTGCAGCTGGAGAAGTTGAACCAGGCAAAGTGCGACCGGATTTACCAAGAGAAGCGTAGCGGCCGCACCGCTGACCGTCCCGAATTCAAGTCCTGTATGAACTATCTTCGGGAGGGGGATACGCTGATCATCACTCGGCTTGACCGTCTGGCCCGGTCAGTCGTGCACCTGGCTCAACTGGCGAAGCGCTTCCAAAACGAAAGTATCGACCTATTGGTAATCGATCAAAATATTGATACCAGTACCTCCACCGGCAGGCTCATGTTCAATATGCTGGCGGCGATTGCCGAGTTTGAAAACGACCTTCGCACTGAACGGCAAACGGAAGGGATAGCCAAGGCCAAAGAGAATGGGGTGAAGTTTGGCCGCCCACCCAAATTGACCGATGCCAAGAAGCAGGAAATCTACTCTCGGCGGATGGCCGGGGCCACCATTGGTCAATTGACCCAGGAATTCAGTCTGGGAGAAGCCACTATTTACCGGGCGCTGAATGCCGTTAAGCAATCAGGCACTCCGCCTGAAATGAAAACCACGAAGGTGATTCTCTGCTTACAGGTCGAAAACAACAGTAAGTTCGTGCGAGGGAAAGGCAAGTCCAGACAAAACATCGAGGATGACTGTCTATCCGAGTACAACGCAAAGCGGCTGGATAAGGATGGATGGGAGTATGAGCTGACTTTTCAATACACAGACGACGCAGACCTTGAAAACCAAATTACTGATCTGGCTGCTGAAATGAGCCGGGAAGCTGATCTTCGAAATGGTTTCGTTGAGTGCAGTTTTACTGAGGTGGGGACCGATAGGTCATGGTAGATTCGGTTTGCTCGTCATTTTCGAGGGTTCCACAGGACCCCGATGTAAGGGGTTTGAAGTCCAGTGGGACGAATATGCGGTGCACCGCATATTCGTCCGGTTGAGGTTCAAAGGCCTTATCCGACCAGTTTCGTTTCATGTACTTTCCCACCTGCTTGATGCAAGTTGGCTAAAGCGCACGATTGTAGCGAGCTGGCGGATGTTCGCATCAATCGCTGTATTAGCCAGTGCTGATGTTGCCCCTGATGACAGCTACCCTAGATCTGGGCCCAATGGACAGTCGTTGCGCTTCTCCTTGGAGTGGCCGTAGGCGGCATGGTCGTTGTATTTGCCGCTGCCCTCAAAAAAGGTGTTGGTCAGATCGAACAGCGTGATGGTTTCCTCGACCTGGAATAGCGCACAATGTTGACGGTAAAGAAAGGACTCGATCTCATCGTGCTGCTTCCACAACAGGTCCGAGGCGCGATAGCGGGCGGACAGACTCTGCTGGGTATACTCACAGTCCAGCAATTCCCCCAATGCACTGTGCTCTTGCAGCCATTGGTGCGTGGACAACTCGCTGCCGGGCTGAACCATGCGCCCAATAATATTGCCGATGGCGGCGCTGATTTGCTTGGCGTTGAATCCCAGTGCCGGGAGCTTCTCATCGAGCTTCACGCGCAACAGCGCAGAGAGCGCAACCGCCTCGCCACCGACGCTGCGGCTGTTCATCCACTCCAGGGAGTTCAAATCGACGCGGCACACGTCGCGACCGTCTGCTTGATCTTGCCGCTTGTTTTCAAACACGCACGGAGCGGCCTGAGCGCCTGCCTCCCCCTTCTGGGGGCTTAACAGAAGCTGCGATCCGGCGTACTTGTTCAACAACCTGGCCGCAATACCTTGGGCCTCACGTTCCACCTCCGGCGCCACTGGCAGCAGCAGATCGTGCTGACCGAGCACGATCTGCTCGATCCGTTGGGTTAACGCCTTCCATTGCGCTGATGGGAAATTAAAGCCGCTACCCAGATTGAGCAAGGTTCGCTGGCGGACACGATCGGCAACGCGAAAGGTATCGACCAAGCGGTAGCTGTAGTCCTGCTCGCCACTGTCGGTGGTGCGCGTTTTGGTGCGGCGGATGAACATGCCGGATACGCTAGCCGGGCGCAGGGCTTGCGTCAATGGCTGGAAGTCATTTTATGGCACTACTTTTCGGATTTCAGGAGTGACAAATTCGTATCTTCTTGTTTATTAGAAAATTACTTTTTCTTGAACCCGAAGTATCGGCCAATTTTCCGGGAAATCCGGCGTGGAACTGACAAAGATGGGCTAAGCTGAGCCTGCCCGCCTCCTTCGATGAAGGCCTGATACTGGGATGGGTGATGGGATAGCGGCTGATGGAGTTGGCCTCCAGGCGCAGGGTCTGAGGATCTTCGCCCGCCAGTTCCGGTATCAACTCTGGCCGCAAAGGGTTGCCGAGCTACGATATTGAGGGCTTCTCGGCAAAGGGTCGTCGTGACATTGGGTAGTTGTTGCCCCCCTCCTGGCCTCCCTCCGTGGGGGGAGGTCATATTGGTTTTGTCGAGTCTATTTGCAAGGACGGAAAAATGCCTCGTCGGTGAGCAGGCTTTCGCACTGTTCGCTGGATTGACTGACTCCGTTGGGTGAGGCGTAACGGTCTTCCAGCTCCATCTTCAACAACTGTCTGACCGCATTACAGGCCTCCGAAGCGCCACACTTGTCCTGGGCGCCACAGACCCGTTGCTGCAGTTTTTCGCAGGGAGTCAGGGGCATGCCGGCGCCGCGTTTGGTGCAGGCTTGAAAAAAGGCTTCGTTGCTTTGCGCCTCCAGGCACTTGCGGGAGCTTTCCGAGATCGACTCGACCCAGCCGCTGCGATGTTCATCCTGCTCCATGGACAACAACTGGCGCGCCGGATCGCAGGCGGGGTGGTCTTCGCACTCGTTACGGGGACCGCAGACCTTGCGCACCAGCAGCGCACAGGCCTCCTCGAATTGTTTCCGCTCGTGCTCCTGTTGGATTTTGAGGATCGCGTTATCCTTCACCACGATGCCATCCCGCACGATGATCACCGCCCCGTTATCCAGCTGATGGACCCCATCCCAAAGTTGGCTGGTTTCTCCCTGCGCATCACGGGTCACCTTGTTGGTAGTTGGATCGATACTGATCCGACTGCCGTCCTGCAAGGCTCCCCGCCAGGGCGCTTCATCAGCCTCAGTACAGAGAGCTACGAAAAGTAGAGAAAGAAGCAATGTTCGATACGACAACATGATGCCACCCCTGCTAACGACTCGTTAATCCAATTCCTGATTGGCAGAATATCACAGATCGCTAACATAGAAAGGGATTCATAACGATAAATGATCGTTGACCCCTTCGTGCTGAGCGTAGGGAATCACTCCCAGTCATGGGTATGCCAGTGGCGATGCTCCAGCCCGCCATGCTGATGGCGATGAACATGCGCCAGATTGGCCGCCACCAGCAAATCGAGATTACCCAGAAAAGACTCGATCGGCCCGTCATAGATGATTCTATGGTCCTCGTTCACTACCAGGGCGCGTTGTCCGAGTTCGGGGGCCAGGCTCAAGTTGTGGGTGGTGCAGACCAGGGTGATCGGCAACTGCGCCAGGAAGTCCACCAGCCATCCGGTCATGCGTGGATCGAGCGCGGCGGCTGGCTCGTCCAGCAACAACAGTTTCGGTTCCACCGCCAGCAGGGCGGCCAGCGCAACTTTCTGCTTTTCACCCCCGGAGAGGGTGAAGGGCGGGCGCTCAAGCAAAGGTGTCACTCCGACCAGATCGGCCCAGTGGGCGACGCGCTCACCGATACTGTCCATCCCGATCTGCCGGGGCCCGAACGCGATTTCGTCGGCGACCGTCGGATTGAACAGCATGACATCGGGATTCTGGAACAGCAGCGACACCTCCTGCCGGAATCGCTGGCGCAGGCTGCCCCTTTTCAAGGCCTTCGGGGTGATGGGTTCCTGATCGTAAAGATAGCGGCCCGACGCGGGTGCAATCAGGCCGTCAAGGATTTTCAGCAAGGTGGATTTACCGCTGCCGTTGCTGCCCAGCACCACGAGCTTTTCGCCGGCGCAAAGCGCAAAGTTCACCTCAAGCAGACTGGGCTTGTCGCCATAAGAATGGCTCAGCGCTTCCACCCGGATCATCGGAATCCCCCGCGCGATTGCAGAGCCTGCGCCGATTCGTGCGCGTTGGCCAGCGCCCGGTCCAGCAGCCAGCCAATCATATGGGCTGTAGCGCGGTATCTAGTGCGCAGGCTGGCCGGCCGTACGCTGCGGCTGGCAAGGCCCAGGCGGAACTCCTCCAGCGTGCGTTTCAAGCTTAGGGACTGACTCGTCGCCAGCACCAGCAGGAAGGACAGCCGGTGCGAGAAACTCAGGGCCTTAAACAGATTGACGCGGGCGACGAAGAGGAAGGTGAGCAGCGCCATCAGCAACACGCGCAGGTTGACCGTAAGCAACCAGTCCAGCGGCAACCTGTGGCTTGTCCACCAGGCATAGCCTACATAGGCCAGCGAGACACTCCCGCTGAAGGTGATTGTGGTCAGCACGGCGCGGCGCAGCAGGCGTGTGGCATCGCGTCCGCAGAATGCCAGCACGACCAGCAAACCACCCGCCAGCCAAACGGCTGCAGTCATCCAGGACGCCACCACGATGACCAGCAGATAGGCAAAGAGCTTGCTGCGCTCAACCATGTTGGTAACGTCCGCGCAGCCGTTCGACCAGCCTCCAGCCAAGTAATGTCAGAACCCCCTCACCCAGGCCAAGCAGGGCGTGAGGGATGAGTAAGGCAGGCAAAGTGACTTCCCAGCCGAACGGAAAATACAGTGGTGCGCCCGCCGCGTTGGCGGCGATGTGCGGCTGGGCACCCAGCGCGAGGGCGATCAGCAGCGCCGGCAGGCTCAGTCCGACCCAGCCGGCGAGGAATAGCGCCAGACCATGATGAAAACACCGCACGGCAAGGAACAGTCCACGCGCCGCCAGTGCCCCGGCAAAACCCATCGCCAGCGCGTTGAGCGGCAGTGTAGTGATGCCGCCATCACCGAACAACAGGGCCTGCATGGCGAACACCAGCGAGGCAGCCATGAAGGCCTGCCAGAAGCCGAACAAGACTGCCAGTAGTCCCACACCGGTGACATGCGCACTGGTGCCACCGGGCAAAGGCAACGCGACAAAGGACAAGGTAAAGGAAGCCGCCGTGAGAGCGGCCAGCCAGGGCAGGCCGGCCTCGTCCAATTCCCGCCCGACGCGTTTGCTGCCATAGATCCAGGCTAACGCCGCAGCCGCATAGAGTGGCAGGTACATCTGCGGAGCGATGAATCCGTCGGGGATGTGCATGGATCAGAGCAACACCGAGCAGGTGGCGATGAGGCGGTATGCTTCCCTGCCCTGCGCACCTTGTTGCTGATCCTCCTCGTTGAGTGCGGCCCATACCGGCTTTTTCACAGCCAGTCCGAGGCTCATGTTTGTGTAGTAAACTCGGGCGCCGAGCGAGGCGACACCATGATGGGCACAGGCCAGGGCGGCGGCAAGGCCAAACAACAAGGCGAGGAACGGATCTGTCTTCATGATTTTTTCTTCCTGGCAAGCAGTGACAAGAGACAGAACAGCCCCAGGATGAGCGCGATACCGACGACGATGCGGCCGTAGCGTTCATAGAGGGGTTTTTCGCTGCTTTCGATGTAGGCTGCGGCATCCGAGGCGAGGGTGAAATCGAGGCCATGCCCATCCTGGGAAATTGCCCTGACTCGCCAGGCACCCGCGCGGTCGGGGAGAAAGGCGATACGTCCCTGGCTATCGGTGCGACCTACCTGGTATGGCAGCTTGTCACCTTCGCGGCTGATCTCGTAGTCCTCGAAACTGAACGGCTTGTTGTTCACATAGAACAGTTTGATGACGACCGCCCGAGCGTTGCTGGTGCTGTATTGCAGATCGTGCGCCAGGGCCGTGCCGACCGGGAGACTCAGCACCAGCAGACAACGGCAAAGTAAGGGGCGCAGAGCCATAGTCATGGGAGGTCGAACTGTAACGTGCTGGCGTACACTGTCTTGTCTGCCTTGCCATCGCTTCGGGGTAGTTCGATGCTGGCCTGGATCAGCTGAAAGCCCGGATTCCTCAGCCTGATGTCGATGTTGCCATCGGCATCAGTGACACCACGCGGCTTGCCGAAATAAGCCACGGTTACGCCCGCGGCCGGTTTGTCCTGGTACCAGGCGCGCAGCTGCAGCTTGTCGCCGGGTTTGTGCAGCAGGGGGTTATCCAGCGGCACCAGTTCCAGCTCATGGGTCAGGGGCTGGGCCAGTCCCGTGTCCCAGCGGTCGATGCGCTTGACGCCTTGCGCCGAGAACCAGCTATCGATCACCCGGTCCACCTTATGTTTCGGCAGATTTTTGCTGTCATAGGGTGTCTTGCTCCAGTAACCGCTTGAAGTGAAGAACCAGCTTGCCGCACAGTCTCCTTGCAAAGTGGTGGGATAGCCCTTGACCCATTGTGCGTTGACCCGCCGACCTGAGGTGTCGTAACACGCAGCCTGCTGTACGACTTCAGGCTTGTAATCCAGTTTCTTTGCGCCCTCGTGTTCGGAGCGCTCGTGGGCGTGGCCGTAGACCAGGGTGTGAAGCGTGCCTTCTCGCTCAATCCAGAGGTCGTGGCCCCAGGACAGCACAGGCAGCAGGCAGAGAAAAAGGAAAACTCTCGTTTGCATGGGAATACCTCAAAAAAAACCCATTCATATCATAGTATGAAATATGAAAAAATTGTAATTTGTAATATCGGCGCCTGAATCGTCCCCCGAGAGCGATGTGTCGGGCGCCTCCTGTCCACCGTTAGAACAGACGGTTAGCCAGCCTGGTCGCACCCGGGAATCGTCGCACTCGGAGTGCCGAAACATCAGGTGTGGGGGCGGCTATGGATGTGATGGGGCGTAGTTTCCGTTTCGACCGGAATCAGGTTTATCGCACCATGACGCACACCGCATTCGGCAGTAAGTTTTTCAGCGAAGGCGCGCACCTCTCCGGTATCACCGCGTAAAAATACCGTTTCAAGGCAGTTGTCGTGATCAAGATGAACATGCATCGACGAGACCACCATGTCGTGAGCGTGATGCTGCAGATCGGTCAAGCGCTCGGCAAGGCGGCGTTCGTGGTGATTGTAGACGTATGACAGACTGGCGATGCAATGGGTGTCATCCCGCTGCTCAAGCCGACGGTTTTCCAGTTCGCGTCGGATCATGTCGCGTACGGCCTCGGAGCGGTTGGCGTAGCCACGATCTCGAATCAGACTGTCAAAGGCCTGGGCAAGGGATTCATCAAGAGAGATGGTGAAACGTTCCATGACGACGCCTTATAGGTATGGGAAAGGGATCGTAACTGCAAGTCGCCAGGGTATCAAATCTCGAGCGGCACGCCGCTAGGATGACAGCCCCAGTCTGATATAGCCAAGCACCGACCTCCGTGCTGCAATTCGGGAGCGCCGGCCATCATTCTATTATCCTGGAAACTGCAGTTGACCACTCCATTCTGACGATGTCATTAAGATTATGCTTGTACGTTAGTTTGCATTCGAACTACTTATTTACCCATTGGGTGAAGCATGCTATGACCTGAATAGCACGCACAGGTTTAGCAGGAGCGACTCTTGCTTTATACCGCCGTGGACGCACCCCTCAACCCGCCCAACTACCCTTTGCTGGATGATCAGTTGCGCCGCCAGGCATGAAACCGTGCCACCCAGCCGAGCAGTTTTTCCGGGCTATGGGCGCGCTTCCATACCCCGGCGGCATATTTGTTCGCTTCGAACAGAGTCGGATAGATATGGATGGTGCCGAGGATCTTGTTCAAGCCAAAGCCATGTTTCATGGCGGCAGTGAATTCCCCGATCAGTTCACCCGCATTTTCGCCCACGATGGTGGCGCCGAGCACCTTGTCCTTACCCGGCGGCGTCAACACCTTTACCATGCCATGGGCCTCGCCCTCCGCGATGGCCCGGTCCAGCTCCGCCAGATCGAAGCGGGTCACCTCGTAGTCGACGCCCTGCTGCCGGGCCTCCCGTTCGTTGAGCCCGACCCGCGCCACTTCAGGATCGGTAAAGGTGGCAAAGGGGATCACCGAATAATCCACCTTGAATCGGCGCAGGCCGCCAAACAGGGCGTTGACTGCCGCATACCACGCCTGATGACCGGCGACGTGGGTGAACTGGTGAGGCCCGGCCACGTCTCCGCAGGCAAAGATAGTGGGGATGCGGGTCTGCAGATAGGCATTGGTCTGAACGGTACCGTCGGGATTCAGCGCAATGCCCAGTTCCTGCAAGCCAAAGCCCTGGGTGTTGGGCCGCCTGCCGGTCGCGACCAGGACCTGATCGAAGGGCACCGGGACCTGTTTGTTAGCATGTTCGCACAGCAGGCGTGGCTCACCATTCGCAGTCACAAACTCGAGCGGCATGTGCCCGGTCAGCACCTGGATACCCTCCTGGCGAAACCGCTCTAACACCAGCTCGGCTACATCCGCATCCTCCCGCTTCATGAGCCGCGGCCCACGCAGCACCATGCTGACCCTGCTGCCGAAACGGGCGAAGGCCTGGGTCAGTTCACACCCGATCGGGCCGCCGCCCAGCACCAGCAACCGCGGGGGCAGCTCCCGCAACTGCCAGACAGTGTCCGAGGTCAGGTAGTCAAGGCGCTCCAGACCGGGGATCGGCGGCACCGCGGGGGTGGCGCCGGTGGCCACCACGATGCCCCGGGTGGTCAGCTCCCGGCCGTTGACCTGGACCGTCCAGGGCGAGGTGATGCGCGCTTCGCCCTGAATGACATCCACCCCCAGGCCGGTGTAGCGCGCCACCGAATCGTGGGGCTCGACCTGCTGCACGACCCGTTGCACCCGCTCCATGACCCGGGCGAAATCGAAGGAGACTTGCATGCTGTCGAAGCCCCATTCCTGGGCCCGGCGGCTCTGCGCCAGCAGCCGCGAAGAACGGATCAGGGCCTTGGACGGCACGCAGCCGGTGTTCAGGCAATCCCCGCCCATCCGGTGTTTCTCGATCAGGGTCACCTTCGCCTTGACCGCCGCCGCGATGTACGCGCTGACCAGACCACCGGAGCCCGCGCCGATCACGACCAGATTGCGCTCGAAGCGCTTTGGTCTCTGCCAGCCTTTGAGCGCCCGGCGACCTTTGATGAACTCGAGCAGGCGCTTCGCCAACAAAGGAAACAGGCCCAGCAGGATGAACGAACCCAACAGGCCGGGCGACAGGATGCCGGAGGTGGATTCCAGGGAGGCCAACTGGGTGCCTGCATTCACATACACCAGGGTGCCCGCCAGCATGCCGACCTGACTGACCCAGTAGAAGGTCAGGGTGCGGATGGGGGTCAGGCCCATCAGCAGATTGATGATGAAGAAGGGAAAGATCGGCACCAGGCGCAGGCTGAACAGATACCAGGCCCCATCCTTTTCGATCCCCTCGTTGATCGCCTTCAGCCGGTCGCCATAGCGTCGCTGCACCGGGTCGCGCAGCAGGAAGCGGGCAATCAGAAAGGCCAGGGTGGCGCCGAGAGTGGAGGCGAAGGAGACCAGCAGCAGGCCCCACAACAGGCCGAATACCGCGCCCACCGCCAGGGTCATCACCGCCGCACCGGGCAGCGACAGGGCGGTCACCAGCACATAGATCACAAAGAACAGACCCGCCAGCAGCAACGGCTCGGCGTCGCGCCAGGCGATCAGCTGGTCCCGCTGTGATTTGAGGTTGTCCAGGGTGAGATAACCGCCCAGGTCGAACGTAAAAAAGGCGGCGATAACCAGGACAATAACGGATAGCAGCAACCACTTGCGTTGATTCATCGGATGATCCTTGAGCTGACTGAGAAATTGAGCAATCTCTACGCGTCGCGTGACCAGCCGGATTCAATCAGCTAGCAGAGAAAAAAGTCCGGGCTGAGGCAGATGCCCCAGCCCGAACGACCAATGCACTTAATGAAATCTGCAACGCCTTCCCTGGCGTCAGCGTCGGCTTAGGCGGTTCCTGCCAACAGTTTGGCATGGGCCGCCGCCAGGCGCGCGACCGGCACTCGCGGGTCCTGAGCAGGAGACATAGTTGAGTCCGGCCTTGTGGCAGAAGGCGATGGATTTCGGATGACCTCCATGTTCGCCACAGATGCCTACGCTCAGATCCGGCTTCACCTCCCGGCCCCACTGCACCGCCAGCTGCATCAGCTTGCCGACGCCCTTCTCGTCCAGCACCTCGAAGGGATTGTCCTGCAGGATGCCGCGCTGGTTGTACATCGGCAGGAACTTGTTCTCCGCGTCCTCGCGGGAGAAGGAGAAGGTGGCCTGGGTCAGGTCATTGGTGCCGAAGGAGAAAAACTCCGCCTGTTCCACCAGGGATTCCGCCCGCATGCAGGCGCGCACCACCTCGATCATGGTGCCGAAACGGAAATCCAGTTTCTGATCCGTATTTCGCTTCCACCTCGGCGCGGATCGTGTTTACCATAGCTCGCGACATACTTGAGCTCTTCCGCAGTACAGACCTGCGGCACCATGATGTGCGGATGCACTTCCACATCCTTCTTGGCGCACTCCGCTGCGGCCTCCAGGATGGCGCGGATCTGCATGCCGTAGATCTCCGGGAAGGTGATGCCGAGACGCACGCCGCGATGCCCCAGCATCGGGTTGGTCTCGGTGAGCACCCGAACCTTGCGCAGCATGGTCTCTTTCTTCTCGATGGCCTTCTCCACCAGTTCCTCTTCCACCATGTGACGCATGGTGTCCGCCTCTTTCCTGGCGGTTTCCGGATCGTGCAGCAGCATCATGCTGCTGGCCAGCACCGACATGCCGCGCACGGAGTTGCGCAGGTGATGGAGCTGCTCCAGGTCGCTGATCAGTTGCTGTTCGGAGGGCAGGAACTCATGAATCGGCGGATCGAGCAGGCGGATGGTGACCGGATAGGGCGACATGGCCTCGAAGATGCCCTTGAAGTCGGCGCGCTGCATCGGCAGCAGTTTGTCCAGGGCGGCCTGGCGCTGCGGAATGTCTTCCGCAACGATCATTTCGATCACCACCGGCAGACGGTCCGTCGCATTGAACATGCGCTCGGTGCGGCACAGGCCGATGCCGCGGGCGCCGTACTTGAGTGAACGCTGGGCATCGGTGGGGGTATCCGCATTGGCCAGCACCTTCAGACTGGCCTCTTCATCGGCCCAGCGCAGCAGTCGGTTGAGCTCTTCGGTAAAGTCGGGTTCCACCATCTGGATCGCGCCCAGATAGACATTGCCGCTGCTGCCGTCGATGGTGATCATGTCGCCTTCGCGGATCACGATACCGCCCACGATCGCCTCGCGGCGCTGCACATCCACATGGATGCCCTCGGCGCCGGCCACGCAGGGTTTGCCCATGCCCCGGGCCACCACCGCCGCGTGGGAGGTCTTGCCGCCGCGACTGGTGAGAATGCCCTGGGAGGCGAAGAAGCCGTGGATATCCTCCGGTTTGGTCTCCTCACGAACCAGAATCACTTTGAGACCCTGATCCTTGCCCATGATCTCGGCCCGATCGGCGTCGAACACCACCAGACCACTCGCCGCACCCGGGGAGGCTGGCAGGCCCTGGGCCACTGCTTCCGCCTTGGAGTTGGGGTCCATGCGCGGATAGAGCATCTGCTCCAGATAGGAAGGCTCGATACGCAGCAGGGCCTGCTCTTTGCTGATCAGTCCTTCATCCACCATCTCCACCGAGGTGCGCACCATGGCGGTCGGCATTCATCTTGCCGTTGCGGGTCTGCAGACAGTAGAGGATGCCGCGCTCGATGGTGAACTCGAAGTCCTGTACCTCGTGGTAGTGATTCTCCAGGTTCTGACGCAGCTCCTCGAGCTGTTTGGCCATCTCCGGCATCTCGTCCATCAGACGATCGATGGGCTTGGGGGTGCGGATACCGGCCACCACATCTTCGCCCTGGGCATTCACCAGGTATTCGCCGTACAGCTTGTTCTCCCCGGTACCCGGGTTGCGGGTGAAGGCCACGCCGGTGCCGGAATCGTTACCCCGGTTGCCGAACACCATGGTGCAGACATTAACGGCGGTGCCATTGGCCATTTCCGGCGTGATCTTGAACTCGCGACGGTAATCCACCGCCCGCTTGCCCATCCAGGAGCCGAACACGGCCTTGATGGCGATCTCCAGTTGTTCGTAGGGATTTTCCGGGAAGGGTCGGCCGGTGTGCTCTTCGAAGACTTTGAGGAAACGCTCGCTGATCTCTTGCAGATCCTTGGCGGAAAGTCCCACGTCCGCAGTCACATGCGCCTTCTGCTTCACTTCGTCGAATTGATCGTCGAACAGTTCGTCCGGGACACCCATGGCCACCTTGCCGAACAGCTGGATGAAACGACGATAGGCGTCATAACCGAAACGGGGATCGCCGGTCTGGTCGATCACCCCCTTGAGGGTGTCCGCATTCAGGCCCAGATTGAGAATGGTATCCATCATGCCGGGCATCGACATGGCAGAGCCGGACCGCACCGACACCAGCAGGGGATCGTCCGCATTGCCAAAACCCTTACCGGTGGCCTGTTCCACCTTCGCCATCTCGGCATGAACCTGGTCCATCAGCCCTGCGGGCAGTGTTCTCGATTCGGTTGCAAGATAGTCGAGACAGGCTTCCGTCGTGATCACGAATCCCGGCGGAACATTCAAACCGAATTGTGTCATTTCACAAAGATTGGCTCCCTTACCTCCGAGTAACTTCTTATCTTTACCGTTGCCTTCCTGAAATGAATACACATGTCTCTTCTCACTCATACGTCTTTTTTCCTTACAAATTAATGGGGGATAGGGGATTGGTCCCAGCTGCCTTCTTATTGTGGGAATGGAGTTGGTTCCACATAAATAACTTCGCGTGTTTATAATAACGTTTTTTTATTGCCGAACAATGACTGATTCCATGGATAAGACCTACGACCCTCACGCAATCGAACAATATTGGTACAAGACCTGGGAAGAACGGGGGTTTTTTACACCTGCAGATCACGGGGTAATCAACTATTGCATCATGATCCCGCCGCCCAATGTCACCGGCAGCCTGCACATGGGCCATGGCTTCAACAATACGATCATGGACACCCTGATCCGTTATCACCGCATGAACGGCGACAAGACCCTGTGGCAGCCCGGCACCGATCACGCCGGCATCGCCACCCAAATGGTGGTGGAGCGGCAGTTGGAGGCACTGGGCAAGACCCGCCACGACCTCGGGCGCGAGACCTTCATCGAACGTATCTGGGCATGGCGCAGTGAATCGGGTGGCAACATCACCAATCAGTTGCGTCGCCTCGGTTCGTCGCTGGACTGGGAACACGAGCGCTTCACCATGGACGAGGGCCTGTCCGAAGCGGTCAAAGAAGTCTTCGTGCGCCTGCATGAGGAGGGGCTGATCTATCGAGGCAAGCGCCTGGTCAATTGGGATCCGAAGCTGCACACCGCCGTGTCCGATCTGGAGGTGCTGAACGAGGAAGAGAGTGGCTTCATGTGGCACATGCGGTATCCCCTGTCCAACGGCCAGGGCCATCTGGTGGTCTCCACCACGCGCCCCGAGACCATGCTGGGGGACTGCGCGGTGGCGGTCAATCCGGAAGATGCACGTTACAAACACATGATCGGCGAACTGGTGGAACTGCCGCTGACCCACCGCAGGATCCCGATCATCGCCGACGAGCACGCCGACCCGGAGTTCGGCACCGGCTGCGTGAAGATCACCCCGGCCCACGACTTCAACGACTATGCGGTCTGGCTGCGCCACCGCGATGAAAACAACATCAGCCAACAGATCCACGGCGGCCTGATCAACATCTTCACCATCGATGCGGCCGTGCGTGATAACGAAGCCGATGAAGGGGAACTGATCCCGGCGAATTATGTGGGGCTGGACCGCTATGAGGCGCGCGAGCGGATCGTCGACGATCTGCAAGCCGCCGGCCTGCTGGAGAAGATCGTCGACCACAAGCTGATGGTGCCCCGGGGCGACCGTTCCGGCGCGGCCATCGAACCCTATCTCACCGACCAGTGGTATGTGAAGATCGAGCCCCTGGCCAGGCCCGCGATCGAGGCGGTAGATCAGGGCCATATCCGCTTCATTCCCGACAACTGGAAGAACACCTACTACGAGTGGATGCGCAACATCCAGGACTGGTGCATCAGCCGCCAGATCTGGTGGGGGCATCGTATCCCCGCCTGGTACGACGCAGGAGGGCAATGTCTATGTGGGCCGCTCCGAGGAGGAGGTTCGAGAGAAGCACGACTCTACCCGCCGACTATCCGCTGCGGCAGGACGAGGATGTGCTCGACACCTGGTTCAGCTCCGCCCTCTGGCCCTTCTCCACCCTGGGCTGGCCGGAGCAGACCGAGCGTCTCAAGGACTTCTATCCGACCAATGTGCTGGTCACCGGCTTCGACATCATCTTCTTCTGGGTCGCCCGCATGATCATGATGGGCCTCAAGTTCATGGACGACGTGCCGTTCCGGGAGGTCTACGTGCATGGTCTGGTGCGGGACAGCCACGGGGACAAGATGTCCAAGTCCAAGGGCAATGTGCTCGACCCCATCGATCTGATCGACGGCATCGAACTGGAGCCCCTGGTGGAGAAACGCACCCGCGGCATGATGCAGCCGCAACTGGCGAAGAAGATCGAACAGCAGACCCGCAGGGACTTCCCGGACGGCATCCCCTCCTTCGGCACCGATGCGCTCAGATTCACCTTCGCGGCGCTGGCCACCACCGGGACGCGACGTGAAATTCGACCTCGGCCGCATCGAAGGCTACCGCAACTTCTGCAACAAACTGTGGAACGCGACCCGCTACGTGATGATGAACGTAGAGGGCAAGGACCTGGCCATCGGCGCCCCGCGCATCGGCCATTCGGAACCGGTTGCGGAGATCGAACGCTCCGTCGCCGACCGCTGGATCCTGTCCCGCCTGCAGAAGACCAAGCAGGCGGTCAACGAGGCAATCCAGGAACTACCGCTTCGATCACGCCGCCCAGGCGATCTATGAGTTCACCTGGAACGAATACTGCGACTGGTATCTGGAGCTGTCCAAGCCGATCCTCAACAGCGACACCACAAGTGAGGCGGCTAAGCGGGGTACCCGACGCACCCTGATCCGGGTGCTGGAAAACCTGTTGCGCCTGGCCCATCCGATCATGCCCTTCATCACCGAGGAGATCTGGCAGAAAGTGGCGCCGATCGCCGGCGTGAGCGGAGAGACCATCATGCTGCAGCCCTTCCCGAGATACCGTCAGGCACTGGTCAATGAAGCGGCCGAGCGGGAGATGAGCCTGGGTCATGCAGTTCGTCCTCGGCATCCGCAAGATCAAGGGCGAGATGAACATCGCCCCGGGCAAGCCGGTGCCGGTGCTGCTGGCCAATGCCAGCAAGACGGATCGCGCCTGGGTCGATCTGCATCGGCCCTTCCTCGACTTCCTGGCCCGCACCGAGTCCATCGAGGTGCTGTCCCAGGGGATGAAGGGTCCGGAATCGGCTACCGCCCTGGTGGGCGAGATGAAGATCCTGATCCCCCTGGCCGGCCTGATAGACAAGCAGGCGGAAGGCAATCGACTGGGGAAAGAGATCGCCAAGTTGACGGCGGAGGTCGAGCGGCTTGGAAAAAAGCTGGCCAATCCGAATTTTGTCGACAGGGCCCCCGATGCGGTCGTGCAGAAAGAGCGGGGCAAGCTGGGCGAGGCCGAGAAGGCGCTGGCCAACCTGCAGGCCCAATCGGACAAGATTCGGGCGCTGTAGCGGCATCCCGCCAACCGCTCACCCTACAAACAAAAAGGCCCTGCTTGCGCAGGGCCTCAAAGTTTCTCTTAGCGGGGCAGTCGAACCGACGAATTATCCCCCTTCCCTGGGTTCGCAGTCAGACTCTTTGAAAGGCCCGATGCTAATCGTCGTTATCGTCGTCTTTATCGAAGTAGCCGTCGCTCATGGCGAGCATGAAGGCTACCAGGGCAGCTTCTTCCTCTTCGGTCAGGCCCAGATTGCCGAGCTCATCCTGATTGACGTTGTCCGCCACCTCGGGTTGTGGCCAGCAGTCGTTGGCCAGGGCAACCGCTTCTGTCGCATCAAAAATGTTGAGTGATTCACAGGTCTGTTTGACGTCACGGGTATTGTAGAACGACACCACGGTCTTCAGGCTCTTGAAGAAGCCGTTGTGCATGTAAGCCTTGACGATACACTTTTTGTCATCCGGATTCGCCTCACAGGAACCCAGGCCCACGTTACGCAGGGTCGGCACCTTCTGTTTGCCGAGGTTGGCGTCCGCGTAGACGGCGAAACCAGTCACATTCTCCAGGAAGCCGGCCAGGCCGGGATCTGCCCAATCGGGGTTGGCGATAGTGAAGGGATTTTCCGGATTTTTCGGCACGCCCAGATTATCGTAGGTGAAGTCGGTGAACAGGGGCGGCGCATCACCCGGTCCTCGGGTTCCCACATGACAGGCGGAGCACTGGCCCTTACCGCGGAAGATCTGGCGACCCAGTTCTTCCTGATCAGTAAACTCATAGTATCCCGCGCGATGGGCATCGACCTTGGCCGTAAAGGCGTTGCTCTCCTTGGAGCCTTCGAAGGCGGCGACGGACAGGGCGACCCGATCATAGGCTTGATCCACCTTGTTGCGATCCTGGGGTGACAACTGAACCATGCCGTCTGTCTTGCGGCATTCCCGATTGATATTCCTTGGCCAGCTGATCTGGCACACAGCCGGGTTCCAGACTTCCTTGAACAGATCGCCGTACCTGCCCTCACAGACCCGATAGACTACACAGGCGGCGTCCGGCAGCGCCTGTTCGACCGGGTTCAGGAAAGGCCCCTGGGCCTGATCCGCCGCCGGGTTACCCAGTTCCCAACCGGTGGCGCGGCCATCCCAGAAGTTGCCGCCGACGAACAGGGGCTCAAGAGCGAGTTCCTCGTCGTTATCACCCAACAGCCGATTACCGAAATCCGCATAGAAGATCGGCGCCAGGGTGGCATAAGCGGAACTGGGGGGTTTACGGTTACCGAATTCCCCCCTGATCGAACCTTCGTACACCGCGCCATGCGCATTGATCTTGGGATCATCTCCTACCCAACCCGCTTCCGGCACGTGGCAGGTTGCGCAGGCCTGGTTTTGGCGGATCGACAGTTTTTTATCGAAGAAGATCTTTTTCCCCACCTTTTCGATAGGTGAAAGACCCCCATCATCCGAGCCCGCCAGCAGTGCCCCTGGACTCGCCAATAACGCGATCGCTAAAGGACTCGCCGTAAACAATGCCATTTTTCTTCTCAACATAATCTCCTCGCTTACCATTTTTAGTATTGATTGCGTCCGACCCAATCGAGTCCCGGCAGCTTAGATAAGCAGTCTTTCACAAACATGGAAGTGCAAAACTTTTTATTTTAAGTGCGGAATCTTGAGCCAGTTCCTTGACAGCAGGTACTGGGTCCCTCACAAGCAGGGAAATTACTTCCTCGTCAAGCAAGAGTCAAGTCGAAAAATTCAACCCTTCGGGTTCTGCCCGCCGGGTCAAAAGCGGAACACTTCTTTGTTCTTTGATTTTCTGGGCTTGGGGTGGTTATTAAGCTGAATATGACTGTGGTGGCCAGCCGGGATATCTCCCCTGCCCTAACCCCTGCGATGGAGTAGAGCAATCCCCCGCGCGCTGCGGCGATCATGCCGCTCCCGCCCACAGCGTCCTGTCGGTGAGCGGCAAGTCATTTACCCCGGCGTGGCGATTCGCAATCCGCTAAGACTACGACTTCACTCAGATCAAACAACTGACTAGGGTTTGGGCTGGGCCGGCCACTTGGCGCCCATGCAGGCCTTCATTTCTTCAATGGTACCGCTGGTCTGCAGGCACTCCTGCTTGACCGTGTTGAATTGAATTGCCTGGTCCATGTTCTGCAACATTTTTTGATTCACTTCCTCCTTCCACTCGAAACCCTCCGGGAACCTGCCCAGCTTCTGGGGATCCAGGGGAGCTTCTCCTGTCGGGACGCCCAATTTCTTTTGGAAGGCCACGACCTTCTCCGCATTGGTTATCATGCATTGTTCGGTCTCTTCTTTAGAAGTGGCCTTGTTCACGCACTCCCGCGTCTGGTGCATGACCGGCAGGCTCTCCTCAAGGGCGGGCAACATCGCCTTTTTGTATTCTTCGAATGATGGCGACTTTGTCTGCGGTTGCTGCTGAGGTTGCGGCTGAGGTTGCGGCTGTCCCTCGGGGGCCTCGGCCAAGGCAAGCGCGGGTAAAAACAATAAAGCGACAAGATATTTCATTGTAGGGTCTCCTCGGATTAGAACGTGGCGCTGACATTACCGCACTCGCCTTTCCTACACCAGCTTCATCACAATATCAGTAGAAACCGTACTATAGCCGAGTCTAGATTTAACCCCACTTCCCAGTACAATTGACCTTTCTAACCCGTCATTACCCATCGTTCAGGAGTTCACTCCGTGGCAGAGAAAAAAGTCGACGTCGCCATCCTCGGTTCCGGCACCGCCGGGCTCAACGCTACCAGCCGGGTCGGACCTTCCGGCAAAAGCTTCGTGCTGATCAATGGTGGTGAACCGGGCACCACCTGCGCCCGGGTCGGCTGTATGCCCTCCAAGGCCCTGATCCAGGTGGCGGAGGATTATCACCGCCGCACCCATCTGGGACGTTATGGGGTGGACGGCCATCAGGAAATGAGCATCGACCTGCCGGAGGCCCTGGAGCACGTGCAAGATCTGCGGGATAACTTCGTCGACCGAGTGCTCTCCAACAGCACCGACAACATGGGTGACAAGTTCATCGAGGCCTATGCCCGCTTCGTCGATCCCCACACCCTGGAGCTCGATAACGGAGAGCGCATCGTCGCGGAGCGGATCATCATCGCCACCGGTTCCCGCCCGGTGGTGCCCAAGGCCTGGGAAAAGTTCGGCGACAAGGTGATGACGACCGACAGCTTTTTCGAGCAGCAAGACCTGCCGCGATCGGTCGCGGTGATCGGCCTCGGCGTGATCGGCCTGGAACTGGGTCAGTCCCTCAGCCGGCTCGGCCTCCATGTCACCGGGTTCGATCTGGCGCCGACCCTGGGCGGCGCCTCCGACCCTGAGGTGAGCGGCATGGCGCTCGAGATCATGAAAAACTGTTTTCCCATCCATTTGGGACAACCGGTGGAGATCACCGAAGAGGGTGAGCGCTTGCGGGTCAACGCGGGCGAAAACAGTGTGCTGGCGGACACCGTATTGTGCGCCATGGGGCGCACCCCCAATGTGGAGAACCTGGCCCTGGAAAATGCCGGCATCGCGCTCGATGCCCGGGGCATCCCCCTTTTCAATCCGAACACCATGCAGTGCGGCGACAGCCATATCTTTATTGCCGGCGATGTGAACGGCGAACGTCCCATCCTGCACGAGGCCAGTGACGAGGGCAAGATTGCCGGTCAGAATGCGGTCAGTGACACGGCCATGGCCTACCAGCGGAAGGTGCCGTTGGCGATCAACTTCTGCGACCCCAATATCTGCCTGGTGGGGGCCCGTTATGTGGAATTGGACCTGGCGACCACCGCCATCGGCGAGGTCAAGCTGGCGCCGGTGGGGCGTGCCATGATCATGGGTCAGAACCGGGGTGTGATCCGGGTCTATGGGGATAAGGCCAGCGGACGGATCATCGGCGCCGAGATGATCACGCCACGCGGCGAGAACTTGGCCCATCTGCTCAACTGGGCCATCAGCCGGCAGCTGACCGCTGGCGATCTGGTGCGCATGCCATTCTACCACCCGGTGATCGAAGAGGCCCTGCAGGCAGCGCTGAACAATCTCTACGCCCAGGTCGAGGCGAAAAACGCCGGCCCGATCAAGGAACTCTATCCCATCACCCAGGAGTGAGGGTATGAAAAAGGTTCAAGTGAGCTTTCCCGGCGGCAAGCGCATCGACGCCAGGATCGATGATTTCATCATTCAAACCGATCAGTCGGAGAAGTACGGCGGCAGCGCCTCCGCCCCGGAGCCCTTCGATCTGTTCCTCGCCTCCATTGCCACCTGCGCCGGTATCTATGCCTGGAACTTCTGTCAGGCGAGGGACCTTGCCACCGAGGGGATCGACCTGAGCATGGAATGCATCAGGGATGAGGGAAAAAAACGTTTCACCGAAATGCGGCTGTTGTTGACCCTGCCGGCGGGTTTTCCGGAAAAATACCGCGCCGGGATTCTGCGCGCCATGGAGCTGTGCGCGGTGAAGCAGCACATTCACGAAGCGCCCAGGTTCAGCATCGAGATCATGGGATAGATGCGAAAACAGAATCTTTAAAAATTCGTGTCTGACTTCGATGTGACGCGGCAACTGACGGTAAACCATTATTGATCCTTATGGAAAGCTTTCCATCTAGTCTGTGCTGCGGCGCCTATCCAGGGCAACCCAACCGACCAGTCTCAGGCGTACAGATCGGGCAAGGCGGTCTTGGCGCCTGTGGCACGGTCCGGCTTCGGCAATCGGGTGAGCGCTTGCGCCAGGGCCTTTCCATTCCAGGTCTGATCTTCACCGCGATAGAGCAGCCGGTCCAGCTCATTTAGAGCCTCTCTGGCATGGGGATCACCGAGCCGCTGCGCCAGTTGATCGAGGCCTGCCGGTGGATCGTCCGGCCAGTGCGCCGCGGCCCAGACCAGCAGGTTGCGGCGGGCCTGACTGGGATCATTGGCGCGGCAGGCCGCCTGAAAGCGAGACTTCGCTTTGGCCGCATCTTCCCCGGTCCTGCTTTTTTGACCTGGGGTTGGCCGCGGTATCCCGGCAGGGCGTCTGCCACGCCACCAGACAACCAGGGTCGTCAACCAGAGCAGCGCGAACAGCAGACTGAGCCAGGGCCAGATGCCGGTGTATGCCGGCGGCAGTATACCTGCGCCATTGGCAGCCCCGCTTGGTGGTGACGGGGTCTGCGTCACTGGCGTCTCACCCACCTCCGCTGTCGGCGCAGGTGCGTTATGCCGCGTGATCTCAGGTTGTGCCGATGGCTGCACCGGCATCCCCTGGCCGGCCAGGGCCGGCAGTACCTCGACACGGCGTTCCGGCAGTTCCGCCACCCGCTCCTGATCAGTGTGGGTATCCCACCAGTGGATGCGAACCGCCGGCAGGGTGTAGTTGCCCGCTTGCACCGGCACATAAGCGATATTGCGGCTTTTTTCGCCCTCCACGCCCCCATCAAGATCCTGGGTATTGGCCTGAGAATGGTCCGGATAGACCTTGAAGCCATCCATATAACCCAGCTCCAGTTCGGGCAGTTGTTCGCCAGTTACGCCACGGGCCCGAATCGTCACCGTTCGGGTCAGCGGATCGCCGACCCGCAGCTGGCCCTGCTCCGGCTGCCAGCTCTCGATCAGGGCCAGGCTTTCCGCCGGCAGCCATTGGCGGCCATTCGCTTGAGCCGGACGGGGCCGCACCTCTAGGACTTGAGCCTCGCCCCGCACCCGTACCGGTCGGGTGGCGCTGAATAAGTCGCCAAACCTGTCGTCAAAGAACCGATCGTCAAACGGGTCCCGCCCGAATAAATCCTGCATCGGGTTGCGGCGTTTCGAGCTTCGGTCCGGAATGCGGGCATCCAGCACCGGGGCCGGCACCTCCAGTTGACCGCTGGTCTGGGGAAAGATCGCGTATTGCCGCTTGAGCACCCGATAGCGATGCCCATTCCGTTCGACGCTGTATTCCCGGTCCTTGCCGAGCCGCCGTACCAGGGCGTTGTCCAGTTTGGGTTCACTCAGATGGCCTTGCAGCAACTTGACCTCATAGAACAGGCGCACGGTGTAGAGCAGCATGCCCTGGACATAAGGATCCTTACGGTCCACCTCGGTCTCGATGAACAGTGGATCCCCCGCAGCCTTGCCGTCCTGCATCGGGACTTTGCTAACCTGCAGGGTCAATGGCCGGGTCTGCTGCCCGTTCAGTTCCAAGGCCGGGATGGTCAGCTTGCCGCTGCGTTTCGGTGACAGGGTGATGGTCCAGGTGCTGCGGGCATCCATCTGCCCGTTGATGATGTTCACCCGGCTGCCGCTGGCGATGCCGAGCACGTCGAAGTCATGGGTCAAAGGTTGGGTATCCGGATTGCCGGATACCTGGCCTTGCGCTTCGACTTGGAGCTGCACCGTATCCCCCATGGAGATCTGATCAGTGTTGATCAGGGCGCTGAGCTCCGCCTGGGCCAGTCCTATCCACAGAAAAAGGATGCATGATGAAAGATGAAGGATAAATCGAGCTAAACCTCTGCAACTGATCCCTAAGGTCGGCAACCCTTTTCCGCCAGCCCGCCGGAGCATCGAAACGCCGCTGTCGGCCAGGGTTGCCGACCTAGCCTTGATACCGCCTTCATCATTCATCATTCCGCTTTCCTCGTACATCATTGCGCATTCCGCATTCGATTAAGGTGCTCCACCATGAATTTGCGGCGCAACAGCCCGGCCGGATCATCCGGGATCTGGCGCAGCCATTGTTTCATGGCCAGTTCCTTCTCGTCGGGCGGTTCGACCTCGGAGACCGGTTCACCCGGCAGGTCGGTCCGGCCATCCAGGGGTCGCTGCTGAGTGGCGTCAGCGTGCTGGGTCTGTTCCGTCACATCCCGTCGCGCCGCTGCCATGGAATCTTGCTGTGCCTGCGTTGTGTTGTCGGTCTCCCCTTCAGGTGACTCAGCTGCCTGAGCCTGATCCGCATCCGCCTGGGATTGTTGTGCCTGATCCTGTTGTTCTCCTTGTCCTTGCGCTTGCTGTTGCCCTTGAGCCTGTTGCTGTCCCTGAGCCTGTTGCTGCTCCTGTTGATCTGAACCCTCCCCGGATTGCGACTGCTTGTTGCGTATTCTCTCCTGACTGGGAGTCCTGCGACGCCTGGTCCTGCTGGGAGTCTTGCTGCTGCTGTTGCTGCAACAGCTTTTCCACCAGCTCCAGATTGGTCTTGGCATCGGCGTGTTGCGGGGCCTGTTCCAGCACCTGACGATAGGCCTGCGCCGCCTCCTCCAACTGGCCTGCACGGGCCAGGGCGTTGCCCCGGTTGTAGCCGGCCTCGACACCGCGTGGATTCCGCGAAGGCCTGCGACGGCGGCCGGGTAATCGCCGGCCTGGTAAATGGGCCATACCGCGCCAGCGGGGATCCTCGAACGCGCTCGGCCGCCTCCGCTGGCTGACCTTGCTGCAAGGGCCTGGGCCGCCTGCTGGTCCTGCCGCCACCAGAGATCCCGCCATTCGAAGGCCTGCGCCGGCGGCGGCAGGATCAATATCGATCAGCAGCCCCGCGAGCCAGCCGCGCCGAAAACCCATGGCTGCGAACAACAGTATCAGCGGCAGGAGCCAGACGCCCCGCTCGATCCAGCGTTCCACACCGGTGTCATCCTGTTCCTGCAACGCCGGCGGCGCGATAGGGCTCGAGCAGGACCCGGGCCAGATCCCGGTCGTCGTTGCTCAGCAGGCTGAAGGCGCCGGCACCGGCGCGGGCCAGCTCCTGCAAAGTTCCACCGGCAGTCGCGCCATCCCACCAAAGCCGCCATCGGCATTGGGGAACCGGCGCGCCCTGCAGCGGTTCCCACCCCCAGCACCGACAGCCGATGGCCCCGCTGCCGCAACTGCCGCACCATTGCTCAGGGCGGCGGCCGGATCGGCCAGACCGTCGGACAGCAACAGCAGATCGCCATGGCTCACCCCGGCCTGATCCAGCAGCTCAGCCGGCCAGCTGCAGGGCAGGTGCGCCGGCATCGCCGGGCACCGGAACGATTTCGGTGCTCAGGGCGCTCAGCAGGTTGACAATGGTGTCGCCGTCATCGGTCAAGGGCGCAACGGTATGGGGTTCGCCGGCAAACACCACCAGGCCGGTGCGCCCTTCCCGGGATCTGGCCAGGATATCCAGGATCTTGAAGCGGGCCCGTTCGAGACGGCTCGGCGCCAGGTCCGCCGCGTTCATGGAGGTGGAGAGATCCAGGATCAGGATCCGCGAGGACTGGGTCTGCCAGACCGGTTCCGGCTGACGCTCCCAGACCGGACCGGCCAGGGCCAGCACGGCCAGCAGCCAGCCCAGACCCAGCAGCCACAACGGCAGACGGGAAACCCGACCCGGCGGTTCGAGCCACAGCCGTTCCAGCAGTTGCGGGTCGAGCACCGCGCGCCAGGCCGAGCCGCCGGCGCGGCTGCGCCACAGCGCCACCAGTAACCCGATCACCGGCAGCAACGCCAGAAACCACCAGGGCCGCAGAAAATGAAATTCGCTCATGTCGGCCGCCCCCCTGCGCCAGGCACCGAGCACCAGGCCGAGGCTCAACAGGAAAGCCAGCGCCCAGGGGCCAGGCATAGAGATCGGTCACCGGACGCACCACGCGGCTGCCCTGGGTCACCGGCTCCAGCTCGTCCAGCCGCTGATAGATCTCCTCCAGCGCCTGCCGGTCGGTGGCCCGGAAGTATTGCCCGCCGGTGGACTTCGCGATGGCCTGCAGGGTCTCTTCGTCCAGACCCGCGGCCGGATTGACCATCTGCATGCCCAACAGCCCCCGTACCGCCCGGGGGGCGCCGCCGACACCGATGGTGTGGATGCGCAAACCCTGCTGCGCGGCCAGCTCCGCCGCCTTGAGGGGCGGCACATTGCCGGCGGTGTTGGCGCCGTCCGTGA
The DNA here is from genome assembly GCA_963716875.1 of uncultured Gammaproteobacteria bacterium. Lineage (GTDB taxonomy): Bacteria > Pseudomonadota > Gammaproteobacteria > Chromatiales > Chromatiaceae > JASJBU01. The sequence goes on from CAVQUR010000008.1 coordinate 65,650, forward strand.
GCAACACCAGAACCGTTTCGCCGGTGCTCTGTTGCAAGCCGCTTCAACGCCATGCCGATCGCATCGCCGATCGCGGTCTCCCGTCCGGCGATGCCGATCACCGCTTCGTCCAGCAGGGTCTTTACGGTCTTGCGATCGAAGGTCAACGGGGTCTGCAGATAGGCCTGAGTGCCGAACAGGATCAGGCCGACCCGGTCGCCCTCGCGCCGTTGAATGAACTCCCCCGCCACCTGTTTGACCACATCGAGCCGGGTCGTGTTGCTCTGATCCAGATCCGCGGTCTCCATACTGCCGGAGACATCCACCGCCAGCAGCAGATTGCGACCGGTTTCCGGCAGCTCGATCGGTTCTCCCAGCCACTCGGGTCGGGCCGCGGCCAGCACCAGCAGCAGCCAGCACAGCAACGCGCCCCACCATCTGAGTGGATGGTCGTCCGGCCCGCTGCAACGCCTCCACTCCTCCGTCGCCCAAGACCGGAGCGAAGGGCACGAACAAGGCGCCACCGCCCGAACGGGGCGCGGCCGGCAACAGGCGCCGGCTGAGCCAGGGCAGCGGCAGCAAAAGCAGCATCCAGGGCCAGGCCAGGTGAAACATCAGCGGCCACTCCATGGCCGGATGAAGAGAACAACTCCATCCCGCATAGCTTTGATCATTCCGTCTGCCTGATTCATCATCTGTTCCTCCTTGCCGGCCGATTCTTCTTGATCCAGCCTCTTGCCAGCGGCAGCAACGCCGAATGATCCGTGCTGCTTGGCGAGTCGGAGACAGCGGGTGAAGCGTAGGCTTGACGCATCAGCAGCTGACCCGGTCCCTGGGTGAATCTTCCCTTGACCGCCGTGGGCGTCGAGAAACGCCAACCAGGCCTCACCGGTCAGGGCGGCGGTCTCGCTGCGGGGCCAGCACATCAGGGCGTAGCGTTTGAGCAGGCGATTTACGGCGGCCGCCAGGTGGACCGGATCCTGGACCAGGGACTGCACGGACTTGAGTTCCCGCAAAGCGGCCCGTTTCGGAGCATTGTTTCTCCACCACCGCAATCCCAGCAGGACCGCCAGCAGCACGACCGCCAGCACCAGCCACCAACCGGGCGCGGGCGGCCACCAGGAGATCGGTGGCGGCGCGTGCAGAGGCCGCAAAGCGGCTAACGGGATCCATGCCGTTCATTGGGACGCCTGTTTGATCCTGGGCCGATACAGCAGCTGTACCCCAAAGCTGATGAGGATCGCGCTGCCAATCAACAGGACCGCAATCAACGGATGGGACAACCATTCGGGGGTCAGCACCAGCACCAGACCCAGACCGCCCATCATGGTGCCGGACAACAGCTTGAGAAACCGCCCTTCACTTTCGCGCAGTTTACGCCGTCCCATGGTCGCCACGAACAGACCGACGATCACCGCCAGCGGCAGCACGTAGACCAGATTGTAGAGCGCCAGATAGGCGTAATATTGCAGGTTCGGCAGCTGTTCCAGGGTCAGGATGCGGGTGAACACCATCGGCAGGCCCATGGTGCAGAGCAGCTCATAACTGTTCGCGGCCACCGCCAGCACCAGGGTGCCGAGCAACAGGGTCGATGGGCGATCGGTGGTGAGCAGCCCGCGCATGCGGCTGAACAGCTGTGCTTTGTTGCCTTCCGCCAGACTCAGACTGACCCCCTGTTTGAGCCAGAAATAGTCCTTGATGTTGATCAGGCCGATGAGCACCGCGATAACGCCGGCCACCAGGGTGATCAGCTGCATGCCGCCGAGCAACTGAAACAGGTTCAACCAGGCCGCCATGAAGGCGAAGTAGACCAGCCCGGAAATGGCGACGAACAGCCCCCCCACCAGCAGCATGCGGCCACGGCTGCGGGTATTGACCAGCAGACTGAGCAGAAACAGCAGGATGAAGAAGGCGCAGGGGTTGAAGGCGTCGACGCCGCCCAAAACCACGGCCAGCACCGGCAGGGAATAGGCCGCCGGATCGAGGCTGCCCAGCCAGGGAAGCTCAATGGGCTGACTCCGGGTGGTCTGCTCCATGCCGGGCGCAGCGCCGGACCCGGGCGGTGTGACCGACGACTTGGGGGGTTCACCATAGTGCTGCCGATAGCAATCGGTCAGGGCGTTCACCAGCATGCGGCCGGTGACCTGCTCGTTCGTATAACCGGTGTAGTGCTGACCACACCACATGAAGGTGGGCACCGACTGGGGCACGATGCCGACGGCTGTCGCCAGCCGTTCGAACTGGCTGCGGTTCTCCGAATGCTCATAGATTTCCAGGGAATGCAGCCGAATCCAGGGATAATCCCCCGGCAGGGATTCGATGAAAGGCCGCGCCTCCTGACAGTGGGGGCAACGGCTGGACCAGAAAAAATAGAGATCCAGCGCCGGCATACGGGGTGGTGGCGCAAGCCACAGACTATCGCCGCCGGGCAATTCAGCCCTGGCGGTCGGCAGCAGAAAGATCAGCAGCAGAAACAGACGCAACCAATGATGAAAGATGAAAGATGAGTGCTGCAGGACGGTTGCCACTGTGGTTTTGAGATTTATCATTCCGCCTGCCTGATTCATATTTCTCTTCTGCCATGCCGGGCCAGGCCAAACTGCAGGATGCGCAAGGGTCGGCCCGAGGTCGCCGCCTCCATGACATGGATGGCATGGCGCCGGCACAGGGCGCGCAGCCGCTCCCGGTGAGCAATGAACTGGCTCGCCCAATGCTCGGCCACCGCTGTCTGACCGGTATCCAGGGTCAAGCGCCTCGCCCCGCTGCCCAGGACATAACGGGCAGCCGGCGGTGAGGCGGTTTCCAGAGGGTCGTAAAGAAACCCGGCAATCACGTCATTGTGTCGGGCCAAGGCGCTCAAATGCTTGTCCGCCTGCTCCCCCAGTTCCCGAAAATCACTCAGGATAAAAACCAGGCTGCCGGGATGGACCAGGCGCGCCAGCCGGGCCAGGGATTGGTCCAGGCGGCCAGGGACCTGTGTCCCCGGTGCCATGGGCTGAAGCCGGACCAGGGTGCGCAACAGCGGCAGCAGCCCCTGCTCCCGCGGGGCCGGTTGGATCTCCCGATGCCCTTCCCGCCCTTGCACCAGCCCGCCTACCCGGTTACCGGCGCGGATCGCCGCCCAGCCCAACAGGGCGGCGAGGCGGCCCGCCAGCACCGATTTGAACTGGCTGCGACTGCCGAAATACATCCCTGGATGCAGATCCACCAACAGCAACACCGGCCGCTCCCGTTCTTCCCGGTACAGTTTGGTATGGGGCCGTCCGCGCCGGGCCGTCACCCGCCAGTCGATGGTGCGGGCATCGTCGAATTCCTGATAGGCGCGCACCTCGTCGAATTCCATCCCGCGCCCCCGATAGGCGGAGAGGTAGCCCCCGGCCTGGGCGGACAGGGCCTGGCGGCGCGCCCCCAATTCCAGACCCCGGGCGGCGGCGCGCAGCCGGATCAGTTCATCCAGTTCGAGCCGGGTCCCATCACTCACGGCGCCGGCACACGGTTCAGGATTTCATCGATACAGCGTTGCGGGGTGATGCCGTCCGCTTCCGCCTCGTAATCCAGCAATACCCGGTGGCGCAGGGCATCGGGGGTCACCTGCTGCACATCCTCAGGGGTCACGAAATCCCGCCCGGCCAGCCAGGCAGTGGCGCGGGCCGCCCGCTCGATAGCGATGGCGCCGCGCGGACTGGCGCCCCAGCGCACCCAGCCGGTCAGATCCTCGCCATACTGGAGGGGATTGCGGGTCGCCTCCACCAGTTCGACGATGTACTCCTCTACCGCATCCGCCAGATGCAATCCCATCACCTGCTGTCGAGCGGCGAAGATCTGCTCCTGGGAGACCTGCGCAGCGGCCGTCCGGCCACCCGGCTGCAGGGTTTCCAGGGTTTCGCGCCGCGCCAGGGCCAGAATCTCCCGGCTCGCCTGTTTGTCCGGATAGTCCACCCGCACATGCAGCAGAAAACGGTCGAGCTGGGCTTCGGGCAAGGGATAGGTACCCTCCTGCTCGATCGGGTTCTGGGTCGCCATGACCAGAAACAGCCGGGGCAGTGGATAGCTGGCCGCACCCACCGTCACCTGCCGTTCCTCCATCGCCTCGAGCAGGGCCGACTGGACCTTGGCCGGGGCCCGGTTGATCTCGTCGGCCAGGATCAGGTTATGGAACACCGGCCCCCGGCTGAAGTGAAAGCTGCCGTCCTCGGGCCGGTAGACATCGCTGCCGGTCAGATCCGCCGGCAGCAGGTCCGGGGTGAACTGGATACGGTGAAAGTCCGCCTCGAGGCCACCGGCCAGGGTCTTGATCGCGCGGGTCTTAGCCAAGCCCGGCGCCCCTTCCAGCAACAGGTGCCCGTCACACAGCAGCGCCAGCAACAAGCGTTGCACCAGCGGCGGCTGCCCGACGATGTGACGTTCGATATGGGCCTGCAGTCCGGCGATGGCTGTCCGAGTTTCTGATGCTTGAGGAGTCATGATAAATACTGAATGCGAAGTGATGAATGACGAAGCATGTCCAGAGCGGGGCACCGCTGCCTGGTTTGTAACCGGTTCATCAAGAGGTTTCGTATCATCATTCCGCATTCATCGTTCATCGTTTGCATACTCTTTAAGATGTGTTTATCTGAGAGTCCCTGTTGCAGGTCGGCAGCTCGGGGCGGCAACAGCGCTACGCCGCACCCGTCTTCCCGGCGGGGATGGGTTCCCGCCCTAGTCAGTTGGCGCCATTGTTTCCATGGGTGCGGCAGCCTGCTGTTCTTCGGCTGCGGCTTCCTTAGCTGACTCCTTGCTGTCACTCAGCACCAGTTTTTCCCGGTTCGTCTCCAGGATGGATTGCACGCTGAATTCGGGAATCTTGAAGTAGTCGTCGAGATCGGAGCGTTTCAGCACGTAGTATGCGCCTTCCTGGGGTTTCGAGAAACGATAGCTCAAAACCTCGCCGTCCTGGCGCGTCAGCTTGAGTTCCAACGCGGATTGATCCTGGCCATATTCCGGCTTGGCCTCGCGGCCGAGCAGAGACTGGATGCGCAGACCGGCCAGCTTATCGATCAGGCTGGCGGCAGCTTCCTCGTTGGTCTTTTCTCCACCGCTCAGATCGGTCACCTGCAGTATGTTGTCTTTCCTTTGCAAGACGACTCCGGGCAACTCGACCCGCGCCACTTCACTCGGTTCGAGCTTGAGCATCTCCTTGTCGATCCAGTCGTCGGCGTTGGCGCTCGCCTCCCAGGCGTTGAAGGCCACCGAAAAGACCGCCTCCGCATCCGCCGGCCTCACATGCACCTTGCGGAAGCCCGGCGAGGTGCCGACATAGAGCTGGGCCAGGGTCTCGTCATCCGCCAGCAGGGTGATGCGGGTCTGAAACTCGTCATCCGCCACCTTGAATCGCCGGGCCGCGCTGCCGGTGGTGGCCACCGGCCAGCCCTTCTCCAGGCCGGCGAGCTTGTCCAACAACCGTTGCACGCTCGCCTGATCGGCCGGGAAATCGCCGCTGTCAGGCAGCAGCCAGCGACCCTCATGTTTTTCCAGCAGCAGGCTGTTGGCGCCGTCTTCGATGCGCAGTCCGTTCACCGCTTGCACATCGAAGGCCAGCAGCTTTTGTTTGGCCTGAAAGGCGCCATGCTCCTCGCCACCCAGGTTGACCGTCACGGCCAGCACCAGTTGGGCCAGCAGCAGGCCGCTCAATAGCTTGATCCAGTTTTGCATTCTTCACCCCCCCTTATGCAACCTGACCCAGAATCGCGGCATAACGCTGTTGCGCCTGCCGGTCGATGCGCCGGCGCACCAGCCAGACCAGCAGCAGGCCGAGCAGCGCCAGACCGTAGTTGAGGTATTCCCAGAACACCTGGGCCTCCTGATCCAGCGGATCGAGGGTACGGGAGAAGTGGGCGCGGCCGCGGATCGCGAGCAGGCCGCGATCCTCCAGGGACCAGTCGATGGCGTTTTCCACCAGTTCCACCGGTTTCAGGTAGCGGGTGCCCAGGCCGGCGGCGGCCAGGTCCAGCATCTCGTCGGTGAGGAAGCTGTTGGAGGCGAACAGGATGATGCGCGCCGATTCCGGTGAGTGGTCGATCACCCGGCTGATGACCGGTGTCTGTGGGTGCCTCAGCCTCGCTCTGGGCCTCATCCTGCGGGGCCTCTTCCGCAGATTTCTTGTCTCATCCTGGGCCGCCAGCGGCGAGGGCTTGTCCTTGAAGTAGGAGTCGAAACGGCCCTCCACCGCCACCGCCAGCAGTTGCCTGCCCCGCTCCTGCGGCGGGCGGGAAACCGAGCTCGCCGTGGGCCTGGTAGTCGGGCTGGATCTGCAGGCTCTCGGTGGTCCAGGCCTGCTCCGTGCTCTGCGCCAGACGGATTACCCGGCGACCCTGGTTTTGCTCCTCGTCCAGCGCGATCGGGGACGGCCAGGTCAGGGTGACCTGGTCGAGTCCGGCGTTCATACCGCTGGTCTGATCCAGCCCGTCCTGACGCACATCCACGAAGAAGGGGTAATCCACCATGCTGGGTCTCACGTACCACGAAGCCGCCCAGCTGGCGGTCCACCGGGATCGGGAAGGCGGCGTTCTGCGGGTCGAGCACCAGTCGGTCCTCCAGTTTGATGCCGTTATGGGCCAGCCATTCCTGCAGGCCCGAGGCGTGCCGGCGAGCCGCGAGAGTACCTCGACTGTCGATATCGAAGGGCGAGGTGGACAACACCACCGTGCCGCCACGCATCAGGAACTGATCCAGTGCGAACAGCTGCTTCTCGTCCAGCTGCTCCGGTGCGGCCAGCACCAGCAGGTCGGCCTCATCCGGCACCTGACCGCTGCTGCAGATCGGTCGTGATCACGTTGTGCTCCTCCGCCAGGGTGTCGCGCAGCCAGCTGAAGCTGCTTGCCCGAGGCGGGCAGGCCGAACTGGGACATGTCCGGCGTCGCCTCAGGCGTGACCAGGGCCACGGTTTTCAGGAAGCCCCGCGAGAAGCGCTTGAGGGCGGCCTGCAGGCCCCGTTCCAGACCGGCCTTGTCGAACGCCTCCGGCAACGGCACCTGAACAGATGCGGCCATCCCCTTCCAGGGTCATGTAGAACCAGAAGGTGTTGGTGTCGAACAGACTGGCTGCCATTGGCCGAAAGCCGTACTCCGCTTCCAGCTGTTTGGCCAGGGCGCCGTCGCCGGCCTCCGGGTCCTCGATCTGCACGCTCAGTTTTCCGTCGGCGCGCCGGTTCAAATCATTCAAGACCCCATCCAGCTCCTGGCGGAACGACTTGAGCACTTCGGGCAGCTTCGCATCATTCGAGATGTAACCCTTAAAGCTCAGGGGATACGGGATGTTTTCGAATAGTTCCCCTGCCCCTTGATAGGCATACAGCACTTTCTTGATCGCCTGAGTGAGGTCGTATTCGGGATTGCGCAGGTCCACCTCCAGGTCGGTCTCGCTGCGCACCTTGATATCGATCAGATCCCGGAAATCCAGCACCTGGTACTGATCGCCGTACTGGATCAGGATATTGAAATAGGAGTTGACCACCGAGGCCTGGTACTTGCTCGCGAACTGAAATGGCACCGGCTTGATGGCGTATTTTTCGTTGGCCTCCTGCTCCAGCTCCGGATGCTCCTGGGGATCGATGAACTCCACCCGCACCCGGCCCTTACCCGCCACCGCATACTCTTCCAGCAGATCGCGCAGACGCGGCACCAGGGGCGCCAGCAGGGGATGGGTCTGGGCGCTGAAGTAACCCCGCAGCAGCATCGGTTCCTGCAGTTGCGCCAGGTAGCCGCGGGTCGCGTCGGAGATGGAGTAGATACTGTCCCCGCGGTGACGTCGGCGCGCGCCCAGTTCACCGGCGCGAGCCACAGGTTGGCGGCCAGGAAGTTGAGCGGCGAACAGGCCGGTCAGCAGACCCCAGCGCCGATGGTGGGCACTGGCCGGGTTACCAGCCCAGCGCAGCCACTCCAGGGTGAACACGTTGAGGGCGAGAAACACCCCCACCAGGCTCAGATAGTAGTAGAGGTCCCGCAGATCGATCACCCCCCGGGTGATGGATTCGAAGCGCGAACCGGAACCCAGCAGCTTGAGGAATTCCGCGGCCTGATTGCCGAACAGACCGGTCAGGGCATTCGATCCGAGCAGATAGAAGAAGCCGCAGACCAGCGCGGTCAGGATCAGACTGATGATCTGGTTGGCTGAACGGGCACTGACGAACAGGCCGATCGCGACATAGGCCGCGGCCAGAAACAGGGTTGCGAGATAGCCGCCGAACACCGGTCCCCAGTCCAGGGGGCCGAGCAGGCTGACACTCAGGGGCAAAGGCAGGGTCAGCACCAGGGCTACCGTGACCAGACCTAGACAGGCGAGAAACTTACCCAGCACCAGCTGGTAACCCTGCACCGGCAGGGTCAACAGAAACTCCAGGGTACCGGCGCGCTGCTCCTCCGACCACAGGCGCATGGTGATGGCCGCCACCAGGAAGATCAGCAGCAGCGGCATCCATTCGAACAGGGGCCGCACGTCGGCGATATTGCGGGCGAAGAAGGTCTCCACCCAGAAGAACACGAACAGGCTCACCGCCAGAAAGGCGCCGAGAAAGATGAAGGCGATGGGTGACGAAAAGAAGCCGGCGAACTCCTTGCGCGCGATTCTCAGGGTATTGCTCATATAGCCTTACCTCCCCTCCCGGGCCGAGATCTCACCGAAGATGGTCTCCAGATCGCGGCTCTCCGGTTGCAGGGCGTAGAGCTTCCAGCCCGCTGTGGCGATTCGACTGGCCAGCGCTGGTGCGGTGTCGCTCAGCTCCTGCTCACCGGCCAGGTCGAGGGCGTAGCGATGTCCCGCGCCCTGGTCCGCACGCGCTCCACCGCCTTCACCCCAGCCACCGATTTGAACAGCTCCAGCGCCCGTTCCGGCCCCGCATCGACCGCCACCAGCAGGCGTTTGCCGGCCTGCAGTTCATCCATCGTGGCGTCCAGCGCCTTGCGTCCGTTGCGGATGATGATCACCCGATTGCAGAGCGCCTGTACCTCCTGCAGGATGTGGGTGGAGATGATCACGGTGGCCTGTTGCGAAAGGGCGCGGATCAGCTCCCGCATATGCTGGACCTGGGTTGGATCGAGCCCATTGGTGGGTTCGTCGAGGATCAGCACCTGCGGGTGGTGGAGGATCGCCTGGGCTACCCCGACCCGTTGGCGATAGCCCCGGGAGAGGGTGCCGATGGGGTCCGCCGCCTTGGACGCCAGGGCGGTTTTGTGGATGGCCTCGCGGATGCGCTGGAGCCGCTCGGCTTCCGGGACGCCATGCAACTCCGCCGCGTAATCGAGATAGTCGATCACCGTCATCTCGGGATAGAGGGGATCGTTTTCCGGCAGATAACCGATGCGGCTCTGCACCGCGGTGCGGGCAGTGGCAAGGTCCAGACCGTCAATCTCGATAGAACCTCCGGTGGGTTCCAGATAACCGGTCATCATCTTCATGATGGTGGTCTTGCCCGCGCCGTTGTGGCCGAGCAGGCCGACGATCTCACCCGGGCCGATCTCGAACGAGACCTGATCGACCGCGGTCAAATCCCCGTAATTACGGGTCAAAGCTTCAACACGGATCATCAGTAAGCTCCTGTTATTACCCTGACATTATTTTTCCGTTGATGATTAAACGCTTGGATGGACCATGGTAATTTTCAAAAGTTTCATTCGTTTTAGAATGAATGAAGACTCACGAAATTCAGTAGCCTTACCGTTGTTATGATTTCCTGAAAAGGCTATTGTAATGGGTAATACCAGTATTACGTTTTTAGTGATGATACATGTATGCAAACATCCACAAGTAAGCTGACTAAAAAGTACCAGGCAACCATTCCAGAACCGGTGCGTCGCATACTCCATTTGAAAGCAGGTGACGCAATTGCGTTTGATATCGAGGATGATGCGGTGCATATCCGCAAGGCGCGGCCCGTAGATACGGCATTTGCAGAAACACTGGAAGGCACACTGACCGAGTGGGCAACAGAGGCTGACGAGGAAGCTTATCGTGACCTTTGAAGCCTTCGATGTCGTGGTGGTGCCGTTTCCATTTACCGACCGATCTACCACGAAACGACGACCCGCTTTGGTATTGTCCCAGGCAAAGGCCTTTAATCAAATGATTGGCCAATCGATCTTAGCCATGATTACCAGTGCCAGCCATTCTGATTGGCCATTGGATACGCCGATTTCAGACCTCGATTCGGCTGGCTTGCCTACCGCCTCGGTCGTACGCATGAAATTGTTTACGTTGGATAACCAATTGGTTATCAGAAAGGCAGGTTTCCTGGCGGATATTGATCGTAAGGCCATAATAAAATCGCTTCGAATGCTGTTAAATCTGCAAAGGTAACGACAGAGTCATGCAGACTGTACTGGGTGTTTGTAAGTGAGTTAAGGGTTTGATCTCTATTTTGAAGTTTCTGATTTGACCGGATCACGACTAATCACAATATCCTAAATGGTCAACCCTGCATTCGAGGTATGAGATTGACGGTACGTCGAGTCGTCGAGGCGGTCGCGATCTATCCGGATTGAGAAAAGCTTAAACAAGAGTATCCTGAACTGACCACTTTATTCATCGGAATGTTAGGGCCGCGGAAAAAATAAGGGGGCCAATGGTGACCCCATACACCCACTTACTACCTACCCCTATTACCGCTCCGGTAACGATTAGGATAAGTGGTACTACGTATATTAGTTCCGGCTGTTTCGGTCTAGTCTTTGACTCTGTCCATGCAATTCCCAGCAAAATTCATTCGTCTCGCTGCTTTTGCGCATGGTGGCTTGAGCGATTACGATTTTGGCCATAAGAAATTCTTTGATACATCAGGTCCCTGATCTCCCAAGATTATCTTAGAGGCATACGACTTGGTTAACCTTGGAGAATTCTAATGAAATTACGAAGAATTGGATGGATGATAATTGGTGTTTACGTTATGGGATCAACATTATCAGTGCAGGCTGCATCGAAACCAGTCGGGCTTACTGATGCGATTTTCAACCTCACTGACAACTCTGGCTGCATCAGCACAGAAGTCTTTGTCTTTGCCCGAGATGGCGATCCGAAGGGAGCCACATCAACAGGGGAAATTTCCCTGACGTTTTCCCAATTCGACGAATGTCATGAAACGCCGGTAGCCGGCCTATCCGGCACTGTGTCCTTGGGTCGTCAGGATTTGAAAGTCAATGAAAAATCGGGTTTGGCCAGGTTAAATACGAATTTAAAGCTTATTGATACATATTCTGGAAAATCTGTGAATGTGGGCTTGCAGCTTACTTGGAAGAGTAATGAAGACTCGACCACAAACGCAACCAGACAATATATGCAACGTCCCGGCAAGTTCACGGATCTGGGCAAATCGGCGAGCCGAAGTGATCGCTCCGCTACGGCACAGGGTTTCATTGTCGTCGGTAGTACCCGGTTTGAGCTCAAGACGCCACTTGCGAATATTGCCACAATAGTAGGCAATTGATATGAAGGTTAACGCGTTTTTACACAGACTATATCTACTGCCCGCTTTTTTGATTGAGCCGAGAAAAGGAGCTCATGACATGAAACACCAAAACAAAACTTATAATGCGGGTTCCGAAATGTCATTTACCAGGCACGGAACAAGACGGTGGATTGCGCTAATTTTCATGGGAATCCTTGTTGGTCCCGCAGGAGCCCTGGTGGGTTCAGCGGAAGCCGCCACGCGCTATGTCGATCAAGCGAACCCGAGCTGTTCCGATACGGGCTCAGGCACGGCGACCGCACCCTATTGCACTATCGGCGCAGCCAACAAGGTGACCCATGCCGGAGACACGGTAGAGGTGGCAGCGGGCAATTATCCGGAATTCGTGAGCGTGAAATACTCGGGCACGCCGTCGGCGCCCGTGGTATTCACCGCGGCTCCCGGAGCAACGGTAGTCGTCGGTCAAGGACAAGCCAATGCATTCAAGATTTCCTCGAAGAGCTATGTCACCATCAACGGATTCACGACTACTGACACCAGTTACTACGGCATCTTCGTGTTGTCCAGCGACAACGTTACTCTAACCAATAACGATGTGAGTCACGCCGGGCTACCGGTGAGTGGCGCCACATCCAAGGGTATATATCTCAATGCCTGCGCCGATTCTCTGCTGCAGCACAATAAGGTGAGTTACAACAGCGACTCGGGTATTTATCTGATTAATGGAACCACCGGCGTTCATGTGCTGGAAAACGAAACCTACAATAACGCCAAACAATATATCCGCTCAGCACCGGGAATCGATGTGCGTAGTTTCGGCAATATCATCGAAGCCAACATCAGCCATGACAACGAGGATTCGGGCATCCAGTTGTATCCCGACGGAACTAATCCTGTCGGAAACAACGTCGTGGTCAATAACATCAGTTATTACAACGGCGATCATGGGATCGACAGCAATAACTCCACGGGCAACATCATTGTCGGCAACACCGTTTATTACAATGTCACGGCCGGGATCAATGTCGAAGGATATTCAACGGGTACGATCATCGCGAACAATATCAGCGTAGACAATGGCCTCACCAGTACGCGCACCCGGAGCAATATCCGCGTCGACGAAAACTCGATCAACGGTACAAGCCTCGACTATGACCTGGTCTTTCTGAGTGAAGGCAGCGGTGATATGATGACCTGGGGAACGGATGACTACACAATGCTGGGGGACTTTCAAGCGGCCAGCGGGCAGGAATCCCACGGAATTGAGGCCGATCCGCTGTTCGTTGCGCCCGACATCGGGGATTTTTACCTCACGGCGGCTTACTGGCCGGCACCCTCTTCCCCGGCTATCGATTCGGCAGACTCGTCGGCGGAGGAAGCCCGCCCCTACGACCTGACCGAAACACTGCGGATCGACACCAACGTCGACGTTATCGACTCCTACGGCGTTGTCCATAACGTCGTCCCCGATACGGGCGCAGGCGTGCGGACCTACGATGATCGAGGGGCCCTTGAATACAATCCCGACAACCTGGACGACACCACGCCGCCCGAATTCCCATCTCCGTCGGGAGCGGAGCTGACGGCCACCGCCCTCTCATACTCCCAAATCAAACTGACCTGGAACGAGGCCACAGATAACATCCAGGTCGCCGGTTACAACGTGTTGCGCAGTGACAGCGATGGCGGACCTTACACTCAGCTGGCGATGAGCCTCGACGCCTCATACACGGACTCAGACCTGCCGCAGAACACGACCTTTTACTATGTTGTTCAGGCTTACGACTCGGCTAGCAACGTGTCGAATGACTCGGATCAGGCGAGTTCGACGACCGAGTACGACACCACACCGCCGGTGCGCTCCAATGGAGCACCCAGCGGGACCCTGCCCGCCGGTACAACCACGGCGATACTCAGCCTGGACACCGACGAGAATGCCACCTGCGCATACGACACGACGGCCGGTATCGACTATGCCTTCATGGCTAGCAGCTTCACAGCCACTGGAGACATCAGTCAATCCACCTCGTTAACCGGCCTGATCGACGGCGGATCATATACCTATTATGTCCGCTGCCAGGATGCCTTTGGGAACGTCAATGACGATGATTATGTCATATCCTTCAGTGTGATAGATCCCAACATCACGATGACTTTCTTACCGGAGGCGGACGCAACGATCAGGGAGGATTACCCGACCACGAATTACGGGAAGTCGGGCACTGTGAAGCTGGACAACAGCCCGGTCATCAATTTTCTCATGCGGTTCAACGTGGCCGGCATAAACGGTCGGACGGTTTCCAGCGCGAAGTTATACCTCTACTGTACGAACAACTCTTACCGGGGGGGAGATTGGCATATAGCCAGCAACACATTCGGCGGTATTCCCTGGTCAGAAACTAACGTGACCTGGAACACGGCGCCACCCTACGATTCAGCTGTCTGCTCGAGTTGTTCCATGACCCGCGTACTGAACGGCAATTGGTACTCCGTAGACGTCACTCCGCTGGTTACCACAGATGGGATGATCAATTTCCATGTCACCACGCCCTCCCCCGACGCAGCGTACTATGACTCGAGGCAGGGCACGAATAAGCCTTATCTGCAGGTTACGGTAGAGTAGCCACGTACTGAACGCTGTAGAAGTGGTCATAACCAGGTAATTGCCGCTATTTTAGAATTAATAGACAATGCCATCCGCTGAGGTTTAGGACAACAACGCCACACTCTTCACCTGGGCATACAGATGCATGCCTTCGTGGATGCCCATGCCCATGGCGGAACGTCGGGTGATGCGTGACAACAGGGTCTGGCCGTCGAGCAGTTCCAGGCGCACGATCACCTGGGTGCGGTTGATGTCGTGGGTATCGATCACCTTGGCCGGCAGAATATTGATGATGCTGGTATCGGCATGGGCCCGCAGTGACAGACTCACGTCCCGCGCCCGCACCTGCACCCTGGCGCGCCGCCCCACCGGCAGTTCCTCGCGGGACACGGCGACCCGTCCGCAGTCCATGGAGACCCAGGTCAGGTGATAGCTGAAGTCATGGGAAGAGACCTGCCCCTCCAATAGCGAAGAGGCGTCATCATAGCCCGCCGGCGATAGGTCGAGCCGGGTCAGCAGGTTCGCGGCGTCACCCTGGGCGATCACCCTGCCCTGCTCCAGCAGCACCATATGGTCGGCCAGTCGGGCCACCTCGTTGGGATCATGGGAGACATATAGCGAAGGGATGGCGAACTCATCGTGCAGGCTCTCCAGATACGGCAGAATGGCCCGCTTGGCGCCATGATCCAGGGCCGACAGGGGTTCGTCCATCAACAACAATTTAGGACTGGTGAGCAGGGCGCGGGCGATCGCGACCCGCTGCCGCTCGCCGCCCGACAGCCGCCCGGTGGCGCGTTCTAGCAGCGGTGCGATGCCGAGTAGTTCCGCCACGTCGTCGAACTTGAGCCGTCGCTCCGCGGCGGGAATGCGCCGCCAGCCATATTCCAGATTGCGCCGCACCGAGAGGTGGGGAAACAGGCTCGCCTCCTGAAACACATAACCCAGCGGGCGCTTGTGGGTGGGCACAAACCGTTGGGCATCCTGCCAGATCTCACCGTTGATGCGGATGCTGCCTTCAGCCTGGTGCAGCCCCGCCACCGCGCGCAGCACGCAGGTCTTGCCCGAACCGGAGGCGCCGAACAGGGCGGTCACGCCGCTGGCGGGGGCCGCGAAGGTGACCTCCAGACTGAATGCCCCCAGGCGGCTGCATAGGCTCACCTCGATACCGCTCATACCCGTTGGTCCCGGTTGAGCCGGCCGTTGACCAGATAGAGGATCACCAGCACCAGAAACGAGAACAGCAGCATGCCGCCGGCCAGCAGATGGGCTTGGCCATACTCCAGGGTCTCGACATGGTCGTAGATCGCCACCGACAGCACCTTGGTCTCGCCGGGGATGCTGCCGCCGATCATCAGCACCACGCCGAACTCGCCGATGGTGTGGGCGAAACAGAGCACCGCCGCGGTCAGAAAACCGGGCCGCGCCAGCGGCACGATCACGCTGATGAAGCGGTCCCAGGGTGAGGCGCGCAGGGTGGCGGCGACCTCCAGCGGGCGGCTGCCCAGGGCTTCGAAGGCGTTCTGCAGGGGCTGCACCACGAACGGCATGGAGTAGATAACCGAGGCCACCACCAACCCCTCGAAGGTGAACGGCAGGGTGCCGAGCCCCAGGGCCTGGGTGAACTGGCCGATCGGCCCGTTGGGCCCGAGCATGATCAGCAGATAGAAACCCAGCACTGTCGGCGGCAAGACCAGCGGCAACGCGACCACTGCCGCGATAGGCTGTTTGTACCAGGCCCGGGTGCGCGCCAACCACCAGGCGATGGGTGTGCCGATGATCAGCAGGGTCAGGGTCGTCACCCCGGCCAGCTTAAGGGTCAGCCAGACGGGCTGCCAGTCGAATACCATGATCCGCTCCGGAAATATGATAGAGCTACTCTATCTTTACCTAGCCGGTTAATCCACGCCGTAGCCATAACCCTCGATCACCTGCCGGGCGACAGTACCCTGGATGAAATCGAGAAAGGCCTGGGCGCCCGGATTGGCCGCACCCCTGCGCAGCAGCACCGCCGCCTGTTCGATGGGGGTGTAGTACGCCTGGGGGATCAACCACAGGGAGCCCGCCTCACCCGGCCAGCCCTTGACCTGGGAATAGGCGACGAAACCGGCCTCGGCATTGCCGGTGGCGACGAACTGGAAGGTCTGGGCGATGGAGTCGCCGCGCACCAGCTCGGACTGGAGTGCGGACCAGAGTCCCAGCTGTTCCAGCACCTGTCGGGCCGCATGGCCGTAGGGGGCCGTCTTGGGATTGGCCATCGCCAGATGGGCGAAGCCTGCATTTTTGAGATAGGTCTCGCCCGCATCGAACAGACCCGCCTTCGCACTCCACAACACCAGCCTGCCCCGGGCGTAGATGAAGTGGCTGCCGGACACTGCCAGACCGGCCTGCTCGGCTTTCAGCGGCCGCGCGGTGTCGGCGGCCAGAAACACCTCGAAAGGCGCGCCGTTTTCGATCTGGGCGTAGAGCTTGCCGGTGGAACCGTAGCTGATCTTGAGCCGATGGCCGGTGGCCTGCTCGAACAGAGGTGCGAGTCGGCGAGTGGCGTCGGTGAAATTGGCCGCCACCGCGACACTGACCTCGTCCGCGAGCAGATCACCGCTGAGGCAAGAGCGCAGCAACAGGAGCGTGAGGCTAAGGGATTTTAGTTTTCTCATGGTTTGACTGCGGGTCTGGTTGACGAAATATCCGTTACCGTTCGGGTTGACCTACTGCTTGGGTCACACGCTATGCAATAGGCAGTGTTTTCGCAAAGCAAGTTACAAAAGGCAATGATAATGCCAGATCATGATTCTGGTTTTCTAACAAAGGCTTGTTATGCCTTTGCCGGACACGGAAATGATCTGTTTGAAACAATTATCGGCTAGTCTACACTTGATGCGCTGTCGCGCATGCCGCAGCTCTGTCGGAAGCGTTCGGTTGCCGGCGCACATAAAAAAAAGCCCACCCTGATCAGGGTGGGCCTGAGGTTAGGACGGCCTTATCAGCTATTTAGGGACTGATAGTAATCCATGAGAATCTTGGCCACCTCGGGACGGGAGAATTCAGGCGGTGGCGCAATGCCCTGACCCAGCATCTCGCGCACCTTGGTGCCGGAGAGCAGCACGAAGTCTTCCTTCTGATGATCCGGCGCCTCGCACATCATCACCACCTTGTTCAGCTTCTTGGAGTAGGCGGTATGGTCGGCCTTGAAGATCTCGATCTCCAGGGCGCCGGCGGGTACCTCCTCCTCGAAGATGGTTTGGGCGTCGAAGGCGCCATAGTAGTCGCCCACACCTGCATGGTCACGGCCGATGATGAAGTGGGTGGCACCCATGTTCTGACGGAAGTAGGCATGCAGCACCGCCTCGCGGGGTCCGGCGTAGAGCATGTCGAAGCCGTAGCCGGTGACCATGGCACTGTTCGGCGGGAAGTAGAGTTCGACCATCTTGCGGATCGCGGCATCGCGCACCGGTGCGGGTATATCACCCTTCTTGAGTTTGCCCAACAGCATGTGGATGACCAGGCCGTCGCAATCCAGACGATCCATGGCCATGTGGCAGAGTTCTTCATGGGCCAGGTGCATGGGGTTACGGGTCTGGAAGGCGACCACGCGCTTCCAGCCGCGCTCGGCGATCTCATTGCGGATCTCCACCGCGGTGCGGAAGGTGTCCGGGAAGTCCTCCATGAAATAGGAGAAATTCAACACCTGGATGGGACCGGATACGGCGACCCGACCCTGGCTGTTGAAGGTCTGAACGCCGTTATGTTCCATGTCGTCGGTACGGTAGACCTTTTGGGTCATGACCGCCATCTGCTCTACGGTGACGGTCTCGATGGCCTGCACATCCATCACCGCCAGTACCGGATTGCCTTCCATGTTAGGGTCGCGCAGCGCGATGCGCTTGGCGTCGCCGATGGCATCGGCGTTCTCCAGCAGGCAGAGTACGGGGACCGGAAAGAAACTGCCGTCGCTCAGGGTCATCTTTTCCGCCGCGCCCATGGCGTCCGCCACATTCATGAAGCCCTGAAGGGGGCTGAAGTAACCGGCACCCATCATCACCGCGTTACCGGCGGCCTGGGAACTGATGAGCACGGAAGGCAGACTTTGTGCCTCATGGGACAGTTTGTGATGTTCTTCCGGATCGTAGACGAACAAGGGTTTGAGTTCATCGGAACCAATGGGTTTGATCATGACGTTTCGTCTCCTTCGTTTTAAGCGCAAATCTTATGGGCTCGCCAGTGCGATTGCCGGTTTCAGATTGGTCATGCAGTGAATGACCGGTTTACCCTTTTATGGCAAATGAAAACTCATGTCATTTATCATAAAAGTTATATATGTAACTGTTTAATATAATATATTCAACATTTCTTGGATCCTTCCCCATGTTCAAGCAGGCCATACCCTACCACAACCAGGGATTATCCATCCTTAGTTTCTTTTTATGTGGTCAGAAAAGAACGGCCGGACAGCAGATCGGCCAGGCCGCTCTGGCGTAACAACCGTCTGTTCACGGCGGCTTGAAACACCGTCCCTGACGCGGCGAGCATGAAGCGAGATCTGGCCCGGGTGATGGCGGTATAGAGGAGTTCGCGGCTCAGCACCGGGCTGTCCTGCTCGGGCAGCAGCAACAGCACCTCATCAAATTCCGAGCCCTGGCTCTTGTGTACGGTCATGGCGAATACCGACTCATGGGGTGGCAAGCGGGCCGGCGCGAGCCAGCGCGGCGCCTGATCATTCCCGAGAAAAACCACCCCCAAGGCACCCTTGCGGCCCGGCTCCGGCAGGGTGATGCCAACATCGCCGTTATAGAGCTGCAACTGATGATCGTTACGGGTCACCATCACCGGCCGCCCCGCATACCATTCGTCCAGGGTCGGCACACCGGCTCGTTGCAGACGCATCGCGATATCCCGGTTCAATGCCTCAGATCCCGCCGGCCCCCGTCTCAGCGCACACAGCAAACGGAAACGGTCCAGCTCGTTGAACAACACCTCGGGCGGTGCGCCGGATTTTACCTGACTGAACAGCCGAAGATAGTTCTTCGCGGCCTGCTCCGCCACCTCAGGCTTGCTGAATCTCTGGATGGTCCGGCTAGCATCCTGCTCCAGTAGATCGAAGGCCAATTTGGCATCCCCCCGATTCACCGCCGCCGCCAGGCGTCCGATGGGGCTGTCCGCGGCGAATCGATAACTGTGCCGCAACACCACGACTGCGTCACAGAATCGGGGCCCCGCCAACCCGGCAAGATCTTCCGTTGCGCCGGTCAATTCCGTCAACTCAGCGGCGAATGCCGGGGCAGGCCCCTGACAGGGATTACAGATATCCCCCAGCACGGCGCCCGCCTCCACCGAAGCCAACTGGTCCTTGTCACCCAACAGGATCAGACGGCATGCCGTCGGCAGCACCTCCAGCAGTTTCGTCATCAAGGCCACATCGATCATGGAGGCCTCATCCAGGATCAACACATCCAACGGCAGAGGGTTGTCCCGGTGGTGCCGAAAATCGGTGTCACCCTGCCTGACGCCCAACAACCGATGCAGGGTGGAAGCCTGCTCGGGAATCGCGTCGACCACGGCCGCCGGCATGCCGATGGCGGACTTCGCCTGCTGGATGGCCTGCTGCATCCGGGCGGCCGCTTTACCGGTCGGCGCTGCGAGGGCGATACGCAGTTCGTGGCCACCCGGCTGCCGGCGCAGCAGGGCCAGGATTTTCGTGACCGTGGTGGTCTTGCCGGTACCGGGGCCACCGGAAAGCACACTGAGGGGTCTGAGCACGGCGGTCGCCGCGGCGATCATCTGCCAATCCACGGTGACCGGCTCCTGACGCGAGGAACATAAGCGCAAGATCCGCCGCCAGACGTTGCCGATCCACCCCGGCGATCGGCGCGATTGGCGCGTCGCAACAGATCCGCGGCCAGTCGTCTGCTCGTAGTCCCAGTAGCGCTGCAGATAGAGCCGATCCTGGGCATCCAGGATCAACGGTTGATAGTCACCGGGACGACCCACCACGCCGCTGACCAGCAACGCCGCCCGCCATTCCGGCAAGTCCGCCATCCCTGCCCCCGACTGCAGATGGGTGAGAATCCCCGTCGTCCCCAGATCGAGACAGACATGCCCCTCGGCGCTGGCCCGGCATACCAACACGCTGGCCAAGGCGAGCAGTACGGAGGGTTGACTGGCCTTGCTCAGCAGAAAGCGGGTGAACTGGAACTCCAGATCACCCAACTGCCGTTCAAGCATAGAGACGGTGCAACAACTGTTCGGCCCGCTTCATGACACGCCTTCGGACAAGCACAGATCCAATGCCTCGATAAACGCACGCGACGGCCGCTCGCGAAAGACCCCATATTCGTTGCCTGTCCGGGGTTCCATTCCCCGCAGGAACAGATAGTAGACTTCACCGAAATGCCGGTCATAGTCGTAGTCAGCCAGACGTTGTCCCAGATAACGGTGCAGCGCGAGCACATAGAACAGGTACTGGATCGGATAGTGATGGGCCAACATGGCTTGCTGCAGATGGGGTTGCGCATAGGCGGCCAGGTCATCCCCAAGCCAGTTCGATTTGTAGTCGAGCAGATAGAAGCGTCCTTGCCATTCGATCACCAGATCGATAAAGCCGGTCATGAAACCCTGGATGCGGGGAAAATTCAACTCCCTGAACGCGGCAAGGATCTCACTGGAGCGAGCAAATCCCTGTTGCCTGGCCAGGCTTTCGAGGGTGCGTGGCTCCAGTTGCCCTACGGGAAAGTGGAATTCCATCTCGATGATCCTTTGGCTGCTCGGGATATCCTGGAGTTTCAATCCGCCGTCATTCAACGGCACCGCCAGCACCGCCTCGACCCTATCTGCAATGACCGAGGTCCAACTCGTCTCGATGCCGTAACTCGTGAGACTCTTGTTAACCAGTGATTCCAACTCTGCGCGCGACTTTGCAGTGAAATCGAGTTGTTCGAAGATACTGTGCAGGCAGGTGCCCGGCCGCGCCCCTCTGGGAAAAGTGTGAATACGTCGGGATCATTTCCGGTGGGTCGGTCTGCCCGGCAAGCCCAGTCGCATCATGATCCGGCAACTCGGCCGCAAGCCCCGCAACCAGGGATGAGAAACTGCTGATCCGGACACCGCTCGGAATCAGCACCGCGGAACGTTCGCGCCGCACCAAGCGCGGCCGGCAGGTCGAATTCGAGCTGTTCATCGTGTGGCCCAAGCGGCAGCGGATCCAGCCTGATCGCACCCTCGGCCCGTTGCGCCAGGGCTTGCAGGCGCAGTTGGATATCTGCCGGCGTGAGTTTCTTGAAGCTCGATTGCCAGCCCTCCAACGGATCCTCAACCGACGTATCGGGCGGATGCAGTAACCAGGCAAGTGCGGCATGCTCGCTGTTTTTCACCTTACCCCAGGGCAGATAACAGCGGTGCTGGGCGCGAGTCAAGGCCACATAGAGCAGACGCAGGTTTTCCGCCAGTTCCTCTGTCTTGAAATAGCGCTGATCGTTGACGAACGCGGGCGACCCCAGTTCGAACACAGCCTGATAGTCGGCCCTGGGATCGTGGAACAGATAGGTGTTCCGGCCGCTCCTCAGTCCGAGCGACTCATCCCAAAGAAAGGGACAAAACACCACCGGATACTGCAATCCCTTACTGGCATGTTGGGTCACGATCTTCACCAGATGGCTGTCGCTTTCCAGACGCAGCTGGCGTTCTTCCTCTTTCAGGGCCCGTTCCTGACACTGCCGGGAGAACCACTTCAGCAGCCCTTCCATGCCAACCTGATTCTCTGTGTCATGGCGATGGATCATTTCCGCCAGCTGGTAGAGGTTGGTCAGGCGCCGTTCCCCGCCACGATAGGACAACAGGCGTCGTTCCACCTCAAAATCGAATATCAACTGGCGAAACATGCGGATGAAACCCGCATCCCGCCAGCGCTGGTGGTAGCTGATGAAAGACTCGAACTGACACCCCAGCAGGACATCATCCCGGTTCAAACGGTCGATCTCCGCCCCACGCCAGCCCAGCAGATCGGTCGCCAGCGCGCTCCGCAGCAGGGGTTCGCGCCGGGGTTCCAACAGAGCCAGCAGCAGGCGTTCCAGCTGAACCGCCTCGCGGGTCAAAAACACATTGTCCTGGGCCGTGCGGACACTGTGAATCCCCCGGTTCGCCAACGCCCGGGCGATCTGTTCCGCCTGTGCATGCCTGCGCACCAGCACCGCGATATCACCCGCCACCGAGGGACCTGTCCGCCAAGGTCAAGCGGCCCGCATGGGCCAGTTTCAAGAGGCGGGCGATCTCATTGGCGGTCGCCTCAGCCACCAGTTCACGCACCTCGGGCAGCTTGGTGTCGCTGGCGCAAGGCAGTTGCCAGATCCTGAACGGACCTCTCCGGTCCCCCTTCTCGATCAATCCCGGGAGCTGACTGGCCGCCGCCGTCACCGGTTGGAATGGGATCTGAGGAAACAAAAAGGCGGCCGGATGCTGAGTGAAGAGGGTGTTCAGGGCGTGTATCAGCTGTGGCGTCGAGCGCCAATTCACGTCCAGGCTGTAGTGCTCCCGGGCCACGCTACGCGCCGCCAGATAGGCAAAGATATCGGCGCCGCGAAAACTGTAGATGGCCTGCTTGGGATCGCCCACCAGAAATACCGTCTGCCGGCCCTGGCCATAGATGCGGGAGAGAATTCGATACTGCAAAGGATCGGTGTCCTGAAACTCGTCCACCAGGGCCGCGGGATAGCGCCGCTGCAGGATCTCCGCCAGCCGATCACCCACCGCGCCCCACAGGGCGTGTTCGAGCTGCAGCAGCAGATCGTCATAAGACCATTCTCCCGCCGCCTGCTGGCGGCGCGGCAACTCCACACACAGATAGTCGTAAAACTGCCGCCGCAAGTCACTGACTGCCGCCTGATATTTCTCGATCCTTTTTTCAATTAACTCAACAACTGATTGACAAATGATGAAAAATTCTGATTTTAAAATGTCTTCGCCGGCACGCAGTCCCGCCTCTACCGCGGTCCGGGTAAATTTTTTCAGGTTGCTAAAGCCGCTCAGATCGGGGGGGTCTTCGTGCAACCAGGTCTGCAATTCATCACACCAGCGCACGACCCAATCCCGACGGTAAAGGTTCTGCTTGAGGTGTTTACCGCCACTCAGAAACCGCTGGATTTCCTTGCCATCATCGATCCAGAGCTTACCCAAGGTGCGGATCAGCTCGGCGAGCTGTTGATCCATGCGTTCCAGATCCTCGGGCCACACAGCGCTGCGCACCACAAGATAGGGTTTACCCAGACCCTGACGCACCTCGGCGAGCAGACCCTCCGGTGTCCCGAACGTACTCTGCACCCAATCGGTCAACTGATCGGACAGGCCCACCAATCGGGTCCGCCAGAAATCATCCGCAATCTGTTGCAACCTGCTTTGCTGATCCGGCACCAGTTCCGCATCGAAGGTCTGTGCGGTCTCCAGCGCATGCTCGGTCAGCACCCGCTGACAAAAACCGTGGATGGTATGGATCGCCGCCTGATCGAAGGCCGCAAGTGCAAGATTGAGCTGCTTGATCACCCGCGTATGATCTTCACAGGTGCGCAGCAGGTGTTTGATCAAAACATCGTCGCTCGGATGCCCGGCGAAGGCTTCCCGGGCCTGCAGCAGACACCGGCGGATGCGTTCCTTGAGTTCAGCGGTGGCGGCCTTGGTGTAGGTGACCACCAGAATCTGCTCAGGGCTGTGGGAGCGTTCGAGCAGTAACCGCAGATAGAGTCCAGTGAGGGTATGGGTCTTGCCTGTGCCGGCGCTGGCCTCCACCAGATTCAGCCCGGCCAGCGGTGTCTGGGGCAGGTCCATTGGCTGCATCAGGAGGCCTCCAGGTGTTCGATCAGGGGGCGAAACACGGCCAGACTGACGCTGGCAAAACGCTGATCCAGCAAGACGCCGTCAGCAAACAGCAACTGGTGATAGGGTTTGGCCTGATCCCCGGCGTACCATGCATTGCCCTGCCATTTGCTCATTGCAGCG
This sequence comes from uncultured Gammaproteobacteria bacterium, assembly GCA_963716875.1. Classification (GTDB taxonomy): domain Bacteria; phylum Pseudomonadota; class Gammaproteobacteria; order Chromatiales; family Chromatiaceae; genus JASJBU01. The sequence goes on from CAVQUR010000008.1 coordinate 89,646, forward strand.
TTTTGGGCCGCCAGGGGATCACCCCGGCGCAGGTAGCTTTCGGCATAGGCCCAGGAGGTCCCGGGATAGAAATGCAAGGGTTCGCCCAGACCCTGCCGATAGAGATCGAGCAACTGCATCAGCCAGTGCTCCGGCTCCTCGACCGGCCGGAAGCTGCCCGCGCCATCCGCTTCCAGCCAGTAGGCTTTTAGAGTGACATCGACCGGCCGCAGCAGGCATAACGCCAGGTGGCGCAACCACAGATCCAGCAGCTGATGGGGGAAGAACCGGGTCACACTGAAGGCGAACTGCCCCTCGGGATAGAGCCCTTGCAGACGGCCCTCGAGCGTCACGTCTCCGCAAGGCAAGGCGAAATCCAGGACCGGCAGCGGCGTATCCAGTCCCAGGGCCTGCAACCGCTGCGCCATTCCGCCAGCGGCCTGGAAGAGTCGATCGAACAGGCGTCTTCCCGGCTTTCCGTGCGGCAGGACTCCGCGGGCATCCAGCAGCTGGAAGCAGGTCTCTGCACTCCGCCCGGCTTGCCGAGCCTCCACGAGTTCTGCTTCGAGTTCGCTCCCCGTGTATCTTTCCAGCGTGAAAGGTTCCCGTTCCTCCAGCAGAGAATCACCGCTCTCCAACTGCAGCTTGAGACGCTGTCTGGCGAATACCCTGGCCGGATTGGTGTAAAAATCGATCAGTTGTTGCAAACCGATCCGGTGAGCATCCTTATCCCATGGCGGTAGCGGGGCGGCGACTAGAGGTTGGGGTTCCTCGCGACCCTGCCCGGCCAGCTGCGCCGCCTCCCGAACGCACGAAGAGTAGCTGAAGAGCCGATCCTGTCCGGAGAAATAGCGGGAGCTGAACGGCTGCAGCGGATGCATCTGGGTAATCTGTTCCAAGCCCGCCGTTCCGATCAATGTCACCAGGTAATCTCGCAGTTCATCCACCAGCACCGAAGGCGGCTGCGAACTGTTGTCTTTGAGGCTGCGTCCTATATAGCTGATGTACAACCGCTGGCGGGCCGAGATCAGGGTCTCCAGAAAGAGATAGCGGTCATCCGCACGGCGCGAACGATCTCCGAAGCGAAACTGTCGGCTCATGAGATCAAAGCTGAGCTGGGGCTGCTCCCTGGGAAAACTCCCATCGTTCATGCCGATTAGGCAGACTACCCGGAACGGCAGACTGCGCATAGGCGCCATCGCGCAGATATTCACCCCACCTGCGAGGAAGCCGCGGGTGGCCGGGCGGGAGAATGCCTGCTCCAAGCAATGGCGCACCAGCGGCAGAGGGACTGCACCGTTAAAACCCGCGGCTGCGACGGTTTCCCGGAGTTGCGCAATCGCGTTGCGTACCTGCTGCAGGGGCTGCTCGGCGCTCGTGTCTGCAGCGAAAAAATCCTCCGTGAGTTGCAATAATCGTTCACACCAATCCGCCACGCAGCGAGTACCATTCAGCTTTTGTTCCAGGCTGAACACCGCCTCACAGAAACCCAGCAGACCGGCCAGCCAGGAGGCGCTCGAGCCTTCCACCGCATTGAGGGGCGCGATCCCATGCCAGAGCTGCGCACTCTCCGCCTGCATGGCAAAACCCAGCAGCAGGCGCTCCAGTCCAGCCTGCCAGGTGTTGCGGGACTCCGGCGGCAGACCCAGGGCTGCCTTGTCAGCCCCGTCGCGGCCCCAGCGAATGTTCGCTGCTTCGAGCCAAGCGGTTACCTGTTCCAGGGCGTTTTCGTCCAAGTCGAAACGTCGGCTGATCGCGGGGATCTCCAGCAATGCCAGCAGCTGATTAATGCCATAGCGCGAACCCGGCAGCTGTAGCAACTCCAGCAAGGCGGTGGCATAGCGGTTATGCCGGCTGAGCGGCAGGTCGCTGACCTGATAGGGGATCGCCGGCCGGTCACCCGGCACGGCGAAGACCGCTTCGACGAGGGGCGCGTAGGTATCGATATCCGGCGTCATCACCAGGATATCCGCCGGGGTCAGATCGGAATCCTCAGCCAAGATCCCCAGAAGCTGATCGTAGAGGACCTCAACTTCGCGCATGGGGCTGTGACAGACCAGAAAAGCGATGCTGTCGTCGGTTGCAAGGTCCAGCTGGTCGGGTGTTTCCAGACGCAAGATCTGACGCTGCAGACGAGGCAGTAAGCTCCTGTCGCCAGGGTCTGCGAACCACTCTTCCGAGCCTGAATCGAACTCGGTGATCGCGGCAAAGAAATCCCTCCCCTGGCGCCCCAGGGAGGCCAGCAGGGGATTCCCCACTTCCAGATAGAGTTCCTGGCCGTCCGCCACCAGCTCCCGTCTGGCTTGTTCCTTAAGATCGACGATCTCGGTCCAATATTCCGCACAGGGATTGAGCAGAAACAGATGGACCTCACACCATTGGGAGAGCCACTGGATGATTTCCAGGTATCCGGGAGAGAGGGTCGGCAAGCCAATCAGGAACACCCGCTCGGGCAATCCGGTCGGAGGATCGCCCTGAAAGTCGAACAGCTGCTGCTGCAGCCGCACCCAGTGGGCCTCGGCGCCGGCTGCCAGGCTGCGCCAAAGCTCCGCCTGCCAGGCATCGCCGTGGATCGCGTCGACTCCGGCCTCCCACTTGAGAATCCAATCGGGGCGATAGACCAGATAGCGGTCGAACAGGCCGGCCAGGCGCTCCGCCAGTTGCAAGCTGCGGAGCTGATCATCCGCTTTCAAGTACGCCCGTATCGGTTCGAAACAGGGCTGATCCGTCAATTGCTCGAACAATTGGTAGATTCTCCACGAGAGCAGAGGCGGATCAAAACGATTGTCGTGCGGTGTGACGGGCAGAAAAGCTCGAAACACCTCCCAGATGAAGGCAGCCGGCAAGGGAAAGCGGATATTGGCGCATATACCGTTGGCTTTAGCGAGCTCCAGGGCTAGCCAGCGGGCCATGCCGGGATGCTGCACCACCAGGGTATCGGCTTGCAGCGGTGTGCGGCTTGGATATTTTACGATTTCTGCAAGACGCCGGGAAAGCAGTTCGAGCCGGTTGGATTGGTAGAGTCTGAGCATGGCCCGGTATTCTAACCGGTTTGGGGCTCAGATCATGAGCCTCGCCGCGTCAGAGCGGTCCCGGGCTCAATCAGGCCATGCACCTGAGGAGGAATGTACCCTCCCCGTCGGCGTGAGGATGAGATCCATGACCTCACCGGCCCTGCTTGGGATCTCCTGAAACATCACCTCGACATCCCGTTGACCCAGGCCGGTCAACTCCCACACGGATGGGTGAATCGTGGTCAGCATTTCTTCGCTCGAAAGACCGATCATCTCTCCGTTGCTCATCGTGATGGCGATATGCACCAGAGAGGCGTCAAATTGGAAAGCGCCCGCCTTGTCGGGGTAATGATGGGCCCCGACCACGGCCAACAGACTATCCGGGAGTCCCCAGGAGCGTAACAGTTGATCCCCCACATCCATGTGCGTAAAGCCCAGGATGTCCAATTCTGTTTCCGGCAGCAACCAATCATCCCCGCCGGTAATCAGCAGGATGTCCCTGGCCTTGTCCGGCAGGGTCAGGTAGATGACCAGACGTCCGATATCGTGCAGCATACCCATCACAAACAGACGCTCTGTGTGCAACACGTTACGCCGTGCCGCCAAAGCTTGCGCCATCACCCCGGTCATAACCGAATGACGCCAGAAGTCGGCCATGTCCACCAGATCGGCGGGAATGCCCGTAAACAACTTGACCGCCGTAGTCGCCATCACCAGATTACGCAGCTCCTTGGTGCCGATCACCGCCACTGCCCTGGAGATCGTGTCCACCGGCGCCCGCAGGCCCAAGAACGAGCTGTTGACCAACCGCAGCAGCCGGGCGGAGAGGTCCGTATCCTTGGCGATAATCTCGCCAAGTCGCATGGCGGAATAATCAGGGGAGTCCAACAAACGGTTCACTCTGACACAGACATCGGGCAGCGAAACCAGTTGATCAATACCTTGCACCAGTTTTCTTGGACTCATGTTCATCTTGCTTATCTAGATATAACTTTCTCAATCAGAAGCTTATTATATTATCCAATGACCAGCTCTTGAGTTAAAATCCTAGGCGATATCCGGTTAGCGGCCTACTTTGCCACTTCTTGACTATCTATATATGGAGCCTCGAGATCATATGCCTTATTACATTTTCAAGATTTCCCCGACTGAAGAGGTGGAATACATCAGCGCAGAAGAGAGCTATCGCGTGGCGCGTGACAAGGTGCGTACGTTGCGCAAAGAGATATCGGCGGATGACACAGGCATCTACCGAATGATCTTTGCCAATACGGTTGCCCAGGGAAAAACCTTACTCACCAGCACCTCACGCGACGACAGAATCATCGGCGATGATTGACTGCTGAACCCGAGATGTCGAAGTACGAGCATATTTCAAGGCCCAGCAATGAATTATGTTCCCGACTTGTAAACTCTGTTTACAAGGTCCGTAATCGGTCGCGCATTTTGTTCATATAGCGGAATCTTCATGCTAACCTTGGTTTAAGTATTTCAGCCCTTCCCGCTGACAACAGGCTATACCGGTCGGCCAGTTGACCGGCCACCCGCATATCGGCCACGCTGATGGATCATGTGACAGTGCCCAATCCGGATTCCCGTAAACTCAAATACCAGTCCCAGTTCCAACCCTTGCTCAACCGATGCAAGGATATGGTCTTGGTATATGTCAATGCCCTCCTGGCGGAACTCTTCACCAACGCCGACAAGGCTCTCACCAACTTCGCCCAAAAGGCCGAAACCAATGAGATGCAAAACCGCTTCTTCGATGCCATGTCGGTCATCCGTAACCGCCATGGCCTGGTGGAACATGAATTCCGCGAGATACTCAGCGAAGGATTCGACAAATTCTGGCAACAACAGCAAGAGGTCGAATCCCTCAGCAGACGAAGATGAGGATTCCGAGTTGGAACTCATCGACCACGATGCGATGAACGAGAATACGGCGATGGAAAATATCATTACCAAAACCGTTGCCAGACATCGCGGTCAACTCTATGCCCTTGGCCAGCGACTGTCGGTCATCAACGGCGGTGAAGGCATCAAGCATCCACAGATTCCGGCCGGACCCCACCATCTGGCACATACCTTCAATGAAGCCATCAACAGTCTCGGTCTGGAATCGCGCATCAAGATCATCATTCTGGCCCTGTTCGACAAGTATGTCCTGAAGCAGCTGGGTGGCCTGTATGAAGACTATAATAATAACCTCAAGGAAGCCGGCGTCCTCCCCCACTTACGACCCACCATCCATAAATCCGAGTCCTCCGCCACTGGTGACGCCGCTTCACCAGGAGAGGATCCAAACCAGAGTGAGCAGGGCAATAGACGGGAACAAACCCAGGAAGAACTGGGTGAAGAACTATTCGATTCCATACTCGACTTGATGTCTAATCGGCGCATACGATCCCCTGAAACGGCGCGTGCCGGCATGGGTGCCCCCCCGCAGGGAAGAGCCGGCGTCACAGGTCAGCCCCTGAGCACCGCGAATCTGGTAACGGCCTTAAACGGTATTCAGCCCAACAAACGGGCGGGTTATATCCCAGACGCCAACAGCAGTGCGGCAATCATCCCGAATGTCGAGATCGATGAGGCTTTCCTCACCCGCGTCAAGCAGACGTTGACGGAAGAACGGCACAAACTTTATAGCCAGATTGGTGAAGGCAGACTCGATGCCGCGGATGAAGACACCATCGACCTGGTCGGCATGTTGTTCGAATACATGCTTAATGATCCGGTGTTGCCTCCTGTAGCAAAGGCGCTCATCAGTCATCTGCATACCCCGTATTTGAAAGTCGCCATCATCGATCGCCGGTTGCTGACCGACAGTGATCACCATGCTAGGCAGCTATTGGACAGCCTGGTAGAGGCTGGCAGCCATTGGATCGATGAGCACAACCTAAAAAGGGGCATCTACCCCGATATGCAGAATGTGGTCGACCGGGTGTTGAAGGAGTTTTCGGATAACCTGGAGCTGTTCGTCAATCTATTGAACATGTTCCGTAAAAAGATGGACGAGTTCAGGCGTAAATCCGACATTCTCGAGAAACGTGCTCAGGATTCGATAAAAGGCAAAGAAAAGCTCAATATCGCCCGCCAGCGGGCCACTCAGGAGATGCGTGCCAGATCCTTCAGCGGTTACTTACCTCAGGCCGCCAAGGATTTTCTTGAACAAACTTGGGTGGACAAATTGATCTTCATTTTGCTACGTCATCCCGATGGTGAATTGAGCGATGAGTGGAAGGAAGCGCTGAATATCGCTGATGATATTGCCTGGGCCTTCGAAACCAAGGATTCCGAAAGCGAAAAGAAAGAACTCGAAAAGTGTCTGCCCAACCTGAGAAGATCCATTGAAGAGGGCCTAGCATCGCTGGGAGGATTTCATCAGGAAAAGAGCAAAGCGCTGTTCGAACTGCTGGCTAAGCCGCAGACCGTCCAAGCTGCAAGAGGTTCTCCCGCCGAGCCAGTGGAGCCTAAAACTCCCAAATCTGTAACTGTGCAGCAGAAGGTGCCACCGCCACCGACTGAAAAAGCGCCCAAGATAGAGGAGATCCCGGCGAAAGAGCTGGCCATGATGGAAAAACTTCGGAAAATACAGTTCGGCACCTGGTTTGAAGTCACCAGTCCCTCCGGAAAGGAGGTGCAAAAGGTAAAACTCTCATGGCTGAGTCCCCTCACCTCATCCTGTATGTTCGTGGACCGGGCTGGAGTTCAGACTGCCATCAAACCCTTGCGCACCCTGGCTCAAGAGATTATCGCAGGCAAATCAAAGATCCTTGAAGACAGCAATGATCCGTTTGTCGAACGCACCCTGCATGCCATTCGCCGCATGTTGCAACGCTCGATGAAAGCAACGGACAAGGTTTCCGATGAGATTACCAATGAGCCGGGAAAAGGACAAGAAGCGCGATAGGGATACAGAGGAAAGCACTTAATGTCAGAACAACGCAAAACACCCCGCAAGATAGCCGATGAAATCCTCGAGGTAGCCGATCAACATACGAACGCCAAGCTGGGGAAGGTGGTGAATATCAGCTCGGAAGGGCTCATGTTGCTCAGTAGCGAACCCATTGCTACGGGTTCGATCTATCAGTTGGATCTCAATCTTCCCCGGCTAATCAACAAGCACAGCAAGATCTCATTCGGCGCTGAAGCGGTCTGGTCGACCCCGGCAGCCCAGCCGGGCAGCCATTGGACCGGATTTCGCATCATTGACGCGTCAGACGAGGATGTACTGACCATCGATGAATTGATATTCGATTGGCACATCCTGGATTGACCCGTACCGTCAAACCTCATCGTCTGGAGTCAGCGGGGCGTCTACCGTGAGCTCTCTAGATGGCGATCCATGCTTGATAAGCAAGGCAACGCTCAATTCATGGCCAGCATGTTCTTTTTGTAATGGCCCAACACCTTGAGCACATAGTTTTGGGTTTCTGGATAGGGCGGTATCTCATTACCATACTTTTTCACGGCGTTTTCACCCGCATTGTAGGCTGCCAGGGCGAGCTTGAGATCGTATTTGAACATGGCGAGCAGGTCTTTCAAGTAGCGGGCGCCGCCTTCGAGATTCTGCCGAGGATCATAGGCATCGCTGACACCATAACGACTCGCAGTTCCGGGCATGAGTTGCATCAGGCCCTGGGCCCCTTTTTTTGACTTCGCTTGTGGATTATAGGCCGATTCAACCAGCACCACCGCATGCAATAGGCCAGGATGGAGCCGCAGTTCCTTCGCTGTCTGTTCGATCAACGGAGTGAGTTTTGACTTGTTCTGTTTCATTCGCGCAACTGAATAGTTGCCTTTCGGAGAGGATGACGGAGTACCGGATTTCCAGACCAGTCGATAACTGCCAGACATCGGTCGATCAGTAAAGTAAATGGAACCGTCCTTGCCTTCGTATTTAAAGATTTCCGCTGCCACAGGTCCTGCAGCGGTCAGCAAGAGTGCGAGCAGTAGGAAACCACCACATCGATTCGGGCCCTGCGAGTGAGCTGAAAATAGCCTGTTGTAGTTCCGCATGATCATCTCCCCCTCTGTGGCGACCCGTCGATACGATTCTTGAATCCGTATATAGCGGAATCATCGACCACAACACTTTTTATATTTTTTCCCACTGCCGCAGGGGCAGGAATCGTTCCGACCCACCTTGGGTTGACTACGCACTTCCGTCTTCGGTGGTACCAGCTTTCCATCCACAAAATACCAGATTCCATCTGTTTTAAGGAAACTGCTGATCTCGTGGTGGGGTTTGACCGTGTCATGGTCCTTGTAGGTAGCGATAAACTCCACCGAGCCTTGGGTGTCATCCTGACCACCCGCCTTGACGTCCACGATCTCGAGACCCAACCATTGGGACCTTTCTGCCCAGCGCCGGGTTGCCCCCACATCATGGTCATCCCGATGGTCGGGATGCAGGCTTTCGTGAAGAAACTCAGCCTGTTTGGTGACGAAGGCGCTATAGCGGGCCCGCATCAGCGCCTCCGCGGTCTCCGCGGGCCTGGCGCCTTCGAGTATGGGCCCACAACAGGCGTTAAACTCCTGGCCGGAACCGCAATAACAGTGAGACATCCCCCCTCCGTCGTTCTTGTTGGCAAACACCCGCAAAAGATAGCATGGAGACGCGTTCAGCCCAAGACCTATGCCTCCCAGGAGATGCTCAATAGGTTGGTCAAAGCGGTTTCAATCCGGAAACACCGGACGGCCGATTACCTGTTGTCTGCACAACAGCAGAGGGCCGAGTTTTCCCGGCGCTACACGACCAACCCCTGTTGCTGGAGTTCATGAATCTTGTCTCGTACCCGGGCAGCCTCCTCGAATTCCAGATCCCGTGCATGTCGGTACATCTCTTCTTCGAGTTGTCTGATACGCTTCGCCATCTGCTGGGGCGTGAGGCGCGCATACTCCGCTGTCTCTTCCGCGACCTTGGCATACGCCCGGGGTAACACCTGTGCTCCGGGATAGGCCCCTTCCATGATGTCCATGATAGATTTTTGAATGGTCTGGGGGGTAATACCGTGCTCCAGATTGTAGGCGATCTGTTTAGCCCGGCGACGTTCGGTTTCATCAATCGCCCGCCGCATGGAACCGGTAATCCGGTCTGCATAGAGGATCGCCTTGCCGTTGGCGTTGCGCGCCGCCCGACCGATGGTCTGGATCAGGGAGCCTTCGGAACGTAGAAAACCCTCCTTGTCCGCATCCAGAATCGACACCATGGATACCTCCGGCATATCCAGCCCTTCACGCAGTAGGTTGATGCCTACCAGTACGTCGAATTTCCCCAAGCGCAGGTCGCGGATGATCTCCACACGCTCCACGGTATCGATATCCGAGTGCAGATAACGGACCCGTACATCATGATCACCCAGGTAATCGGTCAGATCCTCCGCCATGCGCTTGGTCAGAGTGGTGACCAGCACACGCTCCTGCTGCCGCACCCGCAGGCGGATCTCGGAGAGCAGATCGTCTACTTGGCTGCCGGCCGGGCGCACCTCAACCTCCGGATCCACCAGTCCGGTGGGACGCACCACCTGCTCTACGATGACTCCTGAACGCTTGAGTTCATACTCTCTGGGTGTGGCGCTGACATAGATGGTCTGGGGGGCGCGCCGTTCGAATTCCTCGAAACGCAGCGGCCGGTTATCCAAGGCGGAAGGCAATCGGAAGCCATACTCCACCAACGTCTCCTTGCGGGAGCGATCGCCTCGGTACATACCGCCGATCTGGGGCACGGTCACATGGCTCTCATCTATCACCAGCAGTGCTTCTTCCGGCAGGTAGTCGAACAAGGTGGGTGGCGGCTCCCCGGCCGCCCGTCCCGAAAGATAGCGGGAGTAGTTTTCGATGCCGGAACAATAACCCAGTTCCAAGATCATCTCGATATCGAATCGGGTGCGCTGCTCGAGTCGCTGGGCTTCTACTAGCTTATGGGCTGACTCCAACTGCGCCAGTCTGGCTTTCAATTCATGCTTTATCAGCTCGACCGCATCCAGCAAGGTCTCTCTGGGTGTCACATAGTGGCTCTTGGGAAAGATCGAGTAACGCGGCACCTTGCGCAAGACCTCACCGGTCAGCGGGTCGAACACCGAGAGTTGTTCCACCTCGTCATCGAACAATTCGATCCGCACCGCTTCGGTATCCGATTCCGCCGGGAAGACATCGATCAATTCGCCACGCACCCGGAAGCTGCCACGGTGCAGTTCTATCTCGTTACGCTTGTACTGCAGTTCAGCCAACCTTTTGAGAATGGTGCGCTGTTCGATGATGTCACCCCGCGACAGATGCAGCATCATGCCCAGATACGCCCGGGGGTCGCCCAGGCCGTAAATTGACGACACCGTGGCGACGATGATCGCGTCGTTGCGCTCCAACAAGGCCTTGGTCGCAGAGAGGCGCATCTGCTCAATGTGCTCGTTGATGGAGGCGTCCTTCTCGATGAAGGTGTCCGAAGCCGGCACATAGGCTTCCGGCTGATAGTAGTCGTAGTAGGAGACGAAATACTCCACCGCGTTGTGGGGAAAGAACTCCTTGAACTCCCCATACAGCTGAGCGGCGAGAGTTTTGTTGTGCGCCATGATCAGGGTCGGCCGCTGTATCTGATGAATTACATTGGCGATGGTAAAGGTCTTGCCGGAACCGGTCACCCCCAAAAGGGTCATACCGGCCTCGCCATCCCGGATACCCGTTACCAACTGCTCGATGGCAATCAATTGATCGCCGGCCGGGGCAAACTTGGCTTGCAATTGAAATTCTTTGACCATTAGGGATTTTTCATCATCCAGGAATTGGCTATCATTACACGCGAAAGGTCCAGTTCACACCGACACTGCTGAATCTCGGCATAATAATAGCGGAAACCACACCATGAATTCACAACTCTCCACCCGGGTCAGGGCCGTCAAACCCTCCCCGACACTTGCGATCACCGCCCGGGCCGCCGAGATGCGCGCTGCCGGAAAGGATGTCATCGGTCTGGGTGCCGGAGAACCCGACTTCGACACCCCCGACCACATCAAGACCGCCGCCATCCAGGCCATCAATGAGGGTTTCACCAAGTACACGGCAGTGGACGGGACGCCCGGTCTGAAGCGGGCTGTCATCGAAAAATTCAAGCGGGACAATGGGTTCGACTACGCCATGGACCAAATCCTGGTCTCCTGTGGTGGCAAACAGAGTTTCTACAACCTGGCTCAGGCCATTTTAGACCCAGGCGACGAGGTTATCATCCCGGCGCCCTATTGGGTCTCCTATCCGGATATGGCGATTCTGGCCAGCGGCGTGCCGGTCTTTATCCAGGCGGGGGCCACCCAGAACTTCAAGATTACCGCTCAACAACTGGCGGCTGCGATTACCGAGAAAACTAAATTATTCGTCATTAACAGCCCATCCAACCCCACCGGTATGGCCTACACCCATGACGAACTGGTCGCTCTGGGCGAGGTACTCAAAGAACACCCGCGGATTTTGATCGCCACCGACGACATGTATGAACATATCCTGTGGTCAGGCAAGACCTTCGTCAATATACTGAATGCCTGCCCTTACCTGGCGGAACGAACCCTGGTGCTGAACGGGGTGTCGAAAGCCTATTCGATGACGGGTTGGCGTATCGGTTATGCCGGTGGCCCTGCCGAGATCATCAAGGCAATGAAGAAGATCCAGTCCCAGAGCACCTCCAATCCCACTTCCATCTCCCAGGTGGCGGCCCAGGCGGCTCTGGAGGGTCCCCAGAATTGTATCGGAGAGATGCTGACCCACTTCAAACAACGCCACGACTACGTGGTGGACCGGTTGAACGGTATGCCGGGGGTTGATTGCCTGCCGACGGATGGCACCTTCTACTGTTTTCCCAATATTCAAGGGGCACTGGATCGACTGACTGGGGTCAACAATGATCTCGAGCTGTCAGAATATTTGATCGAACATGCGGGGGTGGCATTGGTGCCGGGTGCAGCATTTGGTCTGGGTGGCCATGTCAGGCTTTCCATCGCCACCAGCATGAACAACCTCCACAACGCCCTGGACCGGATTGAAAAAGTGCTTTCGACCTGAATGATGCCGCGCTTGATATCACATATCGGAAAACCGACAGCGGGTAAAAATCCATCCCCACTCGCTGCAGAGGCCTGTTCTGTGTTAAAAGCCTGAATGTCATTATTTTTCCGCGGGCTATTGACGCTAAGCCTGAGTGTCATTAAGATGCCCGCTCCCGCATAAATCCCCGGTAGCTCAGTCGGTAGAGCGGGTGACTGTTAATCACTAGGTCGGCAGTTCGAGCCTGTCCCGGGGAGCCAATTTTCAGAAATGCCGGTTCGAGCGCGCTCAGCCGGCTTTTTGCTTTCCAGCGCGATCACATTTTTCGCAAGCAGGTCAAACGGTTGGCGATATGCGGCCGTGAGGTGACCGTCCTTCCAGGTGCAGTTCGATAGTACGAAGCCGAGCAGCCGGCGTTTTTCGGCCGGGGACTGCTTGCGGAACAGCACGCCGGCCTTCTGCGCGAGTTCGAGCAGGCGGATGCCCTCGTCGAGGTAGGTCTGGTTGGCGTCCTGATGTTCGCGGATCAGCGCCAGGCACCTCCGCTGCTCCTCGCGCCACTCCGCGGCCTTGCGGTCGTAGAAGTCGGTGTCGATGCGACCGTCGAGCTTGTCGACATACATGGCGTCGATCCGGTTCTGCAGCCGGTCGTACTCGGCCTGAATCCGCCGGATCGCGTCGTCGTGGTGTTGCTTCTCGTCGCCGTGGCTGACACGCAGCGCCTGCGACACCCAGGCGAGGACCTCGTCGTCGAAGCGCAGGCGGTCGAGCAATTCGGCGAATCGTTCCTCCAGCACCTCTTCCCGAGTGTAAGGCTCAGGGCATTTCCCCTTGGCGCGGCTGCAGTGGTAGTAGACGTAGCGGCTCTTCTTGATCTCGGCGACCATCGAGCAGCCACAATGCCCGCAGCGGATCAGGCCGGTGAAGGCAAAGTCACGCTTCGGCTTCTTGTTGCGGTTCACGTAGCGCCCGCTGAGCAGGGCTTGCGCCTTGTCCCAGAGTTCACGGCTGACGATCGGCTCGTGCGTTCCGCTGTAGCGCTGCCCTTTCCAATCGAAGTCACCCATGTAGATCGGGTTGCGCAGCATCTTGTGCACGCTGCTCTGGGGCATCGGGTTGCCGCTGTTGCGAAATGCCAACCCGTGTTCACGGGCCTTGCGGGTGAGGTCCCGGACCGAATACTGCCCCGTCACATACCACTCGAACATCTGGCGCACGACCGGCGCCAGCTCCGGGTCCGGCTCGATGGTCTTCTTGCCGTTCTCGCCGAGGACGTTGCGGTAGCCGAACGGCGCATAGGACGGCCAGATCCCCTGCTCGGCCTTCTCGGTCATGCCCTTGCGCGTCTCCTCCGAGAGATTGTCGATGTAGTTCTTCGCCATCAGCACCTTGATGCCGTGCATGAACTTCTCGGAGGAGCGGGAATCGGCGGAGAGGACGACGTTCTCCTTGACGAAGTGGATCTCCAGGTCCAGCTCGTCGAGGGTCACCCAGTCCTTCAGGTTGCGGTACAGGCGGTCGGTCTTCTCGACCAGGATGATGCGGGCCTCCGGGTGCTGGCGGAGATAGTCCACCATCTCACCGAAGCTGGAGCGACCGGCCTGCTTGGCCGTCTCCACGTCGACGTACTCCTCGACGACCCGGACGCCCTCGACCGCCGCGTAGTCGCGCAGCAACTTGAGCTGGGCCGGGATCGAGAAGCCTTCCTTCTCCTGCTCCTTGGAGGAGACGCGGGCATAGACAACCGCATGCCGCCGCGCTGGCCCGGTTCCTCGATCTTGTCTATCCATCCTCGCCATAGTGTTTAGCTTATACTAAACATCTCGCCAGGCCAACCATCAAAAGCGCGCATTAACGCGGAGAAGAAGGCTTCGCTGGAAAGGTCAGATGACTCAAAAACCAACAGACACCTTGAGTTTTCCCGGTCTGATGCCGATAATATAAGCAGCTCATCTGCCATGTGTAGAAGGAGTAACGAAGCCGTCCTCCGGGGCGGCTTCAGCCTTTCTGGCCTTTGTTCCTGCAATATTCCTCATATTCCCTTTGCAACTTTCGCTGTCTGTGTGGTTGCTCCACCAGGTAAGCCGTCCAGGGCAGAATGTACTCTCCCCGATCCGCCAGAATCACCAGATAGTTCTCCTGCTCGAACCACAAACAGATCCGCTGTTCACCCCGGCGCTGGTTCGCCCAAACCTTTATCGCGCTGTCGCCGTCATGCTCGATGATCGGCCTTGGCCAGCGAATCCGCTCACAGCGCCGAAAATCAGGTGTTCGGTCCTCTTCAACAGCACCTTCCTGAATCATGTGCCAGAAGGTGGCTTCTTTCCCATGCGCTAAGGGGTGCCGTTTCAGACCAAGCCGCCGCCCCTGGAATACCGGCTTGCTATCGACAAAATCCTGCTTGAAGTAGTCGTAGATGGCATCAAGATAAGATGCCCACACACCGCCATAGTCGGAGAACAACACCAGCGGCGGCAACCATTCCGGTTCATCCGTCATCCCTGCACCTCATTCGCCTGCCAGCGGAAGAGATTGACCTTCTCCTCCCGGTAGAGGGTAGTCTTCAGCAGGCTGTAACCGGAGCGTTCCTGCACCCTAGCAACCAGGGCCTCCTTGGCCTGGTTGCCGTGCAAACCCCGGTTGAGGTAGGAAACCGCGCCAATCAGCAAATCCGCCAGTTGCAGCTGTTCGATTTCATGGGAGTGGACGAGCTGCAGGCGCTCGATGACGTTACGCGAAAAGTCATACATGTTGTTGCAAAGCACTTCGTGCAGCTTGGCGGTCTTCTCCGCGCCCCGGGTGTCCTTGATGTCGAGGTAGACCCGGTAGCGGGCATCCGGGCGGAAGATCACCTTCAGCATGTCGAAGTACATCTTGTAATACCAGGTGTCGTGATCCTGCCCCGGTATGGCGTCGTGCCGCAGCTTCGACTTGTCCGGCACGATCAGGGCACGGAAATGCAGATCGTCGTCATCGAAAAAGTAATCCACCAGATCGAGGTACAAGCCGGCCTTGGCCGGGGAGACTTTGGTCCACTTCACTTCAAACCCCGGTGGAAGCCCGTGCTTTTGCTTGATCTCCCGCAGGCGCACCGCGATCTCCCGGCTTTTGTCCAGCGGGCACCATAGGGCGCCCAGGACCATCGCTTTCTGATGGTCATGTTCCAGATGACAGGATTCATCGCAGTAGACGTTGAAGATTTCACTCATGGCGTAACCTGCTTGATGAACTCATCCCTCCCCCTGTTCCCCACACTGTGTGGCTGCGTTTATTACCCAATAGCCGCTCAGACGGTAGTAGCCGATGCGCTGTAAATACTCCAAGGCCTTGGGCCGATCCGTCACCGTCAGGCCACGGGAGATCAACAAGTCGAGTTGCTCTGCGTAGCTTTGCCAGGGCTTGGAATAGGCCATCCGGCTAATCCTCCGCCTCAGTTCGATAGGCTTCTTGGAAGTTGCCGAACAACTCGCGGATGGGATCGGCAGCCGCGTGACCATCGAAGGCGCTGATGTCGAAGGCAAGGCAGGCGTCGATGTCCTTGCGGGAGAAGTAGTGGACGTGGATCAAGGCGGAGTCGATCTGGTCTTTGGGAAGTGAGTATTCCCACTCTTCCGAGTCGGCGTTCTGCTCCAGGAAGGTACGCAGACAATCGTGCAGTACCGGGGTCATATGCTGCTGGATATGGTCGATCTCGACCATGACCTGCTCGATCTGCTCGTCGATATTCTCCTTGCTGTTGAAGAACACCGTGCCGCTGGGATGGGCTATGCGGTTGCGCTGCTTGACGAACTTGGAGAACTCGCCCACCTGCTGGTTGTCGCAGCCCACCAGCTTGATGAAGCGGAAGATGGCAGACTCTTTCAGGTTCTCGAAGAATTTGAACGGGGTGTCGGCATTGGCCAGCTTGTTCTCCACCTCGCTCTGGAAGCCCACCATCGCCTTGTCGAAGTCGGCGCGGCGGGCGGCGCGGATCTGCCAGACGGAGAAGCAGACGAAGCTCATGTAGAGCAGGTGGAAGGCCAGGTTGGCGAACTCGTACTTCTCGGCGTTGTAGTTGGTCTCGAAGGCGTCCCAGAGGAAGCGAATATAGGCTTCCTCTTCTCGGTTGGCGTAGGAGATGGGCAGGTAGTCGTGAATCCGCAGCGCTTCGTCCATGGCGGCCTACTCCGCTTCACCCCAGACACGGTTGATGGTCTGTTTGATCTTTTCCTCGAAGCGGTGGATTAGCTCCTTGTTTGCATCAACCAGTTTTTGCTCTGCCTTGATCTCGGTAACGATAGCGCGTTGAGTATCGACGTCCGGTAACGGGATTTTAACTTGTTTCAACTTTACTATCGTAAGAGCGTTATATGCCGCGCCTGCGATGATTGTATGCAGCTGCCTGCTAAAGAAGTCATCTAAACAAAACTTCAAGAATGTTGGTTCTGCATTCTTGATCTGCCGCAACCACAGCAGATTTCCATCTTTAAAATAAAACTCCCTATCATCAGATACAACCCATGAAACGCCAATGGTGCCTACAGCCGAAACTAATATGTCATCTTTCTGAGGGGCAGCGAATTTATCAGCAATTTCCTTATACCTTTCCCTGGAAATAAATAATTCAAGGCTAATATCTTCTCCATGGCTTAGCTCGACAATCTCCTTCGTTCTATAGAATGGGATACCACTGCTTACATACTCATTCTGGAATATTCGCTTGCTTGAAGTTACTTCAGAGACTTCATGTAACTCCACCATCGGCCAGTCGGGGTGGATGGGGATGCGGGGCTGGTAGTTTTCGACCACCTGGCGGGCGCCGTCGATGATCTTCTGATACCCCTCGATCTCCGCCACGATCTCCTTTTGCACGTCCAGGGGTGGCAGGGGGATTTTCAGATCAGCCAGGAATTTTCTGGTGACTCCTCGTACCCCAATGCCTTGCGCATTTTTTTCGATAATCCTTGCGATCTCGCCAGCAACGTCAAACAGAAATTCAGGACTGAGCTTTTTTGTGTCCTTTGGGATAAGGGCAGTCAAATCTTGATTTATCGCGTAGTCATCATTTGCATAAGCATATTTACCTACCGAAACGCGGGTAATCAAAATCACGGAACCGTTCGGCGCAATCTTGGTTGATGTTTCCTCTACTGCTTTGTCAGTGATGAAATCGTATCCAACTACAGCTCCCCTTTCATCAATGTGTTTTGAGGAGATCCATTTAACTGAACCATCATTCCAGTAATCCGGTACAGACTTTGACGGGGTTCCCCCACCGACAAGCTCACAGAGTTCACCCAGAGGAACTAATTCATGGTCAGATACAATCGCTGCATCTACTTGATACCTCTCCCCACTCAAATTCCATTCGCCATTCTCCCCAATCCGCTCCCGGCTCACCGCCAGCACATTCTTGCGCTCGGCCACCTCGCCCTGTTGCAAAAACGCCTTCACGGTCCTTACCGCCTCGGGCAGGTCGTTCTTGTCGATGGGCCGCCGCTGCGCCCCCAGGTTGAAGCCGTCGTTGTCGATCTTGACGAACAGCACCTCGTCGCGCTGTTTGGCCAGGCGCTTGTCCAGCACCAGGATGGAGGTCTTGACGCCGCTGTAGGGGTTGAAGACCCCGGCGGGCAGGGAGATGACCGCCACCAGGTAGCCCTTCACCAGCATCTCGCGCAGTTGCTTGTAGGCGGTCTGGCTCTGGAAGATGATCCCCTCGGGCACGACGATGGCGGCGCGACCGTTGGGGGTGAGGTGCTCGGCGATGTAATCGACGAACAGCACCTCGGAGCGCTTGGACTGCACGGCAAAACGGTTGTGGGGCCGGATGCCGCCCTTCGGCGACATGAAGGGGGGATTGGCGAGGATCACGTCGGCCAGCTCGCTCCACTTCTCGTCCGAGGTGAGGGTGTCGTACTCCTCGATGTGCGGGTCGATGAAGCCGTGCAGGTACATGTTGACCAGCGACAGGCGCACCATGTCGGGCGAGATGTCGTAGCCGCCGATATTGGTGGCGAGGCGCTTGCGGTCGTCCGGGGTGAGCTGGTCGCCGCTGTAGCGCAGGGGGCTTTCGAGGGTGAGCGCCTCCATCGGTACGCCCTGCTCGTCGTAGGCCTCGCGGTCCTGCTGCTCCTGGTAGCCCGTGCTGTTGTGCTTGAGGATGTGCTTGTAGGCGGAGATGAGAAAGCCCGCCGTGCCACAGGCGGGGTCGAGGATGGTCTCGTCCTTCTTCGGGTCGGTGATCTCCACCATGAAGTCGATGATGTGGCGCGGGGTGCGGAACTGCCCCGCCTCGCCCTGGCTGCCGAGCACCGAGAGCAGGTACTCGAAGGCGTCGCCCAGGCGCTCGGAGTGGTCGTAGGTGAAGGTGTTGATCTCCTTCAGGAAGCTGCGCAGGGTCTCCGGGTCGCGGTAGGGCAGGAAGGCGTTCTTGAAGATGTCGCGGAACAGCGCCGGGATGCCGGGGTTCTCGTTCATGCGCTGGATCGCCTCGGCGTAGAGGCTCAGCATCTCGTGGCCGCCCAGGCCGGGGGCCATCAGCTTCGACCAGCCGTAGCGGGCGAACTCGCCGGTGAAGAAGCTGCGCTCGCCGCCCAGCTCCTCGGCCTCGGCGTCCATGTCGTCCATGAACTTGTAGATCAGGGCGATGGTGATCTGTTCGACCTGGGACTTGGGGTCGGGCACCTTGCCGACGAGGATGTCGCGGCAGGTGTCGATGCGGCGTTTGGTTTCGGAATCCAGCATTCGGTTCTGTTCTCTACATGAATTGGTTCAGGGACAGGTAGTCCTTGATGTAATCGGGGATGCGGCCGCGCCACTCCTGGGGCACCGCCTTGAAGTCGGCCATGCTGAAGCTGGGGTTGACGTTCAGCTCGGTGAAGCGCTTGTGCTCGATGATGTCTCGCAGGCGGCTGTCGGTGGCATAGGCCTTGAAGTAGTTCTTGAGGGCGACGATGGCGTCGGAATGTTGCTCCAGCTCCTCGGGCGAGAGGTCGAGCAGCAACTTGTCGAACTCGTCCTCCAGCAGTTCGTCTTTCGACTTGAAGCCAGCGATCAGGCCGAAGACCTTCTCCAGGATCTCGCGCAGGCTGAGGCGGCGATCCACTCCGGCGGCGCGGCGCAGCTTGTCGAGGTTGAAGTACTCCTCGGGCTTGTCGAACAGGTGGGTGTGGACGTACTCGATGGCCTGGTCCCAGCGTTCGGAGTCGATCAGCGCCTTGAGTTTGTCATCTTCTTTCGCCGTGTCTTCGAACTTGTTGAAGAACATGCGGTCGATCTTCATGCCCTCTTCGCCGACATGGTGTTCGCCGAAGCAGCTGATGTGATCGGTGCCGCCGTATTCATAGGTTCCACCCGGTGGTGGCGGTGGCGGTGGCTCCGGCCCCTCTCCTCCTCCTTGTCCGGGGCGTGGCAGTTTCAGCACCTCGTCGTAATCGAACTTCTCCTCGAAGTATTCGCAGTTGGCGAAGAAGTCGAAGAGCTTGTATCGGGTCTTTTCCTGGCTGCCGATCTGTTCTTTCAGCGGCGGGTCGAAGAGCTGTTCGATGAAGTTGTGCTTGCGGGTACCCCGCCCCTTGATCTGCACAAAGTCCTGGGGCGAGAAGACCGGCCGCATCAGGGCTAGGTTGAGCAGGTCCGGGCAGTCGTAGCCGGTGGTCATCATGCCGACGGTGACGCAGACCCGCGCCTTGCTGGTGCGGTAGCTCTCCATGAAATTGGCGGAGCCCAGCAGGTTGTTGTTGGTGAAGTTGATGGTGTACTGCTGGGCCTCGGGGATCAGCGAGGTGACCTGCACGGCGAAGTCGGATTGGTACTTGCCGGGGAACAGCGTGTCGGCCAGTTCGTTGAGGATCTGGGTCAGCTTGGCGGCGTGGTTCTGGCTGACGGAGAAGACGATCATCTTGCCGATCTCCCCACTGATGGGGTCGCGCAGGGCATTCTTGAGCAGGGTCTCGCAGAAGAGCCGGTTGGTGGCCTCGGAGAAGAACTTCTTCTCGAAATCCTTGTGGTAGAAGGTCTGCTCGGCGTCTTCTTCGTCCTCACTGACAGCGAGCACGGCATAGCCTTCATCCGACAGCAGTTGCGTGGTGATGTCGGTGCGGGCATCCACCACCACGGGATTGATCAGGAAACCATCCTTGACGCCATCAAGCAGCGAGTAGCGGAAGGTGGGCTCGCCCGATTCGCAGCCGAAGGTGCGGTAGGTGTCCAGCAGCATGCGCCGTTCGAGTTCCCGAGGATCGCGGGTGGTGGGGTTGGCGGTGTCGAATTTCTTCAGGTAGTCCTTCGGAGTTGCCGTCAGGCCCAGCTTGTAGCCGACGAAATACTCGAACACGGCGCGGGCGTTGCCACCGATGGAGCGGTGGGATTCGTCCGAGATCACCAGATCGAAGTCAGTGGGCGAGAACAGGTGCTTGTACTTGTCGTTGAACAGCAGCGATTGCACCGTGGTGACGACAATCTCCGCCTTGCGCCAGTCGTCCCGGCGCTCCTTGTAGATGACCGAGGTGAAGTCGTTCTTCAGCAGGAAAGTGAAGGCCTTGTTGGCCTGGTCTTCCAGCTCCAGCCGGTCCACCAGGAACAGCACCCGGCGGGCGTTGCCTGTGCGCAGAAAGAGTTTGATGACGGCGGCGGCGGTGAGGGTCTTGCCGGTGCCGGTGGCCATCTCGAACAGGAAGCGGCTCTTGCCCTCGGCAACGGCATCCTGCACCGAATGGACGGCACGCTTCTGGTAGTCGCGCAGGAAGCGCAGACGATTCTTTTCAATGAAGGCCGGGCGCTCTTCGCTGTTCTTCCAGCCCGCCTCGTCCGCATAACCGGGGAGCTGGGTCAGGACGATGTAGTCCTTGGAAACCATCTCCTTGATGAGGCGGTCGGGATTGGGCTGGAAACGGTGGTAACCCTTGATGGAATCCGGGGTGGGAAACCGGGTGATGATGTGCGGATTGCCCTGCTCCAGATCCCAGAAATAGTGCAGGTTACCGTTGGAAAGGATGATGAAACGGCAGTTCTGGGACTTGGCGTACTTGCGGGCCTGCTCCTTGCCGATCAGCGGATTCTTGTCTTCCGCCTTGGCCTCCAGAACCACCAGCGGGTAGCCCTGCTCATCGAGCAGCAGAAAGTCGATGAAGCCGTTGGTGGTGGTTTCGAAATTCTCGCCCAGATCGTCAACCTGTTCCTTGGTCAGCTTGACGTTGGGTTCCAGCACCACGTTGGCCTTGCCGCCCTTGTCATCAAAGAAGCGCCAGCCGGACTCTTCCAGGAGCTTGTTGATCTTGATGCGGGCTTTGGCTTCTTTGGCTGCCATGATGTTGTTATTCCTTCCCTCTTACCTCGTCTACTTCTTTGCTTTTCCGCCCCGTCGAGATGGGTTGGCTGTATCTACCTCCTCGATCTCAATGCCATTGCGCTCGCAATAGTCCAGCACCAGCACCTCGATCATCGACGCGGCGGAGCGACGCTCGCGCTCGGCGGCCAGCTTCAGCAATGCCTTGACCTCGGCGGTGGTGCGGATGGTGAGGACTTCGTTCTTGGTTCGCGCCATGGAGCTGCCATCCGTTCAAACGGTAATGCAAATGTACTGCCACTCGGGCGGATCGGCAAGTAAAATCGTGCCCGAAGCGCTCATTCGACCAGCCGCCGGTTCTGCTCCCGCAGCGCACGCGACAGCTCGCGCAGCATCCGCCAGGTGCCGCCCTTGTAGGCGTTCTGTGACACCGCCGCCTTACCGGCCTCGGTCGTCGGCCCGGTCGACTTCTCCCACGGTCGCCATTGCCGGATCAGCTCGGCCTGGCGTGCACGCCGTTCCGGGGTCCAGCCGTTCGCCATCTTTCTCCTCCAATAGTTTGTTTTGCAGATTCGGATTTTCTCCCGCGCGCGGGGCGCCATCGGGCGCGGTTGATGCGTTGTTCACCTGCTGCGGGCCGTGGGCGATGTTGGCCTGGCGGACATAGCCCACCACCGGCGGGTTCTTGATGGTCGCCAGTGCCTCCCAGGTCGCCCGGCACTGGGACTGCGCCCGCAGGGCGAGCTTGAGGTAGCGGTCGAGGTTGTCCATGTATTCGGCGTTGATGGCCCGGCGCGCGAGGTTGTTGAAGATCGCGTCCAGGGTGTGGGCCTGCGTCGTCAACATGGCCTCGGCGCGTTTCAGGTCGCCGTCGCTGCTGGCACGGGTCTGTTCCGTGAGCGAGTCGATCAGGCCGCCCAGGTCGAGGTCGCCGTAGGACTTGCCGTATTCCTTGAGCGTGACCGCAGCCTGCACGGTCGGCCGCAGCACGGTGCGCGCGATGGCGACGGCCTGATCCTCGTCGGGCTTGCCGGCGGCGGTGATCTGGTTCGGGTCGCGTTTCTTGGTGGACTTGCGTTTAGTCGCCATGGGCTTCGTCTCCAGTGTTCTGTTCCAGCGGCAGCCAGCGGGCACAGCCGCGGCGGTCGGTATCCCACAGGCCCGCGATGGCTTCGGGTTCGCCCACGGCGCAGTGCCCGAGGTGGGGATGGTCGATGCGGCGGAAGTGGCGGCAGGCGCCACAGGTGACGGCCACGGGCCGCGGGATGGCTCGCCCCTCGGCGCGGTTGAAGCACCAGGGGCAGCCGAGCACCCGCGCCGGACTGCCAGGCCAGAGAAAGACCGGGCCGCAGCCAGCGCACTCGCAATGCTCGGTCCAGTGCGGCGGGCACTCGCCCCGTTCGCGCTGGCGGCGCGTGACGACGGCGTGCGCCAGGGCTTCGAGCACGGCCGGGTCGTCGCGCACCTCCGGCCAGTCCTCGTCGGCGGCCTCCTCCAGTTCTGCGAGCGTCAGGCCATGCAGATTCGGGGATTCGGTGGTCGTTGCCGGCGGCGGTACTTCACCGGCGTCGCTGGTACGGAGCAGCGCCAGGATCTCCGGCTTGTCGCGCCGCAGCGCATCGAGCAGTTGCGGCGGCGGTTCGCGGTCGGACTCGATCAACAGATCCGTCCCGTCGAGGCCCAGGCGCACACCGGCGGCCTGTGCTGCGGCGAGTGTCTCGGCGGCGCTCACAGGCGTGTCCTCCAGCCACTGGAATGGGTCTGCGAACTTGCGTCCGCACCGTCCGCAGCGGCCATCTGGTTGTTTTCGGTGTGGTTGTCGCGGACGGTTCCGGGTTCGGTGTGACCGGTGTTTGCGTCCGCGACCCTGCCAACCGTCCGCGGGTCGTCTTGGTCGAAGCCGTTGTTATGCCGGGCTTCCGGCAAACTGCGCGGACGATGCGGACGGTGTGGACGGTCTTGCCGGAGCACGATTCCGGCTTGCGGGTAATCCGGATGGTGCGGGTCCTGGCGCGACCCTCACGCTCGAAGGTGATGTCGATGCCGACCTTGCGCAGGAAGGTCGCTGCCCGGCGGACACGCCCCGACAAGGCCCGGGCCGACGATGGCCAGGCCTTGGACTTGCGCACTTTCTCCCCGACCTCTTCGTCGAGGGCGCCCAGAAGATCCGAGGCGGTGCCCGTCCACTCGGTCCGCGTACCGATCAGCGAACGGATGGCAGAGCCCACCGGATCGGCTTCGATGACGCTGTCGACGGCCTCGTCGCGGTTGCCCGCATAGGCAGCGCCGAAGGTGCCGGCCGGCCATAGCGCAGTTTCGCAGGCCGTGGCCCAGAGCGCGAAATCCGCCATGCGCGGCAGGCTGTCGAGTCGGGTATCCGGCAGCCGCTTCAGGCCGTGGGAAACCGCATCGAGCAGTGTGCCGAGGAGTTGCGGCCTGGCGGCGTTGAACTCCGCCCAGAGTTCTTTCTCGGGCCGGCGGCGTTCCTCGGGGATCGGCTTCCAGTGTCAGGAAGATCGCGCGATCGGCCAGGTCCGGCCGGGTGACGATGTCCTCGATGCCGTTCAGGATCACCGGGCGCGCGGCGTCGAACAGCACCTCGTCCTGGTCGGTGTAGAGCTGGCGCACCGCGAAGCCGCCGCCGGTGGCGAGCCGGCACAGGGTGTCGGAGATCCACGCAGGTAGGCCCGAGACGTTGTCGAAGGCCAGGACGTGGCCGTTGTTCGCCGCGATGAACAGGTCGCGATCTTCCCGCGGCAAGGCGCGCAGCGGCGCCGTATTGGGATCGAGCAGCGAGCGCAGCACGGCGGAGAAGGTGGACTTGGCCGAGCCCTGCTCACCGGACAACACGATCACCGGGTAAGGTCCACGGTTGCGCAGCACGGCAAGCGCCCAGGCCACGACCAGGATGAAGTCGTTGTCACCCTGGACATTGAGAAAACGCCGCAGGCGTCTCGATGGAACCGCCCGGCATGGGTGTCGGCAGTGCCTGCATACCAGCGGCGCGGCGGAACCGGACCGGCGGCTCGTCGACCACGCGCCAGCCATCGCTGTCGATCTCCACCGCCCGCCAGGCCTCGTCGCCGAGATCGAGGTAGAGCTTGTCGCCCAAACCGCCGATGCGGATGTGCACCTCCCGCTCGGGTCCGTCGAAGTGGGCCTTGGCCTCGATGACGTTGAGGGCTGACTGCAGGGCCTCGGAGTTCGGCGCGCCGCCTGTCGCCTCGAAGAAGCGCCGCGCCAGCCAGCGGCGAAAACCCTTGGTGCGGACCGGCCAGGTTTCGCGGTGGCCGTTGACCACAGGTCGGCGAAGGCGGTGGCGTCGGGGCTATGGAACAGCTCAGCCTCCTGGGCCAGCTCGATCAGCAGGTCCGCCTGTTTCGGGCCGCGACCGCTGTCGTCGCCGGCCTCTTCGGCCAGGGCCTCGTCCAGCGCGGTGACCCGGCAGCCGGCGCGCTTGAGCTGGGCGCGCAGGCCTTCAAACCGTGCGCGGTCTTCCCGCCGCAAAGCGACAAGCGCTTCGAGCACGTCCGGCGCGAACGGCGCACCCGGGTCAGCCTCGGTGCGTGCAAGCAGATCGTCCAGCGGGTCGCGGAGTTCCTCTGCATTGTCGACGGCGGCGCAGATCAGGTCTTCGGGTGCACTGGTCATGCTGCACCCTCCTGTGCGCCGGCGACGCGACCGAGCAGGACATCGTTGAAGTCCATGCCGGTGGGCGGACGTGCAATGCGAACAGTTCGGCCTTCGCGCTTCCATCGCCTGGCCGCGTCGAGTGCCGCCGCCTCGCCCGGGTCGTCACCGTCCGCCAGGACGATCACCTCGTCGATCTCTGCGGGTAGCTGCAGGGTGCGCAGTCCCGAGGTCGAGAGTGCGGCCCAGGCGGGCAAACCCGTGGCCTGCATGGCCGCAAGACAGGTCTCGATGCCCTCGCCGACCATCAGCTTGCCGGTGGGTACGGCGAGTCGTACCGCGCCACCCCGACAGGGGCCGAGCATCATCTTCTGCGGGGTGACGGGCGCCTTACCGGCACCGTCACGGGCGAGAAAGGTGCGGTGGATCGCCAGAGGCTCACCGTCGTGCCCGCGGGTAACGAGTGCGACCATGCCGGGCCAGGTGCCGCCACTGGGATGCTTCAGACGCGGATGGAAACGCACCGCGTCCGGCGCGACGAGGTTGATACCACGCGAGTGCAGATAGGTCTCGACGGGCGTGCCCACCGCCGGCAAGGCCGCGCGCCACAGACGCAGCGCGACTGCGGTCCGGTCGCCGTCATCCAGCACTGGCGGCGCTTTGGATGCCGCTGGGTGACTGTTTTGTCGCGGGTCGCTGGCAATGATCGCTGGCGCTATCCCACAGCCCTCGTGAACGGAGCTCGCCGATCACGACGGACTGGTCGCATCCCGCATGGCAGTGCACCAGGACCTTGCCGTCGT
Organism: uncultured Gammaproteobacteria bacterium; assembly: GCA_963716875.1. Lineage (GTDB taxonomy): Bacteria > Pseudomonadota > Gammaproteobacteria > Chromatiales > Chromatiaceae > JASJBU01. Next base: position 115,367 of record CAVQUR010000008.1, read on the forward strand.
CGGCGTCCCTGATCGAAAGGCTCGGGTCTCTATCCTCGTGGGTGGGGCAAGGCGCCATCCAGTGGCTGCCGGTGCGGCGGCCACCCAGGGCGCGGGCAAGGGTTTCGGCGTTCATGCGTCGGCCCCTCCGCTGGTATTCGTCTCGGAGCCGTCGCGTCTCCTCCTGGCGGGACCACTCGGCGAGGATGGCGAAGAAGCCGGTGATGTTCTCGGCGATCTCGCGTGCGTCCTCGTTACTGAGGCGGCGCCGGAGCCGTGGTTGCCAGATGGCGATGGTGTCTTCGGTCAGTTCCTGTTTCGTCATTCGCATCGGTGGTTGCAGAGAGCTGCATCCTCGCGGATGCCGCGGCTCCTCCTGCCCTCCACCTCGGAATCACACCGATGGCGAGTGACATAGCATTCAAATCGTCGCGCCCCAGTCACAGGGGTCGCTGAAGTTCGTTTTCCGCTTACTCGATCTCTTCCTCAGGGATCGTGAAGCGATGGTTCTTGCCGGCCTTGATGGTCAGTCCCCGCTTCCTTTCCGCCCTTGACGATTTCACAGGCGACGGCTCAGCTCGAAGAAGCCATGCCGCAGACCGTCGCGCACCTCTCGAATCAGGCGGTCCATGGCCTGCTCCAGAGCCGAGTTTGTTGCTGTTTGTCGGTGTCACGTCGTTTACTGCCTCGCGCTACAGGTTGTGGATCAATGCCTTGAGGTCCTTGATGGCCGCCGAATATGCCAGCGGGCGCACGCTGCCCTCGTTGTTGAAGAAACTCAGCGTGACCGACTCGCGATCGGTGCGGTCCTCGAACTGTAATACCGAGCGCGTGCCGTCCCGCCGGATGCCGGCAAGCCGGAAGCCGTCGCAGCGCAGGTAGCAGGCGAGGTAGAAATCCGTCGTCTCGAAGACCTCGGCCACCTCGGTTCCAGCCGCCTGTGACCTAGGCTCTATCCGGTGTGGCTTAAACACTGAACACACTCCTCAAGAAAAATCCGCTCATCAGTACCCACCGAACAGGTCCTGCTCGACGGGATGGTCGATCCGCAGCAGGCCCAGGTTTTCCAGGCGGATGCGCATGGCCTGTATCGAGACCCGGAACTTGGGTGCGAACTCGCGGGCCACCGTCTCGAAGGCATAGGCATGCGGTTCAAATTGCTGCTCGAAGGTCTTCCTCATGATTTCCTGGATAGGCCGCAGGCCGCGATACTTCGGGCGCTGGGTCCAGTTCTGTTCGGCGATGTCGGCGTAGACGATCGGCTTCAGGCTGCCGAAGCGCTTTGACCACGCGTCGAGCACGCACTGCCGGGGCATCAGGAAACAGGACGAGAAAAAGTCGGCCTGCCATTCGACCGGTGCCTTCTTCTGGCTGGTGCGGCAAATGACAGTCGGTTCGGGTTCGCGGTCAGTGAACATCGCTGCCTGCCCGTCGGCGTTTCTGAGGTACTGCCGATGCAGTCGCCAGTGGCCGATTTCGTGACCGACGCTGAAGTAGTAGCGGCCTTCCATCTCGGGGTTCTCGTCCGGCTCCAGGCTCTGGTCGATGAAGACTTCGCGCTTGTCGGCCCAGAGCGCACCGAGCACATCGGGGACGCCGAGCAAGGTTTGCAGGTCGTCAAAGTCCAGGGTCAGGCCGAGGTGGGTCTCCAGGATCTCGTCCGCGGGGATCGGGATCTGGATCGGTTGACCCAGCTCGTGGAAATAGGCTTCGAGCAGACCCAGCGCATCGCGCTCGATCTGCTGCTCGGACAGGTACTTCACGTTTATGGTCATTGCATCTGCATCTCGATCTATATCCGTGGCGCATACCACGTACTGCTCAGGTCCCTTCCTCTTTCTTGAGCCGCCGGGCCTCCTCGACCAGGCGCTGCATCTCCTCGGCAGAAAGGCCGTTCGCCGCCCGCAGGAATGTCGCCATTTCGCGTGGGTGGCGTTTGATGATGTCGGCCAGCTCGGCCGACACGCGGCCGGCCAGTGCAAGCAGTTCATCAGCGTCCTGGCCGAGCGCATCGGCTATCGCCCGAACCTTGTCCTCGGCCGGGGGCGCAAACTCGTCGCGTTCGACCTTCGACAGGTAGGTCGGACTCATGCCGACCATCTGCGCGAACTTGCGCAGGCCGATCTTCTTCTCCTCTCTCAGCCGCCTAACGGTCGCGCCGAAGCTGCTGTCGTCGTTGCTCATCCCCGCCTCCTCGCATTGTGGCTTGTATAATATACACTAAACACTCGATACGCAACCCGCATCGCAAGATGTCGTGGTTATCCCCGTGCTAAACCGCTAGATGTTGGGCCACGCTGCGCTGCCGGATGCGAGCGTTCAGGGTCTACGCGAGCCGCCTGGCACGCTTCGAGGACACCGAGAAGCCCGTGTCACTACCGAGCAAAGCGGGTAGTGACGCGGGCGGCCAGCCCAGCGCTGATGCGGCTTTCCGGCCGAATTCGTAAGTGACGGGCGAGTGACGTGTTCCCGCGAACCCGCGAAACCCCACTGAAACGCACGATAGGATCGGCGTCTTGTCTTCAGATTCAGGGGGGTGTTGTTGGTCAGGCAGCGCTGCCGAACTCGCGGATCGCCTCGAACACAGCCTTCACTTCTGGCGTCGGTGCGATGCAGATGGTTCTATATGTGTCCACGATGGGGAGCCAATTAAATTCAAAGGGTTAGCGGCTTCAGCCCGCTGACCCTTTTTGCATGGCGCTATCCATTGAGCCTTTGTTGCAGTGCTCGAGGCAGAAAATTCCTTCATCCCACCAACCTGGAACCACCCGTAATAACCCAAGCAGGCGTGGATCCCCTGAAGAGAGAGCGTCCCACATCGGCACTCGAAGCAACGGATCATTCCGTCCTGAATAAGGAATGATTAGGTGCGGCTATTGTCCCTTTGCAGGCGAAATCAAGTCATCTAAGGCTCTGGATTGAAAGTGCGCTTCCAGCCTATCAAATATCCCGTTTCTTACAAACACGTCAGTTTTTTCCTACAGATTTTTTTAGGACTGGTTGTTATCGTTCAGTTTCAATACTAAAAATAAAAAAGGTATACCAACATGGACGAAAACGTTTTCATACATATGTCTATCGATCAAAGGCTTGATTACTGCCGTAAAAAAATCTCTGAGCATACCCCTCCTGAAACACCCCATGACGAGTTCATGATCAAGGTCTATCAGGGACTGCTCGATCTGCATGATGATTCTTCAGCGATATTCAGTAAAATCAAAACGGGAATCCCGACACAAATTGACTAGAAACTCATGCATTCGTCCTGCAGTTTGATTGATATCATATCGAGCTTTCACGCTCTGATCGAAGTGGCATCGTTTTCTGGACCAATCCTTGCTGCTTGGTTTGGCATTACCTGGGCAATGGGAATGTTGTCCAATGATATTCCATGCGGTCCAGCAATCGACCGCAAACCTGGCATCTGCATGGCTGGAGACACTGGTTTGTAACTAATCAACAGCCCAAATGACAATGTGCTCCACTTGGCGTCAAGCAGAGACTTACTATAAACATCAATTGCTCTACGCCTAACTGATTTAATCGAGCAGCGCGCCTCGCTGCGGCAGTTCCTTGATGTAGATGTCCTGCTGTGGATAGGGAATGCTGATACCCGCCTCTTTCAGGCCATCCCAGATGGCGAAGAGGACCTTGGATTTGACATCCAGTCGGTTGAATTGTTTCACATCCTGTAATAGTGCACCCTAGAAATCCACGGATGATGCACCAAACTCGTGTAACCAGATGCGCGGCGGCGGATCGAGCGAGACCTCTGGCTGCATGGTCACCGCTTCTTCGATCACTGCTTGTGCCTTGTGTGGATCATCCTGATAGTGGATTCCGATATACACTACCGTACGCACGATGTTGTTGCTTCTGGTCCAGTTGATGAAGGCATTGCTGACCAGGTCGGAGTTCGGAATGATCACATCCTGATTGTCCCAGGTGGTCACGGTCACCGAACGCATACCGATTTGTAAGACCTCTCCCTCCTTGTCGCCAATCGTGACCCAGTCCTTGGTCGCGTACCGGTCGTTCGGCAAGCAGTATGAGGCCGCTGATGAAGTTGTTGGCAATGTTTTGCAGACCGAAACCTATACCCACACCCAGGGCGCCGGCGAAGACGGTGAGGCTGGTCAGGTTGATACCGATGATATTCAACGCGATCAACAGACCGATCACCACCACGGCATACTGGGTAAACACCGAAAGGCTGTTGCGAACGCCCAGATCCCTTATGTTACTGTATAACCAACTGTAGGTGACCTCGCGCGCCCAACGCCCAAGGTAGACAATCGACACCAACAACACCAGCGAGCCCAGCAGATTGAGACTGTTTACGGCCGACTCGCCGATAGTGAAGAGCGGCTTCTGGAGCCACCCTTTCAAATCGAAACCGGTGGTCGGATCGACCACAAACAAACGATAGATGATCCAGACCATGGCCAGAAACAGCAACAGCCTAATCATAAAATGAATGGGCTCTACCAGACTTTTTACCCAGAATGCACTTCGTTTTGAGCGTCGTTCCAGGAATCAATTGAATCGTTTGCGCAAGATCTATTACTAAACCACGCACGATCAGCCACCCTGCAATCACGCGTGATCACGAGTGGCCAGATAGCCGGCAACATACCAGGCAAGATTGACAAAACCGACAATGCCCAGGACTGCGGCAGTCATGATGGCCAAGGGTATGGCAAAACTGACAAGTCCCAGGAGCCGCACCCAGTACACGCTCTGTTTTCGCTCTTGGATCATCTCCATCAGCAGCTTGCGGATGCGCAAGGCAAGATAAACAGGCGGGAGCAGCAACACCATGAAGATGCGATCCAGCATCTCGCGCAAGGGTATCGAGAGAAACTCCAAGTGGGCCATCAACAACACCAGACCAAATACCGATACCAGGACGGCATAGACGACTATCAGTCGATTCAAGCCCGGTTGTCGCTGTGGCAACCCGATCGGTGAATCGAGGATCCAGTGGCTGAGTTTGATCGTCACCCGCAGACCCAACCAAACGCCGACGAGTGCGGCGATTACGGACAGACCGGGTGTGACGATATCCAGAAGCCAGGCGGCGATGACGATCACGCCGCCCAACAACAGATCGTAACGATCGTCTCTGAGCAGATCCGAAGCGACGAGTAGGGCTTTTTGGGTGAAGGTCAGCTCTGACTCGATGTACTCTACTCTCGCCAAACGCCCGAGCCCCTGGCAAACCGCTATCCACAATATCTCGATCAATATCAATACAGTCCAAGTCGTTGCATTGGCCTGTTGCACAGCGGTCCATAAGGACAATGCGATGTTGCGCGAGATCTGCAGAACGGTACCGGGTACCGTGATCAATTCCCTCAACAGAGACTGCCACTCGGCAATACTGGCGGGTAACTGATGACGCGCGGTGAGGCCCTGCTTTTTCTGCTTGAGATAGGCCGCCTCGATCACCGCAAGCCGTGCGTCAACCGACTCGCGTTGACTGGCTATTCGTTCCAACTGAGTGGTGAATTCCCCGAACAGCCGTGTCAAGATCCGCTGCGCCTGCTGATACTCATTCTGGTGTTTGGTATCCAACTCACTGCGTTTGTCGATGACTTCCTGGCGTTGTTTCAGCAGTGTAAGCTTGCTGTTCAAGAGATCCGACATAGAACTGAGCTGGCCTTGCAAGAGGCTCAATTCCCCCGACTTGACCTTCAAGGCGCTGAGTTCGAAGGGCATATCGGGGGAAATCGCTGCCGCCTTCTCCAACTGGATGTTGATCTGGGCCAATTTGAGCTGATTACCGAGCAGGAAGATAGACTCTTCGGCCTCGACCGATTGCATCTCGGCAAGATCCAGTTCGGCCTGTACCGCATTGGGATTCTCTTTGAGTCGGTTCGTCAGCTCACGATACTCGATGACCTTCTCCTGCCAAGCCGTGCGCTTCTCGGCCAATTTTTTATCCAGCACATCCAGGGATTCCTGGAGCGCCATTTCTTCCTGGCTTTTGAAGTTCTCACGCAATTCATTGCGCCACTGTTCCGCCAGCGTGAGGCGTTCCTGTGCCAGCTTTTTTCGCTTCACGAGCTGATCGGCATGCTTCAACTCCAACTCCAGCAAGCGTTGCTTTTCAGTCAATGCCGCCTTGCTCTTAGTGATGAGTTCCTTGTCTCTCGCTGCCTCCGGAGCGGTCGAAAGCTGTTGAAGTTTGTCATTCAACGTCTGGATTGTGGATGCAAGCTCCTTGCGGTTCTGTTCCGCGGCGGTCATATCCAATTGGATTGATTCGAGGGCCACCTTGGCGGTTTCCGCCGCAAGGATGGCCTGATCCACCTCGATCTGGCTGATTTTACGGATCAACAAATCCGCCACACGGGTGGGTTCCTGGATCCGCCAGGTAGCCATCTCCTGCTCTTCTTTGGCGATATCCTGCTGTTTCCTCAGCCAGCAGTTTCTGGCGACTGGTTACCGCATCGCTGACCTGACCATTCGAAGATTCGGCACCTAGCGACGGCAGACCGAATAGCCACGCCAAGAGGAATACGACGCCAAAGCGGCGAACCAGAGAATGTCTAAGGCTCATAAAAATTAACTCGGCTGTAAGTCCCCGGACAATTGCAGCATCATGCACCTAATCCGTCTTATAACCCTGGTAATGAAAGAATGCACCGAGCAACCCACGCAACTGTAATCGCCTCGCCAGGCAGTCGATTGGGAAAGCCCATAGCGGATTATGTTCCTTCGCGGTTGCATCGCAAACATGGCAATAGACTGAGAGCGGTAATCAATCGCCTGATTGACCCATGAGTCGCGACAATCAGCGCGGAACTTTAACGAGTAACGGATCGGATCTGTTACACCTGCTTCCGCAAAGCCCCTGGCCCGCAAACGACAGGAGTCACACACCCCACAGGCCAGGCCCTCAGCGCTGGCCTGATAGCAGGAGACCGTCTGACTGTAGTCAACTCCCAACGACAATCCACGGCGGATGATTTGCGCCTTGGTCAGCTCGATCAATGGGGTGTTAACAATGAACTGTTCACCTTCGACACCCGCCTTGGTGGCCAGCTTGGCAAGCGTTTCGAAGGCACTGATGAATTCAGGCCGGCAATCCGGATAACCCGAATAGTCGACCGCGTTGACGCCGATAAAAATATGCCGGGCCCCCAGCACTTCCGCCCAGCCCAATGCAAGGGAGAGAAAAACCGTATTGCGGGCAGGTACGTAGGTCACCGGAATCCCCTCACCATGGCTTCCGGAACCTGGATCGAGACGTCGGTGAGTGCAGAACCGCCAATGCTCTCCAAGCCGATGCGGATCACTTTGTGTTCTACCACACCCTGCTTCGCCGCCACCTGCCTGGCGGCATTGAGTTCCGCGACGTGGCGCTGACCGTATTCCAGGCTGAGGGCGTGGCAGGCGATAGCCATGCGTTCGGGCGATCGCCAAGGTGGTGGCGGAGTCGAGTCCGCCAGACAACAATACAACGGCCTTCTGCCCCATAGACCTTATTTTCCGGATTGATCGCCCCACAACAGCTTATGGAGCTGGAGTTGCAATCGGACCGGCAGACGATCCCGCAAGATCCACTGCGCCAGTTCCGTCGGATTTTGCCACCCATAGGCCGGTGACAACAAGACCTCGCAGGTCGACGCCAGATCCTCATCCGCAAGCCACTGCCGCGCCCACTGATAATCAGCTTCATCACAGAGCACGAACTTCACCTGATCACGGGGGGTCAGACTGGCAAGATTCGCCGCCAGGTTGCGGCCTGACTCGCCCGAACCCGGGGTCTTGATATCCACGACCCGAGCGACACGGGAGTCGACCCGGGAGATATCGAGCGCCCCGCTGGTTTCCAACGAGACGTGATAACCCTGGTCACATAACTGGCTCAACAGGTTTAGACAGGGTTTCTGCGCCAGCGGTTCGCCGCCGGTGACGCAAACATAGGCCGGTTGGAACTCAGCGACTCGCTGCAGGATCAGGGGAAGTTCCAGCCACTCTCCTCCGCTGAAGGCATATTCCGTATCACAGTAACTGCAACGCAGACGGGCAGCCGGTCAGTCGCACAAACACCGTCGGACAACCGGCGTAGGGCCCTCTCCCTGCAGCGAGTGGAAGATTTCGGTAACACGAAGTCGGTCCATGGATCAGCCGGCTGGCGATGACAGGCGCCAACCCTAATGGCCTTCCTTGTCCATTTTTTCCAGACGCTTGTCAGCCAGACGCGCTTCGGTGGTGCCGGCATAATCCTGTTTGACTCGACTAAACAGTTCCCGGGCCTTGGACCAATCCTTTTTCTCGTAATGGATATAACCACTCTTGAGCAAAGCACCCGCCACCTTGGAGCTGGCCGGGTAACCCTCGACGACCTTGCTGAACTCAGTCAACGCGGTATCGTAATCCCGGCTGACATAGCTGGCCTCACCCAGCCAGTACTGGGCATTGTCCTCATAGTTGCCGCCGGGAAAATTATTGAGAAACCCCTGAAAGGCCTGGATCGACTCATGATATCGCCCCTGCTTCAACAGATTGAAGGCGGCTTGATAGGCCTCCGATTCCTGTTTGGGATCCGGCGGCGCAGTCACGACCGGTTTTTCATCCATGGGCGGTAGCGGCTGCTCCTCGTCGCGCTGACGGGTGCAGCCTCAGGTTCGGGCATGACCGGGGCTGCACCTGATTCAATCATGTCGGGGGCAGCAGTCGGGGCCGTCCGTAGATTTGAGAGACGCTGATCGATGTCCAGATAGAGATCCCGCTGACGTTTGTTCAGTGCATCCAGGGTGTGGCTCTGTAGCTCGACCTCGCCGCGCAACTGCCGGACCTCTTGTTGTAATTGCTGCAATTGCAAGATGATATCTGTCAGACTCTGATTGCGCAGGATACGTTCCAGACGCTCCAGACGCTGCTCTAGGGTCGGCGCTTGTTCCGCCGCCACGAGCGCCCCGGCTGGAGCCAGCAAGCCACAACCGAGGGCCGCTATAAGTAACAAATTGTTAGGGATCTTCATCATCTATCAGCCAATCAATAGACCAGTTCCACGCGTCGATTCATCGCCCAAGCCTGTTCGTTATGATCATACGAAGCGGGACGCTCCTCACCGTAACTGACCACCACCATTTGATTGTCCGACACCCCTTCCGCCATCATCAGGTTACGGATCGCGTTGGCTCGGTTCTCGCCCAGGCCCAGGTTGTATTCCCGGCTACCTCGCTCGTCCGCGTGACCTTCAAGCCGCACGGTCACCTGAGGATTGATGGCCAGATACTGGGCATGGGCGCGCACCACATCAAGATACTCCGCCCGGACACTGATCTGATCATAATCGAAATAGATGATCCGGCTGGCCAATGGACTGTTGGGATCTTCCAGTGGATCACCGGACCACATACCACCTTGGCTGGCCGCCGAGGTCATGGAACCGCTGCCGTCACCATAAGCGCCACCGGCACCGGTGGATTGATCAGACACCTCTGCCCCATCCTGGCGGGTGGCGGGTGAGGAACAACCGACCAGGGTTATCAGCGTTACCGCGACCAGAGCCCAACGAATCAAGTATTTAAACATACGAAAATCTCCATGCAACTGCAGATTAAGTTATTTTTGAAAAGGTGACCAGACCGGTTCCCGCACATCGCCCTCTTCCATGGCGATTCGCTGATGTACTCGGCCATCCACGGAAACCGCTGCGAGCACGCCGCGATGCGCCGCTTTGGTGGCATAAATTATCATGCTGCCGTTCGGGGCGAAACTGGAAGACTCGTCCAGATTACCCCGGCTCAATACCTGCATCACGCCCGACCCAAGATCCAGCACCGCGATTCGATAGTTGCCGTTCTCCTGGGTCACCAGGGTCAGCGACTTACCGTCCGGCGCATAGGAAGCGCGGGCGTTGTAGGCGTTCTGAAATGTGAGCCGCTCCGCATTGCCGCCGAATGAAGGGACCCGATAGATCTGCGGTTTGCCCCCACGATCCGAGGTGAAAACGATATAGCGACCGTCCGGCGACCAGGCCGGTTCCGTGTCGATCGCGTAGTGACGGGTAATCGCCTTCAGGTTGCTGGTTGCCAGATCCAGCACATAGATATCCAGGTTGCCGTCCTTGGACAGGGCCATGGCCATTTTCCGTCCGTCCGGGGACCAGGCCGGTGCGCTGTTGATGCCTTTGAAGGAGGTCAGTTTCTGGCGTTGGCCGGAGAAAACCTCCTGGATGTAGATGGCCGATTGTCCCCCTTCGAAGGAGACATAGGCGAGCTTGCGACCATCCGGTGACCAGGACGGCGACATCAGCGGCTCACTCGAGCTGACGATAGTCTGCGGATTGTGGCCGTCCGCATCGGCGATCCGCAGATCGACGCGGCTTTTGCCCCCAGGCTCGTTGAGCGAGGTGATATAGGCGATCTGGGTGGCGAAGGCGCCGGGCGCACCCATCAACTTTTCGTAGATCAGATCTGCGATATGATGCGCGGTCCGACGCAGATTGGCATCGCTGGCAGTCAAGTTGTAACCGGTCAATTGTTCTCCCCGATAGACATCGAACAATTGGAACCGGATGGCGTAACCGCCGGCACTGCTGGTTTCAAGCTCACCCACCACCAGATAATCAACCGCCAGGGCCCGCCAGTCGCGGAACTCAACCTCATCACCACGCGTCGGCCGGGCCAGCATATCGACCTGTGGCAGGGTCTTGAAGCGACCGCTGCGATGCAGATCCGCATTGATGATCTCTGCCACATCTTCGCTTGGGGGAATGGCGCCCTGCTGACCAAAGGGAACCACCGCGATGGGTAAAGCCCCTTCCACACCTTCGGTTATCTCAATGGTCAGATCGGCTAGCACGGCCTGCTGCCAAGAGAGGAATGCCATTAACAGTAAAATCAGTTGCTTCATCGGTCTATCTTTTCTCACTGAGGATTGAAGTAAAGCTTGAAGTTCCGGAATGACTCGAACAGGCTGCCACTGGGCACCGGCAGCGGGGTCGCCTTATAGACCGCGGATTCCACGGAGCGGTCAAAGGCCGCATTGCCGCTGCTCTTGATAATCCTGACGCCCCCAGGCACCACGTCCCCACCGGGAATCAAGCGCACCTCGACCACGCAGGAGAGCCCCTGCCCCACATTCGGAGGGCGCAGCCAACTGCGGGTAATCTGTTGCTTGATAACCGCTGCATAACGGTCGATTTCACGGCCATTCTGCTCCGCCGCCAGTTGCTCCTGCAAGGCCTTTTCGCGCGCTGTCTGGGCGGCAGCTTCCGCCTTGGCCTTGGCCTCTGCTTCCGCTTTGGCCGCTGCTTCCGCTTTGGCCTCTGCTTCCGCTTTGCGCTTTGCCTCCGCCTTGGCCACCGCTTCCGCCTTGCGCTTTGCTTCCGCCTCCGCCTTGGCCTGTGCTTCCGCTTTACGCTTCGCCTCCGCCTCCGCCTCGGCTTTAGCCTTGGCTTCCACTTCCGCCTTGCGTTTCGCCTCCGCCTTGGCTTTGGCCTCCACTTCCGCCTTGCGTTTCGCCTCCGCCTCGGCTTTCCGCTTGGTCTCCTGGGCCGCCTGCTCTTTTTTCAGTTTTTCCTGGCGTTTGGTTTCGACTTCACGCTGTTGCTTTGCCTGCTCTTGTCTCTGACGTTGTTTTTCCAACTGCTGCAGTCTTTGCTTCTCTTCCACCTGCCGGCGCTTCAGCTCTTCGAGGCGCTTGTCCTCTTCGCGCAAGGCTGCATCTTTAGCGGCCTTTTCCTGGGCATCCGCCAGTTTTAGCTTATTCAACTCCGTTTGCATCTTATCCGCGTCCACCACATGGGCTTGTACCACGGCAGCTTTTTCCGTAGGCTTTTGCCACTTAATCCAATCCAGGCCGAACAAAAGATAGAGCAGGATTAGAACATGCAATACCACCGCCAGCATGGCCGCTCTGGGACTGCGCCTTGATCAAACTAAGCACGACTTATCACTCCGGTGGTTCAGTGATCAGACCGACACTGGTTGCTCCGCCTGCCTGCACCAGCACCATGGCTTGCACGACCCTGCCGTATTCGGCCCCGCTATCGCCTTTCACCAGGATCGGGGTCTTTGGCTTGTATTTGAGCACCGCCTGAATTCGCATGACGAGGGTTTCCGCATCGACCGGACGATCCTTTTCCTCGCCCACATCGATGAACATCTCACCAACCCGGTTGACCGATACCACCACAGGATCGTCCGCCTCGCTTGGCAGCGGTTCCGCATCGGCCTGGGGCAGTTCCACGTTGACCCCCTGGGTCAACAGGGGAGCCGTTACCATAAAGATCACCAACAGCACCAGCATCACGTCGATATAAGGCACGACGTTGATCTCCGACATAGGGCGACGACGCTTGAGTTTTCGGGACATGATCAGCCGTGGGCCTGCCTTTGCAGGATGGTGGAAAATTCCTCGACAAAATCGTCATAGCGATTGTTCAACCGTTCCACATCGTTGGAGTAGCGATTGTAGGCCACCACCGCCGGTATCGCAGCGAACAACCCGATCGCCGTGGCGATCAATGCCTCGGCGATCCCGGGCGCCACCAGGGCCAGGGTCGCCTGCTTCACATTACCCAACGCGGTAAAGGAATTCATGATACCCCAGACCGTGCCGAACAGCCCCACATAGGGACTGGTGGAACCGACCGTGGCGAGGGTCGACAGATGATTCTCCAGGTCATCCACTTCCCGGTTCAGCGCCACCCGCATGGAGCGTTGCGCCCCCTGCACCAGCGCCATGGCATCGATCTGTTGGCCGCCCTTGCCACGCAGACGGGCGAACTCCCGGAAACCGGCACGAAAAATGGCGGCCATGCCTGACTCGTCATCCCCGTCCCGTTCGACCTGCCGATACAGTTCCGCCAGATCGCCGCCGGACCAGAAACGGCTCTCGAACTCCTCCGCATCGCGCTTGGCGTGCCGCAGCACCCGCATGCGGTCGAAGATCATGGTCCAGGAACCGAGCGAAGCGAATGTCAGCAGGACCGATGACAAACTGCACCACCGGGCTGGCGCCAAGAATCAGATGAGCGAAAGAGAGCTCACTCGACATCCAGTATCTCCTGTAATAATTTTTTGGGTATCCGGATCGGGCGCATTCCATCCCTCTCCACACAAGCGATTTTGATCTGACCACTGCACAGCAGGATGTCATCCTGCTTCTTTCTGATCTCCTGATGGAAGGTGAGGCTGGCCTTGCCCGGCGGGTCAGTGTTCGCGCTGACTTCCAGCAATTCGTTGAAGTGCGCGGGACGATGATATCCCAGCTCCACCTGGCGGACTGCGAAGATGATCCCGTACTCCTGCAACAACCGATCCTGTTCGAAACCCAGTTTGCGCAGCCATTCGGTGCGGGCCCGTTCCATGAATTTCAGGTAGTTGGCATAATACACTACGCCCACCGGAATCGGTGTCCTCATAGTAGACTCGGACTGGCCAGACAAATTCGCTCACTTCAATCCCGGTAGGGACGTACCCGGGCTGGTTGCAATTCGGGATATAGGATTACCACGATTCCTCTTCAGTTCCCTGCGCCGTCGAACAAATCATCCACCCTCGACAAAGATGCCCTGTTTGGGCGCCAGACCGAAGTGCAGATAGGCCGCCTGGGTCGCCACTCGTCCCCTGGGTGTGCGCATCATGAAACCCTGCTGGATCAAATAGGGCTCCAGCACGTCCTCGATGGTGCCCCGTTCTTCACCGATGGCCGCCGCCAGATTATCTACCCCCACCGGTCCGCCATCGAACTTTTCGATCACCGCTTTGAGCAGACGGCGATCCATGGCGTCAAAACCATTGCCATCCACCTTGAGCATACGCAAGGCCCGGTCGGCCAGCGCTTGGGAAATATGCCCATCGCCCTTGACCTGGACATAGTCGCGTACCCGCCGCAGCAGCCGATTGGCGATGCGCGGGGTACCCCGGGAGCGACGCGCGATCTCCATCGCGCCTGGCGCATCGATACCGATGTTGAGAATACCGGCAGAGCGGGTGACGATATGGGCCAGATCCGCCGCGCAGTAGAATTCCAAACGCTGCACGATGCCGAAACGGTCCCGCAGCGGCGAGGTCAGCAGCCCGGCACGGGTGGTGGCCCCGACCAGGGTGAAAGGGGGAAGATCGAGCTTGATCGAGCGGGCCGCGGGACCTTCGCCGATCAGGATATCGAGCTGGAAATCCTCCATCGCCGGATAGAGAACCTCCTCCACCACCGGACTGAGGCGATGTATCTCATCCACGAACAGCACGTCACGGGGTTCCAGGTTGGTCAGCAGGGCCGCCAGATCACCGGGTCTTCCAACACCGGTCCCGATGTCTGGCGTAGACTGACCCCCATCTCATTGGCGATGATGTGGGCCAGGGTGGTCTTGCCCAGCCCCGGCGGGACCGAAGATCAGCACATGATCCAGCGCCTCTCCCCGGCCGCGCGCGGCCGGGATGAAGATCTCCATCTGTTCGCAGACCGCCGGCTGACCGACATAGTCCGCCAACAGCTTGGGACGGATAGCGCGATCGAAGACCTCGTCCTCTCCGTCCGCCGCGCCGGCAATGACTCTCGGTTCCTGCTCCATTTCGTTAGGCCTTTTTTGCCGCGGCCTGCAAGGCCGCCCGAATCAGTTCTTCACTGGTCTGACCGGCCGACTCGACGGCCTTGACCATCTGGTTGGCGTCCTGGGGCCGATAGCCCAGGGCGGTCAGGGCGGCAATGGCATCGGACACCGGGGTTGCGGGTCGACTGACACTGGCGCCCGTCCCGGCAGCCTTGCCCAGCGCCGGTGTCAGCTCCAGTTTGTCGAGCCGATCGCGCATCTCCACGATCAAGCGTTGGGCGGTCTTACGGCCGATCCCCGGCAGGCGCACCAGGGAGGCGATATCCTCGTGCTGCACGCACTGGAAGAAAGCCTCGCCGCTCATCCCGGACAGGATGCCCAACGCCATCTTGGCCCCCACACCATTGACCTTAAGCAGGCTGCGAAACAGGCTGCGTTCGGCCTCGGCGGCAAAGGCGTACAGCACATGAGCATCATCGCGCACTAACAGATGGGTGTACAGGGTCACCTGTGCACCCTTGTCCGGCAGGTTGAAGAAGGTGGAAAGGGGTGCTTCCAACTCATAGCCAACGCCATTTACATCCAGCAACAGAAACGGCGCCTTTTTTTCGGCGATCTCGCCACGCAGTCTGCCGATCATCGACGCCAGCCCCGTTGCTGTTTTGCCAGATGCCCCAGAGTGGAATCGGTATGGGCATGACTCAAGGCTACCGCCAGGGCATCAGCCGCATCCACTAACCGGTCTTTCCGCAAGATTCAAGATCAATTGCACCATGTGCTGAATCTGTCCCTTTTCCGCCCGCCCGACCCCAACCACCGATTGCTTGATCCGGGTCGGGGTATATTCCACCACGCTGAGCTGGCGGCTGACCGCAGCGCAGATCGCGGCGCCGCGGGCCTGTCCCAACTTGAGCGCCGAGGCGGGATTCTTAGACACGAATACCTGCTCGATGGCCATCACGGCAGGTTGAAATTCATCGATGATCCGACCAATGCCCGCGAAGATTTGGCCCAACCTTGGGGGTAACGCATCTCCCGTTAAACGCAGGGTGCCATGTGTGATATGCCTGGAGCGCATGCCGTCACTTTCGATCACGCCATAGCCGGTGATGCGGGAACCTGGATCGATACCAATAATCCGAGCTGTCATTCAGCTCATTTTTTCCAGAATTTCATCGGAAATCTCGGCATTGGTATAGACATTCTGCACATCGTCCAGATCCTCCAGCATATCCACCATGCGCAGGAGTTTATCCGCATCGCTGTCATCAAGTTCCGCATTGGTGGAGGCGCTGAAGGTAATCTCGGCATTGTCCGGCGCATGACCGGCGGTGACCATGGCTTCCTTTACGCTCTCGAAGTCCTCCGGTGAGGTCAACACATCGATGGAACCGTCATCGTTGCTGATCACGTCCTCCGCCCCGGCCTCCAGGGCTGCTTCCATCACCGCATCCTCATCGATATCTTCCGCATAACTGATGACACCCTGTTTGATGAACAGGTAGGCCACCGAGCCATCGGTGCCCAGATTACCGCCCATTTTGGAAAAGGCATGGCGTACCTCGGAAGCGGTGCGATTACGGTTATCGGTCATGCAGTCCACCATCACCGCGGTACCCCCCGGACCATAGCCCTCATAACGGATCTCGTCATAGTTGTCCCCATCCAGACCGCCGGCGCCCCGTTTGATCGCCCGTTCGATGGTGTCTTTCGGCATATTCGCGGCCAGCCCCTTGTCCACGGCCAAGCGCAGACGCGGGTTGGCATTGATATCTCCCCCACCCATGCGGGCGGCCACGGTGATTTCTCGAATCAGTTTGGTCCAGACCTTACCGCGCTTCTTGTCATTGGCGGCCTTTCTGTGCTTGATGTTGGCCCATTTACTGTGCCCGGCCATGGTAACCTCTAAATCAAATTGAAAATTTATTAATTCTATCACCCCAACACCTTGTCAGAAACTCTCCTTATCTGAGGGTCGTTAACCTGTGAGCCATTGGCCGCAAATTCCTGGGCGTGCTAAAGATACGCCACAATACGCCGATCTTGCGTTGCAACCAGCGAATATAATCTGGAAAGCTTCAATGTGCGAATCCATCAATGATTGGGTTGAGCGCCTGTCGGCAAAGCCACTCCCAGTCATGCAGCATACCCTGACCAGGGTAAGCAACCTGTTGAACAAACCCAACGCCAATCACCGCGCGCTCTGTGATATTGTGGTATTGGACCCCGGCTTCAGTCTGTATGTATTCCAGTCCATCAATGCCCTGCCCAAACGACCCAGGGAGCCCATTAGCAAGCTATCAAATGCTATATCCCTGTTGGGCTTAAAAGCACTCGAAAAGGCCACTCGAAACATCCCGATCCTGGAGGAGACACTTACAGGTGCATCCCGGCTTGGCCTGAGCGGGTGTTACAGCAGGGCCGCTCACGCTGCCGTATATGCGGCGGGATTGGCAAAGCGGCGCGGTCAGTCCGAGCCTCAGCCATTTACGACGGCAGCCATCATGCATGACCTTGCGGAAATGGCGCTCTGGTCTCAGACGCCTGATGTCATGCAGGGGATTCAGCAACTGATCACCCAGGGTATTGGTCGCGAAGATGCGGCATTGGAAGTCCTTGGTTTCACCCTGGAGGAGTTGAATCAACAGTTGGGTAGCCGATGGCGACTGCCATCCCTGGTACAAGACTCGCAATTTCTGTGCAACAGCTATCAAGCGCAACCCCTGACCGTGATGCTCGCCTGTGCCCTCGCCCGGGCCAGTGAGCTGGATTGGAACAACCAGCAGCTTCATGACTACTTCGAACTATTAGCCGATTTCCTGGCTATCACGCAAGATCAGGCGCAGATGCTAATGCATCAGTACGCTGCCCAGGCAGCGCGTCAGTTGTATTTGCTGCCGCTTCCCTTATCCGCTCATCGACTGATTCTGATTCATCGAGAGACTGAGCCTAAACCGGGGCCTGCGATCAGCTTCAAACCAACGCCAGCGACTCAGGACAAACCAACTCCGGCAAACAAGAGGCCGGACCCGGCGAGGACGCCCACACGGGAGGCATTAGCCCCCACAAAACCCATTCCCGAGAGCCAAATCAATCCACTGCACGAACAAGTCACCCTTACCATCAAAGACTTGCAGCAGGTTCATGGCTTCAGGAGTGTGATGTTCGCCATACTTTCGCCAGACAAAATGCGCCTCAGGGCTCGCTTCGTGGCGAGTGATTCACAACAAGACAGGTTAAAAGGTTTCGACACCAACCTGAACGTAACCAGTATATTCACGATCTTGATGAAAAAGCCGCAAGCCCTCTGGCTCAATGCGGACAACCGGCAAAAATTTCTGCCCTTGATCCCCGGTTCCATTCTTGAAACACTCTGTGCCAGTGGATGCCTGCTGATGTCAATCTTCGTGCGCGACAAACCCATCGGACTGTTTTACGCAGACAATGGTAACTCCAAGCGGGATTTGACCCTCAATCAATTCAACAATTTCAAGGTCGCCTGTCAGCGTTTTGCACAGAGTCTGTCTTGATTTATAAAAGAGCAAGCCGAAGCACGGGACAAGGTCAAAAGCTTGGTCATGATTAGCTCCATCATGTATCGGCTAACGACCATAAAACCTACCCGAGAATTCCATTGCAAGTGTCACACATCTCTAACAAAATAATCACATAAAATCAGGGATATCAGTTGATATTCTGTCAGGTGGCAGCTCAGCGCTGGGCAAAATAGTTGGCGAGAAAGGCATCGAAGGAGAGATGGTCTGCCGCCTCCATCACGTTCTGCTCTTCCCAGGAGGATTTCGCCAGTTCCGCGAAAAAGACCTCACGCTCCGGTGTAATCGATTGTTGAGCGAAATATTCGTAATGCTGGCGGGATTTCCGCTGTGCAAACTCGAAGAAACTCTCGCCTTGATCCTCCATCTCGGTCAGCATCCGGGCCGATGCCGTCAATTCGGGGTCTCTGATCCGCGCCAGTTGTTGCTCAAGACTCCGGCTGTAGATCGGTATGGGTTCTCCCTTATCCAAGATTTCGCATAGCGGCCGCATCGCATCACAGGCTTCATAGGCCCATTCACGCAAGGAGATTTCCCGACCATTGCGTTGTAGATAGAGGTTCGGATCCCGCCCCCGATGCGCCGCCGCTCCCTCGTTACGATCGATCTCACGCTGTTCGAATACATTGATATTCGGACTCTCCAGCAGCAGACAAAAGAGCATCAAGACTTCCAGAAAATAGATCTGTTCCTGGGCTATTCCCATTGGATCGAAGGCATTCACATCCAAAGAACGAAGTTCGAGATAACGCACACCGCGTCGCCTCAGTGCAAGAATGGGTTTCTCTAGACCCGTCGGCAATTGTTTCGGACGGACGGTGCTGTAATACTCGTTTTCGATCTGCAGAATGTTGGCGTTCAACTGTTCATATCGCCCGTTCACCTTCACCCCAATCGCCTGGTAGATGGGACAGGGGGTTTCAATGGCCCGCGCCAGACTCTCCACGTAGGCATCCAGACTGTCATAACAGGCCTTGATACCGGTTCCTTGCTCCTTGCTGTTTTGATATCCGATATCCCCCATGCGTAGGGAGGTGGCATGGGGAGAGTAGTAGGTAAACTCATCAAATGAGCTCAGATTAGTTGGCCTGCCACCCAGAAAGGATTTACACACCGCGGGCGAAGCACCGAACAGATAGGGAACCAGCCATCCCAACCGTTGCAAGTTACGCAGCATGATGAAGTAGGACTCTGCGATAAACGCCTGAAGGCTCTGTCTGTTTCCCTGCCATGCCTGATAGGCGGGCCAGAGCGCTTCCGGGATCGAGTAGTTGAAATGGACTCCGGCGATCACCTGCATCACCCGGCCATAGCGATGCCCCAATCCGCGCCGATAGACAGTCTTCATCTGTCCAGCATTGGATTTGCCATAATCGGCAATTGGAATCTTCTTACCCTGTTCCACCACGCAGGGCATGCTGGTGGCCCATAGGATTTCGTCATCCAGATGACGGTAGACGAACTTGTGCATATCCCGTAGAAATTCCAAGGGCTTGCTGCGATCAGATGACGGCGGGGTAATGAATTCGGTAAGAGCTTCGGAGTAGTCGGTGGTGAGATATGGATGGGTCAGGGGTGCTCCAAGCGCCGCTGGATGACGGGTCTGGGCGATGCCACCCTCCGTGGAGACTCGCAAACTCTCTTTCTCCAGGCCGATGAGTCCGCCCTTCAATAGGCCACCCAAACCCGCCTGCTCCAAAGCGATAAGTCGTTTCTCGATTGTTTTGTACAAGCTGTCGGTTTCCAATAGGATGGAAGTCAATTATAGCCAACAGTCTATAATCAAACACTGATATTTTGCAGGAGTTTCAGTG
Organism: uncultured Gammaproteobacteria bacterium; assembly: GCA_963716875.1. GTDB lineage: Bacteria > Pseudomonadota > Gammaproteobacteria > Chromatiales > Chromatiaceae > JASJBU01. Next base: position 135,235 of record CAVQUR010000008.1, read on the forward strand.
GAACCGAGCGGGGGAAGATCTGTCCACCAGACCTTCCCCAACAATAGGGTGGTCAAATCAACGCATGACGGCGATAGGCGCTGTCAATCTGATTGAATCAGCCAAAATGCGTGCTGCTTCATCGAGTTGGATGTGATTTGTGGCGACACTCTCAGGATCATCCTCTTCTACAACCTCATCCTGCTCGGCGACTCGATCAGTCTTGATGGCATTCAGACCATGCGATACTCTGAAGCGATTTTTTCTTGCCAGCCGATCCTGCTCACGCTGATCCCAGTCCGCCTTGCGACGCGATTCCAGCAGAGTGACCTCGGTACGCTTTTCCAGTTCGGAAATCCGTTCTTCCTCTTTCACCAGCATGTCGAATCCCGTGTCTTTTGTGATGCGACTGAGGTGTTGTTGCAGCAGATTGGCGAAACTCTCACTACCTTTGGGGGTATATCCGGCCGGCTTGATCTCCGCCCAGGGTAAGGCATTGTCCAATGAGCGCTCGCCATATTCACTGGTAAAAGCTGCGGTCGGAAACTGGATATCAGGGACCACGCCACGGTGCTGTGTGCTGTCTCCATTGATCCGAAAAAACTGTGCCATGGTCAGTCGCAATCGTCCCAGGTCTTTGTTCTTGCCAGGTAAAAATCGATTCAGGTCTATCAATGTCTGAACCGTTCCTTTACCAAAAGTGGGTTCCCCTATGACGATGCCGCGTTGATAATCTTGGATGGCGCCGGCAAAAATTTCAGACGCCGAGGCGCTGTTACGGTCAACCAACACAGCCAAAGGCCCCGCATAGGCTACCTCCTCATCCAGGTCCGTTTCCACTTCAACGCCCCCGGAGGCATCCCTGATCTGCACCACAGGTCCTTTGTCGATGAACAACCCGGTCAGTTCGGTGGCTTCGGTCAGTGAGCCCCCACCGTTCTGGCGCAAATCGATCACCACCCCGTCGACTGATTCTTTTTTCAGTTCGCTGAGCAGTTGACGAACATCCCTGGTCGTACTTCGGAAATCCTTTTCACCACGGGCTTCGGCGGCAAAGTCGCGATAGAAGGTGGGGACTTCGATAACACCCACCTTCAAATTACCCATACCTTCCAGGCCTTTGATGATGGAACTCTTCGCGGCCTGTTCCTCCAGTTTGATTTCGTTGCGCACCAGGGTGATCGTGTTGCGTTTACCCCCCGTATCCAACCCTTTTGGCAGGATCGACAAACGCACCACAGAACCTTTTGGTCCCCGAATCCTCTCCACCACGTCCTGCAGGCGCCAACCGATGATATCTTCTATCTCGCCGTCCAATCCCTGGCCGACACCCACAATCCGATCACCTGCCTGTAACTGATTGCTCAGTTTGGCCGGGCCGCCGATGACGGTTTTCTGCACCACGGTATATTCATCATCGCTGCGCAATACGGCCCCGATTCCCTCTAGTGAAAGTCGCATGCTGATATCGAAATTTTCCGAAGTGCTCGGTGACATGTAACTGGTATGAGGTTCCAGATTCAGGGTAAAAGCGTTGATGAAGGTCTGATACACATCATTCGCATCGAATTGTTCGACCCGACGCTGCAACCGTTGATAACGACTATCCAGGGTCTTGCGTATCTCAGCATCCGCTTTTTCGGTCAAGCGCAAGGTGAGAAAGTCGTTCTTGACCCGTTTACGCCAAATCTCGTTGAGTTCCGCACGGGTTGTCGCCCAGGGCGCCTCGCTCCGGTCAAACTGGTAGCTCTCGTCCACGGTAAAATTGAAGTCTCCTTTGAGCAGTTCGACGGCATGGGTAACGGCTTCGCCAACCCGCTGGCGATATGTACGAAAGATTTGAAAGGCCGGATCCACCCGACCGCTTTTCAGGTAGTCATCCAGACTGGTTTGGTAGCCTGAAAACCCATCGACGTCACTGGCAAGAAAGAAAAAGTGATTAGGATCAAGGGATTTCAAGTAACGATCAAGAATCTGTCCGGAAGTATTGTCGTCAAGTTGAGAATCCTTGTAGTGATATTTATCAATCACCTTGACGATCACATGGGTGGATTGATGGTGCTCAAGTGTAGGCTCTAGAGCATCCAGTGGAACCGCTGGCGGTTCGGCCCACAGGACAGGGGCGACCAGCAGCAGTAGAATAGAATGGAGCACGAAATTACTGTTGTGATTCATCACACTCACCTGTCAAATACGCTCGGCCTGCCGGCTGAATAGTTCGAAATAGAGGGTTATCTGTCTGTTTTGAGACCCATTTTCCTTTTCCGGGTTCCTCAATTCCCCAAATATGCAGGGAATGGAATAAATATACAAGCGAGATAAATTCAGAAGTTATCTCAGCTTTTGACACTAACTACCTGGCATAACTCATATTTCATGACTTTTACCCCTCTATAAGTAAAGCAGGTGAATCGCCAACGGACACTTGGCCATATCGAAGGAAAGCCATCATATTAACGGTTTTTTAGCATTAATATATTTTTTCGTGCAGCCCTTGGGCCAGCGCCAAGTATTCGGGATGTTCTGGACCAAGGACCCCATGCCGTAGCAGAAAATCGATGATCACCAGATTACAGTTGAGTTTGAAGTCATTCGTCTCACGCACGATCTCCGCCACCTCCTCTACCGGCATCAGATAGAAGGCTCCCACCTCCCCATCCGAATTGACCGGCCTGAAATCAGCCGGCAGTTCCAGATCGTAGCAATAGAGGGTATCCGGCTTCAGACCTACCCGGGTCTCCCTGCAATAGGTCAGTGCACCCACCGGTCTGGCCTTGCGGCTGAGTTCGCTGGGAACGGAGGCCTCTTCCCAGCATTCCTTCTGCAGATTTTCCTGTAATCCCAGGTTATGCGGCAGCCCCCCCGCCACCAGATTGTCCAGCCTGTTGGGAAAATTCCTGCGGTCCGCGGCCCGCCGCGCCACCCACAGCTTGAGTCTATTCCTGTCCCGCACGAAGCCGTTCATGTGCTGGCCAAAGGCACGCAGACCAAAATAAGGGGCGGCCGCCCGATCGATGACGGCATAGGCCTGCTCCCGACCGGCCACCGTCACCGTATAAGCTTCTCCATGGCGGTGGGAGATCATCCCTTGCGCGACGAGTTCTCCGGTAACCTGCGCCAGACCAGCTGACCGTGCTTCGAAACCTCCGATCATTGCGCTGAGTGCGACATGATCCGCGCAAACCGCAAACAACTCCGGCCATTGCTGCAGGGCCTCCCACATGGGTCGCTTCAAGCGACCGACCCTTACACCCTCGATCCGGAAGTCACGAAAATTCTGTGGATTCCAAGCATTGCAGCTGTGTACGTGCCGCAAGTATCCTTTCTCATCCACCCTCATTCTCCCATCACGGTACAAACCACCCGTCTATCACGGCGCGGACCGTCGAATTCGCAGAAGAAAATATTTTGCCAACGGGACAGACCCAACTGGCCATCGATCAGCGGGATGGTCTCCGAGGGCCCCACCAGACCCGCCTTGAGGTGTGAATCGCCGTTACCGTCCTGGGCATCGTGTAACCAAACCCCCTGAGGGATCATCTGTCGCAACAGATTCACCACATCGGTCTGCACACTCTGGTCCCAGTTTTCTTGAATCATCAGCGCTGCAGTAGCACCCTGGGCATACAGGTTCACCAATCCGTTGCGATAACCGGATCGCTTCACCGCGTCGGTAACCTGCCGCGTGATATCAACGAGCACTTCACGGGAATTGGTCTTAAGTTGAATGATCTCTCGCATAACACCTGACCTAAAGCCTTTTCCAGAAACCCCAATTATCCGGGTAAATCGGCAGTTTGATAATCTTCAATGGATTGGCAATGGATTGGAACGAACAATAGGTTAAATTGCCAGTTCAGTCCCCAATTCGGGTTTTATTTTTTACCAGGAGGCCATCATGTACGAATTCAACACAGAACTAAAACTTTCGTTCCCGAAGGCTGGAAGACTCAAACCGGCTGCCCCAGCAACAGATATCGAACAGCCTTCCGGTTAGTCCAGGAGGTCACTAGCTGCAAACCTCTGCGGACCTGCACCCAACGATATTCGCTGTGTTCATCGGCTTGCAGCCGGATCATGCGACGCCCCGTTAGGGCTAAAGCGAACCAGTGTTCCCGATTGTTCTGTTCAGCGGGCGCATAGTGCGCCCGCCAGGGCGGGACGATGGGGAAAGATTCGATATGGCGCAGATTCCGCAGCTGGTCACCGGCCATGATGCCGGTCTCCTCATAGAGTTCCCGGCGGGCCGCGAGCAGCGGGGACTCGCCCCAACGCAGACTGCCGGTGACCGATTGCCAGAAATCCCCCGGCCGGGTACGGCGCAGCAATAGCACATCGCCGCTGGTTGTATAGACCACCACCAGCACCGATTCGGCTCGCTTATAGAATTCAGCCGGCAGCTTCCTCACCCTGAGGCAGACGCACCCGGATAGAGAGCTCCCGCAACTGCTCCAAACCCACCGGTGAAGGGGCGGAGGTGAGCAGACAGGCCGCGGTCTGGGTCTTGGGGAAGGCCATCACCTCGCGGATCGAGCGGGAGCCGGTCAGCAGCATCACCAGACGGTCGAGACCGAAGGCCAAGCCGCCGTGGGGCGGGCAGCCGATACTTAAGGGCTGTCAGCAGGAAACCGAATTTCTCCTGGGCCTCCTCTTCACTGATCGCCAAGATGCTGGAAGATCTTCTGCTGCACCTCCTGCTGGTGGATACGGATGGAGCCACCGCCCAGTTCGACCCCGTTCATCACCATGTCGTAGGCCCGGGACTTACAGTTGCCGGGATCGCTGTCCAGCAGCTCCAGTTGATCGAGCTTCGGCGAGGTGAAGGGGTGATGCAAGGGGCTCCAGCGGTCGTGCTGATCGTCCCACTCGAACATCGGGAAATCGACCACCCACAGGGGACGCCAACCCGGCTCCAGCAGTTCCAGGTCCTCAGCCACCTTGATACGCAGGGCGCCCAACGCCTCGTTGACCACCTGAGCCTTGTCCGCGCCGAAGAAGATCAGGTCCCCATCCTTCGCGCCGGTGCGCTCGAGAATGCCGTCGACCGATGCGTCCGGGAGAAACTTGAGGATCGGCGACTGCAGCCCGTCCCGCCCCTTGGCCCGTTCATTGACCTTGATATAGGCCAGCCCCCTGGCCCCGTAGATGCCGACGAATTTGGTGTATTCGTCGATCTGCTTGCGGCTCAGGACGACTGCCACCGGGCACGTGCAGTGCCGCAACACGACCATGCGGGTCTTTGGCGGGGCCCGCAGAAGACCTTGAACTCCACCGCCTGCATCAGATCCCCCAGGTCCACCAGTTCCAGCGGCACCCGCAGGTCGGGGCGGTCAGAACCAAAACGGGCCATCGCCTCGTCATAGGTCATGCGCGGGAAGGGATCGGGCAGATCCACGTCCAGGATCGCTTTGTAGAGCTGGCGGATCATCTCCTCGTTGATGGCCATGATCTCGTCTTCGTCGAGAAAGGAGGTCTCGATATCGAGCTGGGTAAACTCGGGCTGGCGGTCGGCGCGCAGATCCTCATCGCGGAAACAGCGCACGATCTGGTAGTAGCGATCCATGCCGGACATCATCAGCAGCTGCTTGAACAGCTGAGGCGACTGGGGCAAGGCAAAGAATTCACCCGGATGGGTGCGGCTCGGCACCAGATAGTCACGCGCCCCTTCCGGGGTGGCCTTGGTCAGCATCGGCGTCTCGATGTCGAGAAAACCCTGTTCATCGAGGAAACCGGCGAAGCACCTGGGTGACTTTGGCCCGGATGCGGATCTTGTGCTGCATCTCCGGCCGTCGCAGGTCGATATAGCGATAACGCAGCCGGACCTCTTCCGAGGTCTTTTCATGTTCATCCAGCTGGAAGGGCGGTGTGTCGGCGCTGTTCAGCACCTCGAGCCCCAGACCCAGCACCTCCACCTCACCGGTGGGCAAATCCGGGTTGACCGTGCCTTCCGGACGTGGTCTGACCCGCCCTTTGATCCGCAGCACGTATTCGTTGCGCACCTGCTCGGCCAGCGAGAAGATCTCCGGTCGATCCGGATCATAGACCACCTGCACCAGACCTTCACGGTCGCGCAGGTCGATAAAGATCACGCCTCCATGGTCTCGACGACGGTGAACCCATCCACAGAGGTCGACCTCCTGACCGATTTGAGTGCTGTTTAACTGTCCGCAATAATGGCTGCGCATAGGATGCTATTTCCTGTGAAACGATCTACCGACCCAGTCGCCGGTTAAAAGGCGGAAATGTTACGACCTGACCTCGACCTCTGCAAGCGAATTGCTATCAGGCCTTGGCGCATCCGGCACCACGGCCCCCATGGATAGGAGCATCTTGAGACCTTCGTCGACGGACATCTCGAGTTCCCGCACATCCTCCCGCGGCACCATCACGAAATAACCCCCGGTGGGATTGGGGGTCGTCGGGATATAGACATTCACCACGTCCCGCCCCGTCAGCCGCTGGGCTTCGCCCTGTTCACTGCCGGTCTGAAAGGCCAGCGTCCAGAGTCCACGGCGCGGAAACTCCACCAGCAATACCTTGCGGAATGATTGTCCAGAATCCGAGAACATAGTCTCGGCTAATTGCTTGACGGCCGAGTAGACGGAGCGGACCAGGGGAATGCGGAACAGTAGCAGCTCCCACAGGCTCACCAGCTTGCGGCCGAACAGATTGGCCGCGATCAGGCCGGTCAACAGCAAGATCAGCAGGGAGAGGACGACACCCAGACCTGGAATCGCGAAACCGAGCAGGTTCTCCGGGCGATACTGGTCCGGCAGCAGCAACAGACTCTGGTCCATCCACTGCACCAGCAGACGGATCACCGTCAAGGTGGCAACCAGCGGCAGCCATACCAGCAGACCCTGCCACCAGGTAACGTCTCAGCATGCTCATGGCTCGGTGGGATCAGACCTCAGCCGCAGGAAGTGCTGCGCTGGCCGAGTGGATCGCTTTCGGGATCCGGTTTTGTTTCGGACTTGCCCGCTTCGTGCACGTTTTTCTTGTTGCCGTTCTTGAAGTCGGTCTCATACCAGCCACCGCCCTTGAGCCTGAACGCGGCAGCGCTCAAGATCTTCTGTCAGGCCAGGCTCGCCACACTCCGGGCACTGACCGAGAGGCGCGTCGCTCATCTTTTGCAGCGCCTCGAGTTCATGGCCACAGGACTCACAACGATATTCATAGATTGGCATGTTACAACCCCTTTAATGACTGATGACTGACCGCGCCACCGCGGGAAACTCTGGTGACGACAAAGTTGCTGATTCTATCATATGGGGTTCTGGGAAAGCCTATTCAAGGGCGACCGCAACCGATGCGGGTGAATTGCAGGCAAGGGATATTCGGGACGAAAGCAGACACACCGCTACCACTTGAAGTCAGGACGGTGGCGAATCCTGCTGATATTCCGCAAGCTCCTTGAGTTCCCGTTTTCTGCGCAACATCTCACCTTGGCGTCGCAGTATATGGCCGATCAAGGCATCCCGCTCACTGTCCCGGATATGCGTGAAATTGATGTGCAGTCGATAGGGATATTCCGGATTTTCAGTCACTTCCGAAACTCTGATGACCTCACCCAAGGCAACCACACCGGTGTAGGACGGCAACAGCAGCAGCTTGAGTTCCACCTGGCTAGCCACTTCCAGCGGTTCCCCGCTATCCAACGCCAAGCCCCCCGCGCTCAGATTCACCGGCCTGACGGGCTGCCCCGTCACACCGACTTCATCGGCCAGAAAACTCTGTGCGAGCAGGGTTATCTTTTCATCTAGGGCCTTCAGATAGTCAGCCACATCGGGATCACGCTGCTCGATCCTGCGCAATGATCCGGCCAGATGCCGACCGATTGTACTGTAGGCGGGTAATGATGGTGAAACTTCCTTCCGCCACTTGTTCCAGACCGGCATCCCCATGGCCCCGCGCGGGTCGCACCGATCAGACGCCAGTTGACCAGTATCGAATCATCGATACGAAAAAACTCTCTTCGCTCGTCCGGAGTCGCACTTCGCGCTTCTGATGTCATCTGACAACTCTCCTGTGATGGTCTTAGGCCGGGATTATTCGACAACATTGAGCACTTCTCCCGAATCGAAGTCTTCGCCCCGTTCGATGATCAATTCCACCCGGCGATTCTTGGCCCGTTTCTGCCCAGCTGTCGTTGGGCACAATGGGATTGGAATCGGCATGTCCTTCCACCAGGATGCGCTCTGGCTTCATCAAGGGATTCGTCAGCATGGCATGCACGACGGTCACCGCACGGGCGGATGAGAGCTCCCAGTTGGATCGGAACCGCTGAGTGGAGATGGGTATGTTGTCGGTATGACCCGCCACAATGATTTTTCCGGGCGTCTTGGCTATAACATCGGTAATCTTTGAAATCACCTCGAAAAAAGCGGGATTGAGGGTCGCCTGGCCAGACGAAAACGAGCCCTTTTCCTGGATCCGGATGATGATCTTGCTGTGCTCCGTCTCCACTTCGAGCAGGCCTTGCGCGATTTCCTGATCCAACATCTTCTTGAGCTACGTCAGATTGTTGCGCCACCTCTTCTTCTATCTGGTCCTGAACCGCCGCCTTGGCCTCATCAAATCGAGGCTCTTCTTTTGCTCTTCAATCTCCTTGTCCTTGTCCCTATCCTTGTCCTTTTCTTTCGCCTCCTTATTCCGTTCCTCCACTTCAAGAAGTTCCCGCTCTATGTCGGAGGTCTGCTGACGGAGCTCATTGATTGGGGTGGGATCCGGTTTTCCTGGAGAAAATTCCTGCTTGATGACACTGGTGCCCTTGACGATTTCGTGGACGGTATTTCCCGTTGCACGCCGAAGGCATCCTTCATTGACTCGGCCATCTTTTTGAAGCGGATGGCATCGACCTCCGCAAAAGAGAGCAGCAGCACGAAAAAACACATCAACAATGACATGAGGTCTGCAAAGGTCGCCAGCCAGGGTGGCAGGCCCGCTTCACATTTGGGACATTGATCCGGCATCCGCTAATCCTTCTCAGCTCTCATCCTTCGGACGTTTACTGGATGGCAGATAGGTATTCAGGAGCTGCTCCAGCACTCTGGGATTCATGCCTTCCTGGATGCCCTGCGATCGTTTCGATGATGAGGGATTTATTGGTCCTTTCCATATCACTGGAACGGGCCAGCTTGTCGGCCATTGGCTGGGCAAAGACATTCGCGATGATGGCGCCATACAAGGTGGTCAACAGAGCTACCGCCATGGCCGGCCCGATACTCGATGGGTCGGACATATTGGCCAGCATCTGCACCAGCCCCACCAGGGTGCCGATCATGCCCATGGCCGGCGCCATCGTGGCCATGTTCTTGAACATTCGTTGCCCTACATCGTGACGTTGAATCGTGAGGTCGATGTCCTTGGTCAGCAGTCTGTTGACCAAGGCGGGATCGTGTCCGTCAACACACAGATTGACGCCCTGCTTGAGAAAATCATTGTTGATTTCCTGTCCCCTCGAGAGCCAGCAGGCCATTTTTTCTGGCGATGTCCGCCAGTTGCACCGCCTCTTCGATGAGTTTCTTCGGATCGTCCGTCTTGTAGAAGAAGGCCTTCATGGCAATCCCGAATGAACCGAGGAAATCGCCCAGAGAGACCTGCATCAAGGTGACCATGAAGGTCCCGCCGATTACGATCAATAGCGAAGGTACATTAAAAAATAAAATCATATCGCCACCGGAAGCGATGGCTCCGATGATGATACCGGACCCCCCAAGAAGACCTACCAGTGTTGCAATATCCACCAACTAATCTCCAAGCCCTGTACTGCTCCAGGACCATTTGAATGCTTTTGCTCTACCCTGGTGCTCCAGGGCGTTTGACGCATTTTTCTCTATCGGCAATATGATCGTGCATGGACGACCAATTCGCATTTTTTAGCGGTAGCGCCTGTTGAAACTTTAATTCGCACCAGGCGTTTACAACACGCTCACAAATGCTTGGAATAGACAAAACGGAGCAGGACATTTCGTAGGACAGATCGATTATCCTGATAGAATGCAAGAGACGAAAAGCATTCTTATTACCGGCTGCTCCAGCGGCATTGGACTCACGGTGGCCAAGGGACTGCGTGACAAGGGTTATCGGGTGTTCGCCTCCGCTCGTAAAACCCAGGATGTAGCAGCTCTCACAGAGAGTGGTCTGACTGCGGTGCAACTGGACCTGGCAAACCCGGTGAGCATTTCCGATGCGGTTACCCGTGTGTTACAGGCCTCTGAAGGAAGGTTGTTCGCACTGTTCAATAATGGTGCCTATGGCCAACCCGGCGCGGTCGAGGATCTGAGCCGAGCGGCGCTGCAGGAACAATTCGAAACCAACCTGTTCGGTTGGCACGAATTGACCTGCCGCATCATCCCGGTCATGCGCAGGCAAGGCGAAGGCCGGATCATCCAGAACAGTTCCATCCTGGGCTTTATCGCACTGCCCTATCGCGGCGCCTATGTGGCGAGTAAGTACGCATTGGAAGGATTGTCAGACACCCTGCGGTTGGAACTACAGGGAACGGGCATTCATGTCTCAATCATCGAACCCGGGCCTATTGAGAGCCGGTTTCGGGCCAATGCCTATGCAATGTGGAAAAAGCATATCGACCCCAGCAACTCCTATCATCACGCCAACTATCAGGCCATGGAGACCAGATTGTTGAAAGAGGGCGCAACAGCCCCGTTCACGCTACCCCCTGAAGCCATCCTGAGAAGGGTCATCCATGCCTTGGAAAGCCCGCAATCCTAAAGCCCGTTATGCTGTCACCTTCCCAACCCGTTGTTTGCAATCCTGCGGCGTCTGCTGTCGACTCGGGCAATGGATAGAGTCCTGTTACGGACCTCCGATCGCGGGGGACGTTGAGGATCGGTGTCGCCGATGCATCATCGATTATGTGCGTACTGACGGCTGGAGGAGTCGCACAGTAATACCACAGACATTACACATAAAAACCGTGGAGTTGAAGAAAATCATCTTTTTATGACATGATCCAAGGACCTTCACTCTGACCCGCGCAGGCATATGACTAAAGATATCCCCCTACCGACTGAAATCAATCTGCACCAGAAGTCGCATATCTTGGCGATTCGCTTTTCCGATGCGGCAAGTTTTGAATATCCCTGCGAGTATCTGCGCGTCTTCTCTCCCGCCGCAGAGGTAAAAGCCAGTCGCACCCCGGTAACGGGCAAGGAACAGGTCAACATCGAGCGGATCGAACCCCAAGGTCAATACGCCATTCGTCTGGTCTTCGATGATGGCCACGATACCGGCATCTTTTCCTGGGAGACCCTGTATGCCTTGGGCAAAAACAAGCAGCAAAACTGGCAGAACTATCTGCGATAATCTGGCGGCGATCGGTTACCAGCGACATGCGGCGACACAGACAAACCGTAGCATCAAGGTGTTCTATTTCTCCTGGCTGGTCAATAAACTCGGAAAACAGACCGAAGAGATCCTGTTGCCCGACAACATCGTGGATATTGAGGGGTTGCTGAAACTCTTGAGCCGTCGCCACCCTGAATATTCCCCGGTGTTCGAGAAAAACCTGATCCGTCCTACCATTAACAAGCAATTCGCAGAATTCTTCACCCGTTTGGAAGATGGGGATGAAGTGGCCCTGGTGCCGACCTCGCCCTTACCGCCGGCGACACCCGACGCCTAGGCTAGACAGCGCTCAGTTCAGACTGATACTGAGGGATTGGGGTTGTCCTCTTCGCAGAATTTCAAGGTTGACCTGGTCGACATCCTTCAACTGATCGATCAGCTTCATGGCCTCTTTGTCGTCGCTCAGTGAGACGCCGTTTACCGCGGTGATCAGATCGGAAGGCCGCAGCCCCAACTGATTGTAGAGATCTCGATTCTTCTGGGGCAGCACTCGATAACCTTTGAGGTTTTCTCCGCTGCGCACCGGAACGAATCGAACATATTGAAAAATCTTCAACGGCTCTTCGCGGAATTGATCCCGATAGCTTTTGAGAGAGTTCGAATCCACCTGGTTACTCGACGGCGACTCACGTGCTGCATTCACGCTCCCCAATGGCTTGATCGTCTTCGGGAAACTTCAACACCTCCGACTGGTTACCCCGCGACAAAATCACGCGGTCTTGGTAAACGGCCTGGAGTTTCACACCGCTCAGGATCTCACTCCCCACCCGGTAATAACTCTGTGCCGAGCCCTCCTTCCCAATGATGGCGGCACCGTTCTCCGGTACGTCCTCGGCAAACACGCCGTAGAGAGTCAACTTCAAACTGGTTTCCGGTGCCTTGTTGTCGACCACTTTGATGGCCGAGGCTTTGCCGGCTCCTGCGAGACCAAACAAATGCAGGTCAGCAATCCCTTTTGCCAGTTCACTGGACGTCTGCTCAGCATTCAGGGGGCTCACGAAACTTGAGGCATCCTGAACGAAATTTTGTTGGACTATTGGTTGCGGCACGAGCCGCCAGGTCAAATGGGCCGCTTGTTGCCCCACCAGAATAATCAACAGCAAGACCACCAACTGCGGTAGCCAATCATTGAAAAATTCCTTCACCCATTGAGGGGGATCGAACTTTGGTGACCAACGGTTTAACAATCGTTGCGTTGTGACTACCCAATCCATACCTTTTTAGTACCCTATGTTACTGCAGGAAGGAGGGATCAGTCCGAATAGCGAAGCAGGGTCGCCGTCAGTTCAAACTCTTTTTTGATCCGCTCAATGAGTATCTCGGCATCTTTCCTATCCAGTTGAGGCAACATTTGTACGCGATAGTGGCGTTTACCTCCGATCGTGACCTCCTGAAGTTGCGCGGGCAAATCAGCCTCCCGTAATCTTTCCACCAGTTTGGTGGCATTTTCCTGTCGGGTGAAACTGCCAACCTGGACCAACCAAGCGGAAGGCACTGGCTTTTCCGTGTCACCCTTTCTTGCCGCCATCGAGTCCTCCATGCGATTCCCCAATGCCGCTTGTTCGAGTGGTACAGAAGTCACTTGTTGCAGTTCGGCAGGGGGGGATTCAATGGCTGGAGCCTCCTCTGGTTGGTTTATCACCGGAGTAGACGGGACAGGCTCGGGCAGTATTTCTTGAGATGGCAACTCGTGCTGCAGTGGCTTGGGCTTGTCAGGAATCCGGGGGGCCAAATCAACCTGTTCCAAATCAACCGGGTCATCCAACAGCATCGGCACAAAGATCACAATCAGTGACACAATGACGGCGGCGCCTACAAGTCTTCGTTTGAGTTGTTCGTCCAAAATCAATCCTTCAGCTAGGCTTAGCAGCAGTTTCTCAATCTTCTGACTGAGGACAAATCATAACAGTTCAATCGGGTCCGTTTTATCCAGGTATTCAAGCAACTTACCCACCACCAGGAAGGATCCAAAGACGAGAATAGCGTCTTCCCCGACAGCCTGTGCTTGGGCGGATTTCAGGGCTGCATCCACCGAACCACAGCTGAATAGGTTGCGTTCGATACCGAGCTTTGCTATACGGGATTGCAGTTGCTCGGCAGTTTGTCCCCTCGGGCCTTCGGTGTCTACCAGATGCCAACTCGCAAGCTTGGGTGCAATGATCTGGACGATGGAAGCCAGGTCCTTGTCGGCCAGGATGCCAAAGACGGCATGCAGCCTTCCCGTCAGCGACAGGTCGCTAAGATTATCGCGCAATGCACTGACCGCCTGGGGATTGTGCGCGACATCCAGGATTATCGAGGGAGCACCATCGCAGGATCTGCATTCTACCAAGCAGGCGTACTGCCTCCATAGCCCAGCGTATCGCGTCCTGATTCACTGGCAATTGCTCTGACAGGCACTCACAAACCATCAGAACGGCTGCGGCGTTGGACAACTGATAGGCACCGCGCAGACCGGGTCGCGGCAGACTGGTATAGCGATGGCGTCCGCCACTCCAGTTGAAGCCGGTCGGTGTCGGCTCGACCTGGAAATCTTGACCTGGGCAATAGACATCGGCACCAAGCTCCTGGGCCTGCCGATAGACCGATTCGGGCATCCCGGTGGCAAGCACCACGGGCCTGCCGGAGCGCATGATGCCGGCCTTCTCCACCCCAATCTCCTCCCGCGTTGCACCCAACCAGTCCTGGTGATCCAGATCTACGGTAGTGATCAGCGCCACATCCGGGTCGATAATATTGACCGCATCCAGACGCCCCCCCAAACCCACCTCCAGAATCACTAGATCGAGGGATTCACCGGCAAAGATATCGAGGGCAGCCAGGGTGCCGAATTCGAAATAGGTCAGTGTCGTCCCATGTCGGGCCTGATCCACCCGCTCGAAGGCCTGGCAAAGCCGTTCATCAGAGACCGCTCGACCGACCACGCGGACCCGTTCGTTGTAGCGTTGGAGATGTGGCGAGGTATAGGCACCGACTGCGTAGGAGGCCTGTAGATAGATAGCTTCCAGCATTGCCACACAGGAGCCTTTTCCATTTGTTCCGGCCACCGTTACGACCTTGCACGCGAGCCCTCTGCGGTCGCAACCTGCGCCAGACTTGAGTGACACGTTCCAGACCAAGCTCGATCTCCTCGGGATGCAGGGTTTCCTGCCAGGCGAGCCATTCGTCCAGCCGTTGATATCGCATGGTCTGTCAAGCAGCGCGTCTGGAGGGGTGACAGTCCTGGGCTAGGCGCGGGATTTATGCATGAAAATCTTCAGCAGATCCGCAATTCGATCACGCAGATCGCGCCGATCGATGATCATGTCTACCGTACCGTGTTCCAACAAAAACTCACTGCGCTGGAATCCTTCGGGGAGTTTTTCCCGCACTGTTTGTTCGATCACGCGGGGCCCGGCAAATCCGATCAATGCATTGGGCTCCGCCAGATTCACATCGCCCAACATGGCCAGACTGGCGGACACACCGCCCATGGTGGGATCAGTCATTACCGATATGAACGGTAAACCACGCCGCTGCAGGCGTTCCAGCGCAGCACTGGTCTTCGCCATCTGCATCAGGGAGAACAGGGACTCCTGCATGCGGGCGCCACCGCTAGCGGAAAAGCACACCAGGGGGATATGCCGCTCCAGCGCCACACCGACTGCACGCACGAAGCGCTCGCCGACCACAGAACCCATGGAGCCGCCCATAAAACGGAACTCGAAGGCGGCCACCACGAGATCCAGGCCCTTGAGTTGCCCCCGCATCACCACCAGCGCATCCTTCTCACCCGAACTCTTCTGGGCTTGAATGATGCGATCCTTGTACTTTTTCGTATCCTTGAACTTGAGCGGATCCACTGACTCGAGATCCGCGGCGATCTCTTCCCGTGGTTCCGGATCGAGGAAGGTCTCCAGGCGGCGCCGGGCGCTGATCCGGTTGTGATGGTTGCACTTTGGACAAACATCCAGATTACGTTCCATTTCGGCACGATAAAGGATCGCGCTGCACCCTGGGCATTTGGTCCACAGACCTTCGGGTACCGCACGTTTGTTGCCGCCATCGGTACGGATGCGGCTGGGCATCAGTTTTTCGAACCAGCTCATAAGTAGGATTTTAACTAAAGATTATGATCAGGTCTGCACGCTGCAAGATTATTTATCCATGGCGCTGCGCATCTCGGCGAGTATCGCAGACAGAGCCGCCGCGATCTCGGCCGGCCGCTCGGCCAACGCTTCCACGCGGGATACCAGAGCGCTGCCCACCACGACCGCATCCGCCACCTGCGCTACAGCCGCTGCCGTCTGCGCATCCTTGATACCAAAACCGACCCCGACGGGAAGTTTTGTGTAGGCACGGATCTCGCTCAATTTCGCCGCGACCCCTTGCAGATCAAGATGGCTGGCACCGGTCACCCCCTTGACGGAGACGTAATAGACAAAGCCACCGGCTGCTGCACAGATCCGCGCAATGCGCTCTGGAGTGCTGGTGGGGGCCAGCAGATAAATCTGATCCAGGGAGTTTTCCCGCAGTGCCTGCAATAGGTCGTGGCCCTCTTCCGGCGGTAGATCCACTACCAGGGCACCATCAACACCGGACGCGCGGGCCTCTTTCGCAAAGGTCTGGTAACCCATCACTTCGATGGGATTGAGGTAACCCATCAAGACCACAGGAGTATCTGCATCCCGCTGTCGGAAATCGTGCACCATGATTAGCACATCGTGCAGACTCACATGGTGCGCGAGGGCTCGCTCACTGGCCCGCTGGATGACCGGACCATCCGCCATAGGGTCGGAGAAAGGCACCCCCAGTTCGATCAGATCGGCCCCGGCCTGCACCAGAGCATGCATCAACTCGACCGTGATTTCCGGGTTCGGATCTCCCGCGGTGATGAAGGGTATGAGGGCGGTTCGGCCCTCAGCGCCGAGTTCACTGAATCTTCCTGCAATCCGACTCATACGCGGATCCCATCCCGCGCCGCAACGGTATGCATGTCCTTGTCACCTCGACCCGACAGATTTACCAGGATGGTCTTGTCTTTGCCCAGTGCAGGGGCGAGCTTGGCCGTATAGGCCAGTGCATGACTCGACTCCAACGCCGGGATGATGCCTTCCGTGCGGGTCAGATGGTGGAAGGCAGCAAGCGCTTCCTGATCGGTGATCGCCACATAATTGGCTCGACCGCTGTCCTTGAGCCAGGCATGTTCCGGACCCACTCCAGGATAGTCGAGACCAGCGGAGATAGAGTGGGTCTCGATGATCTGTCCATCCCGGTCTTCCATCAGATAGGTGCGGTTGCCATGCAGCACGCCGGGTTTGCCGGCGCACAGGGGCGCCGCGTGGTGGCCGGTTTCCAGACCGTCGCCGGCGGCCTCCACCCCATAGATGGCGACCTCAGGATCATCCAGAAATGGATGGAACAGACCGATCGCGTTGGAACCACCACCCACGCAAGCCACCAGGGCATCCGGCAGGCGCCCGGTCTGGTATAGCATCTGTTCCCTGGCCTCCCGACCTATGACAGACTGGAAGTCTCTCACCATCGCCGGATAGGGATGGGGACCGGCCACGGTGCCGATGATGTAGAAGGTATTGTCCACATACGTGACCCAATCCCGCATCGCTTCGTTGAGGGCATCTTTCAGGGTCTTGGAACCCGATTCCACCGCACGCACCTCGGCCCCCAGTAGACGCATCCGATAGACATTCGCCTCCTGGCGGGCGATATCCACCGAACCCATGTACACCACGCACTCCAGCCCCAGACGGGCTGCCACTGTGGCGGTCGCCACCCCGTGCTGACCAGCGCCGGTCTCGGCGATGATGCGAGTCTTGCCCATGCGCTTTGCCAGTAAGGCCTGACCGACGGTGTTGTTGATCTTGTGGGCGCCGGTGTGATTCAGATCTTCCCGCTTCAGGTAGATGCGGGCGCCACCGAGTTCACGGCTCCAACGTTGCGCAGGGTAGAGAGCCGATGGTCGTCCCACGTAGTTAGCCAGATCCTCGTCCAGTTCCTTTAGGAAGTCCGGATCCTGCAGATAGCGTTGATAGGCGATCCGCAGTTCCTCCAAGGGTTGCATCAGGGTTTCCGATACAAACAGACCGCCGTAGGGGCCGAAATGGCCTCGTTCGTCAGGAAATCTGCCAATCATTTTTTCAGCTGTTGTCGCCACGCTTCACTCCTTCAAGGAAGGCTGCAATTTTTCCGGCATCCTTGATGCCTTTGGATGCTTCGACGCCACCACTTACATCCACCGCATAGGGGCGTACTTGACGGACTGCCAACTCGATGTTCTCCGGATTCAACCCACCGGCCAGGATGATTCTTGAGGCCATTTCCGCTGGAATTCGTTCCCAGTCGAAGTGAATACCCGTGCCGCCCGGTTTACCCGGTTCATAGGCATCCAGTAGCAATGCCGAAGCTTCTCCGTAATCATCTTCGAGGGCGAGCAGGTCGATACCCTCCCGCATCCGTATCGCCTTGATCCAGGGACGTCCCAAACCGACACAATCGACAGCCCGCTCGTTGCCGTGGAACTGCAGCAGATCGATGCGCACAGCCTCGCAGCAGATCTGCAGATGTTCGCGAGACTGCATTCACCACTAGCCCCACCACGGTAACGAAAGGCGGCAGCACCGCGACGATGGCCTGTGCCTGCTCCACGGTGACCGCTCTCGGGCTGGGTGGATAGAACACCAGTCCGATGGCATCGGCGCCATGCCGGACAGCGGTGAGACCGTCGTCGGCACGGGTGATACCGCATATTTTGATCCGGGTTCTCATAAATCCGATAAAGATACAGGATCGAGCTGTCCTGCGCTACGGTAGCTGATACTCTTCCGGATAATCCACCCGGGTGAGATAGAGGCCCTGGGGCGGCGCCGTCACCCCGCCTTGGGTCCGGTCGCGCAGCTGCGAGGATCTCCAGCGCCCAGGACGCGGGCTGATCCCCCTTGCCGATGGTCATCAAGACACCGGCTATGTTTCTTACCATGTGGTGTAGAAAGGCATTGGCATGGACCTCGATGATGACCATCTCCCCCTCCCGGCCGACCTCCAGACGATGGATGGTGCGTACCGGGTGTTTCGCCTGACAGGCCAGGGCCCGGTAGGATGAATAATCGTGGGTCCCGACCAACGCCTGGGCCGCCCGCTGCATATGTTCCACATTCAACGGATGGTGCATCCACACCGCCCGTTCCCGCCAGATCGCGGAGCGGGTCGCTCGATTGAGGATCCGGTACCGATAGTGGCGCCCGCTCGCACAGAAGCGGGCATGAAATTTCTCCGGGACCTCTTGAACCCAGTTGACCGACACGTCTGCAGGCAGGTTGACATTGGTCCCCAGGATCCAGGAGCGTGTCGATCGGATGGCATGAGTCTCGAAATGCACCACCTGACCGGTGGCATGCACCCCGGTGTCCGTACGTCCGGCACAGTGCACGGCCACCGGATGATCGGCCACCTTCGCCAGGGCCTTTTCGAGACACTCCTGCACGCTGCGCACATCACCCTGATACTGCCAGCCATGAAAATCGGTACCGTCGTATTCGACGCCTAAGGCTATTTTCATGACAGTATTCCGAATTGCATAAATACGAAGGGGCGCAACCAGTGCGCCCCTTCGAACCCAGAGATCAGGCAGCTCCAATCAGGCGGTCAGCACCCCCAGGAGTTCCATGGCCTGCTGTTTTTGATCATCACTACCTTCCGTGACCACTTCTTCCAGGATGTTCTTGGCCCCTTCCGCGTCTCCCATGTCCACATAGGCGCGGGCCAAATCGAGTTTCGTCGTCACTTCGTCGGTGTCATTGAGATCCAGTTCCGGCTCGCTCGGGCTGTCACGAGTCCGGTTCTGCGCTAGGTGTGTCAAGCCCGTCGGCCAGCTCCAACTCCGCGCGCTCTGCGCCGATTTGCTGATCTGCTTGCAGCTCTTCATTCCCCTGCAGATCGCCAGACAGAAGCTCCAACTCCTTTTCGAGACTCTCCAGATCGAGATCTTCCAGAGGATTCCGAATTCTCAAGGCCGACAATATTATCATCATCCGTCACGAAAGAATCACGATCGGCGTCCTCGATTTGGAATTCGGACAGTTCACTCAACCCGTCCAGAGAGGAAATCAGCGCCAGATCATCCTCGTTCGCCGCTTGCTGGGCACGCTCGACGGTGGTGCCAAGATCACCCGGGTCGACGTCCACGGAGTCCACCTGCTTCCTTGGTAGTGAGGGTTCCGCCTCGGAATCCGCCAGACTGTTGAGAAATTCGGAATCGAGAGCGAGGTCGACATCAAGATTATCCGATGTACGTTTTCATCCAGCCGCACGTCAGGCCACTC
This sequence comes from uncultured Gammaproteobacteria bacterium, assembly GCA_963716875.1. Classification (GTDB taxonomy): domain Bacteria; phylum Pseudomonadota; class Gammaproteobacteria; order Chromatiales; family Chromatiaceae; genus JASJBU01. The sequence continues at coordinate 154,902 of CAVQUR010000008.1, forward strand.
AGATCCATCGAATCCAGGCTCAGGGGTCGGCTCGGGCGAATCGGTTGACTGCCTCCGATGAGGTTTTGAAGATATTGGTCAGACAGGCCACTATCGAGATTGAGACCCAGATCATCTAACGTGTCGTCATCGCCGAGCTCCAAGTCCGGCGGTAAGTCCCGCAGCACTTGCGAACAGTGCATTGGATGGATTCAGTTCCCGACCCATGGCCACGATCTTGGCCCAGATATCCGGTTTCTGTTTTTCCAAACCCGCCTGTTGGAGTTCTTCCGCCAAGCCGGAATAGTTCGCCTCATTTCTGGCAGAGTAGTAGATCTCGAGCAATTTATACTTCAGTTCCTCCCGTTCCGGGAACCGTTCAATGGCCTGCTTGATCAGCTCCTCAGCCTGCTGGTAACGACCGTAAGCGATATAGACATCCGCTTCCGAGATGGGATCGACCTCGCCCGTCTCATCCTGCAAGGCATCGATGTCACTCGGCGAAAAGTCACTCATGAACGAGGTCTCTTCACTGGGCTCGTTGATCGCACCCGCCGAGCCTCGACCCGCAGTCATTACCGCCTCACCGTTCGGCGTCACCAGGATGCTTTCGGCAAACTCGGCTTCGGCCTCTCTTCGCCGACGCATGATCAGCCCGAGCAATATCAATAACAGAGACGGCGACACCGCCAGACAGACTCATCAGGGTGGTGTTGCCCAGCAGGCTATCCAGAAAATCATGGCTTCCGGTGCCTTAGCAGCCGACGGTGGGACAGGTTTATCCCTCTTGGTCATGGTACGGTGCTGCTTCGCGCTGGACACAGCCGCAGTGGCGGGTCGCTTCTCATGGATTCGACTGATTGGGTCGCTTCGGTCTTGGTCGTCACCGCTGAGTGTCGGCTGACAGCTGGCTCAGTAACGGGAGCGAGGGATGCAACGGCCTGCTCGGCCTGTAAGGCATCGGCAATGACCTGCTCGATATCGACCTGTCTGATGACCTCTTCACCAGCGGGAGCCATTGCTTTGGCTACCTCTTCCTCGGTGGCAGTGACCGGCGTGACTTCAGATTGTTGCTCGGCCTGATCCAGCGGCTGTTGGGGTACAGACTCTATGGACTCGGTCTGTTGCTCGACGATCCGCTGGGTGGTCTGCAGCTCCGTCATCTGATCGTTTTGCAGAGTGAGCAGACGCTGCATATCTTCCAGTTGGGACTCCAGCTCGCGAATCTTTGAATGCAGGGCCTTGTTCTCAACCCGCACGCTCGCATTCTCCTCCCGGGTGATCAGGAGTTCCTTTTCAAGACGGGTAACGTCGTCACTGTTTTCCGCCTGACCCTCCTGATCCAGACTCTCCTCACCTTCAGCTGTTTTTGTGGCGACCAGTTCCAAACGGTCGGCTATTTCCTGTTCCGCCTGCCCAAGGGGCTCGGGAGAGGACGCTTGTGCAGCGTTGTTGATCGCGGTGGGCCGCTGCCCCTGATCCTGTTCCTGACGCCATTCGCGAGTCTGGGCCAGAAACTCCTTACGCGCCTCACGCCGGGACATGCTAGTCACGTCCGCCGCTTCCGGCAGGCGTAGAATCTTACCGGCCTTGAGACGGTTGACGTTGTTTCTGATGAAGGCATCGGGATTGTATCGTAGCAGGGCCAGCATGACCTGTTCGACTGATTCATCTCCCTGTCTGAGCGACTGCGCGATCTGCCATAGATTGTCGTTGGTTTGAATCGGGCCATATACCCGTTCACCTCCACTCGACGACGTCGTCGTCGCTGAAGCAGATCCAGTGTTCGGGGAGGTTACGGATCGTGCCACCGGGGCATATGCTCGGGCTGGCGTCGCAGCTATCCGAGGTGCCTCTACGGCAGGCGGTTTTCTGTCCAGGGTGACCGGAGGATCGAGCAATACGGTATATTCGCGGAGCAAGCGTCCCTTGGGCCAATTGACCTCAATCATGAAATTAATGAAGGGTTCACGAATCGGATCTCGACTGGTAACGGCGATGACTGGACGACCATCCGGTTTCATCGAGGGGGCAAATTTCAATCCGGTAAGCAGGAACGGCCTATCAATCCCAGCCTTTGTAAACGCCTCCTGGGACGCTAAACCGACCCTGACATCCTGCAACTCTTCCTGAGTTGTGGTAAGCAAATCGATATCAGCCTTGAAAAGCTGATTGAGCGCGGAGTGGGTGTGGATTTCTCCGAGCCCCAGAGCGAGGACACCTAAAGGCGATAGAGCTGCTGCAACAGCCACTGCCAGGGACAGCTTACGAATCATGCTTCCTCCTTAGCCACATAGACGTATTTCATTACTGAACTAGGAACTGACAAGTGAGCCAATTTGACCCATTCTGAATCTAACAATGAACTTAACAATGTGTGGCTAACAATAGCTTACAAATAGTCTTTTACCAAAACATCGAGAACCCTGACAAGATTTCCCACGATACCGAACTGCAGATTGTCAGCAACTGTCCAGAGTAAGTATTCGGTGGTATTTTCTTGGCCTGATCTCACTCTTCCAACCGTCAGGGCATCCTTACCGGATGCATCTGTAACGGCGGTTGGGGAAGAATCTGAAGCCTGAATTACCTCAATATCACTAGAACCCGCCAAGGCTTCCTGCAACCCGGCAACTGTGGTCGGTAGGATGGTCTGGAGGCTGATTGCCTGGGAATGTCCGAAGAAGACCGGCGACCAACTGCAGGTCACCGACAATTCGAGGTGATCCAGGCCAAGAATCCTCTTTGTCTGCATACGCATGCTCCGTTCCGCCTGGCTAAACCTCGAGTCATCCAGTATACCTACCAGCGGCACCAGATTAAATGCAACCTGGGCGGGGAAAAGCAATGGCCTGACTGGTTTGCCATTCAGCAATTGCGCCGTTTGCCGCGCCAGTTCCTCCACCCCCGGACGCCCCAGGTCGGAGACTGCGTGACAACTGAAGACGCTCACCCGTCGCAGACCCAGCTCTCTCCGTGATGGGTTTCAACAACGTGGTCAACTGAGTTGTCGCCGCATCCGGTATGCTGATGATTCCGCCATGGCTGATCGCAGACAGCACTTGCGGATTCACCGACGCCACCACCGGAGGCAGATCGAAACTTTCGCAGCAGCTCGGCGCCGACATCCAATACGAGACAGTCCGCTGTCCTTGAACGTTCCAGCCACTCCCGGTCCAGAATCTCATCTCCAGTATGAATAACAACTCTTACTTGATTGAAATCAAATGAAGATATGTCGTCTACAATGAGTTCCTGTGAGCCAAACTCCAGGGCCTGACCGATTGAGTCTTCACCTCCCAACAAGGTCAGCTGCCCAGTCAGGCCGGGCTGCTCCGCCAATCTTGACAAAAGCGTCTCACCCAGCAGGCCGTCGGCGCCGATGATCGCAAGTTCAAGTTGTCCCTTCATTCAGGCTTTATCCGTTCCATTCCACTCATTGTTATAGAAAACGAAAGACCCCGCCCAGGTGTCAAACGCACCTGACGGGGTCTGTTGTTCGAGCGGGAATTTCTCGTCAAACCCGATCAGCCTTCCAACAGGATGCGCAGCATCCGGCGCAGCGGTTCCGCCGCCCCCCACAGGAGCTGATCACCCACGGTAAAGGCGTTCAGATATTCGTCTACCCAGATTCATCTTGCGCAGACGCCCCACAGGCACCGATAACGAACCGGTCACCTTGGCCGGCGTCAACTCATGGACGCTGATATCCCGTTGATTCGGAATCACCTTCACCCAGTCGTTGGCCGACGCCAGGATTCCTTCGATCTCGTCCAGCGGCACGTCCTTGCGCAGTTTGATGGTCAAGGCCTGGCTGTGGCAGCGCATCGCACCGATGCGCACACAGGTGCCGTCGATAGGCACCGGATTCGCGGAGCGGCCGAGGATCTTGTTGGTCTCCGCGAAGCCTTTCCACTCCTCCTTGCTCTGACCGTTTTCCAGCGCGACGTCGATCCAGGGAATCAGACTGCCGGCCAGCGGCACGCCGAAGTTCTCTGTCGGGAATCCATCGGCCCGTAGGGTCTCGGCCACCAGTCGATCGATCTCCAGGATGGCGGAGTCCGGATCAGCTCAACCGGTCGGCCACCGCGGCATTCACCGCGCCCATCTGCTGGATCAGTTCCCGCATGTTGCGGGCTCCGGCGCCGGAGGCCGCCTGATAGGTCATGGCGGTGGCCCATTCCACCAGATCCTCGCGGAACAGCCCGCCCAACGCCATCAGCATCAGGCTGACGGTACAGTTGCCGCCGATGTAATCCTTGACCCCCTTGGTGAGTGCATCGCGGATCACGTTTTCATTCACCGGATCCAGAATGATGACGGTGTGATCCTTCATGCGCAGGCTGGAGGCGGCATCGATCCAATAACCCTGCCAACCCGTCTCACGCAGCTTGCCGAATATCCCGTTGGTGTAGCCCCCTCCCTGACAGGTGAGGATCACATCCATCTGCTGCAGCCGTTCCAGATCTTGCGCATCCTGCAACGGCGGCGTCTCCCGCCCGATATCCGGCCCCGCCTGACCGACCTGGGAAGTGGTGAAGAAGTTGGGCTCTTCTATCGCGGCAAAATCGTTCTCTTCGCGCATGCGGTCCATCAACACGGAACCGACCATGCCACGCCAACCTACAAAACCGACTCGTTTCATTGTCATAACCTAAGTTCTATATTTCATCACCGTTGGAGCTAGATCGTGGGTCAATTATATTTTTTATAATCAGTTTGTTAGCATATTTACTTAATATTGATTATCAATAAAAATGCAGCGCTTGACAAAACACGATCCGTTGCTTGATCCAGATATTACTGGATTGCGGCGACCACCGCATCGCCCATGGCCTCGCAACCGACCTCGGTCAGGCCCTGCGACATGATGTCCGGGGTGCGCAGACCCTGGTCGAGTACCCGATCGACCGCCTGCTCGATTCGCTCCGCCATGGCCGGCTGGTCGAGGCTGTAGCGCAGCAGCATCGCAACCGACAGGATGGTCGCCAATGGATTGGCAATGCCCTTGCCGGCAATGTCCGGCGCCGAGCCGTGGATCGGTTCGTACATGCCCTTGCGATTTGCATCCAGCGAGGCGGACGGCAGCATGCCGATGGAGCCGGTCAGCATGGCGGCGCAATCGGACAGGATATCACCGAACATGTTGGTTGTGACCATTACGTCGAACTGCTTGGGCCACTTCACCAGTTGCATGGCGGCGTTGTCCACATACAAGTGCGACAGTTTCACCTCCGGATAGTCCTTGGCGACCCGGCTCACCACCTCGCGCCAGAGTTCCGTGCACTCCAGCACGTTGGCCTTGTCCACCGAACAGACCCGCTTGTCCCGTTGCATGGCGATCTCAAAGGCGACCCGGCCGATCCGTTCGATCTCCGATTCGGTGTAGACCAGAGTATTGATGCCCTGACGCTCGCCCGTCTCCAGGGTCTTGACGCCGCGGGGCTGACCGAAATAGATACCGCCGGTCAGTTCGCGTACGATCATGATATCCAAGCCGGAGACCACCTCCGGCTTCAGGGTCGAGGCCCCGGCCAACTGGGGATAGAGGATCGCCGGACGCAGATTGGCGAACAGCTTGAGTTCGGAACGCAGGCCCAGCAGGCCCTTCTCCGGACGGATGGAGATATCCAGGGATTCCCACTTGGGCCCGCCGACCGCCCCCAGCAGAATGGCGTCTGATTCCTGCGCCAGCTCCAGGGTGGCCGTCGGCAGGGGTCCGCCGGTGGCGTCGATCGCAGCACCCCCCACCAAGGCCTCGTCGAGATCCACGTCGAGCCAGAAAACGTCCCGCAACCGGGCCAGTACCTTGACCGCCTCATGCACGATCTCCGGTCCGATACCGTCACCCGGCAACACCAAAATCTTCTTACTCATCACGTTTTTCCTGTATCTCGAATTGATGTTAATCAATTCATATATCTTATTGTTTATCAGTTATCGGTTATATCGATCAGAAATACTCAGTCTCAAAACAACCAGGGCATGGCCTGACGATGACGCGCCTCAAAGGCCTTGATCTCGTCCACATGCTGCAGGGTCAGACCGATATCGTCGAGCCCGTTGAGCAGACAGTGTTTGCGGAAGCTCATCCACCTGAAAACGAATAGTACGGCGATCAGGCAAGCGCATTTCCTGGGCCGCTAGATCCACTTGTATCTGCAGGGCCTGCTCTCTCCCGGAAAGCGCAAAGAGTTCGTCTACTGTATTCTCTTTTAATACAATGGGTAATATCCCATTCTTGAAACAATTGTTGAAAAATATATCGGCAAAACCAGGAGCGATGATCACCTTGATACCGTAATCCTTGAGGGCCCAAGGGGCATGTTCCCGGGACGAACCACAGCCGAAATTCTTCCGAGTCAGCAGAATCGATGCCCCCTGGTAACGGGGGTCGTTGAGCACGAAATCCGGATTCAAGGGACGCTCGCTGTTATCCATGCCGGGCTCACCGATATCCAGATAGCGCCACTCATCGAAGAGATTGGGCCCGAAACCGCTACGCTTGATCGATTTGAGGAACTGTTTGGGAATGATCGCGTCGGTGTCCACGTTGGAACGATCTAGGGGACAGACGACACCGGTAAATGCAGTAAAGGGTTCCATTATTGGTATCTCCCGGAATTAATCGAAATCTCTTACATCGACGAAATGACCGGCAATCGCTGCAGCGGCCGCCATCGCCGGACTCACCAGATGACTGCGACCACCCTGCCCCTGGCGCCCCTCGAAATTGCGGTTCGAGGTGGAGGCGCAACGCTCACCCGGCTCCAGACGATCGGCGTTCATGGCCAGACACATGGAGCAACCCGGCTCGCGCCATTCGAAGCCGGCCTCGAGAAAGATCCGGTCCAGCCCCTCCGCCTCCGCCTGTTGTTTCACCAGACCCGAGCCCGGCACCACCAGGGCCAGTTTGATGTTGCCGGCCACCCGCTTGCCCTTGACGACCTGGGCCGCCGCCCGCAGATCCTCGATCCGGGAATTGGTGCAGGAACCGATGAAGACCTTGTCCAACATGATCTCGGTGATCGGGGTACCGGCCTCCAGGCCCATGTAGTGCAAGGCCCGGCGCATGCCCTCCGCCTTGACCGGATCGCCACTCTGTGCCGGATCGGGCACCGTCGCATCCACCGCCACCACCATCTCCGGTGAGGTGCCCCAGGTGACCTGGGGCTTGATGGCGGCCGCGTCGATCTTCACCACCGCGTCGAATTCGGCTCCATCGTCGCTGTGCAGGGTCTCCCAGAAACTTGACCGCTTTGTCCCAGTCCGCCCCAGCCGGGGCGAAGGGGCGGCCCTTCACGTATTCGATGGTCTTATCGTCCACCGCCACGAAACCGGCCCGGGCGCCTGCCTCGATCGCCATGTTACAGACTGTCAGGCGACCCTCGATGGAGAGATCCCGAATCGCTTCACCGCTGAATTCGATGGCATAGCCGGTACCGCCGGCGGTGCCGATCTGGCCGATGATCGCCAGCACGATATCCTTGGCGGTGACCCCCGGTCCCACCTTGCCGTCCACACTGATCAGCATCGACTTGGACTTCTTCTGGATCAGGCACTGGGTGGCCAGGACATGTTCCACCTCCGAGGTGCCGATGCCGAAGGCCAGGGCCCCCAGTGCCCCATGGGTGGAGGTGTGGGAATCGCCGCAGACCACGGTCATACCAGGCAGGGTCGCCCCCTGCTCCGGCCCCACCACATGGACTATGCCCTGACGGAGGTCGGTCATGCTGAATTCGGTCAACCCGAACTCAGCGCAGTTGGCGTCCAGGGTCTCCACCTGGATACGCGCGACCGGGTCCAGGATATCCTGCACTCCGTTGGGACGCTTAGTGGTCGGCACATTGTGATCCGGGGTCGCCAGATTGGCGTTGCGGCGCCAGGGTTGCCGACCCGCCAGGCGCAGGCCTTCGAAGGCCTGGGGTGAGGTCACCTCGTGCACCAGATGGCGGTCGATATAGAGCAACGCGGTGCCATCCTCGTCGTAGCGCACCACATGGGAATCCCACAACTTGTCATAAAGGGTCTTTACACTCATCTTTCTGGCCTGATTGGTTGTTCTCCATCCAGATATTCCGTTTACCCGGATCCTTAGCACAGAGGGGAGGAAGATTCCTGTTTCCTCGGTAGCCAAACCATAGGGGAGCATGCTACATAATACAAATTCATATTTTTCATACTTTGCATTCTTTACAGGAATATCGATGGAGATTGCCAGTCTGCGCGCTTTCGTCCAGGTGGCCCGGGATCGTTCCTTCTCCCAGGCGGCCGAGGCCCTGTTCATCACTCAGCCGGCAGTGAGCAAACGCATCGCCGGCCTGGAAGCCGATCTGGGCGCCGCGCTGTTCGACCGGGTCGGTCGACAGGTCTTCCTCACCGAGGCGGGCCGGCATCTGCTGCCCCGGGCCGAGCAGATCCTGGCCGGGCTGGCGGACATTCAGCGTGAGTTGTCCAACCTGTCCGGCCAGGTCACCGGACCGCTCGCCATGGGCACCAGTCACCATATCGGTCTGCATCGCCTGCCGCCCATCCTGCGCGCTTACAGCGACCTCTACCCCAAGATCGAACTGGATATCCGCTTCATGAGTTCCGAAAAGATCTCCCAGGCGGTGGCCCAGGGTGAACTGGAACTGGGCGTGATCACCCTGCCACTGCAGCCCGCGGAGCCCCTGTATCTGCAACCGGTATGGCGCGACCCCCTGTGTTTTGTGGTGGCCGAGGACCATCCGCTGGCCGGCCGGGGGGAGATCCAGGCTCAGGAGCTGATCGCCCATACGGCGGTGCTGCCTACCAAGGCCACCTACACCCGATCCCTGTTGGAGCAGGCCTTCGCCCAGGTGGCGGGCGAGATCCGCAGCGGTCTCTCCACCGATTATCTGGAGACCTTGAAGATGATGACCTCTATCGGCCTGGGCTGGAGCCTGTTGCCGGAGATCATGCTGAGCCCCGGACTGGTAGCGTTAGAGGTGACCGGCATGCACCTGGAGCGGTCCCTGGGGATCGTCACCCACCGACAGCGCACTCTATCGAACGCGGCCAACGTCATGCTGCAGCACTTGCTGGCCCATGCGGATTAAGCCAACTCGTCCCGCAGACTGATCCAGCGCCAGGCGATGAGGACCGCCAGCCCGGCATAACCGGCGGAGACGAAGTAGATGGAACTGGGGCCGATGCTGGTCCACAGATAACCGCTCAACAGGCTGCCCATGGCGCCCCCCGCGCCGAAGCTGACACTGCTGTAAAGGGCCTGTCCCCTGCCCTGGTGTCGACCCACGAAAAAGTGGTGCACCAAATGGATGGCGGAAGCATGAAAGGTGCCGAAAGTGGCGGCATGCATCGTCTGGGAGAACAGCACCAGCCCCAGGGTCTCGGGGGCGCTGCCCACCAACAACCAGCGCAGCACGGCAATAGAAAGACTCGCGAACAACACCAGGCGGGCGCCCCAGCGCGCCAGCAGCCGGTGCATGACCAGAAATACCAACACCTCGGCGATTACCCCCAGGGCCCAGAGCTGACCGATGGCGCTGCTGGAATAACCGTGCTGCTGCATGAAGATGGAATAGAAGGCATAGTAGGCGCTGTGGCTGGCCTGCATCAGAAAACAGGCCGCCAGGAAGGCCAGGATCTCGGGGCGCTTTCAGCACCTTGAGGATCGATTCCTGCTGATCCTGAGGCGGGGCCGCCCTTCGTTCCGGCACCACCAGGCTGTTCAACAGGATACCCACGTAAAGAGCCAGCACTACCTGGGGTACCAGATCAATCCCCAGCTGGTCGATGAACTGACCCAGGCCCGCCACGGTCAGGATGAAACCGATCGACCCCCACAGCCGGATGCGGCTGTATTTGCGAATTCGCTCGCCCAGATAATTCATGGTGACCGCCTCGAACTGGGGCAGCGAGGCGTTCCAGAAGAAGCTGAAAATCATCATCACCAACGCCAGCGCCCAGTAGCCCGATGACGATAAAACACCCCGGCGAAGGTCGAGCACGGATAACAGCGAGGCCAGGCGCACGATCGGCATGCGCCGGCCGCTATGATCGGCGATCCAGCCCCAGATATTCGGCGCGATCAGCTTGGTGGCCATCAGCACCGCCATCAGCTCGCCGATGGCGGCGGGAGAAAAGCCCCGATTCTGCAGATAGAGCCCCCAGTAGGGGAGCAAGGCGCCCAGGGAGGCGAAATAGAACAGGTAGAAGCCTGACAGGCGCCAGTAAGGCATGCAGGGGCTACGACTTGGCGGATTTGGCAATATCCGGCGTGGCGGAGATCACATCCATATTCTGGCCCCGGTGACGCAGTAGATGATCCATCAGCACGATGGCGAGCATCGCCTCGGCGATGGGGGTGGCGCGGATGCCCACACAGGGATCGTGCCGTCCCTTGGTCACCACCTCCACCGGTTCGCCCCGCTGATTGATAGTGTGGCCTGGCAGGCGCAGGCTGGAGGTGGGCTTCAGCGCGATGCTGGCGAGGATCGCCTGGCCGCTGGAGATACCCCCCAGCACCCCGCCGGCATGGTTGCTCTGAAAACCCTGTCGGGGTCATCTCATCCCGGTGCTCGGTGCCCTTTTGTGCCACGCAGGCGAAGCCATCGCCAATCTCGACCCCTTTAACCGCATTGATGCTCATCAGCGCGTGGGCGATATCCGCATCCAGGCGGTCGAAGATCGGCTCGCCCAGACCGGCGGGCACCCCGGTGGCCACCACGTTGATGCGCGCACCGATCGAGTTGCCCTCCTTGCGCAGGGCATCCATGTAGGTCTCCAGCTCCGCCACCTTGTCTGCGTCGGGACAGAAGAAGGCGTTCTGTTCCACCTGCTCCCAGTCGAGCTTCTTCGACCCTGATCGGTCCCAGTTGGGCCAGATAGCCATGGATCTCGATACCGTGACGCTCCTGCAGATACTTCTTGGCGATGCCGCCGGCCGCCACCCGCATGGCGGTCTCCCGAGCAGAGGAGCGGCCCCCGCCCCGATAGTCGCGAAAGCCGTATTTCAGGGTGTAGGTGTAATCCGCATGACCGGGGCGGAAGCGATCCATGATCTCCGAATAGTCCTTGGATCGCTGATCGGTGTTGTGGATCAGCAGACCGATCGGGGTGCCGGTGGTGTGGCCCTCGAACACCCCGGAGAGAATCTGCACCTGATCGGCCTCACGCCGCTGGGTGGTATGCCGCGAGGTGCCGGGTTTACGCCGGTCCAGGTCCCGCTGCAGATCGGCCTCGCTCAGTTCCATAGCCCGGCGGACAGCCATCGACGATGCAGCCGATGGCCGGCCCATGACTCTCCCCGAAGGAGGTGACGGTAAACAGCTTGCCGATGGTGTTGCCGGACATCTGCTACTACTGCTCCAGCCAGGTGTTGACCCGCTTGAGATCCTCGACACTCAGATTGCCGGCAGCGGACTTCAGAGCCAGACCATTGATGATGTAATCGTAACGGGAGCCGAGATAGTCGCGCTGGGAGGAGAACAGGTTGCGCTGCACATTCAGCACGTCGACGATGGTGCGGGTGCCCACCTCATAACCGGCCTGGGTCGACTCCAGGGCGCTCTTGGCGGAGACCGTAGCCGCTTTCAGGGCCTCGACTCGACTGATCGTGGAGAGCACGCCCCGGTAGGCGTCGCGCACCTGGCGATTGACCGCCCGGCGGGTCTGATCCAGCTGCTTGCTGGGCCGCCCGGAAGTTGGCCCAGGCCTGCTCGGTGCGGGAGCTGACCAGGCCGCCGGTATACAGGGGTACGGACAGTTCCAGACCGATGCTGGCGGTATTCGCTTCGGTACCGATGTCATTGGTGGTGCGGTTCACATTATAGCCGCCCACCAGATCCAGGGTCGGATAGTGACCGGAACGGGTCACCTCGATCTCCTGGCGCACCGTCTCCAGGTTGCTCTGGTTGGCGATGATGCTCGAAATTCTGCTGCTGCGCGGTGTCCGACCACTGCTGCAGATCATTGGGTGTCGGCGGCACCATCTGCAGGTCGTCGCCCAGGTTGGCCAACTCGGACTTGGCTTCCGGACCGACGATCTCGAACAGAGCCTCCCAGGCGTTGTCCAGGCTGTTCTCGCGTGGCGATCTCCGCGGCCCGCGCGGCATCATAGGCGGCCTGTGCCTCGTGCACGTCGGTGATGGCGATCAGTCCCACATCGAAACGCTGTTGCGCCTGCTCCAACTGACGGCCGGTCGCCTCTGTCTCCGACTTCGCCACCCGCAGGTCATCCTCCGCCGCCAGCACTAGGAAATAGGCCGTGGTGCTGCGCACCATCAGGTCGATCTGCGCCGCCGTGTACTGGGCCTCGGCCTGAGCGATGGTGCTGTCGGCCTGTTCCAGCTGGACCAGCAGCTCTCTGCGATATAACGGCATGGTGAGATTAAGCCCCAGGTTGCCCTCGCTGTAGGTGCTGTCCGTCTGTTGTAAGGAACTGGATATTATGTTTCTATCGACATAATCATAGGTGGCGCCCAGCCCGACGGTCGGCCGCAGTTGCGCCTTGGAAATATTCTTCGTCTGGCGCGCCGCATTGAGCCGTTCCTCAGCGGCCCGCAACTGGGGATCGTTATCCAGCGCCAGTTGATAGACCCCCAGCAGGTCCCTCGCCTGCAGCGCCGGCAGTATAAAAAACAGCATAAACAGTAAGAATCGTAGCAATGATTTCATTAGTTTTTCCCGCAGCAGTTCAAGTCATCCAAGTAAAAAAAGCCGGCCCAACTTTATCACACTTGATCCAGCAGGTCTGAATCGGCCGGGCGCACTACTTGATTTACATTATTCCCCCTCGTTCGACGGCCTGGACAGCGCCAGCGGCGGTATTGATCCACGCCTTTCACAGGTTCATTCGCCAAACCTGGCGCGCGCCGGTCACCCGACCGGTAGCACCGACCTCGGCCACTGCGCAAGCAAAGAGAACCTCGGGCAGAAAACAGAAAACATCGGTGTTCAAGGTCGCTGGATAGTGCATACAGAATCCCGGCAAATTATCACAGCCCAACCCCCCCTCCAACCGATAAAAGTCCAAACCCACGGCAAATCTACGCTAGAGCCTAACTCATTGAAAGAGCATTCGAGTTCCGAGTCATTTTCAGATAATCAAAGACTGCCCGGGTATTCAGCAGCAGTTTCTTCATCATTTCGGGCATGGTTTCATTACTCCTCTTGCTTTTGAGCAGACCGATAGCAAATCGCCGCAATCGGGTGATGTTTTCAGGCCCAAAGCCGGTACGGATCTGGCTACGATCTTCGTCATAATTCCAGTCGATGATGTAGTGGCAGCTTTCTACACTCCAATGCCGCCGATTATCGCGAAGAACCTGTTCCGGGCTTGCTTGATCTGCGGGTATGCTGGTGATGCCATAGATGACATCCTGACTCACCTTGCCGGTCTTTTTAATGATGGATTCTCTCTCGACCATAAAGCCTGATGGACATGGGGAAAGTCGAGATGCTGATTCAGTGCTGTCGTGACCCAGATCTTTCGCGTCTCAATCCGTCCATGATCGCCGTTGCCGATCTGGGTGAAGTCCGCCGCTTTGGGCGAGTTCTGGAAATAGAACGTGAGATCTTCGAGGAGGTTGGGCTGATTCCCTTTTACCGTAAAGTGGTAGTTTGCTTCTCGATCTTCCACCAGGTATCGCGCGAACTCACGTTGCGTGAGCAGTGCATCCGCCGTGATGGTTCGGCCTTTAATCTCAAGGGTATCGAGCAGGGGCGCCGCCGTCTTGATCTCATTGGTCTGTTTTTCTTCATCACAGCCTTTTACGGGCAATGTCCCCACTTTTTTTGGGCGTAGCACTGGCCGCTTGCGTGGCCAATGGCACTCATGATGTGTGTTTGCCTGCCTTTGTCATCCATCGCATTGCACATGGTTTTACCCTCAATGGCCAAACTCTCATCCAGGCTGCCATATTGTGCATTCCAGGCATTCAGCGCTCGATCTAACTGCTCAGGGTCAACCTGGATCAGGATATTACGAATCACCGTACGACAGGGCGCCTCATAGCGACCATGGCGTTTCCGACACCTGAAACGGCTGCGAGCATTGTTGCCCAGCGACTGTACCCAGAGGGAAATGTCCTTGTAGCCCCGCATCCCACAAAGCACGGCCGCCGCTGCCAGTGACAGAACCGTGGCCAGCTGATGCTTCTTGCCTTGCGCCCTGCGCGAGTCGTCAATAGTTTTGAAAAAATCGTAAAGGGATAGCATCTGTTTGGCGGTGAGCTTCATTCTCGGTCTCCCTGTCTGGTAACGGTCGTTGAGCACCGGACGAGAGAGCAGCGCACGCGCATTGCGTTGCAGTGGCAGCAGAAACACCAGTTTGGATGATTGCGTCCGTTCACTATAACCCTCCCTTGTGCGCCGATAGCCTTTGGTTGAGCCCACCAGTATCCAGTTTGAGGCACGGTAGATCGTGCCGTGAAAGCGATCAGGGTCCACAAAGGTTTCCAGCAGCAGGAGCGGATACCCGAAACGATCCTGCCAATCTTGCTGAATCCGACGTTTACAGCGCGATAAGATCTGCGAGGCCAGGTTCTTGTGATGATGCGCTGGCAGGATCAGAAAACGTGAGTTATTCGCTACCAGATTGAGACGGTCATACTGATGGCGGTAGCCCCAACCGATCCATTCGTCGCGTGCGGAACACTTGAGTGCGGGGGCTGAAAAACTCAACAGGGCAAGCCATTGGTCTTCCATGGTGGCAACAGACCAGATCGTGTTTCCTATCTTGGGCAGTGAGCCCAGATAATGATGCGCCTGCATCAGCGCTTGAAAATCACGCTCTTGGGAGGGGTGAACAGGTACTACATTGAGGGATGAATGGCGCAAGCTGTCTCTCGTTCGGTCATTTGAACACCTGCTTTTTACCTCAAGCGACAGGTTTTGTTCACAGTTTGTGGGTATCTTGATGTTTTCATTGGGATTGGGTGGTTAGCGGCGTTCCGCCGTGTATAATTGGTGAGGTCATTGGATAACCTGATAAAGTTGCCTTTCACTGGCGAAACCCGGATACCAACGAGCAAATGCGTCACCAAGACGACCGTCGACCAGCTCGGCACAACGCATCTGTTGTGAATTCGACATCCGCTTGTCGATCAACTAATTGACTGCGGACTCCATGAAAGCAGTGGATATTCGCTGACCGTTTCGATAACGCAGGCCGTAGTTGACCAGCGAATCCAGATTGGTGTTGAGATAACGCTTGAGTTCCTTGAGCTGCCGGCGCGGCCGAACCGTGACCCGCTTCCCTTTTATCGCTGGCAATCCGAGCGTGAACAACAAGGCCAGGATGCGATTGATGGCGCCTCGACGGTAACCATGCCATAAACGCCATTTCAGGGATTCCAGGCGCCGACAGAGTCGTTCATCATAAGGCGTTGGAAGCTGGTCGATGGCTTCTTCACCATAGAGATCCCTCTTCAGTACCGTAAGACATCGGGTAGGGTCGAGAGCTGGCGCGCTAGCCCACAGGATGGACCTTCTATTTCAGTGCGGGTTGAGCCGACCCGATTGTCGGCCGCGGTCAACGAGATCTCCACCTCCCGCGGTCGGCAGGACGAGGAACAGACTGACAGGCTCGACACCATCCTCGAAGGCGAGCGCATTGCCCGCGATGAGGCTGATGCGGTGATTGGCGCGGAAGTCCAACGGCTGGTGGCCAAACTGGAAAGCCTGATGCGGGAACTCGAGGCCATGCGCGAGGCGCTGGAAACCACGGAGCCGACAAGGGCCGTGTCCGGTCACGGCCTGCCTGACAGCTCACCCGCAAAGGACGCCAAGCGAGACTCCGCGCAAGAACCTGTCGCGGCGACTGTCGAACCACCTTTGGAATTCAGCCCTACCCCTCCCACCGATGAGGTGAGCGGTCCCGAGGAGACACCTGTTGCCGTCGCGGATCAATCCTTCGGCGACAGCCTTGGGAAAGCGCTCACGGGCGCGAGCCCGGACGCGGAGACACCGAAAACCCGGGTCGTGGCTGACCGTACCTACGCGCTCCAGCTGATCGGGTTCTACAACCGGGATGCCCTGATGAAGTTTGCCAAACGAAACGATCTGCCGAAACGGCTGTACTACAGGGAGGAGATTGTCCGGGGACGCCCTTGGTTCGCATTGATCCATAGCATGCACGAGGATTACGCCTCGGCCTGGGCCCAACTGCAGAATCTGTCGCCCGAACTGGTCGCTATGGATCCCTGGATACATCCTATCCGTGTTGGAGTCGAGCTATCGGTGCTTGATACTGGTTCGCAGCGGCGACCGTGACATTTGTGGTGAACAGGATTGCGGGGTATTTGCCCAAACGGCGCGTATCGATTCAGGAATCCTTACCCCCGCCTTAGCCACCATTTAGCTGATGCGGGAGATCCGGATCCTGGCACGCCAGGATAACGAACCTGCCGAATCTGTTGCCAATACTATAATGCGCGACCTTTTGTTTTCTAACCCTTTTGTATCGGGCGGACCATACTACACCAGCAACGGTTTTGGCTGTGACCCTGATGATGGTCTGTTGCGTTACTGCTATAATCCTCACGCCTGGTGGCAGTGCGAGAGGATGGGGATGACTTTGACCAATCCACTTTGCACCAAGCCAACCCGCTCCATGGCCCTGTATGCGATCTGCAGGACGCGACGCGAGTCGCTGTGGATTCAATTATGTCTCGACATATGCCAGGACGAGTAGCATCGGACTCGATGCTTGAGGAAATCGCAATTGATCGGACACTTAGAGATCTGGGTTGCGATAATCACCGGCGAAAACCCCAGCCCCGCATTGGGATGGACCAGACAACTGCCCGACAGACTCGTCAGTACGGTACAAGAGGACTTACACAATGCTAGCAAGACTGGCAACCGATCTTGAAAAGGCGGCGAGGCGTTGCAAGCCAAACCGGGGCATGAAGCTTCCAGTGCCAGTCAGGCGCCAAGCGCAAACGATGACATTGAGCAATATCAACCCTGCACCGGCTGCGCTTACATCGCAGGTGCTCGCAGCGGGGCTGCTTACACAACCTGCAATGCGCTCGGCCCTCAACAGTAGCTCCGCGCCAGACACCGGCGGGAGGTGAGATAGGATCATGGAGCGGCTCATACTACTGTTGCCGGCCCTACCGCTGTTGTCAGCCCTGCTGACCCATCTGCTGTCGGGTATTCTCGGGCGAAAGGTGGCCCATCTGAGTGTCACCGCTGGGATTCTGACCTTCGCCCTCGCCTGCGGGCTGCTTTGGCTCACCCTGGCTGAAGACGCTTCGCACCAGATTGCCCTCACCGCTTCATGGGGCATACTGTTGCTCGATCCGCTCAGCAGCCTGATGGGGCTGGTCGTTTCCGGCATCAGTTTGCTCGTCCATCTGTATTCCGTACGCTACATGGCCGAAGAGTCCGGTTACGGACGCTTCTTCGTGTTGCTCGACCTGATGACGGCTGCGCTTCTGGTGATGGTCGCGGCTGGCGATCTGGTGATCCTGCTGATTGCCTGGCATCTGATCGGGGTGTTGCTCTACTTTCTGCTCGGCCACGATACCCGCAGCCCGTCAGCCTATCGTTATGCCTTTTGGACTTTCTTTACTTATCGTGTGGGTGATCTGCCTCTGGTACTCGCGGCCGGATTGCTTTATCACACCTATGGCACCTGGTCACTGCCCGCCCTGTTCGAACAGATTGCGGCCGACCCCAGCAGCCAAACCCTGTTCGGCTTGCCCTTGGTGGAAGTGGTCGCTGCCCTGCTGGGCCTGGCGGCCTTCGCTCGCTCGGCCCAGTTTCTGCTGCATACCTGGTTACCCTACACCATGGAGGGCCCAACGCCGGTATCGGCGCTGATGCACGCAGGCATCGTCAATGCCGGTGGTTTCCTGATCAACCGATTCGCGCCGGTGTTCGTGCACACCGGGGAGGTGCTGCACTGGATTTTCTTGGTCGGGCTGATAACCGCCGTGATCGGATCGGTCTTGATGCTTACGCAAAATGATGTCAAAAAGTCGTTGGGTTACTCGACCATGGGGCAGATGGGTTTCATGATCATGGAGTGTGGCATAGGCGCCTTTTCCCTCGCGATTTATCACCTGATCGCGCATGGTCTTTTCAAAGGTACCCTGTTCCTTGGCGCTGGCGGGGTGATCAGTGAAGCACGCAACGAAGATGGCGTACCCAAGGATGATCTCTACACCTTCGTCGTGGAGCGACGCCCTGCTCGGCGGCGTCAGCCCCTGTTGCTGATGGCAGTGATGACATTGGCAGTGCCCGTGACCATCCTGATACTGGCCCATTGGCTCGTGGCCCAGGACTTTTTCCAGAAGCAAGGGGCCATCGTACTGCTATTCTTTGGCTGGGTGACCGGCGCGCAGTTGCTTTTCACCACCTATCGGATGCGCACCGAGAATATCTGGCGACTGGTGACCTTGATCGTCTTCTCCTTTACCGTGGTGGTGCTTGGTTACACCTTGATCAGTCATGCGTTCGATCTGTTCCTCTATCCAGACCCTGAATTTCGCAAGCTGATCTATGCAGCAGCGGACATCGATCTGGTTTGGTTCGATGTCCTCGTAGGGCTCATGACCGTAGTGATAGTGCTCGGCTGGCTGGTCACTTACTACGCCGAGCAAAACGTCTCCCGTGGTGCTCATCAGTCTAGCCGTTGGTGGTTGAATTTCTATGCCCTTATCTCCCGGGAGTTCTATCTGATCGATCTCTATGCTTGGCTGGCACGCGCGCTCTTGAGCGTGGCCGCCCGGCTCAACGTCTGGTTGAGGTGGACCTGAGATGTCCCAGATGCTGGTGTTTCTTGCCGGGTTGTTCCTGCCGCTGTTTCCCCTCAGTATGCTCTTCAATGCCCTGCTCACGCGGGTCCGCCACCACATGCTGCGAGCTATCCTGTTGCTGGTCTGGCCGCAGATCGGTCTCGCCCTGGTTTTCACCGCAAATCCAGCAGTGCCTGAGTGGATCGCCCCTTGGGCGCTATTCACTTCAGTCCTGTATGGTTTGCGCGCGCTGATGTTGCGGGAGGTCGGTCTGTGGTTGGGCTTCCTGGCCACTTCCGCATGGGCGGTGCTCTGGATTCCAGCGCTCGGCGGTACAGCCGCCCTGCCGATCCAGTTCTATGCCCTGGGATTCAGTGCCCCGTTCGTTTTGCTCGCATTACTCACAGCAGAACTCGAACGGCGTTTCGGTGCGGCCTACACGGGGCTTTATGGTGGGTTGGCACAGAGCCTACCTCGCTTCTCCGGTGTGCTGGTGATGGTGGTGCTGGCGGCCATCGCGACTCCTCTGTTTCCCGCTTTCTTCGTCATGCTGGCAAGCATCCTGGTCGCCACACCGGCAACCGCCGTGGCTCTGGCGGGTATCTGGCTGCTTTGGAGTTGGGCGGGGGCACGCCTGTTACAAGGTCTGGTGATCGGGCCGGCCAATCCGCAAGACTCACCCGATCTGAGTCTAGCCGCCACCTGGCTGTACGCGGTGGTGCTGGTCGCCCTGGTCATCGGCGGTGTGTATCTGATAGGAGACCTGCGATGACGCTCTCACTCGGTCAAGAGTTGAAGATCCGCACCATGATTTATGTGGCCGGCGAGCCGATCCCGTTCTTCTGGCCTATGCGGACTTTCATCCACCATAACCCGTTGCATGGTTTCGAACAGCTTCCTTTCGAGGCTGCGGTAGAACAGGGCCAGCGCCTGTTTCACGGCCGGGGCTATCTTTCCCGCAGGGTCTATCAAGGCTATTTATCCCAGGGCAAGGTGGATCGGGCAAAACTCACCAGCATGGTGGAAGCACTCGCAGCCGACCACCCGAGGATTGCGGGGGTGGACCTGCCACGATGGATCATGGCCCTACTCACCGAAACCCAACAGCCCGTGAGCGTCACCAGGACCCTGGCGGATGTCTCCGATGTGCAGGCGGCCCTGACAGGCGCTTCACCGCCCTCGGATGAGGGCATGCCGCTGGAGACATTGGCCGGTCGGTTACACGCAACCTTGTTGGGTGATCGGCCGATTTACGAGGCCGTGGATGCGCTGTATGGCACCGAGATCGGTGCCAGCCTGGATGAGCTGGTGATCAAGAGCTGCCTCGAATTCTTCGACGAAGGCCAATCCGTCTGGGGCATGCCGGAGCGCGAACAGGGCTTCTTCACTGCCTGGCGCGAGGTGGCGAGCCGCAACGTCCGGTTGTTTCTGCGCGGTATACACATCAATCGTATTCTCCGCGCCGATGACACCCCGGAGGGCATCATCGCGCATGTTATGCAGAGCATGGCCATCCCGGAACAGCACTGGGTCGGTTACTTTACCCGGGAGCTTACCCGCCTGCACGGTTGGGCCGGCTTCATCCGCTGGCGTTCGAGTGCCAAACACTATTACTGGAACCAGCGTTATCCCAGTGACTTAGTTGACTTCATGGCGGTCCGCCTGACCCTCGCCCTGGCCTTGCTGAACGAACGAGGCAGGCAGCGGATTGCCTATACCGCTGATGCCATCAAACAAGCCATCGAGACACGCACCCACGAGACCTATCTGCGCCACGAGTTGTATGGCGGCGGTATTTTACCGGCAATGGCTCATCGGGTGGAGGTTAGCTTGGCGCGCGGTCACACGGCCACTATCGAACAGGTATTTTCCGAATACATCTGTTACAAACGCAACCATGAAGCGGTATGCCAGGCCGAACGCCTGCGTGCACTTGCGGAGCGAGCGGGCAATCTCGATGCACTCGCACGCCTATCCCCGGAGGCACTCGGTCGCCTGCTTCGGATCCTTGGCCAATGCGAAAAACAAGAGGGTATGCTCTGGGTGCGGGCCATGGAAGCGCACGCCATGGGGCACCTGCTGCAAGGTGTGAGCCTGAGCCCACCGCCGCCGCGGGTAAAGCGTCCGTTCGTGCAGGCGTTGTTCTGTATCGACACCCGCTCTGAACGTATCCGGCGCCATCTGGAGGGGGTCGGTGATTATCAGACCTTCGGCATCGCCGGCTTCTTCGGGGTACCGGTGAGTTTCATGGAACACGGTAAGGGCAGCGAAGTCCATCTCTGCCCGGTGCTGCTGACACCGAAGAACCTGGTGCTTGAAATGACCGCTGCCGGCTCCCAAGATGAGGCTGCGCTGACGACCCTGGAAAAGGCGATGCACGAGCTCAAGGAGTCCGTGCTCACCCCCTTCGTCACGGTAGAGGCGATCGGTCTGCTGTTCGGCTTCGATATGGTGGGCAAGACCATCGCTCCCCAGAGTTACAACCGCTGGCGCAAGAGCTTTCACCCCGCCAAACCACTTACCCGCTTGTTGCTCGACAAACTCAGCCGCGAACAGGCCGATTCCATCGTCCGTGCAGTACAACGCGCGGTGATCGTCAAGGCGGTGGAACTGGAGTTGGGTATCGCGCCTGAGCGTATCACCGACGACATGATTCGCGAGCTGCGTGAGTCCGCTCTGGGCAATCAAAAGCACCACGCTCATCCTCTCTCCCAGGAAGTCGGACTGGACGAGACGCAGGAGCGGGACTTCATCGAACGCTTGCGCGAGGCTTACCGGGTCAACCCCTCCTTCGCCCAGCTGCAGTTGGAACGGCTCGGTCGGATCGGCTTTACCCTCGACGAGCAGGCCCACTTCGTGAGTCAAGCGTTACACTCTATCGGTCTGACCAAGGGTTTCTCCCGCTTCATCCTGTTGGTCGGCCATGGCAGCACTTCGGAGAACAATCCCTACGAATCGGCCCTAGACTGCGGTGCCTGTGGTGGTAATCACGGCTTGGTCAGCGCCCGCGTACTGGCGCAGATGGCCAACAAACCGGAGGTGCGACGGCGCATACGCAAGCAGGGCATAGACATCGCCGACGATGCCTGGTTCGTGCCGGCGCTGCACAACACCACCACCGATGAGCTGAAAATGCTCGACCTCGACCTCATGCCTCCCTCTCATCTGGTGTACCTCGACCGTCTGCGCAACGGTCTGATGGCCGCCTCACGGCTGTGCGCTCAAGAACGCTTGCCGAGCCTGCAAACTCAAGCGGGTACGCTGGATCCGTCGGGTGCCTACCGCAGAGCACAACGCAATGCGATGGATTGGTCTCAGGTCCGTCCCGAATGGGGACTGTCGCGCAACCTCTTCTTCATCATCGGGCGTCGGGAACTGACCCAACAGTTTGCCCTGGACGGTCGTGCCTTCCTGCACTCGTATGATTACCGTCTGGACCCCAAGCAGCGGCTGTTGGAGAACATCCTTACCGGTCCGCTGGTGGTGGGTCAATGGATCAATATGGAGCATTATTTCTCCACCGTCGACAATGAGCGTTTTGGCAGCAGCAGCAAGGTCTATCATAACGTGGCCGGCCGCTTTGGCGTCATGACCGGGAACCTCAGCGACCTGCGTACCGGTCTGCCGTCACAGACTGTGCTCAAGCAGGATTTGCCTTATCACGAGCCGTTACGACTTATCACTTTGATCGAGGCACCGTTTGAACATGCCCAGCGGGCCATGGATGGGGTCGTCACCGTGAAACGCCTGGTCCTAAATGGTTGGATCCGGCTCATGATAATCGATCCGGAGACAGCGAGCGTGTCTGTTTACGAGGACGGTCAGTGGCACAGCCGGCAGCACCAAACCGCCTCCATTCACGCAACCCTTCAGGAGTCGAGTGCATCATGAAGAATCTCAATTTAAGTCCACTCAAAAAGCTTGAAATCATTTTGGAAGGGGAACACCAAGAGTTTGCCACTGACCTGCTCGATCGGGCCGGGGTGAAGGGTTACACGATAATCAATCATGTCTCGGGCAAAGGAAGCCACGGATTTCACGAGGGGCATCTGATGTTCAACGAGGATGATGTTTTGATCATGATCATCGCTGCTGTACCCGAAGACTTGATAGAACCCATCCTGCAAGGTTTCGTTCCCTTCTACAATAAACACTCAGGCGTTGTGTTCATTTCGGACATCCAGGTCACCCGACTGGTTAAATTTCGCGGATGATTGTAACCATAAATTATTTGATGCCGTTTCATATCAATCCGGTTGGAAAGCTGCCAATCTTCTTGGATACAACGGCTGCGGCGTGAGTTCTTCATGACATGCGCCTCGTGATTACATAGATAGGAGCAGGTTAAATAGTAGATTGGTGGATGAGAAGTACATATTGGTTTGAAAGGTTACATTCTAAATGCCATGTGGGTATGCTAGACCTTACGGGTAAGTCAATAAGGAGCGTGTATTCCATCAATTCTCAGATATGATCCGCGTTTTGAAAAGTATTGCTGCGGTACTGATCGCTGCGTCCATTGTCGCAATTTCTGCCGGCTACCTAATATTGAAAAGCAGTTTACCGCCGCTCGATGGTGAGATTTCTGTTGCAGGCCTGATCGCCAGCATAAGCGTGGAACGGGATAGCGCGGGCATACCGACGATCACGTCATCCAATCGTAAAGATCTGGCTTTTGGTACGGGCTTCGTCCATGGTCAGGACCGTTATTTTCAAATGGATCTCACACGCCGAAAAGCGGCCGGTGAGTTAGCCGAACTTTTCGGTTCAGTGGCATTGCAGGTCGATCGCCGCAACCGCCTGCACCGCTTTCGCAGCCGTGCAGGCGAAGTCATTGCAGCGATGCCTGCTGCAGAGCTGGCGTTGATAACGTCTTATGCGGCAGGTGTGAATGCAGGACTGGCGAGCCTTTCTGCGAAACCATTCGAGTACTTCATTCTGAGCAGCGAGCCCAACCCCTGGGTCATCGAAGACTCCTTGCTTGTCATTTACGCCATGTTTTTACAATTGAATGACGACCGAGCATCGCGCGACATTCGCCGCGGCCTTGCTCGCCTCGCACTCCCGGATGCGCTGTTCACCTGGATGTACCCCGACGGGACTGACTGGGATGCGCCGCTTGCTGGAGAACCAAGGCAAATCCATGCATTGCCACAGGCGGATACTGTGGACCTGCGCGAGACACAAGGTGTTTTCAGTGACTCCATCATCGTCAATAGAGAGGACGACATGTCGTCTGGCAGCAACAACTGGGCCGTCAGCGGCGAGTTGACAGCAAATGGCCGTGCTATCGTTGCCAACGATATGCACCTCGGCATAACGACTCCGAACATCTTCTATCGCGCAAGGCTAGTCCAGGATGATGACTATGCACGGGATATCAATGGCGTAACGCTGCCGGGCGTGCCTGTTGTTGTGGCGGGGAGCAACGGTCAGATCGCCTGGGGCTTCACCAACAGCTACGGCGACTGGACAGATGCGATACGACTGCAAACAGGCACCTCACCCGACTCGTATCTCACACCGAATGGTGTCATGGCGATCACAGAGCATCAAGAGCGAATTGAGGTTCAGGGGGGCGCGACGGATCATCTGCTGATCCGTGAGACAATTTGGGGGCCCATTCTCGATGACATCAAATATCCTCACGGCGAAATCGCGGTCAGTTGGATTGCGCATTATCCTAAGGCGATCAACCTTACACAGCTAGAGCTGGAGACGGCGGACTCGGTAGAGGACGCCATTGCAATTGCGAATAGAATGGGAATTCCACCCCAGAACTTCGTGGTTGGCGATGCGGCTGGCAACATTGCCTGGACGATTGCGGGTCAGATTCCACGTCGCGGCGATGCCGAGGCGCAGGAGCCGGCCGATTGGAGCCAAGGTGCCGGTTGGAACGGCTGGCTGGCGCCGCATGAGTATCCACGGATCGTCAATCCAGCTGACGGGCGCATCTGGACCGCAAACGCACGGGTTACTGACGGCGCAGACCTCGAGAAGATCGGCGATGGTGGCTACGACCTTGGCGCCAGGGCGGGACAGATTCGAGACGGTTTGTTCGATCGCGAAACACTTACGCCGACCGACATGCTCGATATTCAACTCGACGACAGAGCGCTGTTCCTGGCGCGCTGGCGTGATCTGGTGCTCGAACTGCTAGATGACAAAGCTACGCATGACCATCCGGCGCGGTCCGAATATCGGCGTCTGGTCAGTAATTGGTTGCCACGCGCATCGGCGGATTCCGTTGGTTATCGATTGGTCAGGGCATTCCGCACGGATGTTCGCAACCGAGCTTTTGAAATGTTGACGACACCGGTGCGGGCCGCTTTCGGCGAAGACGTTCGTTTGCGCATCAGCAATCAATTCGAGGGTCCGCTCTGGCAACTGGTTACCGAGCGCCCTGTACATATGCTCGTCGCTGACTATTCGAATTGGCGCGAATTCCTGCTCGAATCTGTCGACAATAATGTCGCATATTTCGAGGAGAACTTTGACAATAGGCTTGTAGATCGAACCTGGGGAGAGCGCAATACCGCGGACATCCGACATCCATTGAGCCGTGCATTGCCGATATTATCGGTATGGCTCGACATGCCGCAGGAGCCTTTGAGCGGCGACGTCAACATGCCAAGAGTACAAAGTCCATCGTTCGGAGCTTCTGAACGGTTTGCGCTGTCGCCGGGTGACGAGCAAAATGGCTATTTACACATGCCGGCCGGGCAAAGCGGTCATCCATTGTCTGAATATTACCGCACAGGTCACGCGGATTGGGTGCGTGGGTACCCCAGCCAGTTTTTGCCGGGTACCACACAGCACCGCTTGACGCTGCTCCCCGATGCTTGAAAGTTTGCCGCTTGGTGTCACCTGATATAAGCAGCGCGTTTCAATGCACTGACACTAGGAAGAACGGCTTGTGGCTGTAGGAGTTTAACATTATCAGACCAAAATTGGCTTCGGCGCCGACAAACAGGCCAAGCCCTTGGGGCAGAAGCGGCAGCTGCGGAATTTGCGGGATCTGGACCAGGCGGCATCGGTAAGGCTGTCGGATTTAAAAATTGAACGCATCTTTCATGACCGTGACACGAAGTTCACGGAGTCGTTTCACGCGCTCGTTAAATCGAGTCATATAGAGCCACTCAAACTTCCAGCCCGAAGTCCGAACTTGAAGAACGCCTACGCCGAGCGCTGGGTAAAATCGGTCAAGGACGAATCTTTATCGAAGCTGGTCTTGTTTGGTGAAAAATCCCTAAGACGAGCACTCTATGAATATCTCATGCATAGTCATACAGAACGGAATCATCAGGGAAAAGACAATGTCCTGTTATTTTCTACTGCCACTAAAACAATGAGTGGTGTTGTCGGATCTGTCTATTGCAGAGAACGGATAGGGGGCTGCTCAAATATTACCATGGTAAGCAGCATGAATATTTTGACCGGGTAAAAACCGGCCCTGATAGCTCACAGGGCCGGTGGTATTTTCGATCCGCGTCGGATCAGTTGTCCCGCATGATCTGATCGTCGTACTGGGTCTCGAAATAGAGTTTGTGTTTGGCCTCTTCCTGGGCCAGGCCGAGAAACAGCTCTCTCAGCTCCGCATCGGCCACTTTTTGCGGCCAGGTCGGAATAGAGGCGATAGGCCGCCTTCTCCCGCTTCATGGCCACGATCATGGCGTCCTGCAGGCTGATGTCCCCTTGCGGCTCGACATCCACCAGATAGTCGGCGATCTTCAGATCCAGCACCTGCTGCTCGGAAGAGAGCAGCTTTTCGCCCTTCTTCACCGACTTGAGCTTGCCCTTGTGGCGCATCTCCTCCTTGCTGAAGGAGAGCAGCATGTCCTTCATCCAGGCGCTGTTGGCCCGCTCCGCCAGACTGCTGTAGAAATCCGCCGCGGCCTGCTCGCGTTCGATGGCGAAATCGAGAATCTCGTCTACGCTGTTCATTAATTTTCCCCCTCTGCCGGTCAGGCGACCAGTGCACCGGAAAGCAATTTGTGGATACCCCGGGCGGCATGGTGACCGTCCTCGATGGCGCTGATCGCATCCGCGGTGTTGTTGGCGATGTCGCCGCCCACGAACAACTTCTTCAACGCAGTCTGTTGATACTCACTGGGTACGAACTTGCCCCACTTGAATTCGATCTGGTCACGGTATTCACCGGGAATAAAATCCAGGGCGCCGCCCTGCCCGATCGCGGAGATGATGCAGTCGTAGGTCTCTTCGTGCATGGGGGCCCCCTCCTGCAACACCGGACGGGGCCGGCCGCCCTTGTCGTCCGCCACCATCTCCGCCTCGCCCCAGATGATGGTCACCTGGTTCGGATCGGCGGCATCCTTGACCTCCACCGGGATGGCCTGGATTACGATCTTACAGCCCTCGGCCTGGGACTCATGGATCTCTTCCGGATCGGCCGGCATGTCTTCGATGCGCCGGCGATACAGGATGGTGACATCCGCCCCCAGGCGCCGCGAGACCCGCGCCGCGTCCATCGCCACGTTGCCGCCGCCGATCACCGCGACCCGTTTGCCCACGCCCGGGTCCTTGCCGCTGGCCACATCATCCAGTACCTGGAGACCGGACAGCACCCGCGGGTGTTCCTCGCCCTTGACCCGCAGCTTGGAGGGCACGTTCAGACCCAAGCGCCATGAACACGGCGTCGTATTGCTCCATCAGTTCGGCGAACTGCACCTCCTTGCCGATGCGAGTGTTGAAGCGCATCTCCACCCCGAGGGAGCGGATATATTCGATGTCCTTGTCCAACTGATCGTCGGGCAGCCGGTAGGAGGGCACCCCATAGCGCAGCATGCCGCCGGCCCGCTCCTGGGCCTCGAACACGGTCACCCCATAGCCCTGGCGACGCAGATAGTAGGCCGCGCTCATGCCGCCGGGACCGGCGCCGACGATGGCCACCTGTTTGCCGTTCTCCACCACTTCGTCACCCAGGATCTCCCGGTAACGCTCCCGCGGGATGCGGTCCACGATGGCCCGTTTGAGCCAGCGGATGGCCAACGGATCACCCTGCGCACCGACCGGACAGACCTCCTCGCAACGGTGGGTGCAGATGCGCCCGCAGGTGGAGGAGAAGGGGTTGGTCTCGTAGAGTATGCGCAGACCCTTCTCATAGTCGCCCTCCCGCACCGCCTTGATGTAGTTGGGTATCGACATATGGGCGGGACAGGTGGCCACGCACAGTCCACACTCGACACAGCGATCCGCCTCCAGTTTGGCCTGCTCTTCGGTGTAACCCTTCATCACCTCGTCGAAGGATTTGAGCCCTTCCTCGGGGGTCAGCATATCCATCGGCACCCGATCGAGGCATAACAGCTGATAGTCGTCATCCCGCCGATAGCCCATCTCCTGGCCGTTCCAGGACATGTTGTCGGCCCCGGCAATGAAGTTGAAATCGGTCGGATCCTCGGTGATCCAGGCGTAGTGATTGCTCATCCGCAACGAGCGTGTGGTGCAGATGTCGACGCACAGGGCGCACCAGCAGCAGCGTCCGTAGTCGAACTTGGGCCGCAGTCCGCTGTCTCCCGGCTTGGGCTCCAGGCCCGTCCACCTTGACCATGTCGATGGCGTGGTTCTGACAGATGCTCTCGCAGGTGCCGCAACCCACGCACTCTTCCAGTACGTTGACGTGGAAGCCGCGATAACGGGGCGGCGCCGGGACGTTCCTCCAGCGGCTGTTTCTGGGTGTAGGGCTTTTCAAAGGCCCGCTGCCAAACATAAAACGGTGAGATGAGATCTTTCAGGCTCACGGGATCACCTCTCGATTTCAGGTGGATAGGTATGCAGGGAAACCATCAGTCCTGCGATGTCGGCGATATTGACGCCTACGGCCAGCTTTTCCATCACCGCAGATGGCATGGGTGTAGCTCGGTCCCCGGACATGCACTCTGCGCAGAAACTGGGAGCCGTCGGTCACCAGGTAGTAGCCGTATTCTCCGCGGGTGCACTCGGCCTTGACATAGGTCTCGCCGGCAGGCACCTCCCAATGCAGCACATTCGGCATCCTGGCCTGGAAGGGACCCTCAGTAGGGCATGCGGTCGAGGATCTGACGCATCATGCGGATGCCTTGGTACATCTCCTGATGGCGCACCAGGGCCCGTTCGTAGGCGTCGGAGGCGGTGCCGGTGATCACGTCGAAATTCGAGCTGATCGTAGACCAGATAGGGCTCGTCCCGGCGCAGATCCCGATCGAAACCGGCGGCTCGGGCGTTAGGGCCGACGATACCGTAGTGGTCCACCATCTCCTTGCTGATGATGCCCAGCCCCTTGGCTGCGGGTCTTGAACACCACGTTCTTGAACAGCACCTTCTCGACTTCGCCGAGCAGTCTCTCGACACCGTCCAGGACATCGTCGGGCTCGCTCCTCGAAGCCTTCCGGCAGACGCGCCCGCACCCCGCCGGGGACGATGTACATGTGGTAGACACGCGCACCGGTCATCTCTTCGAACAGGTCCAGGACATAGTCCCGGTGGGTCACGGTCCATTGATAGACGGTGCCCTGACCAAAGGAGGCGCCGATGCCGCCGAGCCACATCAGATAACTGGCCAGGCGCATCAACTCCAGATTGAGGGTGCGCAGCCACTCGGCCCGCTCCGGCGACTGGATACCCGTCAATTCCTCCACGGCCGCGGCGTAGAGATATTCATTGAAGGTGGGTTCCGGCACCGCGATACGGCAGACGATGGGGAAATTCTGGATGAAGGTGCGTCGCTCCATGAGCTTTTCGAAGCCCCGGTGCAGATAGCCCACATGGGTTTTGCAGTCGACCACCTCGTCGCCGCACAGAATCAGCTCCAGGGACATGTTGCCGGTGATGCCCGGATGCTGCGGCCCCTGCCAGACCTTGACATATTTACCGGAATTCAGGTCGATGGGGTGTTCTGTTCTTGCATGCTCTGACCTTTGTAGATTCTGGCAGTCAGTCGTTCAATCGCTGTGGGTTGGATACATGATCTGCTTCATGTGTTCCCGGGGATCCTCGCTGGTGCGACCTTCCCGGTCGAAGAAGCGATCCTTGCTGTAGGCCACGGTATCGAACTCCTTGCGCATCGGCGGGATCTCATCCCAACCCTCCAGACAGAAATCGTCGTCCAGGCGCGGACTGCCGGGAAAACGAATGCCGTACATCTCCCGCAGTTCCCGCTGATAGGTGGCGGCCTGGGCCCAGAGTTCATGGATCGACTCCATCTCCGCCTGATCCCGATCGATATCCACATGCACGGCGATGTTGTGGTGACGCTCGTAGTTATGCAGCATGTAGGTCAGGGTGAAACGCCCATCCTCGATGTAATCGATGACCGTCAGGAAGGCCAGGTGGGTATAGTTCGCCCCATCCCGCAATTCGCGAATAAACTGCACCGCATCCTGCTTGGACACCTTCAGCAGCAGCAGGCTGGCCTTCTGCTCCTTGATTTCGGTGATCGCGTAGTGATCGGAAAGCCGTTCGATGATGCTCTTCGGGTCGTTGCTCATATGCTATAAAGGACTCGTCTTAAAATGGCTGCCAGGGGACTACCAGTTGTAGTCCGGCATATCCCAGTTCTTGATGATGCGTTTCTGATTGGCCTTGTACCAGTCCAGGTTCTCGATGTAGCGGTTATGGCCGTCGGCGCGACCCTCCTTGATCTTCTTTTTCAATTCCAGCACACCGGCCAGCAAGACCTCGGGACGCGGCATGCAGCCGGTGATGTAGAGATCCACCGGGATATACAGATCGAACTGGTTCACCGTGTTGTAGCTGTCCCAGTACATGCCCCCATTCACCGGGCAGATACCCAGGGCCACCACGAACTTGGGTCCCTGCATCTGCTCGTAGGAACGGATGATGCGCTTCAGGGTCTTCACCGAGGCATAACCACCGATCATGAACACCGAGGCCTGGCGTGGCGTCGGACGGGGCTGAAACCCGAAACGATAGGCATCATAGCGGGAGGTCATCAGCGGATTCAGCTCCACCGCCCCGCAACCGGTGCCGAAGGCCAGCAGCCACAGGGAGTTGGCCCTGACCCAGTTGATGAATTTCTCCACCACCTCGACCGGATAGGGCTGATAGGGGACCGGCCGGGCATCGGAGAAAAGATCCCGCTCCTCCGCGGTGAGTCCTTGGTTGGGCATCGGGCCGAGGGATTTGTCTTTAGTCAGCATCGCCTTGCTCCATCATCGTCATCATTGGTTAATTTGACAATCAATGAGACGAGAAAAATCTGTACAAATGCGATCGCGGCCAATCCGATCAGGGTCGGAATGCGCAGGAAGAAGCGGATCGACTGATCGACCCGATAACGCGGAAAGGCCGCACCCACAAAGACCGCCACCATGTAGATGGCCCAGGTCTTGATCACCATCTCGAGCAGATTGGTGGCGCCGCCGAAAAACAGATCCATGAACAGAATCAGTTTGGCGCCGGTAAAAATCGCCCGGTTGGTGGCCATCAGGGCCAGAAAGGAGCTGTGATACTCGGTGGGCGGACCGATCGGGATCTCGTTCGGCGCAGTCACCACATCAAACGGCGGATACATGGTCATGCCCAGAAACGCCAGCATGGCGGCGACCACGGCCAAGGGATTGGTGAACAGGGTCCAGTTGCTGATGCCACCCTGCTGTGCCGCCACGATCTCGTTGATGGACAGGGTATCGTACTGAATCACAATGGCGATGATGGCCAGGGCGAAGGGCACTTCATAGGCGGTCATCTGACCCAGACCACGGGCCACACCGATGGCGCTGTAGGGATGGCCGCTCTCCCCTGCCCCCAGGGCCATGCCGAGCTGGCCGAAGAAGACGAAGTAGATGGCCAGCAGCAGATCCCCGGCCATGCTGAAGTTCTCGAACATCTCACTGCCGTAAATCGCCGGGATGAAGGCCAGGGTGCCGATGCCACCGGCGATACGGAACACCGGTCCCAGATAGAACATGACCCCGTGGCTCACCGCGGTGCGCTTGCCCAGATTCTTGATGATGTCCAGGAAGGGTTGCCAGTAAGGGATGCCGATACGCCCCTGCACCTTGGCCATGGTGCGGGCAATGGTGGCGCCGAGCAGCAGACCATAGACGGTGACTATGCCCAGGGTGATGAGAAAATAACCGATTTTGAGCGGCCCAATATCCGATGTCCATCAACCCATGCCTCCGACCGCGATATAGATCATCACTACATAAAACAACACATACAGGGCATAGGTCTGACCGTTACCCGTATACAGAACCCGCAGCGTGGAACCAATGGTATTGACTCCACTCGGACACACCATCCCAGAAGGCGGTTGCCCGCGGCTTGATGCAACGGACCCATTGCCCTGGCGTAAAACGAGTAGAAGTTATAGGCGTAATGGGTCTCTTCCGGGGTCTGCGGACGCTCCGCGGCAAATACGATATTGAACTGCTTGACCGGCTGGATCTGCATGAAGCGGGAGAGGAACAACAGGATCAACAGCGGCACCATGAAACACCCCTGCCACCACCATCATGATCATGAAGCCATTCCAGTAGCCGAGATGTCGACGTCAGTGTGGCGCCTTCCCAGACCAGGGTCTCGGGAAACATGACCGGCAAACGCCGCAGATGAGCGGATCGATCAACAACTTGGGCCAGACCGAGAAGGCCATGATCGCCACGATCAACAGCACCTGCGGCACCAGCAGCCACAAGGGCGCCTCGCGCAGATCCTTGTGGACCCGCTTGCGCTGGCCCAAGAAATACGGTATGGATCAGCCGGAACAGATAGAGGAAGGCCACCGCGCTGGCGAAGAAGGCCAGGCCGGCCTGCCAGTACCAGCCCTTCTCCAACAGCGCGTTGAAGAACAGCCACTTGCTGCCGAAAGCCGGTCAACGGCGGCACGCCGGAGATGGCGATGATGCCGATCAACACCGAGACGAAGGTCATCGGCATGTTCTTGTCCAGCCCGCCCATCTGGTACATCAGACGGGTGCCGGTGCGGTAGATCAGACCGGCCACCGCCAGGAACAACAGGCCCTTGAACAACAGATGATTGACGGTCATCCAACCGGCGCTGACCCAGCCGATCTGGCTGGATATCGCAATGGCGGTCACGATGTAACCCACCTGCCCCATGCTGGAATAGGCCAGCAGGCGTCTTCACATCCTCCTGGAACAGGGCCAACAAAGCGCCCAGCGAAGGCGGTGATCACACCCAGCCAGCCCATCACGTACATCACCTGATCCACCGCACCTGCGCCATTGACCGCCAGGTGCAGGCTGGCCAGCAACAGACCGAAGATGGCCGCCTTGCCGACCACCGCCGAGAGCAGTGCGGAAAAGTCGTCCTCTGCTTCGCTGTAGGCGCCGGGCAACCAGATATGCAGCCCCGCCGCACCCGGCCTTGATCAGGAAACCAAGCACCAGCAGGGTGAATATACGAGGGTGGACGATGCCTGCACATTGCCAGATGCGGACAATTGGATGGAACCGGTCTCCGCATAGGCGAAACCAAAGCCGGCCATGATCAGGAACGCGGAACCCAGCGAGAACAGCAGGAAGGTCAGGATATGTTCCTGCGAGTCCCGTCCCATGGCGATCAGCAGATAGGAACTGAGGGTGAGAATCTCCCAGGCAAAGAAGAACTGCAGGGAGCTGGTTGCCTCCAGCAGGGACGCCAGGGAGAACAGCAGCATCGCCAGCAGCGGATAGAAACCCCTGCGGGCATCCGCCCGGTGCAGCACCGCCCAGCCGCGATCACGCCACCACCCAGCAGCAGGATGAGCCCGAACAACCAGTGCAGGCCTTGCAGACCGCTGGCGACCGGATAGGCATAAGCGGCGAACGCCGCAGCACAAGGATCGCCTTCAGACGCTACCCGGCATGCCATCGAGAGCATACAGCAGAATCAGCGCGATATAGATCGGCACCAGCATGCGGGCGGCATCCAGTCCCAAGCCTTGGGCGATCAGGTGACCGCAGCCAAGCAGAGGTCAGGGCGAAGATACCGACCGGCACGAGCTTGCCGACTCGTTCGCCCTCGGCCGGCTCGTCCCCATCGCGCAGGGCGAAGCCGAACCAGCGGTAGAGGTAGGCGACCTCCAGCAGGGAGCCGAGCAGTACCGCAAACACCCAGAACGGCAGATCGCCGCCCGCCAGTTGCATGATCAGTTCCCACTTGCCCCAGAAACCGGGGAACGGTGGAAAGCCCGCCAGGGCAGCCAGCAACACGCCCAACAGCAGCAGCTGAACGGGACTGCGCCGCAGCCCGATCCACTGCTGGTGCTGGAGAGCGGTCTACCGCACCCGCCAGCCAGAACAGACCAGCCTTGGCCAGCAGGTGGTTGATGAACAGGCCACCCACACCACCGGCAGGTATTCGGTCTTGTCCAGCATGTTGAGAGCGGCCAGGGCCAGGGTCAGCAGGCCCATCTGGGCCACCGAAGAGTAGCCCAGCATGCGCCGGACATTGCGCTGACGCAGACCGATGAAATTCGAAGCCAGGAAGGTGGCGCCACCGATGGCCGCCACCACCGGCAGAAAGTCCGCCAGCAGCGGCACGACCTTGTAGAGGGCGAAAAAGGCCCCCGCCGAGACACCCACGGAGATCATCGCGGCCAGGCCGGCCGGTACGTTCTCGTAGACATCCAGACCCCAGCCATTGGCCGGATAGGGTTTGAGCTCGATGATCACCCCAGCCAGCAGCAGCACGCTGGCGACCAGGCCGATCGGCCCGGCTGATCTGATCCAGTTTGGGCAGCATGTCATCCAGATTGAGGGTGCCGGTCAGGTGATAGAGCAGCATGGTTCCCAGCAGGAAGAAGGTGGAGGCCAGGGAGGTGGCGATGATGTATTTGAAACCGGCCGCGAGACTGGCCGGTCGCTGGTCCAGGGCCAGCAGGCCATAGGTCGCCAGCGCCGTGATCTCGATGAAGATGAACAGGTTGAACAGGTCGCGGGTCATCACCATGCCGCTGATGCCCATGACCAGGATCAGGTAGACCGACATGGCGGACGCCCTGCCCTCGAAATACTCCAGCAGGTACCGGATACTGAGGGTCGCCGACAGATTGACCGCCAGTACGACAAAGGCCTCGAACAGGCCGAAAGCGCAGATTGATGGCGAATGGCGGTGCGATGCCGGCGGTGATGATCTCGACGGCAGACGCAGCCGTCATCAGACGGACCAGCCACACGGCTGAGATCAACAGCAGGTAGAGCTGGGTCAGCCAGAACAGGGCACGGGCGGTTCCCTTGACTGCGGCTGCCGATCAACGGCAACAGAAAGCCGGCGCCCAGGGCGGCGATGATCAGATTAATCGGGGCAAGCAGACCTTCTACCATTTCGACTCCGTGCAGTCCTCGATGGACAGGGATTTTTTCTTCTCATGTATCTGCACCGCAAAGGCCAGCATCACCGCGGTGATGCCCAGACCGATGACGATCGCGGTCAGGACCAGGGCCGAAGGCACCGGATCGACCACGTCCTGCAGGGCGGTCGCGCGATTCACCGTGGCATCGATGATCGGCGCGGTTCTACCCGACAGGTAGCCGATGGAGACCATCACCATGTGGATGCCGGTATCCATCAGGGAAAAGCCGATGATCATGCGGATGATGTTCTTGTGGGTGAGCATGCCCCACATGCCGACCAGCAGCAATGCCAGGCCGGTGCTCAGGGTAATCGTGGAGATAGGTAGATCCATACAAGCCTAATCCGAGTTATTTGCCTTTGAAATGTTCCAACACGGCACTGAGTTCGGTGCCGACCTTCAGACCGATGAAGATATAGATGACCGGTATCGCGCCGGCGCTGAACAGGTCACCGTAGTGGCCCAGCGGCAGGAACCGGTTGTCCAGAAAACCACCGGCCAGCACCAGTCCGAGTACACCCACCAGCACATAACCGAAGCCGGAAAGGGACTCGAGCAGGCCGAGCAGGGTATGGCGGAGTTTTGCATAAGGCAGCGCCAGAAACAGCAACAGGATGCCGGAGGCGATGACCGCCCCGCCCTGAAAGCCGCCACCCGGGGTCAGATGACCATTGAGGAAGATATAGGCGCCGAACATAAAGATGATCGGCAGCAGATACTCTACCGTGGTCTGCACCAGTTCGCTGGCGGCGGTCTTGGGCGGTTTCGCACGATCCTCCGTTGCGGTCGGCTTGCCGGCCAGGCCGAGCAACAGACCGACCGCCGCGGCGGACAGAAACAGCACCGTCACCTCGCCCAGGGTATCCAGTCCGCGATAGGTGACCACCACGGAGGTGACCAGGTTGGCGGCCCCCAGTTCGTCGGGACCTTTGTCCACATAACGGCTGGCCAAGGGGGAGAGTTCCATCGGCTCCATGTAACTTATCGGCGATATCGTAGAACATCGCCCCAAAGAGGAGCAGCACCAGCAGTATGAAGAGACGTTTGATCATTTATTCGGCACCTTTTACGGCTTCATCTTCGTCCAACTTGTCCACCACCGTCTCTCTGGCCTTGTGGATACCCCGTCGATGGGAAGCCCGCGCCAAGGCATGGGAAGAGACCGGGTTGGTCAACAGCACAAAGAAGATCAGCAGCAATAACTTGCCGATCCAGTCCGGATGGATAGATGCACAATCCGATCAGGATCAGGATCGTACCCAGGGTCGAGGCCTTGGTGCCGGTCTGGATGCGGTTGTAACTGTCCGGCATGCGCAATACACCGAGTCCGGCGGAAAACAGAAACACGGAACCCACCAATATCACCAGACTGCCAAGTAATTCATTCATCGGTATCAGCCATCCTGTTTGCGCGTGCGGTTGATGGCGTAGAGGAAGATGGCCGTTGCCAGACCACTGCCGATGGAGGCTTCGGTCATCGCCACATCAGGCGCGGCCAGAAAAACATAAGTCACCGATGCGAACAGACTGGTCAGGCCGGCGGCGATCACCGCACTCACCGGCCGCTCCAGGTAGACCGCCAATACGGCGCTCACCAGGATGCCGGCACACATCAGCAGGGTCATCCATCCAATCATGATTTGAATCCAAAAAAATAAGGTTATAAACCGCGTTCCAGATAGCGCGCCACGGACAACACGCCGAGAAAACTCAACAGACCATAAACAATGGCCACATCCACATAGATGAAAGCGACCGGCAATATGGGCAGCCAGCACGATGATGGAGAGTGACACGATGGTGAGCAGGTCGATCGCAATGACCCGGTCGGTTTCTGTTTCGCCTTTGATCAAACGGATAATCCCGAACAGAATGGAAAAGGCAATCAACACCATTGCCAGTTGCAATAATCATATCAGCCATAGATCACCTCGAGATAATACTCAAATTTCGCTGCGATTCGCCGAGTCGCCTCTTCAGCATCGATTGCGGATACATCGATCCAATGGACATACAACGCATCGCCATCGATATCCACCACCAGGGTGCCGGGGGTCAAGGTGATCGAATTGGCCAGCACCAGCCGACCGGTGCGCGATTTCAAACGGGTGTTGACTTTGACGATGCCGGGATGGATGTCGATCTTTGGGGAAAACACGATGCGGGCCACGTTCAGATTGGCCAGCAACAGTTCCCAATAGAAAGAACGCCGAGATAACGGAAGTAATAAATCAACGCCTTGGGGCTAAGGCGTATATCCGCGTAGGCGCCTGCGAAAACAGACAGGGACAGGGCCAGAATCGTGGAAACAACAACACCGGTGACTATGACATCCAGGGCCAGTGAAGCATTGGCCACGAGCCATACCGAGCATCAGTGTTAACCACAGGGTGAAGATGCTCTGAGTGTTAATGGACCGGTACTCCGTCAGATGGTTTTTTCATGTTGCTGCGTATGAAAGTCGCACAGCATACAGACATTTTTAAAAACGGCAAGACGTCTTTTTGTACTGTCATTGATTTGGATTAAAGAGGTGCAGAATCCTTATGCAATGCACCCATAGAGTGCACTTTCGCAGACCGCCAAACCGGCTTTGCTTGAGTCGCCGATAAAACACTGCTGAGTATAAGTGTTTTCGGGTCGCTTTTCCCCAAGCAATCAAACGCCGGGATCTGAAGAGTGACGCCAGACATCGATATCTCTTTCAAACAGACGGCGACTCTCTTCGGGGCCCCAGCTGCCTGCCGGATAGGTGGTGATGAAGTCCCGTTCCACCGACCAGGTGCGCAGGATGGGATCGACGATGCGCCAGGCATATTCCACCTCGTCATAGCGCAGAAACAGGGAGCGATCCCCTTCCATGATATCCAGCAACAGCCCTTCATAGGCATCTGCATAGATATCGCTTTGGGTGCGAAAACCCGCATCCAGGCTGACCTGATGGGTCTCCATCTCCAGGCCCGGTTCCTTGGCGGTCAGTTGAATGCGCAGACATTCACAGGGCTGGATGCCGAGCACCACCCAGTTGCGCTCCATCTTCTTGATATGGGTGTCTCGAAAGAACTGGGTGGGCGGCTGGCGGAAACGGATCATGATACTGGACACGCTTTCGGCCATACGCTTGCCGGTGCGCAGATAGAACGGCACGCCGCGCCAGCGCCAGTTGTCCACGAACAATTTCAACGCCGCATAGGTCTCGGTGACGCTGTCGGACGGCACCCCATCCTCATCCAGATAACCCTTGACCTTGTCGTCTGCCGACCTTACCGGCACCGTATTGGGCGCGAAAGGCCTGCGAGTGGACCGCGCTCGGCGGGATGGGTCTGACGGACTTGAGCACCTTGACCTTTTCATCACGCAGGGATTCCGATTCCATCGACACCGGCGGCTCCATCGCCACCAGGGTCAGCAGCTGCAACAGATGACTCTGGATCATGTCGCGCATGGCGCCGGCCCCATCGTAATAGGGCGCCCGACTGCCAACCCCGAGTTGTTCCGAGTGGGTGATCTGGACATGATCGATGTAGTTGCGGTTCCAGAGCGGTTCCAGCATCACATTGGCGAACCGAAACACCAACACGTTGCGCACCGTCTCCTTACCCAGGTAATGGTCGATACGATAGATCTGGCTTTCATCCAGGTGACGGGACAGGCGGGTTTGTAACGCCTGGGCGCTTTCCAGGTCGTAACCGAAGGGTTTCTCGATCACCACCCGACGCCAGCCATTCTCCTGATTCACCAGACCGGTGCGGCTGAGGTTTTCCGTCACCACCCCAAACTCGGCCGGGCGGATCGAGAGATAGAAGGCGATATTAGCGGAGTGTTCCGGCTTGCTCATCGAGAAACTTCGCCAACTCGTCATACATGCCGGCATCATTGATATCGCCGAGAAAATAGTCGAGACGTTGTTCGAAACGCTCCAGCACCTTGGGGTCGAGACCATTGCGCACGCTGCCTTTGAGCATGCCGCGCACCTCTTCCAGCCAGCGGTCCCGATCCCAGGGGCGCCGACCGATGGCCAGGATGCGGCAGTGCTCCGCCATCTTGCCGGCGGCAGTCCAGTTCGTACAGGGCGGGCATCAGCTTGATGCGCGAAAGATTTCCCGTAGAGCCGAAGATTACGAAGGTACAGGATTCCACCAACTCATCCATGGCTTAGACCTCGTAACTGGTCGATGCGACCTTACCGCCGTGACCGGTCCAGTCGGTGTGAAAAAATTCGCCGCGCGGCCGATCGACCCGTTCGTAGGTGTGGGCGCCGAAATAGTCCCGTTGCGCCTGCAGCAGATTGGCCGGCAAGCGGGCGCTGCGATAACCATCGAAGTAGGCCAGGGCAGAGGCGAACGCGGGGGCGGCGATGCCCTGCTCCACCGCCAGCGATTACGGCCTTGCGCCAGCCGGCTTCGGCCGCGAGCAACGCCTGGGTGAAAAACTCGTCCAGGACCAGATTATCCAGTTGCGGATTGTTATCGAAGGCGCTCTTGATATTGCCGAGAAATTTGCTGCGGATGATGCAGCCACCACGCCACATCAGGGCGATCTCACCGTAGTTGAGATCCCAGCCCTGCTCCTTGGCGGCTTCACGCATCAGCATGAAACCCTGCGCGTAGGAGATGATCTTGGAGGCATACAGTGCATCGTGCAGGGCCTGCACATACGTCAGCCTGGGCTGCCGCTGAATTGGCTCGCCCGACTCGGGACCGAGGATGGCGGATGCCCGGATTCGTTCCTCCTTGAGGGATGACAAGACCCGGGCGAACACCGCCTCGCCGATCAGGGTCAGGGGTACACCCAGATCCAGGGCGCTGATGCCGGTCCATTTACCGGTACCCTTCTGGCCTGCCGTGTCCAGGATCTTGCTGACCAGGGGCGTACCATCCTCGTCCTGTTTCGCCAGGATGTCGGCGGTGATCTCGATCAGATAGGAATCGAGCACGCCCTGATTCCAGTCGCTGAAGGCCTCATGCATCTGCTGCATGATTCATACCCAGGCCCGACTCCATCAGGGCATAGGCCTCGCAGATCAGCTGCATGTCACCGTACTCGATACCGTTGTGCACCATCTTCACGAAATGACCGGCGCCGTCCTGGCCGACCCATTGACAGCAGGGTTCACCGTCCACCTGGGCGGCGATTGACTGAAAGATATCCTTGACCAGCGGCCAGGCCTCCGGATCGCCACCGGGCATGATCGAAGGTCCGTGGCGGGCGCCCTCCTCGCCACCTGAGATTCCGGTACCGATGAAGCGCAAGCCTTTGTCACGCAGATAGGCGGTGCGCCGGGTGGTATCCGGGTAGTGCGAATTGCCGCCGTCGATGATCACGTCACCCGGCTCCAGCAAAGGCACCAGCAGTCTCGATGAAACGATCCACCACCTCACCGGCCTTGACCATCAACATGACCTTGCGCGGCGTGGCCAGCGACGCAACCAGTTCTTCCGGGCTATAGGTACCGATGATCGAGGTGTCCCTGGCGGGGCCGTCGAGAAACTCATCCACTTTGCTGGTGGTGCGATTGTATACCGCGACGCGAAATCCATGATCCGCCATATTCAGGACCAGATTCTGTCCCATCACCGCCAGACCGATCAGACCTATATCTGCTTTTGCCATGTTTACCTTTCTCGTTGTTTAAACTGTTTTTCAGTGGGGTGTGTTCGTATCTGATCTATCCGGACAGTGCTGTTCTCGCCGATCCTGACACGATACTATGACACAGCCGTGACAACGGATGATAACGCAAGAGAGGCCCAGGATATTCACAATAATCGGCAACAAACTGCAAACAACCACGCGTATAAAAGACTGACCCCAGCTCAAACAGGTACCGATCGGAATTCGGTTCAGCGGCGAAGTCCTTGGATTCCAAAAGGGATCAATGACTTTATCCGCTCGTGTTCGGTATAGAGCATCTCTATCGACCCTGGAATTACATTCTTTAGCGGAAATGTCCGCCAAATAGCCATACAGATACTGGAGGGTATTGTCCGACAGCCGGAA
This sequence comes from uncultured Gammaproteobacteria bacterium, assembly GCA_963716875.1. Lineage (GTDB taxonomy): Bacteria > Pseudomonadota > Gammaproteobacteria > Chromatiales > Chromatiaceae > JASJBU01. Next base: position 195,931 of record CAVQUR010000008.1, read on the forward strand.
TAGGCCTGTCATGCACAGCGCCCGAAGGCTAGCAAAAGCATCGCATCCTGGTAAACATTTACACCAGGGATTACTACACTGGAGTGGTGGAAATACTGATAACCCAGGGGCTGCTTGACGAGACCCCGGTCGATATGAGAGCAACCACCATGAAAACACAAATCAAAAAAAACGCGGACGCCGGCGATCAGTGGGAAAGCGTCCGTACCGGCCTCGGCATGGAATCACTCAAGGAAGCTTTCCAGCAAAGTCTGTTCTTCGCATTAGGGCGTCCCGCAGCATGCGGCCAGTCTGCAGGATCTCTACATGGCATCCGCCTATACGGTGCGTGACCGCCTGCTGGAACGCTGGGTCGAGACCGCCCAGACCTACAAAGACAGCAACGCCAGAACCGTCTGTTATCTCTCCGCGGAATATCTGCTGGGTCCCCATCTGAGAAACAATCTCAACAATCTGGGCATCTACGACAAAGCCAGCCTGGCCGCGGTCGAGCTCGAAATCGATTTTAACGCTATCATGGAGCAGGAGGTTGAACCCGGTTTGGGCAATGGGGGTCTGGGCAGACTGGCGGCCTGTTACCTGGATTCCCTCGCCACTCTGCAGATTCCGGCCATCGGCTACGGCATTCGCTATGAATTCGGCATCTTCAACCAGAAGATCGTGGATGGCTGGCAACAGGAAAGCTCTGATTTATGGCTGAGCAACGGCAACCCTTGGGAGATTCCCGCGCTACAACCTGCGCTTCCCGATCAAACTGGGAGGCCATACCGATACAGTATACAGATCGTGCCGGCCGTTTGCGGTGCGCTGGATTCCTGAGCCATAGAGGTCACTGGCGTCGCTTACGACACCCCGATCCTGGGTTTCGGTGTCAATAACGTGAATCTGCTGCGTCTCTGGTACTGCCAGGCGAGCGAGTCCTTCGATTTCGAGGCCTTCAACCACGGCGACTACTACGGCGCGGTCAATGCCAAGGTCTCGGCGGAGAATATCTGTAAGGTGCTCTACCCCAACGACGAACCGGAGGTCGGCAGGGAATTGCGGCTCAAACAGCAGTATTTCTTCGTCTCCTGTTCCCTGCAGGACATGATCCGCATCCATCTGAAACACGCGGACAGCCTGGACAGCTTCCATGAGAAGTTTGCCGCCCAGCTCAACGACACCCATCCGGCCGTCGCCATCCCGGAACTGATGCGTCTGCTGATCGATGACTACGATCTGGAGTGGGACCAGGCCTGGCGCATCACCCGCAACACCTTCGCCTATACCAACCACACCCTGTTGCCGGAGGCCCTGGAGACCTGGCCGGTGGAACTGTTCGGACGACTGCTGCCCCGCCATCTCGAGATCGTCTACGAAATCAACCGCCGCTTTCTCGATGAAGTCCGCATGCGATTTCTCGGAGACACGGAACGGGTGGCCCGCATGTCCATCATCGGCGAGGGTGAAAGGCGGGTGGTACGCATGGCCAATCTGGCGACCGTCGGGAGTTTCGCGGTCAACGGGGTGGCGGCCATGCATTCCGAATTGGTCAAGTCCACCATCCTCAAGGACTGCCATGAGCTCTGGCCGGAAAAGTTTCACAACATCACCAATGGCGTCACCCCAAGGCGTTTCGTCCAGCTCAGCAATCCCGGTCTGAATCAGATCCTGCGGGAGCTGGCCGGCGATGCCTGGTCCCGGGATCTGTCCAGTCTGCAGGTGCTGGAGCCGCTGGCTACGGACAGCGCTTTTCAGGAGCGATGGAGCGCAATGAAACGGTCCGCAAAACAGCGGCTGGCGGACCGCATCCAACAGCACACCGGTATCCTGGTGAATCCGGATTCACTGTTCGACATCCAGGTCAAGCGCATCCATGAATACAAACGCCAGCACCTCAACCTGCTGCATGTTCTGACCCTGTATAATCGCATCAAGCAGCAACCGGACATCGACCTCACGCCCAGGACCTTCGTGTTCGGGGGCAAGGCGGCGCCGGGTTATTTTCTGGCCAAGCTGATCATCAAACTGATCCATTCGGTCGGCGAGATCATCAACAACGATCCCCAGGTCAACGGCATGCTGCGTGTCGTTTTCTATCCCAACTTCAATGTCAAGAACGCCGAGCTCATCTACCCGGCCGCCGACCTCTCGGAACAGATCTCCACCGCGGGCAAGGAGGCCTCCGGCACCGGCAACATGAAATTTTCCATGAATGGGGCCTTGACCATCGGCACCCTGGACGGGGCCAATGTGGAGATTCGTGAAGAGGTGGGGGTAGAGAACTTCTTTCTGTTCGGACTCACCGAGGAACAAGTCACTCGAATCCTGGCCGAAGGTTATCATCCCTGGGAGATCTACCAGGAAAACGTCCCGTTACGCGAGGCGATCGAGTTGCTCAACTCCGGGCTCTTCTCTCATGGGGACAAGGCGCTATTCAAGCCATTGACGGAAAATCTCCTGTATCACGACCCCTTCCTGTTGTTGGCCGACTATCAGTCCTATGTGGATTGTCAGCGCGAAGTCGATCATGCCTATCGTGATCGTGCTCACTGGAATCAGATGTCTATTCTGAATGTCGCCCGGATGGGAAAATTCTCATCCGACCGATCCATCCGGGAATATTGCGAGAAGATCTGGAAGGTCAAGGAGGTACCGGTAAAAATGTAGCTCGGCTACGCCCATGCGTTGAGCAAGCTGATACGATGGCCCGATTTTACCGATGAATCCGGGTCAAATTGAGAATTTTGTTCTTATCTGGTGAGTATTCGGAGTCAGTAACTCACACCGACGGCACAGGTAATGTCAGACTATGTTATTGATAAGCAACTATTCAGCATGACTGCTTGAGCTGTAATTACATGCTGATTTCAGATATTGCTTAAAGCAGTGTCTGGCGCATGCGACCCACAGGGATGGGGGAAGTTAGCGCAACGCAGGAGCAGTTGCCGGGAGGCTGCGGTCAAGCCTACCAGGACGTAGTCACGGCGGCTTCTTTAAGAAAACCTGAAATCAATGACGAACCTGTGGTGAAGCTGAATAGTTACATTGATAATAAATCAGACTAAGTAGTTCGTCAGGACTGAGCCTGATAAAATGCAGCCAAGCTGAAAATGAACCGCCAAAAGGAATTAAGAATGCAAGTTACTATCGTCCATGTCGCAGTAAAGCCGGATCACATTGATGATTTTATTGAGGCGTCTCGGCTGAATCATCAGGCCTCGATCAAAGAACCGGGGAACTGTCGTTTTGATATCTTGCAGTCCGACGATGATCCGACACGATTCGTACTCTACGAGGCCTACAAGGATGCAGCGGAGGCTGCCAAACACAAGGAGACCGAGCATTATCTCAAGTGGCGTGAGACAGTGGCCAATTGGATGGCTGAACCCCGTCGGGGCGTGCCATACAGCGGGCTTTTCCCCCTATGATCACTCGCTACAATCGATTTTCCATTGCACGGCTGCCTCGTATCGAATTTGGCAGTGGCACATTTAGCCGCACTGCTCAGATCACATCACAGTTTGGCAAACGTCTGTTAATAGTCACTGGCGCCAAGTCGTTTGCCGCTTCCGAGCGCTGGCAAGAACTGCTTGACCGGTTCGACTCAGATCGCATCACTTATGCACACCTGCGAATCGATGGCGAACCATCGCCCGCAATGGTCGATGATGCCGTCAGAGAATTCTCCACCCTTGACATTGACGTGGTGCTCGGAATCGGAGGCGGCAGCGCCATGGATGCTGCAAAGGCAATTGCCGGCCTGCTCAAGGTTAAACGATCAGTAATGGATTACCTGGAGGGCGTAGGACCTGAGCTCACCTATCATGGCCCCAGCGTTCCGTTCATTGCCGTACCCACAACCGCAGGCACTGGCAGTGAGGCCACGAAAAATGCGGTGCTGAGCCTGCGGGGCAATGCGGGTTTTAAAAAATCGTTCCGTGATGACAAGCTCGTAGCTGAGGTAGCCATCGTTGATCCAGACCTGCTCTCGACCTGTCCACCCGAGGTGATTGCCGCCAATGGCATGGATGCCCTGACGCAACTCATTGAATCTTATGTTTCCATCAAGGCGAATGTATTTAACGATGCCTTGGGGATTAGCGGTTTGCGTGCCGCACGTGACGGCCTGGTCAGTTTATACCGAAGTGCCGGCACTGATGCACCAGCACGAGAACGTATGGCTTATGCCTCATTGATCTCCGGCATCAACCTGGCGCAAACCGGTCTCGGTTCAGTACATGGCCTTGCCTCTCCCTCTAGGTGCGTTTTATCCGATCCCGCACGGAGTCGCCTGCGGTACCCTAATCGCAGTTGCAACCAGAACCAATATCAGTGCGTTGTAGCACGGGATTCGACCAATCCGGCACTTCAACGCTATGCACGAGTCAGTGAAGTATTGTACAAAAACGTTTTAGATCGTTGATGAGGCGTTCAAGGATTAATTGATCTGTTACAGCAGTGGACGACAAGAATTGAAGTTGGAAAGATTATCAAAATATGGTGTCGCTGAAACAGACATTGATCGGATTGTCGCAAATTCGCGAGCCGGCAGCATGAAGACCAATCCGGTTGTCCTCACGGATGCAGAGATTAAATCGATATTGATAGAGCGCATCTAGTAACCCCAGGATACTATCCAACCCGAGACTTCACTCGTAATTAAAACTAGGTTATCATCCGCGTTCCAAATTTTCGTCCAACAGCCGGATGATCGCAGGGTCGTTAGCTCAGTCGGTAGAGCATCTGACTTTTAATCAGGTGGTCGCAGGTTCGATCCCTGCACGACCCACCATTATTTTCAAGAAAAACAATCAGTTGCCAACTCATTCAGGAATCACTTTCTAGTTCGGCACCACCCGTGCCGGTCTGCTCTGCACAGACCCTGTTGGCTGCCTCAATAGGTTCCTCCATGCCTGAGCTGTTTAGTGGATTGTACTCTCGCCATTTCAGTGACCGAATAACAACTTGCGGGTTTCTTCAGGGCACATGGCACACCCGCAACCGAAGTCTTCGTCCGAGGGTATGCTTCTGGACATCTACCCTGACCTGAGTCTGCCCAATCTCCCGCCGGACCCATTTCCACCCAGTGTTGTTGATGCTCATGGACCGGATGCCTTTTGTAGGTGAAGACATTATGGATGGATCTCCACGACCGATCCGGCCTCAGAGTTCAACGCACCCGGTGCAATGTAAGCTGATGTGTGCTGTTACCCTGCCTGGACGAGCCAATCCCACTGAAATTGTCAAACCTTGTTGCCGACAGCCCGTTTTGCGCTTGAACAGGGTAATATCAAGCGTCTCGACAGTCATTGCATGCAGGACATCTCAATCCCTAATGAGCCCGCACCGCAGGGGCGAAAGGCATGGCCTGCGGCAAGGCATGCTGTCGATTCACGCATGGAATTTGTTGCGTTCGATGCGGGGACCTTCTGATGCTAAAATATGTTCAACAAGACAGACAGTCACGGAAGCCACCTACGGTTGTTTCTCGTGATATTTTTTTATCTTTATGGTTTTTTGCGATTATTTATATGCGATCTCCCTGTTGACATACGCAAGTATGCGAATTCAATCCATAATGACCCCGCCGCCGACTTGCATGAGTCAGCGAGCGATACGTCACTTTTTAGGCATTCACAAAAGCATTACGGCACCGACACTGGTGCTAACATGTTGATATAACAATACGGATGAGTATTTTTGACCACACGGGTTTCAGCATGAACTGGATCGAACGGACCCGGAGCCGTCTGCGTGGACGGCCGGATAGTGAGCACGAGCAGGCACTGATCCGCGTCGTTATTATGAGCCTGATCTTCCTCTATTTTTTCGCCACGGGACTCGATTCCGTCGCGATGCTCGCAGGCAGTTATCTGGCTGTATCAACCATTCTTCTTCACATGGATTCTGATCTCACCTGCAAAGAACGTGGTGCGGCGGTTGCTGGGTATGGCCGGGGATATGGCAGGCGCCTCCTTCGGCCTGGCCTTGGCGGGTGGTGCAGGTTCCCCGTTGGTCGCTCTTTATCTCTGGGTCATCGTTGGAAATGGGTTTCGCTATGGCGTGAACTATCTTGTGTTATCCACACTATTTGCGATAGTGGGTTTTACTGCAGTCTTGGTGTTGGATCCGTTTTGGTCTGAGCACATTTGGATTGGATCCGGATTGCTGATCACCTTGGCGTTGGTGCCGTTGTACATGGCCGGATTGATTCGGAAACTGCATCAGGCGATCAAGGTGGCGGAGGAAGCCAACCAGGCCAAGTCGCGGTTTCTGGCCAAGATGAGTCATGAGCTGCGGACGCCTCTGAACGGAATTATCGGCATGAGTGATTTGCTGACAACCACTTCACTTGACAAGGAACAGAAGAAATTTACCAGCGTGATTCAGACATCGGGGCAAATCCTGCTGGAATTAATCGAGGATATTCTCGATATTTCGAAGATTGAAGCCGGAAAGCTTGTTACGGAATCAAGTCCGTTTGACTTGCATGCGTTAGTGATCAACACCGTTAAAACATTTGCTTCCCAGGCTCAGAAAAAGGACCTTGCTCTGACTTGCCACATCGACCCAGCTATCCCCTTCCGCTTGCAGGGTGACGAATTGCATTTGCGGCAGATTTTGATGAACCTGCTAAGCAATGCCATCAAATTCACCGACCGGGGTGGTGTCGATGTCATCGTCCATCAGCATAAAAAAAACGCACCAGATGAACGGGTGTGGGTCTGTTTCAAAGTAATTGATACAGGCATCGGCCTTGCGGAAGAGGCCAAAAAGAAAATTTTCGAAAGCTTTGTCCAGGCAGATGCCTCGGTGACTCGTAAATATGGCGGCACCGGTCTGGGGACAGCAATTGCGAGGGAGTTGGCTGTCTTGATGGGGGGCAACATTGACCTTGAAAGCGAGGAAGGCAAGGGCACGATGGTCTGGTTCAATCTGCCCTTTGAACGCCAGCCGGATGTCAGCAAAGAGGAACTCGCACCTTCCTCCTTTACCGATATGCGGGTGCTTGCATTATTGAGCGAGACGGTCGTTGAGGGTGTTGAAACGGCCCTGCGAAGATGGGGTGTGGAATTCGAAGCCGTCACAGGAACGGCGCTGCTGTTTTCCCGGCTGGTTGCCGCCAGTGAACGATCCAGGCCTTTTCATACCGTGATCGTTGAGCGAGCGTTGTTGAGCATCGATGCCGTGCAATTCGCAGACTCCATCAAAGAGGAGACAACGCTTGCCAATGTGTCCTTGATTCTCATTGACTCAAGGCTTGAATCGGACGACATGAAATCCCTGATCATGAAGGGTTACTCCGCGGTACTTTATACACCGGTCAATGAATCGCTGTTGTTTAACGCGGTTCATCAAGCCTGCACCGAACATCAGTTTTCGCCGGGTGTGGCCTCGATGGCCGACTACTTCAAGAAACGGGAAGAAGCCCGCAGCTCGCGTGTACTTGTGGCGGAAGATAACGAGGTAAACCAGACCGTGCTCAGGGCTATTTTAGAGCGCGCCGGGCATCAGGTGCACATAGCTGGCGATGGCGAAGAGGCGCTGGATATACTAACTGAAAGGGATAAGGATTTTGATATCTTGATTCTGGATATGAACATGCCGAAAATTTCAGGCCTGGATGTACTCAAGGCCTATCATTTTATGGAAACAGAAAATAATCTACCGGTAATCATGCTCTCAGCGAACGCGCTGCCGGAAACAATCGAAGAATGCAGACAGGCTGGGGCCGATCAGTATCTGACCAAGCCGGTTGACGCCAAAAGACTCGTTGAGGCCATCGACAAGCTCTCCCGGCCGGCGAAGGAGCATGCCCGTGGCATAGCTGATATCCAGCCTTTCCCTGCCGCCAAGGAATCCGACAGACCGGCATGGCGCTTTATCGATTTGGAATCACTCGACAAGTTAAAGAAGCTCTCGCCCAAGCCTGATTTTATCCAGAGGATGCTAGAGCAGTTCATGGGTGATGGGGAAAAACACCTTGTCGCACTTCAGGAAGTCTCATCTTCCAATGATCAGGAGGCCTTCATGAAAATCATACATGAATTCAAGGGCAGTGCGGCAACAGTCGGCTTGAGTTCGATCGCAACAATGTGTGTCGAGGTGGAAAGCAAACAGCGTCAGGGACTGGATCGCTCCAGCATGACGGACTACGCTGCCCGACTGGCAAAGGTGTTTCAAGACAGTTGCAAGGAATTACAAGTATACCTTGAACAAACCCAATAGGACTGAACCCGTTATTTTTTACCGTAACTCGGTTTATCGATGGCCCCCCGGACTCTGCCTTACCCAGGCCCCCAATTCAGCAGTCCTGCTGAATTGGGGGCTGTTTCCGGCGCTGGGCCAGAATCCCGTCGTGTCTTTCCCTGGCCTGGACACTTACGATGACTTTACTGTGCGATAGGTAATATCGCCCAAATACTCCTGTATTCTCAATGTATTGTCATCTCCATGCTCCTCGCAAAAGGGCTGGACAGATGTTTGGATGCGTGGATGCGCTAATGGCGCGCCCAACGGGTTAGAACTCTGGAAGACCCCAGAAAGAACCATGGCTTTTGGGTCTTTTTTGCTGTCGAGCCCTTTTGAAACAACACCCTTTCGTCAAAAGACCTTGCTCCCGCTCGTGACAATTCCCTCAAGTCCGACAGGCTTCTGGCTGCGACGTGATCTGGCGGTTTGCCTTGAGACGAGACGTTCCATCATGCGCAAACTCTTTTCCTCAAGGTGCAATGCCGCATCGACCCAAACCGTGGTGATGTTCATCAGTTCTTCGTAGGTCACCGGGTTGCAATACAGTTTGGCCTGCCGAAAAGCCCGATAGCCGTTTTGGGCCCTCTCTGCTTTATGGATGTAGTCAAGGACCGCCTGTTTTCCCTGTCCGTCCTCAGCCAGTACATCGACGATGCCCATCTCGTGCAATTTCTCAGCAGAATAGAGGCTACCGCCAAGAATCATACGTTCCGCCTGGACTGCGCCGACCTTCCGGGAAAGGAAACTGTAGGCGCCCATACCGGGAAAGAGATTGAACAGAATTTCCGGCATACCCATCTTTGCACTGCGCTCAGCGATGAGCACATCACTCGAAATCGCGTATTCCATGCCGCCACCCAAGGCATCGCCCTGTACGAGGGCAATGGTTGTAATATCCCTACCAAGATGGGTGTAATGCAGAAACAAGCGTGTCGATACATGAGATGGCATACTGCATCAGGCCTTCTCTGTCCCGATTTCGAATGAGTTCGATGAAGAGATTCAAGTCCCCCCCGAGGTTGAAAACACCCGGAACCTTAGATGCCAGCGCAATATAGCGCTACATCATTCGGGTACGACAGATCCGATCAGTTCACCATACCATTGCTGGAATTCTCTGATTAACGTTGGCGAGCAGCAAGGACGCGGTTTTGCATCCATATAGTACCAGGCAAGCCGGTATTCTTTGTGGTACCGGATCTCCAGTTCCGTGTACACGCGGACGGTGCACGTTGAGGTGCAATTGTGGCACGGTTTGTTGCATGTGTTTCATTGTTGTTGCTCCTTAGTTGTTGTATAGGGTGCCGCTAATACGGCTCCCTCGTTGAGGCAGAACTGATCGATCATCTTCCGTCTAACAATTGACACGCCTTACGCTACGAAGACGATATGTGCAGTGTGATTTGTACTCGCGTCGATGAGTGAACCCCGACATGGACGGTTAAGAAAACATCCACAATCATGCCGGGACTTATGCGGTGAGCTTGACCCTGGCGAATGCTTACTTATTCATAGAAAACAGAAGTTAGTTGAGATTCTGCAGCAATATCCGGCCAACCCGGGTTGCCGGTTGTCCCTAAAAAACAGGTCACAAGACAGGAGGAGTTAGCCCATATAAAATGTGCGAGGGTGCATGTCTGCAAGATCCAGCCAGCATGACTTGCAGGCGATGATCGAGACCTGCGCGTGGTCAAGGAATGACGCGGACTCTGGCCAACGGGTAGGGGGATCGCCGGTGTTTCAGAGGGAGGGTTACTGGGTCAAAGGAGTCTGATCGGTCGGTAAAATAATGCGAGATGCAGGTTGGAAAATTCATCCGTTCCGCAACGCCCCCCCATGCAGACTGGACTCAAGCAACTAACCGTCGGTCTCCATTGAGGCAAGACGCAAAAGCATGCCGACACCGACTAGAGGTGCTAACATAGCAAATTGTCATTACGGAAACTGTTTGATTAGACGAGTACTTGCCTCAACGAAACGTGTTTCTCAAGCTTCCCCAAATTACAAACCTTATTGCCGGATCCCTGTCCCAATCATGAATAAACCCGACGCACCGCAGGCCGCTGAACCAAGACCTCGCAAGGTCGAAACACAACCGCGCAAACAGCGCTATGTCTATCATTGGGACCGTATCCTGGTTGTCACGTCCGTGCTGTTGATACTGCTGGGATTCACGACCTATGGTCTATACAGCTGGTTGAGCGTCGAGCCATCCCCCAGCGGTTACGAAATCGCCGCGCTCGAACACCAGGTCGAGACAACGACTACCGTTCAGCAAAATCAGGGCGTTGGAGAACGGGTCGAATCACCTGCCGCCGCATCCACGCCCTTCCCGGAAGATCCGCTTGGCGTCATGGCGCCGACGAACCCGGCGGCCGGCAACAGAGCAGAGCTAGAGATAGAAGATCAAGCACGGGAAACCGAGGTATCGACTCAAACAAGCGAGCCATCACCACCAGTCGATACTACCCCTCCAGATGCCGCTATGGCGATGGAAATCCCGCAAACGAAACCGGCGCCTGTAACACTCGCGCCGACGCGCGGTGACAGGCTCGAACCGATGTCACAAGACGCTCAAGCTGAGTTGCAGCCAGCTGCTCCCGAAAGGAGGCCCTTGAATCAACCACAACAACAACTCACCAGTTCGGATGCAGATCAGTCGACAACAGCAGCGATGACCGGCCCATTCCAGTTGAAGAAAGTCATGATACTCGCCCCTCGAGTCGAGCGTTTTGTGCTCGCAAGAGCGGTTTCCAACAAGGAGCCGCGCGGCGAGATCAGCGACATCAGTTTCAAGGCGGATGGCGCCGCCGCCGTCTGGTGTTATAGCGAAGTGGTCGACAAACCCGGCAGCGTGCTGCGCTACGTCTGGTTCCACGAGGGTAAGCGGATGGCCCGGGTGCGGGTCGATGTGCGAGGCAGTCGCTGGCGTAGCCACTCGAGCAAGGTAATCAATCAGAGGCAGACCGGCGCCTGGCGGGTGGAACTGCAGGATGGCGCGGGGCGTCTGCTGGCTAGCGCCGACTTCGAGCTGTTTTAACCTGGGTCGATACACAGCTTTATCGTGCGACGAACATAGGCCGTTGCAGCCCGGAGTGGAGGCTTGGGCGGCGTGCGAACGCAGGCAGATTGGCTAACCGGAATCAGTTAGCTGCTGACTTGGACTTGATCCCATCCACATATCGATCCCGTGCCGACTTGGCCCGCTCGAAGAGTTCTAGCAGGCCCTCCTCATCACCTCCGTGTAAGAGTTCCGCCAGGTCCTTCAATTCGTTGGCAAAGCGTTGCAGCATCTGGCCCAGGGCCTCGCTATTGGCCAGGCAGATGTCCCGCCACATGGTCGGGTTGCTGGAGGCGATGCGGGTGAAGTCCCGAAACCCGCCCGCCGCATAACGGAAGATCTCGTCGTTTTCCTTCATCCTGGCCAGGCTGTCAACCAAACTATAGGCCAGCATGTGCGGCAGGTGGCTGGTGGCCGCCAATACTTCATCGTGGTGCTGAACCGACATTCGGGTGACCTCCGCACCGCACAATTTCCATACCTGTTCGACTCGCTGCAAGGCGTTCGGATCGGTGTTGTCCAAGGGTGTCAGAATCACCCGGCGATTCCGGAACAGTTCGGGGAAGGCCGCCTCCACACCGCTGCGCTCGGTACCTGCAATGGGATGCCCGGGCACGAAAAAATCCGGCACCTCGCCAAACACCCGTCTGGCATCCTGCACCACACTCCCCTTGACGCTGCCCACGTCCGTTACGACCGCATCATCCGCCAGCTGCCCCTGCATGGCATCGAAGCTGGCCTGCATGGCGCCCAAAGGCACCGCCAGCACCACGAAATCCGCCCCTTGGACTGCGTTGGCCACCTCATGGGTGTAGTGGTCGATGACCCCCAGTTCCAGCGCTTTTTCCAAATTCGCCTTGCCGCGACCGCAGCCCACGACTTCCTGAACCATGCCCTCCTCGCGCAGGGCTCGGGCCATGGAACCACCGATCAGGCCGACGCCTATGATGGCCAGTTTGCGGATCATTTGGCCAACACCTTGCGCAGAGCGGATAGGAAGCGGTCGTTCTCGGTGCTCAGTCCGATCGAAACCCGCAGATGGTTCGGCATGCCGTAACCGCCTATCGGACGAACGATGCACCCCTCCTGCAGCAGGGCCTGATCCACCTCTACTGCCGAACGTGCCAGTTCCACCGCGACGAAATTTCCCGCCGACGGGATATAGGTCAGTCCCAGTTCGTCGAATCCCCGAGTCAGTTGCTGCATACCCAGGCGATTCACCCGCAACGCTTCCTGAATAAATCCCTGATCCTCCAATGCCGCCAGGGCAGCCACCTGGGCCAGCTGGTTTACATTGAAGGGTTGACGCACCCGATTGAGCAGATCCGCCAGCTCGGGGTGGGATAGCCCATAGCCCACCCGCAACGCGGCCAGCCCATACACCTTGGAGAAGGTCCGGGTCACGATCAGGTTGGGGAACTCCGTCAACCATGCGCTGGCATCAGGATACTCGGCCTGCGCCACGTACTCGGTATAGGCTTCGTCGACCAACACGATAACCCTTTCAGGCACCCGTTCGAGAAAGGCTCGCAACTCGTCCTGCGGCAGCCAGGTGCCGGTTGGGTTGTTGGGATTGGCGATCCAGATCACGCGGGTACGTTCGTTGATACGGGAGGCCATGGCCTGCAGATCATGTCCGTAGTCCTTGGCCGGTGCGACTACCAGCTCCGCTCCCACCGCCTGACTGCTGATCGGGTAGACCGCAAAGGCATACTGGGAAAACAGGGATTCGCGACCTGGTCCCAGAAAGGCCCGCGCCACCATATCCAGCACATCGTTGGAGCCATTGCCCAGGGTGACGCCCGCAGGATCGATGGCGTGCTTCCGCCCCAAAGCCTGGCGCAGTTCATAACCGCCGCCGTCGGGATAACGGGCCAGCTCGGGTAACGCTCGAGTGATGGCGTCCTTGACCAACGGGCTGACACCGAGCGGATTCTCATTGGAGGCCAGCTTCACCGACCCGCTGATCCCCAGTTCCCGTTCGAGTTCGGTGATTGGCTTGCCCGGCACATAGGGCTTGAGTTCGGCCAGGCCGGGCGTGGCCAGTTCAAGAAATCGATTCATAGGTCCTGATGCTTGGTTGAGGGAAAAAGATATGCCCGTTCACGAAAAGATTGCCTGTTATAAAACCGCCTTGGGATAAGCACCCAGCACCTTGAAGAGGGTTGCCTTCTGCTCCAACACCTTCAATGCCTTTGTAACCTTCTCATCCTTTCTGTGGCCCTCGATGTCCACGAAAAAGACATAATCCCAGCGTCCCCGCCGCGAGGGTCGTGATTCGATGCGAGTCATGCTGATGCCATGTTCAGCAAGCGGCGCCAGCAGGGAGTGTAATCCCCCCGATTTGTTTTGCATGGAGAACATCAGACTGGTCTTGTCGTCGCCGCTCGGTGGCGCATCTTTCTTGCCGATCACCAGAAAGCGCGTCGTGTTGCCAGGCTCGTCTTCGATGTTTTTGGCCAGGATCGGCAACTGGTAGATGTCAGCGGCAGCTTCCCCCGCAATGGCCGCCAGTCCGCTATTTCCTGCCGCAAGCGCCGCCGCCTCGGCATTGCTCCCAACCGCAATCCGCTCCGCCTGCGGCAGATGCCGGTCGAGCCAGCCACGACATTGGGCCAGCGACTGCTGGTGCGAGTAGACTAGTCCGATGGTGCTCAACTCCGGCTGCTTGCTGAGCAGGTAGTGATGGATGCGTAAGGCCACCTCGCCACAGATATGCAGGGGCGAATTGAGAAAGGTATCCAGGGTATGACTGACCACCCCTTCTGTGGAGTTTTCCACCGGCACCACACCGTACTGGCAAGCGCCCGATTCCACTTCACGAAACACGTCCGGGATCGAATTCATCGAGACGGTACGCACCGAGTGCCCGAAGTGTTTCAACGCGGCGGCCTGCGTGAAGGTGCCCTCTGGACCCAGAAACGCCACCCCGAGGGGTTGCTCCAGGGCCAGGCAGGCGGACATGATTTCGCGGAACAGGCGGGCCACTTCCTCTCCGTCCAAGGGACCGGTATTGCGCTCCTTGACCTTGCGCAAGATCTCCGCCTCCCGCTCCGGACGATAGAACTCCGCCTGCGGATCGCCGGCCAGTTTGATGCGCGCCACTTCCTGCGCCGCCTGGGCCCGGGCGTTTAGCAACTGCTGGATCTTCAGATCCAACTGGTCGATCCTTTCGCGAATGGAATTTAGCTTTTGTTCTTCATTCATTCACTGACACCCGGTTGGCGACGATCAGACTCATCACAGGAACGGTCGTTACCGGCGTCGCGCAAGATCCCTAACGGAGCAACGGCAGCTCTAGCCCGGCTAACGGTAACATCAATCCGTCATCTGATCCGGTTCGCAGCCAAGACAACGCACCGACAATACGCCTTTGATGTTGCTCAAATTCTTCAATAGTTTCTTGGATGGCTGGGTTGCCACATCCAGCAGAGTCACGGCGATATTCTCACGGGAACGATTCAGCATATCCAGGATATTCATACCCTCTTTGCCGAGATCGGAGGAGATCTGCCCCACCATGTTGGGGACATTGCTGTTGACCACCGCGATTCGATAGCCGCCGTTGCGCGGCAAATTGATATTCGGAAAGTTCACCGCATTGGTGACGTTGCCGTTTTCGAGATAGTCCCTGACCTCATCGGCTACCATGATCGCACAATTCTCCTCCGCCTCGCTGGTGGAAGCGCCTAGATGTGGCAAGGTAATGACCCGGGCATGGTTCTTCAACAGATTACTCGGAAAATCACACACATAGGCATACAACTGTCCATCATCCAGGGCAGCCACCGCCGCCGCGTCATCGATGATACCGTTTCGAGAGAAGTTGAGCAGGATAGCGCCCCGCTTCAGCAGCTTAAGTCGGTTTGCATTGATCATATTGGTGGTAGCGTCGGTCAACGGCACATGAAAGGTGACGAAATCGGCCTTGGAGAGCAGATCGTCGACACTCAACGCCTGTTGCACGTCCGAGGTCAGTTTCCAGGCACTCTGCACGGTGATGGTCGGATCGTAGCCGATCACCTTCATGCCCAGGGCACGGCAGGCGTTCGCCACCTTCACGCCGATCGCTCCCAGACCTATCACGCCCATGGTGCGGCCGGGTAGTTCGAAACCGACGAAATTCTTTTTTCCCGACTCCACACTTTTCGAGATGGCGGCATCATCACCCTCGAGACCGATGGCGAAGCGCCAGGCCTGGCCCAAATTGCGCGCGGCCATCAGGGCCCCGGCCAGCACCAGCTCCTTCACCGCGTTGGCATTCGCCCCGGGGGCGTTGAAAACCGGGATGCCCATGCCGGTCATTTTCTCCACCGGAATGTTGTTGACCCCCGCCCCGGCGCGCCCGATAGCCTTTACCGTGGCGGGAATCTGCATGTCATGCATCTTGTAGGAACGTAGCAGGATGGCATCCGGATGGGACATTTCGGACGCCACCTCGTATCGATCCCTGGGCAGACGGTCCAGCCCCGCCACCGAAATGTTGTTTAATGTGAGAATCTTGTACATGCGATCACTCTTGGGGATTTGGCGAAAAATTATGTATATTTTTCGGATTGTTACTGTAATTAAAATAAATTTAACGATTCAGCCCGCTCTACAATGCATCTGCTCCCATACTGAAAACGCCGTTGCAGGAGCTGACCACGACTGCGACCCAAGGCGACAGTCTGTTCGGCCTCTCCACGCAAAGCGACTCGCGTCGCTATTCGCAGCCATGGGCGTCGCCTGCCTGGGCTGAGTGGCTACACATGAATAACATAAGGTATGGCAGGCTGTTGAGCAGCCTGCTCGGCCCATGCATCAGCCGTAACGACGCTCGAACTCCGCCATGAAGTCGATCAGCGCCTGCACCCCTGCTTCCGGCATGGCATTGTAGATGCTAGCCCGCATCCCACCCACCGAACGATGGCCCTTGAGGGTCTTCAGGCCCGCACTGCTCGGCCTCCGCAAGGAACTTGGCATCCAAGTCAGCGTCCGCCAGGGTGAAGGGTACATTCATCCAGGAGCGGCTCTTCAGTGCTACCGGGTTGGCGTAGAAATCCGGAGCTATCGATAGCGGCATACAGGGCCTGCGCCTTGCGCTGGTTGATCACTGCCATCGCCGTCAGCCCGCCCTTGTTCTGCAACCACTGGAACACCAGCCCCGCCAGATACCAGCCATAGGTGGGCGGGGTGTTGTACATGGATTCCGCGTCCGCATGGGTTTGGTACTGGAACATCACCGGGGTGCCGTCGATGGCGTCGCCGATCAGGTCGTCCCGGATGATCACCAGGGTCAGGCCGGCCGGACCGATGTTCTTCTGCGCGCCGGCGTAGATGATGCCGTAGCGGGAGACATCGATGGGCCGCGACAGGATGGTGGAGGAGAAGTCCGCCACCAGCGGCACCTCGCCGGTCTCCGGCACATAGGGGAACTCTACGCCCTCGATGGTCTCGTTCGGGGTGTAGTGCACATAGGCCGCATCGCTACTCAGGTTGAGATCGGCCTGCGCCGGGGTCAGGGTGAATTTGGCACTCCGCGTGCTGGCCGCCAGATTGACCTCACAGAAACGCTTCGCCTCGGCGATCGCCTTCTTCGACCAGGAACCGGTGTTGAGATAGTCGACCTTACGTTTACCCCGTGTCAGGTTCATCGGCACCATGCCGAACTGGCTGGAGGCGCCGCCCTGCAGAAACAGCACCTTGTAGTTGTCCGGCACCGCCAGCAGCTCCCGCAGATCGGCCTCGGCCTGTCCGGCGATCGACATGAACTCCTTGCCGCGATGACTCATCTCCATCACCGACATACCGGAGCCATGCCAGTCGAGCAATTCCTCCTGAGCCTGTTGCAGCACCGCCTCCGGCAGCATGGCCGGGCCGGCGCTAAAGTTATAGACTCGTGACATCTTTATCTCTCAACTTATTGTTTAATATATTTATTAATACGGTACAAAGCTAATGTCATTCAAGCCGTATCTGAATTCTGCTTCTGGCCGTGCCGGTCAGTCGGAACTCGGACTCCTCAGGGTCTTCCAGATCGCCTCATCGGCTTCCAGATTTTCCACCCGCTCGATGCCGATCAGCTTCTCCTGCTTGCTCAGACGGATCATGATCACACCCTGGGTGTTACGGCCCATGCGTGAGACACTCGGCGACCCGGTTGCGCACCAGGGTGCCGCCATCGGTGATCATCATGATCTCGTCATCTTCGACCACCTGCACCGCACCCACCACTGCGCCGTTACGCTCCGAGGTCTGGATCGAGATGACGCCCTGACCGCCTCGACCATGGATCGGATACTCGTCCAGGGCGGTCCGCTTGCCAAAACCGTTTTCCGTCACCGTCAACACATCACCTTCGCGGGCGACGATCAGGGAGACCAGGGCCTGCCCTTGCTCCATGCGGATGCCGCGCACGCCACAGGCGGTCCGCCCCATGGCCCGCACATTGGATTCATTGAAACGCACCGCCTTGCCGGAACTGCTGAACAACAAAATATCCTGTTGGCCATCGGTGATTTCGACGCCGATGAGTTTGTCCCCGTCCCGCAGATCCACCGCGATGATGCCACCGGCGCGGGGTCTGGAGAAGGCTTCCAGGGGGGTCTTTTTCACTGTACCGGCGCTGGTCGCCATGAAGACATAGCGGTCTTCGGCGTATTCGCGCACCGGCAGGATCGCATTGATCCGCTCCTCCTGTTCCAGGGGCAGCAGGTTGACGATCGGCTTGCCACGGGCACCGCGACCCGCCTGGGGCAGTTCGTAGACCTTCAGCCAGTAGACCTTGCCCAGATTGGAAAAACACAGGATGGTGTCGTGGGTGCTGGCGACAAACAGCTTGTCGACAAAGTCCTCGTCCTTGGTGGCCGTCGCCATCTTGCCCTTGCCGCCTCGCCGCTGCGCCTGGTAACTGCTGATGGGTTGCGCCTTGGCATAACCGCCGTGGGACAGGGTCACCACCACGTCTTCCTCGGTGATCAGATCCTCCAGGGTCAGATCCAGGCGATCCTGCAGGATCTCGGTGCGACGCTCGTCGCCATACTGCTGCTTGATATCCAGCAGTTCGTCACGGATCACCTGCATGAGGCGGTCAGGGCTGCTCAGGATATCAAGTAAATCAGCAATTTTATCCAAGTAACTCTTCGTATTCATTGATTATTTTATCTTGCTCAAGCCCGGTCAGGCGATGCAGACGCAGATCCAGAATGGCCTGTGCCTGAATCTCGGTCAGCCGATATCCCTGCTCCGTCAGACCAAACTCGGGAGCCCAGATCCTCGGGCCGGGTACTGTCGGCGCCGGTGCGTTGCGAGCATCGTCTCCACGAGTGCCCGACTGCCAGTGTCGTCTCCAGCAAGGCCTTCTTGGCATCCGCCGGGTTTGCTGCCTGCTTGATCAGCGCGATCACCTCATCGATATTGGCCAGTGCGACCGCCAGTCCTTCCAGGACATGGGCGCTATCCCGCGCCTTGCGCAATTCGAACAGGGTGCGGCGGGTCACCACCTCGCGACGATGCCGGATGAAAGTATTCCAGCAACTGCTTGAGATTGAGCAGACGCGGCCGGCCGTCCACCAGGGCCACCATGTTGATGCCGAACACGCTCTGCATGGCGGTCTGCTGGAACAGGTTGTTCATGACCACTTCGGCCATCTCGCCGCGGCGCAGTTCGATGACCACGCGCATGCCGTCCTTGTCGGATTCATCCCGCAGTTCGGAAATACCCTCGATGCGCTTCTCCTTCACCAGTTCGGCGATCTTCTCGACCAATCTCGCCTTGTTCACCTGGTAGGGCAGTTCGTTGACGATGATGGCCTGCTTGCCGCTGGCCGGGTCTGTCTCCACTTCGGTGCGGGCGCGCATGTAGATGCGTCCGCGTCCGGTGCGATAGGCCTCGCGGATGCCCCGGGCCCCATTGATCAAGCCCGGCGGTGGGGAAATCCGGACCCGGCACGTGCTGCATCAACGCATCGATGCCGATCGTCTCGTCATCGATCAGGGCCAGGCAGGCGTCGATCACCTCATTCAGATTGTGCGGCGGTATATTGGTGGCCATGCCCACTGCGATACCGGAGGAACCGTTGACCAGCAGGTTGGGCGCCCGGGCGGGCAGCACCGCCGGTTCCTTCTCCGTATCATCGTAGTTGGGGACGAAGTCGACCGTTTCCTTGTCCAGATCATCCAGCATGGTGTGGGCGATCTTGGCCATGCGGATTTCGGTGTAACGCATGGCCGCCGGCGAGTCACCGTCCACCGAACCGAAGTTACCCTGGCCATCCACCAGCATATAGCGCATGGAAAAGGGCTGGGCCATGCGCACGATGGTGTCATACACGGCGGTATCGCCATGGGGATGGTATTTACCGATCACGTCACCGACGATGCGGGCGGACTTCTTATAGGGCTTGTTCCAGTCGTTGCCCAGTTCGCTCATGGCATACAGCACACGGCGATGCACCGGCTTGAGACCGTCACGGACATCCGGCAGCGCCCGCCCCACAATCACGCTCATGGCGTAATCCAGGTAGGACTGACGCATCTCGTCTTCCAGATTGACGGGCAGAATTTCTTTGGCGAACTCGCTCATGGGGCCTTACAATCTTCCATATTCGCCCAGAACGGATTCTGAGGGGCGTCAGAAAAATGCAAATTGTAACATAGCGCCACCTACTATGCTTTATTAAAGAGGCCTGAAATCGGATTTCACGCGGTCTCAGCTCACTTCGAGAGCAATTTTTCCATCTTTTTTCGGTTCGGCGACCATACAACCCCCTTTTCCGTGACAATCACGTCCACCAGTGCGGCGGGGGTCACGTCGAATACCGGATTCCACACCTCCGCCCCCTCGGCGCCCACCCGTGCGCCGCCACAGACCAAGCAGTTCCTCGGCGGATCGCACCTCGATGGGGATCTCCCGGCCGCTGGCCAGTCGCATGTCGAGGGTGGAGGTCGGCGCCACCACCATCACTCGGACCCCATGATGCCTGGCTGCCACGGCCAGGCCATAGGTGCCGATCTTGTTCGCCACATCTCCATTGGCGGCGATCCGGTCGGAGCCCACGATGACCCAGCCGATGCCGCCCTGGGCCATGCGGCTGGCCGCCGCTCCGTCCGCCAGCAGGGACACCGGAATCCGATCCTGCAAGCAGTTCCCAGGCGGTAAGCCGGGAACCCTGCAGCCAGGGCCGAGTCTCGTCCGCATACACCCGCTCGATGCGACCCGCCGCCCAGGCACTGCGGATCACCCCGAGGGCCGTGCCGTATCCCCCGGTGGCCAGGGCCCCCGCGTTACAGTGGGTGATGACCCCGGTCGGACCCTCGATCAGGGCGGCGCCCAGCTCGCCCATGCGGTGGTTGGCGGCGACATCCTGCGCATGGATCGCCCGCGCCTCCCGCAGCAATGCGAACTGTGGATCCGCGTTCGCCGGTAATCGGTCGATCAAGCCCTGCATTCGCTGCAAGGCCCAGAACAGATTCACCGCCGTGGGGCGGGCCTGGCGCAACCGTTCCAGACCCTCGCTCATGTGACCGCGCCAGGCGGCGGCATGCTCCGACAAAGGCGGCCCGCGCCGCCAGCACCACCCCGTAGGCGGCGGTGATGCCGATCGCTGGCGCACCCCGTACCACCATGTCGCGGATCGCATCCGCCGTGGCGTCGGCACTGTCAAGCTGCAGGTAGACCGCCTGGGCCGGCAGGCGGCGTTGATCCAGCAGGTAGCAATGTCCGTCGCGCCAAACGATGGCCGTGGTCCGGGCTAGGCTTGAGTTTTGTTTCCAAGGCTTCCATCTTGTGGTGTCACGTGGCAAATTTGGCCCGTATTTAACAACATATCGGTATCGTCCACCATGTCCGTCCCCATCGACACCCTGCTTCACGCCCAATGGATTATTCCGGCGGTCCCGGAAGGCCAGGTCCTGGAAGACCATTGTCTGGCGATCCAGGGCGGGAGGATCCGCGACATCCTCCCATCCGTTCAGGCGAGGATGAAATACTCTTCCGGGTCTGTGCTCGAACTGCCGGGTCAGACCCTGATCCCCGGCCTGATCAATGCCCACACCCATGCCGCCATGTCGCTGTTGCGGGGCCTGGCGGATGACCTGCCGCTGATGACCTGGCTGAATGAGCACATCTGGCCGGCGGAGGGGAAATGGGTCAGTACGGAGTTCGTGCATGACGGCAGCCAGCTCGCCATCGCCGAGATGCTGCTGGGCGGCACCACCTGTTTCAACGACATGTACTTTTTTCCCGATGTCACCGCCCGGGCCGCCGATGCCGCCGGCATACGGGCCGTGGTGGGGCTGATCGCCATCGACTTTCCCTCCGCCTGGGCGGCCGACGCGGACGCCTACCTGCACAAGGGATTGGAGGTGCACGATCAGTTTCGCGGCAATCGGCTGATCCGCACCGCCTTTGCCCCTCACGCCCCCTATTCGGTGGCCGATCGGCTGCTGGAACGGGTGCGGATATTCGCCGACGAACTGGAGATCCCGATCCATATCCATCTGCACGAGAGCCACGACGAGATCCTGCAGGGGCTGCGGCAATACGGCAAGCGTCCGATGCAACGCCTGCAGGAGCTGGGACTGCTCTCGCCGGCGCTGCTGGCGGTGCACATGACCCACCTGGAAGCGGGCGAGATCGAACAGTTCGCCCTGGGCTGGCGGCCATGTGGTGCACTGTCCGGAATCCAACCTGAAGCTGGCCAGCGGTTTCTGCCCGGTCAGGGATCTGCAGCGGGCCGGGATCAATGTGGCACTGGGCACCGACGGCGCGGCCAGCAACAACGATCTGGACATGTTCAGCGAGATGCGCACCGCCGCCCTGCTGGCCAAGGGGGTGGCTGCGGACGCCAGTGCGGTGCCGGCGGCCCGCGCCCTCGTCCATGGCCACCATTCACGGCGCCCGCGCCCTTGGGCTGGGGGATGAGATCGGTTCCCTGGAGATCGGCAAATCCGCGGATCTGGTGGCGGTGAATCTGAACAGTCTGCATAGCCAGCCGGTCTACCATCCGATCTCGCAACTGGTCTATGCCTGTGGTCGCGAACAGGTCAGCCATGTCTGGGTGGCAGGCCGCCAGGTGATCAGCGAGGGTCAGCTCACCACCCTGGACCAGTCCGAATTGCTGCATCGGGCGCTTATTGGCGCAACAGGATCGCTGTCGGGTGATACAATAACTCATTTTCCTACATCGCTATTCAGCAAAAACATGAGCTACGAAAGAATCAACGTCGACCACGCCGAAGTCAGCAAATTCGAGGAACTCGCCTCCCGCTGGTGGGACCCCCACAGCGAGTTCAAACCGCTGCACGAGATCAACCCGTTGCGCCTCGATTACATCGACAAGCTCGCCCCGCTGGCCGGCAAGCGGGTGCTCGACGTGGGCTGCGGCGGCGGCATCCTGTCCGAAAGCATGGCGGCCCGGGGCGCCATGTCACCGGCATCGACATGGGCGAGGCGCCGCTGCAGGTGGCCCGGCTGCATCTGCTGGAATCGGGCCTCGAGGTGAACTATGAACGCATCCCGGTGGAACGCCTGGCAGAAGAACGCCCGCACGCCTTCGACGTGGTGACCTGCATGGAGATGCTGGAGCATGTGCCCGATCCCGCCTCCATCGTCAACGCCTGCGCCCGGCTGGTGAAACCGGACGGTCATGTGTTCTTTTCGACCCTCAACCGAAATCCGAAGTCATTCCTGTTCGCCATCATCGGGGCGGAATACCTGCTGCAACTGCTGCCCAAGGGCACCCATGACTTCGCCAAATTCATCCGTCCCTCCGAACTCGACCGCTGGATCAGGGAATCGGGACTGACCAGCCTGGACATGACCGGCCTGATCTACAACCCGCTGACCAGGACCTACAAGCTGGGACCGGACGTGGATGTCAATTACATGGTCCACTCGCAAAAGCTCGCGCCGTGACCATTCAGTGTGTCCTGTTCGACCTGGACGGCACCTTTGCGGATACCGCACCGGATCTCCACTACGCCCTGGATCAGGTGCTGCTCAGCCGGGGCCTTCCGCCCCTGCCGTTCGAGCAGTTGCGCCCGAGCGTCTCCCACGGCAGCCAGGCGATGCTGAAGGTCGGTTTGGCCTGGAACCCGGGGATCCGGACTATGCCTACCTGCGGCAAGCCTTCCTGGACATCTATCTGGCCAACATCGCCCGCCAGACCCGGCTGTTCGACGGCATGGAGGCCCTGCTGGAGGCGTTCGACGCAGCGCGGGGTCCGTTGGGGCATAGTCACCAACAAACCCGCCTGGCTGACGGATCCGCTGATGCAGGCGCTGGGACTTACGCAGCGCGCGGTCTGTATCGTCAGCGGCGACACCACGGCCTATGCCAAGCCCCATCCGGAACCGATCCTGCACGCCTGTCGGGTGGCGGCAGGCCGCGCCTGACCGCTCGATCTATGTGGGCGACGCGCAACGGGATATCGAGGCAGGCAAACGGGCCGGCGCCAGGACCCTGATCGCCCTGTTCGGCTATCTGGCCGCGGATGACCGACCCGAAACCTGGTCGGCCGATGGCGCCGTGTCCCACCCGCTGGAGATCCTGACATGGCTCGAGCGTTTCAGACGGGATACAGCCGAGGTGGCACTTTGACCCTGCAATTCCTCACCCGCTAGCCACAATCTGTAACTCGCTCTACCCGTCAGGATAGCAAGATGTTCGACTACACACCCCCAACCGATCTGCTGCAGAGACCGCATCATCCTGGTGACCGGCGCCGGCAATGGCCTGGGACGCTCAGCCGCCATGCGCCTGCGCGGCCCATGGCGCCACGGTGATCCTGCTCGGCCGCACCCAGAGCAATCTGGAACAGACCTACGATCTGATCGAGCAGGCGGGTTACCCGCAACCGGCCATCATCAAGCTCGATCTGGAAGACGCCGCCGAACTGGACTATTACAACCTTGGCGAGACCCTCCACCGGGAGTTCGGTCGCCTCGACGGCCTGCTGCACAATGCGGCGCAACTGGCCCTGCTCAGCCGCATCGACGACTATGACCTCAAGACCTGGAACAAGACTCATCCAGATCAATCTGACCGCCCCGTTCATCCTGACCCAGGCCTGTCTGCCCCTGCTGCGCCGCTCGCAGGACGCCTCGATCCTGTTCACCTCCGATCGGGTCGGGCGCCAGGGCAAGGCCTACTGGGGCGCCTACGGGGTGTCGAAATTCGGCCTCGAGGGTCTGATGCAGACCCTCGCCGAGGAGCTGGAAAACAGCCCGATCCGGGTCAACAGCATCGCGCCCGGAGCCGGTGCGCAGCCGTATCCGCGCGCTGGCCTATCCGGGTGAAGATCCCCGCACCCTGCCCTCTCCCGAATCGATCATGCCGGCCTATCTCTATCTGCTGGGGCCGGACAGCCGCGGCCGGACCGGGCAGGCCTTCGACGCTCAATCAACAACTCCAGGCTGACGACTGACCTGTTTCCGACCCTGTGCACGCGCAGCTTGATTGCCGCGGCGGACGAGCAGCAGTGAGAACGAATCGCCCGGTGAAGAATCAAACCAGGCGAACCTCGGAGATGACTACCATGAACCTTAAAAACAGCTTGCTTGGCCTCTGCCTGAGCGGTCTACTTGGCAGTTTCTCTGCCGTCCATGCAGCGGACTATCTGATCGACACCAAGGACGCCCATGCCTTCATCCAGTTCAAGATTTCCCACCTGGGCTACAGCTGGGTACTCGGGTCGCTTCAATACCTTCGAAGGCCGTTTCAGCTATGACGAAAATGATCCTGCAACACTCGCGCGTCGAGGTCGTGATCCAGACCGACAGTATCGATACCAATCATGCCGAGCGGGACAAGCACCTGCGCGGGAAGAAATTCCTGGCCGTGGAGCGGTTTCCGGAGGCCCGTTTCGAAAGCAGTACCTATACCGAAAAGACCGATGACAGTGCGCTCTTGCAGGGCAATCTGACCCTGCACGGCGTCACCCGCCCGGTCAGCATCGACGTCACACGGATCGGTGCCGGCATGGATCCCTGGGGCGGCTACCGACGCGGTTTCGAAGGACGCACCCGGTTGCGTCTGCAGGATTACGGCATCGACTTCAACCTGGGACCAACCGCGAAGGACGTGCAGCTGGAACTGATCGTCGAGGGAATCCGGCAACCAAACCAGGAACGACGTCAAAAGCGTTAAATAAGTCTATTGATTCAAATGAAAATTATGCGATTATGAGTAATTGTGATGGAAGCCAATGAATTCTTTAAGACTTCAGCATCACGACCAACACAACAATTCCGGGAGGAAACCCAATGAAACACCTGCAACGCCTGCTTTCCCTGTTGTTGTCCCTTTCTCTGATCATGCTGCCAATGGTTCCGGCCCAGGCCGCACTGGTCGGGAACGATCAACTGATCGCCGGCGCCTCGGCCAACGCCGACCGGACAGCCTTGCTCGAGGCCTTGGACCGCGATTCCGTCAGACAACAACTCTCGGCCCTGGGTGTCACCCCGGAACAGGCACAGCTGCGGGTTCACCAGATGACCGATCTGGAAGTGGCGCAGTTGAACCAACAACTGGCTGATCTGCCCGCGGGCGGCGATGTGGTTGGCGTCCTGGTGCTGATCTTTATCGTTTTCATCATCACGGATGTGATCGGCGCCACCGACATCTTCCCGTTCATCCATCCCGTCAGATGAGATGCCGACAGGCTGACTGCACAAGCCCGCCTGCTGGCGGGTTTGTTTATGCTGCTTCTGAGCGGCTGTGCCTCGCTACCCGAACTGCCCGCTTCCCTGGCCACGCCGGTGGAGTTGCGCGAATGCCCCATTCTTTCCCCAGGAAGCCCATCAGTGCGGCCCGGCCGCCCTGGCCACGGTATTGAATTATCGGCACATCGAGGTCAGCCCCGACGACGCTCACCCCCAGGTCTTTCTGCCGGAGCGCAAGGGCAGTCTGCAGGTGGAACTGACCGCCAGCGCCCGTCGTTACGGCCTGCTCGCCTATCCGCTCGCGCCGCGCAACTGAGCGATCTGCTGACCGAAGTGGCCGCCGGCAATCCGGTGCTGGTGCTGCAGAATCTGGCCTTCGATTGGCTGCCCCGCTGGCATTACGCGGTGGTGATCGGCTACGATCTCGCGCGGCACGAAGTGATCCTCCGTTCCGGCCGCCAGCAGCGCTGGATCAGCAAACTCTCCGCCTTCACAACACCTGGCGCCGCGCGGACAACTGGGCCCTGGTGATCCTGCCGCCGCAGCAGATCCCCCAGACCGCCACCCCGGCGGCCTTCCTCAAGGCGGCCTACGACCTGGAACAGACCGGCAAAGCGCGGCGGCACAACGCGCCTATCGAGGCCGCGAGCCAGCGTTGGCCGCAGGACAAGACCGCTGGCTGGCGCTGGCCAATCATGCCTACGACCTCGCGCAGTACGCGGAGGCCGAGGCCGCTCTGCTGCAGGCGGTCGCGCTCGACAACAGGGATCCGATCGTCTGGAACAATCTGGCCTACGTCTACCTGGCGGCGGGTTGTCCCGAGCCAAGCCCGACAGGCCATCGAGCAGGCCATACGGCTGCAGCCGCAGGACGCCAATCTGCTCGATACCCGGAAAGAGATCACAACCAAAGCTGCCCGGCTCGAACGCATCCGCTTGCCGACTCGACAGATAATGGCCGAAACGCTACGTGCTGCCGATCCAGTCGCTCAATGGCCGTAGAGCAGCAGCCCTTCCGCGTGCTCCAGATGCTGGGGCGTGCCGGCCAGCACCAGCACATCGCCGGCCTGCAACAGGGTGCTGGGTTCCGGCGCATCGCCGCGGATGCCGCCCCGGCGCACCGCGGTGACACTCACGTGCCAATCCCACAGATGCAGGTCCTGGATGCTATGGCCCACCGCGAAGGCCTTGTCCGGCAGTGTCACCGTGTGCAGGCGCTCCTGGAAGGCCTCATCCTGCCCCAGGTCCATGGACTCGTTGCCGTGGAAGAAGTCGCGCAATAGTTTGTAGTGGCCTTCCCGGATCTCCCGCATGATCTTGAAGATGCGGGAACCGGGCACCTTGAGCAGCAGCAACAGCTGCCCACCCATCATCAGGCTGGCTTCCACCGCCTCCGGCATCACCTGGGTGGCTCCGGCGGCTTCCAGCTCCTCCAGATGGCAGTCGTCGCGGGTGCGCACCAGTACCGGCAGTTCCGGTCGGGTCTGCTGGATGCGATGCAGGATCTTCATGGCGGTGTGATGATCCTCGAAACTGAGCACCAGCACGCTCGCCCTGGCCAGACCGGCCGCCTCGAGGATCTCGCGCCGCGCGCTGTCGCCGAAATGCACCGGTTCCCCCGCCTCCCGGGCCTCCCTGACCACGCCGGGGTCCAGATCCAAGGCCACGAAGCTGAAACCCTCCTGCTGCAGCAGTCGGCCCAGGTTTTGGCCGATACGCCCGTAGCCGCAGATGATCACGTGCCGGTCCAGACGGCCGGCCTCCTCGGCCAGATCATGCAGCACCTGGAGCTCGTCACCGAAGTTGCGCATGGCGCAGAAGCGCTTCGCGAGGCTGCCGTTATGCCGAATCAGGAAGGGTGAGATCGCCATGCTGATGATGATGGCGGCAAACAGGATCTGCCCGGCCTGGCCCGGCAACAGGGACGATTCCAGAGACAGATCGAGCAGCACGAAACCGAACTCGCCGCCCTGGGCCAGCAGCACTCCGGTACGAAAGGCGCTCGTCAGGGATTGGCCGGTTGCCCGCACCAGGGCCAGAATGATGCCGAACTTCACCAGCAGCAGCGCCGCCGCCAGCAGCAGCACCCAGTGCAGGATCGGCAACAGGGAGAGCAGATCCACCCGCATGCCGACAGTGATGAAGAAGAGCCCCAGCAGGACATCCTGAAAAGGCCGGATGTCAGCCTCGATCTGGTGCCGGTACTGGGTCTCGCCCAGCATCATGCCGGCCAGGAACGCCCCGAGGGCCAGGGACAGACCGGCCTCGTGGGTCAGCCAGGCCGCGGCCAGGGTGACCAGCAGCACCGTGAGGGTGAATAGTTCGGCGGAGCGGGCGGAGGCGATCTCGTGAAACAGCGGGCGCAGCAGCCAGTGCCCCACCGCCATGATCGCAGTGAACACCAGGGCGGCCTTCAGCAGCGCCCACAGCAGCATTGCCAGCATCCCCTGCGAGGAGTCCCCGGCAAGCAGCGGAATCACCACTAGCAGGGGTATCACCGCCAGATCCTGAAACAGCAGGATACTGATGCCGAGACGCCCGTGTTGGGTATTGAGCTCGACCTGCTCGGACAGCAGTTTACTCACGATGGCGGTGGAAGAGAGCGCCAGGATGCCGCCAACGATCATCGCCGCATTGGGCTCCAGGCCCAGAAACCAGGCAATGCCCGAGGCCAGCAGCGCCGTGAGTAGGACCTGACTGCCGCCGAGCCCGAACACCGCCCCTTTCATCGCGACCATCTGTGGCAGGGAGAACTCCAGGCCGATGGCAAACAGCAGGAATACCACACCGAATTCAGCGAGAAACCGGGTATCTTCAGTGGAGGCCACCAGGCCGCCGCCAAACGGACCCACCAGCATGCCCACCATCAGATAACCAAGGATCGCGGGTAGATGAAAGCGCCGAAACAGGGTGATGGTGATGACCGCTACGGCCAGTAAGGTGAGGATGATCTCGAGGGTATGGATGTTCATCAGTCAGGTGGCTGTGCTGCAAATGGGTCGGTTCTGAGCGACGGTCCAGGATATGATGATGAAGTGATACGGCATTATGTCGATTCTGATGCGATAGAGGTTTCGACGCAACGATAATACAGGACCTGACATAAGGTGAGTTGCGTCTTTGCACCTGGCGGTCAAGCCCCGTTTCCAGGATGATGGCCCATCGACAGGTCAACACCGAGAGCGCCATCGGATGCAATTTTCCTCTATTCCATTGCTGATCGCCGGCATCTTTGGATTTCTCTGGTACACCATCAGAAGACTGCATGAGCGTGGCGTCTTGCACGCACCGCAGCGCAATGGATTGGCTGCACTCCTGATTATCCTGCTCGCCTGGGGCGGTTATTTCGGCTATCGTGCCAATGCGAGCGCCTCCAGCTTGGAACGTCTGCTCAGCTCGCTGCCGGGGTACTGGTTGCCGTATCTTCCGATAGGGTTGACGGCAGCCCTGGTGATGTTCAACGCCTGCGTTACGCGATGCGTTGAGAATCCTCGTCGACAAGACCCCATCGCACTGGCTGACCGGGCTCCAGATTGTGCGCATTCTCGCCCTGGGCGCCCTGCTCAAGGCCGCACAGGATCAGTTCCCCGTCCTGTTTGCCTGGACCGTGGGAGTACCCGATCTGATGTTCGGCATCTCGGCCATCGTGGTGACCTGGCTGGCGCGACAAGGTCGCCTGAAGGACAGATTTCTGCATACGCTGGCATTTGCTCGGCGCGCTGGTCATCCTGGGGCCGATGCTGGGTTCATGCCGCTGTTCACGCGTGAAAGTCTGTTCGTGAAGTTGTTCGCATTCCCCATGGTGTTCGCGCTGGCCGTGGTGGTTCCTACCCTGGTGATGTTGAACATGCTGGTGACCTGGCGTCTTTGGGAATAGGAGCAGGCTGCGGCCATGAGGTGGGGTGGCGATGCACCCAGAACATGAGATCGGACCGAGCTCACCCGCTCCGTTCAGTGACCGGTGGACGAAATCGCGTTCCACGGTTATCGTGGCTGGTCTGAAACAATCAAGAAGACCATAAAAATGAATATTCCAGCCGCACTTCAGCAGTGGCCCCTCGAGGCTATCGTTGCGATCATCGCAGGCATTCTGATCTTGCTGGTGCCGCGCATCCTCAACTACACGGTGGCCGTCTATCTGCTGGTGGTCGGAGTGCTGGGTTTGCTGCATACCGGTTATTGGCACTGGACGTCAGACCCCAGGTGATCATCGCGCTGGTGGCCGGCGTCCTGATTCTCATCAAACCCTCGATACTCAACTATGTGGTGGGTATTTATTTGATTCTGTTCGGCCTGCTGGAATCTGGCATCGTCAGGCTTTGGTAGGCCGGCTGGATCGCCCCGGCCTCGGCGCATGGGCCCCCTGCCACACTTATCAAGCCAGCGACGATATCCTGGGAAGGGGCTATGTGGTAGCGGGGCATGAGATCGGGACTCGAGTCCAAGTCAAAAAAGAGATGCCGCGTGGTGACCCTACCACTGGATTGGGCAAACCTGAAGCCTTGCGCCGGAACCTGACCGGATTCTGGTCGAAAAGGCTTAGCCAGACGGACAGACTCATATACAAATTCAACGATTCTCGGATGTATACCTGCCAGTTGCATAAATTACCTGCTCATGAGTGCTCTCACACGGCAAAATGCGGGACGTTTGAGTGAAACTCGCTTGTGGTTTAATTTCACTCCCGGTGAGGTTTAACCACACAGAATCATCGTCCCCTCCTTCCCGAAAACACCTTGCATCTCGGGCAAGAAACAGGAACCGCCAAAACAAAAAGTGGCCTCCCGAAACGAAATCTTTCGGGTCTGGCTCCGGGCGCTTCGGCGCCGTAGCAAAAAAGACGCGGCGAAAACTTAGCTGGGAAAAGCTTAAGGCGATCCTTAAACAATGATTGCCGCAACCGCGAGTGATTCATCCCTGGCCCAACGTACGTTTTCGCCTCCGTCACCCGAGACAGGAGCCGTGTGCGGTACTGCCGGATGCACGGATTTGTACGGGGGGTGCCTCGTGAGATGCATCCCTACCGTGACTTATCTTTCTTGTTATAGCCGTTGCATAATTGGTATAGTGGGAATGTCCCAGGGAGTGGGCAAAATGTTTAGCCTATATCCTTGGAGTTTTACATATACAAGGAGAAATGAGATGGCTAAACCTTCACCACATGGAATGACTAAGGCCCGCGGATGTGAGCATGCTCGGCTGGGTAATTTCTGTAAACTCTTTCCTGATGCTAATAGCTGGGCTGTTGATTTTGGAGTTGACAGTCGATGTGAGGCGGAACAGATCATGGCGTTGTTGGGTAGCGCCGGTGGCATTATGCATGATGCTGATGACAGTTCCGAAGATAGTGGTATCCCCGCAGCCTACACATTTTTTGCACAATTCATAGATCACGACATTACGTTGGACACCACGACCAAGCTGCATGGTGATCCCGTTGAAAACGTGACGGAACTACCCAACCTGCGCTCTGCCTCTCTTGATCTAGATTGTGTCTATGGATTCGGAAGGGAGGCCAGCCCTTTTCTGTACGATGAACTGCAAAGGGGGCGGATGCTGGTGGGCAACGAGAATAATCCGGATGGTGATTTACCCCGGAATTCCGAAGGGCGCGCCTTGATCGGTGATCCACGCAACGATGAAAATATTTTTGTCTCGCAGATGCAACTGATGTTTATCAAGCTGCATAATAAACGCTTGGTTGGCAGAGATTTTGAAGAAGCGCAGAAGGATTGTCGTTACCATTATCAATGGCTGGTGCTGTATGATTTTCTGCGTCGGGTCTGTGATCCCCAGGTTTACCAATATGCACAGCCGAGATTATTAGACCCGGATGAGGAATACCCTTGTTTTGATATTCTGGATAGATGCGGTCGGATCTGTATGCCAGTTGAATTCTCGACCGCAGCTTACCGTTTTGGCCATACATTGGTACGTTCATTCTATCCAGCCAATGGGGATTATCCGGTAGTTGATCTATTCGACGAGCGGTTCGGTACGCTCGGTTTCTCACATGTACCCAACAAACTCGAGGTGGACTGGCGTTTATTGCTGGATGTGGATCCTGGTGAGCAATATGTGAAATCCAAGGCCATCGATCATCTTCTAACAGATGAGATTATCCGTCTCCCGGATCCAATCGTCGGGCGTAGTGCTTCGGCCAATGAGCGATCCTTGGCGTTTCGTAATCTTTTACGCGGTTATGTGATGGGACTTTCCAGTGGTCAGGCGGTTGCAGCAGAACTGGATAAAAAATGTTATGGACAGTTGATCGGGGTTGATTATGATCTGAAATTCAATGAAGTACCAGGTTGGTCTTGCCTGCCAGATGACATACGTGTGAAATTGGAAAACCATACACCTCTGTTTCTGTATCTAATGCTGGAGGCCAGGACGAAACAAGGTGAACGTCTTGGACGGGTGGGTTCAGCGATCCTCATGGAGGTATTTGGCACCATGCTTAAGCGGTGTGAAAACTCGATCCTAAAGCATCCAGAATGGTGTCCTGACCCTATTATATGGAATCCGGATAGACGTCAGGATATAGATCCCAAGAATGAACATCTGTTGAATGACCAGGGAAATCCCTGCGAACAGACGCATAACCGGCCGAAAGGATTCACTCTGGCAGATGTGGCGCGTTATGTGAATCGTTAAAGCAAACGCATTCTACATATGAAAACACGATGAATCCCTCTAGGATTCATCGTGTGTCTTATTGGCTGTTCTTCAGATCAAGCTGTCTCAGATGCAATACGCTATCTTCAAGGCCCAGTTCCCTCTTAGCTGTGCAAAATGGCCATAAGGCCTATGAAAGCGCGAAGGGTCACCATTTAGCTGATCCCGGTCAAATACATGTACAATCGACATTTCCGTTTCCTGAGTACTTTGTGGAATCTCAGCAGAGTAGATCGCCTGAGAATAATCGCAGGCCGTCAGATAGGGTGCGGACTGAGTAAAAGCGACCAGAATCCCAACAAGAATCGATTGAGTACTGACAGATTGGGTGCATGTTTTCGTAAACGGTTGATTACCAGGAGCGGCTGTTTCATAAGCAGGCTATCGGCAAAAATGGCTTTTGCGCCACCCGGTCCCAAGAACTGGGCGAAGGTAGTCAACAGATGCCTGAGGTGCGCGATCAGATTGTTCATGGTCAAATAGGGTAAGGCAGACTGCTATCGGGCGCAATGTCTGTCAATCGTCTGTTTTTACGCAAGAAGCAACAATTCGCCACCCACACGGCTGCTGTCTGTGGTGACTTTGTTGTTGGGCGGTTGCCTCCACCCTGGCCCTCCCCCTCGTGGGAGGGAAACCTTGTTCCAGGTGAATCCTAGACACAAAAAAGGCCAACCATTTTTTGGTTAGCCTTGTTGCTAGAATCACGTTATTGGTCCGGGCGAGATGATTCGAACATCCGACCCCCACAACCCCATTGTGGTGCGCTACCAGACTGCGCTACGCCCGGAAAGAGCAGGCATACTAGGCAGATCGGCCCGGTATGTCAATGCCGAACCGGCTAGCGTCGCAGGATATGCAGTCACCTCTTCCAACTCGGTGCGCAGTTGCTGGATGATCTGCTGGCTCTGGTGCTGATCGTCCTTCGCGGTGTCACCGGACAAGCTGCTGCCTGGCGCCGCCGATGGTGAAACCCTGTTCGTACAACAGACTGCGGATCTGGCGGATCATCAGCACGTCGTGGCGCTGATAATAGCGGCGATTGCCGCGCCGCTTGACCGGCTTGAGTTGCGGAAATTCCTGCTCCCAATAGCGCAGGACATGGGGCTTCACCTGGCAGAGTTCGCTGACCTCGCCGATGGTGAAATAGCGCTTTCCCGGTATCGCGGGAAGTTCGGTGTTACTGCTGCTCGGATCCAGCATAGGCTTCTACCCGTGCTTTGAGTTTTTGACCAGGTCTGAAGGTAACCACCCGGCGGGCCGAGATCGGTATCTCTTCCCCCGTCTTGGGATTACGTCCAGGCCGCTGTTTTTTTTCACGCAGGTCGAAATTGCCGAAACCGGAGAGTTTCACCTGCGACCCCTGCTTCCAGCGACAGGCGGATCTCTTCGAAGAACCGCTCCACCATCTCCTTGGCCTCGCGTTTGTTGAGGCCAAGTTCTTCAAATAGCCTGGCGGCCATATCTGCTTTGGTCAGTGCCATATCCTATTCTCTCAACTTCGCATCTAGTTCACTGGCCAGACCCTCGAGTACGGAGCCGACCACCTTTTCCACTTCCTGGTCCGTTAGAGTGTGCGATTTTTCCTGTAAAATCAATCCCAATGCGAGACTTTTTCGACCCGAATCTATGTTTTCACCAGTATAGACATCAAAAAGTCGAATGTCTTGTATATTTTTCGGCGCAATTTCTTGAATACAGTCACGAATCGCCGCGTAACTCACTGCCTCGATCCACCACGATGGCGATATCGCGCCGGATCGAGGGATATTTGGACAGCGACTCGAACGCCGGCAGGTTGCCTTCGGCGATCGCCCACAGATCGATCTCGAACAAGTAGGTGGCGCCGCTCCAGGTCCAGCCGCTGTTCCAGCTCGGGATGCAGCATTCCGATCCATCCGACTGTTTCGCCTCGATATTCTATGCTGGCTGTCTGGCCGGGATGCAGCGCCGGATGCTCCGCCGGACGGAAAGCTGAACGCAGCAGCCGCGCCGGTCAGCGCGAGCACGGCCTGCAGATCCGCCTTCAGATCGAAGAAATCCGCGGCCTGCTGTTTGGCGTGCCACTGCTCGGGCATGACGGCTGCCGGTGATCAGTCCCGCGAGCATCGGCTGCTGGTTGAGCACGCCCGCCTCGTCGCGGAAGCGCAGACCGGATTCGAAGATGCGGATGCGCTCCTGCTGACGGGATTGATTGTAGCGGGCGGCCTGCAGCAGACCCGGCCACAGACTGGTGCGCATCACCGACATCTCGGCGGAGATCGGGTTGGCCAGCTGCACCCCGGTAAGCCCGGGATCGATCAGCTGCTGCATCTCGGGACTGACGAAGCTGTAGGTGATCACCTCCTGATAATCCCGATCCACCAGCGCCTGCTTGGCCCGATGCAGATCAAAGGCCGCCTCGTTCTTGCCGCGCATCGTCCATGGCGGACATTCCCCGATGGGTCGGGATGCGCGCATAACCGTAGATGCGGCCGATCTCCTCGATCAGATCCACCTCGATGCCGATATCGAAACGGCAGCTCGGCGCGGTGACCCGCCAACCGCCCTCGGTCGGGACAACGTGCATCTCCAGCCGGGTCAGGATGTCGACGATCTCCTGGTCGCCGATCTCCACCCCCAGCAGCTGCTCGACCCGCGCCGCGCGCAGCAGGATCTCCGGGCGCGCTTCGATCTGCGCCGGGTTGCCGACCTCGACGATCGGACCGGGCTGGCCGCCTGCGATCTCCAGCAGCAATGCGGTGGCACGCTCCATCGCCTGCGCCTGCAGTTGCGGATCGACCCCACGCTCGAAACGGTGGGAGGAGTCGGTGTGCAGGCCATAGGCCCGCGCCTTGCCGATGATGGCGGTGGGGGCGAAGAAGGCGCTCTCCAGCAGGATATCGCGGGTGGTCTCGGAGACCGCGGAGTCCTGCCCGCCCATGATGCCGGCCAGCGCCAGCGGACGCTCGGCATCGGCGATCACCAGGGTATCCGGCTGCAGTTCGATCTCCTGCTCGCCCAGCAGGGTCAGCTTCTCGCCCGCCTGCGCCATGCGCACCCGAATCGGCGCCTTGAGTTTGTCCAGATCGAAACCGTGCATCGGCTGGCCCAGCTCCAGCAGCACATAGTTGGTCACATCCACCACCGGACCCAGGCTGCGGATGTCGCTGCGGCGCAGCCGCTCGCGCATCCACAGCGGGGTCTCCGCCTGCACATCGACCCCCCGTATCACCCGGCAGAGATAGCGCGGGACAGGCCGCATCCGCCTCCAGGCTGCACCTCGACACGCTCGTCGATAACGGGCTCGACCGGAAAGAGATCCGGCGGGGTCACCGGACAGCGATTGATCACGCCCACCTCGCGGGCCATCCCGGCCAGGCCCAGGCAATCACCCCGATCCGGGGTCAGATCCACATCGATGGCATGATCGTGCAGGCCCAGGTAATCGCGGAAATCCTCGCCGATCGGTGCATCGGCGGGCAACGACAGGATGCCGTCGCGAGCTCTCCGCCAGACCCAGTTCGCTGGCGGAACAGATCATGCCGAAGGATTCGACGCCCGCGCAGCTTGGCCTTCTTGATCTTGAAGTCGCCCGGCAGCCTGGCCCCGACCACCGCGGTCGGCACCCGCATCCCCTGGGCCACGTTGGCGGCGCCGCAGATGATCTGCAGTGGCGCCGATCCAGCCACATTGACCGTGCAGACGCGCAGCTTTTTGGCATCCGGATGGGCCTCCACGGAGAGCACTTCGCCCACCACCACGCCGGAAAAAGCCGGCGCCACCGGTTCTACCGCATCCACCTCCAGACCGGCCATGCTCAGCTGGTCCGCGAGTCCTCGGTGGAGACGGGCGGGATTGACCCATTCCCGCAACCAGGCTTCACTAAATTTCATCTTATTGCCCGTCTTTAACTCTCTGTCATTATATACAATAACAATGCATTAACAGATTTCTGTTAATTCAATTTTGCTGACCATCAACAAACTGCTCGCAGAAAGCGCAGGTCGTTCTCGAAGAACAGCCGCAGGTCGTTGACCCCGTAGCGCAGCATGGTGAGGCGCTCCACCCCCATGCCGAAGGCGTAACCGGTGTATCTTTCGCTGTCGATCCCCACGTGGCGGAACACCTCCGGGTGGATCATGCCGCAGCCCAGCACCTCCAGCCAGCCGGTGTGGCTGCACACCCGGCAGCCCTCGCCGCCACACATCACGCACTCGATATCCACCTCCGCCGAGGGTTCGGTAAAGGGAAAATAGGAGGGCCGGAAACGCACCCGCAACTCGCGCTCGAAAAATCGGCTGAGAAAGTCGTAGAGCACCCCCTTCAGGTCCGCAAAGGAGACATTCTCATCCACCAGGAAACCCTCCACCTGATGAAACATCGGGGTGTGGGTCAGATCCGAGTCGCAGCGGTAGACCCGGCCCGGCGCGATGATCTTCAGCGGCGGCTCGCCCTGCTCCATGGTGCGGATCTGCACCGGCGAGGTGTGGGTGCGCAGCAGCAGATGGGCATCGAAATAGAAGGTATCGTGCATCGCCCGGGCGGGATGGTGCTCCGGGATGTTGAGGGCCTCGAAGTTGTGATAGTCGTCCTCGATCTCGGGCCCTTCCTGCACCTCGAAACCCGCATGGGCGAACAGGGCCTCGATGCGTTCCAGGGTACGGCGTGACCGGATGCAGACCGCCCACACCCATGCCCCGCCCTGGCAGGGTGACATCGATGCGTTCGGAGCTGAGCCGATCGCTCAGGGCCTGCTGCTCCAGCACGCTCTTGCGCACCTCGATGGCCTGCTGCAGGGACTGTTTGGCCTGGTTGATGGCCTGCCCGGCCTGGGGCCGCTCTTCCTTCGGCAGGCTGCCGAGCTTTTTCAGCTGCTCGGTCAGCAGCCCGCTCTTGCCCAGATAGCGTACCCGGACCTCGTCCAGGTCAGCCAGAGCTGGCGGCATCGATTACCGCGGCTATGCGCCGTTTCGAGCAGGCCATGTAAATCCAGATGGAGATTCATCCATTGGTAGTAAATCCTCAACAGAACAAAAAAGGGGGAAGACCCAGAAGGCCTTCCCCCTTTCGAAGTCAACGATCCGCCGGCATCAGCGCCGGCGGAGGTCGACAAGCGTCAGCTGGAGAGAGCGGCCTTGGCCTTTTCCGCCAGCGCGGCAAAAGCCGGCTTGTCGTTCATCGCCAGGTCCGCCAGCATCTTGCGGTCGATCTCGACATTGGCCATATTGAGACCGTTGATCAGGCGGCTGTACGAGAGTCCGTTATCCCGGGCACCGGCGTTGATACGGGCGATCCACAGGGCGCGGAACTGACGTTTTTTCTGGCGCCGGTCACGATAGGCATACTGACCCGCCTTGATGACCGCCTGCTTGGCGATCCGGTAGACCTTGCGCCGGGCTCCATAATAACCCTTCGCCTCATCAAGCACCTTTTTATGACGGGCGCGTGCTTGTACTCCCCGTTTGATTCTTGGCATCTTTAGATATCCGCTTCGTTGAGGTTAGGCGTATGGCATCATGCGACGTGCGGCGGCCACATCGGACTTGGCCAGCATGGTCGGGGCGCGCAGACTGACGTTTCCGCTTGGTCGGCTTCTTGGTCAGGATATGCCGACGATGGGAGGCATTTCGCTTGAACGAACCGGATGAGGTGCGCTTGAACCGTTTGGCGGCACCCCGATTGGTCTTGATTTTTGGCATTGCTTCTACTCCGCAATTTGTGGCGTTCACAGTCTCTCATTGACGACGCCAGATTGAATGACGGGTTTCTCAGAAACCCTTACTTTTTCTTGGGACCCAACACCATCACCATCTGACGGCCTTCCATCATGGGTTTCTGCTCGACCTGTACCGTATTCGGCCAGATCCCTCTCCACCCGTTCCAGAAGTTCCAGACCCAGTTCCCGATGTGCGTGTTCGCGACCACGGAACCGCATGGTTACCTTGGTCTTGTCCCCATCTTTCAGGAAACGTATCAGGTTGCGTAGTTTTACCTGATAATCCCCTTCTCCCGTCCCTGGCCGGAATTTGATCTCTTTGACTGTGAACCTGCTTCTGCTTCTTCTTGGCCGCCTGTTTCTGCTTCTTCTGCTCGAACACAAACTTGCCGTAATCCATCACACGGCATACCGGTGGTTCGGCGTTTGGCACGATCTCGACCAGATCCAATCTTGGCATCCAACGGCGGCCGCTAGGGCCTCCGCTATCGAAACTATGCCGATCTGTTCACCTCTCGGCGCCGACCAAGCGTACCTCACTGAGGGTAATCTCTTCATTGAGGCGATGTTTTTTTGCTGCAGCGATAGCTGGCTCCTCCATCAAAGTCCAAACCCGAAAAGTAGAAAAGCACCGGAAAGGCCGGTGCTTTACACTCAATTCACACGTTCTGTGACCTCTGCATGCAGGCGCAGGATGAAATCATCTAGCGGCATACTGCCCAGATCTTCCCCCTTGCGCGTGCGTACGGCCACGCTGCCCTGTTCCACTTCCCGGTCACCGACGACCAGCAGGTAGGGCACCCGCATCAACGTGTGCTCGCGGATTTTAAAACCAATCTTTTCATTTCTCAAGTCCGTTTCGACACGAAAACCTTTGTCAAGCAAGCGTTTTTGGCAGTTTTCCACATATTCCGTCTGGCGGTCGGTGATATTCATCAGCACCGCCTGCACCGGCGACAGCCACAAGGGCAGCGCGCCGGCATAGTGTTCGATCAGAATCCCGATGAAACGCTCCAGGGAACCGAGGATGGCGCGGTGCAGCATCACCGGCACCTGTTTGCTGTTGTCTTCCGCGATATAATAGGCGCCCAATCGTTCGGGCATGGAAAAATCGAGTTGAATGGTGCCCAACTGCCAGACCCGGTTCAGACAGTCCCGCAGGGAGAACTCGATC
This sequence comes from uncultured Gammaproteobacteria bacterium, assembly GCA_963716875.1. GTDB lineage: Bacteria > Pseudomonadota > Gammaproteobacteria > Chromatiales > Chromatiaceae > JASJBU01. The sequence continues at coordinate 235,419 of CAVQUR010000008.1, forward strand.
TTGGGACCGTAGAAAGCCCCCTCGCCCGGTTGCAGCTCCCATTCCAGGCCCTGCTGATTGAGCGCATCTTCAAGTGCTTTCTCGGCTTTGTCCCATACCTCATCTGACCCAACACGTTTTTCAGGTCGGGTGGAAAGCTTGATCAGCACCTCGTCGAAACCGAAATCCTTATAGACCTCGAACAGCAGGTCGTTGAAGGCCAGCACCTCGGAGAGGATCTGATCCTCGGTGCAGAAGATATGCGCGTCGTCCTGCACGAAGTTGCGCACCCGCATCAGCCCGTGCAGGGTGCCGGACGGTTCGTTGCGATGGCAGCGAGCCGAACTCCGCCAGACGCAGCGGCAGATCCCGGTAGCTCTTGAGGCCGTGATTGTAGATCTGAATATGCGCCGGGCAGTTCATCGGCTTGATCGCATAGACCCGGTCCTCGGTCTCGGTGACGAAGATGTCGTCGCGGAACTTGTCCCAGTGGCCCGATTTCTCCCACAGGCTGCGGTCGATGACCTGGGGCGTGTGCACCTCCTGATAGCCGTGCTGCTTCAGCTTGTGGCGAATGTAGTCCTCGATGGTCAGATAGATCAGCCAGCCCTTGTGTGCCAGAAGGCCATGCCCGGGGCCTCTTCCTGGGTGTGGAACAGGTCCATGGCCTTGCCGATCTTACGGTGGTCCCGCTTCTCCGCTTCTTCCAGCCGATGCAGATAGGCGCTCAGCTCCTTCTTGTCGCGCCAGGCGGTGCCGTAGATGCGCTGCAGCATCTCGTTGTCGGAATTGCCGCGCCAGTAGGCTCCGGCCACCTTCATCAGTTTGAAGCCCTTGCCCAGTTTGCCGGTGCTGGGCAGATGGGGACCGCGGCAGACATCGAACCAGTCTCCCTGGCGATAGATCGACACCTCTTCCCCTTCCGGGATGATGTCACGGATGATCTCCACCTTGTACTGTTCGCCGATCTCACCGAAGATCTGGATTGCCTCCGTCCCGTTCCCACACCTCGCGCTGCAGGGGCAGATCCCGTTTGACGATCTCGTGCATACGCTGCTCGATCTTCTTCAGATCCTCCGGCGTGAAGGGCTCCGGGCGGGCGAAGTCGTAGTAGAAGCCGTCTTCGATGGCCGGCCCGATGGTGACCTGGGTGCCCGGATAGAGCTCCTGCACCGCCTGAGCCATGACATGCGCGGCATCATGGCGCAGCAGTTCGAGGGCGTCCGTTTCGTCGCGGCTGGTGACGATCGCGAGTTCCGCGTGTCTTGTTCGATGACGAAGTGAGGTATCCACCAGCTTGCCGTCGATCCTGCCCGCCAGGGCGGCCTTGGCCAGGCCAGGACCGATGTCGGCAGCGACCTCATGCACCGAGACCGGCTGGTCGAATTTACGTCGGGAACCGTCGGGAAGTGTGATTACAGGCATTTGTATCCCTCATCAGTGGTGACCCATACGCAAGGCCACATGAACAAAAAAGCCGGCCCTGTCGGTCCGGCGCAGATCACGGGTTACCTCTTTTGGTTAAACCGGGGTCTCACCCGCTTCTAATAAGCAGCGAAGAAGGCTAGCATATCTTACAGATCAAGATAAACCTACCATCGAGCGTTTATCCGACACGCAGGTGTGTGCAAATGGAATATGCAACCGATGTGGGCCCTGATTGCTGTCCAACTCCCAACCCATTCAGCCTGGTTTAACTACCCCTAATTCAGATACCCATGCTCGATTCGGCACCTAATTTTGCGCTGAAAATCACCGCCATACGTGAGAGTGAAGAACAGTACCGGTGGTGACGTTGACCTTCTCTGACGAAGAGCGGGACATCCTGGAGAGCTACCAGCAGGGAGCCAACAGCTATGCGCGCAAACCCGTGGAAGCCGGTGAATGCACCAAAGCGGTTGCCCAACTTGGACTCTATTGGTCGATGCTGAATCATTGGAATGGGGCATGAGCAGGCTGCACGCCAACCTGACCACATGAGCCGAGCAGCGGCTGTAACCGCCTTGCAGATTCACGGCTCCAGATAGCGGCAAAGCAGACCATGCGGCAGTCCGGTGTACGGCAGCTTCGCCCATACTCGATAACCGCCACCAGGGGCCTCCTGCATGGGTTCACCCTGGCGATCCAACATCACCTCGAGTTGAAAGTCGTGGTTGCCCTGAGGGGTCATAAGCTCCAGCCGGTCGCCGACCCGCAGCTTGTTCTTCACATCCAGTGCGGACAGCCCCAGCCCGGCATCGAAACCGGTGACCTCCGCCACGAACAGCTGGCGGTCGCTCTGGGAACTGCCATAGCGGTAGTTCTGCAGCTCCCTGGATTCGTGGCGTTGATAGAAGCCGTCGGTATAACCTCGATTGGCCAGACCTTCCAGATCGGCCATCAGTTGCGGACGAAAGGCGTGGCCCTGCAGCCGCATCGTCGATGGCCTGGCGGTAGACCTGGGTGGTGCGCGCGGTGTAGTAGTGGGACTTGGTGCGGCCTTCGATCTTCAGGCAGTCGACGCCGATCCGCACCAGCCGCCCCACATGCTCGACCGCGCGCAGGTCCTTGGAGTTCATGATATAGGTGCCGTGCTCGTCTTCGAACACCGGCAGGAGCTCACCGGGCCGTTCCTTCTCCTCCAGTAGAAACAGCTGGTCTGCCTGAGGATGGCGCGGCAGCCCGGCCAGGTCGGTGCTCGCACCGGGACCCGCCACCGGCTGGCTGAGCTTGTAGTCCCAGCGGCAGCTGTTGGTGCAGGCGCCCTGGTTGGCGTCCCGATGGTTGAAATAGCCGGACAGCAGGCAGCGCCCGGAATAGGCGATGCAGAGGGCGCCATGCACGAACACCTCGAGCTCCATCTCAGGGACAGGCCTGGCGAATCTCGGCCACTTCGTCCAGGGAGAGTTCCCGGGAGAGGATCACCCGGCTCAGGCCCTGCTGTTGCCAGAAGCGCACCGCTGCCGCGTTCACCGTGTTGGCCTGCACCGACAGATGGATCGGCAGCTGCCGGCCAGCGCTCGCGCACCAGCAGGATCAGACCGGGATCGGACATGATCAGGGCGTCCGGCCCCAGCGCCACCACCGGGGCTATGTCGTCGAGGAAGGTCTTCAGCTTGGCCGCCGTGGGGCATCACGTTGCAGGCCAGATAGAAACGCTTGCCCAGCGCGTGCGCCTCGGCGATGCCCTGCGCCAGCTTGTCCGGCAGAAAATCGTTGTTGCGCACCCGCAGGCTGTAGCGCGGCAGTCCGGCGTAGACCGCGTCCGCCCCGTAGGCGAAGGCGTAGCGGGCGTTTCTCAGGGTGCCCGCGGGCGACAGCAATTCGGGTTTGTGCATGAAAAACGCCTTGAATCAGGATTGATGAACCCAGGTAAAGTCCCATGTGACAGTACGCCGGGCATCTGTCGATTATCGACCTTGGTATTGTTACCCGGATACCAAACTTAATGTTTTTTAGTGATCAGCGTCTAAGCTCGTGCGCGCGCCCACATCATCATGTTTTTTTGTATTGTAGGTGCTTAACCAGCATATCAAGGCGTTCCAACCTGGCTCTACTTGAGTTCCACTTCCATGCGATGCCGCATGGGGCCCATGATCAGGGCGTCGCGTTCCACTTCAATGGTTACACTCTCACCCACGGTCTTGTCGATCAGGGCCAGACGGATATCCGAATAACTGCTGATCTGCTGGTTGTCGATGAGCAGGATAATATCGCCCTTTTTGACACCAGCATGCTCGGCCCCACTCTCATGACTGAAACCGGTCACCTCGGGAGGCTTGTTTTCGGTATCCAGAAGGACGCCCAGTTTGCCGGAAGGCGGCAGATGCTGCCGTTGCGTCATGATCAGATAATCGCCCATCGCAGGATCGACGTCGGTGCCGGCCCCCGCGTTGATCACGATCGCGGATGAGACGGGTACGCGACGTTGCAGACGGTTGGGGATGCCCGAGCCGTAGATCAGATGACCGACACCCGCCAGGATCACCATGTGGCCGTCGGGATGTTCGCTGCAACCAGCTGGCGGCCCGTTCCGCCATGCCCTCGTCCCACAGCAACTGGACGTCTAGAAAGCGTTCGAAGTCACCGCTTTCGGTTTTTGGATGCATCTCGTAGATCTTCTGCAGGCGGTTGCGATAGTCCGTGTCATCTCGATCGATCTGCTGCGGAATTCGCGCCTTTTGCTTTTCGTCTAGACTCTCGATACCGCCCGCCTTGACCTGGTCGGTGATCTCTCGTTCCAGATTCAGGGCGATCAGTGGAATGCCGTGCTCGCGGGCATAGCGAAAGATCGGGCGATAGAGTCGGTAATCGTAGCTCCAGCGCTCGAAATATTCGGACTTGCGCGAGGAAATCCGACTCATCGATCCGGCCGGCGATGTAGTCATCCAGCACCGCCTGGAAGGGCTGTTGAAAGAACTCCAGACCGATCGCCAGCACCGGATGACGGGCATGCTGGCTCTCGATCACGGCCAGTTGATTGAGATGGTGCTCGTAACGGTCATGGGTCTCGCCCACGAAGATCACTCGGCGGTCCGCGACCTGTTCGGTCAGCCGATCCATGCCGATCAGACTGGAAAGATCGATCACTGTCGGCTCTGGTGTATCCTCATCCGCCATCGATGATGCCCATAAGCGCCGCCGTCAGCAGACCTGTCATCAATATTTTTTTCAACAAGGATCACCCTCCAAATCGGTCGATTCTCTACTTTCAGTTCCGCCATTAATCGGTAGAATGAACAGTCATGCGTTCTATGACCCACAATCTGACGACCAGTTGCATCCTGCTGCTCGGCCTGGTCACTGACGGCGCCATTGCCGCGGATGAGCTGGTGGATCATCGGCTCGAGGTCAGACTTTACCCCTCTGAGCAACGCCTGCAGGTTCGGGATCGGATACGCCTGCCGGAAGCGGCCCCCCTGGAATTCTCCCTGCATCAGGGGCTGGATCCACACATCATAACCCCGGGCGCAAGCCTCTCCCAAACCGGGTTGTCCCTGCGCCCCAACTTACAGGAGAACTATCGGGTGAATCTGCCCGAGGGAACCCGGGAATTCGTGCTGGAATACGGGGGCAGGATCGCCCATGATTTCCAGACCCGCGAGGAGAGCCCGGGCCGTGACCAGCAACTGCTCGCCGGCACCATCTCCACCGGAGGGAGTGTTTCTCGACGCAGGGGTCGCCTGGTATCCGGTGTTTCAGGACAGCCACCAGAGTTTCCAACTGAACGTGAGGTGCCCGCCGGTTGGCACGTGGTTAGCCAGGGCGCCGGCCCGCGCGAATCCAACACGACGGACGGGCAAGCAGCAGATCGTCTGGCAGGAATCCAACCCGCAGGATGACATCTACCTGGTCGCCGCGCCCTTCCATCTCTATACCAGGACCGACAGACCCGTGCAGGCCCAGGTCTATCTGCGGCAGGCGGATCCCGCCCTGGCGCAGCGTTATCTGGACGCTACCGACTATTATCTGGCTCTGTATCAGGCACTGTTGGGCCCTTACCCCTACGCCAAGTTCGCCCTGGTGGAGAATTTCTGGGAGACCGGTTACGGCATGCCGTCGTTTACCTTGCTCGGCTCGCAGGTGATCCGTCTGCCGTTCATCCTGCACACCTCCTATCCCCACGAAATCCTGCATAACTGGTGGGGCAACGGGGTCTACGTGGATTACGCCGAGCGGCAACTGGAGCGAGGGCCTGACCGCCTATCTGGCGGATCACCTGCTGAAGGAACAGCAGGGCGAAGCGATCGAATACCGCCGCTCCGCCCTGCAGCGCTTCGGGGATTTCGTCCGCTCGGAAAACGATTTCCCGCTCACCGAGTTCCGCTCCCGCCATACCACCGCCAGTCAGGCGGTCGGTTATGACAAGAGCCTGATGCTGTTTCACATGCTGCGGCGCAAGCTGGGGGATGCCAGATTCATCGAAGGGCTGCGCCGGTTCTACACCGTGAACAAATTCAAGACCGCCGGTTTCAAGGACCTGCAACAGGTCTTCGAATCGGTCAGCGGGTCGGACCTCGCCGATTTTTTCACCCAATGGACCGGACGCACCGGCGCACCCGCGCTGGCGGTCGACGATGTGCAGGTCACTGCCACGGGCCCGGTTTACCGGCTCACCGGTGTATTGCGCCAGACCCAGGCGGAACCGCCCTTCCGGCTGGATGTGCCCCTGCACGTCTATCTGGAGCCACCAGCCAAACCGGTCAGTCTAAGCCACCCGATGGACTGCGAAGGAAACCCCGTTCACCATCGAACTGCCGGCCAAGCCCCTGCGGCTGGATGTGGACCCCTGGTTCGATCTGTTCCGCCAGCTCGATGCGGATGAGGCACCGCCCACCCTCGGCAAACTGCTGGGGGCTGAACAGGCCCTGTTCGTGTTGCCGGCGGAGCGCCTCCGGAGAGTGTTGGCGGGCTATCGCCGCCTGGCGCAAGCAATGGGCCCGGGGTTACCGGGATGCCTCGATCAGGCTGGACCGGGATCTGCAGATCCCTGCCGCCGCACATCCCCACCTGGCTGCTGGGTTGGGAAAACACCTTTGCGGAGCGCTTCCTGAAGCGCCTCGACAACGCCCGCTTCGAGCGGGAACGGGACGATCTGACAGTTGCCGGCCAGCCTTCTCCGAGCGCTGGTCACAGCCTGGTCATGGTCGCTGCCGAGCGCGCTTCGGGAAACATCTCGGCCCTGATCGCGAGCGACAACCCGCAAGCCCTGCCGGGGCTGGCCCGCAAGCTGCCCCACTACGGCAAATACAGCTATCTGGTGTTCGCCGGCAAGCGCCCGGACAACCAGCTCAAGGGGCAGTGGCCGGTCACCGAATCGCCCTTGCGCGTGCCACTGACCGACCAGAGCGTGGACCTCCAGCCGCTGCAGCCGACCCCGCTCTGGCCCCTAAGCGCCGAGCCAGCGGCCGGCACTCGGCATCAAATCCATTTTCACTGATATCCAAACGACCTCGTGCCCAAGTAGAGCTTGGGCACGAGGAGTCACTAACCTACATTCCTGGGCCAGTTTGGGTTTCAGCGCAGGTCCGGCATCTGCCAGGTCGGTTGAATCGCGATCTGGATGACGGCGCTGGCACCCAGACCGGTCCTGACCCAGACCGAATCGATGCCGGCCCGTTGCGCCCCCAGGATATCGGTCGCCAGCTGATCCCCGAGCATCACCGCCCTGCCGCTGCCGGTCCGACGCAGAGCCTCTGAAACAGATGGCCATGGGGCTTTCCGCAGCCTGACGAAGGCCGGCTCCCGCCCGGGATAGCGCTCCCGCAGCAGCGCCTCCAGCATGGCGGCCAGTCCGCCCGCGGTAAAACCGAACCGGCCCGAGCCCATTGGATAGATCAGATCGGGATTGCACAGCAGCAGCCGCATCTCCTCACCCCGATCGAACCGCCGCAGCAGCAGGCTCAAGACCCGGTTCATCCCCTGCAGACAATCGAAGCCCGCCTGATCCGCGATCACCAGGACCTCGGCGTCCGACGCTTCGGCCAGGGAGAGTACCCGGCCGCCGGCCTGTTCCACATATCGCAAGGAAGCCTCGGTGCCCAGTACCATGCAGGGGGCATCAAACAGAGACTGCTCCTGGAAATAGCCCGTCAGCAACAGACCGGAGGTGAGGATGTGCCCGGCCTCCAGCGGAAAGCCCAGGCCCTGCAGGCTGGACGCGATCCCGTCCGGCAGGCGGCTGGCGGAATTGGTCAGGATCTGAAACGGCTTGTCCCGGCGCACCAACTCGGTGACGAAATCCAGTGCCCCGGGCAAAGGTCCCTGATCGTCGACTAATACCCCATAGGCGTCGAGCAACACCACATCATAGTTCGCCAGGATTTCATCACAAGAGATGGTTGCGACAGAAGACATTGACGACAGGGGGCAATAGAAACCGGATAACTTCAGATCAATCTCACTCCGTCACTTGCAGTTGACCCGGTGAATTTCAGCCTTACCCAGCACGGTCACACCGTCTTCATTATTGCTGCTCCCCAGCACCGTGGTCCCCGGGCTTGAGGTTGCCAGATGGGCCTGGCAATCGATGGTGATGATGGATTTCGCCAGCACATTGACCTTGCCTTGCAGACAGTACCAGCCGTTGGGATTCAGCAGATTCATGCGTGACTTGGTCATCACGCTGACATTGGATTTAATCAGCACCAATTCAGGCGTATCAGTTTTCTGGGTCTCATTGATATTCCCCCCGATGCCAAACACCTTGACCTGAGAACCCAGGACACGAAATTTTGGACTATGCGTATCGAATGGGTGTTCGCCCCAGTTCGCAAGACAGGCTTGGATTGCCGCCAAGTCACTTGCCCATACGGTCGCTCCGGGGAGAAGCGAGATCGTCAGCAGCAACCCCATGGACAGAATTGGTTTTTTCATAACTCAGATAACCCTTTGAAAATCAGCGTGCATTGGAACCAGGCCTCATGCAGGGACAGGAATCCAAACCCACGCCAGCAGAACCTACAAACGAATCAGCTGCAAAGTCCGCCGGCATCTTCGCTAGCTTACCAGTATATTTTTGGATGCGAAACACCTCTTTTTGCCCTCAAGGCAACCAGCCGCACCCATTTGTTGGGTTCATCTGGATATCATCGTTTTGCTGAGATGGCCTGTCTTGTTCCGCAAGACCCGAGTACGAATAGCACAATGCCTGTGGCCCGGAGCTGTCGACCTGATAAGGAAAGATCTCGCATGAAGGTACTCTTTGTTTATTCGAACCATGTTCGTGACCTGCTGCCGGCGCCTCCCATCGGGCTCAGTTATGTGGCGTCGGCGACCGAGAACGCCGGCCATGAAGTGCGGTTCATTGATCTGCTCATGACAGCCGACGGCCTGCAGCAACTGCAACGGGTATTGACCGTCTTCCAACCCGCGGTGGTCGGGATCTCCGTGCGCAACATCGATAACGTGGTCCATCAGCGGCTCAAGACCCACCTGGATACCCTGGCCCGGCAAATCGCCCTCATTCGACAAACGAGTTCCGCCGCCATTGTGCTGGGCGGACCGGCGATCTCGATCCTGGGCAGTCAAGCGCTGGCGCATATCGATGCGGACTTCGCCGTGCTCGGTGAAGGCGAGGAAACCTTTCCCGCCCTGCTGAGAGAGATGGCAGGCGCTCGAGACTACGCCTCGATTCCCGGCGTATGTTTTGCCCAGGATGGTGAGATCGTCCATTCGGCAGTCCAAAGATCACAGCGTTTCGGGCCATCCGGGATGCAGCGCTGGATCGACTGGCGCAGGTATGAGCGTCTGGGAGCGACCTGGCCGATTCAGTGCAAACGGGGCTGTCCCCTGCGCTGCACCTACTGCAGCTATCCGAATATCGAAGGCAGAGCGATGCGCAAGCGACCGCCCAAGGAGGTCGTGGACGAGATCAGGCAGGTTGCCAGGACGCTCAATCCCCGCTGTTTCGAGTTCATCGATTCCGTGTTCAATCAGCCCGCAAGCTATGCCATCGAATTGTGCGAGGAGATCATCCGGGCCGGGCGCCTGCGCCAGGCTGGTCTGAAATATGGTCAGGCCTGGAGGAAAACGATCAACAGCATCTTTCCCGCGGATATTTTGTAGTATAGTTTGCCGCCCCTGAGATAATTTTCCATCTGTGCGGCTTTGCATTTAGTAATGGAATTTTTGAGATAATCGAATCATGTTTGAATTAACCACCGAACCACTCGATGTCGCGAAACTCATTGTCAACACCTTGAATCTCGAAGATATTGTCCCCGAAAAAAATTGAACCTAAAACACCGCTTTTTCGCGATGGCATCGGCTTGGACTCGATCGATGCACTTGAGTTGTCGTTGGCCATCAAACAAAAATATGGCATTCAGCTGAAAGCCGATGCCGATAGTATTGTGCAGATATTCTCCTCCCTCTCGACCCTTGCCGGCTACATCCAGTCCCACACATGAAATGGAGCTATCCCAGGCCGTCAGCATCAGTCCGGAGCATCCTGTGTGGAGGGTCATTTTCCAGGCAATCCCCTGATACCAGGCACCGTCATTCTCGACGGGTCATCGGAACGCTCAGCCACGTCTTGCCGGATAAACGGGTGGCAGAGGTCATTCAGGTAAAATTCATCGTGCCCCTGAGACCGGGAGAGACCTTTGTCATCGTCCTGGATGAAACTTCAGAGGGGAATAAGAATTTGAATGTACCTACAATCAACAATTGATTGCCTCTGGCCGTCTGTCGCTTATGGATAAAAACTCAAGCATGTGAGCACGAGTTAGAAAACCCAGCGTGAGCGTGGCAGCACCGGGGCTCTGCACCTGATCCTCTGGATCGCCCTACAAAGGCCTGTTGATGAGCCTGTTCTTCGTGGCCGTGGGCATGTCGATCGACCTGGGAGAGCTGGTGGAACGGCCGCTCGAATTCCTTGGACATACCGCTGTCCTGATCGCAATCAAAATTGCCGTGCTGTTTCCCCTGGCCCTTGCCTTCGGAGACTCTCGCGGCGACTCCGCGCGCCTCACTTTTTTACTCGCCCAGGCAGGGGAATTCGGCTTCGTGCTGTTTGGTTCCGCTCTGGTTCTGCAAGTCATAGACGAGTCCATTTTCATCATGGCCGTTGCGGTGATCTCCCTGTGCATGCAGGGCGTCAGAAACCGGGGTTACGAACTGGTGCGCGAGGGAGAGGAACGGGATGAGTCCGCATAATCCATGCTTGGCTGATAGCTGCAAACCGGTTCAATCTTAGCATTGTGGCTAAGCTTTTAGTTGGACGGATTCTGGCCGGTCGCTTGGCAATCAACACAGCCGTGTGGAGCAGCAAGCGGCTACACCATCGCGTCGATATTAAAAAGAGCAACTAAATGAGCGTATTTCCCGACATCTTTACCGAAATGGCAGCCCTGCTGCTCTTGGCGGCCGCTGTAGGGGCCCTCGGGGTGCGGCTTCGTCAGCCGCTGATCGTGGCCTTTATTGCCGTAGGCATCCTGGTCGGCCCCTCGGTGCTCGGTTGGGTAAGTGCAAATGACCAAGTCGATCTGCTGGCCAAACTCGGCATCACTTTATTGCTGTTTGTCGTCGGGCTAAAGCTGGACCTGCACATCATCCGCACCATGGGACCAGTGGCGCTGGCGACGGGACTTGGCCAAGTCGCCTTTACCAGCATCATAGGGTACCTCATCGGGTTAGGGTTGGGCATGACAACGATTGCCGCCTTGTATGTGGCAGTTGCATTAACCTTTTCCAGCACCATCATTATCGTCAAACTGCTCTCCGACAAACGCGAGGTGGATACGCTGCACGGACGCATCGCCCTTGGTTTTCTGATCGTGCAGGACTTGGTCGTGGTGTTCGCCATGATCGGCCTGAATGCCCTGGGCGAAACCCGCGACGCCTCCATGACCTACACGGTGCTTGCCGTGCTGGTGAAGGGTGGCGTATTTCTGTTGGTCATTGGCTTGGCCACAAGGTATATCCTGCCGCGTCTGCTCCATCTGCTTTCCCGCTCCCAGGAACTGCTGGTGCTGTTTGGGATCGCCTGGGCCGTTGCCCTGGCTACCCTGGGCGACATGTTGGGCTTCAGCAAAGAGGTGGGCGCCTTCGTGGCCGGGGTGACGTTGGCTTCGACACCTTACCGGGACGCACTCGGGGCACGTCTGGCAAGCCTGCGCGATTTCCTGCTGCTGTTCTTCTTCATCGATCTGGGTGCCCGCCTGGACCTCAGCCTGCTGGGTGCCCAACTGGTGGATTCCCTGGTGTTCTCCCTCTTCGTATTGATCGGTAATCCATTGATTGTCATGGTCATCCTGGGAATATTGGGGTACCGTAAACGCACCGGATTTCTCGCGGGGCTCACGGTGGCGCAAATCAGCGAATTTTCCCTGATTCTGGGCGCGTTGGGTGTAAGCCTCGGTCATCTCCAGGCCGAGACCATGGGCTTGATCACCCTGGTTGGCCTCATCACCATCAGCGCCTCGACCTATATGATCATCTTCTCGCATCCGTTATATGAGCGGCTGGCTCCCTGGCTGAAGGTATTCGAGCGAAAGCGCCCCTACCGGGAACTCGGGCAGGGCGAGGCGCCTGAGGATGGCGTTACGGTAATCGTTTTATTTGGCATGGGGCGCTACGGCTCCGGTATCGCGCGGACACTTCGGGAGCGCGATTGCCGGGTGCTGAGTGTCGACTACAACCCGGAACTGGTCCGTTCGGGTGATTCCATGGGTCAACCGGTTCGATACGGAGATGCCGAGGATCCTGAGTTTATCGCGTCGCTGCCGCTGGCCCACACCCAGTGGTTGGTCTGTACGGTGCGCGATCTTCACGTCAGCCAAGCACTTATCCACACCCTGAGAAGCCTGGGCTATGCCGGCCGAATTGCTGTAACCGCCCACGCTCCCAACGAGGTTGCCAGACTGGAACAGGCTGGAGCCGACTTGGTGTTGGTGCCGTTCATGGATGCCGCGCGTGAGGCAACGGATCGTCTCCTCGGGAAGGTTTCCCTGGTCATGCCGTGATGTATGATGTAGTCAGGGGCTGTTGAGCCGGCAAATCTTGGCGGTATTCCGCATCGTTATGTGCCGGGCATCAGAGGTCAGCAGGCCTGTGGTATGACCGGCAGTAGCTAGAGCGCACACAGGACCGGCTGTGTGTGACCGGCCTTTTTCGTTATCCGGCGGCAGGCAGGGTTTGCCAGGCTGTACAGATTCACCCAAAGACGGTACAGAATGAACAGGATCAAGGAAACAAACAGTGGCTCAATCAGCATCTCGCGCGGGCTTCTATTCTCGATCATCTGGTGGATTCTTACCGATGGTTCAGCATCATCCTGGTGGATCGGTGTGCCGGTGGTATTGCTTGCGGTGATTGCCAGTAATGCGTTAATTCCACCGACGCGCCTGGCTTGGTCTGGATTGCTCAGGTTCATCCCTTTTTTCTTCACGCGTTCCCTGATGGGTGGCACCGATGTAGCCTGGCGGGCATTTCACCCCGACTTGCCCATCGACCCGGATCTGATTGCATACCCGTTGCGGCTGCCGCCGGGACTGCCGCAGGTATTCATGGCCAATACGGTCAGTCTGCTGCCAGGCACCTTGAGTGCCGAATTGGGTCAAAGTGTCTTGCAAGTTCATGTGCTCGATAGACGAAGAGATTTCGTAGCAGAACTCGAGGCAGTAGAGGAAAATGTTGCGCGAGTGTTTGGTGTGTCCCTGAACATTGCTGGTGGAGGATGATGAAATGGTGCAGTTCAAAGGCATTCTTTGTATGTTCGACCCTGAGGAGGCCTGTGAATCTGTCCTCGAGCGCGCCGTGGCGCTGGCGGAGAGCAACCAGGCCAATCTGGCGCTCGTCGACGTGGTCCCCCGTGTCATTGCCGGTATCGGGATGGCGGAGGGAGGACCGATTTCTGACCATCTGCAGTCCAAGATGGTGGCTGAACATAGGCTGGGACTGGAGTCCATGATTGAACCTTACCGCCAACGGATCGATATCCAAATCAAGGTTTTGATTGGTACGCCTTTTCTGGAAATCGTCCGCGAGGTAATACGGAATGGGCATGACCTGGTGATCAAGATCCCCGAAGCCCGGGATTGGCTGGATCGGGTTTTCGGAAGCGATGACATGCACCTGTTGCGCAAATGCCCCTGTCCGGTTTGGCTCGTCAAGCCGGAGGCTCCAAAGGTCTATCGACGCATCCTGGCGGCTGTCGACGTGGATGATAGATACCCGCCGGCGGAACTGAAAACACGGCATCAGCTGAATCGGCAGATTCTCGAAATGGCGGGCTCCCTGGCGCTGTCGGAATTCTGCCGAGCTGCATGTCGCGCACGCCTGGGACGCGATCGGCGAGAGCGCCATGCGGGGCGCATTTATGCATGAGCCGGAGGAGAAAATAGTTGCCTATGTCGAACACGTGAGGCGACATCACGAGGTAAATTTGGACGGGCTCTTGCAGGAGGTGACCATCCATCTCGGGCAGGATACCGTGGATTATCTCAAACCCCGCACGCATCTGGTGAAGGGTTGGGCGCGCAAAGCGATACCAGCGCTGGCGAAACGGATCGAGGCCGACCTTATCGTCATGGGCACGGTAGCCCGTACCGGTATTCCCGGATTCTTCATGGGCAATACCGCGGAGACGATCCTCAATCAGCTCGATTGTTCCGTGCTTGCGATCAAGCCGCCCGGTTTCGTAACGCCGGTGACATTGGAGGGTTGAGCGCGCGTGCAGACTCTTTATCTCGCATTGGCGCTCTTCCTGCTCCTTAATCTCGTTGCCGGGATGTGGCGGATACTACGCGGTCCGACGGCTGCCGACCGCATGTTGGCGGCACAGTTGTTCGGGACTACGGCCGTTGCCAGCCTGCTGTTGTTGTCCCAAGCATCAGGCAGTTCGCGATTGCGCGATGTGGCCCTTGTATTCGCTCTGTTGGCCGCCGTGACGGCTGTCGCCTTCGTACGACGCGCCTGGGTTGTCTGGGAAGATGACGATGCGGGTGACTGAGTTCCTCACTCTGTTCCTGCTGCTCGCAGGGGCGGGGTTTTTCCTGGCCGGCACGCTGGGTCTATTGCGGTTTCCAGATGTCTATACCCGCCTGCATGCCTTGACCAAGGCAGACAATGTGGGGTTAGGTTTGATCGTGGCCGGGCTTGCCCTGCAGGCGGATTCATTGGCTGTTATGGGCAAGTTGCTGCTCATCTGGTTGCTGGTTCTACTGGCCAGCGCCAGTGTCGCCCACTTGGTGGCGCGAACGGCGTTAAGCAAGGGGATAAAACCGTGGAAACGATAGCGCTGCTGGAATGGGTGTTTGACGGGCTGCTGATGCTCACCCTGCTGGGACTGGCCTGGCAGGCATTGAAGAGTCCGGACCTATTCAAGGCCATCGTACTGTTCATTGCCTTCGGCCTGGCAATGGCGTTGGCCTGGGTGCGCCTGCAGGCCATTGACATTGCCTTGGCCGAGGCAGCTATCGGTGCAGGTCTGACCGGAGCCTTGTTGCTGAAGGCACTGGCCCAGTCGAACGAGCTGTCCGATCGGAGCAGTGATGATCATACGACTGACACCGGTGATACCAATGAGCGGCGCTGATCACAGGGCGCTCCCTAAACTCTTTCAGCAGATTCTCCAACTGTTAATGTTGGGTTTGGCCGGGGGGCTGGGTTATGCAGTACTCTCCTTGCCGGATCAGGCGATCGAGCTTAGGGGCTTGGTGGAGGCAAACCTGGAAGCGAGCGGTGTGCTCAACCCGGTCACTGCCGTGCTGCTTAATTTCCGGGCTTACGATACCCTGCTGGAAATGGCAGTGCTGTTACTCGCCCTGATCGGTGTCTGGTCACTTGGCGCCACGCCGATGCGCCGTGGAGCTGACCCGGGACCGGTGTTGTCTGCCTTGGTGCATGGACTGGCGCCGATGATGATCCTGGTGGCCGGTTATCTCCTCTGGGCCGGAGCCCATGCGCCCGGAGGCGCCTTCCAGGCGGGCGCGGTGCTGGCCGCCTCGGGTGTTCTCCTGTTGCTGGCAGGTAAACGCCTAACGACCCGGCTAATGGGCAGACCCATACGCGTCGTTCTTCTTCTTGGTTTGGGGGCTTTTATCACTGCCGGCGTAGTAGTCATGCCTGAGGGCAGAATGTTTCTGCAATATCCATCCAGCCTCACAGGAGCCCTGATCCTGTTCATCGAGACGGCGGCTACGCTATCGATCGGCGCTATCCTGACAGCCCTGTTTCTGGGAGGCCAAGCTATTTCCGGTGGTAACCAATAATGCCGGTTACCCTGTATGCCCTTACTGGTATCGGCCTATTCATTCTCGGGCTCTATAGCCTGATCGTGCAGGCCCATCTAATCCGCAAGATCATGGCGCTGAACATCATGGGCAGCGGTGTGTTTCTGGTCCTCGTAGGCCTGGGCGGACCCACATCCAATACGCTGCCTGATCCGGTGCCACAGGCCATGGTGCTCACCGGAATCGTGGTTGCCATCGCCGCTACCGCACTGGCGCTGACTCTGGTGCTTCGTGTACAGGCAGAGACAGGCCGGACCGATTTGCCGGAACAAACATCTGAGCACTGATGGGGTCCGGCACAGTCACTCTCCCTTGGGCCATTTGGACCATCCTGCTGCCACTCGCCGGCTCCCTGTTATGTTTTCTGCTGCCCCGGCGGGCTGTCCTGCTGGGTCTGGCGGCTGCATTGAGCATGGCGATCCCAGTCACCGGGCTGGCATGGCTGGTGGCAACCCATGGGATTCAGCGTTATGCCGTTGGTGGATGGGGTGTGCCCTTGGGGATCGATCTCTATGCGGATGGCCTGAGCAGCCTGATGCTGATCATGACGGCGCTGGTGGGCATTGGTATCAGTCTCTATGCCATCGGTTATTTTGAGCATCGAAAGGCCCGGTTTTTCTGGCCCTTGTGGTTGTTTCTCTGGGCCGCGCTCAACGCCCTGTTTCTGTCCGGAGATATCTTCAACCTCTATGTTACGCTGGAGCTTCTGGGGTTGGCGGCAGTAGCGCTTGTGGCCCTGGCGGGGGGTGCGGACGCACTCACCGGGGCCATGCGTTACCTACTGGTCAGCCTGTTCGGTTCGCTCTGTTACCTGCTCGGCGTGGCGCTGCTTTATCATGCCTTCGGTACCCTGGATATCATCTCTCTGGGGCGGCTTATGGCCCCCATGCCGGCAGTCTGGGCGGCCGTGGGCCTGATGACAGCGGGGCTGCTGCTCAAGACGGCACTGTTTCCGCTGCACTTCTGGTTGCCCCCGGCCCACGCCAGCGCACCGGCGCCGGTGAGCGCGATACTCTCCGCGCTGGTGGTCAAGGCTTCTTTCTATCTCCTGTTGCGATTCTGGCTGGAGCTGTTTCCCGAGCCGGACGCTGCACTGCGGCTATTGCTTGGCGTCCTCGGCGCGAGCGCCATCCTTTGGGGCTCGCTGCAGGCCCTGCGTCAGAAGCGGCTCAAGTCATTGGTAGCCTATTCGACGGTCGCTCAACTCGGTTATCTGTTTCTCGCTTTTCCGCTCCTGATTCCGGCAGCATGGAACGCTGTGGTCTATTTTGTACTCTCCCACGCCCTGGCCAAAAGCGCCATGTTTCTCGCCGTCGGGAATATCCTGTCTTTCGGCGGGCACGATCGCATCGCCGATCTGGACCGGATAGTACAACGCTTACCCGTGACCCTGACGGCATTCGCCATCGCAGGCATCAGCATCATCGGACTTCCGCCAAGCGGCGGATTTGTCGCTAAATGGCTGTTGTTAGAGGCTGCTTTTTCCACGGGTCACTGGGGTTGGATACTGGTGGTGATCTGCGGTAGTCTGCTGGCGGCGGCCTACGTCTTCAAGGTGATTGGCTTCGCCTTTACCCAAGCCAAGGTGCTGCATGATAGCCGCGCGGTCCCGGCGATCATGGAATGGACCGCTCTCGGGTTGGCACTGGCAGCCTTGGCGCTTGGCTTGATGGCGCCCTGGCCCCTGGAACTGATGGACATTGGCGCGCCGTGGGTTAAGCGGATCGGGATTGAGATGCCGTGAATTGGGATGAGTGGCTGCCCCTGCTGATTGTCTGCAGTTCACTGCTGCCGGGGCTGGTGATCTTTTTTCTTGCTGAAAAAAATGTCGTTGCCCGCACAGTTTTAAATCTGGTCGGCGCAGTCGCCAAACTGGTGTTGGTGCTCATTCTGCTCTGGGGTGTCTTCCACGGACACCACTATGAGACAAGACTCCCGCTGTTACCCGGGATTGATCTGGTCCTGAAAGCCGATACCCTGTCGCTGCTTTTCCTCCCTCTTTCCACCGGGCTCTGGTTGCTAACCACGGTATATGCCATCGGTTATCTGGAGGATTCGCCTCACCGCAGCCGCTTCTTTGGCTTCTTCAGTCTGTGTGTGACCGCTACTGTGGGTGTGGCCCTGGCGGGCAATCTAATGACCTTCCTGTTGTTCTATGAACTGCTGACCCTCGCCACCTATCCGCTGATCGTGCATCGTGGTACCGAAGTGGCCCGGCGTGCAGGTCGTACCTATCTGGTCTACACCATGCTGGGGGGCGCCCTGCTGCTGAGCGGTACGGCCTGGCTGTATGGGCTGGCCGGAACCCTGGAGTTCACTGAAGGGGGATTTGTCGCAGCCAGTTCGAACAGCTCCCGTGCCGCACTGATAGCGATCTTTAGCCTGCTCATCGCGGGTCTGGGAGTAAAGGCCGCGCTGGTGCCTTTGCATGGCTGGCTGCCCCAGGCCATGGTGGCGCCGGCACCGGTAAGCGCACTGTTGCATGCGGTGGCGGTTGTGAAGGTGGGTGCATTCGGCATCGTACGGGTTGTCTATGATGTGTTCGGCATTGAGTACGCTGAGTGGCTCGGCGTCACTGGGCCACTGGCAGTGCTGGCTGCCGCCACTATCCTCTATGGTTCAATACGGGCCTTATTCCAGGACGACCTGAAACGCCGGCTTGCCTTCTCCACCGTCAGCCAGGTCTCCTACATTACCCTGGGTGTTGCGATAGTCGGCCCAATCGCCACCATTGGTGGTATCGTCCACCTGGTACATCAGGGTTTGATGAAGATCACCCTGTTTTTTTGTGCCGGCAATCTGGCAGAGACCCTGGGAATCCATAAAATAAGCCAGATGAACGGTGTCGGCCGCCGTATGCCCTGGACCATGGGGGCCTTCACGCTGGGTGCTTTAGGCATGATCGGTGTGCCGCCACTGGCGGGATTCGTCAGCAAATGGTACTTGGGGCACGGCGCGCTGGAAGCCGGGCAGAACTGGGTGGTGCTGGTACTGGCTGGCAGCAGCCTGCTGAATGCCGCCTACTTTCTGCCGATCCTGCATGCCGCGTGGTTTCGGGAACCCCTTGCAGCATGGCCTGCCGAAAGATCATTTGGTAGATGGGAGACTGCCTGGGCATTGCTGTGGCCGCCGCTGATAACGGCATTTCTCTCCCTGCTGGTCGGATTGCTGGCTGCAGCACCATTCAGCCCACTGGAGTGGGCGCGGCTCATTGCAACACGGGAGTACGGCCTGTGAGCCTCTTGCTGGTAGCCGTGCCATTGGTACCCTGGTTGTTGGCCCTCGGCCTTGTGTTCGATAGTGTCTACAGGAAAGCGAACTGGCTGATTCCCTGTGCAGTGCTGCCTGCTCTGGCTGTGTCTGTCCTGCTTCCAAGTGGCACTTCGATGGATCTGCCTTGGCTCCTGCTTGGATCGAGTTTTGGTTTCCAAGCACCGATCCGGCTCTTTCTGGCGCTGATGGGCGCAGTGTGGTTTGGGGTAGCGCTGGTGATGGGCTCAGGATTCCATGACAAGGCCGGCCAGCGTCTCGGCATATTTTATCTGTTGGTCATGGGCGGCAGTCTTGGGCTCATTCTGGCCCGAGACCCCTGGCTGTTTTTCTTCTTTGCCTCCGTCAGCGGTTACGCATTTTACGGCCTCATTGCCCACTGGGGTAGTGATGAAACGTGGAAAGCCGCAAGACACTACCTGGTGATGCTGATACTCGGTGACCTGTTGTTGTTTGAGGTGTTGATAATTATGGCTGCAGAAGCTGGCGACTTCAGTGCTTTGCATCAGGCGATGACAAATCCGGACAACCGGGATCTGATAGTGGGATTGGTACTGGCCGGTTTCGCTGTCAGGGCCGGTGTGTTTCCACTGCATCTCTGGACGACACTGGCCTACCGGGCTGTCCCGGTGAGCGTTTTGCCCCTGCTCCTTGCATTCCAATTCGGTCAAGGTGTGCTGGGCTGGCTCTATTGGCTGCCCTTGGGTGAAGTTGCGCTGCCGACCTGGGGTTTTGGTATGCAGGTCATAGGTGTTGTCAGCCTCTTGTTTGGCTTTTTGGTCGGCATGGGACAAGTGCGTGTCCGGTCTATTTTAGCCTATATCAGTGTTGCCCTTGCAGGTCTGGCATTGTTCTTATTGGGGCGAGTCTTGGTGCAACCAGCCTCCTGGCCATTGCTGCGTGAAACACTTTACCTGGTGGCACCCACCGCTCTCTTGGCCATGAGTATTCTGTGGCTGATAGTTTACAAGATATCGCCCTTGCGGGGTTGGCTGGATTCAATGCTTACCAAGTGGTCTACCAGCAGAGACGATATCCTGAGTAATCTGCCCGATATCCCGGTAGTATTGCTGAGGTCCGTTATGCGGTGGCTAAACTTTACTATGGAGCAAATTCACACCATCTTTAGGGTACGACTACCCAAATGGCGTGACCTGTGCCTGACATGGTTGGGGCGTAAATGGCTTGATGTAGACTGGGACCGCGGCCTGATTGCGTTGGAGCGCCAGCTGGGACAGTGGACAGTCGCGATCTGCTTGCTTGTTTTGCTTGGAGGTGCAATTGTGGTTTTTGCTCTGTGAGTTTTTTGCAGCTTTCTCTAACACCCAATAAGGATACCAGCGTGATGAAATGTGCATGGATAAATCCAAGTTGGTGTACTAACTATGTCACTATTAAGCGGTAGACAAGCCGATGAATGACGATCTTACCTGGAGATTTGATGTTGCTGTCATTGAATGGCTGATCCTCCTTACCATGTTGGTCATTCTTGCAGTGGTGGGCGCCGTGGTTACGCGCCAGACACTTAACGCGTTCAAAAAGCGAAAGGGTCGCCGGGTGACGACGTTTCGACATCAGAAAGCTGGCATACTGAAAGCACTAATGCAGTCTTCGAATCACTCAATACCACAAAAGACGGTCTATCCAGAGAAGAGGCAACTCACAGACTTGCTAAATACGGACCGAATCGACTTCCCGAAGCAAAAACACGTGGACCACTGGTGCGGTTTTTCTACCAGTTCCACAATGTATTGATCTATGTATTGATTGCTGCGAGTGCCGTCACGGCCATGCTGGGGCACTGGGTGGATGCCAGTGTGATTCTTGGTGTGGTTCTTATCAATGCAGTGATCGGATTCGTTCAGGAGGGCAAGGCCGAGGATGCGTTGAGAGCAATACGGCAGATGCTTTCTCCACATGCAATGGTGATGCGTGATGGCCGACAATTAACTATCCAGGCTGAAGAGGCTGGTGCCCGGTGACATCGTCCTGCTGCAATCTGGCGATAAGGTACCGGCAGACCTGCGGTTGTTCCGTGTCAAGGGACTTCAAATTCAGGAGTCGGTGCTGACAGGTGAGTCGATGGCGGTAGAAAAGATCACTGAACCCGTCGCGCAGGAAAGCGTGATCGGCGATCGCCGCTGCATGGCTTATTCTGGCACCCTTGTTACCCATGGCCAGGGGTCTGGTGTGGTGGTTGCGACCGGCGAACAAACCGAGATTGGTCGCATCAGTACGCTGGTATCGGAAGTGGAGTCAGTGACGACCCCACTGTTGCGTCAGATGGCCCAGTTTGGTCGATGGCTTACTCTAGCCATTCTGGGTGATCGCCATTCTTACCTTCGCTTTCGGCTCGTTAGTCCGAGATTATGCGTCGGCTGAAATGTTTCTGGCCGCTGTAAGTCTGGCGGTGGCCGCGATACCGGAAGGATTGCCCGCAATCATGACCATCACACTGGCTATCGGTGTACAGCGTATGGCTCGGCGTAATGCCATTATTCGCAGACTTCCTGCTGTCGAGACGCTGGGGGCCGTAACAGTCATTTGCTCAGATAAAACCGGCACCCTGACTCGCAATGAAATGACCGTGCGTACGATTGCGACCACCGGCAATCTATTTGAGCTAGGTGGCACAGGCTATGATCCCCATGGCGCGATTTCTCTGGCGAACAGGGATGTGCTACCGGAGGAACGGCCACTCCTGCTGGAGGTGGTTCGTGCAGCAGTACTCTGCAATGATGCATCACTGGAACAGAATAACAGTGAATGGTTGGTGCATGGAGACCCTATGGAAGGGGCATTGCTGGTGGCAGGTTTAAAGGCGGGCTTGAATATTGAGGAAGAAGCAAAACAATATCCCCGCACTGATCTCATCCCTTTTGAATCCGAGCATCGTTTTATGGCGACGCTTCATCACAGTCACACCGGTGATGCCTTCATCTTTCTCAAAGGAGCGCCTGAACGTGTATTGGAGATGTGTGCTCATCAGAGGGCCATTGATGGCGATCAACCTCTGGATAGAAAATACTGGTTGACCCGTATTGAAGAAATGGCACAGCAAGGTCAGCGAGTATTGGCCATTGCCGTCAAGCCGGTTAGCTATGAACAGATGGAGCTCAGCTTCAGCGATGTGGAAAATGAGCTGACTCTGCTGGGCATGTTCGGCTTGATTGATCCCCCTCGCGAGGAGGCCATTGAGGCAGTGCAAACCTGTGGTATGGCGGGTATCCGGGTAAAGATGATCACAGGTGATCATGCTGCCACCGCCCGTGCCATTGCCCGGCAACTCAAACTCATGAATACCGATGACGTACTCACCGGTCAAGAACTTGAAGGAATGAGTGAGGATGAGTTGCGGCAACGCGTGCAGGATGTTGATGTGTATGCGCGGGTAAATCCTGAACACAAGCTGCTTTTAGTCAGACTGCTGCAGGAATGGGGATTGGTCGTGGCCATGACGGGCGATGGTGTAAACGATGCACCGGCTTTGAAACGTGCCGATGTCGGTATAGCCATGGGTCAAAATGGAACGGAAGCGGCCAAGGAAGCGGCCGAAATGGTTTTGGCCGATGATAATTTTGCCTCCATCGCGCATGCCGTAGAAGAAGGACGCACGGTCTACGACAATCTCAAGAAGGCCATCCTCTTCATTTTACCGACCAATGGTGGTGAGGCACTGATTATCCTCGCTGCTATCTTGTTTGGTTTTCACCAACTGCCCTTAACGCCGGTGCAGATTCTCTGGGTGAATATGATTACCGCGGTTACATTAGCGCTGGCGCTGGCATTTGAACCCCCCGAACAGAAAGTGATGCGACGTCCACCACGTGACGCCCATGAACCCGTGCTGACTCCTCATCTGATTTGGCGAGTTGCTTTTGTCTCCATATATTCTGATGAGTGGCACGTTCGGACTTTTTCTATGGGAAATGGAACGAGGCGTGAGTATTGAGCATGCACGAACGGTAGCTGTAAATACATTGGTGATGTTCGAGATATTTTATCTATTCAATTCTCGTTATATCAAAGCATCGGTATTTAGCTGGGCAGGATTAACAGGCAACCGATATGTGCTGATCGCTATCGGCATCCTCATCATCTTCCAGTTGGGTTTTACCTACCTTGCGCCGCTGCAATCCTTATTTGGCACCGCGTCAATCGACTTCAGTATATGGTTACGCATCCTGCTGGTCTCCTCCTCTGTATTATTTCTCGTTGAGTTGGAAAAGTATTTTGTGCGGCACATGGATCGAAATAAATAGTGGGAGCGGGACTCCTGATGACGCATGGTCCGGTGATCTATTTGCTCATAGGAGTGAAGATAACGTTCCAGCTGCATCGTGAAACGGGAGGCAGTGAAACATGAAATGGTCCTGGAAACTGACCCGCCTCGCTGACAGCGACCCTTACCGTCCATGCTGATCTGCACCTCTGCCGCCTTCAGAACCCCACTTAACAACTACTGGCTGAGGCCGGCAGTTGTTAGTCTACTTTGCCAGTTCGAACTATAAATAACTCGCTGAAAATCCAACCTCCCTAGTCGATCCACACCCTGGCGTTGCGGAACAGGCGCAGCCAGGGGCCGTCCTCATCCCAGTCATCCGGATGCCAGGAGTTCTGCACGGTGCGGAACACCCGTTCCGGATGCGGCATCATGATATTGACCCGGCCATCGGTGGTGGTCAGTCCGGTGATGCCCTCGGGCGAGCCGTTCGGATTGGCGGGATAGCGGGTCGCCACCCCACCGCCGTTTTCCAGAAAGCGCAGGGTCTGCATACGCCTGGCGCCCGCCAGCTGCCGGTCATCCCGGAATTCTGCGCGGCCCTCGCCATGGGCCACCGCGATGGGCAGCCGGGAACCCGCCATGTCCCGCAGCAGGATCGACGGCGATTCCATCACCTCCACCATGACGAAGCGGGCCTCGAACTGTTCGGAGCGGTTGCGCACGAAATGGGGCCAGTGTTCGGCGCCGGGTATCAGTTCATGCAGATTGGAGAGCATCTGACAGCCGTTGCACACCCCCAGGGCGAAGGTATCCGGGCGGGTGAAGAAGGCCTGAAACTGATCCCTTGCGCGCGGATTGAACAGCACCGACTTGGCCCAGCCCTCGCCGGCGCCCAGCACATCGCCATAGGAGAAACCGCCACAGGCCACCAGACCCTTGAACTGGCCCAGGCTGGCGCGCCCCTCCATGAGGTCGGACATGTGCACGTCCACACAGTCGAAGCCGGCCCGATGGAAGGCGGCCGCCATCTCCAGCTGGCCGTTGACCCCCTGCTCCCGCAGGATCGCCATGCGCGGGCGCACCCCGCTGGCTATCATCGGGGCCGCCACGTCCTCGTCCGGATCGAAGCTCAAGGCCACCTGGATGCCCGGATCCGGTCTGGGCGATACGCGCGAACTCTTCCTCGGCGCAGGCCGGATTGTCGCGCAAGGCCTGCATCGCGCGTGTGGTCTCGGACCAGGCCTGCTGGAACTCGACCCGGCTGCCGCGCAACACCACCTCGCCGTTACGTAGAAATTCGATATAGTCTTCCGTGTTGAGAGTGCCGATCACATGACTATGCTTGCCAAGACCGGCGTCGTACAGCTGCTTGAGCACATCGTCCGTCTCGGTGTGCAGTACCTGGATCACTACTCCCAACTCCTCGTTGAACAGCAGCGGAAGATCCTGAGTACCCAGTTCGTCCAGCTCGATGCTGACGCCACAGCGGCCGGCAAAGGCCATTTCACAGATCGTGACGAACAGCCCACCGTCGGAACGGTCATGATAGGCCAACAGTTGCTCATCCCCGTGCATCTCCTGGATCAGCTCGAAGAAGCGCTTGAAGGCCTCCGGATCGATCAGATCCGGGCCATGGTGACCCAGCTGCCCGTAGACCTGGGCCAGCGCCGAGGCGCCCAGTCGGTTCTGCCCCTTACCCAGGTCGATCAGGATCAGGTCCGTATCGCCCAGGTCGGTTCGCAGTTGCGGAGTCAGGGTGCCGCGCACATCGCTGACCGGGGCAAAGGCGGAGACGATCAGAGACAACGGCGCGGTCACCGCCCGTTGTTCGCCCTGCTCTTGCCAGACGGTCTTCATCGACATGGAGTCTTTGCCGACCGGGATGGAGATCCCCAAGGCCGGACAAAGCTCCATGCCCACCGCCCGCACGGTTTCGTAGAGTTTGGCATCCTCGCCGTCGTGCCCGGCCGGCGCCATCCAGTTGGCGGAGAGTTTGATGTCACCGAGCCGGTCGATACGGGTGGCCGCGATGTTGGTCAACGCCTCGCCGATGGCCATGCGCCCGGAGGCCGGCCCGTCGATCAGCGCCAGGGGGGTACGCTCGCCCACCGCCATGGCCTCGCCGGTGTAACCCATCGAGACCGGAGCTGGTCACCGCCAGATCCGCCACCGGCACCTGCCAGGGGCCCACCATCTGATCGCGCACCACCATGCCGGTGATGGAACGATCCCCGATGCTGATCAGAAAGGTTTTGTTGGCTACAGCGGGCAGCCGCAACACCCGCAGAGCCGCCTCCTGCAGATCTATCTCTTTGAAATCCAGCTCCGGTTTGTGGAAGGTGCGGTGGTGTACGTCCCGCAGCATTTGCGGAGGATTGCCGAACAGCAGCGGCATCGGAATATCGATGGGATTGTTGTCGAAGTGGGCGTCACCCAGCATCAGACGTTCCTCCTCCATGGCCTCGCCCACCACCGCATACGGGACAGCGTTCCCGTTCGCAGATCGCCTTGAATTCATCCAGATGATCCCCGTTCACCGCCAATACGTAACGCTCCTGGGATTCGTTACACCAGATCTCCATGGGCGACATGCCGGGATCGTCATTCGGCACCGCACGAAGTTCGAAGCTCCCGCCCCGCCCCGCGTCGTGCACCAGTTCGGGCAGGGCGTTGGAGAGCCCTCCCGCTCCCACGTCATGAATGAACAGGATCGGGTTCTCTTCTCCGCGGGCCCAGCAAGCATCGATCACCTCCTGACATCGGCGCTCCATCTCCGGATTGGAGCGTTGCACCGAGGCAAAATCCAGATCCTCCGCGGAGGCACCGCTGTCCATGCTGGAGGCCGCGCCGCCGCCCAGGCCGATCAGCATCGCCGGCCCCCCCAGCACCACCAGGGGGGTACCGTCGGGAAAAGCGTTTTTCTCGATGTGCTCAGAGCGGATATTACCCAGACCGCCGGCCAGCATGATCGGCTTATGGTAACCCCTCAGCTCATTTCCATCGGGTCCCGGCACCAGGGCCTCATAGGTGCGGAAATAGCCACAGATGTTGGGGCGTCCGTACTCATTGTTGAAGGCGGCCGCTCCGATGGGACCCTCCAGCATGATATCAAGTGCGGATACGATCCGATCCGGCTTGCCGAAATCGGTCTCCCAGGGTTGTTCCGCTCCCGGAATACGCAGATTGGAGACGGAGAAGCCGCACAGACCCGCCTTGGGCTTGGCGCCGCGTCCGGTGGCGCCTTCGTCGCGGATCTCCCCACCGGAACCGGTGGCCGCTCCGGGATCGGGCGAGATGGCGGTGGGGTGGTTATGGGTCTCCACCTTCATGAGGATGTTGATCTTTTCCTGGCCAAAGCCGTAGGTCCGGTTCTGTGGATTCAACACGAAGCGTTCGGCCATCGGACCGGCGATAACGGCGGCATTGTCTTGGTAAGCGGACAGCACATCATCCGGTGCGGTATCCGTGGTATTGCGGATCATCTTGAACAGGGATAGCGGTTGACGCTCCCCATCGATGACCCAGTCCGCATTGAAGATTTTGTGGCGGCAATGTTCCGAGTTGGCCTGGGCGAACATCATCAGTTCCACATCGCTGGGGTTCCGCCCGAGTCCTTGAAAACTTTCCACCAGGTATTCGATCTCATCTTCGGACAGCGCCAGACCGAGTTCCCCATTGGCCTGCCACAGGGCCTGGTACCCCCCCTCGAGCACGTCGACCTGCATGAAGGGTTTGGGATCGGCATGCCGGAACAGGCAACCGGCATCCTCCATCTCGGTCAATACGATCTCCGTCATGCGATCGTGCAAGAGCGCCATGAGGGTATTCAACTCATCGTCGTCCAGCGCCGTATCAGCTGTTAGATAATAGGCGATGCCCCGCTCCAGCCGCTGCAGCGACTGCAGTCCGCAGTGATGGGCAATGTCGGTGGCTTTGCTGGACCAGGGCGAGATCGTGCCCGGCCGCGGGACCGCCAACAGCAAGGTGCCAACCGGCTCGCGCCCCCTCAGTTGCGGACCATAGCGCAGGATGGCATCCAGTACGGCCCGTTCAGACCTGTTCAGCGACTGGTCGAGCTCGGCAAAGTGCATGAACTCGGCATAAACGCCGAGCGGTCGCGCCAGCGCCTGCTCCAGTCTTTGGGTGAGTTTCTGCAGACGGAAATCGGACAGCGCAGGTGCGCCACGGAGAATGAGCATCGTCGGGCCTTTTCTGCTGGTTGCGGAAAGCTGCAATCATACTCGAAAACCCGCCCGGAGTTGATGGTTTACAGGCTGGTCGGCGTTTGCCTGACAGACGCAGCATGGCAGGCCTGGATGCCACCCGCATAACATGTACATTTTGTATAGTATTTTTATATGATAATACTACACTTTTTACACACAGAGTCCTATAATGTCATATAGCTGACTCTACCTACCCATTTGATCCAGAGAGATATCATTATGAAAGTCGCACTATTAGGAGGTACAGGGTTTGTCGGGAATTACCTGGTGGATGCCATGTTGAATCGAGGCCACACACCACGCCTACTGGTACGACCCGGCAGTGAACACAAGATCCCCCACCACACTGCCCTCGAATGGACACCGGGAGATGTGAGCAGTGCAGAAGCCTTGACCAAGCTGGTAGATGGCGTGGATGCGGTGATCTACAACATTGGAATCCTGCGGGAATTTCCGGCCCAGGGCATCAGCTTCAGAGAACTTCAATTCAACGGAGTCAAGCGGGTTGCGGATATCGCCCTGTCCCAGGGTGTAAGACGTTTCATCCATATGAGCGCAAATGGGGTGGAACAATCCCTGACCCCATACCAAAGAACCAAATTGGCCGCCGAAGCCCACCTCCAGGGCTTGGATCTGGACTGGACTATTTTCCGGCCCTCCGTAATCTTCGGTGAACCCCGGGGACATCTCGAGTTCGCCTCTATGCTGAAACAGCAAATAGTCGATTCGCCGCTGCCGATCCCCCTCTTCCACAAAGGGCTGTTGCCCCAAGATGCAGGCGGCTTCGCCCTGTCACCGGTCCATGTGGAAGATGTGGCCGCAGCCTTCGTCGGTGCCCTGGAAAATAGCCAGACCCTGCACCAGACCTATACCCTGGGTGGTCCGGATGACCTGACCTGGAAACAAATAATGCAGACGCTTTGCGCGGTCACCGGTAAAGCCAAAGCCATGCTGCCCGTGCCGGCCGCCGCGCCCGGTTTCGCCGCCTCACTGCTGGATCGCTTCCCTTGGTTTCCGATCAGTCGCGATCAGATCCGCATGCTGTTGGCGGGCAACACCTGCCGTGGCGATGTGATGTTCGAGCTGTGTGACATCCAGCCAAAGTCCTTCGATCTCGAACATCTGGCCTATCTCAACACGCCATCCAACCAGGCCCATGACGACCGGGCGGCTTAAAGAGGGCGTGATGCGCCAACCAGCAGATTCCGCGGATGACGGTCATTCCAACCCCGTCGTATTCTACGATGGTGCTTGCCCCCTGTGCAGCCGGGAGATCCATCACTATCGAAGACTGGATAGACAGTGCTCTATCGACTGGGTGGATATCACCCGCCAACCCGAATTACTGGAACGTTATGGACTGACCAGTGCGCAGGCTATGCAACGTTTGCATGTGCTGGATCAAAGCAACCAGTGGCATACTGGAACTAACGGCTTTGCCTTGATCTGGTCGCGCCTGCCCGGTTATCGCTGGCTCTCGGCCTTGCTCAAGCGTTTCGGCCTGATACGTCTGCTCGAACCCATGTACGACCGTTTTGCCCGCTGGCGGCAGAAATGGCGTAGTTAACGGCAGGTTTGATGTACGATGAGGCGCTATGAACTGATTCG
Source organism: uncultured Gammaproteobacteria bacterium (assembly GCA_963716875.1). Classification (GTDB taxonomy): domain Bacteria; phylum Pseudomonadota; class Gammaproteobacteria; order Chromatiales; family Chromatiaceae; genus JASJBU01. The sequence continues at coordinate 264,443 of CAVQUR010000008.1, forward strand.
CGAACAGCAGATCACCAGACCTTTGAAGAGAATCTTTCCATTTTTTGAAAAACCGGAACATCTGGGATTGATCACTCCACCGAGTCTGGGCTTCAGCTTGATTTCTCCTTCACCGATAGAAATGAAGTCGGGCCAGGTCATCGACTACCACATCCACCTGTTCGGGCTGGCGGTACGATGGCGCTCCCTGATTACAGTCTACGAACCTCCCTTCCGCTTCGTGGATGAACAACTGATTGGTCCATATGACTACTGGCATCATCTGCATCAGTTTGTGCAGATTGGCGCCACAACACAGATCATTGATCGAGTCACTTACAGTTTGCCCGGATATCTTCCCCAGGCCCTGCAGGTTAGCCTCAATCGACTTTACGTAGCACCCGTCCTGCATCAGATCTTCGCTTACCGGCAACGCATGTTTGCAGAAATTTTTGACAGCCCACAAGTCGAGTCTAACCGGCATCACATTGGCAACGGCTCTTGATGGGTGTGTTACTCAGATCGGGTACGCCCTGCCGTGTTTGATATTGCCGACAGTTCTCAATTTATCATCTGAGATTAAAGTCAGTTTCCAGTCCGCGCACGATCAAGACAATCTAAACGCACTCAGACAAGCAATGTCTGCCGGTTAAGATGTTCGATGATCATACCGGGCATACCGGCGGAAATACCAAGATAATCGGTAATATGGATGGAGATATTGGGGTACTGTTCCTGCTTTGTCTTGACTTCTCCCGGTATATCCTCCGCCACATGCCGGCCAGCCGAGAGGAAATAGGGAAACACTATCACCTCCTTGGCCCCACGCTGAATACATTCCTCAATACCATCCGGAATGGAGGGTTGCGCCAGTTCCAGGAAAGCCGGTATCACCATGTCGAAATCATTACGCTGATCAGACGCCAAGCACTGAGCCAAGGACCTGATCTCGTCATTGGATGCCGCACGTCGGCTGCCATGGGCAGCCAATACGAGTGCTCTTCTCGGTTCATCATTCATTAACTATCCAACCTCACCTCAGTCATTAATGGACGCCAAGGTCAACCGGCTGATAACCCAGCTGACATTATCATATTTGTTGCCCAGCCATCTTACGGGGTATGTTAAATCCTTACAGCAGCTTTTCAATGGCGTCAACCAGTTGTTTGCTTTCAGGTTCGATCCGGCTGGAGAAACTGCCGGCCAGCTTACCCGACCGGTCCAACAGGTATTTGTGAAAATTCCAGCGTGGATATTCACCGGCCAATCTGGCCAGGGTCTGATAAAGAGGCTCGGCTACACCCTCGCGCACGCTGCTCTTTTCAAACATCGGAAATTCTACGCTGTATGTATTCCTGCAAAAATTCTGTATCTGTTTTTCGTTGCCCGGCTCCTGACCGGCAAAGTCGTTGCTGGGGAAACCCAGCACTACCAGCCCCTGATCCTGGTATTTTCGATACAGGGCTTCGAGACCTTCGTATTGGTAGGTATAGCCACACTTGCTGGCGGTATTAACGATCAATACCACCTTTCCTTGATAGGCTTCACACAGATCCTTGACCTTCTGCCCGGCGAGCTCACGCTTTTTGAAATCCAAGGTTTCCGGACAACTCATGACGATACCGGTCCAGAGCAACAGCATTAGCAGGGTTGTAAGACGTTTCATCACTTGACCTCCGGGATAAATGTTGACAATCGGGTACCAACCCGCCAGCCCATTGCTGCATGGGTTGATATTGTTAAGTCAGACACAGGAAACATTGGATGGTGTATGATAAATGATAAATGGCGTTCACAGTCCGAAGTTGAGTGTCGTACACGAAGTGAACAAGGACACCTGCATACCTGTTGAACAGCCAAACACTTGAAGTGCCTTATGCTACCAGCGCCACCCGGTATCGACTCACCTGAAATCTTTCAATTAACAAATCCCTGGTTTCCACAGAGTGTCGGATGTAACAACAGGCGACCTGCAGGTAGCAGGCCGCCATCCAGAGTCAACCTTCGTCGATCCCTTCGTCTATGGGGTTGTGGATGACCTCATGCAGACGGCTGCCGGGAACCACGGAGCTTAGAATTTCCACACCGGTTTTTTCAACCGCCTGTATCTGGTTGTCATAGTAACGTTCGGTGGCGAGGATCTGACGTTCGTATGCACTCATGTTTCTTCTCCAAATAATTATGCAAATATAAATAAATTACTATGCAGGCCTTGCATTTTTTTCAATAATACTCGATTAATTTGGCTTGTCCAGCTATTTTGCAAAATTATTAGCCTATTTTCCTGTACATTTTGTACAGTTTATAGGGCATGCGAAGTAGTCAGGAAGAGAATAACGGCTGTGCGGAGCGATCACACCATCCGATGGCAGAAAATCAGGGAATCCGACCGCTGGATGAGTCTATTGGAGAACGGACACCAACCTTGCCAACTGGGTTTGTCGGGTTGTCAATCTGTAATTCAACTGTTCGAGCGCTGCTTGGATAAGGTCAATCCGCATCGACTGTTGCTGAATCTGTTCGAGTAGCTCGAACCGGTGCGCAGACGCAGCAGCCTGGGCTTTGAATTCGGCCTTGGAAGTAGCAAGGAGCGCTTCAGCCTGTTTCAACTCCCCCCGTTTGTCGATTAAAGTCGTGCGCATGCGGCTGATGTCTGAATCGAGCTCGTAGATATCTCGTCCATACCCATAGGATATTTTCAATTGATCCGCAGAACCATCTGAACACTGCGTGGGATAATCCTCGCCATTGCGGCCCAGTTGAAAGACTGTACCGGGACGACAATATTTCTCCAGTCCCTCCGCATAGCCCTCTCGATAAGCCTCCGCGCCTGGGCCGCCGGCATATGCCGCGCAGGCAGCACGAGGATCCATCGGGTGGGCGGTCTTCCGACCCGACACAGCATCCTCAATACCAATCGAACGCCAATCAACTGAACGGCATGCTTTTTCATCAAGGGAGACGCAACTCGATAGCAGGAACAGGCCGACCAGGAAACCTGTCAGGGTCAGACATGCAGCCACATGGGGCTGTTCTTTGCTGGACATAATGCACCTTTACCGAGTATTCAGATATCCTTGGAAGCCGTTCGCTACCAAACATCGACTCCAAAGAAAAAAACTTGAGAGTGTCGGGTTAGCCACACAATCGGTACTCACGGCAGAAGATCCTTCTGTTCGTATAGAATGCACCGATTCCGCCGTCAGAACAGTTGCAGTCCAACTTGAACCATCAAACCGTGACATTGGAGAGTGGCTGCTCTGAGCCTTGAATCGAGATATTTTTCAGCCCGGCGCAAGGCTAGTTAATGAGCGGCCTTGATCTAGAATAAATACAGAAAGAACCGAGTAAATAGGCCATGAAACCGAATATCACCTTCCATGGAGCCGCCGGCGAGGTTACAGGATCAAAGCACTTACTGGAAACAGGTCATACACGGGTCCTGCTAGACTGCGGGCTGTTTCAAGGCGGCATGGATGCAGACCAGCGTAATACAGCCCCCTTCCCGTTCAAACCATCAGGTCTCGACGCGGTTATTCTCTCCCATGCTCACCTGGATCATTCCGGCATGTTGCCGAAACTGGTAGCCGACGGTTTCAAAGGGCCAATCTATTGCACGAGCCAGACCAGAGACTTGCTGCGAATCATGCTCAAGGATGCAGCCTACCTGCAGGAGCGCGATATCGAGTGGGAAAACAAGCGGCGGCGGCGGGCCGGTCGTGAATTGGCCGAGCCAATTTACCAGATGGAAGATGTCCAACACACACTCGCCTTGTGTAAAACACTTGGCTACGGTGACCGTTTCGATGTCAGTAAGGATCTGCGTCTACGTTACATCGACGCCGGCCATATCCTCGGCTCCGCCATTGTTGAAATCGAAGTCCATGGCAGAGGCAATCACCGCCGCATCGTTTTTTCCGGTGATCTCGGCAATCCCGGCACCCAGCTCATGTATGATCCAGCGCGACCGGGTGAAGCGGACTGGGTGATCATGGAGAGCACCTATGGCAATCGTGATCATCAGGATCTCGCCAAAACCAAGGAACAGTTGGCACAAATACTCGCGCAGGCCGATTCCGCCGGGGGCAATGTATTGATTCCCGCATTTGCCGTGGGCCGCACTCAGGAAGTGCTCTACCATCTCGCCATGCTTCGTCAGGAAAGACGCCTGCCCCAAAGCCATGTCTTTTTGGATAGTCCCATGGCTATCGAGGTCACCGCCCTCTATTTGAGCAATCTGTCGGTCCTGGATCGTGCCGATGTGGCACGCCTGACCCGGCATGGATTGCAATCCGTCGGTGATGCACTGGATTTTCTCCACCCGACCCGGACTCCCGAGGAATCCATGAGTCTCAACCGGATCCGGGGAGGAGCAATCATCATCGCCGGCAGCGGCATGTGTGAAGGGGGACGCATCCGTCACCATCTCAAACACAACCTTTGGCGACGCGAGTCCCAGGTGGTGATCGTCGGCTTTCAGGCCCAAGGAACGCTGGGTCGTCGTCTGGTCGACGGGGCCCGGCTGGTCAATATCATGGGCAATGAGATCGCGGTCAAGGCCGGCATTCATACCCTGGGTGGTTATTCCGCGCATGCAGGCCGGAGTCAACTGCTGGAGTGGGCCAGGTCAATCCCGGGAAGACCAAAATTCTGCCTGGTACATGGCGAGGAAGAGGCGCTCAGCGCCTTGGCCCAGGCACTTGAACAGTCACTTGGCGCCCAAGTGATTCAGCCTCGTACAGGTCAACAAGTCGATCTCTGATCCTGGCTCGACTCGCTGGGAAGCGGCATCTCAGGTTGGACCGGTGTCTGACATGAGGGTCTCAAGCGTTCTGCCTTGCAAGCTCCGGCTCGGTTTTTCCCTCGAAGACTCGTCAAAACCAGACGTTTGTAACATCACCATTTTATAGTGATGTACTAATATTCTCTGTGCTGGATATATTGCTATTCGTTTTCTACCCTTTAACAGGACATACACCAGATAATCCACTTGCTATGAGTGAAATCAAAACCTTTTCTCAGCTTCTCGATCTCTTGACGGATTTAATCGATCAAAAGCAGTGTGGAACACTCTTTATCAGATCTGAATCTAACCACGCTATTACCATCGGTCTGGATAAAGGACGGATTTACGTCCTGTTCTATGGTGCGAAGCAGGGTCGAAATGCGATCCCTATGATTGGTCAAATCGCTTCCGGCAGTTACAAATTTGAAACCAATATCCTAACCGGAATTAACCAGGAGTTGCCCTCTACCCCAGAGATCCTGAATCAGCTTAGGACTCGCACCAGCAGTGACCCAGCTCATGAATTATTTTCGGGCACCAATAGACTCGATACCGGTATTTCAGAAGAAAAACGAGTCAGGCTCTGTACCCAATTGAAAGGTTTACTTGCCGAATACCTGGGACCGATTGCTCAGATAGTATTTGACGATGCCGTTAAGGAATCAGGCGTTTTTTATGCTACACCAGAACAGGCCAAGGTCTTTATAAATAAACTGACCCTGGACATTGATAACGCCAGGGAGGTCGAGGAGTTTCGCAACAAGGCGTATGAGGTCTTTGACAAGGTCCTTTTTGGTTGAGTTCTTAACCCATGATGCGATAGCTGACGATCGAACAAGACAAAATTCCCATAGATTATCGTGTTCGCTTGATCAGGACAGGTCTTATGCTGTGGTGAGTTCTGAATGAAACGGCCTTCCGTGGCAAATTTGACTGACAACTCCAGCACAACACCTTCCCCCATTGACCTCAAGAGGGACGTTTGATTCGTTTCATTGCAGTAAGTAAACTGCGCCGCATCAGTTCGAATGAATTCGCCAATTCCGCAATCTCGTCATTACGCTCAATTGAATGGATTTCACGATGGATATCGCCTTTGCTGACAGCCTTGGCGACTTCCGATATTTCCAGTACGGGTACGAGAATCAAGCGGCGAACCAGCAGGTTGACGATAACAAACAAAAGCGTAAAAATAGCCGTGATAGCACCGATCACCAGCATGCTGCGTTCGATGGTCAGGTCCTGGACATCCTCTAGAGGGACACCGACCAGGCTAACGCCTACGACTTCGCCCATTCTGATAGCCGTAGCCACCCTGTTTGCCGTAGGTCTTTGTCACGTCAACTGGCGCCGTGTCGGGATCGCCGTGGCATCTGAGGCAACCTGTCTTGCTGACCTTGGGGGCGGAACTCACTAAATAGCGCCTGCCGTCGATAAAGCCCACCTTGCTCAATGACTTCAGGTCTCGCTCACCACGAAATTGTGCCAACAGATCCCAGTTCCATGCCCTTGAACGAGATTATTCTTATTCATCGGATTGTCCGAAGCGTTTCTAATGTAGTACTGGGGTTGTTTTTGTTTCAGATACTTGGCTATGCGCGTGGTGGCGACAATGCCGGAAAAAGAGGGCGAGTAGAATATTTTTTCTTTCAAAAAATGTGGCCGAAGATCCGTAGCGATAAAATCCTGAATGGACTTCACCACATCAACCAGCAGGGTCAGTTCCTGCCGTGCCCGATCATAGACCTCTTTTTTAGTTAAAAAATAAATGCTTGGAGCAGTTATCAGAACACTACACAGATAAATGGTGATGAGTGACAGGTTAAATTTTGTGACCAGACTTTTACGCATGATCTGCTGATTTGATTTGCTACCCATTCCCTCGTCTACTCCATGATTCGACCAAACTTTCGGACAAGTATAACCCGGTTTTTCAACTTGGCAGTTAGTAAGAAGATTCTTATAAGATATTGATTATTTTATATTTAACCGATCTGAAATAAGGGTACTGATATAGCTCGAAATGAACAAATTTCGAACACCATTCTGGCGTATTTTGCGAGCGTATTGTTGCTTTATCAGACCAATTGATTACCCCATTGCAGACGGGGTTAATCTGTCTATCGAGAATGGGATTCTAAAATTGAAGCGAAGTAATATTCTTGCTCTGTCTCTCCATTCATTTGCAAATCCAGTTACAATTGGCTGTTGTTTTTCTAGTACCCGAGATAACTCAGGAAGTGAACGCACACAGAGACATTGTGATCCCTTGATCCGTATTGAATGAAGGAAATAACTGGATGTCACGCGCCAACATTATCATCGCCATCGCCATTGCCGCCCTGACCATTAGTTTTTGGGCCTTACTCAACCGTCCGGAAGTTGAACCACCCTGGCCGGAGATTATCCAAGGTTTTTCATTTTCTCCCCTGGGTGTAAAGCATGATCCCGCCAAGGGGATACTCCCGACGGTAGAAGAAATCGATACAGACCTGGCCCTGCTCAAAGGGCAAACTCACGCCGTCAGAACCTACACGGTTGAGGGAGCTCAAGGGGAAATCCCTCAATTGGCGCGAAAATATGGCATCAATGTTGCCCTAGGCGCATGGATTGACGAACGGCTGGAAAAGAATGAGGTTGAGATTAAGCAGCTCATCAAAATCGCGGGTGAGCAGCGTCGTAATGTCGTACGGGTAATTGTCGGTAACGAAGTATTACTGAGAAAGGACATTCCTCCGAAACAGCTCATGGAGTATCTGGATGAGATACGCAACAAGCTGACCATTCCTGTGAGCACGGCAGAGCCCTGGCATATCTGGCTCAAAAATCCGAACCTGGCTGAGCATGTGGATTACCTGGCCGTGCATATGCTGCCTTATTGGGAAGGAATCCCCATCGAAAAGGCAGTGGATTACATCGTCGATCGCTTCCAGCAGCTCAAAGAAAAATTCCCCAATAAACCAATCGTAATCGCAGAAGTCGGCTGGCCGAGTAATGGTCGTACCCGACAAGGCGCTGTCGCCTCCCTCTCAAATCAGGCCGTGTTTCTGCGCCGTTTCATTGAACGCGCTCGTCAGGAACGGTACATCTACTATGTGATGGAGGCATTCGATCAGCTCTGGAAGGCAAAAAACGAGGGCGCCGTGGGCTCCTACTGGGGTGTTTACAATGTCGAGCGCGAACCGAAGTTCACCTTCAGAGAACCTATCGTCGAAATTCCCGAGTGGCATACACTCGCCGGCATCTCGGTGCTGATCGCCGCAATCACTTTCTCATTACTGCTCATCGACAGCAGGACGCTGAACCATCGAGGGCGTGGCTTTCTGGCAATCATCGCCTATGTGGCGGCCACCGCAGCGGTCTGGATTGTCTACAGCTATATCCAGCAATATCTCAGCATCAGCGCCATCATTGTGGGGATCCTGATGTTACTCGGCATGTTCGGAGTCATCATTGTACTACTCGTGGAAGCCCATGAATGGGCGGAGGCCCTGTGGGTGAAGTCGCGACGCCGCGGATTTACCGAGGTTGACGTTGATGAAGGACCGTTGCCCATGGTCTCCATTCATCTTCCCGCATACAACGAACCGCCGGAGATGCTGATCGAGACGCTCGACGCCCTGGCCAGGCTTGACTATCCGAACTACGAGGTACTGGTAATCGACAATAACACAAAGGATCCTGCCGTTTGGGAACCTGTTGAAGCATACTGTCGGACCCTGGGTGATAAGTTTCGTTTTTTCCACGTCGCTCCGCTCTCCGGTTTTAAATCAGGGGCATTGAACTTTGCCTTGAGACGTACGTCGCCGGCAGCGGAGATCGTCGCCGTCATCGACAGTGACTATCAGGTGAAACCTTCCTGGTTGAAGGATCTGACCCCGCAGTTTCAGAATCCGAAAATTGCTGTGGTACAAGCCCCCCAAGACTACAGGGACGCGACTGAAAACGCCTTCAAGGCAATGTGCTATGCGGAGTACCGTGGCTTTTTCTATATCGGCATGATCACACGAAACGAGCGAAATGCCATCATTCAACATGGCACCATGACCATGGTGCGCCGCAAGATTCTGGAAGAAGTGGGGCAGTGGAGCGAGGAGTCGATAACCGAGGACGCGGAACTCGGACTGCGCATATTCGAACACGGCTACGAAGCCATCTATATCGCAAAAAGCTATGGTAAGGGCTTGATCCCTGATACCTTCCAGAATTACAAAAATCAGCGGTTTCGCTGGGCGTACGGCGCCATGACGATCATGCGTTCCCACGCGCGTCAATTGTTCGGTAACGCCTGTGAAAATTTATCGTTTGGTCAACGTTATCATTTCATTGCCGGCTGGCTGCCCTGGATTGCAGACAGTATCAATTTGATCTTCAATTTTGCTGCACTTGGCTGGTCTCTTGGAATGATACTTGCGCCCAAACACATGGATCCTCCTTTGATCATTTTCTCGATATTGCCGCTGGCCCTGTTTCTCTTCAAGGTATCCAAGATGATCTATCTCTATCGAGGGATCAATGTGGTTGGGACCACTCGCCAAACCATAGCCGCTGCCCTTTCCGGCCTGGCTCTATCCCATACCATCGCCAAGGCCATGCTGCAGGGTATCATCACCAAAAACAAACCCTTCCTGCGCACACCAAAACTGGCCAGCTCTGCAATCTTGATCAAGGCCATTAACGCCGCCAGGGAGGAGGCCCTACTCCTTTCCGCCCTCTGGTTGTCCGCCTGGGGTGTTGTGCAGATACACGGCACTGAAAGCATGGATCTGTCGCTTTGGGTGAGCGTATTGATGGTGCAATCCATCCCCTATGGCGCCGCGCTCCTGATGTCGATCATCAGCGGTTTCCCGAAGTTGCCCGCTGAATTGATTTCAACCAATCATTCCCTGGAAAAATTAGACACTAATTCAAAGGGATAGTGCTGAAAAGCATTTTTGGAATCAGAGATAAAGAAATTCATTAATAAATCTCGGGTTCGATTATTCTTCCGCTGAGGATAGAATTGTACCCTTCGCCTTCATGGCCTGTTATCACCACACATTACGGAGACATACAAAAATGGCTGATATTACCCTTCAGGGAAACCTGATCCACACCAATGGCGACCTGCCGGCAGTGGGCTCCAATGCGCCAGACTTCAACCTGGTTGCGGCTGATCTTGCAGATGTCACACTGGCGAAATTTGCCGGTAAGAAAAAATTGTTGAATATTGTACCCAGCCTCGACACCGGTGTATGCGCCACTTCGACCACCAAGTTCAATGCCGCCATCGAATCTAAGCAGAACGCCGTTGCGCTGGTCATCTCAGCGGATCTGCCATTCGCGCAAGGCAGGTTCTGTAGCGCCGAAGGGTTAAAAAACGTGGAGACCCTGTCCATGATGCGCAATCGAAACTTCGCCAAAGACTATGGTGTATTGATATCGGATGGTCCTCTGGCGGGAATCTGCGCGCGCGCTGTTGTGGTCATGGATGAAAACAACAAGGTTGTCTACACAGAAATGGTTCCTGAAATCACCCAGGAACCGGACTATGAATCTGCCCTTGCATCGCTTGGTTAAGGAAACCGGGCGTACTGATAATGACAGGGATAGTCAGGCTTGGTTGATTTTCATTTCGATACGCATTACCTTATCAGAGAGTTACTCTTCCAGAAAGCCCTTATTGGGCTTTCTGTTGATATTTGTGAACACTCTACCCATCCCCAACAAGCAGATATCCGTTAACACAGGTATAGTCAAGACCGGTTACACGAACTGATAACATACTGTTTTTAGGGTCTCGGAAAATAGAACATCATATGTCATGGAAAATGGGGTTGGTGCCGGTGCATTTCATTTTGTCATGGCTTCTGGCTCACTGGGACACGCGGTGATGGCACCCCTTCTTCCCATGCTTGAAATCTTGTGGATGAGCAATATCTGGCCTGTGCAGGTTGAGCTTTGCTACAACCTCAAATCACCACGCCATGGGCTCGCTAGCCCAGATTCTAGTATCTTGAAGCTTATGATAGTGGTTAATCTCTTAAGTCAGCCTTAAGCATTACCCCATTTTGACCGCCAGACAATTATAAATTATATTAGCATTCAATAATTTTAATCGTACTGAATATACTAGTGCCACAGAATTTCCATACGTCTCATCGAAAAATATCCTGCCCTCGATAGGATTTTTCTTCTTTCTTTTATATTTGAATGTGTTCGATTTATTGCCACAATGTCAGCCCTTTGATAGATTCACGAGTTATCGGACCCAGGTCGCTACTCTAGAATAACCTTCAGGAGCAAAGTCATGAAGACGCTTCAACCTATAAAATCAACCAAAAGACTCTCATTAAAATTGAAATGGCACTCACTCTTCATCCCCGTCCTGATAATTGCTTTGAGTGGATGCGACGCCACCATGCCCAAGATGGGTGGCGCGTCAGGCATGACCGCCACAGGAGCGGCAGCAGGTGGAACCTCGGCAGACGCCAACAGCCAGCTTGAATCTTGTAGTGAGAGTCTCGGCACCCTCTCCGTCGTCGAGGATCAGTCTGCATATTGGTGGCAGGCATATTACAGCCGTTATCCTGCATTGGGCAGTACCGTACCGGTGCTGCGTATGATGATTCAGCAATCCAACTGCTTCGTCGTCGTTGAGCGCGGACGCGCCATGAATAACATGATGCAGGAACGGGCACTGCAACAGTCAGGTGAAATGCGTCAAGGAAGCAATTTTGGAAAAGGACAGATGGTGGCAGCAGACTATACGATGAATCCAAGTATTCAATTTTCTGAACAAGGCACGGGTGGACTCGGTGGAGCAATTGGCGGACTGTTCGGCTCAGCAGGACGGGCCGTGGGTGCGCTCGCCGGTGGACTGAAATCTAACGAAGCAGCGACTACGCTCCTTTTGATCGATAATCGCTCCGGTGTACAAGTATCCTCATCAGTGGGCAACGCTAAGAACTTCGACTTTAAAGTCTTCGGTGGTGGTTGGGGTAGTGGTTTGGCAGGTGGTGCCGGCGGCTTTACCAATACACCCGAAGGAAAAGTGATAACAGCAGCCTTTGCAGACTCGTATAATCAAATGGTCAAGGCCTTAAGAAATTACAGGGCCCAAACAGTCAAAGGCGGTCTGGGTAAAGGCGGTCAACTCAAAGTCTCTGACTAAAACAATATTTCTTGAAGTCGTACCTACCTGATCTGACGGTAATTTGTCGATTTTACGATGGTGTTATTGTCAGGTCAGGTGTTGACGGATTTTAATCAATTTTTGTTTATTTTTGTAGTCGGTCACATCAACCCACTATATAGGACCTGCCTGACAGCAACGACTTGACGCGTCACTGGCAAACATACTGCCTACCGATCTTCCGGCCTCTTTCCAGAGGTGCAACAGTATCACTCTTTTCAACAAACCCGTTCAAAGGTCTGCCAAACAAGTTTTATAGGTAGAGTTGGCTTTTGGAATCGCCAATGAACTGCTGCGCCCATTCATCGATTCGTGTATGCATGAGAGCAAACAGCTCCGCCGACTCTATGCGGACCGGCTCGACTTCCAACCAGTTGAATGCTGGTATCTTTTTATCACCTTGCATCTCTAGCTAAAGTTTTACAAGGGATCACCGACAAAACCTTTGTTACCGATCGCTGCGTATTTGAGAACTGGTGCAAATCTCAATTTTTTCTAATTTAAATTTATGGTTGATTTCTTCTGTTCTCAGCTCGCTGTTTTATGCAGCTGGTGTGTTTACCATTCCTGTCGCCAATTCCGACAAATTCTACGCAAGTTCCCAATCAGTCAAATACCGGTTTTTTGCTAGCGATGCAACTGGCTCCAAGCAATGAGCTAAACCCTGCCAAACAAAAATACGCGCCAAACGGCAATCAACTCGTCAGCATCCCCTGTCTCAAAGGAAAACAGACGACAAACATAGATTCCACCAGCGCTACGACGGGATCCTGTGACGGCGATTCAGACATGAGTCAATCATTAGCATCGTACTTTGGCCGTGTTCGTGGCGACCGTGCCGGCATCTCAGGCAATTTCGATGGTTTCAACCTGGGTTATCAACTTAATGATGGTGTCAGTCTGAGAAGTTTTGCAGGATACCCTGATCTCTCGAATCGTGCTGCGTTTAACAAATCTCGATATATCTATGGACTCAATACAAATTCAGAAATTCCGTTCGAACTCGGGAGTTGAATAGTTATTTTATTGATCAGCATGCGGATGGGGCAGTCACCGATAGAGTGATTGGAGGTACAGTTCAATTTTCCCAACTCGAGTATTCATTCTAGTAGTTCTCTTCGATTATGATTTGGAGGGACAAATCGCTTTGCCGGCCTATCCACGACCGGCGCATGGCAGATTCAAGCAGAACACAACGATCAGCACGACTGTGGATATTCGCCATATGCCAATGCAAAATCGTCAGCAACGCTATCTACACCAATCCATGGAAACTACAGCGGGCTGGGCATGGGTCCTGCCCGATGAACGCATCAAACAATTAGCAAAGAGTTGCTCAAATAAGGTCACCGGAATGGCGCTGAGCATATCCCATGCATTTTCCGAATACCTCAATATCGATGGAAGTGTTTCAGTCTTGCATGCAACCGATCGTGATCAAAATCAGAGGTCTTCCGGAACCTCAAATAACACAAAAGAATATTTTTATCGCTTGAGGTTATCTTCAATCAACTGGATGGCAATGGGTGATAAGAGCAGAGTAGACTTCCATCATAGAGTTACAGATTCCCTCAGATCGACTACCGCTTCTCTAAATGCAAAATATCCCATCAGCCGGTTGTGGAATTTACAACCAAAATTACAAGCGGAAGTAACTGAGAATGCGACAAATGATTCTGTCCACACCCTGTCTTCCCCCGCCATAACGCTCGAATATCTCTCGGGAAACGACGCTGGATTGCAGATCGAAGCGGGAGGAAAATGGGAAAGCACCAAACTTACCAACAAACACGATAGTTCATTCTCCTATTATGTCAGTTTGGATTATCACAAAACTTCAAATGAGAATTCTTATATTCATTCTCAACTGAATATTCACGATCTGCGAGTGTAAGGTTGTTCTTAGACAAGCGCTGGTCTTAGCAGACAACAAACCTTCCCCCCTCAGGGTGAAGGATTGGATGGGGGAGAAGAGTTTGCTGAGCTTTGGTATCAGTAACTACAAGATCTCTTCTGCCTGTCTGAGTCAGTCTGATGGTATTCTGGTCATTGGATCATCGGGTGGCAACAACCAGAAACCTGGATGAAGTGCTTGATTGATGCCATTGACGCCCAGATCGACTCCTTATCCACACTTCGACATAAATGATAACTGTATATGTCTGACTAATGGAACCCAACTGGGTTACGCGAGCTATGGTCAAGCCAACGGTATTCCAGCCTTCTATTTTCATGGTCTGCCAGGCTCGCGGCGCGAAGGTGTTTTGCTTGATCAGGCATGTCTGGATGCTGGTGTGCAATTGATATCGCCGGATAGGCCCGGTTATGGTTTATCCAAGCCAATCCCCGATTTCCGGCTCGTACAATGGCCGCATTTGATTGCAGAATTGGCAGATCAATTGGGATTTACAAAGTTTTATTTATTTGCCTCATCGGGTGGCGCTCCCTATGCTCTCGCTTGTGCAAGTGTTCTACATCAACGCGTCACAGGCACAGGTATCTGCTGTGGTTTGGCGGAGGTGGCTCAGGCCGATTTGCGGGTGCTCATGTCGGGTTTTGCCAGGCTGGGTTTCTGGTTGGCGCGGCGTCATCCGACCTTGCTGAACTGCAGTTATGGATTGTTGGTTACTGCTGCAGCAAAGGTCATGCCTCGTCTCTCCATCGGGCTGTTGGCCCGCTTGCAAGGCCAGCCCGATCTTTCAGTACTGCGCCGACCCGAGATCAGGGCAATCTTTACGGAAAACCTGCGAGAGGCCTTCCGTCAAGGCCCCGCTGGTGGATTGGCGGATATGTGTGTGGCGATCCACCCCTGGCCCTTTGATCCATCAGGCATCGAATCATTACAGCTATGGTATGGCACACAGGATCGTGTAGTACCGTTGCAACAGGGTGAGTGGCTGGCGCGCATCATACCCACGGCCAAGCTGCATATCATCCAGGATGAGGGACATTTCTCCCTGCCGATCCGCTATGCGGCAAAGGTGGTTGCAACTGTTGTCACTCGAGAAACGCAGACTCTCAACTGATACCCGTCATTTGCCAAGCAACCGGACACCTGTAACATGCCAGGGGTGTGATGTTCGCATGAGTCACAGCTTCAGGAAGATCGCAGATGCCCTTTTCCCTGTCGGACAGCTATGACAGATTGATCCTGGGAAGTCCCAGGCTTACCCTGCTGGTGATCGCCTTGATCACGAGCTTTTTCATCTATTTTGCCGGCGATTTCAGGTTGGACGCGTCCGCCGATTCCCTGGTCCTGGAAAATGATCAGGCACTGGAATATTACCGATCTATCAAGGCTCGTTACGGTTCGGACGACTACCTGATCATCACTTACACACCCAAGGGGGATCTATTCAGCAAGACAGGTGCTCAGAGACCTGCGTCAACTGAGGGACGAACTGGCAAAATGGCGCGCATTGCCTCGGTGATTCCGATTCTGGATGTACCGTTGATCCAGAGCCCACCGATCACCTTCGGCGAGCTCGGAATCACATATCAATACACTGGATGATCCTGCAACAGATCCGGCAGCAGCCCGCGTGGAACTGATCACCAGTCCCCTGTACCGCAACCTGCTGATCAGCAGCGACGGCCAAACCACGGCACTACAGCTGAACATGAAACGCGACGAGACCTGGCATCGGTTGTTGAACGAACGTAACCGATTGCGGGAGAAAGGTCTGCAGGACGGATTGACGCCCGAGGAAGAGTGCGTCCCTGATGCAGGTCTCCGAGCAGTTTCAGACCTACAGTGCGAGACTGCAGAATCAAAACAGCCGGGACATCGCGCAGGTGCGCGGCCATCATGGCAAGGCATCAGGTCGAGGCCGATCTCTATCTTGGCGGCATTCCGATGATCACCGCCGATTCCATCGATTTCGTACGCCATGATCTGCTGACATTCGGCATTGGCGTGCTCTGTTTGCTGGTAATGATCCTCGCCGTAGCCTTTCGTAAACCGCGCTGGGTGCTGTTGCCCGTGTTGACCTGCTTCGCCACCGGTGTGATCCTGGTTGGCTTTCTGGGTCTAACCGACTGGCCGGTGACAGTGGTATCCTCTAATTTCATCTCGCTGCTGCTGATCATCACCCTTTCCCTGACGGTTCATTTGATCGTCCGCTATCGCGAGTTGCATCATGACCACCCGCAGTCGCTCAGCGGATCCTGGTCATGGAAACGGTAAAATCAAAGAGCCTGCCCTGTTTGTACACGGCAATCACCACTATGGTGGCATTCGGCTCGTTACTGGTCAGTGATATTCGACCGATAATCGATTTCGGCTGGATGATGGCTATAGGTATCGCTGTCGCCTTCCTCCTGACTTTTACCCTGTTTCCCGCCGCCCTTGTATTGCTGCAACCCGCCGAGCCTGCCAGCGACGCGACATCACCGGCGCCATCACAGGCTTTTTTGCCCAGCAGATCGAACGTCACGGCAGTGGTATTCTCGTCGTTTTCACTATTTCTATGCTGTTGAGCGGCGGGGTATCGGATGGCTCACGGTTGAGAATCGGTTTATCGATTACTACCAAGAGTCGACTGAGATCTACCAGGGCATGCAGCTGATCGACCGCAAACTCGGCGGCACCACCCCAATGGATATCCTGCTCGATGCACCAGCCAATTTCTATCAGTCCACGCAGGAGGAGCAGGCTTTCCTGGCAGAGCTGGACCTCGAGTCCGAAGGGAGCGCCGGCATTACCGGTACAAGTTATTGGTTCAACAGCTACAAGCTGCCTGATATCAACGCCATTCACGACTATCTGAATGGCTTGCCGGAATCCGGCAAGGTGCTTTCCATCAGCAGCACCATGCGCCTTCTGGCGTAGCCTCAACGAACGTGAAGGAGCTGGATGATTTCTTCCTGGCGATTATCTACAAACGTCTGCCCGAGACGATCAGGGAATCCTTGATAGCACCCTACATGTCGGAAGACGGCAATCAGCTCCGTTTCAGCATGCGGGTCTTTGAATCCGATGTTTCACTGCAGCGCGAGGCGCTGTTGCAGAAGATTCGCCGCCAGTTGATAGAGGAGTTTCAGCTTGAGGAGGAACAGGTGCATCTTACCGGCATGGTGGTCCTCTACAACAACCTGCTGCAGAGCCTGTTTCAATCCCAGATACTCACCATCGGCGTGGTATTCGTCGCCATCATGCTGATGTTTACGTTGCTGTTCCACAATCTGAAAATGGCCGCCATCGCGATCATCCCCAATCTGGTTGCCGCCACCCTGGTGCTCGGCCTGATGGGCTGGCTGGGTATCCCGCTGGATATCATGACCATCACCATCGCCGCCATCTGCATCGGTATCGCGGTGGACGACACCATCCACTACGTACACAGATTTACCGAGGAATATCAGAAAGACCAGGACTACTGGGCAGCGGTGAAACGCTCCCACGCCAGCATCGGCCGGGCCATGTATTACACCACGGTCACTCATCACCCTCGGCTTTTCCATCCTGGCGCTGTCCAATTTCGTACCCACCATCTATTTCGGACTGCTCACCGGTTTTTCGATGATCGTCGCGCTTGTTGGCTGACCTGACGTTGCTGCCCCTTGCTGATTGTGAGATTCAAGCCGCTCAAGGCATAACCGTTGTTTCTAGAAGTTCTAACCCCTTCTTTTTGGGGGGCTCAGCCTCCTTATATCCCCCCATCCAAACCAGACTCACTTCACTGCCAACCAAACTGGATAGCGAATGTGATTCAGGTAGCAGTTGCCGGTTTCTGGACACGGCTGCCGGCAATCTGTAACAAACTGAAACCACCTGGAAATTAACAAGAAATACCTGATCAATACAGTACGTTTCCAGGTGCAGATGCTTGTAACGCATCGTTTGACATTATTATCTCCAGAAGAGGAAGTACGCTATGAAAATCATGACCGTGAAATATATCGCCCTGGCTGGCATCGTGGCTTTGACCTTCTCGGGCAATGTCATGGCCGACCACAATAGCCCGCATGGCTCCGGGTGGGCGAATATGCCCAACGACATCCATAACACAGTTATCGAAGATGGCCTGAGCGGCTCTGAATTCAGAGATTTCGTTTTTCGCGGTGCGGGCGCCGATTCGATTAACCGTTATGCGGATGGCACCAACGGCCATTCCCATAGCACGCGAAATGGCGGTTCAGCCAATCGTGGTGGGAGTAGGCGCGGTGGTCGTCGTTAACTGACTGATCTAAATCTACTCGGCTGAACCTCGGTTCAGCCGAGTAGATGCGTGATACGGAGGAAGACCTATTCCCGCCAGACCTTTATTGCCAACTATCTCCCTTATCAATCAATGGGATTCAAAACAGGGCCATCCATTAACGGCGCAGTCGAAGAGTTTTGCCATCTAGATAATGCTGACGCCTAGTATTTGAAAGTTAGACTCAACCAGCATTTTGCATTGCGTGTAATATCTGAAATAGGTGATAACATCAACTTATTCGTAGTGCAGAACAAAGGCAATTTCTGTGGTGAAATTACCAATGCCCTGATGATTGGTCAGGATCCACCCCGTGTCCTTGAGGTACTGGGTCAGTTCGCGCGTCATCACCGGATTGCCGCAGATCATCACCCGGTCCTGTTCGGGATCGGGCACGGGTATGCCCACACGCTGCGACAACTCGCCGGTACGGAAAAGATCAGCACCGCGTTCGGGGTTAGGGAAAGGCTCGCGCGTCACAGTTGGAAGGTAGAGCAGTTGGGCGTTGGTCAGTACCTCGATCTCACTACGATAAGCCAGATCAGCGACCGTTCGCACTGAATGCACCAGCACCACTCTATCGAAACGATCATAGAGTTTCGCATCGCGAATCAGGCTCATGAACGGTGCCAGTCCGGTACCGGTGGCTATCATATACAGCGTACGACCCGGCAATACATGATCGAGCGTGAGCGAACCGGTCGCCTTGCTGTTCACCCACACACTGTCTCCGGGGCGAATTTGGGCCAAATGGCTGGTCAGCGTACCACCCGGGACGTGGATGCTCAGAAACTCCAGGTGACTCTGGTCGGCTGTGGAGACGATGGAATACGCCCGCACCACCATCTTGCCTTCGCGCTTTAAACCAATAGTGACGAATTGGCCATTCTCAAACGAGAAATTCTGCGGACGGCTCAGCGTAAAGCTGAAGGTTCGTTCTGACCATGGGCGTATCGACTGGACGATCTCTTCACTGTAAGGCATTCTGTTTCCTTGGTAAGGTTTTTGCGCTGGAAGACATTCTGTTACCACAAACCTGATGCGTCCGCCGGGTGTCTATGGCTGTAACTTGGGCACAATACACTCACCCGGCTGACATTTTCCGTAATCACAAACGAACAGGATCCCAAATTAATGCCAGTCGACCAGAACGTTTCTGTGTTCACTGAATTGACGTCCCAGGTTAACACTTTTGGCTTCATCACCCCTGTTTCAGGGCATGATTCATGTGGGGAAATGCCTTCACAGCTAACAACTCTATCACCCAGCAGGCAAATGATCCTGTAAATCCGCAGATCGATTTACACAGGATAGGTCAGGTTTATTTTAATCTGTCCATATTCCGATACCTTGACAGCCGAACGTTGCCTTCAATTCGTTGAGCGCGCCCTACCCCAATCACACAGCTTGAAAGGCACTACACTCCGAAAACGGTCATTGGAGTAGGTGGTAGGAAATCAATGCGAATAGTATTATAGGACCCTGATATTTTTTAATACCCCAATTTCTGTTTCTAGAAGAGATTCTCATTACAATGAACGATATCTAAATAGATAGTTCTGGATATAGTAACAATCATGGCAGAAGTTGAAAGCAATAAAATCAATCTTCCCAGTGATGATATGACTCAAGCGAATCGTGATCTGGGTAATCACGGTTTACCTGGCAGTATGCTGTATTCTGCCATCTGGCTTCTGATTATATTCAATACCCCAGTTGCTGAAGATTGGAATTTCACCTCATGGACTGCATTCATACTCCTGACGATATCAGGACTGATACGCTTGAGCCTGGGCATTCGATTCGAAAACCTGCACGTTAAATATCCAAAGTTATGGTTGACAACCTACAATGGTGTCGTCATAACTCAGGCAGCAGTTTGGGGGGGTATGACGGCATTTTTGATGTGGCAATACGTCCCAGATTGGCCATCTTATCTGAGTGGCTTCTCCACCGCAGGGATTGTTGCCGGCGGCACGATAAGCCTCAGTACCCACCTGATTCTTCAGCGTGTATATATTGTTATCAGCCTCCTCCCTAGTGTAATTATCTGCTGGATAATTCCCCATACCACGGCAGATATACTCGGTATCCTGTTTTTGCTGAATATTATTTTCTTGCTCGTTATTGGGCGTAAGCTCAATATCAATTATTGGAACAGTTTGAAAAACAATCGTCTGCTTGCACGTCGTGCCGAACAACTTGCTGAAGCGAAACTAAAGGCAGAAAGCGCTGATCGCGCCAAAAGTCAATTCGTCGCAAGTGTCAGTCACGAACTGAGAACTCCGCTCAATGGGCTGATTGGGACCCTGGAGATGTTGCGGATCAATCACTCGCCAGAACTACAATCAAAATACATGGATGTCATGGCCAACTCGGCGCAAATCCTTCTGCATAGAATCAGTGAGATTCTCGACTTTTCAAAGATAAACGCCGGAAAGCTGGAACTCGATGCAATAACGATGAATCCGGTAGAAGTGGTACAGGAGGCAACCTCATTGATGCAGGATTCAGCAGAATCAAAAGGGTTGCAGTTAGTATTAGAACTGACGGACAACCTGCCTCATGCCGTCATAGGAGACCCCAATCGTCTCAACCAGATTCTATTGAATCTACTCTCTAACGCCATCAAATTCACCGATCGGGGACGTGTGACTGTTCTACTTCAAACCGTTCAGCATCTGGCCGACACGGTAGAGCTCCGTTTCACCGTTAGTGACACGGGAATCGGTATTCCCCAGGAAGCCCAAGAACGTATCTTCGAATCATTTGTGCAGGCAGAAGGTTCAACTACACGACAATATGGCGGTACTGGACTGGGTCTATCGGTATCGAAAGAATTAATTAGACTGATGGGTGGCGATATCGAGCTCAACAGCCAAGTGGGTGTAGGTAGCCGCTTCTCATTTGCCGTAGTTTTCAAAATACCAAAAGAGTTCGGGCCTTTTCCGGTAGAAGTTCCTTCGTCTGCAGCGAATGATACCAAACCACTGTCACTAGCATTGAATGTTTTACTCGCCGAAGACAATACGGTCAATCAGTTCATCGCCCAGGAAATGCTAAATATTTTGCAATGTAAAACCCACTGTATTGACAATGGTAAGCTAGCAGTCGAGGAATATCAAAAGGGCAATTTCGATATCATATTGATGGACTGTGAAATGCCCGTGATGGATGGTTTCGAAGCAACCAAAAAGATACGTGAAATTGAATCAATCAATAACCTAAAACGCATACCTATCCTCGCACTGACTGCCCACGTTGCGGAAACAGACAGGGAGCGAACTATCAATGTCGGGATGAACGGCTTTGTAAGCAAACCTTTCACTCTCGAAGGGCTTCATGCCGCACTGATGGAGGCGATGAAAGAATCTAACTAGTGCAAGCTCATTGCACGAGACGCATCATAGGGACAGACTACAATCTATTTGCATGGAAACGTTGTCTTTCACAGATATTACCTTGCAAACATGATCAGTCCCGATATTCATCATGGACCGCCTCTCGCCGGTCACCACTTGCAGTGACATGATAAAAAATCCCCAGGAGCCACACCCCCGTCTATGACGAGACTACCTTGGAGTGGATTGTTTCCTCATCCTGCTAATTTCGATGATAGGCACCTGTCGTGATGCCTTCGTGACACTTGCGCTGGCAGTGACAGGTGTTGTTCGAGCCACTCCCAGAAACGTAGCGCATCGCCGTCGTAGCCGGTTTGTCTGGCAACTTCGAGACCCCATTCGAACAACACGATGGTGGGGGTGGCACTCTGAA
The DNA here is from genome assembly GCA_963716875.1 of uncultured Gammaproteobacteria bacterium. Classification (GTDB taxonomy): domain Bacteria; phylum Pseudomonadota; class Gammaproteobacteria; order Chromatiales; family Chromatiaceae; genus JASJBU01. The sequence goes on from CAVQUR010000008.1 coordinate 286,356, forward strand.
TAATCCCGACCCGCTCGGCACCGATCTCGGTCCAACAAAACAGCCCGTTCTTCTTTCCTGTCGGAATGACACGCAGCCCCCGCTCCAGGTGGTTGGTATCGATCGGCACCGCCGGATCAGCGAGAAATACCTCCAGGCTGGCTTTTCTTGCCATGGCATACTTCAACGCCTTGGCAAGCGGACTGCTGGGTAACAGATCCGATCGATGGCACTGATCGTCGCACCATGCCCAGAATGCCTTTACCACCGGTTCGCTGTGTTGCGTCCGATAGGCCAGTTTCTGCTCACCCTCGAGTTGTCGGTCGCGCATGATCTGTTCGTAGCGATACAAGGCACCGATCAACGCCAAGGCCTCGTCACTGGCGCTGGGATCACTGTTCTGTGCTTTCTCGAAACCCCTCCGGCAGTGACTCCAGCATTGTGCATGGGTCACACGCTCCTTCTGTCGGGCATAGGCCGCATAGGCTTCGTAGCCATCACTGAGCAGGGTGCCGTTGAAATCACCCAGGGAGGCCTACACGTGCTCATGAGCCCGCGACGGCGCATAGTGAAAGACAATTTCATCGGCATCGCCGTAGATCGGCCAGAAATAGGCTTGGCGCATCTTGCCCTTTTTCTTGCGACCGGCCTTGATGGGTGTTTCGTCCATCGCCAGCACCCGGCTCTGCAACAGCTGCTGGCTTTGGGCATCGACGATGGGCCGCAGAAGATCAATCGCCCGGCTGGCCCAGATCCCCAGACTGCTGCGGCTCAGCTGGATGCCACTGTGCATCAGCCGTTGGTGTGTGTAGTTCCGGCAACCGTGCGTGAATTGAACGCCAGCCAGCACTAAGGTCGATGATGGGGAAGCCGGTCCCTTAAATAAAATCTATCCTCACCCAAAAAATTTCTGCGGGACACGTCAAGCTTATTCCGCTATAACGTCGCGCATGGAATCCTCTGCACACAAACGTTACAGCGGTCGGGCATTTTCTCGGGAAGATATCGATCAAGTCCGGGCACTCATCGGGGCCAATCCCCAGGCGAATCGTCAGCAACTGTCCTATCGGGTGTGCGAACACTTTGATTGGCGCAAACCCGACGGCAGCCTGAAGGATATGAGCTGCCGGGTGGCACTGTTGCGCATGCACCGCGAAGGGTTGATCGAGTTACCGGCGCCACGGCACAAGGTCAATCCTTGCCGATCCTTTTCCCGGCGTACGGCGCAGGCGGAACCCGGGCCCTTGATCGAAGGCGTGGTGCATGAACTGCCGGCGTTGCACCTGGACGTGGTGGGACGCCAGACCGGGACGTTGTGGAACGAGTACATCGATCGCTATCATTATCTGGGCTACAAACCCCTGCCGGGCGCTCAGCTGCGTTATTTTGCCACTGCCGGGGACCAGGTCGTGGCGCTGTTGGGCTTTGGTGCCGCGGCCTGGATGACGGCACCGCGGGATGCGTGGATTGGCTGGAGCGCAGCGCAGCGCGAACGCAACCTCAGCGGCGTGGTCAACAATGCCCGGTTTCTGATCTTGCCCTGGGTGCGGGTCAAGTCGTTGGGCAGTAAACTGTTAGCGATGGCGGCGCGGCGCTTGCCGAGTGACTGGGAGGACCGCTACGGCTACCGGCCGGTGCTGCTGGAGACCTTTGTGGAGAGCGGGCGTTTTGCCGGGACCTGCTATCGGGCGGCGAACTGGCGCTGGCTGGGGCAGACCCAGGGCAGAGGTAAGCTGGGGGATCATCGCCTCGGCCAGGTGCCGATCAAGGACGTGTGGGTTTATCCCCTGGTGAAGGATTGCCGGGCGCCGCTGTGCCGATGAAGGATCCCCAACCGACCGAGATCGAGGCGGCCGAAGTCGAGCAGCTGATGGAGCAGGCGCAGCAAGGGCGCTTGACGGCGCAGGAGCAGAAGCGCCTGGTCCCCTTGCTGAAGACCCTGCTGTGGCTGCAACAGACCTTGTTGACGACCCGCATCAGTCTGACGAAACTGAAGCGGTTGCTGTTCGGCAAGCGGACCGAAAAACGCCAGCGCCCATCGAAAGGCCCGAAAACAGATAGCGATGACGGCGCGAGCGGCACGGGTGGCCCTCCGGATACCGGGACAGGTCCCGGAACGCCATCGCAGGATCAGGGCGTGGCTTCGTCCCCACCCACCTCGGCCAATTCATCGCAGGATAACCCGAAAGCCAACGGCGGCCATGGTCGCCGGGCGGCCGCCGACTATCACGGCGCCGAATGGATGTTTTGTCCCGTCGTTGAGCACCAACCGGGAGAGGCGTGTCCGTTGTGCGCCAAGGGACGCTTGTACCCATTTCGGCCCTTGGTACGCCTGCGCTTTACCGGTCAACCCCTGGCCCAGGTCAACGGCTATGAACTCGGTCAGCTGCGCTGCAATACCTGCGGCGCCCTCTGGGTGGCCTCGATGCCGCCCGAGGCCCCGCCAGAAACCTACGACATCAGCCTCAAAGTGAACCTGGCCGTCGCCCATTACCAGTTGGGCCTGCCGTTCAAACGCATCGAGGCCTTCCAGGACCTGGTGGGGATGCCGTTGTCCGACGCCACCCAATGGGAGTTGGTCGAGGAGGTCGCTGACGCTACCTATCCGGTCTACGAGGCGCTGAAGCGCCTCGGCGCTAACCAACCCTTGGTCTATCAAGACGACACCGGCGCCCGGGTGTTATCCTTGATCCGGGAAAACCACCGCGAACCACCCCCGCCACGCCAGGGCATGTACACCACGGTGCTGCGATTCGAAGGCGAGCATCGGATCTGTCTCTACCTGACCGGCCGACAACACGCCGGGGAAAATCTCGATGACCTGCTGGCCTATCGGGATCCCGAGCTGCCGCCGATGCAATGGATGTCGGATGGCTTGGCGGCCAATACCCCCCAGCAGCATCAAGACCAGACCCTCGATCTCAACTGTCTGGTGCATTATCTCGCGTCCCGTTTTATCCAGAGTCTGTGGTCGACGGCTGTAGCGTAAGCAGCAAGCCGGAGGTTTTTTGCTCCAGATAAAAAATGTGCCTTGGGAAGTCGCAGCAGGCGGTCGCCGATGAATATCTGGTGCCGGGAACGGTCAAAATAACTGTGTACCAAACACGGCGATGTCTGAAAAGACCTTCGCCGTCCGGATCGGTTTGCGATGCAGCTGCGATTCAAGACACCTCTCAACAGTCGGGAGTACGTGGCCGAAAAAGCCTGGCGGGATGCCTCCTTGGAAAACTGTCCTCTGCACCCACACGGCGGATGCTCGTTTGCACGGCACGGTACCTATAAGCGGGTTGATCCGCCTGGCACCCGGATACCGCGCTGGTACTGTCCCGAAGGTCACTGCACCTTCAGCCTGCTGGCGGATTGCTTCGCCACCCGGCTTCCCGGAACGCTCACTGACCTGGAGCGGGTTGTCGTGGAGGTCGAGCGGGCCAGGAGTCTGGAAGCGGCAGCCAACGCTCTGCGCCTGGACGACGTCTGCCTGCCAGGGGCCATTCGTTGGACGCGGCGCCGCGTCCGGCAGGTACATACCGCGCTCCAGGTCTTGTTCGATCTCATTCCGGAATGCCGCTGTGGTTGCCAGCCTACGGTCAGCGCGCTTCGACAATGGCTCGGGGTGGAATGGGTGCTACCGCAGGTGCGTGAAATGGCCGCTGTCTACCTCGGCGTGTTGCCGTCACCGGTTGGTTTCGCCGCCCCTCGGCTGAGTGCCAATCACCGCGGAACAATTCAACACGACCAGGGGCCAGACCCGCCGCCCAGGAGCCGTTATATTCTCGATCATCGCGCTTGATAACGCGTTGCTTGAGATGCGGGTTCCATGACTATTCCAACAACCGACGCCCAGCCGCGAACCACGCAGGTCGTCAGACTCTGGCGTGAGAATCGCTGTCTGCGCTCGAGCACAATCGGCGTGTATCTGCTGTGGGTGCACCGCTTCAAAGCCTACTGCCGCACACAGGACCTCGAAGAAGGCTCGCAACTCACCCTGGCTGGCGTCGACACCTTTGCGACCTGGTATGCCAACCGGCGAGGGGTCGATCGCAGCCTGGTCTTTGAGGGTGCGCGCAGCGCTTTGCGGGCCTGGGCCTTGGCGTTGGGGGTGCTGGGCTATCCGACCCCACCGTGGGAGCCCCCGCCCGAACCAAGATCACCCTCGTGCCCCTTGCTGAAAGAATTCGCGGAGCATCTCGCCCGGCATCGCGGGAATCCGGCGGTGACGCGGAAAAAGAAGCTGGCTCACATCACGGCCTTCCTCACCTTCCTTCGCGGCCGGCGGCGCCGTATGGCGGAGCTGGACCTTGCTGATATCGATGCATTCATTGTTGGGTGCCGGCACCACTATGCGCGCACGACCGTCGCGGACATGGCCTCGAGCCTGCGGGGTTTTCTGCGCTTTCTCCACGCAACGGGCTGTTTGGCGGTGGATCTGGCCTCCTCGGTGATGGCCCCCGTGGTGCGCCGCGGCGAGCGTCCGCTGCGGGCACTGCCGTGGGAGGAGGTGCTTCGGATACTGCGCGCCGTCGACCGCTCCACGGCTGGGGGGCGGCGCGATTATGCCCTGTTGCTGCTCATGAGCGTCTATGGCTTGGGGGCTGGCGAGGCACTACACCTGCACCTGGAGGACATCGACTGGCGTGGCGCCATTTTGCATGTCACCCGACCGAAGACCGGCGTGTCAGTGCAGTTGCCCCTGTTGCCGGCTGTGGCCCGCGTGCTGGTCGACTATCTGCGCCACGGACGCCCGCAACATACGCGCACGCGCCATCTCTTTGTCAGCCTGCGGGCACCTCATGGACCGCTCAGCGCCTCCTCGGCCGTGCGGCACATCCTGCACAAACATGCCCGAGCTGCCGGTGTCTCGGCGCCTTATCTCGGCAGTCATGTGTTGCGTCACACCCATGCCTGCCGGGAGCTCGAGCAAGGGGTGCCGCCCAAGGTGATCGGTGACATCCTCGGCCACCGCCGTCCAGAATCGACCTCGGCGTACCTGCGCGTTGCCACCGAGCGCCTCCGTGAGGTGGCCCTCGCACTGCCGACATGACCCGGCTCACGCAAGCGCAGCTGGCCCAGGACATCGCCCAGTTCCTGGCTTTCAAGCGGGCCCTCGGTTATCCCTATGGACGCGGAGAGGCGATGCTGCACAGCTTCCAGCGTTATGTGAAAGCGCAGGCTGGTGCGGCAGCGAACATGGAGTTGGCGGCCATGATCGGCGGCTGGCTCGCGCGCGTTGCTGGACGCAAACCGGTGACCGTCGCGCTGGAGCTGGGGGTGATCCGACAGCTCTGTCTGTATCGGCGCCGCTGCGATCCACAGGGCTTCGTGCCCGGTCGCGAATGGGCGCCGCAATCGGCCGAGTCGCACTTCCTGCCCTACGTCTTTTCCCGTGAGGAGGTGCAAGCACTCGTCGACGCCGCCCAGCATACGCCCCGCAATCTCACCGCCACGACGCTGCGCACCTTGCTCCTGATCCTGTACTGTACCGGACTGCGGCTGGGCGAGGCGGTACGTCTGCAGCTGCAGGATGTGGATCTGGAGCGGGACCTGTTCATCGTGCGCGAGAGCAAGGGTAAGACCCGGCTTGTCCCGTTCCGCTCCGATCTTGCGCAGCTTCTGCAGGACTATCTGGCCGAGCGAGCAGCGATCGCGTCCAGCGACGAGGCGGGACCGCTGCTGGTGCGTAAGCGCGGTGATGCGCTGCCCGTCGCTGCTGCCTCCGGGGCTATCCGCCAGCTCTTGCGGAAGCTGGGGCTGAAACCACTCCGCGGTCGGATCGGGCCCCGTCCGTATGACTTGAGGCACGCGTTCGCCGTTCATCGCTTAACCGATTGGTACCACCAGGGTGTGGACATCCATGCGCGCCTGCCCTGGCTCTCGGCCTACATGGGTCATGATGATGTCCTCGGCACCGAGGTTTACCTCACCGCCACGGCAGAGCTGATGCACTTGGCCAGTGAGCGCTTCGAAGCGCGATTCCACAACGCCGCTCGCCAACCATGACGCGGCATGCAAGCAATCCGCTCCCGCACCTGGTCGAGTCGTTTTTCCGCGATCATCTGCAACGTGCCCAGGGTGCCAGCCCCCACACGGTGCGTGCCTACCGCGATTCCTTACGGCTGCTTCTCCTCCACCTGGCCGATACCAAGGGTTGCTCGGTCGCTGATCTGCAACTGGATGATCTGCAGGTCGAGGCGATTGCCGATTTCCTGGCCCATCTGGAGTCGCAGCGGGGCAACAAGGTGATGACGCGCAATTGCCGCCTGGCCGCCATCCGCAGCTTCTTCAGACACCTGCTGCGCCAAGATGTCTCCCATGCGGAGCAGTACCATCGCGTCTTGTCGTTGCCGACCAAGAAGGCCAGGGTGTCACTTGCCACTTACCTGGAACCGGAGGATGTGCATATCATCCTGGGGAAACCGGACTGTAGAACGCCCCTCGGGCTTCGCGATTACGCCCTTTTGCTGTTCCTCTACAATTCCGGCGCGCGGGTCAGCGAGGCGCTTGCGGTGCAGGGTCAGGACCTCGACTTGACCAAGCCTCCCCAAGTACGTCTCCACGGCAAGGGGGGAAAAGATCGAATCTGTCCGCTCTGGGAGGAAACGGCCACTGCATTGCAGCGGCTACCGACCGTGCGGCAAGCCAATCCAGGTGATACGATTTTCCTCAACAATCGCGGAAAACCGCTATCGCGAGACGGTGTCGCCTATATCCTGGGCAAGTACGTCAGAATGGCGACTAGTCGATGTACCGACGCTTCGCCGGCGGCGCATCACCCCCCATGTCCTTCGCCACAGCTGTGCCGTGGCCCTGCTGCAAGCTGGGAACGACATCACCGTCATCCGCGATTACCTGGGACACGCGAGTGTGGCCACGACCAATCGCTACGTCACGACAAACCTCAAGATGAAACGTGAGGCACTCGAAGCATTCTGGAAGCGTGCCGGAATCGCCCCGGCACGGGTTACTCCGTGGCAGCCGAAACCAGACCTGCTCGCGTTCTTGGACTCCCTTTGATGCCTTCGTTTTATCTGGAGGGAAACGTCCTATCCCGCCTTGTCATGCCGCAGCAGCAGTCCCTGACTCCAGATAAAACGGGACGCGAGATAATGCACCTTATCTGGATCTCCAGATAAGGTGCATGGTCGGCGGAAATTTGTCGAGATCGATGCGTTTTTTCCCGACCAGTGCGCCCGGGTGATCGACGCCATCGCCGCGGTCTATAAGCACGAAGCCGAGTGTAAACAACAACGCTTCACGCCGGCTCAACGCCTCGCCTACCACCAGCAACACAGTCGGGCGGTAATGGACGACCTCAAGGCTTGGATGGAACAACAGGTCGAGGACCGCTGCGTCGAACCCAACAGCAGCTTAGGCGGCGCCTTCGACTACCTGCTCAAGCGCTGGCAGGCGCTAACCCGTTTTCTCACCGTGCCCGGGGCGCCGCTGGATAATAACAGCGCCGAACGAGCGCTCAAGCTGATCCTGCGTTATCGCAAAAACAGCTTGTTCTACAAGAACCCGCACGGCGCCTACGTCGGTGATGTGCTCACCAGCCTGATCGCGACCTGTCGGCTCGCCGGCAGCAATCCCTTGGACTATCTGCGCGCGTTGATGGAAAACCGTTCCGCGGTGTTCGCCGATCCCACCGCCTGGCTACCCTGGAACACTCGAGGCAGCCAAGACGCCATCAAGCAAGACCTGCCGCTACGCCACCCGCCGCCAGTCCTCGGCCAGTTTCACCGTCTTGGGGTTACCGTTCCACAATAAGATCTGCAGCTCCCGCGCGGAGAGCCGCTCACTGGCTTGTGGCGAGGATGGCCACCAGTTCAACCGTCCTTGGGACAGGCGTTTCTGACACAGCCAGTAGCCCTGACCATCGTAGCTCAGGAGTTTCAGTGCGGTGCCCCGACGGTTGCGAAAGACAAAGATGGCCCCCGCCATCGGATCTTCCCGCAGCCGTTGTCGGCACAGGGCCGCTAAGCCGTCGATGCCGCGGCGGAAATCCGCCGGTTCGCAGGCCAAGAAGATGCGGCTTTGTGGGGTCAGTTGCAACATGCTCAGACCCCCATGAAACGCTCGACCAGCGCCAGCAGCTCAGCACCCTGGGTGGGTTGGATGCGCAGACGCAATCCGTCCGGACGTTCCAGTTCCAGCCACCCGGTAGCGGCCGCCGGCGCCAGGGTCCGATCCATGCGCTGCGGGTTGATCTCCACAAACATCGTTGACCCTGCCGCATCCGGTTGGCGTTGGCCTGCCTCGATGAGTCGGCGGCGTTTGTTGAAGTCGGTACTGCTTAGGCGCAGGGTGCGGGTGATCTGCGTGACCCGATAGGCGCCTACCAGGCTGATCGCCTCACGCCATAGGTGATCCGGTATCCGTTCCCCTGGCTGCTTCATATTGCGCCACTGCTGGAAATGTTCGGCCACTTCTGGCAGGGTTAAACTGGATTCAATGGCTGTTTTCATACGATCTCCGACGGTTGTTGTTGACCGTCAGCATCGTAATCAGCTCAGTGTCAATGGGTCACGCACACTTGCCGGAACTACACCACCTGCCGATGCCGGGCAACCGCAAGGCAATGACCCTGAGCCGCTAGCGCGAACCCAGGACGCACCACAGCACACGCTGGATCTACGCGGCCCACCCACCATCGTCATGGACGCTGGCATCGCCTCGGAAGAGAATGTCGCCTGGCTCCAGGAAAAGGGCTACCCCTACATCGTGGCCAGCCGCAAACGCCATCTGGAATTCGATGACGACAAAGCAGTCCTCGTCAACGGCGGTGAGCATGAGGCGGTACGCGCTATGCGCATCGAGCGCGATGATGGGCAGATCGAACTGTATTGCCACTCCGAGCGCCGGAAGGCCAAGGAGAGCGCAATCAACGAACGCTTCTCAACACGATTCGAACAGGAACTTGAACACCTTGCCGAAGGGCTGGACAAACCCCGTCGGCTCAAGAGCGCCAAGAAGGTCTGCGAAAAGATCGGGCGGTTGCGGCAGAAATATTCCCGGGCCGCGAAAGACTACGCGATCACCACCGAACACGATGCAAGCGGTAAAAAGGCCATCGCCTTACACTATCGTCGGATAGAGCGTGCCGAAGATCCCGACGCCTATCCCGGCGTCTATTGCCTGCGCAGTAATCGGAGCGAATGGGACGAGGCGCAACTGTGGCGCACCTACACGATGTTGACCGACCTCGAAGCGGTCTTCCGCAGCCTCAAATCCGAATTGGGGATGCGCCCGGTCTACCATCAGAAGACCCATCGTGTCGAAGGCCACATCTTCATTACCCTGTTGGCCTACAACCTGGTGCACCAGATTCGGCTCACGCTCAAGACCCAGGGCATCAACGACAGTTGGGAGACGATCCGTACCACCCTGGGCACGCAGATGCGCACGACCGCCAGTGTGCGTGGTGAAGACGGCGAACAGATTCACATCCGTAAGAGTAACTACCCCAATGCCTCACAGCAAATACTGCTGCGGGCCTTGGAACTGCCATGGAATCCGGGCAAGACACAGAAGACTGTTGTCACACCGTAAATCACAAACCGTAGTGCCATAACGAAGGCAAGGAATCCGCAACGTGCTGTTATCAAGAGATAATATCGGATATCGTGACAAAGATGGGCTATGACGGATCTCGTTCTCCAAACTCAGGTTCTGAGCAACTCGTCATCCACGAGATGTCCCAAACTATCATTCACCTGTTTGAAGCGATCCAGATCGAGAAACATGAGTCCAAGCAGCGAATGATCCCGCTTGGCAATGTCCAATGCGTGCGCCAGCCGATCATGAAACAGCATCCGGTTGGGCAAGTGGGTCAGGGCGTCGTGGTGGACCATATAATCCAGGCTGCGTTGCCTGCTGCGCACCTGTCTGCGCATCTCGCTGAAGGCATCGACCAGATTTTTTGTCTCCTGCAATCCAGCGGGAGTGGTTCAATATCCACCAAGCCCTGCGCTTCCTGTTTGAGGGCCATTGCTGTTTGGGCTATGGGCTTTAACAGATACCGCCGCGGGAAAAGATAGGCTATTAGGATAAGAAAGGTACCCGCGATCGAGATAGCCAGAATGGATTCCGATAGCTGCCTGGCAAAGCCGGTTAACCGGGTGATGTCGCGGGCTGTCTGGGTATCGAGATCGAGATTTAGATAGGAGAGCCGCTGGCGCATACGATCCAGTGTTGGACTCACGGTCTCTCTCATCAACAACAGATCCTTGCGCCAATTGGGATTGTCGAGGATTCTCAACAATTGCTTGAAGGCCTTCATCCATGCCTGATAATGCTGCTCAATCTGCTGCAGTGGAGTATCGAAGGCCAACCCTTGTTGATCCGATTCAGCCATTGATTCGAGCCTGTTCAGATAATCGGGTATTTCCTCTGCATAATAGTGAACATTAGTGAGGCGCGACTCCATGCCGACATGAAACTCACTGGAGAATACGCCGAACCGATTGGCCACGTAGAGGCGAAACTCTGAGATCATGTTGAGCCAGGCGAAACGTAAGGAAGTCACGACCTGCAAAAACCGCAGTTGTTGACGCAGGTTCAGATCATCGTCAGTATCGAACTGCACAGATCCAATTGACTCAATAGTTGTTGGCTGTGAGGGAGCATCTCACTGCGCATCAAACGTAAAGCAGGGAACCAGCGCTCTGCATCGCAACGTATCTCAATCAGCTCGCTGGAGGAGATCTGCAGACGCTTTTCATCCTTCTGCAACTCCTTCACGACAGCAAAATTGACCCCGGCATACAGATCCGAATTGCCCACCTCGAACGGGCTGTTGAAGGTGCCGGCATAGACACCGCCGGAAAGTATCAGGGCGGTGCTGAAGGCGATCGCTTTCATGGTCATTTTCCTCTTTTTTCGGTTTGTTTCAGCCGCGTTCGTGTGCGTGGCCGTTAATTACCTATACGAGGACTTCTAATTGCTGGATTCAAATCATCAGTCCATGAAAAAAGGGGCCCGCAGGCCCCTTTGATTGCAGATTCGACAGCGCCGCCCGGTTACTCTTCGTCCACCGCCTTCATGCTCAGGCGGATTCGGCCCTGCTTGTCCACTTCCAGGACCTTGACCTTGATGACATCGCCCTCGGACAGCTTGTCGCTGACCTTCTCCACCCGCTCGTGGGAGATCTGGGAGATATGTACCAGACCGTCCTTGCCCGGCAGAATGGTGACGAAGGCGCCGAAGTCCATCAACTTGGCCACCTTACCTTCGTAGATCGCGCCGACTTCCACGTCGGCGGTGATCAGTTCGACCCGCTTGCGGGCCTCTTCGCCGGCGCTCTTGTCCACCGAGAAGATCTTCACCACGCCATCGTCGGTAATGTCCACGGTGGCGCCGGTCTCTTCGGTGATGCCGCGGATGGTCACGCCACCCTTGCCGATCACGTCACGGATCTTGTCCGGGTGGATCTTGAACTCGATGATCCGCGGGGCATGCTCGGACATCTCGCCGCGGTGCGTCGTGATCACCTTGTTCATCTCACCCAGGATGAACAACCTGCCTTCCTTGGCCTGCGCCAGGGCGATCTCCATGATCTCCTTGGTGATGCCGCGGATCTTGATATCCATCTGCAGGGCGTTGATGCCGGTGGCGGTACCTGCCACCTTGAAATCCATGTCGCCCAGGTGATCCTCGTCGCCCATGATGTCGGTCAGCACCGCGAACAGGTTGTCCTCCTTGATCAGACCCATCGCCACGCCGGCCACCGGGGCCTTGATCGGCACCCCGGCATCCATCAGCGCCAGACTGGTGCCGCAGACCGAGGCCATGGAGGAGGAACCGTTGGATTCGGTGATCTCGGAGACCACACGGATCGCGTAGGGAAACTCGGTGATGCCCGGCATGCAGGCCAGCACGCCGCGCTTGGCCAGACGTCCATGACCGATCTCGCGCCGCTTGGGACTGCCGACCCGACCCACCTCGCCGACGCAGAACGGTGGAAAGTTGTAGTGCAGCATGAAGTGCTCGCGCCGCGAACCCTCCAGGGCATCGATGATCTGGGAATCCCGCTCGGTACCGAGGGTGGTGATCACCAACGCCTGGGTCTCGCCGCGGGTGAACAGGGCGGATCCATGGGTGCGGGGCAGCACCCCGGTACGCACGCTGATGGGACGTACCGTGCGGGTGTCGCGGCCGTCGATACGCGGCTCGCCCGCCAGGATCCGGCTGCGCACGATCTGCTTCTTCAGCTTTTCGATAGCGCCTTTGACCTGGTCGGCGTTCCAGCGCGGGGTCTCTCCTTCCGCGGTGCTGCAGAGCTGGCCCACCGCAGCGGCCACCACCGCGTCGATGGCGGCGTAACGCGCCAGTTTGTCGGAGATCCGATAGGCATCGCCGAGTCCTTGGGCTGCCGCGGCCTTCACCGCCTCCTTCAATTCCGTATCCTCTACCGGCTCCACGAAATCCATCGACGCCTTGCCGACCTCGGCAGCCAGTTCCTTGATCGCCTGGATCGTGACCAACGACTGCTCATGACCGAACAGCACCGCCCCCAGCATCACCTCTTCGGTGAGCTGATTGGCTTCCGACTCCACCATCAGCACCGCGTCTTCGGTGCCCGCCACGATCAGGTCCAGATCGGATTCCGGATTCAGCCCGGAGGTGTCGGCATTCAGGAGATACTCGCCATCCTTGTAACCGACCCGGGCAGCGCCGACCGGGCCATGGAAAGGCAGGTCGGAGATAGCCAGGGCCGCGGAGGCACCGATCAGGGAAGGGATCTCCGGATCGACCTTGGGATTCAGGGACATCACCGTAATGATGACCTGCACCTCACTGGTGAAGCCCTTGGGAAACAACGGACGGATCGGCCGGTCGATGAGCCGTGAGGTAAGGATCTCCTTTTCGCTCGGACGACCCTCGCGGCGGAAGAAACCACCCGGAATCTGTCCCGCTGCGTAGGTCTTCTCCTGGTAGTCGACCGTCAGGGGAAAGAAATCACGCTCGACGGTGGACTTGGCTTCCACCACGGTCGCCTGTACCACGGTATCGTCCATGTTGACCATCACGGCGCCATTGGCTTGGCGGGCAATCTCACCGGTCTCGATGCAGACCCGATGTTTGCCCCACTGAAATTCTTTTTTAATCAGAGTCACTGTTTGCTCCTCAGTGCAGATGAATGGCGCGGCTTAGCGGCGCAGACCCAGGCGGGAGATCAGATCGCGATAACGGTCCAGATCCTTGCTTTTCAGATAGTCGAGCAACTTGCGACGTGAGTTGACCATGCGCACCAGACCCTGACGCGAATGGTGGTCCAGCTTGTGCTGTTTGAAGTGCTCGGTCAGTTGGGCGATGCGGGCGCTCAGAAGGGCCACCTGGACCTCGGGGGAACCGGTATCGGTAGGTCCCCGCTTGTACGCTTCCACGATGGCTTGTTTATCGGCTGCGCTCATTGTCATGACGTTTCTCCTCTAGGTTACGTCGTTAGGGATACGTGGCCCTGCTTAATACCACCCGACAATGAGTTCAGGCAGGTACGGCCACGGAATAAATTCAGGACATCTGTCTCTGACGACCGCGTAGTATGCGCGGAATCCACCCTTTCAGCAATAGCAAGACCATTGCCTGGACTGAGATATCAATGAGAAATTCAACCTGTTACCTGCAGCAGGCGCTTGGGCGCCACGCGTCCGTCGTCCTGAATCTCGCCAACCCCCAGAAACTCATGCTGGTTGGCATACAATCTGACACAGCCACTGGTCGGCGCGTTCGGCACCAACACCGGCTGACCCTGTTTCAGGTAAAAGGCGGCATCGGCGGTCAGTTTGACCTCCGGCCACTCGGACAGCGCACTCTCCAGGGGCAGCAACCAACCATCCATCTCCGGGAAATGTTTCTCCCGGAAGGCCTCCTGAACCGCCTCCAGGCTCGTGCAGAGACCGGTCGTCATAAGGACCGACCCCGGTACGACGCAGCCCGCTCACGTGGGCCCCACAGCCCAATCGCTTGCCGATGTCTTCCGCCAGGGTGCGCACATAGGTGCCTTTCGAACAATGCACGTCCATGACGAATTCCGGCAGTTCCAGACTGAGCAGAGTCAGCGCATGAATATGGATGGTGCGGGTCTCCCGTTCCACCTCCAGGCCCTGGCGCGCCAGCTTGTAGAGACGTTCCCCCTTGTGCTTGACCGCGGAATACATCGGCGGCAACTGCTGCTGTTCGCCCTCGAACTCCTGCAGGAGCGCTCTGATCTGCGCTTCGGTGACGCGCTGGGATCATGGGTCTCCACCACCTCGCCTTCCGCATCCGCGGTGGTCGTGGTCTCCCCCAGTTTCACCCTGACCCGATAGTGCTTGTCCGCATCCAGCAGGAAGGCCGACATCTTGGTCGCTTCGCCAAAGCAGATCGGCAACAATCCGGTGGCCAGGGGATCGAGACTCCCGGTATGTCCGGCCTTGGCGGCCTTATAGAGAAACTTGACCTCTTGAAGCGCCTGGTTGGAGGTCAGGCCCATTGGCTTATCGAGCAGCAATACGCCACTGATATTGCGTCCTCTGTTGCGACGACGTCCCATTTGTTTACTCTTCAATTTACTGATTTTTGAAAATTAGGTGAGGATTCAATCGGAACTGCCAGGGTCGTGGTCATGCGCCACGGCCTGTTCGATCAAGGCGCGTCAGTTGTTCGCCCTTTTCAACCGACTCATCATAGACAAACAACAGCTTGGGCACCGTATGCAGCTTGAGTTGTTGACCCAGCAACCAGCGCAGGTGGCCGGCCGCCTGATTCAATTGCTTGGCACATTCCGGCGCGGGATAGTTCGTTACCCATCACGGTAAAGAACACCTTGGCCTGGGAAAAATCCCTGACCACCCGCACCTCCTGTACGGTGACCATGCCCAGGCCCGGCTCATCCACTTCGTCATGGATCATGCTCGACAACTCGCGCTGCAGTTGCGCGCCAACCCGGTCGATCCGTTGAAAATCTCGTGCCATGGATGAATCGCGCCTACTCGACCACGCGGGCCACTTCGGTGCGTTCGAACACCTCGATATGGTCCCCGACCTGCACATCGTTGTAGTTCTTCACGCCGATACCGCACTCCATGCCGTTCTTGACTTCGCTGACGTCTTCCTTGAATCGCCGCAGCGACTCGAGCGCACCTTCGTAGATCACCACGTTGTCCCGCAACACGCGGATCGGACTGTTGCGTTTGACCACGCCTTCTACCACCATGCAGCCCGCGATGGCGCCGATCTTGGAGCTGCGGAACACGTCCCGCACCTCCGCCAGACCGATGATCTCCTCACGGATCTCGGGCGAGAGCATGCCGGACAGGGCCTTCTTCACATCGTCGATGAGTTCGTAGATGATGCTGTAGTAGCGCATGTCGATGCCCTGCTCCTCCACCACCCGCCGGGCGCCGGCGTCGGCACGTACGTTGAAGCCGATGATAATGGCGTTGGAGGTCACGGCGAGGTTGGCGTCTGATTCGTTGATGCCGCCCACGCCGGCCGCCACTACCCGCACCTTGATTTCGTCGGTGGAGATCTTGACCAGCGACTCCTTAAGGGCCTCCACACTGCCTTGCACATCCGCCTTGACGATGATGTTGAGGGATTGGACCTCGCCCTCCTTCATCTGGGTGAACATCTCCTCCAGCTTGGACGCCTTCTGCGCCGCCAGACGAGTGTCGCGCTGTTTCTCCTGACGTAGACTGGCGACTTCGCGAGCACGCCGCTCATCCGTCACTACGCGCACGTCGTCACCCGCCTCGGGGGTGCCGGACAATCCCAGCACCACCACCGGGATGGAAGGACCGGCGCTCTTTATGGATTGGCCGTTTTCATCAAACATCGCGCGCACCCGGCCGAACTCCTTGCCGGATACGATGATATCGCCCCGATGCAGGGTACCGGAACGCACCAGTACGGTCGCCACCGGACCACGCCCCTTGTCCAGGGATGATTCGACAATGGAACCGCTCGCCGGACCATCCGCCACGGCAGTCAATTCAAGCACTTCAGCCTGCAGCAGGATCGCATCCAACAGGCTGTCAATCCCTTCACCGGTCTTGGCGGAGACCCGCACGAACATGGTATCGCCACCCCATTCTTCCGAAATCACCTCCTCGCGGGAGAGTTCCTGAATGACCCGATCCGGATTCGCGTCTTCCTTATCGATCTTGTTGATAGCCACGATCAATGGCACGTCGGCCGCCCTGGCATGCTGAATCGCTTCTCGGGTCTGGGGCATCACGCCATCGTCCGCCGCCACCACCAGAATGACGATATCGGTGACTTTGGCGCCGCGCGCCCGCATGGCGGTGAATGCCGCATGGCCGGGGGTATCCAGAAAAGAGACCGTGCCCTTGTCGGTATCGACATGGTAGGCCCCAATGTGCTGGGTGATGCCACCCGCTTCACCGGCCGCTACCTTACTGGCCCGAATATAATCGAGCAGGGAAGTTTTACCATGATCCACATGCCCCATGATGGTGACTACCGGGGGACGCTGAACCTGCTCGCCCTTGGCCTGCGCTTCCTCTTCGCTGCTCAGCAGATCCGCCTCGACATCCTCGTCCTTTTGAAGAACAGGCGTGTGGCCCATCTCCTCTACCACCAGGACCGCCGTATCCCGATCCAGAGGTTGATTGATGGTAACCATCATACCCATTTTCATGAGTTGCTTGATCACCTCGGCCGCCTTGACAGACATACGTTGCGCCAGGTCGGCTACTGTGATGCTTTCGGGAATCTTCACTTCGTGTACCACCGGTGCTGTGGGTTTCTGGAAACCATGTTGGGTATCCGGGGTCTGGCTCGCTGCAGCCTGACGTCTGCCTGGCTTTTTCTTGCGCCGTCCCCGCTTTTCCTCGGCGACGTGCAACTCCTTGCGGCTGTAAACAGACTCCTCTTCATCGATGACGGCCTCGATCTCCCGTTCCTTACGGACTGTCTTTTTACCACGCACCGCCTCCAGTTCCTGTTTCTCCAGCTTCTCGCGCTGCACCCGCTCCTTTTTGGCCTTGCGTTCCGCCTCTTCCTCCGCTTTATGTCTTTCTTCCTCTTCGGCCTTGGCGCGGGCTTCCTCTTCAGCCTTGCGGGCAGAGGCTTCTTCCGCCTCCCGCTTGGCCCGTTCAGCCAACTTGCGCGCTTCGGCTTCAGCCTCGATTACGGCCTTTTGCATAGCCTGTTCCTCAAGCGCCTTGCGGGCCTCCTCCGCATCTCGAATCGTGGATTCATCCTTGACGATCGCAGCCCGTTTCACATAGGTACGCTTCTTGCGCACCTCGACACTGATGGTTTTCGCCGGCGCCGCAGATGAGGTACGGCTCATGGTGGTCCGACCAGAGGCGGTCGGTTGGCGCAACTCACTGACCGTCTTGCGTCTCAGGGTGACTTTTTTCGGCGCAGTCGCATTATTACCTTGTTGCTTACCATGACTCTCCCGCAGATGACTCAGCAACTTGGCCTTTTCGTCATCGGTAATTTTGTCATCCGGATGTTTAGCCCGAATCCCGGCGTCCGCCAACTGTTCCATCAGGCGATCTGCAGGAATGCCAATGACTTTTGCTAGTTGGGATACCGTTACTTCACTCATTCTTCAGGCCTCATTAATTTGCCCTATTCGTCTGTTCTCGATGCGCTTCTATGCTACTTGTTACCGCAGGCCTCGATCCCGGAAGAGGGTACTATTGGGTCTCTTCAAACCAGGGTGCACGTGCCGTCATGATCAGTTTTCCTGCGCGTTCTTCATCCATGTCATCGATCTCCATGAGATCGTCAATGGACAGTTCCGCCAAGTCTTCCATGGTCACAACACCTTTGCTCGCCATTACATACGCCAGTTCCTCGTCCATGCCTTCCATCGTCAACAGATCTTCAGCCGGCTTCGTGAAGGCCTCCTCACTGGCGATGGCCTTGGTCAGCAGCACATCCTTGGCGCGATTGCGCAGTTCAGTTACCAGGTCTTTGTCGAACTCGTCGATACCCAGCATCTCCTCGATGGGGACATAGGCCACCTCATCGACCGTGGTGAAACCCTCCTGAACCAGGATCGCAGCCACATCCTCATCCACATCCAATTGTTCCATGAAGGACTGCATGTAGCTTCTGGATTCGGACTCAGTCTTTTCCGCCGCTTGCGCTTCATCCATAACGTTCAGTTCCCAACCAGTCAATTGACTGGCGAGTCGAACATTCTGACCACCACGACCGATGGCCTGTGAGAGGTTTTCTTCAGAGACCGCCACATCCATGGCGTGGGTATCCTCATCCACCACGATGGAGACCACATCGGCAGGGGACATGGCGTTGATCACGAACTGAGCCGTATTCTCGTTCCAGAGGATGATGTCCACCCGCTCCCCATTCAATTCATTGGAGACAGCCTGAACCCGGGAACCCCGCATGCCGACGCAGGCGCCGACCGGATCGATACGCGAATCCAGGGCCTTGACTGCAATCTTGGCCCGTAGACCGGGATCCCGCGCAGCGGCCTTGATTGCAATCAGACCCTCACCGACCTCCGGCACTTCGAGCTTGAACAGTTCGATCAACAGTTCCGGCATGGTGCGGCTGATGAACAGTTGCGGTCCGCGGGGTTCCGAACGAATCTCATAGAGATAGCCGCGTAAGCGGTCACCGACCCGCACGGACTCCTTGGGAATCATGTGTTCACGACCGATAAAGGCCTCCGCATTGCCACCCAGTTCAAGAAATACATTGCCCCGATCGATGCGCTTGACCACGCCGGTAACCAGTTCCCCCACACGATCCTTGAAGGCCTCAACCACCTTGGCCCGTTCGGCTTCACGCACCTTCTGGACGATGACCTGCTTAGCGGCCTGTGCCGCGATACGTCCAAAATCGATCGATTCAATGGGCTCCTCGATGAAACTCACCGACCGCTATTTTGGGGTCATCCTGTCTTGCCGCCTCAAGGGTGATCTGACGTAATGGAGCGTCCGGCTCGTCAGCGGCATAGGCCTCGACCACTTCCCAGCGCCGGAAGGTTTCATAGTCACCGGTATTCCGATCAATGGCGACCCTGACAAGGATATCATCGCCGTGTCTTTTACGCGTCGCGGAGGCCAGTGCGGCCTCGATGGCTTCGAAGATGATGGGTTTCTCAACGTCTTTTTCGTTGGAAACCGCGTCGACAACCATCAGTATCTCTTTACTCATCTGTCGTTTCCCAATTCAGAATTCAGGTACCAAGCGGGCCGACTCTATCTCTTCGAACGCAATACGATAGAGTGTCCCCTCATCATCGATCAAAACCACACCGTCTTCCACACCCCGCAGGAATCCGGTGAAGCGATGCCGACCATCAATCATGGAGTGGGTTTTCAGTCTCACCTTGTGCCCGGTAAAACGCACAAAATGCGCCTTTTCAAACAATGGCCTATCCATTCCGGGCGAGGAGACCTCCAGGCGATAATTGTCCCGAATCGGATCTTCCACATCCAGTACACCACTGACCTGATGACTGACCTGTACACAATCATCCAGATTGATCCCATCCGCGTGATCAATATAGATGCGCAACAGTTTGCCACCCTTGCCCTGGCCGGTCAGTTCGACACCAACCAGTTCATAACCGAGCAGTTCCACTTCTTCACGTAACAATCGAACCAACTTTTCGGGTGCGGAACGCACTATTTCACCCCAATAAAAAATGGGCCATAGGCCCATTTCACATTTCTTCCGAAGCTCATTGGTAAATCCTGCGACTACCACATCGCCGGAACCTGGGCTATCTCACTGTTTTCACAAACAATGAAGAGTTCGAAAACAAAAAAACCCCGGTTCACGGGGTTTTATTATAATTAGTAGCGGTAGCTCACAACCAACTCAAAGGACTGGTTACGACCAAAGAGATCCCCACCACTGTGTTAGCGCGCTCTACCCATTATAAGGAAGCGGCTTATTCATGAGCCGCGCATTCTAGCAAAGATACGGCCCCCTCTTCAAGCGAAGGGTGGAAACAGCCACGGCAAATCTACGCTAGAGCCTAACTCATTGAAAGAGCATTCGAGTTCCGAGTCATTTTCAGATAATCAAAGACTGCCCGGGTATTCAGCAGCAGTTTCTTCATCATTTCGGGCATGGTTTCATTACTCCTCTTGCTTTTGAGCAGACCGATAGCAAATCGCCGCAATCGGGTGATGTTTTCAGGCCCAAAGCCGGTACGGATCTGGCTACGATCTTCGTCATAATTCCAGTCGATGATGTAGTGGCAGCTTTCTACACTCCAATGCCGCCGATTATCGCGAAGAACCTGTTCCGGGCTTGCTTGATCTGCGGGTATGCTGGTGATGCCATAGATGACATCCTGACTCACCTTGCCGGTCTTTTTAATGATGGATTCTCTCTCGACCATAAAGCCTGATGGACATGGGGAAAGTCGAGATGCTGATTCAGTGCTGTCGTGACCCAGATCTTTCGCGTCTCAATCCGTCCATGATCGCCGTTGCCGATCTGGGTGAAGTCCGCCGCTTTGGGCGAGTTCTGGAAATAGAACGTGAGATCTTCGAGGAGGTTGGGCTGATTCCCTTTTACCGTGAAGTGGTAGTTTGCTTCTCGATCTTCCACCAGGTATCGCGCGAACTCACGTTGCGTGAGCAGTGCATCCGCCGTGATGGTTCGGCCTTCAATCTCAAAGGCATCGAGCAGGGGCGCCGCCGTCTTGATCTCATTGGTCTGTTTTTCTTCATCACAGCCTTTTACGGGCAATGTCCCCACTTTTTTTGGGCGTAGCACTGGCCGCTTGCGTGGCCATTGGCACTCATGATGTGTGTTTGCCTGCCTTTGTCATCCATCGCATTGCACATGGTTTTACCCTCAATGGCCAAACTCTCATCCAGGCTGCCATATTGTTGTTGTTTCTCAGATTATCTCCCCGCCTGTTTCCAAGATTATTCCGGGATCGGAAACGCAAGCTATCCTACATTGTTCACTACGCTGGCTTAGTTTGGGACGGTGGAAGAGCGTGGGTAGCGCAAAGGCGCGTGACCGCTGGAGGCGGCCACGGGAAGTGAGTTTGAGGATGGCGTAAGCTCAGAAGGGAATGGAGTCGTCGGGATCGAACAGATCGGGCGGTGGTCATCGTGCGCGGGTTCGAGATCGGCGCGGAGCAACGCCACCAGTTGTGTCTCATAACACGCCCAGCTCCGCTCGGCCAGCGCGTTGAGCAACTCCCACACGGCCAGGGCCTGCTCGGGGGACCAGTCATCGGGGATCTCGACGGTGCGCAGGGCGGCGCTGGTCAGGGCATAGTGGGCCAGGCGATTGACCTTGCGGGGCGTGCCCTGGGTGGCCTGGAACAGGGCCTCGACGGCGGGCGGCTCGAACAAGGGCAGCTCGCAGCCGACGCGGCGCAGACGGTGGGTGAGGTAGTCGGGCAACTCCTCGCGGCTGAGCCCTGCCAAGTGATGACGCACCACGATGCGCTGGGCGAGTGACTCGTGCACCGCCATACTCAAGCGCCGGCGCAGTTCGGTCAGTCCCACCAGCAGCAGACACAGGCGGTTGTGGGAATCCATCTCGTAGTTGGTCAGCAGGCGCAGATCCTCCAGCACCTCGTTGCGCAGATGGTGCGCTTCGTCCACGATCAGCACTGGGCGCTGTTTGGCCTCCAGGGTCAGGCGCGTGATCTCGGCACGGATGACGCGGAAGGCGCTGGCGCGGTTGCGCTCGGTGGGCAGGCCCAGTTCCCAGCCGATGGATTTGTACATATCCATGACGTTACCGGTGGACAGCGGCACGTAGAATACCCGGTAGAGTCCGGGATGCCGCCCGGCGGCGATCTTGCGGCACACGGTGGTCTTGCCCGAGCCGGCCTCGCCGGTGACCAGGCCGATGGCACGCAACTCCAGCAGGTGTTTGAGCCGCGCCTCGGCCTCGGCCAGGGTGGCGGAGGCGACAGCTCGTCGGGGCGAGCTGCAGATCGAAGGGGAAGTCGGTCAAGGCGAAGTGTTGGCGATACATCAGCGATCCTCCTCGCGTCGTCGGCTCAGGTGGCGCAAGGCGAGGCGGGAGGGACTCGGCTCGGGTGCCGGGGCCTCGGTGCTCAAGGTCCAGGACGGGCGGTGGCGCTTGACGAAGCAGTTGGCATACGCATCCACGGGCTTGGCCAGCTGGCTGGCGTTGCCCGCCTGGCAGACTTCAATGGGACGGCCCGGCGGCGCACTGGGATCATAGCGCAGGGTGACCCGCTCGCCGATCAGCGCGGCATCGACCTCGTAGAGGGTACCGTTGAGACTGACGGTGCGGTCTTTCGCCACCTTGCGGACCGTCTCGAACAGGAACAACGCGTCCAGATCCAACTCGGGCTCGGGAAAGCGCACCTGCTGAGCGGTTTGCGCCCAGCGCTCCAGCGGTGTCTGCCCCTCGAGGCCGCGGTGAGGGCTGTGGTGATATTCGCCTTCCACCCAGCCCCAAAGCCGGCGGTTGAGCGCCTCGAGGCTGGCGGTGTCCGGCGGGCTCAGCCCGGTGAGCAGCTGCGCGCGCAGGGTGCGAAAAAAGCGCTCGATTTTACCTTTGCCTTGGGGCCGATAGGGTCTGGCATGAATCAGCGCGATGCCCAGTTTGGCGCACACCAGCCCCAGATGGCGGGAGCGGTAGTTGGCGCCGTTGTCGACATACAGGCGCTCACAGTAGCCCCGACGCAACAGCGCCTGCTTGAGCACGGGCAGAAACGCCCGGGTATTCTCCGCGAGGGCAAAAGCGGCCGCGGGGACCACCCGGGTGGCGTCATCGAGGAAGGCGATGAGATCGGTCTTGCGCCGCTGGCGCCCCGCCACGACCACACTCGGCCCGTGCATGACATCACTCATCCACAACTGCCCGGCGCGCGCAAAGGCGAAGCGGCGCCGGTCCAGATCACCGGGTTGCTCAGCGCGTTTGCGCATCAGGCCGTGACGGGCCAGCAGCCGGTGCACGGTGGAGCGCGGCAGCGCCACCTCGGCGGGGATCTCGCCCGAGGCACGGGCCTGCGCGATGAGCTGACGCACCGAGAGACTCAGGTCGGCCTCCTTGAGGCTGAGCAGCCGTTCGACCACCGCCGCCGGCAGCCACCCCGGTCGGCCCGCGGCTTGGGCAGCAGGGCATCGAAGCCGCCTTGGCGGTAGGCTCTGAGCCAGTCGCGCAACGTCTCGGCGGCGACCCGGGTGCGGTGCGTGCCCGGGATGGTGTATGCCTTGGCGGCCTTCGCCTCGAGCTGCCGGTAGAGCCCTTTGGTGCCGGGCGGCAGGTGCACGAGATCGGCGATCAGCCCATAGCGGAACAGGGCGATCGCCTGGCGCAGATCGGTAGCGGTATTGTTCATGGCGCAGACTCCTCGGATCGGGGTGGACAGGGTGTGATCCGGGAGACTACCTCGTCGCGGGGGGCGGGTCCGGTCCCGCTCGGTGTTGGATTGGCGTTTGAGGATCAGCGCTGCGGGATGGCGGGGGGCGCAATCCGAGTGGCGGTGGCAGCACGTGCAGGTGCGCGCCCGCCACCGCCCGCAAGGCGAGCAACAGCGCCTCGACCCCCAGGCAGGCCGCGAAGCCCAACAGGGTCGGCGCGGTAGAGGCGAAGGGCTCGGGCATCAGACCCCGCAACAGATGCAAGGCCAGATGCACGCCCTGGAGACGCCGACGCATCCAGCGCAACGCCCCCGGCAGCTCGATGTCCAGGCGCAACCCATCAGCCGCCGCCTCCCGGCTCTGAGCCTGCTCGGCCGCCCGCACCACCGTCTCCACCTCGAGCAAGGTGCCTGAGAGACGTGCGGCAAAGCAGTCGGGCAACAGACTGAACGTGCAATGACTCTCGGGACAATACCAGCGCGCAATCCGGGTCCCGGGCGGATCGACCCGGGCATAGGTCCCGTGGCGGGCCAGGGAACAACGCCCCTGCGGATGCAGCGGACAGCGTTCCAGGGTTGCATCCCGCCAGGCTTGTTGTTTAACGTATTGCGTGCTGGTGAGCCCCGTGTCAAATCGAAGCTGCACCGGCCATAGGCCCGCACGGCCGTTACCGTGGCGGGCCTTCCTCCCTCCTGATGTAAATCCCGTTATTATCTCCGTTTCTGCCCGGTACTACCTATCGGATGTTGGAATGAGTGGGACAAATCCTCTCTGAACTGCTCCTCTTTATCTCACCCGCTTCACCGATTCCACGGGGAAATACTTCGGCACGAAATTCAGATGACCTGATATCGAGGAATTTACCCCGAGCCCAATTTCAGCACGAGACGTAGATTTGTACGCGGAAAAACCGTCTCGGTTGCGTTGAGCTCCTCGCAGAGTTTCTCAATCACCTGATTGGTCGCGGCGTTCGCGCCGTGGTGCAGTCGTACCGTCAAAGTGCCCGCTTCGGTGTCCGGCAACAGATCGGCCTCGGTGGTGTAGAGGGCGCGCAAGAGTCGGCGTGCCTCATCGGGTCGTTTGAGATGCTCGCGCAAGCTGTTGGTCATCGCCGTCTCGGCCCGATAAGCGATCATCTTGAGGGTGTCGATCAGGTGCTTGGACTGAGTGCTGAGCCGGCGGAAACGTGCCTCCTCGGGTAGCTCATCGACGCTGACATGATGAGGTGTTTCCTTGCGCTTGGCCTTGAGCGCCTCGAGCTCGCGCTGCAGGTTCTCGATCGCCTCTTGCAAGACAGCTTTGCGCTGTAGGAACGGCTCGACATGCTTGGGTTCAATGGGCTCATCGAGGCTCATGGCGGCGAACTTGGCCAAGCGGCGGGTGAGCTTGCCGGTGAGCGAGCGGACTTTCCCATCGAGGTGGCGATAGTCGGGGTTGACCACCCGTAGGGGGTCGGAAATCACCTCGGTTCGATAGTCCGTCAAGCGGTCTAAGGCGAAGTGTTCACGGGCGTACTTGAAGAAATTTTCCTGCGACCAGCGAGCAAACATCGCCATGGCCAAGGGCGCCACCTCGCCGCGATAGTCGGTGCACAGGATGGCGGTTTGGTGACCCCGGTCGGTCAGCTTGCGCAGCTCTCGAACCCATAATCGGTTACTCAGGCAAGTTCCCCGTTCGGCCAGGTTCATGGTGACGACCTCGCCACTGGGCAGGCAAAACTGGCTTGGGGTAAACGCCTGTTCAGGCCAATCCTCGCCGGGGAATTTGTGATAGGTCAGACAGGCGATGCGCTGCGCCTTCATGCGCTGCAGAAAGTCCGGGGAATAGCCCTCGCGGTCGAACACCAGCGTGAAACGATGGCGCAGCGGATCGTTGTCGAGTAGCTCGGGGTCCACTGGCACCGGTAGGTGTTGGTCCAGTCGCGGGACAATTTCCTGCTCGATGACCTGAATCAGTCCAGGATCGACCGCCTGGTTGACGACGAAAAAGGGCTGACCGTCCATGGCGTTGACCCAGTAGTCAGTGGTGGCACGTAAGCACAACCGCTGGCGAGCCACGTAGTGACGTGGCAGCTTCGTCTGGTTGCCGTTGTAGACGCGCACATGTCCGTCGACATAGAGCACACCACTGTGCTCGGGGGCAGCGGCCATCCAGCGCTCACACAGCGCGGCGCTCCATTGTTGCGGTGCATCCTCTTGGGCCAGCCGCTGGATCTTGGCACGCAGGGTGCGCACTTCCGGCACCCGATCCAGGCCCAGCAGGTTGCCCCACTCGCCCGGGGCCTTGTAGCGTAAGGCCTCGATCGAGTCGAGCCGTGCCAGTGCCATGAAGGCCAGCAGCAACAACAGGCTGTCCAGGCCATAGTAGCCTTTGGGCAGTTGCAAGTAGCGCTCTACCCCTTCGAGCAGGCCAACGGCGAGCAAAGCCGGCAGCGCACAGAGCAGACCCCCATTGGGTACGTCCAGCGCCGGGGTAAAGTCCGGGACCACCGCATCAAGTTCGCCGACGCTGGCGGCCAAACGTCCCTCGACATCGGTCGCTGCCACGCCCATCGAGGCAACCCGATCGGTGGCCGAGCGTTCGCTCTTGCTCGTCAGTTCGATAGCGTTTTTTTTACCGCTTTGTGCAAACGCCCTGCACCGACTGCTTTGCGCAGGGTGTCACGCTTGATGCCCAGTCGATCGGCGACTTCCGGGGTCTCCAAGCCGTCATCGAGCAATTGCTGGGCCTCAGCCAGTACCGCCGGGGTCAACACCGCCGGTCCGCGCCGCTGACGCGGCACGTAAAACCCTTTCGGTCCCTCCTCGCGGTAGCGCTTCACCGCCCGCTTCAGGCTGATCTTCGTCACCCCAAAGGCGCGCACGATGTCCGCCTGTTTGGCATTGCCGGTGACGCAGAACTGGGCAGTGATCATGCGAAACGAGGCCATGTCCTGCTCATCATGAACGAACACAGGCAGAGTGCCGTTGAAGTAGGTCACCCGCCCATCTTGCTTACTGAACACCAGCACCGAGGTGATGTGGGTCACTCCGGCGGGAAGAATCGGAAGTTGCATCTGTGCCATCGGTTTGGAGCCCACCAGTAGGGGAAATCGCAAAGGTACGCGCACCAGCGCGCGCCGGAATCGGTATCATCGCAAAGATGCCAGTCCCTGCCAAAGGTGGCTCGGTTCCTATTGCGGTACTCGGCCTTGTTTTCTATTGAATTCTGCTCAGGATTTTTGCCAGGGCCTTACCAGAAAGCTGGAGGGCGAGATCAGGTCT
>CAVQUR010000009.1:0-268187 GCA_963716875.1 uncultured Gammaproteobacteria bacterium
CAGATCCCAGAATGCAGGGCTCCTGCAGCCATATCTGCTGAAACCTGTGCTGGATGATGAAATGAGAGGGGATGCTGATTTGATAAGGTGGAGGGACCATTCGCCTTCCAATTGGCCTTTCAAGCAGTCTCATGAGTGGGGGGGCACTGGAGGCCTGCGCGTGGGGTGCTTGAGCTGTGGTTGGATTGTGTCAAGAGTATCAACCAGTCAATGCCTGTCTATGCGCCTGACATATGTCTGTATTCGCAAGCTCCATCACTCATGTGGCTTGTGGCTTCACATGGGCCCTCGCCTTTCTGAAGCATTATCTGACTGTCTTGAGTGTAGATGGGCACTGCAAGCCTGCTCTTGGGGTGCTAAGGCTTCAAAGGTGTCACACGTATTGACCAGTCGACGCGCCTGTCTACGCGCCTGTCTATTGAGACATTGAAGTTCCTCTCCATTAGGACTGTGGCGGGATAGTGGTCGCAACACCAGCTGGTGAGCGATGTGTCTCCTAAGAGAGGCCACACTTGCCCTCCTGTCTGCAGCAATGGCAGCTGTGAGCCACCTCAGCTCGCCAGCAGGAACTGCCTGCATTGCAGGCTTAGCAACAGCGCTGAGATGGACACCAGCGGTGGGCGGGGCAGAGCGAGAGGGCAGGGCCACATGGGCGGCGGCGAGGCAGGCCAGGGCAGCTCGGGCATGACAACTGGCGCCCAATCAAGCATCACCCGGACGTAGACCGAGTCGTCTGCGCACCTCTGCGGGAATAGTGATTTGGCCTTTACTGGTAAGGGTAGAGTCTCGCATGTATTACTTTACTAATTAAGGATTACATGCTCCATATTGTAATACGTGATTGCAGCAAATCTACACGTTGACTGCTGCCAATCACGCAAAAATCCGTGCGTAAATTTTGCGTGAATGAGTTGTGCAAAGTCACGCAAATTGAGCAACGAGCGTACAGGTAACTAATTTAATAATAAATGATATAAGTTTTCATCCCTCGACTGTACGTACAGCGGAATCCTTCAAAGTCGTTGAGCTCCCAGCCGTACACGGCCTTCACCATGTCTACCTTCCTCAGGCAGCATGAATATTCGGGACAGACAGGTATATTGGGTAAAACTGCGATATTGACGATATATCCCAGACTCCATTATGAGAAAAATTACACTATAATTGTGCGCACGAAGTCTGTGTAGTGCCGAGATCCTGAGATGAAAAACATCACCTTAAGCGCCGATGAAAATCTGATTGATGCCGCCCGACAGCGGGCCATGGAAGAACATACCACCCTCAACGAGCAGTTTCGTCTCTGGTTGGAGGACTATGCCCATCGCAGCAAACGGTTGGATGAATTCGACAGGTTAATGGATGATTTAAAAGGAAAGGTACGAATCGGTCGCAAACTCAGCCGGGACGAGCTGAATGAGCGTTGACAGTTTTATCGATACCAATCTGTTCCTGTACAATCTTGATGACTCAGACTCCGCAAAACACACCATAGCAACGGACATCATCCATTCTGCGCTCGAGACCGGCAGATCCTGTATCAGTTATCAGGTCGTACAGGAATGCCTCAACGCAGGCTTGCGTAAGGCGCACATTCCACTGGATCACCTACTGGCTGCCCGTTATCTGCATACTATTTTGATCCCCTTGTGGAAGATAAACCCGAGCCCAAATCTTTATCAACGAGGCCTGGAGCTGCAGTCTCGTTACCAACTGAGTTTTTATGACAGCCTGATTGTTGCTGCCGCTCTTGAAGGGGGTTGCAAGACCCTGTACAGCGAAGATCTGCAACACGGACAGCGGATCGATGGACTGACTATCAAAAATCCGTTTATTGGACAGTGAATATCACAAGTTTACTGGCGATGATACCGAGCAGCAGGCGGTTGAAGACGGCATGGCGATTCGTTGCAGGCTATTGATCACGGAGCCGAAGCAAGACCAAAAGGAGCAGTAAGTTATCAGCAGCAGAGAATTTCAGCGAGGACTTGCCCTCGAGGCCCGAATGACCATCAAAGTTGGAACAATAAATTTGCTCTTGTGCAACTTTTTTGTGATATAGTTGCGTAAGATAGGACTTGAGCAGCCATATGCAACGATCCAACTTTATTTCTATACTTGTCTTGTTTGTACGCAACTTTGTAGGCTAAAAGTTTATTTGAACAGGGAAACCGGTCAATTTGTTGTCAGTTCTGTTGGTGGGGAGCGCTATCAGGCCTTTGTACCGGCACCTCTACCTCCTGATCCTCCATTGGCCCTGGATGGTGAATTGTTGCAGTGGCTGGAGAAAGCCAACCGTGCTATCGGTCGGTTGGATGGGATCAGCGATGTGCTCCCCGACAGTCATCTATTTCGCTATCAGTATATCCGCAAAGAGGCGTTGCTTTCGTCCCAGATCGAGGGCACCCAGTCCTCCTTCTCGGACCTTCTTCTGTTCGAGTTGGAGGAGGTTCCGGGTGTACCGCTGGACGATGCACGAGAAGTCTCGAATTACATCGTGGCTATGAATCATGGACTGGCTCGGCTTGCTGAAGGCTTTCCGCTCTCATTACGCCTGCTGCGCGAGATCCACGCTATCCTGTTGCAGGGTGGTCGCGGCTCCACCAAGCAACCGGGTGAGTTCCGCCGCAGCCAGAACTGGCTGGGTGGATCGCGCCCGGGCAATGCCATCTTCGTCCCCCCTCCGCCTGAACGGCTCATGGAGTGTCTGGATTCTTTCGAACGTTTCCTGCATGACGAAACCGGTACCACCCCCGTTCTTCTGAAGGCCAGCCTGGCGCATGTTCAGTTCGAGACCATACATCCCTTTCTGGATGGAAATGGTCGTTTGGGTCGCCTGCTGATTACCTTGATCCTGATTAATGAAGGTGTGCTGCATGAGCCACTGCTTTATCTGAGTCTTTACTTCAAGACGCATCGGGCTGACTACTACGATCACCTACAACGGGTGCGGCAGGAAGGTGAATGGGAAAGGTGGTTGCGATTTTTCCTGCAAGGCGTCTATGAGACTGCCCAACAGGCTGTGGATACGGTGCGCACAGTGCTGACCCTGTTCGAGCAGGATCGCGAACGCATACGTGGTCTGGGCCGCATCGCGGGATCCTGCCTGCAGCTGCATCGCCGTTTGCAGCAGAAGGTCATTGTGAATATCCCGGATACAGCCCAAGCGCTGGAGATCAATCGCACGACGATCAGCAACTGCATCAAACGCTTGCAGGAACTGGGCATCGTTAGAGAGATTACCGGTCAACGTCGTAACCGGCTGTTTGTCTATGACAGATATGTTCAGATTTTGAGTGAGGGGACAGAGCCGTTATGAATATTGCAGATATCTATAAGGTCCACCACACAGGGTAGAGTGTTCGTTCAATGGATATATTCGAATTTAGAAACAGTGTAATTCAGGACTACAGTAATTTTGCGAGAAGTTTTACACGTGTCCACGCTGACGATCTTAAAGAATATCTCAATACTACCTACGATCAGCAGTACTTTTGGCGCGTCCCTCTTATTAAGCTGAACCCACGATTCGAATACGTTCGCACCATTGAGAAGAGGGTGCAGGATGATGTATCAGCTTCATCTAGACACACGGACTTCTGCATGAAGGCCATGCCAGGGAAAAGGTTCTGTTCCGCAAACAGATCAATGATGTCGAGCAGCGTTTGAAGGACCCAACCGTGATTCTAAACAGCTTCATCCTTTCCTGACGCAGTAACCGCAACTGAATTGGGGTAGTACTCAAGACGGAGTTTAGGATATGCATGTGCTATTTATCACGGATGACAGGGATAGATATAACGACAAGCTTTTCAAAAAACGGCAAGAGATGGTTATTTAAAAAGCCTAATTAGACATAGTTACTCAAGGAGATAAATAAGATGAAAATATCAAAAATAAGGATTCAAAACTTCAGGTCTATTGTTGACGCTGAAATTGAAGGGCATGATTTTTTGATGCTGGTTGGCGCCAATAATGTAGGAAAAAGTAATATTGTTAATGCGTTACGATGTTTTTATGAAGATCTAAAATGGTCCGATGAGGATTTTCCGAAAAAAGGTACAACTAGCAAGGAATCATGGGTAGAACTTACATTCAAGCTTACAGAAAACGAATGGGAAAGCCTGGCAGACAAATATAAACAGGGTGTCATAGATCAGGTCATTGTTCTTAAGCGCTATTTTAAAGGAGATAAAGCTAAGCCTAAACAAAGCAATATATACGCAGTTGTGAATGGATCAGAAGAAAATGATCTTTTTTACGGAGCTAAAAATATTAGCACTGCCAAGTGTGGTGGTGTCATATATATTCCTGCTCTGACAACGCCTGGTGAGCAGATGAAAATGACAGGGCCGTCTCCTTTGCGCAACATGTTAAATTTCATGTTGAAGAAAGTGGTAACAAAAAGTTCAGCATACAACCAGCTTGGGCAGGCGTTTGAAACGCTTAATTCCGAAGCGAAGCAAAAAGATGGCTTCCTTTCTGAGATCGCCCAGCCCATTAATACTGCTCTCGATCAATGGAATGTAAAAATTGATCTCTCAGTTAATCCAATATCACCAGAAGAAATATCGAAATCACTCATCAAGTACGCTTTTGTTGATATGCTTTTAGGCGACACAGCCTTTGATTTAGATAGATTTGGCCATGGCTTCCAACGCTCGGTAATTTATGAGCTAATTCGTATCGCACCACATTTTAAGGATGATAAGGAAACCAAAAAGAAGGAATTTAGTCCTGATTTCACTCTACTCCTTTTTGAAGAACCGGAAGCATTTTTGCACCCATCTCAACAGGAAAACATGGCTTATCATCTCCGGAGGTTAGGCAAGGAATCAGCTCAACAGATTATTATTACATCACATTCACCAGTCTTCATTGGAAAGAGCGGGGATGAATTATGTCAAATTTGCCGTATCCAAAAAATAGATGGGGTATCGAAGGTCTATCAAATAAAAAAATCCCATGAAGATCAATTAATCAAAGCGGGTGGTGATTTTTTTATCAGCACTTCAGGCATATTTAAGCGACACCAATATAGATCCAGGTAAAAAAAACAGAGCACAGCAGTTAATTGATAATGCTCCAACGGAAGAAATATCAAACCAGCATGAAAAGTTTCGTTTTCAGCTCTGGCTGGATTCAGATAGAGCATCCATGTTCTTCGCAGATAAAGTTATTCTTGTCGAAGGGGCTACCGAGAAGGCCTTATTCAACTACATGCTTGCCAATGATTGGCATGATTTAACACCAGAACGCGTCCTTGTAGTTGATGCGTTAGGTAAATTTAATTTCCACCGTTTTTTAAGCTTGTTTGAAACCTACGGCATACACCATGGAATCATGTTTGATAATGATGATGAAAAAAACGAACACACGGCGATAAATCAACTTATTCGCGATCGTAAAAATGAATACACTTTGGCCGATCCATTTGAGTTCGATAAATGCTTAGAAAAGCACTTAGGTCTTTCACTACCTGGCAGAGATGATCAGAAACCTTTACAAATACTAAAAGCTCTTGAGGACAAAGCAATCACAGCAGAACAACTTAAAAAATTACGAAAAGCGTTCTGTGAATCCTTAGCTATTGTTGAGGATAATGAGTGAAGATCCTCCACACATCCGACTGGCACATCGGCCGCACCCTTTACGGCAGAAAACGCTACGAGGAGTTCGAGGCCTTTCTGACCTGGCTGGCGGAGACGATTCAGCAAAATGAAATTGATGCCCTGCTGGTGGCGGGTGACGTCTTTGACACCAGCGCTCCGAGCAATCGTGCTCAGGAGCTCTATTACCGGTTCCTGTGCCGGGTGGCCGCCTCATCCTGTCGGCACGTTGTCGTCGTTGCGGGCAACCACGATTCGCCGTCCTTTCTCAATGCTCCCAAGGAGCTGCTCAAGGCCCTTGATGTCCACGTGGTCGGAAGTAGCTACTGAAGCCCCGGAAGACGAAGTGCTGGTGCTCCGTAATGAGCAGGACGCTCCGGAACTGATTGTCTGCGCCGTGCCCTACCTCCGCGACAGGGATATCCGCGTGGCGGAAGCGGGTGAGAGTGTCGAGGACAAGGAGCGAAAGCTGATTGACGGCATCCGCACTCATTACGCCGCCGTCGCCGCCCTGGCCGAACAGAAGCGCGAGGAACTCGGGGCTGATATTCCCATCGTTGCCATGGGGCATCTGTTCACCGCTGGCGGACAAACCGTCGACGGTGATGGCGTGCGCGAACTCTATGTTGGTTCCCTGGCTCATGTGACGGCCGGGATTTTTCCTGCCTGCTTCGACTACCTGGCGCTTGGGCACCTCCACGTCCCGCAAAAGGTGAACGGCTCTGAAACCATACGGTACAGCGGCTCTCCTCTGCCCATGGGGTTTGGAGAGGCAAAACAGCAGAAGAGCGTTTGCCAGGTTGAATTCCACAGTACGGCTGCATCCGTACAACTGATCGACGTGCCGAGTGTTTCAAAAGCTCGAGCGCGTCAAGGGAGACTGGGACGGCATCTCAAGCCGCATCCTCGAATTGTCGGCAACGGACTCCCAAGGCTGGCTCGAAGTCATCTACGAAGGCGACGAGGTCATTGGCGACCTGCGTGAGCGCCTGGAGGCTGCGATTTCCGGCACCCAGATGGAAATTCTCCGAATCAAGAACAACCGCATCATCGACCGCGTGCTGGGACAAATCCATGAAGAGGAAACACTCGACGACCTGAACGTGAACGACGTGTTCGAACGATGCCTCGCCGTTCATGACGTGCCTGAAGACCAGCGGCCGGAGCTGCTTCGGGCCTACCAGGAAACGGTCTCGTCTCTCTATGAAGACGACGTGCAGGCGGAATAGAGAGGCTGTCGATGAGAATACTGCAGGTACGCTTCAAGAATCTGAACTCACTGGTCGGCGAATGGCAAATCGACCTGACGCACCCGGCCTTCGCGTCTGACGGCATCTTCGCCATCACCGGCCCCACCGGCGCGGGGAAGACCACGATCCTCGATGCTATTTGTCTCGCCCTTTACGGACGGACGCCTCGCCTGAACAAGGTCACCAAGAGCGGAAACGAGATCATGTCCCGCCAGACCGGCGAATGCTTTGCCGAGGTGACTTTCGAAACCCAGACTGGGCGTTACCGCTGTCACTGGAGCCAACACCGGGCACGCAAGAAGCCGGATGGCGAACTCCAGGCCCCGAAACACGAGATTGCCAATGCCGATTCCGGGGAGATTTTCGAATCCAAGATCAGAGGAGTTGCCGACCAGATCGAGTCGGCTACCGGCATGGATTTTGATCGTTTCACCCGTTCCATGTTGCTGGCCCAGGGCGGCTTCGCCGCGTTCCTCCAGGCGGCACCGGATGATCGGGCTCCGATCCTGGAGCAGATAACGGGCACAGAGATCTACAGCCAGATATCCATCCGTGTCCATGAGCGCCAGCGCGAGGAGCGGGAAAAACTGAACCTGCTCCAGGCTGAAACGGCAGGCATCGTGATTCTTGAGCCGGAGCAGGAAAAAGAGATTGAGCAGGCACTCGAGACAAGGCAGAAGGAAGAGGCAGACCTTGCCGCCAAATCCGCTGACACCGGGAAGGCCATTGCCTGGCTCACCACCATCGATGGTCTGAAGAAGGAAATCGTCAACCTGGCCGACGAGGCGAGCAAACTGCAAAGCGATATCGAGGCGTTCAAACCGGATCGTGAAAAGCTCAACCGGGCTTTGAGCGCAGCCTCACTGGACGGTGCATATGCAACGCTCACAGCCACCCGCAAACAGCAGGCGGATGACAGAGCAGCTTTGAAAGCTGAGGAAGAGGCTCTTCCTGGATTGGAATCCTCCGCCAAGGAACAGGCCGGAGGCGCTGAAAGCGGCTGAGCAACAAACCGCTCGGGTCAAAGACGAGCTGAAAGCGGCCGCGCCTACATTTGCAGAAGGTTCGCTCCCTCGATCAGAAACTTGCCGATCAGAAAAAAGCCGTTATCGGAAGGTGAAGAGAGCTGCAACAAGGATGCGGCAAAGATTGAGGCAGACAAACAAGCCCGACTAAAAGAACAGGAAAAACGATCCAAGGCTCATGAGACGCTGGAACTTGCTGACGGCTACCTCAAGGAGCATGCACAGGATGAATGGCTGATCGGCGGCCTGGCTGGTGTTGAGGAACAGCTGAGCGGCCTGCTCTCCAGGCAAAATGAAATCGTTCAAAAAGAGACCGATCAAGAAACAGGCCGCGAACGGCTCTGGAACAGGCGACAAAGTCACTCGACGACTGTCAGAAGCAATCCGGCATTCGGAAGCAGGAGCTGGAGGACGCATCAAAACAGCTTCAGCAGGGCAAAGATGCTTTGAGCCAGCTGCTGGGGGACCGCTTGTTGCGGGAATACCGCACCGAGAAGGAAACCCTGCTGCGTGAAATGGCCTTCCTGACGAAAATTGCGGAGCTTGAAGATCACCGGGCAAAACTGGAAGACGGCAAGCCCTGTCCACTCTGCGGCGCAACCGAGCACCCCTTCGCGGAAGGGAATGTTCCTGTTCCCGATGAAACCGAACAGAAGATCGATGCCCTGACCAGGCTGATCAGTAAAGCCGAGGATCAGGAAGCCGCCATCAAGAAACTCGAAGAAGCTGAAAGCCTGGCCCGCAAAAACCTGACGGAGGCTGAAAAGCTGGAGTCAGCAGCGGCTAATGACAAGAAGGCTGCCGAGAAAGCCCTGGCCGAGGTGAAGGACGGCCTGGTGAAACTCCGTGCTGATTTTGCCGAACGCAGGCAGGCCGTTATCTACGAAACTCCAGCCGCTTGGTATTGCGGACATCCCTGAAACGGACATTTCATCACTGCTCGAATCCCTCAGAGCGCGGCTGAAGGCATGGCAGGCCCAGGTCAAGAAAAAGGCGGACATCGAGAAACAGATTGCCGACATCGACAGCGAGGTGAAGCGGCTGGATGCGGTTATCGAAACTCAAAGCACCGCCCTGACCGAAAAGCTGGAGCGCCTGGAGACCTTGAAAAAGGAACTCGCCACCGGAAGTGATGAGCGTAATGCACTGTACGGCGACAAGAATCCCGACGATGAGGAGCGCCGCTTGAACAAGGCGATTTCTGATGCCGAAGGTGCCGAAAAGCAGGCCAGAGAACGGCACAATGAGCTCCAGCAAAAATGGACTACCGCGAAGACCCATGTCGAATCTCTGAAGAAACGCATCGACCAACGAGAGCCGGAACTGAGAAGGCTGGAAACTGAATTCTCCGCAGCACTCGCGCCCGTTGGCTTTTCAAATGAAGAACAGTTTCTGGCGGCCATACTGCCTTCTGAACGGAGGGCTGAGCTGACGGCCACGGCCAAGGATCTGGATGAGCGTCAAACAGATCTGAAAGCCAGACAGAAGGATCGGGAAACGCGCCTGGCCACGGAAATGGCCCGAAAGGTCACCGACAAGTCGCTGGAAGAGCTCGAGCCCCAATTCAAGGAGTATGAGGAAGCCCTGAAAGAGCTGCGGGACATCATTGCCGGTCTCAAGCACAAGCTGAGTGAGAATACGGCTGCAAAAGAGCGGATAAAGGAAAAGCAGGCAGCTATCGAGGCCCAGAAAAAAGAGTGCCGCAGGTGGGAAAACCTGCACGAATTGATCGGCTCCGCAGACGGTAAGAAGTACCGCAATTTTGCCCAGGGGCTGACCTTCGAGATGATGATTGGTCACGCCAACCGGCAACTGCAGAAAATGACCGACCGCTACTTGCTGGTCCGTGATGACGCTCAGCCCCTGGAGCTCAACGTGGTCGACAACTACCAGGCTGGGGAGATTCGGTCCACGAAGAATCTTTCCGGCGGCGAGAGCTTTATCGTCAGCCTGTCCCTGGCTCTGGGTTTGTCCCATATGGCCAGCAAGAATGTCCGGGTGGATTCGCTGTTCCTGGATGAAGGCTTCGGCACCCTGGACGAGGAAGCCCTCGACACCGCCCTGGAAACCCTCGCGGGCCTGCAGCAGGACGGCAAGCTGATCGGCGTCATTTCACACGTACCTGCCTTGAAGGAGCGGATCAGCACCCAGATCCAGGTAACGCCTCAAACCGGAGGCAGAAGCCAGATATCCGGGCCTGGATGCGGTCGCATCGGATCAGTTTAGTGGAACCGTAATTTCGAGAAGATGGTTGATAGGGCTCTCAACTGACTAGGTGGTCCGTACCGAGAGGCCGATATCTAGGGTCTGTCCGGTATCATCCAACCTGGATCCAATTTTCGATATTATCAATGCTTTATTCGAAGAACCGTAACATTAAGGCTCCTGTCAACGCTTAAACGGTAGAGGAAACCACAGGCATGCAATGAATAGAAGAGGGTGGATTGAAGAATCACAAGGTATGTGAAGGGCAGAAGGTCCATGCCTGATTTAGCGGCATTCGCGCCTCGTTGCATTTCCATCGATCTTGAGGTGGGTAAGAATGACAGCCGTATTCACCAGTTCGCGGCAGTGCGGGGCGATACGGGGGAGTCGTTTATATTCAAGCAGGGTCAGCTCGCCAAGGCGTTGGAAGAGCTGGATGAATTCGCCGAGGGAGTGGCTTTCGTGCTGGGCCATAATCTGGTGGCCTTCGATGCCGTGCATCTGACTGCTGCCAAGCCGGATTTGCGGCTGTTGCGTTTGCCATGGGTGGATACCCTGCGGATCAATCCCCTGGCTTTTCCCCGTAATCCATACCACCACCTGGTCAAGCACTATCAGGACGGGCAACTGAAACGCGGCCGGTTGAATGATCCGGAACTGGATGCCCGACTGACTCTGGAGGTATTCCGGGATCAGTACTATGCCCTCAAGACACTGGGCGAAGAGTCGCCTGCGTTGCTGCTGGCCTGGCACTGGCTGACCACGGTGGCGGAGCCCACTTCCGGCTTGAACAGCTTCTTTACGTTGGTACGGGGTAAGACCCGCCCGTCTGAGGCGAAGGCTTTGGCGGCGGTATCGAAGTATCTGTCTGGCAGAACATGTAAAACCTCCGCGCAGGAGATGATGGCTGACGTGGCCGCCCAAGCCTGGCCACTGGCCTACACCCTGGCATGGCTGTCGGTCGCGGGGGGCAATTCCGTGATGCCGCCCTGGGTTCGGCACCAGTTCCCGGAGGCGGGTCGACTGGTGCAACGCCTGCGAGACACGGCTTGCACGGATCCCGCCTGCGAATGGTGCAGGGAGCGTCACGATGCCCGCAAGGAACTGACCCGCTGGTTCGGCTTTACGGATTTCCGCCCTGAGCCGGTGGGAGAGGATGGTCGGCCCTTGCAGCGGGCCATCGTGGAGGCAGCCATGGCTGGCCGGCATGTGTTGGGTATTCTGCCCACGGGTACGGGCAAGTCCCTGTGCTACCAGATTCCCGCGCTGTCCCGCTTCGACAAGACCGGTGCGTTGACGGTGGTGATTTCGCCCCTGGTGGCCTTGATGGCAGACCAGGTGGCGGGGTTGGAGGCCAGGGGTATCACCTCCTGCGTGTCCATCAACGGTTTGCTCTCCATGCCCGAACGGGCCGACGCCCTGGACCGGGTACGCTTGGGGGACGTGGGTATCCTGATCGTTTCCCCCGAGCAGTTGCGCAGCCGTGGCTTGCGCCGCGTGCTGGAACAACGGGAGATCGGTGCCTGGGTACTGGACGAGGCCCATTGTCTGTCCAAGTGGGGCCATGATTTCCGGCCGGACTATCGCTATGTGGGCCGCTTCATCAAGAAGATGGCGGGACAGGCGCCGGTGCCGCCGGTGCTGTGCCTGACGGCCACGGCCAAGCCTGATGTCGTGGCCGACATCCTGGGACACTTCCACGAAAAACTGGAAATTGATCTGGATCTGTTCGATGGCGGGGCAAGCCGCACCAACCTGGATTTCGTGGTTGTGCCGACGACCCCGGCGGAGAAGTACGCCCATATCCATCAGATTCTGATGGCCGACCTGCCTGCGGAAATGCCGGGAGGGGCCATCGTCTATTGCGCTACCAAGAAACAGACCGAGGAGGTGACGAGCTTCCTCCGCGAAAAAGGATTGGCCGCCGGCCATTTCCATGCGGGCTTGCCGCCCGAGACCAAGAAGAATACTCAGAGGGCGTTCATCCGAGGTGAGTTGCGGGTGATCGTGGCCACCAATGCCTTCGGCATGGGGATCGACAAACCCGATGTGCGCTTGGTGATTCATGCGGATATCCCCGGTTCTCTGGAAAACTATCTGCAAGAGGCCGGCCGGGCCGGACGTGACCGTGAGGCAGCGCGTTGCGTGCTGCTCTACACCCAAGAAGACGTTGAGCGGCAGTTCAGCATGTCGGCTCGCTCCCGCCTGACCCAGCGGGAGATACAGGACATCCTGAAGGCCTTGCGTAATATGGACAGGAAGAAGCGTCTGGATGGTGAGGTGGTAGCCACCGCCGGCGAGATTCTGGCGGATGAGGAGGACGCGGTTTTCCAACGGGATCAGGCAACGGACGATACCCGGGTGCGCACGGCGATCTCCTGGCTCGAGGAAGCGGTGTTGCTCTCTCGCGAGGAAAACCAGGTCCAGGTGTTCCCTTCCTCGCTACGGGTTACCTCGTTGGAGGAAGCGCAGGCGAAACTGGCCAAGCGGCCGTTGCAGGAAGAGTACAGGCGGCAGTTGTTGGCGTTGGTAGAAGCCCTCATCGAAGCAGATGCCGACGAGGGTATTTCTACGGACGAACTCATGGGGGTCTCCGGTCTCAGCCCGGAAAAGGTGCGTGCCGCTCTCCATGACCTGGAATCCCTGGGCATCGCCAGCAACGACACTGCATTGACCGCCTTCATCCATGCTGGGGTGGAGCGATCTTCCCAGAAACGGTTCCGAGAGGCGGATGAGGCGGAGACGGCCTTGATTCAGGAGCTCAGACTGGCCGCGCCGGATATGCGCAAGGGCGACAGATCGGTTTTGCATCTACGACATGTGGCTCAGCATCTCAAGGATGCCGGGCTTCCCCATGTATTGCCGGAGCATGTGTGGCGGCTGTTGCGCAGCTTGGCCATGGATGGGCGAACCGAAGAGTGCGGGGTAGGCAGCCTGAACCTGAAACGGTTGGATGCGGAGACTGTGCAGGTGGGTTTACAGCGGGAATGGGGAGCTCTGGAAAGGACTGCCGGTATGCGACGTGCCGCCGCTTTCCGATTGCTGGAACACCTGCTGTGTTGCTTGCCCAAGGGGACAAAAGGGACAGACCTGTTGGCCGAGACCACCCTGGGAAAACTGAGCGCAGCGATCCAAGCGGACCTGGGGCTGATGGCGGAGATCAAGGATGCCGACAAGCTGCTGGACCGGGCCTTGTTGTGGTTGCATGAACAGGAAGTGATTCGCCTGAACAAGGGCCTGGCCGTATTCCGGCCCGCCATGACGATCCGGCTGGGACAGGAAAA
The DNA here is from genome assembly GCA_963716875.1 of uncultured Gammaproteobacteria bacterium. Classification (GTDB taxonomy): domain Bacteria; phylum Pseudomonadota; class Gammaproteobacteria; order Chromatiales; family Chromatiaceae; genus JASJBU01. The sequence continues at coordinate 13,371 of CAVQUR010000009.1, forward strand.
GCGCAATTTCGCCAAAATGGATTTCGCCCCCCTGGGGCTGCACTACACTGAGCAAATCCTCCAGATACACGTCATGGCGGAATATGCCCAGCGTGGACTCAAGGCCATGGCGGAGGCCTTGCGACTGGCCATGGACTATTTCAGCCAGACCCAGGAGGCTTTTCTGAAACAGTGGCTGCCCAATCGGGATAAGGAGCTGACCCGCCAGACAACGCCCGCCTCCTGGCGGGCGATTGTGGAAGCACTCAACAATCCCATCCAGCAGCGCATCGTCGCGGACGACCGGGAACAAACCAATGTATTGGTATTGGCAGGACCCGGTTCGGGTAAGACCCGGGTATTGGTGCACCGCATTGCCTATCTGGTTCGCGTAAGACGAGAAAATCCCAGGGGCATCCTGGCCCTGGCCTACAATCGCCATTCGGCGGTGGAGATACGCCGACGCCTGTCTGAGTTGATCGGACAGGATGCCAAGGGCATTACGATCATGACTTGTCATGCCTTTGCCATGCGTTTGGTGGGGGCCAGTTTCGTTGGCCGAGCGGATAAGGTGGATGGAGATATTTTCAAAGAGGTTATGGCCCAGGCGGTGGCGTTGTTAAAAGGCGAAGGATTGCCCCCGGATGAAGCGGATGATCTGCGCAGCCGCTTGCTGGCTGGGTTTCGCTGGATACTGGTGGACGAGTACCAGGACATTGGTCCGGAACAGTACGAGATGATTTCCGCCCTGGCTGGCCGCACTCTGGCTGACGAGGAGGGCAAGCTGACTCTGTTCGCCGTAGGGGATGATGACCAGAACATCTATGCCTTCGATGGCGCGTCCGTGGAGTTCATCCGCCGTTTTGAACAGGATTACACCGCCAAGCCCGCCTATCTGACGGAGAACTACCGTTCCACGACCCATATCGTTTCTGCCGCCAATCTGGTTATCCAGACCGCGGCGAATCGGATGAAGGCGGAGCATCCCATTTCGGTGGACCGGGTGCGGCTCAAGGCCATGCCGGGTGGTCCGTGGCAGGAGCGGGACCCGGTTTCCCAGGGGCGTGTTCAGGTATTGCCGGCCGGGCAAGATGCCATCACCCAGGCTGTGGCAGTGATGACCGAACTTGAGCGCCTTGCATCTTTGGAAAAGACATGGGATTGGTCCAAGGTCGCTGTGATCGCGAGGGAGTGGAAGGTTCTCAGTCCACTACGATGCTACTGCGAACTCCATAAAATTCCCGTGCAGTTGGCGGACGAGGAGTCGATTCCGTTCTGGCGGCTTAGGGAGACCCAGATGTTGATCCAATGGTTGCGCAATACCGACTCAGGATTGACTGACTCAAATAAGATGAAACGGTGGCTGGACAACCAGACCGACGGACCTTGGTGGGCTTATCTGTTGGAAGCGGTGGATGAGTATGGCCTGGAAACAGGGGGTGCAGAATTGCCGTTGGATCATTTTGTTGACTGGTTGGCGGAATGGGGCCGGGAAATGCGGCGTCGCCAGACCGGGTTGCTGCTGCTCACAGCCCATCGAGCCAAGGGACTGGAGTTCGACCATGTAGCCGTGCTGGATGGCGGTTGGGATCGCATTGGCAAGGGAGAAGATCCAGACGCGCCACGTCGCCTGTATTACGTGGCCATGACACGGGCCAAGCAGACCTTGCTCCTTGCGCGTTTGGCCAAGGGTAATGCGCTACTGGCAGGCTTGCCGCAAGACAAGAGTCTTCTGCTCCGGGGTGATGTCCATCTACCAGCCCCACCCAAGGAACTCAGTCGGCGCTATTGGCGAGTTTCATTGAAAGAATTGTATATGGATTTCGCCGGTCTTTATGCACCGAATAGCCGAGTTCACCAGGCTATAGCGGCCTTGCGTCCCGGTGATCCTATTCGACTGGTGGAGCATCGAGGGAAATGGGAACTGCATGATGACTTCGAGAACCTGGTGGGCAGGATGTCTCAATCCTTTGCGTTTCCTGAAGGCATGGTGTGTTCCTATAGCAGTGTGATCGCTGTTATCAAACGTAAGCGGGAAGATGTGGGAGAGGAATTCCAAGGCCGTATCCGAAGTGATGACTGGGAACTGGTTGTACCTGAGTTGGTCTTCATGCCAGTGGCGACGCGGGTTTGAAAAAGATAGTTCGGTTTATTGACGTTTCAGAAAGCGATCCAGTGACTCAATACTACAGTTCTAAATAGTCCTGTTGTGATTATGGTTTAGTGGTTCAATGATGAGATCAGGTTATGAACTCATTTAGAATCTATACGGCGTTCATGTTCAACCAAGGCTGCGGTCAACTTTTTGTTGAACCTGACAGGTTTGGCCAGAGCATCGAAAAACGCTGAACATCCTGTTCGTTGAGTTGGATGGATTCGTGCTCATGAATGGTTTTTTCGGCACTTGCCAGAGCGCTGGACAAAAATAAAGTTGCCGACAGTCTTACCCTCGAAGGTTGCCGCGCGCTCAATAAGATTTTTTGCGCTTTGTTTCAGGCGCAGGTTAATACACTCGTTTTTGGTAGCCGAGACAGTCATGTCGCACTCCTGAATTGAGACCAGTAGCGATGCTGTATATGTACGTCTTAACGGAGCCTTTGTAAATCAAGGTTGACCTGTTTCACTTACATGGGAACAGGAACAGCACCTTTGAGCTTTGCCAGACGTTTGTTAAAAGTGTAAAGCTCGTGATTACTGGATTGGCAAGTGGAGAGAATCACGCAGTCGGAATAATCAACGTTGGAGGAACGAAACAGATCCAGAGCAAGATGGCAGAGATCTTCATCCTCCTGGACAAATGCTTGATTGATCTCTATGTGTTCCAGCGCCTGGATGATGGTCTTTTTGGAAAGTTTGTAGCCACTCTCCAATACCCAGACTGTTTCCACCTGTACGGCGAGCGGAATGAAAACCTGCTTAGCCTGGCTGGCCAGTGCGCGCGCGGCTTTGACTTGGGCCGCTTGACCAGGATCGTCTACCAGTATCCGCACCAGCAGATTGGTATCGACGGCGATCATGGTTGGGCGCGGTGTTTGATAATCTGTTCCATCTCCTCGAGGCTGACAGAAGCATCCGTCTTACAGATACCGAAGGCAGCTTCGATATTGGTTTCTTTCCGTACCAAACGGACTTCCTCACCCTCGATGACAAACCCGACGTGATCACCCGGGCGCAACCCGAGACGTCTGCGTACCTCCGCGGGAATGGTGACTTGGCCTTTGATGGTAAGCGTCGAATCTCTCATGTATTACTTCCATAACAATATCTTACATAAGATATATTGTAATGCATGATTGCAGAAAATCTACACGTTGATTGCTGCCAATCACGCAAAAATCCGTGCGTGAATTTTGCGTGAATGAGTTGTGCATTGTTGTGCAAAGTCACGCAAATTGGGCAACGAGCGTTCCGGTAACTTATTGAAATATAAGGACCATTAGTTTTCATGCTCCGACTCTTAATCCATTGGTCGAAGGTTCGAATCCTTCATGGCCCACCAGTATCAAAGGGTTAGCGCGTTAGTAACCGCTAACCCTTTTTTCTTTTGCGTGAATTTTGCGTGACCTATCCGATGTTCAGTCGGCGCAAAACCACCAGTTCCGGTTTTCCTTCACCGCGATCACACACGTTTTCCGCTGCTTCGATGAGCTTCGTCAGTTCCGCCGCCGAGTAGTGTGTCGTCATCCTTCCCGAGCGATGTCCGAGCAGGTCCTGCCGGTCCTCGAAGTTAACGCCCGCCGCCCTTAACCGGCGGCCGAATGTGTGTTTGAGGTCAAAGCCGTTTGACCGTCGCTTTTTCCAGGTGAGTTACCTGACTGACAAGGCCAGCGCGGGCGCCGAGGCAGATCAGGTGAATCGATCCTCTGATTTTTGTTGCATAGTCACAGAGGTCTACTCGGCACTTGCCAGAGATACCCATGCCAGGGCAAGACGATGCGATGGATTGGGATAGCCCGGGAAGGGTGGAAATCTCCCTGTACATCGGCATGGGCTCAGGGCGTCAGGATCAATCCGGCGTCTTCCAGGACATCCGCGATTTCATCAGGACGACCATCAGGCAGTGCCATGAACAGTCGGGACCACCACCATGCCTCCTGGCGTGGGATGAGCAGAGGGGACTGGAATTGGATGATCTGCGTGAGTTGTTGCGGGGTGACATCCGGTAGCAGACAAGCCATCTCATCGGAGAGTCCGAGCAAGATGGCAGCCAGCTGCGGATCATATTGGGTCAGATCACGGGATTGGATCAGATATTGGAGATTTACCTGGGAAAAATCCATCTTCATCGCAGATCCCGTTCAGAATACGTTTCGATCACCATTGGTGTCCCACAGTGTCGGTGCGTTGAGATAGGCTAACGGACTGCGGCTCGCAAATAACGGAGGAAAGCGCGCCTGGTGAGGCGATCTTTCGTTATTGTTTTATCGAAATCTCTGTTTGGCTCCTCGCTTCATCTCGATCGGACAATCCTCAATCGCCCGGTATCGCAGACCGGGCCATCCGTATTGACTCAATAAGCCAAGGCACCTGCCTCGTAACTGAGGCCTTTAGTCTCAGCCTGTTCACGCACTGCCCGGTAGATTTTATGATCCAGCGATTCCATGGCGCCGCCGGCTTCCTCGACTTTCTGTTTGAGGTAGCCGGAGCGTTGCTCGGCCAGGTCATGGATTTCCTGCTGTAGTTCCTTACGACGCTCGGCCTGCTGTTGGATCAGTACCTGTTGAGCTTCAGGGGTCATCGACTGCAAGGGTTCCGGCAGCGACTCAGGTTCGATGCTGGAGAGGTCGACCCGACCGCTGGTGACATCATCGATCAACTCCCCTTTACCCAGCAGGTTGGCCTGGCCGCTCTTCGAGGCATTGAAGGCGGCGCGGCGGGCGCGGGTTTCCACCGAGGCGGATGCATGAAGCTTTTCGCTGGCATCGACCTTTCGTTGCTGCGCCGCCTTTTCCTCATCGGACCCGTAATAGAGTCTCGTCTCATCCAGCTTGGCGGAGAGTTCGGCCAACTTCCCATCGAAAGGTGAAGCGATCGCCACCGCACTACCCGCCTGCTCGACCTGGAAGTAACGGCCTTGACCCAGTTGGGCGATCTGTTCCCACGCCGGTGTGGTCCGGGGATTCTGACCGCACTGAATGGTATTGACTGCAATCCCTTTCTCTGTGGCTATGGTAAGTGTCTGCGGATAGGGCACATCATTGGCGTAATCCATATGGGGTGGGGCATCACCGACCAGAAAGATCACCCGGTAGGTCTGTGGGTCCTGACTCCAGGAGAGTTGATGGACCGCCTCATGCAACGCCCGGTTCACACTCTCCGGACCGTCGCCACCACCTTGGGCCTGAAACTCCATCAAATTGGCGTAGACCGAATCCAGGTCGTCGGACAGATCGATCACCCGGGTGACATAGGCATCACCCCGGTCCCTATAGGCCACCAGGCCCATACGGATATGCGGTGCCGGTTGGGCCGAGGCCAGGTTGCTGGCGATAGACCAGATCTTCTCCTTGGCGGTCTGGATCAACCCGCCCATGCTGCCGGTGGTATCCAGCACGAAGGCCACTTCGACCCGCGGGTGTACGTTGGAAATCACGCCTCCATCAGGCTGTTCGATCGGTACCCTTTGATTTGCAGGAGTGGTAGCGGCTCCAATGGTTTGATAATGAGGAAAGAAGAGGACGGCGACTGCCGTCGCGGCAAACAGGGTCAATACCATGATTTTCGATTTCATCTGATGGCTCCAAGGTGGTTAATGGATGGAAGAGAGTTTGCGTAGCGCGGTCAGTGCCGTGCGGTGCGCCTGTTCGAAGCGCTGCTCATTCAACTGCTGAGGATGGTTTTCCGCAGACTTGCCGCGAATACGCACCGGGATGGCGACGAACAGGGCCTGCACGAGAAACAGGCACCAGATGCTGAGAAACAGACTACCGCTATGAGTAAATGCCCAGAACCCAGCGGCCAGGCTCAATGCGCTCAGCCCCAGATCGAACAGCGCTGGAAGAACTCCGGCATAGTAATAGAGCGAACGGATAAGCCAGACCCCCAGCAGGTGGAGGATCAGATAGAGGGGCAGCGATAGCTCTAGAAAACTGGTGAGGCTGGCCAATAGAATCCAGCCCAGAACCACCGTGAGACGCCCTACAGGCTCATGACTGCGTTTAAGAAGATAGATGAGATAACCGAGACTCATCCCGTCAATCAACCCGCGAAGCACTCCTTCACCCCCAAAGAGTGGACTCAAGACACTGAACAGAATGCTACCCACCAGGCTCATCACCAGGGCGATCAGGACCCCTTCGAAAAATGTAGGCCGTTTCATGACTGGCTCCTCCGCAGTTTCTCTCGCATAAAGGCCACCTCTACATCCTCCTCGTGCACCGGGAAGTCCGGGGTGAAGCTGTAGGTCTCGACTTGGGTATCGTTCTCGATCTCGGCCAACAATTCGGCCTGCTGTCGTAGGCTATCCAGACGTGTATGATTCTCTTCGACTCGGTCCGTAATCTCGCTAAGGTCGTTTTCCAATGCCAGCCGCTTGCGTGACAGGATCTCGCCAAATCGCTCTGCCTCCAATTTGCGCTTGATCAAATTGCGAGCCAGATCCTCCTTGTGGGATGCAAAGCAGACATCCAACTCCTCCTCGATCTGACTCAATGAACGTTCGACTTCTGTTTGTCGGGCAGTCAGTTGCCCCTGTTCGAGCTGCAGTCGTTTGTCCTGTCGTGTGTCCGCATCGAGTGCCTCCTGCATCTCCCGTATGGCCTGGCGGAGCAGGGTGTCGGGTTCCTCGATACGGTCGAGGACCGCATGGAGATCGGCCTGGAACAGGCGGGATAGGCGTGTGATCAGCGCCATGGTTTCACCTCTTTTGTGTGGATTCGTTGACGGGTGAATTCATTCTATGCAGGAGGGAAGAGGACAAGTAGGCAGTCTTTGGTAAAACCTCAGTCGCATTTTTTACAAAAGATTTACATGCCGGACAGGACATGAGCTGTTAGGCCCTAAGGGCCTAATAAGCGGATGAGAAAAGAACAAAGTGTGCTGCCGGAACCCGAGGCCCCATATACCGAGGAGAGTGAACTCAGTGCACAGCGACCACCAAAGATCCGTATCCGCACCTTCGAGAGTGAGATTGATCCCTTTGAAATCAGCCTGCTGGAGAGTGGTCAGATTGTGTTGTTCCGTAAGGTCTGGCGTGATGGACAGCGTTACATACAAGGTGCGCTGATTGAACAAAAGCCATTCGTCAATGCGCTGATCAAGACACCATTCAATGAAACCAGTCTGTCTCAGATGAGTGATCTGGCGCTGGCCTACCAAGACAGCGTTTTATCCGTTTTTTCCAGACAAAAGGACGAGAGCTATCTGTCGAGTTCAGAGGAGTTACAGGGGGCGTTACTCCTCCAGACACGTCTGTCGGCTCCTTTCAGTGATATGGAGCTGATCTTCAGTGTCAGGCAACTACCGGCGGGACCCGGTGCAACATTGATTGCCTGGGTCAGTGCAGTCCTGGCCTTGGTACTTTGTGTTGGTTTCAATTTGATGTACCGATTGGGTGTGCGGCAGATCGAACTGGTGCGACAACAACAGGACTTCGTCTCCGCCGTCAGCCATGAACTCAAGACCCCCCTGACCTCCATCCGCATGTACGGCGAGATACTCCGAGAGGGCTGGGCGACCGAAGAGAAGAAAAGGACCTATTACAACTATATCCACGACGAGAGTGAACGGCTGTCACGGCTCATCGCCAACGTCCTGCAGCTGGCACGCATGACCCGCAACGATCTGCAGATTGATCTGAAACCGATAGCGGTTTCACAGTTGATGGAGACTGTCCAAGTCAAGACCGCTTCGCAAGTCGAACAGGTCGGTTTCAAACTCGATCTAAACTATGATAAAGGAGCCAAGCAGGCGGTCATAGCAATCGATACCGATGCCTTCATGCAGATCCTGATCAACCTGGTGGATAATGCCATCAAGTTTTCCGCCAAAGCAGAACGAAAGGAAATCAAATTGGGCTGTTACCTACGGCAAAACGGTACCCTGGTTTTCAGTGTAAGGGATTATGGCCCCGGCATTCCAAAGGACCAGATGAAGAAGATCTTCAAGCTGTTCTACCGCTCAGAGAACGAACTGACCCGAGAAACCGTAGGAACGGGTATTGGTCTGGCGTTGGTGCAGCAACTGACACTGGCGATGAACGGGCAGGTGGATGTGGTCAACAAAACGTCGGGAGCGGAGTTTAGGCTGGCCTTTACTGCATTGGATACAGATAATCACGTTCATGCATAATTCACCGGTGTAGATTTTGTCGGGACAGGCATGTCGGAGATGAGCAAATGAAAACAGGGTCCTCAGGGATAACTGTGGGTAAAAGAACCCCGCTTTTGGCAGCCGGACTCCGTGTGGACAGGCCGTGGATTTCACCCCGCCATCCCTGGCGGAGTGAGCGTATGGAAAACCCGTGGAATGTTCGTGCCTCACATACCACCGGTTTCCCACACTAATCCACCGCCTGCCCACACTGCACCGGGAAAACCCGGGTGGATTCGGATAGCTATTGAATAACAGGTTTTTTTAAAAAAGGAAAACGCAAAGATAGGAGAGCATCTGCTGCCAGGTTTTGGTAAAGAAGAGTTACCAGACTTATCAGAACCAAACCAGAAGGACAGCAGATGCAATTGAAGACTATCTTAAACCAGTGCCACAAATTCAAGTCCTTTGTGTACGATAATGTGCGTTTTGTCGTCGAGTATGGAGAAAGGGTCATCGAAGTTACGGTGGTACCGCGACGCAACAGCCAGGCCATCTGTTCGTGCTGTGATCGACCGGCACCGCTGTATGACCGATTGAAGAAACGCCGTTTCGAGTTCATCCCACTGTGGGGTTACCGGGTGTTTCTGGTCTATCTGATGCGGCGAGTCAATTGCGCAGACTGTGGGGTTAAAGTCGAGCAGGTTCCTTGGGCGAGGGGCAAACGTGAACTTACCGATACCTATCAGCAATTTCTGGCGCACTGGGCGAAGAAATTGTCTTGGAAGGAAGTGGCGGTGAGTTTCCGAACCAGCTGGGAGAAAGTGTTTCAAGCGGTTGAATCTATGGTGGAATGGGGGCTGGAGCACCGGGACCTTTCTGGCGTTACCGCCATTGGTGTGGACGAAATCGCTTGGCGCAAGGGGCATAACTATCTGACGATGGTCTACCAGATCGATGCCGGGAACACTCGTCTGTTGTGGATCGGCAAAGAACGAACGGTTAAGACGCTACTGCGCTTCTTCCGCTTTTTCGGGAAAGAGCGGAACCAGGCACTGAAATACGTTTGCTCCGATATGTGGAGACCCTATATCAAGGTCATTGAAAAGAAGGCGGGGCAGGCCCTGCATATTCTGGATCGATTCCACATCGTAGCCAAACTCAACAAGGCCATTGATGAGGTCAGAGCCGGAGAGCATCGGCAGATGCAGAAGGATGGTTACGAAACGGTACTCAAGAATTCCAGATGGTCTCTACTCAAACGCTGGGAGAATCTGACCGAAAAGCAGGAAGCCAAACTAAAGGATCTTCTTCAATACAATCTAAGGTCGGTGCGAGCGTACCTGCTTAAAGAAGACTTTAATGGTTTTTGGGAATACGTCTCACCTGCCTGGGCAGAGAAATATCTGGATCGTTGGTGTACTCGGGTGATGCGTTCAAGAATCGAGCCGATGAAAAAGGTGGCTAAAACAATCCGCAATCACAAGCCACTCATCCTGAACTGGTTCAAGGCGAAAAAGGCCTTCTCCAGTGGCGTAGTCGAGGGCTTAAACAACAAAGCAAAAGTCACAACGAGAAATTCATATGGATTTCGCACCTATCGAGGTGCAGAAATTGCTTTATATCATGCACTTGGGAATCTACCCACGCCGCCAATGGCCCATAGATTTTGCTGAGGAGGCTGAAAACAGAGCATACTCTGGTCGACTTGTTGCGTCATGGCGAGGTGGTCGGTGGCCATCTGTTGCGTGGTTGTCGAACCGATCAACTGCTGAGCGACAAGGGCTGGGCGCAGTTGCGCCAGGCCACTGCAGATGGCAGTGCTTGGCAGCGGGTCGTGTGCTCGCCGATGCGCCGTTGCCAGGAGTTTGCCGAGGAGACGTCCCAACGCCTGGGCCTGCCGCTACGGGTCGAGGAAGGGCTGCGGGAACTGGACTTCGGTGCCTGGGACGGTCTGCCCATGGAACAACTGTGGACAGAGCATGGTGACGAGGCCAGGGCCTTTCTCAGCAATCCCTTGTGTCTGACGCCGCCGGATGCTGAACCGATCACCGAGTTTCGTGAACGAGTGCTGGCGGCGTGGAATAGTTTGTTGGCAGAGCACGCCGGCGAACACCTACTGCTTGTCGCCCATGGCGCGGTCAATCGGTTGATCCTCAGCCATGTCCTGTCCATGCCTTTGCATGCCATGTTCCGCCTGGAGGTGACCTATGCCTGCCTGAGCCGGGTGACGGGCTGCCGATGACGGTACCCGAGTCGTGTTCCATGGCGGGCAAGTCTGATACCCAAAGTCTTTGCCCTTCACATGGGTATGATACAGGTTGGATCATCATTCCTCGGGTTATTTACACGCTTACTAATGGGATATAACGCAGTATCTTCAGCCGGGTAGGTTTTGAGTAGCGGTTTGAGTTTGGTTGGACTCTGCAGTTCTGGATCGAGCCATGTCGTAAAATCTTCCGGTTTCAAGATAACCGGCATGCGATCATGGATCGGTGCGATAATGGCATTGGCTTCGGATACCAGGATGGTGCAGGAATCGATTTTCTTGCCGACTTCTCCCTCCCAGTGTTCATAGAGTCCAGCGAATGCAAACAAAGCGTTGTGATTTGGATAAATGCAGTAGGGTTGTTTGCCATCTTTGCCTGCTGCCCACTCGAAAAATCCTGAGGCAGGGATCAAACAACGGCGGTATTTGAACGCGGCCCTAAAGGATGGCTTTGTGTCCACCGTCTCCGCGCGGGCATTGATGGTGCGATAGCCGATCTTCTCATCTTTGGCCCAGAAGGGAATCAAACCCCAATGGAAGTTCACACATTCTCGACCTTGTTCGCCAACCCGGATGGCCATGACTGGCTGTGAAGGCGCAATGTTATAGCGCGGTGTCAGACGGGGAACGGCGGGTAGGTCAAAATAATCGACCAGCTCATCCGCTTGCACATCCAGATAGAATCGTCCACACATCGGTGTCTCTCGTGAGTATCAGTCAATGTCTCAATCATCGATTGAAGCATAACAGAGGGTCGTTTGCGTAACCCTGTCATGCAACCGACGGTTGAGTCTCGCCAGACGATAAGCTCGAGCATCACTCTCGGGTAAGGCTTCACAATAGTGTTTGGCCAAGACAAAGTCCTTCCAGATGTGCTCATGATATAAGGCAAGTCGCTCAAGTGAATCGGTACAACCAGCGGCTGCGAGGTGCCTGGCCGTGCAGAAAGTTGACCACCGGGACCACGCGATCGGTCTGGAGTAACTCGCCGAGGTCCGGGCAATAATGCGCCAAACGATGGATGGAGGATCATTGTGGGTCGCTCTCCTCCAAGGGATCTGCTAAATGGAAACCCTGATGTTCTATGACACTAGAAGGAAGCGCCGACCCAGACGCCGAGGACGACTGTTCAAGAACGGCCAGGTGTTGACCACCCAGCTTGCCTTGGCAAATTAGTACAAGGTTCGCCGAACGATGCTCGGCTCCACAGGCTAGGTGTGCCCATTGTCTGGGGGGCGGACAAAAAAACAACGCGCAGAAGACTGCACATGCCGACGATTGCCATAGCTGAGCTGTGACCCGGTCGATGTCTCACTGATGTCGAAGTAATAATCATGGTTAATGATTAGCGCCGTAGACAACCAGAATTTTTCAGGCTTTTCTTTACGAACTTAACTATTATTGTAGTCTGTATAAAAAAATGTCCCGGATTCCCCAAGTACCCTCAGCTCATCAGCCAGCGGCGAGTTGCTCGATGCCGCCGTGGGTCCTTGCCAAGGCAAGGGCGGCGACATCCTGCTCTGCGACGCCTTCTGCCCCACCTATTTCCTGCTCTGGGAGTTGATTCGTGGCGGTGTCGACGGGCTGTTCTAACAGCACGGGGCGCGCCGGCGCAGCACCGATTGCAGCCAAGGCGAGACGCTTGGGGTGCGCGATCACCTCAACGACCAGACCAAGCCCAAGCAGCGGCCCGATTGAATGAGCCCCTTCGAATACGATCAGGCCCCTGAAACCCTCAAGGTGTGGGAATTCAGGCCGATGGCGAGCCGAAACGATTAAACAAGGGGTTGTTTCACTTGAATTCCATCAAGGGCCGCGGCCGGGCAACGTCGTGGTGCATAACAGTATCAAGCTTGGGCCTTCCGTGTGGTGACCAATCACGGCGGTAGCTATGTTGGACTCGAGAGGCTGAGCCCCAACCGAGAATGGTCTCGAGATCTTCTGATGCGAGACGGTGCCCTTGGCGGCGCCACCACCGTTTCTGGACATGATCGGGAAAGATGATGACATCCGAATCGTATTCACGGCCGTCGACGCCGATATGGCCGAAAGTGTAATGTTCGATTACCATGGTTCAAAGGTAGTCAGTGTATGTGAAGTGATGGTTTTCCGGAAACTCGCTTCGTCTCTTCATCTTTTATCAGCTTTTGAAGTTGAAGCGAGTTCCTTTGCACATTGTCCCGATAACCGTTTGTGAAGAGCAGATGTCCATCCGGGTGTGCCTTCCATCCAACGCCTGTGTTGTTATTGTACCCCGCGGTTCGGTGCGGGATGGAAGCGCGGAGGTCGCGATGACACAGGCATCAACCAACCAGTTTCTCGAAGAGCGCAGGCGCACGCGGCGTTTCTTCAACCGCATGTCGCCCCTCTACCCCATCGTGGAGCGGCATCTGTTCCCAGAGTATCGCCTGGCGCTCGGCAGGCTTGCCTTGCCACCGGAACTCCAAGTGCTCGACCTGGCGACGGGAACGGGTCTGTTGGCCGGCGCCTTTGCGGAACGCGGCCATACCGTGTCGGGGCTCGACTTCGCCGACAAACTGCTGAAGCGCGCCCGGCGGCGATTTCCCCAGGTCGATTTTCGTCACTTCGATCTCCTGCACCTGGAGCAGATCGAGACCCATACCTATGACCTGGTGTCCATGGGTTACTTTCTCCACGGGCTCTCACCGGATTTCCGGCGCTATGTGCTCAGGGAATCGGCACGCATCGCCCGAGTGCAGGTGTTAATCTTCGACTACTGCTGCGATGGTGGCTGGTTCGTGCGCCTCATCGAGTGGGTCGAAGGACCGAATTATCCGGCGTTCATTGCCGAGGACAGAGGGGATGAATTCCGCAGGGCGGCGTTGCGGGTCGATCGGGAGGAGCAAGTATCGGAGTTCGGTGGCTACTGGCTTTGTACACCCTCGACCTCGGGTGCGGCCGTGGCTATACCGCGAGCGAATGACATAGGGGAGGGGGGCATCATGCTCAGTGCCATCGATGGCGACCGCCCGAGTCTGCATAGATAGGACAGTATGCGCACCCTGATTTTGACCTATCCGACACCGATGGAGGAAGATGCGCCGCTGGAAGGCAAGTTCCTGCAGCTCAGGTTGGCGGCTCGGAATTACATCGCGCCGCCGCTGCCAACCCTTGGCAGGCGCACCGTTGAGGTACTGGTCGATGAAGCAGTCGATTCCGTTGTCCCGCAAGCGGTCAGACAATTCCAAAATTCCCTAACGATGCTGATCTGAATCGTGGCTGTAACTCATAAAAACCTTAGGCACGGCGCTGCATCCCTTAATTCGTTCCGAAAGGGGATCATAACGCTTATTGACCTGGAGGGAGAAGGCGTTAGGTCTAGCCTGCAGCACCAGCGACCAGATAGAATATCACCGGCTCACTATCTGTCCGTGGTTGCCGCTGCTTTTTGGAAGGGCCCATCCAGGCACGCAGATCAAGGAATTGGGGCATAGCTGACCCAGGAATCTGCGCGCCAGCTTTCAGCGTGTTGTTCTGCGCCGTCCTGGACCGGGATTCCGCATTTACGTGCGAAGTAGCGGTGAAAGGCGAGATTCGGAGTCAGCTCGGGATGGAATACGGTGACCAGAATGCTCGGGTCTTCAGCGGCTGCGTGGTAATCGCCGATCTGCAGCAGGGATGATACGCCCTCACCGAGACTCAGAATCTTGGGGGCGCGGATGAAGGTGAGCGGTACAGAGGCTTCATGGAGCGCCGGGATGTCGACACTGAGGTTGAAGCTGTCGAGCTGGCTGCCGAAGGCGTTACGCTGAACGCGAATGTCCATGAGTCCCAAGAGTGTCGCCTCGCCTATGACCTCCCGGGCAAGCAGGATTGCACCCGCACAGGTGCCCCAGAGCTTGAGTCCGGCACGGAAGTAGTGTTCTTTGATTTCCCGATCGAGGCCGTAGCGCTGCAGCAGGCGGCTCAGGCAGGTGCTCTCGCCGCCGGGAATGATCAAACCGGTGATACCATCGAGGTCCGCCGCCACCTTCACACGTCGAGCCGGTACAGCTAACGCCGCCAGGTGTTCCTGGTGCTCTACCACCCCCCCCTGCAGGTCTAGCACGCCGATGATGGGCACGGTTGGCGCCTCCTGCCTCACCAACCCCTCTTGGCCAGGCGCTCTTCCTCGGGGATGGTTGGAATTTCCAAGCCCACCATGGGCTCCCCGAGTCCGCTGGAAACCTCCAGCACCTTCAGCGGATCGTCGGCGTAGGTCGTTGCCTGCACGATGGCTGCGGCGCGCCGCGCGGGATCACCGGATTTGAAGATACCCGAGCCGACGAACACGCCGTCGCAGCCGAGCTGCATCATCAATGCCGCGTCTGCAGGTGTGGCGATCCCGCCGGCGGCAAAGTTCACCACCGGCAAGCGCCCTGCCTCGCGCACCTTGAGGCCCACCTCGTACGGGATTCCCTGGTCCCGGCAAAAGCCTATCACCTCTTCGCTTGGCATCTCGCGGATCACGCGGATCTCGCGATTCATGGTGCGCATATGCCGAACCGCCTCCACGACGTTACCCGTACCCGCCTCGCCCTTGGTGCGGATCATCGCCGCCCCTTCGGCAATGCGCCGACAGGCTTCACCCAGATTGCGGGCCCCGCAAACAAACGGGATGGAGAACTGGGTCTTGTCGATGTGGCATTCCTCGTCGGCCGGGGTCAGCACCTCGCTCTCGTCGATGTAGTCGATCTTCAACGCCTGGAGCAGTTGGGCCTCGACGAAGTGACCGATACGCACCTTGGCCATGAGGGGAATGGATACGGCGGCCTTGATCTCCCGAATCATGCCCGGATCGGACATACGGGCAACACCCCCGTCCTTTCGAATATCCGCCGGCACCCGCTCGAGTGCCATGACTGCCACGGCGCCTGCCTCCTGGGCGATCAAAGCCTGCTCAGGCGTGGTCACGTCCATGATGACACCGCCCTTGAGCATCTGCGCTAATTGCGCATTCAGTACAAGTCGTTCACTGGTCAAAGTCATACTCCGCATTCGCAATCTCTACGAGACTAAACTTTCTTAGGAGGTGGATTTTCAAGCGCGCCGCCTCCCGGCATTCGGCCTCTGTGTTGTAACCCCAGCAGGCGATGTGCAGACGCACAGGCGCCAGGTCCGGTTGTGTCGACAGCCTTTTCAAGGTACCCAGACGGTCCTCGACAAAATCGATCGGGCAACCGGGATAACGAGCCATCAGCTCTCGCAGAACGGCTTCCTTTTTCATCTGCCGGTCCAGGCCGTATATTCGAGAGGCATCAAAGTGCACGCCGTGATGCGCAAGCAACCGCTCGACAAACCTCTCCTGCTTAGTCGTGACGATATAGCATGCGATTCCTTGCGGAATCGCATGCAAGGTCTCGGAGGTCCCTCGGTAGAGAGGGCTCAGCGACAGCCAGCCCTGTGGGTCCTCTTGGATCCACCGGTCGCGAATCGCCGCGTACGTGCCTTTTAGCTTCTCCTCATCCGCCCCGGACCGTGCAATAATCTCGGGAAGCCGCTCTGGAAAGCTCTCCAGCAGCTCGTTCGGATTTTCTCCATCCTTGAGCAACCGCATCATCGCGATGGCCTCGTAACCCGTCTCGATCACCGGGCGGGCTCGACAATACGCGTCCAAGAGCCACGCCGGTGGCAGGGCTTCTGCCATGTCCCCCCACAACGTCCCGGCTGCCTTCCAACCGGTGATGCCGGTTTCACGGGCACTGTCGCAGAGGACACCGTCGAAATCCAATGCGAGCACGGACACTTATGGAATGGCTCCCGGTAGTTAAAATTCGCCCCAGACAAACCTGGCAAACGTGTAATATTAGATCTGAGGAGATTTGACATCAAGCGATAAAAACAGCTCCCCTACATCCAGCAGGGTTGTGACTAAAATCGCATCCGATACCGTTCTCCTTGTTTCTCAGCCTGCCCACACCCTTCGCTTCTGCAATCTGCTCCCGGAATCGGACAGCACACGCCACCGTGATCGCAGCGCAGTGAGGTAAAATTGTGGCCCACGTTATTGGGGATATACCCCAAATCTGGCTCCACCCTACTAACTCATACTTAAACAATGTAGGATTAGCAAAGTCTAATCGTTGCGAAAAATCCTCTGACAGTTGACAAAATCGGTGTTCACTTGCACGTAATTTGAAACGTATTCTTACCGGCTTTATCAGCTACTATCATCACTGGCGTAAGCATCTGTCGCTGAAGATGGGTAGTCCTGAATCGCGGTTGGTGCAGCCACCTGGTTTTGGAAAGGTAGTAGTGTTTTCGAAAGTCGGTGGCCGGCATCATCATTATGAGAGGCTGGCAGCATGATAGAGTGTGATTCGATTATTCGGGAAGGACACCTCTATCGATGTCGCGGTATCCAGGGCGGTCAGTTGAATCCTCAAGCGCCTTGCGCGCTGGGGTTGAATCCCGGACTTTGAGCCTGTCACGTAAAAGCGCCCCAAGCCCTTATGCAGGAATGACTTGATCACTGGCAAAGTGTAGCGCATTGCGCAACAATCCTATTGTGAGTTGCCAACCGCAAAATTAATGCTATGGAGAACCGAGGTGACGCCCACCAAACGAACCTCGACCCAGCATGTTGAGAAGATGCGCGCAAAGCGATTGAAAAAAGGGTGTTACGCTTCAGGCGCTGTATGTGTTATTGATTTTCGTTTCTGCTTGCTTAAATAAAGGGCGGCGTTTCAGATAGATTTAAAACGCCGTCCTTATTTTTTGTCTCCGGCTCCCATCAGTGTTCGGGACATCTGTTAAATTGTCGCATTCATCGCTTTCTAATCATCCGACAGGCATTTCAGAATACGCTTCAGAAGCCCTCCGATACGCTGTACAAAGACTAGGCGAGATCAAAGCGATCCAGGTTCATCACCTTGGTCCAGGCGGCCACAAAGTCATGGACAAACTTCTCCTGCGAGTCTGCAGTTGCATAGACTTCAGCCAGGGCGCGCAGTTCGGAGTTTGAACCGAAGATCAGGTCGACACGGGTGCCGGTCCACTTCGGTTGCACCCGTCTTGCGATCGCTGCCTTCAAACAGGTCTTCGTCTGCAGAGGCCGCCTTCCAGGTCGTACCCATGTCGAGCAGGTTCACGAAGAAGTCATTGGTCAGCGTCTCTGGACGGTCGGTGAAGACACCGTGCGCTGGTCTGTCCGACGTTGGTGTTCAGGACGCGCATGCCGCCAACCAGAACCGTCATCTCAGGCGGGGTCAGCGTCAGCAATTGCGCCTGATCCACCAGCATTTCCTCGGCCGGATACGGTGTATTTGGCCTTCTGGTAGTTACGGAAGCCATCCGCGATCGGTTCCAGCACAGTCAAAGGCCTCAACATCGGTTTGCTCCTGCGAGGCGTCCATGCGGCCCGGCGAGAACGGAACCGTCACATCGTTACCGGCATTCTTCGCCGCTTGCTCAACGCCTGCGCAACCGGCCAATACGATCAGGTCTGCGAGAGACACCTTCTTGCCGTCAGACTGTCTGCTGTTGAACTCGCTCTGGATGCCTTCGAGGGTCTGCAGCACTTTCGCCAGTTGATCCGGCTGGTTGACTTCCCAATCCTTCTGGGGCGCCAGACGGATGCGGGCACCGTTTGCACCGCCACGCATGTCGGAGCCACGGAAGGTAGAGGCGGATGCCCAGGCGGTTGAAACCAGTTCACGAGACCGACAGTCCGGAATCCAGGATCTTGCTCTTCAGGCCGGCAATGTCGTTGTCATCGACCAGCTCATGATCGACCGCGGGAATCGGGTCTTGCCAGATCAGCTCTTCGGCTGGAACTTCCGGGCCGAGATAGCGTGAGCGCGCGGACCCATGTCACGGTGGGTCAGCTTGAACCACGCGCGGGCAAATGCGTCGGCGAACTCATCCGGATTCTCATGAAAATGTCGCGCAATCGGTTCATAGACCGGATCCATGCGCATCGACATGTCCGCGGTGGTCATGATGATCGGACCGCTTCTGGGATGCATCTTCAGCGGCCGGCGCCTGATTGCTCTCAGTCGCTACCTTCGGTGTCCACTGCCAGGCGCCCGCCGGGCTTTTGGTCAGCTCCCACTCGTTGCCAAACAACATATCCAGATAGGTCATGTCCCACTGCGTCGGGGTCGGCGTCCACGGGCCTTCCAGACCGCTGCCAATCTGATCACCACCTTTACCGCTGCCATAACTGCTCTTCCAGCCCAGGCCCTGCTCCTCGATACCGGCTGCCTCGGGTTCAGGTCCGACCAGCGCCGCGTCACCGGCGCCGTGGCATTTACCAAAGGTATGTCCGCCAGCGGTGAGCGCGACAGTCTCGTAATCGTTCATCGCCATGCGCGCGAACGTCTCCCGAACGTCCCGGCCGGACGCGATCGGGTCCGGTTTGCCGTTCGGTCCTTCCGGATTCACGTAAATCAAACCCATCTGAACGGCTGCGAGCGGGTTTTCGAGCTCCTCGTGGTCGCCGGAATAACGTTTGTCATCCAGCCAGGTATCCTCATTACCCCAGTAGATATCTTTTTCCGGCTCCCAGATGTCCTCACGGCCGCCGGCGAAACCGAAGGTCTTGAAACCCATCGATTCCAGTGCGACGTTGCCAGTGAGAATCAGCAGGTCGGCCCAGGAGATTTTCCGGCCATACTTCTGCTTGATCGGCCAAAGCAGCCTGCGGGCCTTGTCCAGGTTGACGTTGTCAGGCCAACTGTTGACGGGTGCAAAGCGCTGATTACCGGTCCCTGCACCGCCGCGGCCGTCGCTGGTGCGGTAGGTGCCGGCACTGTGCCACGCCATGCGAATAAAGAATGGTCCGTAGTGGCCATAATCCGCTGGCCACCAGTCCTGTGAATCGGTCATCAAATCACGGAGGTCTTTCTTTACGGCATCGAGGTCCAGACTTTTGAACGCTTCAGCGTAGTTGAAATCCTCGTCCATCGGATTGGACTTGGAGGAATGTTGACGCAAAATATCCAGATTCAACTGATTCGGCCACCACTCCCGGTTCGATTTTCCGCCGCCAGCGGTATGATGAAATGGGCATTTGTTTTCAGACATAGTGTTATCTCCTTTCGTGTTCACGACTCATTTATTCTAATGGTAAGTATTTATAGACCTTCGGCACCCATTTGACTATTCTATTTTATCTATCACATTGATTGATAATGACAATAAGTGAGGCGCTTTTCAGGTCATTTGAAGAACGTCGCACCGTTCTCCTGCAAAACACAAAGACTGTTGGCGTATGGACCTGAGGTAAGACCACTGGGTCTTCGTATGGAAAGGACTGATGATAACCAGTCTTTTGAACAGTAAACATCTCGAAAGTTGCATCAACAATACCTTGCGGCACGATGCCGGCGCTCAATCTGTAGAGATGACCTGCAGATCGGACTATGCCATCCTATGATATTGGTATCTTCCGTAATTTTGCATTGGGAATGCCACGCATTTCTGTCCAATGTAGGCCTGTGCTCAGCGCACCGCCAGTTTTGCAGGGAGAGAAGATGATCTGGCGTTGGGAAGATTTACTTGTAGCAACCTCGGAGGCAATGAACAAAAGCAAATGGCTTCGGAAACGAGGTAAGAGAGAAGCCATAAATTGTCACAAATTCCGCTACATTTAAAAAAACCAAGACGATTTAGCAGCCCGGCATTCATATAGCCCAATTAGTCATTCACAATGTCATCGGTTATTTAGTATCCTTGATGTTCCGCTAGAGGAAAGACGGCGCAGTCATATCACGGGCTGATAGCTCATAAAACCAAGGAGGACAGGGAAGATGTCAGTGCTGAATCGCTTTTCCATTTCCAAACAAAAAAATAATCACGAGCTTCAATCTTCGCTGGTCCGTTTGGCAATCTGGGGTGCCGCCAGTTCGCACATCCTGATCTCACATTCCATGGGGCATTTTGCCGGTGATTTCGCGTATTACCTTTGGACCTTTGGTTTCTATCTGTTTTTATTCGTCGGTATTCTGATCAGCGTGCTGATACGACCGGCATGGCCGGCACGCCGTGTCGTTGCCATGATCATCGACGTTGGCGCAATCACAATCGTATTTCTGCCTACCGGAGAGGCGATCAATCCCTTTTCTCTCCTGTATCTCTGGCTGGTTGTCGCCTATGGGGCCCGTTACGGGAAAAAGTATCTGTTCTATGCCGCCGCCGGAAGCGCTGCTGCCTACTCAAGTGTGGTGATTGCCCAGGATCTGTTCATCACTGAACCCACAGAGACCGCGTTTTTTCTGTTTTTCCTGCTCGTACTGCCTGTCTACCAATACATGATCATCAGCGGGCGCATCGTCGCAGAGCAAGCGACCGAGGTAAAGAACCGCTTTCTTTCTACGATGACGCACGAGTTGAGGACGCCGCTATCGGGCGTGATCGGCATGTCCCGCCTGTTGGATTCGACCCGGCTAGACAACGAGCAGCAGGAATACGTGAAGTCCATCCAGTCCGCCTCAGACGTCTTGATGTCGTTGATCGGAGATATTCTGGATTTTTCCAAGATCGAGGCCAAGCGGCTAGAAATAAATAAGGTGCCTTTCGATACCCGTGAATGTGTCGGCGTGGTCTGCCAGTTGTTGAGCAACCGGGCGGAAGAAAAGCACTTGGAACTCATCTGCAGGTTTGATGAAGACGTGCCCTCCTCCCTCCACAGTGACGAAATCCGGGTTAAACAAATCCTCTATAACCTGATCGGAAACGCCATCAAGTTTACTGAACGGGGTGAAGTGGAGGTCTGGGCGTCGATGTCCACAGCGCCCTCCCATCAATCTCCACATTTTCAGATCAAGGTCCGCGATACCGGTCCGGGTATTCCAGCAGACAAGTTGGAAAGAATTTTCGAGGGTTTCTGGCAGGAGAATTTATCGGTAACCCGTAAACATGGCGGCACCGGATTGGGTACGACCATCTCATGGGAGTTGGCCCGCATGCTGGGTGGAGATGTCGATGTTACGTCGACACATGGCGTCGGGAGTACCTTCCGTTGCATATTGCCACTTGAGACGCAACTCGTCCCTGCCGCTCCTGTAACGCCGCAGATGTTCTCGGAAAAGACTTTTCTGGTCATCGAACGCAACCAAAGCAGTTTTGCCGCCATCTCGAACACCTTAACAGCAGCCGGCGCCAAGGTCTTGTGGAAACGGGATCCGCAAGAGATCCGGGGCATTGCCGCTGTCGTATTGGCTGATGATCTCGATCGTTTGGATCTTAATCTTGTGGCCCAATCCCAGATGGAATCATTCGGCGTGGAGGTTCCCGTCTTGGTGTTAGGGTATGCCTCTCGACAGTACAGTCTCGATCTTCCGAACTGGTCGTTTCTTCCAAAGCCGTTTATACCCCAACTACTGAGGGCAGCGTTATCGAACTTGCTGGATAGCCAAAAGAGCAGATCTTCCGCAAACAGGAATGTCTCGACCTCGTCGGCACTGCCGGTACCACAACCCAAAAAAGTCCTGATTGCGGAAGACGAACCCATCAATGCAAAACTGATTTATGCCCTGCTGACCAAGCAAGGTCATGAAGCCACCTTGGTCGACAATGGCATCAAGGCGCTGGAACTCCTGTCTGAAAGGTGTTTCGATCTCGCCATATTGGACGTAAGAATGCCGGAAATGGGAGGTATTGAAGTAACCAGACGACTGCGCGTCCTGGAAAAGTCTACTGCACAGCATGTCCCGATTGTGGCATTGACGGCCAGCGCCATCAACGATGTGAAGGACGCGTGTTTATCGGCGGGCATGGATGAATTTCTGCTAAAACCGATCAATCCAGACCTGCTTGACAATTTGATCGAGAGATTCACAGGATCTGTCGCAGTTAATGGGTAGTAGGGGTCTAATTGCCTCACATAGGGACATTTTGCCAAGACGCTTCAGTAGATGGCTTATGGTTTTCGGCATATAGCCGAATATTTCATACTGAATATTAGAAGCTTTCATGAATCCAAGACCGCATGTGTCGGATGACTCTGAATCAATGACTTGACAATATTCTCTGTAGAACCCGTTCCACGCACAACTGCCGGATAAACACGGACAGCCGCGCCTCGACGCAGGGTGAACGCATCTATAGCAGTTCCCCGGGGAGTGACCGAAGATTACCACGAAGATCCCGCAGGACAATCCGCTGATTCGTATTCCGCAGCAGCGTACCACGCTCGTAAAACGTGCCGATTTCATTCCGGTACTTGATAGTGAACACTTGCGCTTCATGCCTGCCACCGCCTGCAGGCAAAAAGTCTAAATCGATCATTTTTACGATTTCGCCAAGCGCCAAATCCAACGCCTGAAAAAACTGTCGTGCATCAGCATCCGCCCAATAAGTAATTCTACTTTCTGATGGAGCCGGATCGGCAAGATAAATAAATGAATTCTTGTAGACAACTTCGCCTGTCCGTTTCACGGTGACGGAAAAGTCTACCTTCACCTCCAGCATCCGCAAGTCATTCGAGAGTTGTACCTGAGGACACACTGTAGCCGTATTTTCGCAGTAGCCTGCATTCTCATCAGGATTATGTAACTTGATCGACTCCATATCCTTGAACCTTTCCCGGAATAACGTTACCACTCGCTCCTTGCTGCGCTCCCCCTTCATCAGTTTGACCAGTGCCAGCGCCTTGCCACTCGCCTTCGAATGCATGTTTGAATCAGCGCCTGCCCGAAACAGGTAAGCGGTGATGACATAGGCAGCCACCATCTCACCCGAGCCTGTCCCAGAGGGAGGCGTTGTCGACTGATAGGCGGTAGAAAGGGACTGTGACATGGCCGCCCTATGCTCCGGATTCTGCAACACCGAGACAGAAAGAAAGCGGTCCTCATCCAAGACGACCTCCAAGGTCGCCTTGTTCAAGACGTCCGCAACACTAGAAGCCTTTTTTATGACATAGGAGTGGGACGCCGGGGTGCAGCCCATCAGCTGCAGGACTCCACATAGAGAGGCAACCGCTAATACATTGCGGATACCAATTACGATACGACAAGAAAGAACCCTTGTGTTCATCTCATGGCGCAATCGATATTCTATTTCGAATCCTGATCGGCAGGTATCTCTGGCTTTCTCTTCAAATGAGTCAATACTTCCTGCTTGACCGCCTCAAGGGCCGCATAAAAGCCATTTGTAAGGCCTGGATATGACGGCGGCTCATCCCATTCGCCAGAAGAAAAGTTTGCACGCATCACATCCGCATACCAGAGCAACTGATTGGTATCAAGGTCGACCAACTCGCCATGTACTTCAAAAACCGCCCGCGGGTCACCCATTGGTATAAAGCCATGATATGGCCTCGCCAAGCCTACTCGCTTTGGTACGATGACTAGCAGTTGATCTATCCCATATTTTTTCTTGAACGCCGAGTAATCATTTTCCGAAAAATAGATCGCATCTTCCTTGTTTGGATCCTCGAATGCAGGTAATCCCTCTATGTTCTGGTCATCCCTCAACAATTGTACATGTTTGGCTTGTTCTGATAATTCCTTGATTATCTCATCGCTAAGTTTCTCATAATCAGATACTTCAAGTCCTTCGAAGTGCTTCTTGACCGGTGCCATTGCGGCGGCATTTATCGCGTAATCCAGTAATCTGACGTCCCCCTCCATATACAAACTCGGTTTCTCAGCAGACTGAACATAAACCCCCAGTTTATGGTCCGTATCTTCCCAATAGGCATCAACAAGCGGCACCGCCGGTTGCGGAGTGCTCGCACACCCGCCTAACAATAGAACACCAAGTAATAAAACAAATACTTTCAATCTGTCCATCTTCATCTCCAACAATACTTCCTACGATTAAGTTCCATTTCTTTTCTACGCCTCATCGGAAAGCTGACGACAAGCTCAATCCCCCCACGCCCTTACGGCTCTATCAGGTGCTCAGGTATTCATATCTGGCCAGCGCATAAATAACGACTCCGCCTCCAGGCTTTTTCAATTGAAGGTAACAGCTTTTGAAAAGCTGCCTACTCTGTTGTTAACCTGAAATCATCATCAGCGACTCATGTACTCCAGACGCTAGAATACTTGCTCTATTTTTTACGTTAGCTTCTGCTGAACCGATAAGATACTCAGTGCGGACATCAAATAATGCCTCTGAAACTGTCGTGTTAACTGTTACCTCTTTGTGTGTATTTATTCGAGTATCCCTTTGCACTCCCTGTAGTCAGGGGTTCCATAGCCGGGGTCGTTACCACGACTTGACTTGACCGCCCTTCCGCAGGGATCAGAGCAGTCCGATCAAGCCGTGACGATTCCTCCTTAACCGATTTGTTCATGGCGCCTCGCTCTGGTGCAAACACCACTAAAACTGACAATCCGTCACGATCATAGAGCCTGATGCCGGTGTCGTTGTGACATTGTTTTGCCCGGGCTCCCAAATCACTTCCGCATTCGCCGGGTAGGTTTCCCAACGCTTGATCCCCTTCCATTCGAATGAGGTACTCGCCGGCATATTGTAGGTGTTCCGCCACGTGGGGTAGCCGGATGGTATCAAGATCTGTGCGCCACCTGGGTCCCAGTTCCCAAGCTCGGGTATATTTCCGACGATGTAGACACTTTGTCCCCAACGGGTGTGGCCTTGTGCGCATTCAAAGGTGACTTGAACGGTTTCTCCATTTGAAGGTGGGTATCGATTGTCCACTACGGTCAGTTTGCTGACGTTTGCGCCATCGCGTATCGATCTCACCAACTTGATATATTCGGCATGCGGCCATGCCAGGGGTGTTGCGCTATTGGTTCCTTCTCCCTTGATGAATCGGCTGCCGCCACTGCTGCAGATGCCATCGTAGACCTGCTCTGGCAGCAGATGACTTGCATTGGCGAAATGTTCCATTGCCCGGGCATAGGTGTCTCTGACGTCATTCAATGCGCTGGCAGGTATATTACCGGCATGTGATTTATTCAGCGCTTCAACCATATAGACGCCATACTCACCCGTGAAGAAGGGCCAGACGCGGCCGCGATTCTCAAAGTTGTCACCGTTAAAATTCGAGCAATCCGGGTGCCTTTCGCCATAGCGATCCTGAGAGTATCTTCGCCAACCGGGGTAATCGGTTCCACCAAAATTGAAGTCATATCGCACACGATCATCCTCAGTCAGACTTTGGTCGTTGTACTCCTCCAGCGACTCGAGAATTCTGGAATCATCCGGTTCCAGCACACCATAGCGAACCAACTCGAGGAACCCGCCGTCGAGAATGGCTCGTTCATCCTTACAGGTGCCCCCGTTGTTAATACAGGTTTGGCCACTGCCATCGTTAGATCCGGAAGAAATAATCCCCATCCCCAAAGAATCCCGAAGTCGTATACATGTCGCCCAAGGCATGATAGATCGCATCAGCCTGCAGGTGATACCATGCGGCGGCACCCACCTCGGATCCACCGAGATGGATGGCGATGTCGGCAGCCGCCACTAGACCGGCAATGACAGCGGCATTGGTTGAAGGTGATTTTCCGCCTTCTTCTTCCCATCTTTCCTGTTGGGTAACATCGATATCATAAGTGCCTGTGTTGTGATGGGTAGGCCCGTTGATATCAATGGCGCTCTGATGGGAGAGGAATTCTGCGGCGGGTTTCAACATGCTGAAATAATAAGAACTGAGCTCAGCATCACTCAAAACACCGGCTGTCCACAAATGATGTGCATACATGATCGGCATCGCAGCCTGGTCTTTCTGCAGGCCGATCCATTCCAATGCCCCGTCAACGTGGGTCTTTTGTAGAAACCATCCCGCCTGATTACCGGATCCAACGCCGGGGGTATTGGCCTTGACCTGAACTTTCGGAAGATACTGGAAAGCAACCTTAGCCGTGTCTTTGTCGCCCAGGGACAGAAAAGCCATACCGACCTGAAAGAAGTCCCGTACCCATACCGCCCGGTAGCCGGTAGCGAACTGATCCGCGGAAACCGACTCCCCCCAAGGCACGCACAAACAGGCGATCAATGCCCCCGCATGGGTCTTGTCTTCCATGGATTTCAGCATCAACGCACTGGTATACAACAACCGCCCGTTATCGCCCGTTGCCGGTACCATGGAACTGATTTCGGAAAGTCCGGAAAGATAGTCTTCCCATCCGAGCTCAGCACCGACACCGTTGTATTGATTCAAGAGCGAGGTATAACCATCACCTAAGGACCCTAGCGCGTTTCCTTCTGCCTCTGCAAAGGTGTTGCCAAAACCGACCGCGATATCAAAGGTCACTGTTGTCGTATTGACGGTCGCCAGCTGACCTGTCAAAGCAACGTTACCTCGTCCTGCCGGAGGATTCGCATGGGTGGAATCGTATTCGAAGTTCATCACCAGGTCTGAATGGATATCGTTCCAGCCGTCATTCACCCCAACATAGCCTGCCGAGGTTTTCACGAATCCTGAACTGCTTCGAACCAACATGTAGCGATTATCCGATACGTTTCTGGCGCCGATAAAATCCGCCCCGGTAAATCCAACATCTTGATTTCCTGTATTTTCTATATGCGGATTGACCAATATGTAAGGGGTAATGCCATCTTCAAATGCATGAAAAGCGACCCGTATAAACAATGTTTGACGCCCGGGATCGGTGAACACATCCTTTGTGATGCGATATCGACCGTCAATATCAGTATTTTCAATCCGGTAGGCTGGAGATAACGGACGTCCCGCTCCATCGGTGTGTAAATAGGTTACCGATTGATTCGTATCGACCCGCTCCTCGTCAAACCAACCTCCAGCGGAGGTCCCGGTGATAAGGAATCCCATATCCTTCAATTGGGCCTCGTGGATCAATCCGAAGGCGGTTTCGGTGACGATGCCATCAGCTAAGGAAAACCAGACCTTGGATATTGCTCCCGTGTCTGCGTGACCGAACGCCTGTAGCGATGGGTCATATTTTTCATAGGAAGTGCCAATTCCCTGCTTCATGGAACTGGACCAGATTGAAGGCGCACCATACTGATTAGCTCCCGATCCTGCAGGTGCTTGCCCGCCCCCTTCGGCAAAGATCGTTAATGAGGCGGCGGAGCACACTAGCGCCAAAAAAAGACCTGTATAGAACTTCCGGTTGCCGTTCATGATACCTTCCGTTTAGTAAAATGTGTCAGGAAATCAGGTTGTGCTAAAGCTTAATCTAGAATCGAAAGCGCATGGATGGGGGGATGACTGAAAGCCTGTGATATCGAGTCGCCAGGGTATCGTCCTGTTCATTGCTGAAGACCTGCGAGCCCGGATAATTCGTTGTGCGGACGGTCACAGGCGAGCGATTGTTGCTGCATACCCTCTCGTTTGCAGGCGATGGGGTTGCCAGTCTTGAGGCAGGGCCTTGACCACATTCCAGTTGCAGCGGATCTTTATCGGACAGGTCAGGGATCGAGAAGTTCGCCTGTGCTTCATATCTGGAGCGCTGCGGTCGAGCATCCGCAAATGTCGACACGAAGTGGAGAAGTACCGCATGACTCACGGTATCGGTAAGTGGCGCAGGATTGCGGTAAGGCATCTTTGTTCCTCCATGAATACGCTTCCTGAGCAATTGTAGACGGATTCTCTCTCAGCTGCCTAGCTTTTTTTTGGTGAGGGCTTGAAGGGTCAAGATCTATGAGGATCTCTAGTTGTGGTATCAAATTTTTTTGGAATAGGTAATGAAAGCCTGACTTAATGGAAACAATCGGGGCAGACTCGATCGATATAGGTATTTTTTTCAATAATCTGTTCAATCGACCTTAAGCGCCAAAGATTATGCCCACTTTACACCCTACCCAGATCATAATTATCTGTATATTCCAGGGTAGTAAAGCTGCAAAGTCTTTTATTTTTACTGCCGCTGCTACGTGTCGCAACACATGGCGCGGATACTCATAGGTTTCCAGTCCAATGGCCTCGGCGGTTTAGATCAGACTGTCGCAGGTCGCACTGGCTTTGACACCAAGCAGAGTATAACTGAATGACAACACGAGGCATGGCGGATGTTCGCGGCAGGATGCCGATAACCAGAATATGCAATGTGCGTCGTTTTCATCGGACGATGATACTTCGCATTCCTTATCCATGGTCAACCTGACCGTACCGCGGACATGTCTCATGAGGTTCAGAAATCTTTTGCCCGTTGTGAAAGTCCAGTAACACGGGCTCAGCCCTTCACATCATATGGATCCTTCTCAAAAGGGTCTGGCCATGCCGGGTCTTCGGGCCAACAATACAGTAATGTTCTAACAGGGAACATGGCGCTTCTCCTTCATTGAATGTATTGATAGCCGAGCATGCTTCATGCCATTACAGAAATCCACGATCTGCTAAGGGGCAAATCGACATCCCTCGGATTTTGCGCCGAATTTCTGAATCTCATGCGCCATTTTTTCGATCCATTCACCATAATTACGCCACATCCCTCTGGAAATATCGCAATGGCGTAATAATATCGATGCGGCCCGTGAAGGCTAGCATCAGTATCTGAGCCTGGATAATTCAAGTCTTCAGCCGGCCTAACCCGACCCATACTGGTCTGCGATTGGAAGGCTCTCCAAAAGATCTGAAGTTGATACCTGGAAAGGTATGATCTTTAAGGCCGATTGCGTGGCGCGTATTAACCATCTGGTGTGCATGCCTGAAACTGGCGGATACACACTGTCTGAGCTTGGAAACACCATGGAAATATCCACTGCATAGAATAACTCCCGTAGGACATGCGACTGATTGTTTTCTCTTCGACACAAGAGCATAGCCACAGGCTCTACCGTCTATCTCGATGTGGTTATCGATCTGTAAAAACGACCATCGCATGATTTTTTGAGTTCAACCTGGAGATACAAGATGAAAACTATCACTTCAATCATTACGACGTGTTTGCTGATCGGATCAAGCTTAGTCTATGCAGGTCAGGGACCTGGTGCGGGCAGTTCGACTGCCGTGGCTCTGACGCCTCAGCTCATGCAATAGAATATGTTTGGCCGGCCCGATATTGCTGCCGATGGCATCAACAATGCGACACAGGTCGATGACCCTACCGACATTGGTTTTTCCACATATGCGCCGGACCCGCTACTGGTTGAAGGTAGCGCTGGTGTGCAGGAAGCCAAGTAACTTTTTAAACTGCCTCTAAAGTCTAACGAGTTACCGGCAGAAAAAAAGCAATTTCCATTCCCCAGCCCCCTCACGGAGGAGGGTGTCGCAAAAGGCGACGCCCGCAGCGGTCCATGGATGGGCCGTGTTGTAAAAAGCCCTTGGAAGGGCTTTTAGAACACCCGTCGAAGGGAGAGGGAGTTTCTGGATGGTTGCACTATTTCGCTGGCCTTTCCGGGTGCATTCAGTAACCTGATTTTAACTACTTTCATACCGCGATAACCTCGGCTATACAGCACCCCCGGATTTCCAGTACGTAACCAATATGTTGGGCAACCAATCCAATTTAGATTGAATTCACCTTGACCTGGATTACACAGTAATCACATCCATGATGTATTGCTGAGTATCAGCCACAAAACCGGGCCATTCCCCTCATCCATACAGTGCGGACGGATGTTGTCTATCGCCAGATAATTTTCCTTGAACGGAAGCTGAAACCGATCACTCACTGGCTACCCTCTTGGAAATAATAAGACGAACGTCTAATATAATATAAGACGATCATCCAATAAAACAGGAATAACATGAAAACCATCCTCGTAACCGGAGCCAACGGCTTCATAGGCAGCCATACCCTGAGCTATCTGATGCGGCAACCCGATATCCGGCTGATCGCAGCCTGTCGCGATAAAAGCAAGCTTTCTCCCGGTTTTGCCGGTGAGGTGCGTGAAGGGGATTTACGGGATGACGCCTATCTGGCCGAATTGCTGGACGGTGTGGATGTGATTGTGCAAGCCGCTGCCTGGAGTTCGCTTTGGGGACATGAGCAACAATCCGAAGCGTTGT
Source organism: uncultured Gammaproteobacteria bacterium (assembly GCA_963716875.1). Taxonomy (GTDB): domain Bacteria; phylum Pseudomonadota; class Gammaproteobacteria; order Chromatiales; family Chromatiaceae; genus JASJBU01. Next base: position 43,718 of record CAVQUR010000009.1, read on the forward strand.
ATTACCAGCCCAGCATCAGGCTCATCGACCGGTTCCTGGAAAGTCAGGCATCCCGACTCGTGAATATCAGCACCACCTCCGCCGCCGCACCGGAGCGTTCCGCGGATGCCATGGCTGAAGGCATCCCACGGCCGTTCTGGCCGCATCTGTGCAATGTGATACGGATCGAAAACACCCTGCGTGCACAGGCTTCCTCTGTAAAATCGGTGGTCAACCTGCGACTGGGCCTGTTCGTTGGAGAACACTATGGTCTGGGTCTGCTGCCCATTCTGTTGCCGCGTTTGCAGACCCGGCTGGTGCCCTGGGTAGAGAAGGGGAAGACCCGTCTGCCATTGGCCGATGGACGTGATTATGGACAGGCGATGGGGCTGGCGGCACTCAAAGATGGTCTGGATAGCTTCCAGTCATTCAATATCGTGGGTAAGGAACTGCCACGCGTCCGCGAGGTCATCCTGTTTCTGCATGAGGAGTTCGGCTACCCTAAGCCCCGATTCAGTGTGCCTTTCCGGCTCGCCTACCCGTTTGCCCGGCTGATGGAGAAACTCGATCCGCTACTACCCTGGGAGCCGCTGATTGTGCGCAGCATCGTGCATCTGCTGGAAGAGACCGGCGCCAACAATGAGCGGGCGACCGCCATACTCGGCTACCAACCGCACTACGACTGGCGCGACGCCATCCGTCTACAGATCGCAGAGATGCAAAGGCGGCAGACCCGGCCGATGAAGATGGCGCAGGAGAGCGGCTAAACATCTTGCCGAAAACCGGCCGTCTGGGTATGGTTTCCGGATGGCAGCCCGCGCTAAGACAGAACAGGTAAGACAACAGATCATTGCTGCGACCGATGATCTGCTGTACCACAAAGGTTTCAATCTGATGTCGTTCAGCGATATTGCGGAGGCATCAGGCGTTCCGCGGGGCAATCTCTATTACTACTTCAAGACCAAGGAAGAGGTGCTGGGGGCGGTCGTCGAGCATCGTCTCCAGCGGATGCGCCGGATGCTGGAGGATTGGAGTCAGGCCCTCCCTACACCGCTGGAACGCCTGCAGCGCTATGCGCAGATACCCATTAATGAACTGGACAACCTGATCCGTTTCGGTTGCCCGATGGGCTCGCTCAACAGCGAACTTGGCAAAGCACAGCAGGAACTGCAAGTGATCGCCAGGCAACAGCTTGAGCTGTTCAGAAAGTGGCTGGTCCTGCAGTTCAAACAATTGAATCCCGATAAGGACGCCAAAGTTCTCGCCATGGATCTGTTGATACGCACACAAGGGCTGGCACTGATGGCGCAAGTTTATCGCGACCGGACGCTGGTCCGCCGTGAGGTTAAAGCCATCAATGCGTGGCTGCAACGGCTGGCGGATAAGACGTAATCCACATCATCCTGTCATTGCTCAGTAAGCAGCCTGGATGAAGGGCAACCTGATCCGGCGAATAATAACCACCTTACCCTGGATCGCACTGCGTTACATCCAGGCTACTTCTATACGTTTACAGGTCATTGTGGTTCGGCGCATGGATTTGAAATAGAAAGATAGCCAAGGTCCACTCAATCCTGCATGGTCTGCAACTCCTCCGGCCAGCAACCGATCGGTGGACCCAGATTGAGCTTCTGATCTTCGAAACGCACCAGGTAGATCTTACGCCGTGGCTCATTTTCCAGATGGCCGGTCTATATGATCACGTCGGGGTGCCGGGCGCGGCCAGCAGGGCAACCTCCGTTATCCCGGGAATGCTGCCGTCATTATAGATATGACAGGCCGCATAAACCAAATCGCCGGGTGTCAGTTGCTCGAGGTTCATGTTTTGTTTCCTTTGTGGTATGTCCAACCAGGCCGTGGGCTCCGGATTATCGGGCTTGCGACAATTATTGCCTTTGAATGAAATAAAAAAACTAGAAAAACAGTTGGTCATGTGATCGATTTCTGCGTGGCACAGGCTTTGCCACCTCGCATGCCATAGTCAAGGCAAAACACTTGTCACGGAGACATATAGCATGCTGACCTTCACTGAAAACGCCCAGCAGGCTCTCGGCCGCTTTCTCAAAGGTTCCGAGACCCCGGTTGCGGTTGCTCCGGGCTGCAATGCGGCATGGCCCTGGTGGAGTCGTCGCAGAGCGGTGACACGATTGTCGAGATCAATCAATTGAAGATCTTCGTCGACCCCCTGAGCGCTCCCTTGTTACAGGGCGTCACTGTCGATTTTCTCGACAGCATGGATGGCAGTGGCTTCAAATTCCACAACCCGAACGCCAGCGCCAGTTGTGGTTGCGGCAATTCATTCACCGCCTGATCAACCAGGAGAAAGGCCATGTGGGAATATTCATAGAAGGTTCAAGAATACTTCTTCAACCCGCGCAATGCGGGGGCAGTGCCACAGGCGAATGCCGTCGGCGATGTGGGCTCCCTGTCCTGTGGCGATGCGCTGATCGAAGATACGGTGCGCGCCAATAACCTGTGCACGGTGGAAGAGGTGACCCACTACACCAAGGCCGGCGGCGGTTGTTCGGCCTGTCATGAGGGTATCGAGGAGATTCTCACGCGACTGTTGGCGGAGCGGGGTGAAACCTTCGATCCTACCGCGGTGGCCGGGGAACGCAAGAAGCCCAGGTCGGGCCTGACTAATCTGCAGCGTATGCGGCGCATCGAGGAACTACTCGAACAGATCCGCCCCAATCTGCAGCGGGATCACGGGGATGTGGAACTGCTCGAGGTGGATGGCCGGGATATTTTCGTCAAGATGACCGGCGTCTGCGCTGGCTGTCAGATGGCCGCCACCACCCTGGGCGGCATTCAGCAGCATCTGGCCGAAGGCCTGGGTGAATTCATTCAGGTGTTGCCGGCAGAAGAACTGGCGCGCCGCTCGGCGATGGGGGGTTGACGATGACTGACGGAATCTATCTCGACAACAACGCCACCACCATGGTGGCCCCGGAAGTGGTGGAGGCCATGCTGCCCTTGTTCACCGAGCAGTTCGGCAACCCCTCCTCTATGCACCATTTCGGCGACCAGGTGGGGCGTGTCCTCAAGCGGGCGAGCAGACAGGTACAGGCCCTGCTCGGTACCGAGCACGACTCGGAGATCATCTTCACCTCCTGCGGCACCGAATCCGATTCCACCGCGATCCTTTCGGCCCTAAAGGTGCAGCCGGAGCGTAAGGAAGTCATCACCACCCTGGTGGAGGATCCGGCGATATTGAACCTGTGCGAGCATCTGGAGAAGGAGCGCTATACCGTTCACTACCTGAAGGTGGACAAGAAGGGCCGGCTCAATATGCGGGATTACATCAAGCTGTTGTCGGACCGGGTGGCCATCGTGTCGGTGATGTGGGCCAACAACGAGAGTGGCACTCTGTTTCCTGTAGAGGAGATGGCCGATCTGGCCCGTTCCGCCGGGGTGCTGTTCCATACCGACGCGGTGCAGGCGGTGGGCAAGCTGCCCATCAACCTGGGGGAGACCAGCATCAACATGCTCTCCCTGTCCGGCCACAAGCTGCATGCCCCCAAGGGCATCGGTGTGCTCTATCTGCGCCGTGGGGTGCGCTTCCGTCCGCTGCTGCGCGGTGGCCATCAGGAGCGAGGACGGCGCGCAGGCACCGAGAATGCCGCCTCAATCGTAGGACTGGGCAAGGCCTGCGAGATGGCCTTGGCGGCGATGGAGTACGAAAAGAGTTTCGTCAAGGCGATGCGTGATCGACTGGAACAGGGTATTCTGGAACAGGTCAGCCACTGTTTCGTGACCGGTGCTCCAAACAACCGACTGCCCAATACCTGCAATATCGCCTTCGATTACATCGAAGGTGAGGCGATCCTACTGCTGCTGAACAAGCTGGGGGTCGCCGCTTCCAGCGAATCCGCCTGCACCTCCGGCTCCCAGGAGCCCTCCCATGTGATGCGCGTCATGGAGATCCCCTTTACCGCCGCCCATGGCTCGATACGCTTCTCCCTGTCCCGCTACAACACCATGCAGGAGGTGGAGCGGGTCATCGAGGCGATGCCACCGATCGTCGTGCAATTGCGCAGACTGTCACCCTACTGGGGCGTAACCGGTCCGGTGGCAGAGCCGGAAAAGGCCTTTGCGCCGACCTATGCCTGATGGTTATCAAATAGGTTGCACAAGTAGTCGTATGGGCGTGAAAGCGATCGTCGGAGGGACTCTGCTGCCAAGTGTATAGAGAAGCATTTACCGCGTATCGCGACACACCCATGCGATTACTTTCGGGATAAATAATAGAGTGCATGGCAACTGATCTTTGTACCGTCACTGGTGGTTCGGTTTTCTTAACCTCCATTCAGTTTTTTTATTCTTATTATCCGAACGATTTTTCACTGTTTCTGATCACATCGCAGCATGCGTGCCTAACACACGCATTGAGGTGAAGGGGTTGGGTTAGACACACGTTTCACCCGATGGAAAGTGTGAACCGGTCCGTTAAAAGACTGCCTTCAACTGCATTGCGCCTATGAAGTGTGACGTTTGCAGCTTCTCCCCTCGGAGCAACGGCCGATACTGGGTCGCTAGAAGTCGTAAGCTCGGCTTCATGTTACGCAATACGAGGAAATCTCATGGGAAAAAAACTACGGATTTTTTTGCTTATACTGGCCTTGTTAGCTGTCTGTAATGTGCAGGCAGCAATCTATTATGTTGATCGCGAGCATCCGCTCGCCAACGACAGTAACCCGGGTAGTGAGGAACTGCCTTGGAAGACACTGGTATATGCCGCGAAGGTCGCCGGCGCCGGTGATACCGTGTGGGTCAAGGCGGGTATCTATGCTGACGGTGATGTGGTGGTAGGACACTCCGGGACGCTCGGTAAAGAAATCGTCTTCGCTGCTTATCCCGGTCACGAGCGCCGGGCGGTGATCAAAGGCGCGGCATTTCTCAGCTATGGTAAGAGCCACCTGGTGGTCCGTGATCTGAAGGTGCTGGAATCGCCCAGTCAAGGATTTCGTTTCGAAGGTCCGGCTGATCCGGCCGATCCGCCGGCACAAAACATCACCATTTCCGGGGTACACACCTATGATACTTGTTCATCTGCTATCTCTATTTGGGGCGTCAAGTGGGGCAATAATCCGGGAGATTACGACAACATCAGGGACGTTGTGATTGAAAACAATCTACTGGAACTCGGCACACACGGCTGCAAGAACGAGATCATCACGGTAGCCAATGGTGCAGTGAATATCACGGTGCGTAACAATGAGATCCGGCTGGGCGATCCGGCGATGGAAGGTGGTGATGAAGGCATCGACTTCAAGGAAGGCGTTCGTGACAGCCGTATCTATGGCAACTACATCCACGACTTGAGCGACAAGGCGATCTATATCGACGGGGGCAGTGATCCGCATGATCCTCAGATCACCAATATCCATATCTATGACAACGTGATGATGGATCTGCCATCAGCCGGGATCGTCGTCACTACGGAAGGTGAGGGTGATGTAGACGGCGTTTACGTATACAACAATATCGTGGCCCATGTGGAGGGAGATGGTTATCGGGTCTATGACCATCCAGGCGGCAAGGCGGATGGCGGCACGGTGAAGAACGTCCACTTCATTAACAACACGGCGGTCGACACCGGGCTTGACTACGGTGGTGGTTTCCGGGTTAACCACGAAACGGCCACGGGGATCCTATTCCGGAACAACATTGCCTGGAACAACCGGAGCTACGACATTCGCACGGAGCAGGATACCGTGGTCGAGGCGAATTTATGCAGAGAGTCGTTGTGTGAGATCCAGGAAGCGCCGCAATTTGTGAGCATGGCGCAGGATGATTACCGGCTGCAGGCCACTTCACCGGCAATCGACAGGGGTCTGTTTGTGGGGGCGCCGGCATTCGATATCGGTGGTAATGCACGTCCGCAAGGCAATGGACCGGATCTTGGCGCTTGGGAATACCTGACTTCGAGTGACGACAAACCGGTGCTGGAACCCGTCCCCGAACCAGACCCCGTGGTCGAACCGGAACCTGTCGTGACCCCGGAGCCGGACCCCGTGGTCGAACCGGAACCTGTCGTGGTCCCCGAACCGGACCCCGTGGTCGAACCGGAACCTGTCGTGACCCCGGAGCCGGACCCCGTGATCGAACCGGAACCTGTCGTGACCCCGGAGCCGAATCCCGTGGTCGAACCGGAACCTGTCGTGACCCCGGTGCCGGACCCCGTGGTCGAACCGGAACCTGTCGTGGTCCCCGAACCAGACCCCGTGGTCGAACCGGAACCTGTCATGACCCCGGAGCCGGACCCTGTGGTTGAGCCGGAACCTGTGCCGGTCGTCGATACCACCCCGCCAATGGTATCCTTTATTCGTCCGTCTGCCGACACGAACGTGTCGAGAACGGTTACCGTGGAGATTGCGGCGCTTGATGAAACGGGTATTTCCCAGGTTAGGCTCTATATCGACGGCATTCTGCTGGGTAAGGATTCCTCAGCACCGTACCGTTTTTACTGGAATACCCGCAAGGTCCCAGTCGGGTCGCATACGCTCAAGGCAACTGCCGAGGATTGGTCCGGCAACTCGGCAATCTCCGAGATTACCGTGGATGTTCATGCCGTCTCCAAATACCGCAGAACAGGGAAACAAAGGGAATGGAGAAGGTAAGGACGATAAACCCAGCCTGGTAACAACTGATGGGGGTGGTGCAGATCGCCCCCTGTGTTGTTTGGCGCTTAAGCTGCTAGAGAAGTGGAATGTACTCCAAACCCAGCAGTACCGCGTTCGATGTTGCCCAATCGGATTCATCCACCCGCTGCAAGCGGCGAAGCATGTAAGAAAGTCGCAAGGACACAGATTCGGTCCACTGCCACTTGAACCAGGGTGCAAACCTGATTTCTTCACGGGTTTGATCGCCCAACGCAACACCATTGGAATCATTCTCATCAAATAGATCACTGCTGTTGCGCCAGTAAGCTTCCACACCCGAACTGCTGCGGTCCGTCAGGTCCCTGGCCAGCAGGAGTCGGACCTCGTCCTGCATACGCAGCGTGCCGCTGCCACTGGGTTGCTGTGTCCGAGCGGCAGATGCGGTAGAACGCACGAACTCGCTTTTATATGTGAGAGCAAACCTACCTTGCAAGCCGGAGGTGCTGTCCGCCTCAAGCTGCTCGGCGTAAAAGGCTCCGATCCACATCTCCAGCCCAATCAACTCAGACCAGGCATATTCCCCGCCCACTCCGAGCAGATAGGTGTTGGTATCCAGGGCGCTCTCAGATGAATTAGTTTCCGGTGTTAAGCGGGCAACTGTTGTAAATCCCTTTAGCGACAACCCCGGATCCCGCTGGTTATTCGAGATCAGATTGATCAATCCGTAGCGATAATCCGTTAACCGATCGGTAGTGTATGAGACGTCACGAAACATGCCGTCAACTCCTAGTGCAGTGCGCTCGTCGAGGTCATGCTGCCCATAGGCGCTAAGCTCCACTGTGTCTTGAGAATCCGTGACGTTAGCCTGTCCCGTGTCTTCAAATTGGGATTCCAGGGTGGGTCTGCGCATATATTTTACGGCGCCGCCAACCTCGGAGCGGGAAAACTCATGGTCGAATGTCGCCTTCAAACGCGGGTCGTTGCGGTCGGACCGCGCGTCGGTGTCGTAATACCGGTCAATCCAAAGGGACAAATCCAGGTCGAAACGGGATCGGTCCGTCTCGCGTTGCATCAACACGCTTGGTATCAGGCGGAGCCGATAAGCGGAAGTCTCATCCGTGGTCGTCAGATTCAGGTTGTCGTCATATTGGAGCGAAAGAGCCGCCGGAAATCCATAGGTCCACTCGGTAGCATGAATCTGTGGCGTGTAAGACCACAATGTAAAACAGGCTAAGCCACCAAAGAGGTAAAATCTGGTCAATTTTCTCGCTTTGCCGGTTTTCATTGGGAATGTTGAGATATGAGTCTTCTGCTACGGCAGGTTTTGGAGGTGCGGCGGGTTGTGCAGGCAAAGTCTCCCACTGCATTGGATAAAAGTCACGGCACAACTACAATATCACCCGCTTGCAGGACAATGTTGGCCTCGAGGTTTTTTCCTGAAGCCACTTCGTTGTAGTTGAATTTAAAGGGTAGATCATTCCCTTTGGTTTGCCGAATGATCAGGATTTGACCCGCATCCGCGAATTTATCCAGACCTCCTCCGAGGCTCAACGCCTGCATGACATTCATCGGGCCAGACATCATATAGGCTCCTGGTGTCTTAACCTTGCCAATCAGGTAGATTCGGAATCCGCTTGGCGCTGTAACCGTGACCGTGACTACCGGATCAGGCACATATTTTTCCAACCGTTCAGCTAAAAGTTGCTCGACCTCTGTACTCGTGAGGTTCTGCACCTTCAATCTGCCGGCCAGAGGGAACGTGATATTGCCATCGGGCAGTACCACTGCCTCACGGTTGAGCGCTTCATCACCCCAGACCGATATTTCCAACGAATCGCCGGGATTGAGGAGATAGGCTCCTTCCTCTCCATGAACCCAGGAAGCGCTGACCAGGCATGCCAAAGCTATCATCCGTAAGAGGATGGGATTGGCTATTTTAGATAAGCTTGATTTCATGATGGGGCTGGAGAAACTACTCGGCATGTTTTTTATGAGATTCATTACTTTATCCAAGATTATCAATGATTATGGGTAAACGCAATCCACATTTATGTAGCGGAATTTTCATAAAGAAAGTGATTAGTTGCAAAGCTCGGCAGAGCGGATGGGTGTAAGCTCGCCTCACAACTCCTTCCCCCTTGAGAGGGTGTCGCAAAAGGCGACACCCGATGCGGTCCATGCAGGGGCCGCCATTTCCGACGGCTGCAAGCCGTCGAAAATGAAGGAAACGAGAAATCGTATTTTTCGATTCCTTGTTGTAAAAGCCTCATGGAGGGGCTTTTACAACACCTCCCCTTGAGGGGGAAGGTGGGGATGGGGGTGAGCGTGGGCACCAGAAACTCCATGTCACCCGGGACCTGCCAGCCCCCTCCAGGGGGAAGGACCCTATAGCAGCGCTTTATACCTGATCACGAAATAAAACGACATATGTTCCAGTGCAGGCAACTGAGGTGTATCGGTTGTTGGAACGGATCGGCAGACGGGTTCGAGCGGGAAGACTCGTGTTGAACGAAGCGCCGGGGGCAGGCCGCACGGACACGGGATGTGCAAGCGCAAGGGTCCGTTAAGGAGAAAATTTGCTGGACACCTGCTACGCATGATAGCGTCACCAGGCTGTCAGATCCTCAACTCGGCTTGCTCATGCGCTGGATGGCATTGCGGCGATCCTGCGCGAGTTGAAGATACGTGCCGCATCCCGAGGATCTCGAATTTCAGGTGATGGCAGACCAGGAGCTGCTAGCGAATGCAGAGCATATACACAGGTGTAGTCATCGGGTCTTCGATCCTGGCGTTCTGGTTGAATATCGCGATCGCGTTGAGCGCTGATGTCAAGATCAGGCTGGTCGATCCCGGGCCGGGCCATGTCCATGCACCTGAAAAACCCTTTACTCTGGATGTCGAGGCCAGCGATCCCGGATTGCCCGAGGCAAAGGTCTACGCACAATGGGTCGATATGAAATCCTCGCCGCTGGGTCCCGCCATCGAGTTGCCGCCTGAACAGTCAGTTGAACTCCGCTCCCCCGGAGCAGGCCCCGGTTATTGGGGGCTGTTTTTTTTCAGTAATGACAAGCGGGTGGCTTTTCCTCCGCAAACAGCGGGTTTCCCGAGTCAGGAGTATGGCTTCGCCGTTTTACCGCCCCGTACTTTTTCGGAGGGAAGGCTCGAACCGGATTCATTCTACGGGATGGTGCACCCCAACATCGGTTCCGACCCCTTTCTGGTGGGCGGCGCCAAGACTCTGAGCTGGAACACCACGGGCGCTCGGTGGTGGCATGACAAAATTCGCCGGGTGCGCGAGGCGAACCTGGAAGAACTGCCTATCGTCAGCGGCCCGACATGGGAGAGCGATGACTCTCGACCGATTTCGTTACTCGAGCTGGCTGCAATCGAGAAAAAATTCCACGCTTATCTGAGTGCCGCCCCGGATGTGGATGAGTGGGAACTCGGCAGAGAGGAAAATGTCGGAAAAGCTTACGACAAGACTTACTATTTCGAGAACCTGGCAGCCAAAGCCAAACGCATGCGGCAAGTCGCCGACGCCATCAACCGATCGGTGCGTTTCATCTATCAGTTTGCCAATTTCAAGACCAAAAAGATCCGCAAGCTTATCGACAGCGGCGCATTGAAGCACTTCCAGATTCTTTCCCTGCACCCCTACCGCTGGCCGGATTTCCCCTCGCCCGAGACCTGGTTTTCGCGTGAGGTCAAGACGCTGCGCACCTTGCTGGCGCAAGCGGGTTATGAGGACATGGAGATCTGGATCACCGAGATCGGCCTTCCGGTGCGCGGTAACCGAGATCCGAAGGGCTTTTTCGGTTACCCAAAACCCGGCAGGCAAGTGCCCGGTGTAACGCGGGATTATGCAGCCCGATACCTCGTGAAGTGCCACGCATTTGCCGCACTCGAAGGCATCCGTCGGGTGTATGTGTATAACTATCAGGACCGCGCAAATGACATCAGGGCGGCCGAGGACCATTTCGGTCTGCGAAGCTACACCGGCGACAAGACCGTTCTCGGGTTTCCCAAACAGGCGTATGTAGCCTATGTGCGGATGTTGCACGAACTGGCTGGCCGAAAACTTGTGCGTTTGGTCAATCCGCGCGCAAATACCTATGTCTTCGACTACCAAGCGCCGGATGGCCAGGGTCGGCTATTAGGCTGGGTCTATCCCGAGGGGACAGCAAGCCTGGCCTGGGAGGAGCTTTTACCCACCGGCTCCCAGGCGCAGGTAACGCGTGTGGTCGATCTGTATGGCGGCAGCATAAAGGCCTGGGATGGCAACGCGATCAAGCTTACGGAGACGCCTGTCTACGTGGAGTACCAAAAAGCACCAGCGGTGGGGGGCCGCGCCTGGTCCTCGACCTTCCTGACGGTTCCTTCGGACTAGCCAATCGCCCTCGAACCGCCGTGCGCCAATGTTGCGCGCAATCCTGCTCGTCTCAGTGCGAAAACTGTCGAATATATTTACATTTTCATCTGATGAGGATGAACCTGTATAGATTAATTCTTTGAATCCTAATGGTAATAAAAATACGGAATAAATATTGCAATAATGTTACAAAGGGATCGGTATGAGATACCGGGACTGACCTGGTGTCAAGTGTAGAGAGCATCGTTTCAAGCCTTGATCAACCCCCCAATTTGGGTCGATTAGGGGCTTGACAGGTTGATCGGAGTAACTGATAACGATGCCGATGAGAAGAGGCTCATGGGGCGAAATACTCGCTCAAGGGCCACTTCACCTAATAATAACGGAGGACAACCAATGAATATCAAAATATCCCTGCCCACGAACACCCCCCCTGCCGTATTTCTGGTAGACGATGATCTGATGCTGCGGGATGCCCTGTCCAGTTACCTTTCGCTCGAGGGGCAAAGTGTGAAGTGCTTTGGCTCCGCCTGTGAATTTCTCGCCTTCTATGATGGTCGGCAGCCTGGCTGCCTGGTGACCGACATGAGGATGCCTGACATGAGTGGACTCGAGCTGCAGCAAGAGTTGGGAGCCATGGGTTTGAAGATTCCGATTATCTTCATTACCGGCTACGCCGATGTGAATATGTGCATTCAGGCGTTCGAGGCCGGGGCTGCAGGTTTTCTTCAGAAACCGTTCGATTGCGCGCAACTGCTCGAGCTAACTCGGGAGGCGATTACGCGTGACCTGAAGCGATATACCATCGAGCGGGAGATTGCCATGATCAAACATCGGTTTGCGCGTCTGACACCGCGCGAGCGAGATGTGATGTTGCATGTTGCAAAAGGCGAGTCCAGTAAAGTCATTGCAAAGCAACTCGGCGTGAGTCCCAGAACCGTGGAGGTGCATCGCGCGAGTATCTACGAGAAGGTGCGGTCAAGATCAGTGGTGGAGCTTGCTCATATGGTGAGCGTTTGTGGTTTGGTCAGGCAGCCAACAGGGGAGTATTTGAGTGCAGTCATTTGATAATGCATTCCTCACAACTGCCGGCACCGTGAATCAGCGTTCGTCGGCAGGTTTTCGCCTGGCCCGATAGATCAAGTTCCTTCTAAATCAGCGGCTTCTAGCTATTTCTACGTATGGAGTTTCGTAAATCGACCGGGTATTTTTTGAGCTTCATTATCCGTTGTCAGATACAGGAATCCAACAAGCAATAGCTGAGATGCATTGTATAGGAGCTAGTGCAAAAGACCTTTACGGCCGGCGTTCATGCGGAGCCGAAAAGTGACCTCAGAACAATTGACATGGTTAGATATCGCGACTCCACCGCTGTAACCCAATAGGAATCCCAGTCTCCCACGAGGAGGTAACCGGCAGACGGCTTCCATCACGCGTATTGCAAAGTGCAGATGCAACCCTTCTACCCGGATATCGCTGGAGATAGCGGTTATTTTAAATCCGCTAGTCACCCGGCGGCATGACAAAGCTCGACCTGATTATCTGGCAACCGAAATGGGCAATTCGAAGACAGAAGGTATGGATATGCGAAAATACGTAAGACTAGACTCACAGTATGGTTTTCTCTTCTACGGCGGCCCAACCGGTTTCGAGTGGGGTAGCAAACGCAGCCGTTTAGTCGGCGAACCAGGCCGCTCAAGAGCAACTCTGCCGTGGATGCTGATTTCGCTGTTGGCGCTCGGGCTCGGCAGCCTGTACACTCCCCTGGCGACGGCGGCCGACTGGTATGTCGATCAACGCAACCCCCAGTGCGATGATGCCGGAGCAGGCACACAGATTTTACCCTTCTGCACTATCAGTGCTGCAGCCTCGGCGGTGCGCAGTGGTGATACCGTCACGGTAAGCCCGGGTATCTACGAGGAAGTCGTTGACATCAACGAATCCGGTGAATCGGACGCCCCTATCCGCTTCAGTGCTGCGGCCGAAGAGGGCGATCCGGTGGTTGTCTTTGGCGGTTACTACGGCTTCGATGTCTCCGGACAGGAAGGGATCAGCATCCAGGGCTTTACCATCGCCAACACCGTCTCCCACGGCATTCGCGCCAGCCTTTCTGAACACATAACCCTCACCAGCAATCGGATCATCGGGGCGGCTGACAAGGGTGTCGCCCTGTCTTCCTCGGAAGAGATTGTGGTGGAGAACAACTTTGTCGACTCAACGTCAAGTTACGGTATCTATGTGACGGCCTGTTCCGACATAACGCTGAGCGGAAATTATGTCACCAGGGCGGGGCTGCCGGTGAAGGATATGACCAGGAAGGCCATTTATATCTCCGCCAGCTGCAACGTACGCGCGGAGTATAACATCCTGGATTCCAACACGGATGCGGGCATCTACCTGGTCAACGGCGCCACCGCCAACTACATAATGAAAAACATCTCGTTTAATAATGCAAGGGTCTACACGCGTGCGGCGCCGGGTTACGAGGTGCGGGGCAGTGCTAATAATACCCTCGAGGCCAATATCGCCTACGGCAACGAGGATAGTGGCATCAACGTTACCGGCTATGGCGGCGTAGATGCAAATAATCTCATTGTCAATAATGTCTGCTACCTGAACGGCGATCACGGGATCGATGTCCGTGACCAGCCCGGAGTTGGAATCATCGGCAATACCATCTATCGTAACGTCACATCAGGCATCAACGTAGAGGGTGTTCTGGGTTCGGTAAACACCACGATCATGAACAACATCAGCGTGGACAATGCCATTGACAGCCCGCGTAAGGACGGTAACATCAATGTCGATGAAAATTCCGGTCCAGGCACCGTCGCCGATTTCAATCTGGTGTATCTTACTGACCCCAATGAACCCAAAACCGAATACGAGATGTATGTGTGGGACGGCGAGGACTACCTTTCTCTGGAAGAACTGCGCGACGAGACGAACGGCGTGGAAGAGCAGGGTCTGGAGGCCGATCCCCTGTGGAAGGATCTTTCTGCCTTCGATTTCCAACTCGCGGCCGGATCACCCGCCATAGATTCTGCCAACGCTGAGGTTGACGGCGCCTTACCCGTCGATTTCGATGGAAATCCGCGTTACGACGATCCATACACACCCAATCTGGGCATAGGCCCGCGTGATTACGATGACAGAGGCGCCTATGAACTCCAGGTAGGAGAACCCCCGCCACCTCCGCCTCCACCCCCCGTCACGCTCTCATTTCGGCCGGCCGCCGATACCTGGGTCAACCAGCAGGAGCCCGGCGAGAACTACGGGAATGATTCCGAACTGATGATAGATTCGCGACCCGAACAGATCACCTACCTACAGTTCGACATCAGTGGTGTCGAGGGCGAGGTGCAATCGGCGCGGTTGCGGCTGGAAGTGACGAATCCAACCTGGAGTGGCGGGATGATCTTCGTCTCCGAGACAGGATGGGATGAGGCCGCCATGACCTATGCCAGTGGTCAACCCGCCATCATCGGAGATGTCCTCGACACGTTCGGTCGGATCAGTGTCGGACAATTGGTGGAAGCCGATGTGACGGCGGCCATCGACGGTGATGGCGCCTATGGCTTTGCCATCATCCCAACGAACCCTGACAAAGCGGGTTACTGCTCCCGCGAAGGTTCGCTGGAGACACCGCTGTTGATCATCGAGCAGGTGTTGCCGTAAATCCAATGAAATGTTCGGGCAGGCCAGGTTTGCAGAGCGCTTTGCCTGCCCCTAAAGTAAGGAGCTAATTCCATGAATTCCAGAATCTATTCCGCAAGCGCACGGCTTCTGGCAATCATGCTGCTGGTAGTGCCGGTTTCCACGTTGGCAAAGCAGAAAGCGGTTTACGGGGAATTTGTTGCAAACCCTAATGGGTGCATCAGTGAAGAAGTCTTCGTCCATGCCCGGTCCTCGGGGGGCTCGACCAATGCGGCGGTCACGGTCTCTATTTACCGGGAAGATGTTTGTCGCGATGAGGTCCTGCTGATGATCAAAGCGAACAAGGTCAAGCTGAAGAAAGGGGGCTTTCTATTTGATGACGGACTCGCGCACGCCAGCCTCAATGGAACCCTCACTGTGATCGACAAATCGACCAGGGAGCGATACAAAATAAGTTTGAGTCTCAACTGGTTATCTGATGGAAACCTCATTTCCGCGGACAAAGGGCGCGATATGACGGAACTCCAATCCGATGAGGATGAACTCCCGGAGACGCTGAAATACAACACCGCTTACCGTGATGCCAAAGCCCGTGGAACCATCACGGTCGACGGCGATCAATTGAATTTCGGTTCAACCAGAGAGGCGTTTCTGGTTACGTCGGACATAAAAGAACTGGAAGATGATTAATCTACTAGCGATGTTTTGCAAAGATGGTTAATTACCGTGTATCGCCTGCGCGTCCCTGCGATTACATTCCGGACAATGCACAGGTACCGCAAGCTGATATGACAGTCACCGGTTGCGCTGGAGTGACTCCTAGCTATTCCTACGTATAGCGGTTCGCGAGTAGAGCGCATATGTTTAAAGCCAGGTTTCGATATCCGTTGTCAGGTAACAGAAATCAGGTAAGCAATTAGTAAACCGTGCTTTATTGATCATAGGGAACAACAGCTGCGAAGCCGATGACCAGCAGGGTTGGAATAGCGTTGCACCGTGCTCTGCAGGGACCTGAAAACACAACTCCGTCCTTTCATGGCCTGTCATTCCATGCAAACTCTCTATCGCAATAGATCACTGATATTGATTGCTTGGTAAACACTGTTGAGTGATTAGGAGTCAGGAGCTAAAAGTATGCGCAACTACACTAAGACTGTCAAAGGTTATGGGTTGCTTTTCAATGGCGAGCGAAAGGGTTTAATCACGGATCGCAATACCCTATTTTTCGGTGTAATCGGGCATGACCGACGAGGAGCAGGTTGGCGGACCGTGATCACACTGCTGTTGCTGGGATTCGGCGTAGGCGGCGTTTTCAGCCCGACAGCAATTGCCTCGGAGCTGTATGTCGATCAGGCTGACACCCAGTGCAATGATACTGGATCAGGTATGCTTACAGCGCCATTCTGTAGCATCGGCGCTGCGGCCTCGGTGGTCGGCAGTGGGGATAGGGTCATCGTAAAACCGGGCATCTACGCAGAGGTTGTAGATATTAACGCTTCCGGTGAACCGGGAGAGCCGATCCGCTTTAGCGCCGCGACCGATGAGGGTGAGGTGGTCGTGACGGGCGGGCTGTACGGCTTCGATATCTCCGGGCAGGAAGATATCATCATCGAGGGATTTACCATCGCAGCTACCAGTTCCCACGGTATTCGCGCCAGTCTTACCCAGCATGCAACCCTGTCCAACAACCATGTGATCGATACGGGCGGCAGGGGGATATCTCTATCATCCGCCAATCAGATCGTAGTGGAAAACAATCGCATCGAAGCCACCTTGGAATACGGAATCTATGCGACGAGCAGTTCTGAGATCACGCTGACCGGAAATTATGTCACCGGGGCGGGCCAGCCTTCCAAGGGTCTCACCCGCAAGGCCATTTATCTGAGCGGGTGCAGCAATGTCAATGCTGAGGAAAACACCCTTGACTCCAATACGGATGCGGGCATCTATGTGGTCAATGGATCAACGGGCAACTACATCAAGAAAAACGTCTCCTTCAACAATCGCCGAGTCTATGTTCGAGCTGCACCCGGGTATGAGCTGAAGAGCAGTTTAAACAATACCTTCGAGGCCAATATCGGCTATGACAACGAAGACAGTTGTATCAATCTTATTAACACGGACGGCGTGGATTCGAACAACCTCGTGGTCAATAACGTCTGCTACCTGAACGGCGACCATGGGATCGATGTCCGCGATGTTCCCGGCACGTGGATCATTGGCAATACGGTATACCATAACGTCACCTCAGGCATCAACGTAGAGGGCAACCTGGGCTCCATGAATTCGACGATAATGAACAATATCAGTGTCGACAATGGTATTGACAGTCCACGTAAGGAGGGCAACATCAACGTCAATGACAATTCGGTTGCAGGGACGGTGGCGGATTTTAATCTGGTCTTTCTACTCGATCCCAGTGAACCGACATCTACGTACAAGATGTATACGTGGAACGAGGAGGAATATACCTCTCTCGACGATCTTCGAAGCCATACGACGCATGTAGAAGAGAATGGTCTGCAAGCCGACCCCTTCTGGGTGGATGTGAGTAGTTTCGACTTCCAGCTCGCACCCGGATCACCCGCCATCGACTCGGCCAACTCCGAAGTGAACGGCAGTCTGCCTGTCGATTTCGCTGGGAATGCACGATATGACGACCCTTACACGCCCAACCTGGGTATCGGCATACGCGACTATGATGACAGGGGCGCCCATGAGCTTCAGGTCGGCGCCCCACCACCGCCTCCGCCACCACCCCCACTCACGATCAGCTTCCGACCTGTTGCCGATGCTTCGGTCGACCAGAGTGCACCCAACGAGAATACCGGGGATGACACCCGGCTCGAAATTGATGCACAACCGCCACAGATCAGTTATCTGCGCTTTGAGGTGGCTGGCATCGAGGGAGAGGTGCAGTCTGCCCGCCTGCGCCTCGCGGTGCGCAACTCGAGCCGGGGCTCCGGAGGCACCATTTTCATCTCAGACCCCGATTGGGATGAAGCTACGATGACTTACAACAGCGGTCAGCCGGCCATTATCGATGACCCACTCGACACGCTGGGACCGGTGAGCGTCGGGCAACTGGTGGAATTCGACGTGACAGAGGCTGTCACCGGTGACGCCACCTACAGTTTTGCGATCACTTCATCCAGTAGTGACGGGGCGGACTATTACTCCCGGGAGGGCTCGACGAGCACACCCCTGCTGATCATCGACCAGATGCCAAGCAACATAGAGTAACAACTATCCGGAAACCCATAACTCACTCGAAAAGGTTCGGTGGTCTCGCGCCTGTTCGAGAAATCAGGAGCAAAAAAATGACGATGCGAATACTTTCCACAGGCACATATCTGTGTGTTGCCGCCGTGCTGACGGCGCCGCTGCCCGCGTTTGCAAAAAATAAAGCGGTCTCCGGAGAATTCTATAAAGACTATGATCGGTGCATCAGTGAGGAGGTCTTCCTCCACGTTCAGTCGTCGGGCAATTCGACGAATGCAAAAGTCTCATTGACAATCGACAAACGGGACATGTGCAAAGATGAACAAATCTTAATGATTAAAACGGATATGGCGAAGTTGAAAAAGGGCGGACTCGTGGTTGATGATACTCTCTCGAGCGCCAGCGTGACGGGTACTCTCACCGTGGTCGACAAGCTGACCAAAAAGAAACATGAGTTGTCGCTGAATCTCCATTGGCAAGGTGATGGAGAGCTGATCACGGCACAAACTAGCCGAGATCTATCAGTGCCACCATCGGACGAGGATGAACTATCCAAGACCCAGAAATATAAGATCGATTACCAGGATGCGACCGCTCAAGGGACCATTCGGCTTGATTCGACCCTGATGAAATTCAGCGCGTCCAGAGGGGCGTCGCTGGTAACAACGAACTTGCAATAACGGAAGTTCGGTAGCAAGTCCGGGTTGAGCGAAAAACCTGTCGAGGGTGTCGCAAAAGGCGACACCCGATGCGGCCCATGGAGGGGCCCGCCATTTTCGACGGCTGTAACCTATTGAAAATGAAGGAAACGAGAAATCGCATTTTTCGTTTCCGTGTTGTAAAAGTTCCATGGAAGGGCTTTTACAACACCCTCCAATGGGAGTAAGGCCAACACTCCCCTAGAGTCGTTTGTAAAGCCAATCCGGTATCGGGTAACTCCTTCTGTTGAGTACAACACCCAGTATCCCAGCATTTACGGCCGCCAAGTCCTGTAAGGCGCGCATTGTCCGTTGCCAACGGGATTTGGGCGAATCGATCACCATGATCACCGCATCGCACAATCCAGCCATGTTGGCGGCGAATCCGAATCCGCGAATCGCCGGAAGGTCGAGGATAATGTATTTACAACGCTGGGCTTGAGTGGCCTCGATCCAGCCGGAGAATAAGGGAGGTTGCATACCGGTTCTGGCAATGGCATTGCCTGCCGGCAGGAAGTGCAGGCCTGAACCGGACCGGTACTCAATCAGACTGCAATTCGCCTGGGTGGGTTCGATCAGAATGTTGGAAAGACCCGGTTTGCCGGACAGGTTATACCCTTGGGTAATGGATGGGTTTTCGAGGTTGGCATCCACGAGCAGGACATCTGCATTGCCTTCTCTAGCTATTGAAAGGGCCAGGTTTGTAGCGACGGTCGTTACACCTGAATGACGCCGGCAACTGGATACGCCTATGACACGATAGTGCTTTTGTGCAGAGCAATCCAGGTCATGCAGCAGCTGATTCCGTAGATCTTCAAATCCCTTCAGAATATTGCCGGGTAATCTCAGATCCCCCGTTGCTCCAATGATGGCATGCGGGGCGGACGATAAGCGCAGGTAATCGTTCTCCGGGAAAGAGGCGAGCATTTGCAATCCCAATCTGGCATCCACCTGTTCCGCGGTATTAATGGAGTCGTCCAGCAACTCGAGTAGGAAAATCAGGCCCAGGGCGCCGAATGTAGCCGCGAGCAAGCCAATCACCAGGATCCAGAGACTGTGTGGTCCTGTAGGCTGAGTGGGCAAGGTCGGATGTTGGAAGATACTGATGTTGGATATTTTTTCTTTCTCAAGCGCGTTGTCTACCCGGGCTTGTTCCAAGCTTTCAGCGTACTTTTGATAGATCGCTTTCTTGAGTGTCCGTTCCCGCTCCAATCGTTCCAAGCCCTCTTCTTGACTATTCCATATCTCGAGTTGTTGCTGGGCCCCGGCTATTTGGTTCTCGAGCAACTCGACCTGGGCTTGTTGTCCTGCCAGCGTAGATTTAGCCTGAATCAGATCGAGTTCGATTTGTTGCCGATTCGCATTGAGTCCCTTGACTATTTGCACCCGCCCCGATTTATCTTCGGTTAAAAGACGCTCAGTCAAGGCGATTTGCGCATTAAGATCCCGAACCTCGGGAGTGTCCTGTTTGTATTTAGTTTTTAGTTCCTGTTTCTGCAACTTCAATTCGTACAGGCGGTTCCGCAACGTGTCTGCCGTCGCATTGATGTTTCCGGAAGATCGTTCGAGCAGTAAATTTTCCGGTAGATCCGTTATAGCGGCTTGCAGGTCTTGGATCTTTGCGCCAAGCGAGGCTATCTCTCGGCGCGCGTCCTCCAGTTGTGCCTGACGGGAGCTGATTTGGGCGTTTAACAACTTGCGTTGGTCGTCCAGCGAAAAGATGCCTGTCGACTCCTTCAATTGCTGGAGGTTTCGTTCGATTTCCTGCAGGCGCTGTCGGTGCTGACTTTCCTGTTCCTTTAAAAACTCATAGGAGCCTGATGCCTGGTGGACTGCAATATGTTTATCGAGATAGAGTTTGATGCCCTGGTTCAGCACCCGTTGCGCGGTCTCCGGATTGTTGTGCTTGTAGGTCACTACAATGACGTTGGAGTCTTTGACTGCGCGGATAGAGAGGTTGTCCCGCAACTGCTCGAGAGCCATCTGACGGATCTTTTGGGGTTCGTCATGGACAGCCGCTTTGGGTGCGATGACGGTCGCTCCAACCTCGGTCACCAGGTTTTCAAGCAGGTCGGAACTCTCGAGAATCTCCAGTTCAGAATTGATTTCATTCGCGCGGGACTGCGATACGTTAGCGATATTGTTTGACAGGATAGTCGGGTCCAGGGCGACACTTTCGCGACCTAATCGAACCAGCAGCTTGGCCTCGGACTGATAGACCTCATGCATGCTGAGCAAGACGGCGATGACCGCAACCATCACCAGAGCGAAGAACAGGATGCCGATTCTCAGATGGCGAAACAGGACGTAGAATACGTCTCGAATCGACCATTGCCGCGTCCAGCGTTCCTGCTTAGGACCAGGAAGTTGAAGATTACTTGTGATCAGTGCATTCATAACAACACCTCAGCGAAAGACATTATTCGCGGCTCTTCTGACAGGAAGGTTTGAGTCTTGGGAGTCTGAGTGCGAAAATGGATGGCGATAGGCCCAAGTGACGATACACCAGGGCATTCAGCCAAATTGTCGAAAACATTATGACCAGTACGACACTCAGCGCGGCGCCCGTGAGACCAAAGAGCGGGATCAGCAAGGCGTTGAGCACAACGGTAGCGGCGAGGGCGCTGCCGAACACCGGGAGACAGCGGTTTTGGTGACCGGTTACGCCCAGCAACTCGGCGGCAATACCGCCAATGGCGCGGATAAGCTGCGCCAGCCCGAGCAAGAGAAGCGCCGGGTAGCCGCGCACGAAGTCCGGCCCGAACAAGGACAGGATCTGTTTACCGGCCACAGCGAGAACGGCCAGGGCGAGGAAAGAGCCAATAAACTTGAGTAATGTGGATCGGGAAATCAAACGCTGCAGATGCTGACTGTCCGCTTTTTCGTGAAGATACGAAATGCGGGGAAGAATCACACTGTCAACCGCAATCAGGCCGAAGGCGATGAGAAACGCGGTACGGAAACAGGCGTTATAAATTGCCACATCCGCTTCGGGTAGAAAGGACCCCACTAGAATCATGTTGAGTTCGGGATAATAGAGGGTGAACAGGGTGACTAAAAAGAGGGGCAGCGCAGAGCGGAGCCATGAAGCAGTCTGGTAGCTCGGTGGGACGTCATCCAGTTCTCGCGCCAGACCGCGGGAGAGAAAAAACCCTTGTCCGGCATCCAAAAGCAGGATTATCACGAAATGCGAGGCGATGACCAATGCGGCTGAAAGCGGGTGACCGCTGAGCCACGCGATCCAAATGGCGATCAGCAGGAGCAGCGGTCGCAGCACCTGGTTCGTCAGATCTCTGATGCGGAACCAGGAAAAGGCGTGCGCAATGCCTCCCTGTATGCGCATCAGGGAGAAAAGCGGAACACTGGCGAACCCGATCAATAATGGAAGGACTTTGTCTTCAGCTAGCTCGGCGCTCCACCAGAGTAGGACGAGCGCGGCCAAGGCCGCCAGCACCAGGGCGTTGCCGACTACCAGTTGATAACTTCTGCGCACAAAGCCCCGCGCCAGCGCATGGTCACCGCTGGCGAGCCCCGCACCGATAACCCGCACCGCGACAGTCGGAAATCCCATCACCGCCAGATTGGAGATCACGATACACCAGGAGAATGCCAAGACATAGATGCCGAGTTCGGCAGGCCCCGCCCAGCGCGCCAGTAAAACCTGCGTGAGATAGACCACGGCAGCGCCAACGATCCGCATTGCGAACAAGAACGAAGATGATCTCCCCAGTGAAACCAGTTCGCTGCGGCGCAGTTTTCGGAGTCTGTCCACGACGGCATTCATGCTGCTGGGTTGGCGCAGCCGATGCTTCCGGCTGTCAAGGCGGCGCTGTTGTCATTGTTCACACAAGCGAACTCCTGCACCAGTTTCCCAGGCGATGGAAATAGCGCCCGCCCAGGGTAGTGATCGCTAATCGCTTGACGTTGCGCTCCAGACTCCCCGTGCCCTGAATATCGGCCCAACGAAACGAACGCTGCAAGCGGAGTTCGGCCTCCACTGCTTTACGATCGAGGTAAGGCGCGAGGTGTTGTTTTGCCTGTTCGATGAGCCGGAAATCGGGACCTTTGCTGAACCGGCTCAAAGGGCGGCCCCAATTGAGCAGTCCAATCGAGACAAACAGTTTGGCGGCCGCTTCCTGAATCGGGGCCATGTAGGCCCGACCGAAATCGAACAGAAAGAAGTCGTCGCGGGTTGGGGCTTGCTGCATTCCGCTCGTTACGCCCATGTTGCGTAATTCAAAACCCTTGAAATTGAGTGCGACAGCGCCGTCCCCGTAGTCCCTGTGTTTTCTCGGCAGGTGAAAGCGTGTCTCGAAGTCCTGGTTTTGCAGAGCCTCGAGCACCTCGAGCATGCACTCCAAAGCAACGGGATAAGCGCGTTCGAAGGCGGAGCTGTCCGCCCGCAACAGTTCATCCATGGATAATAGGTCGGTATATGCGAAGGCGTTAACCACGAGGGTTTGATCACTGGAGACGAGTGCTGGGATGCCGATGCGCTCACCCAGCACCTCATGGGCTATCGATACTCCGGAGCGCTCATACATCCACAGGTCTTCATTCCACTGTCCGGCTCGATCGACGTATTGTTTCAGAAAGAGTCGTTGGTCGGCCGGTTCCCGATCTTTGCAAAAGCCGGTGGCGATCCGCGACCAGTTGCGTTGGGTGACATCCGAGCACCAAATGTCGCGCGGCGGGCTATCGGTGCGAATATCGGTCAGCTGATAGCCTTGTCCGCTTTGCAGCATCTGGCGGACAGGCTCCAGGCTCGCTAGGATTTTCGCATTATGGGTGCTGTTTATCATAAGTGGCTCCAGACGCGGGCTTTGACGTCCCTCAGGGTCAGGTCGATGCCGCGATCCGTGGATATCTGCTCCACCGGACAGCGTGCAAAGACGGGTTTGTGACGCATTGAGTGACGCCGGCGCACATAGCCTTCGTCGCCCGCGTCCACCTTGTTCCTGACCTCATTACGAACCACGGCCACTTCGGTCGGGGCCTGGAGCTCCAATACCAGATCGGGAGGGCAGATATCGCCGTAGATACGCCGTTCCCAACGCATCAGCCACCGTTTCAATGGAGATTTCTCAGACTGCATCTGCTGCTCGGAAAAGCTCATTCCATCGACGGCGCCCGGATTATCCGAGGGATATCGGTCAGAGAGCACAATCTTGCCATTCCGGGCCCACCGATAGGCCTTGCGTAACAGCGCGCGCCGGTCATGGGCGACCAGGACTTTGCGCACCAGAAATGCCCACGGAAAACTGTGATCTTTTTCCTCACTGCGGTCCACTTGGCTTTCGATGGTTTCTGTCTTGTAGCTTGGAAACAGCGATCGAGCCAGCGGAATCAACATATTAGGCAGTTTTGTCAAGAAGGTTGCGGGTGGTTTGCCCGCGTGGATTCGCCGGACCGCCAATTCTGCACCGAGCCAGTACTGCATCTCTGTCGCGAGTGTGGTCTTACCGGTCGCCTGTGGGCCGACCAACGCGATGACGGCGCCGCCTCCCAGCAGACGCATATGCTTTACGCTGAGTATTTTTCGATTGTAGAGCATGCGCGCCACCGCCCAGCTCGTGCCGATGGATGCTTGTAGGGCGCCGTAGCGGCGATATTTACCCAGCACGGCGCGAAACCGACGGGCGAGTCGCAGGCGAGCCAGCAGTGTGCCTGGGGATGCTATCAAGTCCACGGCCCGGCGGAAATCGTCGGCGGGCAAGTCGGGGAAAAACCGGCTGAGTTTCTCTAGCGCTTCCTCCATCGATGCTTCTGGCTCGAGCCACGCCAGCTCTTCCTGGGTCGCTGTACCGGAGTGGCGGCTCAGATAGAGGTCCATCAGGGTCGTGTGTTTGAGCATGTTGCGCAGCACGAAGACGATCAGTTCGGTGGATTTCGCTGGCAGCCGGATGCCTTTGACGGAACGGCAGTCACTCAGGAGGAGTTTTTCCAGGGGCAGCGCATAGGTCTTGAGGAAATGATCGCCGGTCAGAATCCTGGTATAGGCGTGGACGTTGATCAGCGTACCGGTCGCTTCGTCATTGCCAAGAAAATGGAACACCCCGGGTTGCTCCCTGCTGGTTATGCTCTCTGCCAGTATGAACTGTTCTTGCAACAGGATCGTCATGAACCGGGAGAAGTCCTGTGCGTTTATGAGAACATCGAGGTCCTCTTCGCCGGCCAGTGCATAGTCGATATGGTAGTTGCTCTTCCAGTGGCAGTAAGTGATCGACTGCGACTCCAGTTCCGCAAGAATCGTGTGAATCTTTGCCAGTGGTGCGCAGGCGGGTTCAGGGCGGTCGACTGCCGTAGCTGGTTGTACTACAGCTCCTCTATGCTTGTTCATTTTCTATCGCTCCTCGTAGATCAAAAGTCCAATCGGTATCGCCAACAGAAAAAAGGCATGTCGCCAATGCAGCGTGTCGATGATGGCGCTTTCCACCAGCATCCCGAGCACTACAGAGAGACAAACCAGATAGACCCCCCGGAAAAGGCTTCGGCGAAGAATTTGTCTGAAACATAAAGTAATCCAGGTTCCGAGAAATAGCAGAAGTCCTATGAGGCCCAACAATCCATTTTCCACAAAAACGCGCAAATATAAGCTGTGTGCGGCATGTCCGAAGCGTGCTCCAGTGAACTGGCCCGGGCCGATCCCCAGCGGCCATTCCATTCCGATCGACAGCGCGATGGCTTGAGTCCCGAAGCGGTCCTGATCGTAGGATTGCAAGGAAAGGCGGGCGAGAAAGAAATCGACCAGGCCCGAGACGATCAGCAGCCAGATCAGGGCCGGCATGCCGACGAAGAACAGCAGGCTGCCGCTGGTGATCAGACGAGAGAAGGCCTGCCGCTCACGGATGATCAGCAGGTGCATGCTGGTGAACACTGCCAGGGAAATCAAAAGATGTATGTAGGCGCCCCGTGAGAACGCCAGCAACACACCGGCGACAAGCAGGCCGAGTATGAGGAGTTGACTCCATCTGACACGGGCTGCTTCAAGGACCTTGCCGAGTGTAATGATCGTTGCTGCGACTAGGAAAGGGGCGAAAACATTGGGGTCCTTGAAGGTGCTCTTCACCCGCATGCCGAATTCGTCCCGGAAAAATATCTCGGCGTGAGGGATCAAATGAAATCGGGCCAGAATGCCAATTGCGCTGGTGATGACGGCGGCTATGACAAAGGCCGTGAACATGAGGTCGACGGCACTTTTACCATGCCGACCCACGATGTCCGCAAGCAGCAGCATGAGAACGATCAGATACAAGGTGGTAAGGAAAAAAGCGATGCCGTCAACCACATCATTGACGAACATCAGGGATATCAGATTGGCGAGGACAAACAGGTAAAGCGCCGCATACAGGGTAACAGGCATCCGCCTCGGGATGAGGGAGTAGCCATAGCTCAGGGCCAGCGGCAGCATGGCGACGAACAGCAGATCGCAAGGTGCGGGCTCGAACATGACGATACTGCTCGTCGCCAGCATCGCGGCAAGCAGGATCCGCATCGGCGCGGCCAGACCCGAGCCAATATTGGGGCGGAAGGCGACATCTGCTGCCGTGCTTTGTGGCATCTGCGTTCCCGGAACAACCACTCAGATCGCCACCGGCAGAGGGCGTGGGTTCGCGCTCAGCAGGTCGAGGTAGAGTTGATGGGTATCTTCGATCATCCTGTCGGTTCTGAAATCCTGCGCCTTGCGCAATGATGCTGCGCCCATTCGCTGACGCAGGTCCTTGTCGGTGAGCAGGATTTCCAATGCCTTGGAGAACGCCTCGGCGTCCGCAGGAGGAACAATATAACCATTCTGACCTTGCGTCAGGCACAGACTGACTCCCCCGACCTGGGTCGAAACGATCGGCAGACCGCCGCACAGGGCCTCGAGCAGCACATAGGGTAAGGCTTCATATTCGCTGGGCAACGCGAAAATGTCCAGGGCCGGTAATACATCCCCGGGGTACCGGTAGCCGAGCCAGCGGACGCGTTCTCCAAGACCGTGGCGCTGCGCCAGGGCCCTGGCCTCGTCGCCGAGCGGGCCATCGCCAACCATGGCCAGCACCGCCTGAGGATGTCTTTTCGCGAGCTTGGCAAAAGCCTCGATCATCAGCAACGGATTTTTCTGCAACGAGAAACGTCCGAGAAATCCGATCAGTATCTGTCCTTGCTGCAGATCGAGCGATCTGCGCAATGTGTCACGATTCGACCAGCTTTGCGGGTAGATGCCGTTCGGTATGTATCGGACACGCTCGGAATCGAAGCCCAGTTTCAGGAGATGTGACTGTTCCTCGGGCGAGACTGCGATGATGGTGTCGGTCCGGCGGGACAGAATGAGTTCGATGGTTTTCGCCAGGTGATAGGCAGGCTTGCCAATGGTCGGATTCATCGTGTAGATACAGTGCGGGGTGTAGACGATCCTTGCGTGGCGGGCAAACCCGCTAAGCCGGACCAGGATGCCGGCTTTGGTGCTCTGGGCGTGAATGACGTCAAAGGGACCGTTTCGTTTGACGTAACGGCGGATGCGCCGCAGCACTGTAATGTCGCTGGGGTGAGGGTTGCGTTGCATGTCCATCGCCACCCACCGGATGCTTCCCGGCTGCTGCATGGCGCCGGCGAAGGTATCGTCGATGCGCAAGGGAGAGTAGATCAAATGAACTTCACAATTCCTTTCCGTCAGCCCGGCCGAAAGGTCCAGAACGTGGCGGCCCACCCCTGCGGAAGCCGCTTCGGTTACCTGTAAAATCTTCATCGCCATGTCAGTAAGCTCCTGGTGTTCAGTTCAGCAAGCGCCTTCGCGATACAAGACGGTCTTGAAGGTGCGGAAAAGAATGTAGAGGTCGAACATCAGGGACCAATTTTCCACATAAAAGGCATCCAGCTGGACTCTTCGCACATAGGTCGTCTTATTGCGCCCGTAGACTTGCCAGAGGCCGGTAATGCCCGGTGGCACCTGTTTGTAGAGATCGAAGCTGTCACCGTAGCGCTGAATTTCAGCGTCGACGATGGGTCGCGGGCCGACGAAGCTCATGTCGCCCATCAACACGTTCCAGATTTGTGGTAATTCATCGAGACTGGTCTTGCGCATGAACCGACCTATGCGCGTGATCCTTGGATCATGCTCGAGTTTTTGATTGAGTTCCCATTCCTGCCTCAGGTGTGGATTCGCGGACAGGTAGTCATGCAACTTTGCGTCCGCGTCAACCTCCATGGTGCGAAATTTGTAAATAGAGAAGTGGCGACCGCCCAGGCCGATGCGGGCCTGTCGGTATAGGATGGGCCCGGGGGAGGTAAACTTCAACAGGCCGGCGATAATAATGAACACGGGTGATGCAGCCAGACAAATGAGACTCGCAGTCAGGATGTCAAACAGGCGTTTAGCCCGGGAGTGTAAGAGACGGGGTAGCGAATTGATCTGTTGAACGTCGGGTAAGTCAACCCGTTCGAGGGGCTCGACCAGATCGCCTGCGCGGGCATCCACATGTTCGGGAGCTATCACGACCGTATTGCGGAACATGCGAGGAAAGTCACGCTTTTGGTTGACTCTGCCGCGCCGGTCTCCGCCTAGTACCAGGTCGGGATCTCCAGCAAACACCAACCAGTGGTTGCGGTGCTTGTTCGCCAGATCGGGTTCGGTTTGCAGACGCTCCGGGACATCGATGACGGCGACGGGACGCAGGCCGAGGCGCCGACTGGAGTTGAGATAGGCGTAAACCTTGTGTGCATCCTCACCCCGGCCGATGACCAGACCCTGGTGACCCCACCAGGAGCAATGAGCGCAAAGGCTGCGGCACAGGGAGCGGCCGGCCGTAAGCAGGACCAGAGTCAACAACCAGGCCAGCAGGAGCGTCGCGATGCGATGATCCGGGCTGTCGCCGAAGCTCATTGCCATCATCACATAGCATGCAAACGTCAGGCTCGTCGCGACGACTAGGTTGCGAAATTCGACCGCCGGTTTCATCATCACGGCGGGATACAATCTAAACCAGAGGAATGTCAGGAAAAGACCGAAGCCGAGAAACAGGGTCGAGTTAAGCAGTTCAATGCCCATCCTGATTCCCGTCACCCACTGGATCCCGGTGCTGGCCAAGGCCATGGCGCCAGTGAAAGCGAGTAGATCGGCCGCCATCAAGGGCGCACTGGTCATTAGGGTTCTGAGAACATAGGAAGCACCCTGTGAACTGCTGCGGGCCTCGCTATGTGAAGAGGTATAATTTAGTCCTAAATCCAAGGCAAAGCTGCTCGAGGATTCACACTTCTCGCTTACATTCGACATAGGGGTATCCCTCCGGTTATCTATCACAGAATCAGTTGTTATTCATCTCGTTCTAGGGAGCGTGCTGCGGGGAAGGGGAACGGGGTTTCATAAAACTTTAAAAAAACATTAATGAATTAGTAATGTCCTTACCACTGGGATCAATACGTACGTAGATTTACGTAGACTGCACCCTTGCACCCATAGAGCGCGCCTGACGGAAGTCAGTCCAGGGGTCTCTGCGCTCTTACCCCGGCTTGGGCAGGGTGTTTTTTAAACACCCTCTACGGGAGGGAATGTGACCGGCAGGTAACAAAAGGCAGTGACCGTCAAACAGGATGAGACCTGTATGATGGTTGTCGTATAGCTGACAAAAACCGCCCTTGCGACAAACATACCTGTCGCAGCATCCTTGCAACTACCTGATATAGGGACAAAAAAGCTACTGGCACGAGGCTTGCCTGATGACCAGGAAAAGGAGCGCGACGATGCCACGAGACACACCCAAGGTCACGATCAACGATACCACCCTGCGGGATGGGGAGCAGTCCGCCGGGGTGGCGTTTTCGTTGTGGGAAAAACTGTCGATCGCCCAGGCCCTGGATGCCCTCGGCGTGCCGGAGCTCGAGATCGGTATTCCGGCCATGGGTGAAGAGGAGCGTGAATCGATCCGGGCGGTGGCGCAGACCGTGCAACAGGCGCGCCTGATGGTCTGGTGTCGCATGCGCCGCCAGGATATCGAGCAATGCCGGGATCTGGGTGTACACAGGGTGGATCTTTCGATTCCGGTGTCGGATCAGCAGATCGATAAAAAACTGAAACGTTCCCGCGCCTGGGTGTTGCAGCAGATCGGCTTGTGTATCGCCCAGGCTCAAGCGCTGGGTCTGGAGGTCTGTGTCGGTGGCGAGGATGCCTCACGCGCCGCTCCTGAATTTCTCTGGCGAGTCGTGGAGCGGGCGGAGTCGGCCGGCGCCCGGCGTTTTCGCTTTGCCGATACGCTCGGCATCCTCGAGCCCTTCCAGGTCCATGAGCGCATCCGCGACCTGCGCGCCATCACCGAGCTGGAGCTCGAGATGCATGCCCACGACGATCTGGGTCTCGCCACGGCCAATACGCTGGCTGCGGTTCGCGCCGGCGCAAGCCATGTCAACACGACGGTGCATGGCCTGGGTGAAAGGGCCGGCAATGCGCCCTTGGAAGAGGTGGTGATGGGGTTGCGTCGCTTTTATCAACAAGGGCATGAGATAGACATGACGGGCTACGCCTCGCTCTCCAGCCTGGTGGAGCGGGCCTCGGGCCGCAGCGTGGGCTGGCAGAAAAGCCTGGTGGGCGGCCGGCGTCTTCACCCATGAGGCGGGTATCCACGTGGATGGGTTACTGAAGGATAGGCTGAATTATCAGGGTGTCGATCCGGCGGACCTGGGCAGGGATCATCGCTTCGTGCTGGGCAAGCACTCGGGCAGCCACGCGATCATCCAGGCCTATGCCCGCATGGGCATGCAGCTGAGCCGTCAGCAGGCGGAAGCACTGCTGCTGCTGGTGCGGCGTCACTCCATGGAACATAAACGGCCGCCGGCCCCGCAGGATCTGCAGCGCTTCTATCTCGAGTCCGAAGCTGGCCACAGCGACAACAAACGGGCTTCTGATCCCTATAAGGCGGAGTGATGGTCTCTATGAGCATGCTCCGCTTCTATATGTTGACCCTGAAAGGCGCCGGATTTCTGGAACTGCGCCTGGGGCATTATGCTGACGCGTTCACACGCCTCGAGAAGGTCGTGGAACTCGAATCCAACGATCGCCTGGGCACCCGGGCATTACTGAAGGTGGCACAACAGGCGCTGCACAAACAGGCCAGTCCCGTACTGGCGGAATCCTGAGAGGGGGAACAGCCAATGGATGAGAGTGAATTCGATCTGGACCTGGAAGAACTCAGCAGTGCCGAGGAATTTCTGGAGTATTTCGGGGTCGCCTATGACCCGGCGGTGGTGCAGGTGAATCGGCTGCATATTCTGCAGCGTTTTCACGATTATATCGAAGAGATAGACGCGCTGCCGGCTGCTGAGGGAGCACACCGCGCGCTCTATGCCGATCTGCTGAAAAGCGCCTACAGTGATTTCGTCGCATCGAATGCCCTGACCGAAAAGGTGTTCAAGGTATTCCGCATGCACGAGCCGGTCAGCGTCGAGGTGCCGCTGCTGGAACTGACCCGGCGGGGTGTCCCGAGTGCGTCCAAAGTTTGAATATGGCGAAGCCGTGCGGGTGATCCGCAACCTGCGTAACGACGGCACCTATCCCGGTGAGCCGACCGGCCGTCTCTTGATCAGCCGTGGCAGTGTCGGTTATGTGCGGGATGTGGGCACCTTTCTGCAGGACCAGCTGATCTACTCGGTCGATTTTATCACCCAGAAACGCCTGGTCGGTTGCCGGGAACAAGAACTGCAACTGGCGTCCGTGCCCTGGATCCCCAACCGCTACGAGTTCCGGGACAAGGTGACTCCGCGGATGCCCCTGGCTATTCAAGGCGAGGTCATCGCACGTCCCGGAGACGCCGGCGAGATCGAACAGGTGCTGCGTGAGCAACCCGGCGGGCCCGCCTATCATGCCCGCTTCCAGGGTCGCACCCTGCTGGTGCCCGAGACCGCCCTCGATTTTCTCGCGTCCGAAACCGGGGTGGATTCATGAGCCCGGCCGAGCATCCCCACGCAGAGTGCTCCGCGTTCAACTACCATCTGTTGCGTTATGCCTTGCAGGGGTTCAACAAGAATCTGACTCAGCTCGACCCCCAGGAGTACCGCCAGGTTCAACACAAGGCAGATAAGAGCTTCGCCCTGGAATCCTTGGTGCTGGCCGCCCCCGAGGCCGCGGGATTGAGCATCACCGGGCATCAGCTCAATGCGGCAGTGGCGGAGTTGGCCGCCCGTTACCCGGGCCGCGAGGCGTTCAAGCAGGATCTGGCGGCCAATGGCCTGGACGAGGAGACCCTGCGGCAGGCCCTCTATCGGGAGCTGATGTTCGACGGCGTCCTGCTGAAGGTGTCGGCACCCAGCGCTGCCGTGAGCGAGCTGGATGTACACCTGTTCTATGAGATGCATCAAGCGCGTTTCCAGGCACCGGAGCGGCGCTCCGTCAGACATATTCTGATCACCATCAACCCGGACTTCCCTGATAATACCCCGGCAGCGGCCCGCGCCAGAATGCAGCAGCTGGTGGAAAAACTGGCCGGCCGCGTGAATCGCTTCCCGGTGTTCGCCAAGCGTTATTCCGAGTGTCCCACCGCGATGGATGGAGGCAAGCTGGGCGAGGTAACCCGCGGGCAACTCTATACGGAGCTGGACACCGTGCTGTTCAGCATGGAACCGAATCAACTCAGTCCGATCGTCGAGACGGAGCTGGGTCTGCACCTGCTGCTGTGCGAACGGATCAAACCGGGCAAGCGGGTGTCGCTTGGCGAGGCGGCGCCACGCATCTACGCGATACTGCAGGACCGCCAGCGCCGCAATTGCCAGAAGGCATGGCTTGCCAGCCTGCAGCAGGCATCTCACGCCTGAGACATCTGCTGCGGTAACCAATCGCGGGTGATTTGCCCTATCGCTTAGTCATTAACCTGGATGCGGTAAAAGTCATCCGAGAGGTTTGACGGCTTTGTCTTGCTCTGGATTTCACTATTTTTCGCGACAATCGATACAAGAATTCTGCCGTTTTCCTTTGAAAATGCTACTCTATGTCGGGTGCAGAGATTAAACAACAGATTCCGATGTGTTCTCATTGTTGATAAGCGAGCATTTCAGCATGGAAGGATGCCAACGATTGATGAAGGCTTTGCCAACCCATAACAGATGTTGTAGACCGGTGGTAGCGGGAGTGCTCGGGCAATGGCAACGAGGTTTCTTACGAGAGGCATTGCGGCTCTGAGTAAAATTCCAAGCTGTGGCTTTGCCGGCGTGTTGCACGTCACAGGTTAAAATAATATCCGACAGAATAAACAATCCCCGTTGCGTGTCCTGTCCGAGGAGACGTCGCGATATATCGTTTGCAGGATCAACCCGAAGAATTCACGGAGCTGATGTTGGATTGTCAGTTGCTGAACATCGCCGGTCTGTGATGTCATGGGTACCCTATGTTCAATAAGGAGAGTTCTATGAAGATTGCTATCTTGTCCCGTAACCGAAAGCTCTATTCCACGCGTCGACTGGTGGAGGCGGCGGAGCAGAAGGGACATGAAGTGCGCGTGCTCGATGTACTGCGCTGTTATATGAATATTACCTCCCATCGCCCGAGCATCCACTACAAGGGCGAGGCCATGACCGGTTTCGACGCGGTGATTCCACGTATCGGCGCCTCGGTGACCTTTTATGGTACGGCCGTACTGCGTCAGTTCGAGATGATGGAGGTCTATCCCCTCAACGAGTCGGTGGCGATCACCCGTTCCCGGGATAAACTCCGTTCCCTGCAGCTGCTGGCGCGTAAGGGTATAGGTCTGCCCGTGACCGGTTTCGCCCATTCGCCGGATGATATCCAGGATCTTCTGACCATGGTGGGGGGGGCGCCATCGGTGATCAAGTTGCTCGAGGGCACCCAGGGCATCGGCGTGGTGCTGGCGGAGACCCAAAAGGCGGCGGAAAGCGTGATCGAGGCCTTCATGGGACTCAAGGCCAACATCCTGGTACAGGAGTTCATCAAGGAGGCCGGCGGCGCTGACATCCGTTGTTTCGTGGTGGGGGGTAAGGTCGTGGCGGCCATGAAACGCCAGGGTAAGGAGGGTGAATTCCGTTCCAATCTGCACCGTGGCGGGAGTGCAGCCCTCATTCGCATCTCTCCGGAGGAGCGGTCCGCGGCCCTGCGCGCTGCACAGACCATGGGACTGAATGTGGCGGGTGTGGATCTGCTGCGCTCCAATCATGGCCCGGTGATACTGGAGGTGAACTCCTCGCCCGGCCTCGAGGGTATCGAGGCGGCAACCCAGAAGGACATTGCCGGGATGATCATCCAGTTCATCGAGCAGAACGCGGCGAGCGGCAATACCCGGACCCGGGGCAAGGGCTGAAACATGCGCACGGCGTTTAACATCAATGGCGTGGAAGTCCAGCCGGGCGAGCGCGTCGTGATCGACCTGGCGCTACCCAAATTGAACTCACACACCGCGCTTTCCATGCCGGTGCACGTCGTGCACGGCCGCCGCGATGGCCCTCGCCTGTTCATCTGTGCTGCCTTACATGGCGACGAAGTGAACGGTGTGGAGATCATCCGTCAAGTACTGGCCCAGAAGACCTTGAACCGGCTGCACGGTACCCTGGTGGCGGTGCCGGTGGTGAATGTCTATGGCATGATTCACCAGTCCCGATACCTGCCGGATCGTCGTGACCTCAACCGCTCGTTTCCTGGACACGAATCCGGCTCCATGGCGGCCAGGGTGACGCATCTGTTCATGACCGAGATCGTGTACCGCTGTACCCACGGTATCGACCTCCACACCGGGGCCATTCATCGCAGCAACCTGCCCCAGATCCGGGCCAATCTGGACGATTCCGAGACCGAACGCCTGGCCCGCGCCTTTGGCGTGCCCGTGCTGCTGAACGCCTCGTTGCGTGACGGATCCTTGCGCCAGGCCGCAGCCGAGCACGGCATCCCCACGTTGCTCTATGAAGCCGGGGAGGCCTTGCGCTACGACGAGCTGGCAATCCGTGCCGGCGTCCATGGGGTCATGCAGGTGATGCGGGAACTGGGGATGCTGCCGCACCTGAAACGCCGCGGTAGGCCCGAGGATCCCTTTGTCGCGCGCTCCAGCAACTGGACGCGTGCGCCGGAGAGCGGCATGTTGCGCACCCAGATCCGGCTTGGAGCGCTGGTGCAGAAAAACGATGTGCTGGGTTATGTGAGCGATCCCTACAGCGGCGAGTCGTTCCCGGTGTATGCGCAAACCAGGGGGGTCGTGATCGGACGTATTCAAACCCCCATGACCCATGAAGGCGAGGCCCTGTTTCACATCGCCCGCTTCAAGGACGATATCGATGAGGTGATGGAGCAGGTGGAGACCTTCCACCAGACCCATGCGGATGATGACCTGGATTGAGCGATCAACGCGAACCGCACATTCCCGCTGCATCAACGCGGACCGGGGGGTGGCAATCTCAAAGGGATGAGGTCTGTGGAACGCGGGCGCGCTATCAGCCCCGCTGCAGTTCGAGCCGTTGCAGAAACGAGCGCATGATACGGCGGTACAGTTCTTCCCCAAGCACCTTGTCTTCCACATCGCCGTCGATGCTCGGGTTGTCGTTTACCTCGATGACGTAGACGCTGCCGCGGGTCTCTTTCAGGTCTACGCCGTAGAGTCCGTCGCCGATCAGCTTGGCGGCCCGCAGGGCGGTTTTTACGACCTTCTTGGGCGCATCCTCCACGGCCAGGGTTTCGAAACCGCCGCTCTCGGCTTCCGCTTCGCTGTTGTGATCGTAGATCTGCCAGTGCCCGGTGGACATCAGGTATTTGCACACGAACAGGGGCTTGTTGTCGAGGATGCCCACGCGCCAGTCGAAGTCCGTGTACATGTATTCCTGGGCCAGAATCAGATCGGATTCCTTGAACAGTTTGCGGCAGATCTCCTTCAGCTCGCTGTTTTTCTCGGCCTTGTAGACGCCGCGGGAGAAGGAACCGTCGGGGATCTTGAGGATGATGGGGAAGTCCAGGGTCTGTTGCAGCTTCTTTTCCTGGCCTTTCTGCAGGATCAGGGTCTTGGGGGTGGGTACCCGGTTGGCGCGCAGCAGCTCTTCCAGAAACACCTTGTTGGTGCAGCGCAGGATCGAATCCGGATCGTCGATCACCACCAGTCCTTCCTTCTGGGCCCGGCGCGAGAAGCGAAAGGTATGGTGGTCGATCGAGGTGGTTTCGCGGATGAACAGGGCGTCGAACTCGGCAAGACGGCCGTAGTCCTTTTTCTGGATCAGTTCCGCGTCGATCTCCAATTCGTTGGCCGCCGCGATGAATCGGTGCATGGCATCGGCATCCGATGGCGGCAGCGTCTCCTGCGGATTGTGCAGGATCGCGAGATCGTACTTGAAATGGCGGCGCGCCTTGGGCTTGCGCCAGGGTTTACTCATGTAACCCTTCAGGGCGACCGACGAAAGCAATCTTCTCCTCGGCGCCCAGGGATTTCAGGGGTACCGACTTGATGCCCGGCGATACGCCAGCCGCTTTTGTATTTGAAATCGATGCGCAACAGCGGCGCATGGAAACCTTCG
The DNA here is from genome assembly GCA_963716875.1 of uncultured Gammaproteobacteria bacterium. Classification (GTDB taxonomy): domain Bacteria; phylum Pseudomonadota; class Gammaproteobacteria; order Chromatiales; family Chromatiaceae; genus JASJBU01. The sequence continues at coordinate 79,714 of CAVQUR010000009.1, forward strand.
TAGATCTGTTGCGCCAGATCCTGCAGCTCTGGGAAGGAGGAACGGCCGAAAAATACGCTCATCTTGATCCGGCTGGTATCCGGCGACAACCCCTGGCGGCTGATCGCGCTTTCCACCTGTTCGTCCAGATCCCTGGCCATCAGGCTATAGATGGAACGGCGGCTCAAGTCCTGGATGGTGCGCACCGTGGGAATCACCCGGTGACCCCGCGCCTCGGCCAACAGGGAGCAGTAATAACCGAGACTGCCGTAGCGGTAACTGCGGCACAGATTCACGATATGCAGGCGTTGCTGGGGGGAATAGTCGTCTCCGGTCAGGTAATCCTTGGCGGTGACGACCGGCAGGCGGGGAAAATGCTCGGGCCAGTCGGATTGTTTATCTACGATCAGGATGTGTTCTGACATAATGCAGCTCAGCTGGGTTGCGAGTTGGGCCGGGACAGCAGCACCACTGCCTGTAAACCGGCGCGTCCGTAGCGGGCCATGCGGGAGAATTCCCGCCTGGGGATGGCGATGTTGATGGAGTCGATGGGGGTCTCTCCCTCTTCCCGGTCCACATAGGGATCGTTCACGTAGACGAACTTGCCAGTCGAACCCGCTGACCACGACCCAATGGGGATTCTTCTCCCCGTAAATCCGGTATGAGCTGATCAACACGATCGGGATGGCGCCATCCGTGAAGTGTTCCTCCATCAGTTCCAGTGACAGATTGGCGTAGTGCACCGGGATCTTGAGTTCTTCCACCTCCTGCAGCATCTCCTCATGCACCAGCCGCATCACCTCTTTCTTATCGGGACCGCGCACCGAGTCCACCAGCGGCACGCCGGGGTCGTTGACGAAGATTGCCACGTCGAACCCGCGCTGACGAGCGGCCAGGGCCAGGCCAAAGGGGCCGCAGCCGCCGTGACCGGAGGTCATGAAGATGGTGTTGGCCTCGCGCCAGATGCGCAATTCCAGGGTGCGGTTCAGGTAGAGATCCGGTTGCAAGGCCTTCATGGCCATCATCAGGGCCGAGGCGCCGCAGGTGAATTCCAGGGTCTGCTCATAGAACGGCATGTGGGCCAGGGCGGGATGGAGGTGCGGCAGCAGGCTCTTCTGAAAGCGCACCGCCTGCATGTGATCCTCATAGTAGTCGTCCAGGACGCCGAATCGGCGATAGCCCAGACCCTCGAACAAGCGCAGCGAAGGGATGTTGTCCTGACGTATCTCCAGCCGCATATAGGCTCTGGCCTGATCCCTGGCCGCCTCTTCGGCAGCCTGGACCAGTCGTTTTGCCAAGCCGGTGCCACGGGCGCTGGACTCGATAGCGATCGAATACAGGCGGGCGACCGAAGTGGCGCCGTTGTAGAGCACCAGCACATAACCCTGCAGAGCCGTTGCGTTCTCCTCTACCAGGATGTCCGCATGGGCCTTGGTCAGCATATACCGCCACTGCCGGCGGGTGATCCGGTCGGTCTCGAAACAGCGCTGCTCGATTCCGACCAGCGTTTCGTAGTCGGCGAGGGAGGCCGGACGGATCATGCTGTCGTTCCATTCTTTAATTTAAGAAACGAGATTTTTTCTTGTTCGGCAAAGGATTATCATCAACTTGCGTAGAGCCATGCTGGACGCAGGGAAGCTTGAAAAAACCGGAAAGTCAGCTTAATTCATAGTTGGTATAAAGTAAAATCGAAGCCAGGGACGCAGACGAGACCCACGCGTTGCCACGCCCCCTAAAAGTGGCCTGAGGAATGCTGGGATGCCGGGTCAGCTCAGTGCCACGCCAATAGCAATGTGCCGTCCTATTACAGAGTACTGCGATCCAGCATGGCTGCCGGCATTGTTGCCAGTTGATATTAAAAATGAAAGCGCTTGATGAAAGTCATTGACGTCTGAATTGACTATCTTGATACTTGAGCCATTGACGGTCGATTTGGCCGATAAGAATTCTGACGATCTGATCTTTAGGCGCCAAGGGTCTTGTGGAGAAACGCACCACAATCAGGCACCGTCATCCATGAATTCCTCGCAGCATCGGTATCATGTTCGACGAGGTCAAGAAACCCTGCTTTCACCGACGTGCCGACACCCCTCGGCGGACCAATACGGGTCAAACCAATGTTCCTTCGCATCCATGGAATATCAAGCAGATCGATTCAGGCCGACTATTGACTGAAGTCCACTTTATACGACGACCCGGGTAACCGATTGGAGAAACCGAAATGAAAACTGTAAAACAGGCGCTACAAACCAATTACAAGCAGTACGATAAACCGCTCAAATTGGTCGAGGAGCAGAGGGCGAATGGGAACGATCCCCCTGCCCGATTGGCATCCAAGGGGGGTTCTACCCTAACCAACCATCCCTCGGACATGATGCAGGAGCGGCATCGCCAGATCGAGGAAGTGGCCTACTACAAGGCTGAGGAAAGAGGTTTCGAGCCGGGGCATGAACTGGAGGATTGGCTGGCGGCGGAGGCTGAAGTGGATGCGGCATCCAGGCCACTGGAGTCCTATTAATTCATAGGGTTCGATCGGGATAGGTCAAATGGGCCAGACCAGGCACATCCGGTTCGGCCCAAGAGATTGTTCCTGTGTTCGTGAAACAGCACCAACGCATGTTGGACCACCAATGCAATCCCTCCACCTTCCGCCATACTCGTGCAGCAGATCTTGAACCCGATCACCGGTTCTCTGTTGCTGTGTCGCGTTGTAACCTCCAAGCTGTTGTCGAATTGGTCGTAGAGCTTGCGCGACGGGGATGGCCCGTTTGATGACTGCTTTTCCAGTAATGCACCAATAATATACCGCAGGTACTCACCATTGATGCGGCGGTTTTCCTGCCGATAAAGCAGTTGACGGGCCTGTTTGGCATAATTTTCAGCCATCTGCCTTTGCTGCAAAGGTATGCTATGGTCCCGGGGTAGTGGCCGGGCTCCTATTGCTGAGCGTTGCCGGCCTGCTGATTCGGTTCCGCCTGAACCGCCGACTTTAAAGATGGAGACGAGGATGATGCGTGTAGCCCTATTGCATGCCATTGGATTTATTTTTGGTTTGTCGAGCCTGGCTTTTGCCGGGCAGACGGATTGGCAGCTCACTCCGGCGCCGCCGTCTCTGTCGGAAGCTGACAAGGCGATGATTGGTCGTGTGGCCTGTGGCGAGGGCGGGTTCGAGGTCACCGAAACGGGTTTAAGCTGTAACCTATGCCCCGATTTTACTGGGAATCCAGGCTCTCATGAGGGTCTGGAGATTGGCTCCATCATACGCGGTCGGTTTTCAACGGTCGGTGGTGGGGATGAATGGCTGTTGGACACGGACGGCTGTGAGGCCCATTTCGAGAGTTTCGGCGGCGTTATCCTGTTGGGGCCTGCCAAGTCCAAGCCATCCGCAGGTTTGGCTGCGCCCTCATCCCCCGGTTCAAGTCCGACAGACAAGCCGGCCGGCAGGCCGCCGCAACTGGTCTTTTACAAACCCGGTTTTCGCTTGAACGACTGCCTGGTGTTCACCGGAGTGATGACCCGCGACCTGTTGGTTTGCAACGAAGCCGACATGGCCCAGGGCGAGGTTATCGGCCACATCTCGGTGATGGAGATCTCCAAGCGGGGGATCACTCGCTGGCGGTTGTTGCGCTGGTACGACAACAGCGGGAGCGATATGCAGCAAGTCGTGTTGGTGGTTCCGACCGGGATGCGTGCGGTGGCTGCGGGGGACGGGACTGCGCAACTGCAGATCACGATCAAGATCCTGCAAACCACCCGGGCGGTCTACGAAAAAGATCCCGAACCGAGTGGCAAGACCGTCAATCTCTATTTTCAACGCAGGGGACAGCGTTTCTTCCCCACCACGCAAAGCCGCGGTTATCTGGCGGAGATCGGAGTTATTACCAGAAAAATGCTGGAATAGCTCCATCCACTCGGCACAGAGGCAAGGGCGATGAACAAAGAAGATGGTCTGATCAATGCGTTTGTATTGGATGGCGAGGGCGGTGGCGAGCCAGTGGACTGGACCGGAATCCGCAACTGGACGCCCGCTGCAGGGGCACTCTGGGTGCATCTGGATTTCACCGTGGAGGGGGTGCAACGCTGGCTGCAGGAGGAGAGCGGACTCGATTCGCTGATTGCCGAGGCCTTGATCGCGGACGAGACCCGGCCACGCTGTGCCGCCATTGCCAACGGGCTGCTGATCAGCCTGCGGGGGGTGAATAGCAACCCTGGGGCGGATCCGGAGGATATGGTTTCCATCCGTCTGTTTTGCACTGAGCAGCGGGTGATCAGCACCCGGCGGCGGCGTCTGCTCACCATCAGGGATCTGGTGGATACCTTTGAGTGGCGCGAAGGGCCGCGCACCACAGGTGAGTTGATCAGTATGCTGGCGGAACGGTTGATCGAGCGCATGAGCGGGGTGATCACCGAGCTGGATGAACGCGCCGATGACCTGGAGGAGAAGATCATCGAGGGCGCCGGCCAGGAGGTGCGCAGCGGCATACTCGAACTGCGTCGGGAGATCATCAAACTGCGCCGTTATCTTGCGCCCCAGCGGGAAGCCTTGAATCGGTTGGCGCTGGAAAAGGCGGCCTGGTTGAGCGAGCATGACCGGCTGCAGGTGCGCGAGGCCTCCGACAAGATCACCCGCTACGTGGAAGACCTGGATTCGGCCAGGGATCGGGCGGGGGTCGCCTATGAGGAACTCACCAGCCGACAGGCAGAACAGATGAATACCCGCATGTATGTCTTGTCCCTGATCGCCGGGTTGTTTCTGCCGCTGGGCTTTCTTACGGGCCTGCTGGGTATCAACGTCGGCGGCATCCCTCTAGCGGATAGTCCCTGGGGATTCCTCGAAGTGGTGACCTTTCTGGTCGTGCTGGTCGTGCTGCAGGTGTTGATTTTCCGGCGTAAACGCTGGTTTTAACCCTATCCAAGGCCATTCATAAGATATGCGTACGTGGTGATGGGCAACCGCGAACAGGCCCCCGGGTGCGCCGGGGATTTCACTGAACTGGTGCGAGGGTGCAAAGCAGCTGGTGGGCACCAGCCTGGGGGCGGCGCGGGTCTGGTTCACGGTGGGACGCGGTATTCTCAACGAGGTGTACTATCCGCGTATCGACATACCCCAATTGCGCGATCTCGGATTCATCGTCGCCGATGACGTCGGTTTCTGGGTCGAGGTCAAGACCCTCGATGACTGGACGCTGGAGACCCCGCGCCCGGGGTGCCGGCCGCCCACATCGTGCATCGACATCCCCGCTTCACCCTGACGCAACGGCTGGTGCCGGAACCGAACCGGGACGTGTTGCTGCTGGAGATCAGCTTGCAGGGCGATGCCGGCCTGCGGCCTTATCTGCTGCTTACGCCCCATCTCGGCGGCACCGGCGCGGGCAATCGGGCCGAAGTCGGTGAACACGGCGGACGCCGGGTATTGTGGGCGGAACAGGGTCCATTCGGTCTGGCGCTGGCCGCGGTGGACGCTCAGCAGGCCGATGCCCTGGGTGCGGCCGGCGCGGGGATCACCGGGGTCTCCGACGGCTGGCAGGATTTCCACCGCAACGGTCGTATGAGCTGGCACTATCGCCAGGCCGGTCCCGACTACGTGTCCCTGATGGCCGAGCTGCCACGCCATGCGATCCTCGGATTGGGCTTCGGTACCAGCGGTTCGGCCGCCGCGACGCTGGCCATCTCTGCACTGTTGCAGCCCTTTGAACTGATCTGGCAGCAGCATTGCGCCCATTGGCAGAGCTGGCAGGGCGATTGCGGGCTGCCGGCCGCCGCCGACGCCCATGAGCGATTTCCCTCTCATCTGTGCGCGCAGATGCGCACCAGCGCAATGGTGTTGCGTACCCATCAGGATCGGACCTTCCGCGGCGCCATGGTGGCCAGCCTGAGTGTGCCCTGGGGGGAACATGCCCAGGAGCGTCCCGGTTACCATCTGGTGTGGCCACGGGATCTGGTGGAGTGCGCTGGCGCCCTGCTGGCCCTGGGTGCGCAGATCGAGGCACGGGAGGTCTTGCGCTACCTGATCGCCACGCAACGCCACGATGGTTCCTGGTACCAGAACCAGTGGCTGGGCGGTAAGCCCTACTGGACCGGGATCCAGCTGGATCAGATCGCCTTTCCGGTGCTGCTCGCCGGCGCGCTGGAGGAACAGAGTGCCCTGGACGGCATCGAGGTGGCCGACATGGTGCGCCGGGCCCACCGGTTCGGCCACCCCCTTGGCCTGGGCCCACGCCGAATATGTGAAGCTGGCCTATTCAATTCTCAACGGCAGGCCGATCGACCGCCCCGAACCCCTGTGGGCGCGGTATCGGGGGTATCGCCCGACCACCCATCTCTGGTATTGGTCGCCCCAGGCGCCGATCCGCCGGCTGCCCGCGGGAGTGCGCCTCGGTCTCTGTCTGCAACAGCCGGCGCAGGTGGAGTATCAGGTGGATGACGGGTTGGCGCAACGGCTGGCGAGCCAGGATCCGGGTCTCGGGGTGCATGTGATCCGCCTGCCGGAACTGACACCGCAGGCGCGCCGGCTGCGTTTCCGTCTGATGGGCGAAGGGGTCCCTGGCGAACCGCAGCAGGTAGCGCTGGATCTGCCGCAGACCATGCCATGACTAGCGTCAGCGGCAGAGAACTATCGGCTGAGAAAACGCTTGACTATCGGGTGCAACGGCAGGGTGAGTCCGGCAGCCGCGGTTCGCGGCGAGAGCAGACCGACACGTAGATTGTCCTGCGCCACCACTTCTACGGAACGGAACAGCCCTTCGAGCAGCTGCAATACCCGCGGATCAGGCAGGTCCCGGCGGGCAATCAGCATCGCAGTCACAGCCAGGGTTTCTATCGGCATTGTCTGGCCCGGATAGGTATGCGCGGGTAGCCGCGCGGCTCGGTAAACCGCATGGTGGTCGACTACCTCCCGTTGCACCGCCGGGGGCAGCGACAGGAGCTGGGCCTCGCCCGGTGCGATGATGTCCTGCAAGGCATGCCCGGGCGCTTGCTGGGTGGTGAAGAAGGCATCCAACGCTCCGCTGAGCAATGCGGCTACCGCGTCATTGAGTCCTTGCTCGCGTATTTCGAAAAAGTCCTGCAGGCGCAGCCCCGCCGCGTCCAAAACCCGCAGTGCATCGACCCGGGTGCCGGATTCGGGCAGGCCGATGTCGATGCGCTTGCCGCGCAGACCCTCCAGGGTCTGAATTCCTGCGCCCGTTCGTGTCACCAGCTGCAGATATTCCGGGAACAGAGCCGCAATGGCGTTCAGGTCTGTCTGTCTGCCCCTCGCCTTGAAGGGGCCCTCCCCGCTGAAGGCGAGGGCGGCGATATTGCTCTGCGCGATGCCGATATCGACTGCGCCGGACTGCACCAGCAGACAGTTCTCCACGCTGCCCTGGGTCTCGTAGTTGCGCAGTATGACGCCGGTCTGGGTTGCGTTGCGCTCCAACGCCTGCAGGTAACGGTGATAGGCGCCCTGTGAAGGGCCGCTTGCGGCGGCGTAGATCTGACGGAGTTTGTCCAATTCGCGTTCGATGCGCCGTTTTTCCTCCCCCAGTTCCCGTTCGACGATGGCCTGTTCGACGCCGCCGCGCCGGCCTGCTGATTGCTCGGCCAGTTGGCTCAGGCCCTCGATCAGCCGGGCGGACTGAGCGCTGGTATCGATTGGGGAGAGTGAGGGACGGTTAATGGTGATTGCACGCCACTGGGCGCTGCGCATGGCGTAGGCGCGGCTGCCGTGTACCTGCAGGATATCACCGGTGGTGTTGCCGCCACTCCTGATACCCTGGATACCGCTCTCAGATGCGCCAAGCAGAAAGGCCAGAGAGGCACCGTTGAGCCCGTCCCAGACCGTCAGGTCATGGGCTTTGCGGAAGCGCAGCCGAGTATTGAAATAGACGATCAGGCGCTCGTCACCGGTTTCTGACTCGCGACGCGGCGCACTGCCCATGCGCCGCAGCGACACCAGTTCGAACAGGCCGGGCTGGAAATTCTGCTCCAGCACCGCGGTGAGTTCCGACCGCAAGGTCGATTCCTCGGGACCGCGCTGGCAACCGCTGAGCAGCAGTGACAGCAAGGTTATTGAAAGCAAAGTCAGGAGTCGCTCTTGCATATGCGTATTGCTAGTATCGCGATGTGTACTGCAGGGATCAGAATCCGTGTATCGGCAGGGCCAGATAGCCCTGAATCACCAGGGCGTTCGCCAGATCGACGAAAAACGCACCGATCAAAGGGATGACGATGAAGGCCTGCGGGGAAGCGCCGTACCTGGCGGTCACCGCCTGCATGTTGGCGATGGCGGTGGGGGTGGCGCCCATGCCGAAGCCGCAACGACCGCCGGCCATGACGGCGGCATCGTAGTTCGAACCCATCATGCGGAAGGTGACGAAGACCGCAAACAGCACCATCGCTAGGGTTTGGGTGATCATGATCAGCAACAACGGACCCGCCAGGCCGATCAGTTCCCAGAGCTTGAGCCCCATGAACGCCAGCGCCAGGGCGATCCATAGCGACAGTGAGCCGAGCAGGTCCAGGCTCGGTTCGTGCACGCGGTAGAACCTCAGCGAGCCAAGGATGTTGCGCAGCAGCACGCCGACGAACAGCGCCCAGATGAACGCGGGCAGGGTGACGGGGGACTGCTCGAACAGCCGCGACAAAGCCTCGCCGGCGACTACGCCGAGCAGGATCAGTAACAGGGTTTCCAGCACGCTGCGTGGAGTCGACGGTCCCTTGTCCCGGGCTTCCGGGATATCTGTCGCAGCCTGTGGTGATCCAGCTTGCAGCCGATGGCGGGTGATCAGGTATTGTGCGACGGGACCGCCAATCAGTCCCCCGATCACCAGACCGAAGATCGCGCTGGCCAGGGTTAGCTCCATCACTCCGTGCAGATTCTGCACGGTTCCGAAGCGCTCCGCGTACGCCGCGCCGGTGCCGTTCCACCCGACAGGGTGATCGAACCTGCCAGCAGACCCAGGGAGGGATGCAGATCGAGCAGAAAGGCCATGCCGGAGCCGACCGCGTTCTGCAAACACAGAAACAGCACCACGACGATGAGCAGACGGAACAGATTCTTGCCGCCCAGGCGCAGCTGGACGAGGTCCGCACCCAGACCCACGGTGGTGAAGAAGGCCATCATGAAGAACGTGCGCAAGTTGGTATCGAACGCCAGCCGCAGAGGGGTCTGGGTATAGAGCAGGGCTGCGAACAGGATGCCGCCGGCCACCGGCACCGGGATGTTGTAGTGGGCGAGCAGGGCGATACGCGCGACCAGCAGGTAGCCGGCGAATAGGATCGAGATGGCGATGATCAGACTGGGCAGGGTTCCAAGATCGATAGTCATAATGTGCTACAGCGGTCACGTTGCAGACAAGCTGCGTGCAGTGATTCAGCGACGCCTCGTCAGCGCCGCGATGCGCTCCTCCAATGGCGGATGACTCATGAACAGCTTGGCCAGTCCGCTCTGCTTGCCGCTGATGCCGAAGGCCGCCAGCTGATCCGGCAGCTGCGAGGGCTGGTGCAGCTGCTGCAGGCGCTGCAGAGCCGCGATCATCTTGCGCCGCCCCGCCAGATCAGCGCCGCCGGTATCCGCGCGGAATTCCCGTTGCCGCGAGAACCACATCACGATGATGCTGGCCAGGATGCCCAGCGCCAGCTCCATCACCAGGGTCACCGCCATGTAGCCGAGCCAGCCCAGGCCCCCTTCGCCTTCCTCTTCGCCGCGGCTGAGAAAGCTGCTGATCAGGTTGGCGACCAGGCGGGCGATGAAGATCACGAAGGTGTTCAGGACCCCCTGGATCAGTGCCAGGGTGACCATGTCGCCGTTCGCCACATGGCTCACCTCGTGCCCCAGCACCGCCTCCGCCTCGTCCCGGCTCATGTTTTCCAGCAGTCCGGAGCTGACCGCCACCAGGGCATTGTTGCGGTTCATGCCGGTGGCGAAGGCATTGATCTCATGGGCCGCATAGACCGCCACCTCCGGCATGCCGATTCCCGCCTGCCGGGCCTGCCGCTCCACCGTCTGCAGCAGCCAGACCTCGTGTGGATTGCGGGGTTGTTCGATTACCTGGGCGCCGGTGGCGCTTTTCGCGATCCACTTGGACATGGCCAGGGAGATGAAGGAACCGCCCATGCCGAACAGGGCCGCGACCACCAAGGCCCCCGAGGTGCTGCGGCTGTCGATGCCGAGCAGGCTGAGTACGAAGCCCAGTACCAGCAGGATCGCCAGGTTGGTCACTACAAACAGCAATACACGTTTCATGATGCTACCTCGATAAATAGCGGTTGACGGAACTCGCCCCATATAAAATTATACAACTTCGATTCGGCTGTGAATCCCGTTACAGGTTTCAGCATCACAGGATTGTCTAATACTACGATGAGCACTCCTGAATTCACCACGCCAAGCAGCGCGCGCCTCGCGTTGAGTCTGTTCCTGCTTGGGCTGCTGTTCTTCAGCTACCATGTCTTGCATCTGTTCCTCGTGCCGGTGGCCTGGGCCATCATCCTGACCTATGTCAGCTGGCCTGCTTACCGACGGCTGCGCGCACTGCTGGGCGCTTATATCAATAGCAGCGCCCTATTGATGACATTGCTTTTGACCTGCGTCTTCGCGTTGCCATTGTTATGGGTCATCGCCATGCTGCGCACCGAAGTCCCGATGGCCTACTTGACGTTTATCGACTTCCTCAGTGCGGGTAAAGAGGTGCTCCCTCCATACGTGGTGCGAATCCCATGGCTCGGCTCGGAGATCGAGCGTCTGGTCGAACTCACGAGCCAGGATCCGGCGGCCATGCGTAACCAGCTGCTGCAATGGATGAAGCCCTGGGCGGACGAGTCCCTCACGTTGCTGGGGGACATCGGGCGCACCACCTTCAAGTTCGGCTTCGCCTTGCTCACCGCCTTCTTTCTCTATCGCGACGGCGAATCCCTGCTCGGCCAGGCGCGGCGCGTACTGTTACGCCTGCTCGGCCGACGCACCGGAGGCTATCTCAACTCCATCGGCGACACCATGCGCGCGGTGCTCTACGGCCTCATTCTGACGGCGCTGATTCAGGGGGCGCTCGCCGGGCTCGGCTACTGGGCAGCCGGCCTACGCGCCCCGGTGCTGCTTGGGGTGGTTACGGTCATTCTGGCGCTGGTTCCGTTCGGGGCCCCCCTCGTCTGGGGGTTGGTGAGTATCTGGCTGCTGGCCGTCGGCGAGACCTGGGCAGGGGTCGGGCTTGCAGTCTGGGGGGTGGTGGTGGTTAGTCAGATCGACAATCTGTTACGCCCTCTGGTGATCAGCAGCGTCACCCGCATTCCCTACCTGCTGGTCTTGTTCAGTGTGCTTGGCGGCATCTCGGCGTTTGGACTCATTGGTCTGTTCCTGGGTCCGATCATCGTCGCTATCTTGCTCGCGGTATGGCGGGAGTGGGTCGAGGCGCAGGCGCTTTCCGGATCGGATCCGTAAGGTCTTTCAGGCTGACGGACGTTGGGGTCGCCGGAACCAGGCCTTCTCCAACTCGACGGCAAAAAAAGTCAGGATTCCCACGCCGATAATGCGTAACCATTCGTCAATGCCGATCGCCTTGGTGGCGAAAAAGTGTTGCATGAGTGGCAGATAGGTAAACAGTAATTGGAAGAAGATCACGCTGCCGACCGCGATCAACACATATCGATTGCCCAGCAGACCGTTTCGATTGAGTACCGAGGCGGTCAGGAAGCGGGTGTTGAACAGGTAGAAGACTTCAACCATGACCAGGGTGTTGACTGCCACGGTGCGCGCCGTTTCGATATCGGCGCCATGTAGCCGTTCCCATAGAAAAAGACCGAAGGTGCCGAGCACCATCAGCAGCGAGACGAACAGGATGCGCCAGGTCATGAAACCGGACAGCATGGAGGCGCGAATGTCCCGGGGCTTACGCTGCATCACATCCGATTCTGCCGGCTCGAAGACCAGGGAGAGGGCCAGGGTCACGGCGGTGATCATGTTGACCCAGAGGATCTGTGCGGCGGTCACCGGCAGCATGCGCCCCAGGGTGATGGCCGCCAGGATGGTGAACGCCTCTCCGCCATTGGTGGGCAGGATGAACAGAATCGATTTTTTGATGTTGTCGTAAACGGTGCGTCCTTCCTCCACCGCGGCGGCGATTGAAGCGAAGTTATCGTCCGCCAGCACCATCTCTGCGGCTTCCTTGGCGGCCTCGGTTCCTTTGATTCCCATCGCGACGCCCACGTCGGCGCGTTTCAACGCCGGGGCGTCGTTGACCCCGTCTCCGGTCATCGCAACCACCCGGCCGTGGGCCTGCAGGGTCCGCACCAGACGCAGCTTGTGCTCGGGGCTGGCGCGGGCGAATATCTCCACATCCTCCACACGTTCATGTAACTCCGTTTCGCTCATCCGCTCCAACTCGATGCCGGTCAGCACCCGGCGATGCTCCGCAATGCCCATCTGGGTGGCGATGGCGGCAGCGGTACCGGCATGGTCACCGGTGATCATCTTGACCAGGATGCCGGCGGCGCGGCACTTGGCCACGGCGGTGATCGCCTCCTCCCGGGGTGGATCGATGATACCCACCAGTCCCAGCAGCACCAGACCGGTGTCCACGTCCGCGAAGCGCAAGCTGCGTTGTTCCGGTTCTGCCCGGCTTGACCGCCAGCGCCAGGGTGCGTTGTCCCAGGGCCGCGATCTCTTCCTGGCGTGACAACCAGCGATCCCGTTCGATGGGTTCGTCTGCAACGCCCTTGCGTTGCCACAGGCAACGTTGCAGAACCGCCTCGTAGGCCCCCTTGAGATATATGAAACCTTTGCCTGTATGGTCGTGATGCAGGGTGGCCATGAAACGGTGCTGGGATTCGAAGGGAATCAGGTCGTCCCGTGGCATGGTCTTGGTCAACGCCGCCGGGTCCAGTCCCGCCTTGACCCCGAGCACGATCAAGGCGCCTTCGGTGGGATCGCCATGGATGCGCCAGCCGCCATCCTCCGCCTCCAGGCTGGCATCATTGCACAGCAGACCCGCCCGGCACAGTTCCAGCAGATCGGGGCGGGTATCCACCGCCAGGTCATGACTGTCGGTACTGAAACCGCCATGAGGGTTGTACCCGACACCGCTGACCCGCAACTGACCGGTGGCGTTGATCAGAGTCCGCACGGTCATCTCATTGCGGGTGAGGGTGCCGGTCTTGTCCGAACAGATCACGGATACCGAACCGAGGGTCTCCACCGCGGGCAGCCGGCGGATAATCGCGTTGCGCCGCGCCATGCGCTGCACCCCGATCGCCAGCGCGATGGTGATCACGGCCGGCAGCCCTTCCGGAATGGCCGCCACGGCAAGTCCCACAGCGGCGAGGAACATCTCGCCCAGCGGGTAGTTGCGGATGAGCGTGCCAAAGGCCATGGTCGCCAGGGCAATGATCAGGATTGCCATCGTCAACCAGCGGGCGAAGGAGGCCAGCTGACGCAGCAACGGAGTCGTAAGTGTATGCACCTCAGACAGCATGGCGCTGATGCGGCCAATCTCGGTCTGGGCTCCGGTCTCTACGACGACTCCAGCGCCCTGTCCATAGCTGACCAAGGTGCCGGAGAAGGCCAGGCAGCGGCGGTCGCCGAGGGGGGCGTCTTCGCGGGTCGGTTCCACCGTCTTGGTAACGGCTACCGATTCACCGGTCAGGATGGCCTCTTCGACTCGCAGTTCCTTCACATGGAACAGCCGCAGATCGGCGGGAACCCGATCCCCGGACTGCACGAATACCACATCACCCGGTACCAGCGCTACGGCTGGCAGTTGATAACGGCGCCCAGCGCGGATCACCGTAGCCTGGGCGGAGAGCATGTTGCGCACCGCATCTATAGCCTTTTCAGCCTTGCCCTCCTGGATGAAGCCGATCAGGCCGTTGATGATGACGACCCCGATAATCACCCCGGAATCCACCAGATGTCCCAACAGAAAGGTCACCAGGGCGGCAGCAATGAGAACATAAAGTAATATGTTATGAAATTGCGCCAGCAATCGGATCAAGGCGGAACGGCGTTTGGGAGGTGGAATGTGATTGGCGCCGTAAGCATCCAGGCGTCGGCTCGCTTCGTCTTCCAGCAGGCCCTCGGTCTGACTCTCCAGGCGTTCGAAGGCTTTTGCCGCCGATCTCTATGACCAGGAACGGGGCACGCGATTGTTTCCCCTGGTCGCGCTCGGCGCCTCGACGGGCTCGGTGGCCGGTTCCTGGCTGGTGGAGCGCTTGATCCAGGAGCTTGAGATCGACACCTTTCACCTGCTGCCGGTCGCCGGCATTCCCTTGTTGGCGGCGCTGGCGCTGGCCCGCTGGGTGGACCGCTACGGCATCAGTACACAGCATGCCGGAGCCGACCTGGGTGACCATGCCGCCGCCCCCAATACCGCAGGGGCCTATGCTCTGATCCTCCGCAGCCTTTATCTGCGGCTCACGGGACTGATGGTATTCGCCATGTTCTGGGTCATGACCAACGGCGAGAACATCCTGTTCGGCCTGGTGCAGCGGGCCCTGGAGGCGGAGGGTGCGGATCGCGCCGCCACCAAACTGGGCACCACCGCGTTTTACGCTAATCTCTATTTCTGGGTGAATCTCACCGGTCTGCTGCTGCAGGCCTTCGTGGTGTCGCGGCTGCAACGTTGGGGCGGTTTCGGGGCCCTGCTGCTGACCCCGCCCCTGGTGTCCCTGGCCGGCTATGGCGCGATGGCCGTCGAAAACACCCTGCTGGTGTTCACCGCAGCCAAGACCGCCGAGAACGGCGCCAACTATTCGATCAACAACACCGCCCGCCAGGTGCTCTGGCTGCCGACCACCAAAGAGATGATCTACAAGGCCAAGGCCGCCATCGACACCTTGTGCGTGCGCTTCGGGATGGGCTGGCGGCCCTGACCGTGTTGATTGGCACGCGGGTATGGGGTATCGAAGTGGAAGGCTTCATTCTGTTTAATTCCGCCCTGATTGGACTTTGGTTGATATTGGCCGTGTTGGTCGTGCGGGAGCACCGGCGGTTATCAGATCACCCTCTCCTCGAGAATCCAACTTAAACCTGGAAACCGCAGTTGGCCGCTAGATCTAAATAGTAACGGTTTGATATGATGCGAAATTGTTTCGATCTGCTGGTTCATCCCCTGGGCGAATCTCGTTGCGGGCCGAAAGGCACGCCCAGGGCGGCGTATTACCGGTACATGTTCCAGACGGAACCGGCATTTCCCACATCCCTGTGGGTCAGCGTTGTTGCAACTTTCCTTGCGACCCTTTTGGAGTATGCGTTCATGTCATTCGATTTTGCGACACTATCCGCCATTGTAGTCAGCCTGCTTATTCTGGCATTTCTGATCTTCACGATTCGCAGCGGTGAACGCCGCAATGAGACCAAGATGCGGCAGATCATGCACCAGAGTGTACTGATGGGGCGAAATGAAGCGGCCTGGGAACTGTGCAGACGGGTGCATGACCAATACCCCGAAGCCTGTCCAGGCCTGGATTTTACTTTCAAGGTGGATGAGCGAGGGGTGTTCGTGGACGAATGGAATCTGCCCCATCCCAGGCCCGCAGTGAATCGCATCGACACCAAGCACTGATCCGATTGGCTACTTACCCAAGGTAGAATGCGTCGTGATCAGGTGCGGATACGTGCAAGCCTCAGCAGACGATTGTTGGCATCAACAACCATTTCAAACTGGCCCTGAACCCCATCTTTCGTGACGAAGGGCCGTAGCGCATTGGCGGGAAATTCGATACGACGCCCATCATCCGCTACCACGGAGACTCTTTTGATAGACCCCTGGTAATGACCGAGATAACGATCGGCAGAAAGGTTCAGAGAGAAGCGGATAGCTATTGACATGGGCAATTTCAGCTGGTTTGACTAAACCTCAACAGAAATGGTTTGAGATAGGGCTCGCACTCCGTTGCATAGGCCCGGTCCGCTGCATAGATCGTCAGCAGCTTGGATCTGGTGAGTTGCTGCTGACGACTGAAGGTTAGTGCAGATACCTTTGCCGGTTTGTGGGCGTAACCACGAAAATCAGTTTGTGTGATCAGGTGGAGGCCAAGGCCAAACGCCAGCCCGGAAAATCGTCCTACGGCCTGTTGTGGAAGGAGCAGGTAGAACAAGCCATGGTCTCTCAGTAGTCTGATCACGCTTGTCAGCAGCTCCGGAAATGGCAACAGATCGGTGTGACGGGCCTGACTTCTTAGCGAATCTGAAGCCTTGCTGTGGTTGTCGAAGAATGGTGGATTGCTGATGATGAGGTCATAGCGCTGTGCTGTGTTGTCGGCATAGTGCTGGATGGAACCAGGTATTGCAGTTAAGCGATCACTCCATGGACTGTTTCGAAAGTTGCTGCGAGCTTCTGCAAAGGCCACTTCGGACAGTTCCACTCCGGTGACATCGCTGGCACCCAGTTGGGCTGCCATCAGAGCGAGTAATCCGGTACCGGTGCCGATATCCAGAACCTGTTCACCTCCTTGGAGGGGCGCCATAGCGCCGAACAGCGTGGCATCAGTACAGACCTTCATAGCCGACTTTTGTTGCTGAATGGAAAACTGCTGAAATCGAAAGATCGCCACGATGGGGCAGGCAAGCATCGGGTGTGAGTTGTATATCCTATTTATTTTAAAGGATTTTTCCTGATTTCATCCAGCTCTCAGTAGAATTGCACGATAGCATGAAGTTTACCCCGCGGATATCTGCAACAGCTTGTTTGAGGTTGCCGGCACTGAGCCATAGGTTCTATGATCGTCGAATCCAGAAACCACCAGGAAATGCCAGTATGCGTATAGTGGATGTCGAGTCTCAACTGGTCAAAGACTTCATCGATGAGATCGAGGTTGCCGCAACCCAGGATAATGCCTCTTTGGCGGTCTATGTGGGACGTCACCCGACCTTAGGCAAGGTAGTGATCGTCGAAAATAAGGAAGGTGACAGTTTCATCGTCGAGGTTGACGAGTAGCCATGTGCCCCGAGTTGCGCACGGACTGCCATGGAGTGCACGAAGTCGCGTAACGGTGCCTGAAAGCGCCAATGCCCACCTGAATCAGGTTGAAACCGGCCGATTCACAGCCCGGGTGTAACCCGGGAAAAAGGCTAAAGGAGCAACTTGAGCTTACGGCCGCCTGTAATATTGAACCTAGAAACCGCAGTTGATCGCTCCATTCTGACAGATGCCTGTTGATATGAAGCCGGTTTGTTTCGATAAGCTGGTTCACCTATTGGGTGAACTACGCTACGGGCTGAATGGCACACCCATGACGGCGCATGGCCGCGTTGCAACTCCTTGGAATAGAATCACTATTCCGCGTCGTTGCGCCTTGCCCTGCACCCCCATGGACGCACTCTTCAACCTGTCCAACTGCGGTTTCTAGGTTGAAACCTTCTCTCGAGTAAAACCTCAAGGTGCGTTCGAATGCGTTCAAATTGCCACCCTATCGCATACCAGCCGGGGTGACGGGTATCGCACGGCGGATGCCTGTGTCCGGTGTGCCATTGCCACGGAACAAGCCGATCCTGGCAGCAGAGCAGGTCAGCCAAGGGATCAATATGACTGGAGCGGATCTCGTCGATAGCTCGGAAGCCGAGTTAGCCGTCAACTCCCGATTTGCGACTCGATCGTCAAGGTCTGACCTATTGCCCTGCCTCATAGATCGGATTCCAATGTATCTCGTCACAACAGGGTGGCAACACGACAATCTCATGGGGAGGAACAATACCCGGGCCCAGGCCAAAGGCATCCAGTTTTGTGTAACGTTCGCAGACGCCGTTTTCCGGTGCTTGATCATCAATCATCAGTTGGTATCCGATCAGATGAGGATGCATCATGACCTGAAACCGTTCGACTTCACTGTAGATCCGTGTCACCTCACGACGGATCGCCTGGCGGATACGAGGTTCCTCATCGGCGCCGCTATGCCGCCCATTGATGTTTGCCATGATATGTATTTCCACGCGCAGGCGTGTCTCTCTGTCCAGGTCATCTCCTGGCAGATGCAAGCCCCCGGCACGGATGAATGCGCTGGCAAAGATCCTGGGATGGCCGTCGCCCAGCATCAATGCCTGACGACCCTTTCGGATCGCCTCTCTGATCGCCGCTAGCTGTTGAGGGGTATAACTTTCACGCATTGGCTGTTCGCCAACTCGTTGTTACCTTTGAAATATCCATAGTTCAATAGGGATCATCATAAAAAATACCAGAACCCTGACTGACGACAATCAAATTGCCTATTATGACTGGCATCTTCTCGTCTGTCATTTTCCGGGACCCGTATATCACGGTAAATTCATGCTCCGGCGAAATTTCCGTTGTGTGGCATAGTGTTACGTGTCATTTTCAAGATATCGAACACGGCACGGGTGTTCAGAAGCAGTTTTTTCATCTATCGCCGGTATCGTCTCGGTGGTTTTTTTGCCTTTGAGCAAACCAATGGCAAAGCGTCGCAAGCCGGGTGATGTTTTCCGGACCATGGCCGGTACGGATGCGACTACGGTCTTCATCATAGTTCCAATCGATCATGTAGTGACAGCTTTCCACGCACCAGTGCCCGCGGTTGTCGCGAAGCACTTGCTCGGCATCGGCCTGTTCCGTCGGTGCGCTTGTGATGCCATAGATTGTCTCGTGGCTTGGCTCACCGCTTTTCTTGTCGATTGACTCACGCTCAATCATGAATGCTTGGTGCACATGGGGGAAATCCAGGTAGTGATTCAGTGCCGTTGTGATCCAGATCTTTCGCGTTTCAATACGCCCGTGCTCGCCTTGACCGATCTGGATGAAATCGGCTGGTGTCTGTGAGGTTTGGAAGTAGTAGGCGATCGCTTCGAGTAAGGTGGGTTGATTGCCCTTGACGGTGAAATGATAGTTTGCCCCACGTCCGACCAAGTAATTTGCCAAGTCGCGTTGCGTCAGTAAGGCATCGGCCGTAATCGTACGCCCGGCAATATCGATGACATCGAGCAGAGGCGTGGCGGTTTTTATCTCGTTGGTTCGTTTTTCTTCGTCGCTGCCTGCGGGACGTAGGGTACCGACTTTTCTTGGGTGTAGCACTGGCCACTGTGATGGCCGATCGCGCTCATGATATGCGTCTGTCTGTAATCGTCATCAATGGCGTTGCACATGGTTTTTCCATCGATGGCCAAGCTCTCGTCAATCCGGCCATACTGGGCATTCCAGGCACCGAGCGCTCGATCGAGCTGCTCGGGATCAACTCCGATCAACGCATTGCGGATCACGGTGACACTCGGCACTTCGTAAATACCCTCGCGTTTTCGACATCGGAATCGACTGCGTGCCTTCTGGCCCAGTGAGTGTGCCCAAATCGAAATGTCCTTGTAACCGCGCATGCCGCACAGTACGGCCGCGGCGGCCAGAGACAGCACACTGGGCAAGGGGTGCTTGCGGCCTTGGCGACGGCGTGGGTCATCGATTTGCGTGAAAAAATCGTACAATGACAACATCTGCTGGGCGGTTAATTGCATGCGGGCCTTTCCTGTTCGGTAACGTTCGTCGAGTTGCGGACGACTCAGCAAAGCGCGCGCGTTGCGTTGCAACGCCAGCATGAACACCAGCTTACGAGAATCCGTGCGTTCGCCATATCCCTCACGGGTGCGCCGGTAGCCTTGTGTCGAACCGACCAAGGTCCAATTCGACGCACGATACAGGGTGCCGTGGAAACGCACAGGATCGACAAAGGTTTCCAGCATCAGCAAAGGATAGCCAAAATGGGTCGACCAGTCGCTTTGAATCCGACGGCGCAATCGCGACAAAATCTGGGAGGCCAGATTGTTCTCATGGCAGCCTGGCAAGATCAGAAACCGGGAGTTGTTGGCCACCAGGTTGAGCCGATCATACTGATGACGATACCCCCAGCCGATCCATTGATCACGTGCGGCACACTTGAGGGCAGGGGCGGAAACACTCAGCAGACCCACCCAGCGCCCCTCTTGCTCGGCGACATAGCGTAGGGTATTGCCGATCTTTGGCAAAGCACCCAGGTAATGGTGGGCTTGGATCAACTGCTGGAAGCGGTGATCTTCTGAGTCGCCTATCGGCCTGACTTGCAGAGTGGATGCGCGCAATTTGCCTTTCGTCCTTCGGGTTGAAAGGCTCTTTTTACACGGCTCGGCGGTATTTGTTCAGAACTAGGGGGTATCTTTATGTTTCTGTTGAAATTGTGTGATCAGGGCAATTTCGTCCTGCCTTGGAATAGTTCCTTCTGGGCCTTGCTAATCCGGGCATGGTAATATCAAATCAGCCTAAACTGCTGAACCTCAGCGGGAGTTGGACGACTCACGCTTCGAAGCTGTGCCCTGCTGAAACAGGCTATCCAACAAATAGTCCGCCACCAAAGGGTGGAATAGCGTATAGCCGGCATAAGCAGAGAGTCTTCGTCGCTCATCCGTTGCATTCCGATCGCCTGATCAGCTTCGTCGATAGAAAGGCTTCTCCTCGTTGCAATAGCCGATCCGTCTGCAAGCGATGCACGGCTTCGATTGGGTGACGCTTACCGCGTGTTCTTAACTGATCGTGCGTCCAATTGGCAGGGTCATTTCTGATAACAACTCCCTTCTCTTATCCAGACCCCACACTCTTCGCAGCGTAACAACTCGTCGCCACTGCAGACATATTCGCCGAGCCGGTAAGTCTGGTCATTGAAATAACACAGTCCCTCTTCCAGTTCGGTATCCAGTGACAGATATTCCAGATCCAGCTCGTCGAAGATCGGCGAGTTTTTCAATTCCGGATCCGGTGCGCCGACTTGAGATCTGTTGACTTGAGCATTCATGGTCGAGCCTCCGGCTGGGCTGGTAATTCCACTGCATTCACCTTCTATGTCAAGTATAGGAGATGAGCTGTGGTGGCAGCTGGTTATCTCTCACTGCGGTTTTCATGGATAAGAACACTAAATGGAACAATAAGATACATGGAATATTGCTGTTCGCTCCAAGCTCAGGTCGCTCGGGTGGCGCCAGCCCGATGCCCTTGTGTTGTCGAAACGGCCGTTTCTTGCAACTGGCGCACTGATCAGATCGCAGGTGGGTGGCGCAGGTGTGGCTGGCGGGTGGGTCTTGGTGGAGAAACCATCGGCCAGGGCTCAGGCCGTATGACTTATGGCCAATAGGCTGCACAACGGCGGATTCATCGTCTTGCGATCGAGCAATATGCATCCCGGTCAATGGCGATTTCTCGTGACCGTCTTGAAAAGGATGGTCTATATTGCAGGGATAACTACTATACTGTCGATCCCGCTCCGGTATTCAGGCTGAGTATCAATTACTGCTAAACAAAGCCATGTTGATGCATGAAGACAACCAACGGTTTGGGCCCTCCATAGATGGCGATATTGATAGCGTCCTGCTCAAGTCGATCGTAGAGTCCGCGGTCGATGCCATTCTGGTGATCACTGCTGACGGCCGCATTTGTCTGACCAATCCCGCCACTGAGAAGCTGTTTGGTTACGCAGCTGCGGAACTGTTGGGTAAGAATGTCTCCATTCTGATGCCTGAACCCTATCACAGTCAGCACGACGGTTATCTACACAATTATCTCACCAGCGGCGAACGCAAGATAATCGGCATCGGTCGTCAGGTGGAAGGGCGTCGCCAGGATGGCAGTACCTTCCCCATGTATCTGTCCGTGGCCGAGGTACAGCATGGAGAGGTGGGTTATTTTACCGGCATCATCCATGATCTCAGTCAGCAGAAGGCCATAGAAACCGCGCTGCGGAAGAGTGAGCAACATCTGCGCGACGTGACCGAGGCGGCCAGCGACTGGACTTGGGAAATGGACCGGCGATTCCGGCTCAGTTTTGTCTCCGATCGATTCTATACCCTGACCGGCGTGGCGCCGGAGGAAGTGGTGGGGCGGACCCACTGGGACCTGGCGGGTGAGGAGCCGGAAACAAGGTTTCTGGAGAGGACATGTCGACGATCTGGAGCGACATCGGCCGTTTCGGGATTTCATCTTTCGGCCACACTTCGGTGATGCGCCGGGTTGGGATTTCCATTTCAAGGTCAGTGGTAAGCCCGTATTCGATGAGCTTGGACGCTTTCATGGTTATCGCGGAACCGGCACGGATGTCACCGAACATATCTTGGCGAGACGCGCCCTGCGTGAGAGTCGACGCAGTCTGGAGACGCTGATGAGCAACGTTCCAGGGATGGTCTATCGCTGTCATAACGATCTTGATCGTACCATGGAGTTCGTCAGTGAAGGTGGCAAGCATCTTACGGGTTATCCCGCCGAGGGATTGGTAGAGGGCAATGTCAAGTTTGCGAGCCTGATCCATGCCGATGATCGGCAGCTTGTCTGGCAGGAGATCCAGTCAGCCGTGGAGGCGCAGATCCCATTCGAACTCACCTACCGCATCCACACCGCCACTGGCGAAGAAAAATGGGTATGGGAGCACGGTCGCGATGTCACGGGTGATGACGGTAAAGGAAAGACCTTGGAGGGACTCATCCTCGACATCGGTGAGCAAAGACAGACCGAATTGGCCCTGCGCGCGCTGGCCGGCACTACCGCCGTGGGTGACAGCGAGGACTTCGTGAGCAATTGCACGCGTGAGCTGGCCCGCACCTACGAGGCCTGGTATGCCTTGATCGGCGTGTTCGAAGACGGCCAGCACAACTCGATCAGGACGCTGGCAGTCTGGGCGGGAGACACCTTCTGTGAGAATTTCAGCTACGATCTTAAAGGAACCCCCTGCAGCGATGTCCTGAACTGCCGGAGCGACATCATTCCCCGCGGTGCGATGAACCGTTTTCCGGAGGATCAGTTACTCAAGGATCTGCAGGTAGAAAGTTATTACGGTGCGCCGTTGATCAATTCCGCCGGCGAAACTCTCGGATTAGTCGTGGTGATGGACACCAAGCCAATGCAGCCCAATGTCTGGACCCGTCCCATCCTCGGGATCTTCGCCAACCGAATCGCCCTGGAGTTGGAGCGGCAACAGGCTGAGGATCAACTGCGGCAAAGCGAGGCCTACATGCGCCTGACCCTGGAAACTGCTCCTATCGGTATCGCCTCGGCGGATCTGCAGGGGCTGTTACTCGATGTGAATCCGGCCTTCGCCGGTCTGCTCGGTTACACACCGGATGAGTTAGTGGAAAAGACCATCAAGGACCTCACTCACCCGCGTGATCGCGAAGAGACGGATCGCCACTTCGAGGCGCTGATCCAGGGGGACATCAGTCGTTACGAGCTGGAGAAACGCTACCTGCGCAGGGATGGCGGCGTGCTCCATGTGCGGGCGCAGGCTGGACTGGTGCGGGATGCCGAGGGACGTCCGATGCGCGTGGTGGAAGAGGTGGTGGACGAGACCGACCGCCTGAAAGCGGCGCGCGAGATCCAGCTGATGCGCACCTATCTCAAAAACATCATCGACTCTATGCCGTCGGTGTTGGTGGGCGTGGACACCAAGGGGCGGGTCACGGAGTGGAATCGCAGCGCCGAGCGCATTACCGGGGTCATGGCAACAGCAGGCCATTGGCAGCGCCGTCGCGGATCGGTTCCCACAATTGGCGGGACAGCTTGCCAATATCAACGAAGCGATTCGTCGCCGCAAGCCGATCCATACCGAACGCCTGCCGTTCAATCTGGATGGCGAGACCCGTTATGCGGAGGTCATGATCTATCCCTTGTTGTCCAAAGGCGCCATGGGGGCGGTTATTCGCATGGACGACATTACCGAACGCATCCGTATCGAGCAGATGATGGTGCAGACCGAGAAGATGCTTTCGGTAGGCGGTCTGGCGGCGGGTATGGCCCACGAGATCAACAATCCCCTGAGCATCATCATGCAGAGCGCCCAGAATGTGCTGCGCCGCGTGTCTGATGAATTGCCGGCGAATCGGGCCCAGGCGGATGAGCTGGGGCTGGATCTGGCTATCCTGCAGCGCTATCTGGAGGCGCGGGGCATCACCGAATTCATCGAGGGTATCCTGGAGGCAGGTAACCGGGCCAGCCGGATCGTGGCGGACATGCTGGCCTTCAGTCGCGCGCAGTGCCTCGGAGTTCCTGCCGCAATCGTCTGGACGAGATGCTGGAGACGGTGGTGCGGTTGGCGGACAGTGATTACGATCTGAAAAAGAAATATGACTTTCGTCAGATCGAGGTGGTGCGGGACTATGACGCGAGCCTCGGTGAAGTGCTTTGTGACCGTCCCCAGATCGAACAGGTGTTTCTCAATCTGATCAAGAACGCGGCGCACGCCATGGCCAGGTCACCGTCATCCGCGCGGCGCCGTATCATCTTGCGGACACGACGCGACGGTAACTTTGCCCGAGTCGAGGTGGAGGACAATGGTCCCGGGATGGACGAAGCGACCCGCAAGCGGGTCTTTGAGCCGTTTTTTACCACCAAAGAGGTGGGTGTCGGCACTGGCCTGGGGCTGTCGGTGTCCTATTTCATCATTACCGATCAACACAAAGGTACCATCAGCGTGTCTTCACGTCGGGGCGAAAGGATGCCACTTCATCATTCGACTTCCGATGATGGGTATACCGCCGGCATAAAACAAGGGTGATAAGCCTTTCCGGTCTTTCAGCACAAAGCGACTAGCGTCGTCTTTCCCGGCCATGGGCAGCTCCCGCCTCGGCTTAATGGTTAAGATATGTTTTTCCAATCCCCATCACTCACACTGTGGACGTAAGGTAATATTGTTTTTTTGTGGGAGCAGATCGGCAGTTTTTTTTATCTATCTCGGCAACATAGTGACGGGTTGAGGATCGGTCATCGATCTTCAATCCGTGCTTCCGCATACTGAGGTTTACGCACGACCACCATCAGCGGCGCTCATCCCTCGACACTAGATGCTATGACACTTCTGGAGGATGGATTCCGATGTCAATGAATATTAGTATGTACAGTGATAACAAGCTCATGATTCTCCGTTTCGGTAAGCGTCTTGATTTCAGTATTACCCTAGAAATCTGTAGTGTTTGTGAACGGGTCGCACCGGAAGTCAGGCTATGCATACTCGATATCAGAGAGGTGGAGCGGGTATTCGATTCGGGTGTGGCGTTACTGAGTATGCTGTGCAAACGCTTGCGGCAATTAGGCGCCGAAGTCTCCTTTCGTGGTATGCATCCTGACTTGCAGCGCCATTTGACATTTATCCTGCCTGCCTGACACTCAGTATCGAGTGACGATGCGTGTGATCCAACATTATCTTCATACTGCTTCAACCCTGTCATCGTGATGTATTGAAACTTGCTGGTTGTGTTGCAGTCGCTGATTATCGATTAGACTTGCCCATGGAAACGATGAACCCCGGAAAGTCTGAAGGAAGCTGACTATGGATCTATTGAGTGAATATGTCTTGTTTCTGGCCAAGGGTTGACCCTGCTGGTGCTTCTCCTGGCGCATTGGGTGGACTGCTCGCTATTCTGTCTCGCGCTCGGCATGCGGACAGGGAGGGGGTTCAGATCAGACATCTCGACCAGCAATATGAGCGCATGCGCAACAGCATGCAAATGGCGGTGGCGGTCCCGCAAGTCGATGCGCGGTCTGTGGCGAAGATTACGCAAAAAACGCCAACAGAAACAGCACGAGCCTGCCGCAGAGCCACAACGCCGACGGGTTTTCGTGATCAATTTCCATGGCGACATCATGGCCACCGCCGTTGCTTCCCTGCGGGAAGAGGTGACGGCGATACTTTACGTGGCGGAATCGCGCGACGAGGTGCTGGTTCGCCTGGAAAGCTCGGGCGGGGTCGTACATGGCTATGGTCTTGCGGCCTCCCAGTTGGTGCGCATCAAGGATAAGGGTATCTCATTAACCGTTGTGGTCGATAAGGTCGCGGCGAGTGGCGGTTACATGATGGCCTGCGTTGCCGACCATCTGATCGCGGCCCCGTTTGCGGTGATCGGCTCGATCGG
Organism: uncultured Gammaproteobacteria bacterium; assembly: GCA_963716875.1. Lineage (GTDB taxonomy): Bacteria > Pseudomonadota > Gammaproteobacteria > Chromatiales > Chromatiaceae > JASJBU01. Next base: position 105,518 of record CAVQUR010000009.1, read on the forward strand.
CGTGGTCTCCCAGATCCCTAATTTCAATCGCCTGTTGAAAAACCATGACGTGGATTTCGAGCAATTCACGGCTGGCGAATACAAACGCACCGTGACCCTGTTCGGTGAAACCACCGATGCCGGCCGAGCTAAACTGCAGGAAGAGGTGGAAACCGCCCACACCCTGTTCAAAAGCTTCCTCAAGACCCATCGCCATACCCTCGATGTGGAAACGGTCGCCAACGGGGAACACTGGTTCGGGACAGATGCCCTGAGGCTCAAGCTGGTCGATGAGTTGCGCACCAGCGACGATTACCTGTTGAGTGCCAGTGAATCAGCCGATTTATATGAAGTGACCTATCCGGTGAAGAAGAAACACTGGCTGGCGCAACTCGTCGGGCTTGGCGGCAGGTTGGCCGCGCGCTGAAGTCCCTCCATTTCGGTTGCCCGCATACCGTAGCGCACCGTTGCAGCCTAATGCAGGTGTCGGCAAAGGGTTGCCGACCTTCCGCTCACACCATTCTCATGCATTGCGCTAAGCTATTGTCATGTCGACCGTTGAAATTACCCTGCTGTTGTTTCTGGTCATCGATCCATTCGGCAATCTGCCGGCGGTGCTTGCGGTGACGGGGCAGGCGACCCAACAGCAATATCGGCTCCGCCTGATCCGGGAGATGCTGCTCGCCTTTCTGATCCTGTTGCTGTTCGGTGCGGCCGGTGAGCAGATCCTGGGCTATCTCAATCTCGAATACGCCACCCTGTCGGTGGCGGGTGGTGTGATCCTGTTTTTGATCTCGTTGAAGATGATCTTTAAATCGACCGCGGAGATGTTCGGGGAGAGCTATGATCAGGATCCGATTCTGGTGCCGATCGCGATGCCCCTGCTGGCCGGGCCGTCCGCGCTGACCACCGTGATGATCCTGAGCACCCAGCAGCATGTGGCGCTGCTGAATCTGATTGTCGCGCTGCTGTTGGTATTCCTGGCGACCGGCATCATCTTCCTGCTCGGCCGGCACATCAGCAACTATCTGGGACTGCGCGGCGTGCGCGCTATGGAGAAGTTCATGGGCCTTTTGCTAAATCTGATTGCGGTCAACATGATCCTGGTCGGTGTGAAGACGTTTTTTACCGTAGCCTAACCCACCCGCAGCTTCTGTTGATCGCCATGCTCGTTGATCGAGTAGAGCAGCAGCGGACGACGCCACAGGGCGTGCAGATAGTCGAGCACCTTGCCGGCGCGGGTCATGTCAAGGCCAAGTCCGTCGGTGCGGTGATCGTGGCGCAGTACCAGGATGCCGTTGGACTGGAGGTTGTCCACATAGATCCGCGGGCTGCCGAAGTTGAACTTGGGGGCCAGGATCAGTTCCCGCAGCCGGTTGATGTCGCGCCCCTCGACACTGATGCGGCCGTTGCTCTCGGACTTGTATTCGAACAGGTTCAATTCCTCCGCGATGGCCTCGGTCAGATAATTGCGGATGAAACCGAAGTCGTCGTCTTCCTGCATGATCTGCCGCGCCATCGCCAGGCCGTGCTCTTCGATGATCTTTTCCCACAGGACGAAACCCAGGTGATAGGGATTGATGGAGAGCGCCACCTGGTTGTCCCCGGCATAGGGACGCACCACATCGGAATGGGTCTTGATCGCCTGGACGTAGAGGTCTGCCCGGTAGAAAATCCGCCTCCCGCAGCAGCCGCGCATGCCAATAGGAGGCCCAGCCTTCGTTCATGATCTGACAGGCGAACACGGGCTGAAAATAGAAGGATTCCTCGCGCACCGCCAGGAAGATATCCCGTTCCCAGTCCTCCATCTCCGGGGCGTAGCGGGCGAAGAACCAGAGCAGGTCATATTCGGGTTCCGGCGGGATCGGGGCCTTCTGCCGGTTGCTGGAGAGTTCCGGTTCCGGACCCTCGCCGGTCAGGGCTTCGAAGCGTCGGCGAAACGGGTCGGTCGGCGCATGCGCTTTCGCCTCGGGCAGATAGGCCGGATAGCGTTCCCGGTGCAGCCCCAGTTGCGGATCGATGTGCTGTTCCAGCGCCAGCGCCGCATCCAGCACCCGTTCCACCCGTTCGATGCCGTGCACCTCGATGGCATGGGTGATCTGGTTGGCATGCGCAGCGGCCTGTTCGACGATATGGTAGCCGACCTGTTGCTGACTGGTCGCGAACAGCGGATTGTTCTTGGCGAAATCGGCATGACCCAGGACATGGGCCACCACCAGGGTGTTTTCCTCCAGGGTGTTGGTGTTGGCCAGATAGGCGCGGCCGGGATTGCCCGGAAAGACCACCTCGAACACCCGCGAGTGGCCCATGCGGTGTTGTACCAACTGATGGATATAGCGTACCCCGAACGACCAATGCGGCATACGCACCGGCAGCCCGTAGATCGAGATCTCCAGCATGAACGCCGGCGGCACCACCTCGAACTCCACCGGGTAGTAATCCAGGCCCTGGTCACGGGCCAGGGACTCCATTAACGGGATGGTCTCATTGAGTCTGGTTTCCATGCTGGTTTACTCTGCTGATTCAGTCTCGAGTCAGTTTGCTCGGCGTTGGCGCATGTCGGTTTAGGCCGCCGTGGCATTGCACGCCACAGTGCCGTACCGGAGCGCTTCTGCCTATGGTTCATGGTCCGCCCCGGCCCCGAGCGAAGAAGCGCCGGATCGCCTCCCAGACATCCGCTTCCTCGTTCAGATCCGTAACTGTCCACCTGACGTCCCAGATTTCGCATCTCGTGGAACAGACTGGCAGTTTCGCTGTGCAATCCGGTTGATGGTGCAGCAGTCGTGAGGTCTGCACATAACCGCTGAAGGCGGCAGTTCGGTGAGCCGCTGCAGGGCCTGCAGGGCAGCGGCCTGGTCTTCGCGGAAGTTGTCACCGTCGGAGGCATAGAACAGATAGAGGTTGTAGCGGCTCGGATCACAGCGAGTCCGGATGATCTGCAGAACCAAGTCGAAGGCGGTGGAGGCTACGGTGCCGCCCTCGCCGGTGACCTTGAAAAAATCCGCCTCGGAGAACTCCCACGCGCGCACTGTATGGGCGATAAACACCGGTTCGATGTGGCCGTACTGGCGCCGTAGCCCCTGCAGGGCCCAGAAGAAGAAGCTCTTGGCCAGACGCCGTTCCTCCTGGCTCACACTGGAAGAGACGTCCATGGCGAAAAATACCGCCGCCCGGGTGACCGGCTGGGGTTTGCGCACCAGTTGACGGTAGCGCAGGTCCTCGTTGGTGAAGGCCGGTCCGTCCGGTTGCACGGCCCGGCGCTTGATCGCCTCCTTCAGGGAACGGCGTCGGTCCAAGCGCGCCCTGGCGCCGCGTTTGTCCAGGCCTTCACGCTGATACTCCGCCTCTTCCAGACCCCCGCGCTTGGGTTTCAGGTGGGGCAGTTTGAGTTCTTCCCACAGCCAGTCGATCAGTTCGTCCGCCTCGAATTCCAGCACGAACTGCAAGCCGCCTTCGTTATTGCCGCCGGCGCCCTTCTCGTTCTCATCACCCGGCTGGGCTGGACGCAGCAGATCACCCGGTTCCCCCTGACCCTGTCCAACCCCCTGTTCCTCGTCCGGCTCACGCAGGCGGAAGCGGTAGTGTTCCAGGAACCGCACCGGCACCTGAATCCGGCGTTGCGCATCGCCGGACAGCACGTCCGGTTCCGTGGCCAGTTCCGCCAGGCGCTCACGCACCGCGGCGCGCACCTTTTCGTTGTGTCTGAGCCAGTCACGCGTGCCGCGGGCAAACAGGTCATACCAGCGTCCGCTGTCGATGGTGGTATCGGTGGCTGCAGTCATAGGTAAATTCGAATCCCAAGACCGGTGTCATCCGGCCGAACAGGTTAATGAATAGCGCTGCCCTTTCATTCTTGTGACAGAAGGGTGGTGACGTAGTTCAGGGCCTCCCGGGCCGAGTGGGAATCGTAGCCATACTCCTCGATCAGGCGCTGCTCCACTGCTGAGATCTTTTTCTGTGCTTCTTCGTCCGGCCGGGTCTTGGAAGTGACCAGGCGCAGCACATCGCGCCGCTCCTCGAACAGGTATTTCTCGATCGCCTCATGCAGCCGGGCGTGGCTGTCCAGGGTGAACTTCTCACTGTGTTTGTAAGCCATCATGGCTTTGCGCACGACCTCCTGACGGAAGCTGTTCTTGCCCGAATCCGAGATCTCGATCTTCTCCTCCACCGAACGCATGAAACGCTCGTCCGGCGCGCGGGTCTCATTGGTTATCGGGTCTTCGATCTCTTTGTGTTCCAGCACCGCCTCGACCTCGTCCAGATATTTGTCCAGCAGCGACTGGGCCTCTTCCTCGAAGGAGGTGAACAGGGCCTTGTGCACGTCCTCCTTGACCCAGCGGTTGTAGAAATCCTTGCGCGCGGTGATCAGGAAGTCGATCCAGGCGCCTTTATGTTTGGCCTCCATACGGGCGTCGGACTCGATGGCGTCCTTGATCGCCAGCAACACCTCCATACTGGTCAGGCTTTGCAGTTCGGAGCGGGTGATGGCATTGGACAGGGCATTGACCACGAAGCGGGGGCTGACCCCGGTCAGGCCCTCGTCCGGGGTCTCCTTGTGGATTCGCTCCACGTCTGCCTCCGAGACCTTCTCCACATCTTCACCAGCATACAGGCGCAGTTTCTTGGTCAGGTTCAGGTCCACCCGGTCACTCTTATGCAGCCGGGTCAGGATCGCAAAGATGGCCGCCAGTTTCAGACAGTGAGGGTCCAGATGGACATCCCGAAAAGCCGGGGCGGTGGCGATCAGCTTATTGTAGATCCGTGCTTCCTCCGGATAGGAGAGGGTATAGGGCACCTGCACGATGACCATGCGGTCGAGCAGGGCCTCGTTCTCCTTTTCCTGCAGGAACTTGTTGAACTCCGCCAGGTTGGTGTGGGCCAGGATGGTTTCATCCAGGTAAATGAGGGGAAAACGCGCCACCTTGACGTTCTTCTCCTGAGTCAGGGTGAGCAGCAGATAGAGGAACTCCCGTTTGACCTTGAGGATCTCGATCATCTCCAGCAGCCCGCGACTCGCCGCATAGACTGCGCCGGACCAGGACCAGGCCCTCGGGTCCCCCTCGTCGCCGTAATCGGCGACCTTGGACAGATCTACCGAACCCACCAAGTCGGCGATATCCGCCGTGGTGGGATCGTGCGGCGCATAAGTACCCACGCCGACCCGCGAGGCCTCTGACAAAAAGATGCGCTTGACCGGCACGCGCATGAAATCGCCTTCGAACTCGTCGTCCACCCGGGCGCGGCAGTAGGGACAGAGTTCACCGTTGAAGTCCACCTGGTAGCTGTCACGGAAATTACCGCGCAGGCTGTGCGGCACCAGGTGCAGGGGCGATTCGTGTACTGGGCAACCGTCGATGGCGAACAGCGCCCCCGGTTCGGTGTGGCTGTATTCTTCCAGGGCCCGCTTGAGTAGTATTACCAGGCTGGACTTGCCGCCGGAAGGCGGCCCCAGTAGCAGCAGCAGGCGGCGGCCCACCTCGGAACCGGCGCTGGCCGCCTTGAAATAGTCGGTGATACGTTCCAGTGCCGGTTGCACCCCGAACAACTCGTTCTTGAATAAGTGGTGATGGGGTTTGTCACCGGTGCTGCCGTGCGCTTCGCCATACCAGCGCAGCATATCCCATAGATACTGATGGCTGCTGCGGGCCAACATGTCCGCCCGGTCCGTCACCACCGTCTCCATGAACTCCTGAAAGGTGCCCTGCCAATGGCGGGCCCGGTGTTCTTTGGTGAATTCCGTGAGAGATGCGATAAAGCTGGATTTGTCTTGCCTAGGTCCTGCCGACATAGCTCACCTCTTCTGCCGTGTGTGCCAACATCAAGTCATGACTCGATCATTAATACGGAGATTAGTTTAAACAGCTCGATTAGGCGTCTAAAACGGTTGGGCGCGAACAAACCGGACACGGTGTGATGACGGTTTAGCATGATCCGGTTGCATCCACCTGTGGAGCCCGTGTCGTTGCCGTCATTGCAAGAGAACTCACTACCCACAGGGTCCCGAAGATACCCCGCGCGCCAAGCCGCTGGAGCTTTGTTTTTCAGCTGATCACCTGATGTTTTGATGACCTCTGCGTCAAGATAGTTCCAACACGAGCAACAATGGCTCGTTTGAGATGCAGGGAATGGCTCGCGCCAAGGGCAGATAAGTGCCGTCAGCTAACGAGGTTTGATCAGATGCTGCAAGGGAGAATTAATGGAAAATTACCGCTTCTTGTGAGACGCGCGGTCTGAACTACTCGAAACCGGATGACTCTGATCCGGTATGTGTACCCTCGTGATATTATTCCGCCCCGGTCACCGATGGCCGTTGCTTCTGGCCGGCAATCGGGATGAGATGCGTGATCGGCCTTGCACAGCTCCGGGGAGACACTGGCATGATCGGCCGCAGGTGGTGGCGGCGCTGGATCGGCTCGCCGGCGGCAGCTGGCTCGGGCTCAACGACGCCGGGTTGGTTGCGGTAATACTGAATCGCAGCGGCAGCCTGGGTCCCGAACCCGGCAAGCGCAGTCGGGGCGAACTGGTTCTGGAGGCGCTGGCGCATGCCGACCTGGCTGGTGCAGTGGAAGCGATGACCGGCCTGCCGGCCGACAGCTATCGCACCTTCAATCTTGTGGTGGCCGACTCGAGCAGGGTGTGGCTGCTGATAAATCGCGGCAAAGGCGTTTGCGAATGGACAGCGATCGGGCCTGGTCTACACATGCTCGCGTCCGGGGAACTGGATGATACCCGGCATCCGCGTATTCGGGTCTACCTCCCCCGGTTTCAGGCCGCTGCTCCACCCGATCCGTCCGCGGCGAACTGGCAGGCCTGGTGCAAACTGCTGGCGAGTCGCACCTATCGCGCGGCCGACGGCCCCGAGGCGGCCATGAATCTTGCTTTTCCCAGCGGGTTTGCCAGCCTGTCGAGTACCTTGATCGCGCTGCCGGCCTCCCCGGACGTGAGTCCGAGGCCGATCTGGCTGTTTGCCGACGGACCTCCGGATATCACACCCTTTGTATCCGTCGGGTTTTGATCACCTGGCCGGATGCGCCTAAAAGCGCAGATAGCTGGAGGCATTCAGACTCTTCTGGGCGCCACGCCAGTCGTCAATATGGAATTTGGTGAAGGGTAATCCCGTAAGCTCGAAGAAACGCGGCCAGCCGATCCGTTCGATCCAGTCATTGATCCGCTCCCAGTCTTGCGCGTTATCCCGGTAGGCATAGAGGATCTTTTTCACCACCGCGGTGGCCTCCGGCCAGCGCGGTGGATTGTTTGGGATACCCGCCGCTACCAGCTTCTGGAAGCTGGGACGGCTGCGCGCATTGGAGTGATTGCCACCGACCCAGACCGCCAGTTTGGAATGCTCCGGGTCGTTGATCTGCATCGGCGGACAGGGGGGATAGCAGGCGCCGCAGCAGATGCATTTTCGCTCGTCCACCTCCAGGGAGGGTTTGCCGTTGACCACCGCCGGGCGGATCGCGGCGACCGGACAGCGGGCCACTACGGAGGGTCGTTCACAGACGTTCGCCACCCGATCGTGGTTGATCTTCGGGGGTTTGGTGTGTTGGATATTGATCGCGATGTCACCCTGGCCGCCGCAGTTGATCTGACAGCAGGAGGTGGTGATATGCACCCGGTTCGGCATGTTCCAGGCGCGGAATTCATCGACCAGTTCGTCCATCATCGATTTCACCACCCCGGAGGCGTCAGTGGCCGGAATGTCGCAGTGCAGCCAGCCCTGGGTGTGGGAGATGGCGGTGACCGAGTTCTTGGTGCCGCCAACCACGAAACCGTTGGCTTCCAGGGCCTGAATCAGAGGTGCGACTTTGGCCTCTTCGGCCACCATGAACTCGATGTTGCTGCGGATCGTGAAACGCACATGACCGTCCGCGTATTGATCACCGATCTCACACAGCTTTCGCAGGGTGAACAGATCCAGGATACGCTGGGTGCCGGCGCGCACCGTCCAGATCTGGTCGCCACTGTAGGCGACATGGCGCAGCACGCCCGGCCTCGGATCATCGTGATATTTCCATTGACCGAAGTTGGCACGCATCACCGGATGCATGTACTGGATTCCGTCCGGGCAACCGCTCTCGATCGGGTCTCTGTGTTGGGCATGGGCCATGATTCACCTCATCAGGCCGCATGGGCCGATGAGTTGGGGGTGCGCGGATGGCGTTCGAACCATTTTGCCGCCTCTTCGTCCCAATTATCGGTGCGCACATAGGAGTTCTCCCGTGGATGCACGATCATGTTGGGATCCATCTCCAGCCCCATCGCATCGACAAAATTGACCAGCCCGATGCGCTCGATCATTTCGCCGATGCGCTCGTGTTCCAGGGCGTTCTCGGCAAAGAACTCGATGGTGTTCTCGGCCAGCTCGACCAGCCGCGCATAATCCTCATCGCTCTCCAGTTTCATGAAAGGGACTACCACGGTGCCGAAGCGGTCTCCGATCTTGAGGGTACGCTTTCCCCCGATCAGCAGACTGACCCCCCGGTCCTTGCCTGGCGACAGGGCCTTGGGCATGACATTCAGACAATGCATGCAGCGGACACAATTGGGATTGTCGACAGTCAGGCTGTCGTCATCGTTGAGCGACAGGGCATGGGTTGGGCAGCGCGAGATCACATGATCGGTCAGGTACTTACGCCCTTTGCTCGCGACATAGTTTTTCACCTCCTGTTGATCCACCTGCATCGCGTCCCGCCAGGTGCCGATGACCGCGAAGTCCGACCGTTCGATGGCGTTCATACAGTCATTTGGACAGCCGGAGACCTTGAATTTGAATTTATAGGGCAGGGCGGGGCGATGCATCTCGTCGAGGAAATTGTTGATCAGCAGCCGGTGAATCTTGTGTTCGTTGGCGCAAGACTGCTCACAACGGCCCGCGCCTACACAGGACTGGGCGGTCCTGACACAAGGACCGGCACCGCCCAGGTCGAAGCCGTATTCGTTGATCTCATCAAAGAAGTGCTGGGTGTTTTCGGTGGTGGCGCCAATGAACATGATGTTGCCGGTCTGACCATGAAAGGTGACCAGGCCGGAGCCCCATTTTTCCCAGCTGTCGGCCAGGGAGCGCAGGATGTCGGTGGTGTAGTAGTTGCCTGCCGGTGGTTGCACCCGCAGGGTATGGAACTCTTTCGACTTGGGGAAAAGCTCGCCGACCTCGGAAAAGCGCGGAATGATGCCGCCCCCATAGCCGAACACACTGACCGTGCCGCCCTTCCAGTAGCCCTTGCGGGTCTCGTAGGAGTATTCGAGTTGCCCCAGCAGGTCGTTGTTCATCTCGCGGATGCGGGTATCCGGGTGTCGATCGCGCAGTCGCTTGATTCCGCTGACAAAACTTGGCCAGCCGCCGGATTCGAGCTGATCGAGCATGGGGGTATCGTGTTGCAGCATGAAAGTCTCCTGTCGGTCGGGTGTGAGGTCGTTTGATTTACCAGGTTGCCGACATCCCGGCCCTGAACTGGGGCCGAGGAGCCATCAAAAACTATAAATATGAATCATAATCATTAACATCTAACATAGCTGAGCAACATGAGAATGTAATACCACCAAGGGAATAGCCGATTGAGTCCCCGAGGTTTTCCCTCGCTACGACAGCTGTGGCGAGGGCAAGACCTGGTTGGATCTGACGTTGTTTTGAGATATAACCTTGATCGAAGCAAGGTCATGCAGATGAGATCAGCCGCTACCTTCGGCTATTCTCAATAATGAGTCGTTCACAGTTGAGATCTCTAGGGGCTTACGGGAGTGGCATATCGAGTGGCAGACATGGGCACACTGATCATTGGTCTCGTTATCTTTTTCACTGTTCACTCAGTGTCTATCGTGAACGAACCCTGGCGAGATCGAATGGCCGCAAAAATCGGCGAATGGCCATGGAAGGGTCTCTATTCGATTCTGGCCATCGGCGGTTTTGCGCTGATCGTCTGGGGTTACGGGATTGCCCGTCAGCAGCCTGTAGTCATCTACGCATCTCCCCAATGGTTGCGTCATGTGACGATACTCTTGATGCTGCCGGTGATTCCTCTGTTGTTGGCGACATATCTGCCAGGTCGCATCCAGCGGCATACCAAACACCCCATGTTGATCGCCATCATGCTGTGGGCCTTCGCCCATCTGTTGGTCAATGGCACTCTGGCTGATCTGTTGCTGTTCGGCAGCTTTCTGCTCTGGGCGGTGGCGGATCGTCTGTCTGTGCGCAAACGTGAGCGGCGCCCATTGCCCTTCACCCTGAAAGCGCAGACCAATGACGCCACGGCGGTGGTGATCGGTTTGCTGATCTACGCCGGTTTCATCTTCTGGTTGCACGGCCAATTGATTGGCGTGCCAGTGCTGAGACATGCCGCTTAAAGCTGATCTCAGGGTAGGTTCACCCCGTTAGTAGGATTTCCCAGATCAAGAGGAGCAATGGTATGGCAACCGATAGCCTGAGGCATGAGATGGATATGGCCGCCGGTGAGGATTATCACAGGATCATGCAACGTGTGGGGTATGGCATGATGGCGGGACTGGCCGCTACCTTCGTGCTCTCCCTGCTGGAACTCACCAAGGGTATGCTGCCGCAGCTGGAGACGATCCGGTTCCTCGAGAATGTAGCGATAGCGACGGCCCATGTGACAGGACTGCCGGAACTGCCGATGGCGGGCTGGCTGTGGCACTTCATCATCGGCGTCCTCTGGTGGGGTGGCTTGTTCGGTTTCATGCTGCCGCTGTTGCCGGGCCGCCGCACCTGGATCAAGGGTGCGGTGTTCGGTCTGATTGCCGGTCTGTTGGTGCTGCTGATGGTCATGCCTCTGGCTGGTGCGGGCTATTTCGGCATGCGGCTCAGCTGGCTCGACCCCCTGGTCTCCATGGTCTATCACGTGATTTACGGGGTCGTGCTGGGCGCGGCATACGGACACCTGGCCAAACAACGACGCCGCAGTTAAGCATAATGTCGCTTACTAAACTAACCTGGCGAGTTCCATGGTTGTCCGGGTCGGAAAGCGCGGGGGCAACTACTCCTAAGACGAAGTAATTTAGACATGACCTGGCATATAACTATCGGTGTTTAGAACTCATCTGGCAGATAGGATAGATATTCAACCCTGGTCTGCATTGACCCTGATGCGGACCTTGCTTTTCAAGCATGCAGGAGGGTTTGACCTTTCATTTTCCTGGCACGGTGAGTGATGAGGTTAGTCATGACTAACAGTATTTCAGTTAATTGAAGAGTGTGAGCTGAATATATTCATACAACTCGCTTAGTTAGATTTACATGGTATTCGATTTGTGAGCTTAAACTGAATTCAAGCTGCAGTCTCCTCTGAATTCAACCCGACCTCATATTCAGCCAACGACATCGGCTGACCTGTTCGGATATACCAAACCAAACTGGCCTTCAGGAAGCGGTGGAAAGAAATCCTCCTCAACTGGCAAGTCATGGCGATCGATTGGATGCAGGCATAGGCCCTGGCGCCCTCGGCGGACATGCTGCCGCCGGACATCTTCCTTTTCACCCCGCCCTTCTTAATGATGTATTCGCCGTAGTTGTTGTGATGGGGCGCATCCTCATGGCTGATAAAGGTCAGTATATGATCCTTCTGGCGCTCAACCTTCTTGATCACTTCCTTCAGCGTTTCATTGGGGTTCTGCCATACCAGCAACGCGTCCAGTCTTTTTTTCCAGACGCTTCAATCGCCGATGAAAGACAAATTCCGCCAACTCGCTGCGTTGCGATTGCAGTTTCTCCCCATCCCGGATGATGCGCCGCAGCTTCAGGTAGAATGTCATGAGGGGACGGTATTGGGGAAAGGCGTCGATGAAGGCCCGTATCTTGCGTAAAATATGCGCCATGCAGGTCTGGCGGTCGCAGACAATCTTGGTATAGGCGTGCCAGCCGTCCACGATCAGCAGACCGAAGAACCCCTCCCCCAGGATGACCTGTACAACGCCCCCGCCGCGCGATGCGTCCGCCCAGTAATAGGCGCTGCGCTCGTTGGCGAATATCCACAGCCACCAGAGCTTACCCTTGACCCGCCAGCCGGTCTCGTCCGCCCAGATTTTTGCACCCTGTCTGACGTCGTTGAGAATTTCCGCGTAGACCGGCTGCAGGATGTTGCTCAAGCGGATCATGATCCTCGAGAGGCCGGCCGTCGACAGCCTCAGCGTCTTGAAACCGATGAAATAATCCCGGATCTTCGGGAAGGACAGCGCGCACATCACCCACAGCCAGGCCATCTCGATCAGGGTGTTCAGGCCGATGTCCGAGCCCGGCAGGGCCCGTTCCGATACGGACGAGACCATTTGCTTGCATTGGCCGCACCATTTGGATTCGGTCACGTCTCAAGTGAGATGAAGTGCGTCTCGTCGGGCGCGAGGCCGGACTTTCGCCGGTTGCCGCAACCATTGCGCTTTTTCCGTTTTTTCTGGGTGCCCGTTGCCCCTTTTTTGTTCTTTTGACCCTTCGGCTTCGGCTTGCCGTCCTTGTCCCATTCCGGTTTCTTCGAGGTCGGCTGGTTGACGTACCGGTTGATGTCCTTGCGCTTTTGCGCCTCTTTTGCTTGATCTATCTCGCCTTGGCGTTGAGCGAGTTGTTTCGCCAACTCAGCGATCCGCCGGTCTTTTTCTTGAAGCCGCCGATGTAGCTCCACTTGCAGATCGATGATGATGGGCTTTATCGTCAGCTCCTGGTGGCCGGACAGGATTGCCAGGTGGTGGCCCCTTCGTTGATCCCACACAAGCCCGGGGAACGGATCAAGACCGACACGCGCGATGCGCGCAAGCTCGCCAGGCACCTGCGGGCCGGAGATCTCACGGCGGTGTGGGTCCCGGATGCGGAGCAAGAGGCGATGCGGGATCTTACCCGGGCGCGGGATGACATGAAGAGCCAGGAGCGCAAGGCTCGCCAGCAGCTCAATGCCTTCGTATTGCGCCACGGCCATGCCTGGCCCTCGAACAAGACGCGCTGGACCCAAACCCATTACAACTGGCTGGAATCGATCCGCTTTGAGCAGGCCTATTTGCAGCTGGTTCTGCAGGAATACATCGACGCGGTGAAGGCGGCGACCCAGCGGGTGGTAGACATCACGGAGCAGATGCTGCGGGCCTTGCCCGATTGGTCACTCGGTCCGATCGTTGAGTCCCTGGTGGCGCTGCGGGGTATCGACAAAGTTGCGGCCATGGTCCTGTTGGCGGAATTGGGCGACATCAGCCGCTTCGACTCCCCCAAACAGCTGATGGCCTACCTGGGATTGGTCCCCAGTGAACACAGCAGCGGCGGACGCCGGCGTCAGGGCGCTATCACCCTGACGGGCAATGGTCATGCCCGGCGCATGCTGGTGGAATCGGCCTGGAGTTACCGCTTCCCGGCGCGCCAGACGCTGCATCTGAAGCGCAAAGCACAACACGCACCCACAGAGGCCAAGGCGATTGCCTGGCGAGCCCAGAAACGCTTATGTGGACGTTACCGCACCCTGACCCAGGCGGGTAAGAATACCAAGTTGGTGTGTGTGGCCATTGCCCGGGAATTGGTGGGTTTCATCTGGGACATCGTGCGTCATGAGATGCCCCGCTTACCTGCACCGGTCATCGGCTGAGCCGACTGAGAGAAGTGACAGACCAAGCTAACAAAATTTCAGAAAAGAGGAGAACAGACAGGCTCGTTGACTCAGGGCATATCTGGCCGGTGTGGAGAACCCTTGTTTGAGCTAAACCGGTATCAGCCAACAGGCGAATCCCATTCGGGTATGTCTGGCTGATGATCCCTGCGATTAGAGAAAGGCCAGCTCCGCGATGCAGTGAAGTCAGGTGGTAACCAATCCACGTATATCAGCATGATCCAGCATCGCAATCTGCTGGAGGTGTCTGAATCAACGGGCTTGAAAAGAGAGGTAAGATCCGTGAACGAGAACGGGTTTATCCACCCTTTGCCCACCGCTATGCAATGGATTGAAAGTTGCTGCGCCGTGGACAAAGCGTGGATAAACCCTCCAAGATAAATTGAACCACTTGATAGGTCAAAACATATCAGCTCATGGTGTTGATCCGATGGGTTACATGGGATCAACACCATAGTGGGGCGGAACTATGATGTCAAGGCGTCGTTGAAAATTGTTTGCGTGTTGAGATGTAGGCGTTGATTATTTGTTTTGATGAGGTAAACAGTTGCGCTGATAATTAACTTGAAATCAGTTTAAGTTCACAAATTATGTATCATATAGCGAATGACCAGATAAGCAATGAGTATCGGCACGGCAAAGAGAACCCCTGCTGCGATTATCCACCTCGGGCCACCATAAAGAGCAGAATATACGGCGGCGCTTTTTGGCAGACCAGCATCCGGTCCAATGCCAATAAAGACACACCATGCACCAGCGAATAATAAAATTATAAGAAAAAAGAGAATTCTTAATTCAGTTAGCTGCATGCAAAATCTCACATCGTCATTCTTGACTTTCAATCGTGATGTTTCCATCCATGAGCAAAGCCCCGTAACGCTGCAATTCACCGGAGCCGGTGATAGCGAGGCTTCCGTGTGAAATTGCCTGGTTATGCTACGTCTTGCATTTTGTTTGTGTAGTCTTTACCCGATGTAGGAGGTGGTAGAGGCTTCCCATCCATTTTATAAAGTTCGACTGTTTCGTCAACAATGCTACACAGTTCTTCAAATACTTTTTTTTCACTATTACCGCGGTATCCACCATAGAACAGCCCCGGGCAACTTCCGACATAGCATTGATCCTCCTCTTGAGGCGTGTGACCGGCATGGTAGTCGGCTAGCTGGTGAAAATCCAGCCATGACCCTTGGGAGAAGGGAACATGTAGGCGAAGGCAAGGGTGCCCGAAGAAACGTCCGTGTGCACCTCATGGAGGAGGGAACTTCAGGGAAGGGGCCGCACGTGTGCCAATGAGGGATCTGAAGGAAGCCGGAGTCCAAACTCGCCACCTAAGCGAGAGCGAACCTTTGGTAGGCGTCTACAGGAGGGCGAGGTGCCGTCGACCACCGAAGCCCAAAACTCTCCCCGTAACCTGTGGACGTATTGATGGTAGGTGGGCAATGAAATAGGCGACTACCTTACCCGGTCAGGGGCCGTCGATCCTGGGTCGGTGTAACTACGACACCTTAAGCCCTAAGCGACTCGGAGACGTGATGCGTGATGGGGCGGGGGCCTGCAGATGAAGCCGTAGTAATCGTAAAACCTGGCGCCTGAGAAGCCATGGTGACATAGCAGAGGATAAAATGTTGGGACAGTATCAGGGAAGATGGAGGTGAAGGGACCAGGCTGATCGCCTCACGCAACGGGTGATCCGGTATCCGTTCCCCTGGCTGCTTCAGGTTACGCCACTGCTGGAAATATTCAGCCACTTCTGGCAGGGTTAAACTGGCTTCAATGGTTGTTTTCATACGACCTCCGACGGTTGTTGTTGACCCTCAGTATCGTAATCAGCTCAGTGTCAATGGGTCACGCACACTTGCCGGAACTACACGACCACGTTTTAAATCCACCCATCAGCGGCAATGACGTGGTACTGATGGAGAAAATTCTGGAAATGCTCAACGATGTAGAGGGCGTGCAGAACATCTATCACGATGTGGAGTATTGATGGGCTGAGGCATTGCGAGGAAAAGCCCCCGGAGACGGGGGCTTTTTTATAGGCTACAGAATCGTTTTTTTGATTTATCCAATCTGCGTATGCAGAAAGGCTAAGATCAGAACTCCCAATTTATCGCCACCTTCATCGGCGAGCACCTGGCCTACCATGCCAAGGCCTTGCGGGGGTGGTTCAGTCTGGCGGGCGCATGAGACAAGGGTGTCTCTTGGAAGAAACGATTGATATGGCAGGATTTGCAAACAATCGCGGTGCGTCCCCATTTACCGCAGATGTTTAAGCGGCCTTCTCTTCCTGGGGCTTGTCCTGCGTAGCCTGAAGCTCCTTCAAGTCCTGCTCCAGTTTCTGCTTTTCCTTGCGCAGGGCGGACAGGGCCTGTTCTGTCTTTTTGCGGGCATCAGACTCATCCAGCTTCTGCTTTCTCAGTGTCTTTAACTTCTTCACCACGTTTTCAGGCGTGTCGGACAGGGTAGTGCTGATGGCCTTGAGAGCGCGTTCCTTCTCCGCCAGGCTATCCTTGAGTTTTTTCAGCTGCCGCTCATTGTTGTTGTGGTCGTTGATGATCTGTTGCTGGAGCTTCTGCTGGTCTGCCTGCGCCTCGGCAAGGCGGGCCTCAACGGCATTCAGTGCTTTTTGGCTATCTGCCAGTTTCTGTTCCACCGCTGCGACATCGAGCCTGGCCTTTTCCTGGGCCTTGCTGACTTCGAGTTCGGCTTCGATCGAGCGCTTGGTGGTTGCTTCGAGCGCCAGTTTGAGTTCGTCCGGGGTGCAATCTTTGTTAAGATTCAGGGCAGACGCCGCTGCATTCATCAACACTTGCTTACTGATCGCAAGTTCTTTCCAAACTTTGAGCTGTAATTCTGCTTCGGTTTCAGTCACATGTTCTCCTAGGGGCTTGAAAGGGATGTAAGTACAATATGGATATATTTTGAGGCTATCTCATAGAACCGCTGTATCCTACAGCAAAAGACATAACAATTCAATGAGATACGAGTTGGCGTCGTTACAAAACGCCTGGGTTCAACTTGCTGGACTGAGATGCGGATGCCCCACTTCCCCCGAGGAGCATCGGGAGAAACAGGGCCAAGGATATGAAACTCATAGATTTTGCTCTAGCCATCGTCGGCGTAAACAGCTCATGGAAAAGTTGATGCGCTATCCTGGCTTCCAGGGTCTGCCTGGGGAACTGAAAATCCATTCAGGGAACTGCGGGGTTTTGGAGTTGTAGAGACAGAAAATACATGCTTTACTATCCGGTAAAGCATTCGAGGTCGACCCATGCCCACAGCAACACTTAGCTCAAAATCCCAGCTCGTCCTGCCCGCAGAGATACGCCGGAAGCTCGGAATCCACCCAGGCGACCGGCTGGTCGTGGAGTTAGAGGGGGACCATGCGGTGATTCGTAAGGCGCCCCTCTCTGACGTCGAGGCACTGGCTGCCTACCGTTCGGAAATCTGGCGGGACTACGCCGATGAAGTAGAAGTGGCACGGGAAGAATGGGATCAATGATCCCCAAAGGCAGCCGGATCCTTCTGGATACCGTCGCACTGATCTATTTTCTGGAGGAAAACGCGCGCTACTCAAAGAAAGTGGAAGAGATCTTTGGCCGCATCGAGTCCGGTGATTTACAAGGGATCATGGCCAATCTGGTGTTTGCCGAACTGCTGGTACCGCTCTATCGTGCTGGGGATCCACAGTCTGCAGCCGGTCTGACCAATCGATTGATCAACTTCCACAACCTGGAGGTCGTCCCCTTGACCACGGAGATCAGTATGGAGGCAGCCAGACTGTGCGCCGACCATGGCCTTCGAACACCGGATGCCATTCATGGGGCCACCGCCATCATCACCCAGGCGTCCGGGATACTGACCAACAACAAGCGCCTGAAGATACTCACACAGGAGGGCTTATCTATATGGCTGTTCGATAACCTTGCTTAACAGGTTGCCAATATCAACTCGTTTTTTTTAAAGGTTGTTAATGGATCGGTAGAGATAAGTATCATGTCACCAGAATATACCAGAATTTACAGAAGCTGGAGCCTGCTCTCTACTCTACCCATTTACTCCACCTAGATGTGCTCGGATATGGCGGAGTTGTATCAGCTGTTTCTGCTTAAACGATGAGAGCGTCGAGGCAGCCTCAAGATGTTTTACCGGAGGAACGAATGATGGCGGATTTTATCGTCCGATTTCTGCGCCCGACCGACTGGGCCGAGCCTGTGCTGATCTACACCTGGGGTCCGGGTTCCGGGAGGAAAGAGAGCGTTTGGCCTGGGGTACCAATGGCCGCCGACACCAAAGCCCCGGGCTGGTATCAGTTCCGGTTAACCGACGTGCCGCGGGTGCAGTTACTGTTCCACGATGACCAGGGGCACCAGAGCCCGGACCTGGAGCGGAGCCGTGACGGCTGGTTCAGCATCGACATGGGTTGGACCGACGCCCTGCCCAACGTGGAGTCCCCTGATCCACCTTCAGACCCACCGCTGGATCCTCCACCCGTCCAGTCTGTCGCCGATCTGGAGCCACGCCCGCTGACCGAGCGCACGGACTTTCGTGAGGAGACCATCTATTTCCTGCTCACCACCCGTTTCTACGACGGCGATCCCTTCCAACAACTTCTTCTGCCGTGATCGCATCCGCTTCGACGCTGACGGCAATGCCGTCGATCCCCACTGGCGCGGTGACTTCAAGGGGCTGATCCAGCGCCTGGACTATATCCGCGACCTGGGCTTCACCGCCATCTGGATCACCCCGCCAATCGAGAACCGCTCCGGCCTCGACTACCACGGCTACCACGGCTACGACTGGACCCGCATCGACCCGCGCCTGGAATCACCGGATGCCACCTACAAGGACCTGATCGACGTCGGCCCATGACGCGGGGCATCAAGATCATCCAGGACGTGGTGATCAACCACTCCTGCCAATACGGCATCCGCGGCAAGGTGCACATCGATCATCTGCCGATCAAGTACTACGTCCCGCAGGGCTCCGAACCGGGACGGGTAGACCACGGTCCCTACCAGGGCAGCCTGGGCAACTACACCTGGCCCAACCGCGACGACATCGACAACCCGGTCGCCCCTGACTGGTACCGTGAGCGCCACGACCGCGATCCGGACGGTATCGAGCCACTGGTGGACCCCATCGACAAGGACCGGCGAGACCGTGCCCAAGCCGGGTTACAACCCGGGGCGCTTCTTCGGCATCGACGCACAAGACCTGGACCCGAAGTGGTATCACCAGGAGGGCTTCATCTGCGGCGGCGACTGGGAGAGCGCCCATCCGCTGCAGCAAAAGCACATGGCCGGCGACTGCATCGACCTGGCCACCGAGCGGCAGAACGTCAAGGACTACATCATCGGCTCGGTAAAAAAATGGCTGGACCTGGGGGTGGACGCCTTGCGCATCGACACCGTCAAGCACATCGAACGCGGCAATCTGCTCGAATACATCAACGCCTGGAAGGCCCACAAGCCGGGCCTGTTCGTGTTCGGTGAGAACCTGGTCAAAGGCTATGGATGGGGCGATCTGGGCGGCAGTGATAACGGCCCCAGCGAAATCCGCCCCTGGTGGTACACCCGCCTCGGTAACGATCCGCGCGACCCGGAGTCCGGCGGCGACTCCGGCTTCCCCCAACTGGACTTCGGCCTCTTCTCCACCTTCCGCGACACCGTGAGCAAGGGCACCTACGGCGGCACCGGCCAGATCCTGTCGATGGACTGGATCTATGGCGATGTCACCCAACTGGTTACCTTCCTGCAGAACCACGACGTGGGCCCGGACAACGACTTCAAGTTCCGCTTCAAGGGCGACCAGTGGATGGCCGCCGCGGCCTACAACCTGATCTGGACCGCCCGCGGCATTCCCTGCCTCTACTTCGGCGAGGAGATCGAGTTCATGAAGGGTGCCCCACAGGACGTGGAGGACGAGAAGGATACCCTGGATACCACTGGACGTGCCTATTTCGGTGACCATCTCACCGACGAGCGGATTGCCGAGACGCAGGCACATCCGATCTACCGACACATCCGTCGCCTCAACCTGATCCGCCGCGCCGTACCTGCCCTACAGAAAGCCCGCATGACCCAGGTGAACGAATGGGGCAACGGCATGAGCTTCGTGCGTGATCTGTCGGAAGATTCATCTGAAGGGGCAGCTATGCGGTGATCGGCCTGGCCATCGGCTCCGACCAGCAGGTGTCCGTCGATGGGGTCGACCCGGCGTCTACCGCGACGCGGTCACCGGCGCACAACAGCAAAGCAGCGGCAGTCTGCACTTCCACGTCAGGGCCAACTCTGCCGGAATCTGGGTGCTGGACGGTCCGGGAAAAGTGGGCGAAGACGGCGTTTATCTGCGTTGAGCCGGCGAAGCCGTTACGACACCGTACTCGCTTCCATACTTGTTTCTGGAGAAGTTGGTGGAGGATTTGACCGATAAGTGCGAAGGTGTAGCGGCTTCTGAGAGAAAAGGGATCAAAAACAAAGGGCTTTGACCCGAATGGCACTTACTTAAGGGTTAACGGATTGAAATAGAAAGCAAAAAAGGCTGGTTCAGGTGATAAGATGCAAATCGCCAAACCCACACGAATCAACCCAGGAACCAGCCTTTATGCATCCTAATCAACATGCCAGCTTTCATCAACAAAAACGGTTTCGCGGCCATGCCGCAAACAACGATTCCTACACCTTCTTCAATTTGTTGACTGGACCCGCGTTTCTGGATCAGGTGGAATCCTTGTTACCCGACCATCGGGAACGTCTGTTTCCTCCCACAGAAACATTATCGATGTTTCTGGCGCAAGTCATGAGCACAGATCGCTCATGCCAGTATGCGGTCAATGATGCATCAATCAAACGATTGCTCGGTGGTTTGACCCCTTGTAGTACACATACGGGTGCTTACTGCCAAGCACGTAAGCGTTTGCCAATGGAGATGGTCACCTCACTCACCCTTTATACGGGACGTCATATGGCACAGCACACCCCGGAGTCGTGGCATTGGCGAGGCCGGCCAGTACGGCTGGTGGATGGAGCTACGGTGACGTTGCCAGACACGCCAGTCAATCAGGAAGCCTATCCTCAACCCAGTAGCCAACAGCCTGGATTGGGTTTTCCCCAGTGCCGATTGGTGGGCATACACTGCTTGGGTAGCGGTGCAATACTCAATGCGGCCATGGGGCCTTGTAAAGGCAAGGGAAGTGATGAGCAGTCCCTGCTCAGATCGATACTCGACACCCTGGAATCGGGAGACATCTTGTTGGGCGATGCTTTATACGCCACCTATTTCCTGCTGTGTGCATTGCAGGCGCGGGGAGTGGATGGGGTGTTTGAACAACAGGGTGCACGACGACGCAGCACAGACTTTCGTCGAGGTCAGAAGCTGGGTCAGCGTGATCACTTGATTGAGTTGCAAAAGCCCAAGATTAAACCTGATTGGATGAACCAGGCACAGTTCGATCAATCACCCGACACGCTGACGGTGCGGGAACTGAAGGCCAGCGGCAAGATTCTGATGACGACGCTACTTTGTCCGAAGCAGACCCTCAAATCTGACCTAAAGATGTTGTATAAAGACCGCTGGCATGTGGAGCTGGATCTACGCAACATCAAAACGACCCTGGGTATGGAGACGCTAAGCTGCCTTACGCCAGCGATGATCGAGAAGGAGATATGGGTCTATCTGTTGGCCTACAACCCCAGGCAAACGCACGAAAAGATCAATAAAATCAATTAAATATACTGTTTTCTGTAATTGCGGGCTGGACATTACGAAGAGAACGCTTCATGATGGCATGGGTATTTACGTCATCAGGAGCGTTCATGAAAGAGCAAATAGGACAAAACAAAGGACGTGTAGTTCCGGCAACCGTGCGTGAATTGAACGCCAGCCAGCACTAAGGTCGATGATGGGGAAGCCGGTCCCTTAAATAAAATCTATCCTCACCCAAAAAATTTCTGCGGGACACGTCAAGCTTATTCCGCTATAACGTCGCGCATGGAATCCTCTGCACACAAACGTTACAGCGGTCGGGCATTTTCTCGGGAAGATATCGATCAAGTCCGGGCACTCATCGGGGCCAATCCCCAGGCGAATCGTCAGCAACTGTCCTATCGGGTATGCGAACACTTTGATTGGCGCAAACCCGACGGCAGCCTGAAAGATATGAGCTGCCGGGTAGCACTGTTGCGCCTGCACCGCGAAGGGTTGATCGCGTTACCGGCGCCCCGGCACAAGGTGAATCCATGCCGATCCTTTTCCCGGCGTACGGCGCAGGCGGAACCCGGGCCCTTGATCGAAGGCGTGGTGCATGAACTGCCGGCGTTGCACCTGGACGTGGTGGGACGCCAGACCGGGACGTTGTGGAACGAGTACATCGATCGCTATCATTATCTGGGCTACAAACCCCTGCCGGGCGCTCAGCTGCGTTATTTTGCCACTGCCGGGGACCAGGTCGTGGCGCTGTTGGGCTTTGGCGCCGCGGCCTGGATGACCGCACCGCGGGATGCGTGGATTGGCTGGAGCGCAGCGCAGCGCGAACGCAACCTCAGCGGCGTGATCAACAATGCCCGATTTCTTATCCTGCCCTGGGTGCGGGTCAAGTCGCTGGGCAGTAAACTGTTAGCGATGGCGGCGCGGCGTTTGCCGAGCGACTGGGAGGGCCGCTACGGCTACCGTCCGGTGCTGTTGGAGACCTTTGTGGAGAGCGGGCGTTTTGCCGGGACCTGCTATCGGGCGGCGAACTGGCGCTGGCTGGGGCAGACCCAGGGCAGAGGTAAGCTGGGGGATCATCGCCTGGGGCAGGTGCCGATCAAGGACGTATGGGTTTATCCCCTGGTGAAGGATTGCCGGGAGCAGCTGTGTCGATGAAGGATCCTCAACCGACCGAGATCGAGGCGGCCGAAGTCGAGCAGCTGATGGACAAGGCGCAGCAAGGGCGCTTGACGGCGCAGGAGCAGAAGCAGCTGGTCCCCTTGCTGAAGACCCTGCTGTGGCTGCAACAGTCCTGGTTGACGACCCGCATCAGTCTGACGAAACTGAAGCGGTTGCTGTTCGGCAAGCGGACCGAAAAACGCCAGCGCCAAGCGAAGGCTCCGAAGACAGGCAGCGATGACGGCGCGAGCGGCTCGGGTGGCGCTGCGGACACCGAGACGGGCCCCGGGACGCCAGCGGCGGATCAGGGCATGGCTTCGTCCCCGCCCACCGTGACCCCTCCCTCGCCGGATGACCCGAGAGCCCACGTCGGCCATGGTCGCCGGGCGGCAGCCGACTATCGCGGCGCCGAAGGGCGGTTTTGTCCTGTGCTTGAGCACCAGGCGGGAGAGACTTGTCCGCTGTGCGCCCGGGGACGGTTGTACGCATTTCGGCCCTTGGTGCGCCTGCGCTTTACCGGTCAACCCCTGGCCCAGGTCAACCGTTATGAACTCGGTCAGCTGCGCTGCAATACCTGCGGCGCCCTCTGGGTGGCCTCGATGCCGCCCGAGGCCCCGCCAGCCACCTATGACATCAGCCTCAAAGTGAACCTGGTGCTCGCCCATTATCATTTGGGCCTGCCGTTCAAACGCATCGAGGCCTTCCAGGACCTGGTGGGGATGCCGTTGTCCGACGCCACCCAATGGGAGTTGGTGGAGGAGGTCGCGGATTGTACCTATCCGGTCTACGAGGCGCTGAAGCGCCTGGGCGCTAACCAACCCTTGGTCTATCAAGACGACACCGGCGCCCGGGTGTTATCCTTGATCCGGGAAAACCACCGCGAACCACCCCCGCCACGCCAGGGCATGTACACCACGGTGCTGCGCTTCGAAGGTGAGCATCGCATCTGTCTCTACCTGACCGGCCGACAACACGCCGGGGAAAATCTCGATGACCTGCTGGCCTCTCGGGATCCCGAGCTGCCGCCGATGCAATGGATGTCAGATGGCTTGGCGGCCAATACCCCCCAGCAGCACAGCCGTGCGGAGATGGATGAGCTCAAGCGATTACGGTGACACCTTACCATTTACAACAATTTCATCTGACTTGAATCTTCACCCTTTCTCTTCGGTCGACCCCGCTTAGCGGGGCGAATCGGTCGCCCCAGCTTTCTTTCGAGTTCCATCAACGCGCTCTCTTCCATCAATGGCCGTCCAATAGATTGTCCCTTTTCCAAGGCAAATTCCAACTCCTGCTCTGGTGTGGCCGCCAAAAACTCGGATACATTTTCAGCACGGTCAAGTAGCGGTCGTACGGACACCAGGCCATCGTCTTTCCCGCACAGGTGTGCTTTCGTACTCGACCATGCCCAGTCCGACGCTTGGGCGACCATTTTCGCCTTAACCGGTTTCATCACCACGTAGCGGAAAGCTGTCAGCAGATGCAATTC
Organism: uncultured Gammaproteobacteria bacterium; assembly: GCA_963716875.1. GTDB lineage: Bacteria > Pseudomonadota > Gammaproteobacteria > Chromatiales > Chromatiaceae > JASJBU01. Next base: position 129,446 of record CAVQUR010000009.1, read on the forward strand.
ATCCATCGCCACACTTCCAAAGCGTCCCTGAAATAGATGTCCCGTTACTCGAAGTCGTGCATTGATGTAACTACTGTACCGTCGATGCGTCTCACCTATCGCGCGAGATAAACCCGTATCGTCTGCTGGAACCAGAATCAAGTGAACATGATTGGGCATAAAGCAATACGACTACACCTCTACGCCATTTTGACGGCAAGACTTAGCCAACCAATCTTTATAAAGACCGTAATCATCGTTAACTCAAAATACCCGTTGACGACGATTCCCTCTCTGCGTCACAAGAAGTAATAGGGGCCAGACCACGAATAGTGAGAGTGATTAGGCCAATACATTCCCTGATCCATCATTACTATCTCCTTAAATCCTTTCTTGTAAATGACCTGTTACCTTGTCGTAAGTGTCGTCCAGAAGACCTACCAGTTGATGCGCCCGGCGAAGTGCGGCGGCGAATTCTTCGGGATCATTCATGTATTCGTGGATCAATCGGTTGTGCAGGTTACGGGCCTCGATCCAGTCATCGACCGAGGAGAGAAGCCCGAGTTTTTCCATCCGATTGAGGTTGTCGAGATTAGAGCCGGGATTCTCAAGCAGGTGGCGAAGTAGAGCAGGGATCAGTTTGTCGCCGAGGGTATCCTGCAACCGGCCGAAGCGGGCGACGAAGGCATCGAGCCGCTCGGCTACATCGGGCCGTTCTTCCAGCGAGGTGACCCAGGCGGCGTCGACATCCTCGGAGAACAGGCGTTGGGTCGTCAGCAGCAAGTGTCGGCGCTCCTTTGTCACGGTCTCAAGGAGGAATTGCAACCGTTCCCTGGTCACCTGCGTCATAGTCTTACCCCGGTTTCTCTGGCAACACGGTGGATAGGTTGTAATCGGGTGTTGGGATCGATGATGAGGACATCGATACGCTGTTCGCCAATGCGACGCTGCAACCGGGCGGAAAACCGGGCCGCCATCGCAGGACGGTTGTCCAGGACTTTATCGACCTCGATCAACAGATCGATGTCGCCTCCCCGCTGATGGTCGTCGACGCGGGAACCGAACAGGCTTACGTGGGCAGCATCACCGAAAAGCTCCTCGGCAGTGGTATGGATGGCTTGGATCTGTGTTTCAGTAAGTCGCATGGGGTTAAGTGTATCGTTTGCTATGTCTTCGGCTTCCTGATCCAGATTTTGTAGGGCTGTCCGTAGCCATTTAATCTCCATTTAACACTTGCGACAACACCTCAATAATGCGTTGTGACGAACAAGCTACTTCAGTGGATTCTCCCAGCGCAAATTGGCGAAACGATCGAAGTCTGTGTCGTTAGAATAGAGGGTATATCCGTGTTCGATAGCAAGCGCGGCGATATGTGCATCGGTCGTGAGGTTTGCGCCGATACCCGTGGACTCCAATAGCGTCGTCAACAGTGGCCAATGCCTTGGCGTCGGTACGACGATCGTCGTATTGGGTTGCGCCAGCCAACTTTCGACATACTCTAATGCTTCTTTTACCGGCAAGGGCGAGGTGAATACCCGTCGATTGGTGACCAGTCGGATAAACCCCAGCATACTCGGATAACACAAGCCGACGATCCGGGATGACGACAGCACATCGTCCCACCAGGTTTTAGCATCCTTATGGAAGACGGATGTCTCATCGACAGCATAAACCAATAGATTCACATCCGGCAGGATCACTTACCACCTGCTGATACGAATTCATCGGCCGCTAGCTCGTCGAGGAGTTGGTTCAGTTTGGTAGGATCGATTTCCGAACGGAGCCCAAGTTTTTGTGGTTTGGTTCGATAAGGTTTGGGCTTTGGTGGCTGTGCCTGGTACTGGATGCCAACGCGCAGCAACTGGTTGACTGCACCCTTGAATGTAAGTCCTTCGCTGCGCTGCAGATCTTCAATCTGAGCGATTAAGTCATCATCGATCGTCAATGTGGTTCGCATTTAGGCATCATAGGCATCATATTAAATGAAGTCAATGATACCATTTTGGTGCTAGGGAACCCACCATGGTTTTGAGGAGAAATTGCAGCCGTTCTTTGGTCACCAGTGTCGCAGTCTCACCCCGGTCTGTTTGGCAACGCGGTGGATGGGTTGCAACCGGGTGTTGGGTTCGTCGATACGCTGTTCTCCTATTCAGCGATGCAACCGGGTGGGAAAAAGTGCCTCCATCGTAGGACGGTTGTCCAGGACTCGATCGATCTCGATCAACAAATCGAGGTCGCTTCCCCGCTGATGGTCATCGATGCGGGAGCCGAACAGGCTAACGCGGACATTTCTGCCGAAGAGTTCCTCAGTGGAAGTTTGGATTACTTGGATCTGTGCATAAGTCAGTCGCATGTTGTAAGCGTATCACCAATATATCAATCATGAGCAGCGCATCCCTGGATTTCGTTGCACTCTATCCAGGCTACGAAACTGTTCAGTTTGCGCCGGAAGCCGTGTCCAGTTTGGGCCGGAATACGCAAGTACCTGTTTCAATCCACAGGAGTATCGACCGCGAATTCGATCAGCACGTCGAACATCTCGATGCGCCCCTGGCCGGAGAAGGCCTCCTTCGGTATCGGATTGCTGTGCGCTGTCTTGAAATCCTCCGACCCCATCCAGGCCTCGAAGGCGGCCTTGTCGCGCCAGGTGGTCTGCACCAGGTAAGGGGTATCGGGGGTGACGGGCTTGAGCACCTGCATGCGTACGAACCCGGGTTGCTTGTCGATCTGCCCCGCGCGGTTGCGAAAGCGCTCTTCGAACATGGCTTGATAGCCGACGGCGACGGGGACTCGGTTGGTGACGATGTACATGGAAAACTCCTCAGTAATGTTTATTTCAAAAAATTGTCGCGCAACAGTGACACTATTTCGTTGGTGCGGCCATTGAGTACCGCTTTGACCCCGAACAACGCCGTAGACGCCACCTGCCCGGCCTCGACCTCCGGCGGCATGACCAATTCCATGCGGTTGACGCATACATCGAGCAGCGCCGGACCGTCCTGCGCCAGCCATTCCGTCATCGCCTCCTGCAGGCCGCCAGCATTGTCCACGAGAAAGCCGGGCATACCGCAGACTTTTGGGACTTCGGCGAAGACCGGGTTTTTGAGTTCCGTGAAGGCATCGAGCAGCCCTTCGACGCGCTGTTCCATCTCGACAAAACCCAGCGAATCATTGTTGAACACCAGCAGTTTGACCGGCACGGATTCCTGCACTAGGGTCAGCTGATAAGCACCACCGGCGCACCGTTGCGATGACTTTCGAAAATCCCGTTGAGAAAATAAAGACTGCCCGGCCCGCAGGTGCCGGCGCCCACGGTCGGTTCACTGGTAATGTAGGCTTCACCGCCCGCTGCCAGTGCACCGTCCTCTTCATGACGCACGTGGACCCACTCCAGATCAGACGATCGGATTGCGTCCGTGAAATGATTGATCGTATCCCCAACGATGCCGTAGCAACGATTTGCGCCGGCCGATCAGGGCATCCACGATGATTTCGGAAACTTTTTGGGTCATAGGTGCACTCCGACATTCTGTATTGCGCGCAACTCCGTGACCTTCTCCAAGAGATCGACACGCGGTTTGAAACTCTCGGCATTCGCAGCCTCCCACCACGCGGCGTAAGGCGTGTCTCACGGTGAGTCGAGCAGGACGTTTTCCGGCAGATAGGTATGCAGTTCCGCCATCGGCCTTGCCTCGACAGGGCTGGTTTGCGTGGTCAGACGGTGCGGCCGCAGTTCTTTGGGATGCCTCAGCCCGGCGGCGGCGACGATTTCGCTGAGCGCCTCGATCGCCTTGGCGGACAGAGCACCGAAGCTCATCGCCGATATGTTCAAGACCGATGCATTGTACGGCCTGGCTGTCTGTTCGTTACCGACGAGTACCCTTGGGTCGTCTTCCGCGTCACTCGCCGGTGCGATCGAATGTGCTATCCACGAATGGCCGGCTTCATCCATATTGCGTTCGCTGCCAAACGGATTCGTATCGGTCTTGCCACGTGCACGCGCGTACACGAGATTGCGCGCTTCGAAACTGTATGGCGTTCCTTCGAGGTCGCCCTCTACGATGTATTGGCGCAGAAACGGCCGCAGGTCGTAGAACAGCCAGCGAATCCGTGCGGCGACCGGATAGTTGCGCGTCAAGGTGAAGCTTTTCTGCGACCAGTCATAAAGGTCCAGCCCCACAATGAAGGCGCAGACGGTCAGTGTCAACCCTGCCCATTTGCTATCCCATGCCAGCCAAAAGACAAGCCCGACAAGGAAAAGCGCCGCTATCGGTAAGGACGCACGCCTGAGCATACCGAGCACGGGTTGCATAGAGTTGCCTCGCGTTTGTTACGTTCTTATTCTTTTGCAGACAAACGCAGCCATTGAGAATTTCATGGAAATTGGTACTTAGCCCTTACCCTGAAAAACATTGCAGGACAGGGGGTTGCAATGGACAAATAGATGGACTATGTAAACGCATTCTTGTCGCTTGCAAACCGTCTAGCGCTATGGAGAATTCACTATTTCAAAAAGTTTCTCAACGCCTTTCCCGTCTGCGACCGTTTCCACGCCTTGACCACTTGCTGCGGCGTTCCCGCTACCACCACTTCACCTCCGGCCTCGCCACCCTCGGGGCCCATGTCGATGCACCAGTCGGCCTCGGCGATCACGTCGAGGTTGTGTTCGATCACCACGGCGGAGTGACCGGCATCCACTAGACCGGTGCAGTACGCGGATCAGCTTTTCCACGTCGGCCATGTGCAGGCCGACGGTGGGTTCGTCGAGCACGTATAGGGTCGGGGTGAAGGTACGGGCGTTGGGTCTGGCCTTGGCCAGTTCCGTGACCAGCTTGATGCGCTGGGCCTCGCCGCCGGAGAGGGTGGGCGATCTGCTGGCCGAGGGTGAGGTAGCCGAGGCCGACGTCCTGCAGCAGTTGCAGGGCGTGGTGGATGTTGGGATGGTTTGCGAAGAACTCCACCGCCTCGTCGACGCTCATGGCGAGCACGTCGCCGATGGATTTGTCGCGATATCTGCACGATAAGGGTTTCCGGGTTGAAGCGCGCGCCGTCGCAGGATTCGCACAGGGTCTTCACATCGGGCAGGAAGCTCATCTCCACCCGGGTCATGCCCTGGCCCTGGCAGGCCTCGCAGCGGCCGCCCTTGGTGTTGAAGGAGAAGCGCCCGGCGCTCCAGCCGTGGATGCGCGCATCCTCGGTCTGGGCGTAGAGCTTGCGGATATCGTCCCAGAAGCCGACGTAGGTGGCCGGGCAGGAGCGCGGGGTCTTGCCGATGGGGGTCTGGTCCACCTCCAGCACCCGCAGGATCGCCTGCCAGCCGTCCAGCTTGTCGCAGCCGTGGTAGTGGTTGTTGGCCACGCGGCCCTTCTTGTTGCCGCGACCGAGCAGGTGCTTCAGGCTCTTGACCATCACATCGCGCACCAGGGTCGATTTGCCGGAGCCGGAGACACCGCTGACGCAGACCAGGCGCTGCAGCGGGAGGGTGATGTCGAGCTGTTTGAGGTTGTTGAGATGAGGCGCCCTGGATGTGCAGGAACCCCCTCCCGGCCTTCCCCTGCGGAGTGGGGAGGAGAAATTTGTTGGGCGCGGTTCCGCCGCTCCTGCGCATCCCTGCGCCCGCGGCATTAGTCCGTCCCTGGACGTCAGCGGGTGCTTGAGAGGATTGGCGAGGAATCGGCCGGTCAGAGACTCCTTGCTTTTCATCAATTGCTGCCACGCTGCCGGTGTGGATCACCTGGCCGCCGCGCACCCCGGCGCCGGGGCCGATGTCGATCACGTGTTCGGCGCTGCGGATGGTCTCCTCGTCGTGCTCCACCACCACGATGGTGTTGCCCTTGCCCTCGAGCTTCTTCAGGGTCTTGAGCAGCAGGCCGTTGTCGCGCGGGTGCAGGCCGATGGTCGGCTCGTCGAGGATGTAGCAGACCCCGCGCAGGTTGGAGCCGAGCTGGGCGGCCAGCCTGATCCGTTGCGCCTCACCGCCGGAGAGGGTCGGGGCGGCGCGATCCAGGGTCAGGTAGCCGAGGCCGACCTCTTTCAGGAACTCCAGGCGCGAGACGATCTCGCTGACCAGATCGCTGGCCGATGGCCTGTTCGCGGACGTTGAGTTCCAGTGTCCTTGAAGATGTCGATGGCCTCGTCTCACCGGCGCGGCGGCGTAGTCGGCGATGTTCCAGTCGTGGAAGTAGACCGCCAGCGCCTCGTCGTTCAGACGGGCGCCCTCGCAGCTCGGGCAGGTTGTCGGGTTCGGCATCGTTATCCAGCCAGTCACCTCCTTCACCGCTCTGTTCGGCATCGAAGCCCTGGATCACCGTGCCGGTACCGTAGCAGCTCGTGCACCAGCCGTGCTTGGAGTTGTAGGAGAACAGGCGCGGGTCCGGCTCCTCGAAACCGCGGCCGCAGCCCGGGACAGGTGCGGTGGATGGAGAAGTGCTGCTCCTCGCCCCAGTCGCCGCCGCGCTTGACCAGCGCCACGCGCACGCTGCCTTTGCCCTGGTCCAGCGCTTGCGTCGAGCAGTTCGCGCAGCTCGGTTTCCTGTTCCGGTTTGACGATGAGTTCGCCCAGCGGCAGGTCGATGTTGTGTTCTCGATAGCGGTCCAGTTGCGGCCAGTGGTCGGTGGGCAGCGGTTCGCCGTCGACCCGCAGCAGCGGGTAGCCCTTGCGGTTGGCCCACTGCGCCAATTCTTTATAGATGCCCTTGCGGTTGACCACCAGCGGCGCCAGCAGCGCTGACCTTCCTACCTCGGTAGTCCTGTATCAGCTGGGCGAGGATCGCGTCGCGGGACTGCGGCTCGATCGGCACCTCGCACTCGGGGCAGTACTGGACGCCGAGCTTGACGAACAGCAGGCGCAGGAAGTGGTGGATCTCGGTCAGGGTGCCGACGGTGCTCTTGTGGCCGCCGCGGCTGGTGCGTTGCTCGATGGCGACGGTGGGTGGGATGCCGAACACCGCATCCACATCGGGGCGCGAGGTGGGCTGCACGAACTGGCGCGCGTAGGCGTTGAGGGATTCGAGGTAGCGGCGCTGGCCCTCGTTGAACAGGATGTCGAAGGCGATGGTCGATTTGCCCGAACCGGAGACGCCGGTGATCACGGTGAAACTGCTCGCGCGGGATCTCCAGCGAGACGTTTTTCAGGTTGTGTTCGCGGGCGTGGACGATTTCGATAGCGTTGGTGGTCCGAGTGCTGTACCTCCTCCCTGGCCCTCCCCTGGGAGGGGGCGGGAATGTGCTGTGGTAGTGCTCAGCCCCAAGGGTCACTCTCCTTCGAGGGGGGGGCGCGCTGGCGCTGCAGTCCGACCAAGCCTGGCCAAGGTTTCCAGATAGGTCACTCAGGGCCCGCCCAGTGTGGCTGCTCTTGTGAGCGCTCACTTCCTCCGGCGTACCTTCACACACCAGTTCGCCGCCGCCGTCACCCCCTTCCGGGACCGAGGTCGATGAGCCAGTCGCTGGCGGCGATGACATCCAGGTTGTGTTCGATCACCAGCAGCGAGTGACCGCCCAGCAGCAGGCGGCGCAGGGCCTTGAGCAGCACCGCGATGTCGGCGAAGTGCAGCCCGGTGGTCGGTTCGTCGAGCAGGAACAGCAGCTTGTCGCCGGCCTTTTTCTTCTTGCCGGTCTTGGCCAGATAGCCGGCCAGCTTGAGACGCTGAGCCTCGCCGCCGGAGAGGGTCGGCACCGGCTGGCCCAGGCGCAGGTAGGAAAGGCCAACCGCCTGCAGCGGATCCAGCGTCTTTGGATGTCGCGTGCGTCCTTGAAGAAGGTCAGCGCCTCGCTGACGGTGAGTTCGAGGATGTCGGCCACCGACTTGCCGCGCAGCTGTCAACTCCAGCACCGGGTTGCGGTAGCGCTTGCCGTTGCAGTCGGGACAGCGCAGGTAGACGTCCGAGAGGAACTGCATCTCCACGTGCTCGAAGCCGGAGCCGTTACAGGTAGGGCAGCGGCCGTTGCCGGAGTTGAAGCTGAAGGTGCCCGGGTGTGTAGCCGCGCTCCTTGGCCAGGCGGGTGCCGGCGAACTGCTTGCGGATCGCATCCCAGGCGCCGACGTAACTCACCGGGTTGGAGCGGGAGGATTTGCCGATGGGTGCCTGGTCGAGCATCACCACGCCGTCGACGAGTTCGTGGCCGTTGATCGCCCGGTGCTCGCCGGGGATCTCTTCGGGGTTGCCTTTCAGTTTGGACAGCGCGTTGAACAGGATATCCTGCACCAGGGTCGACTTGCCGGAGCCGGAAACGCCGGTGAGGGTGACCAGGCGATTGAGCGGGATGCGTACATCGAGGTCTTTCAGGTTGTGCTCGGCGGCGCCGAGGATTTCGATAAAGCCGCTCTGTTCATCGGGCAGGAATCTTCGTCGACTACCTGTGCCTCGAAGCGGACGCTTTGTTGCACCGTTCACGAGGTACTGCGCGGTGAGGGACTGTTTGTCGCGCAGCAGCTGTTTCGGCGTGCCGTAGAAGACCACCTCGCCGCCGAGTTCGCCGGGACCGGGACCGATGTCGAGGATGCGGTCGGCCGCAAGCATGATCTGCGGGTCGTGTTCCACCACCAGCAGCGAGTTGCCGGCATCGCGCAGACGCGCCAGTACGCCGATGATGCGGTCGATGTCGCGCGGATGCAGGCCGATGCTCGGCTCGTCCAGCACGAACAGGGTGTTGACCAGCGAGGTGCCGAGCGCGGTGGTGAGGTTGATGCGCTGCACCTCGCCGCCGGACAGGGTGCGCGACTGGCGGTCCAGGGTGAGGTAGCCGAGACCGACTTCGAGCAGGTAGCTGAGGCGCGAGCGGATCTCCTGCAGCAGCAGGTCGAACTCGTCGACAGGCTTCTTTTTCTTGCCTAACAGGTCTGCAAAGAAGCGGTGTGCCTGCACCAGCGGCAGCTGCATCAGGTCGTGGATGTTGAGACCGGGCAGGGTGCGGAACACCTCGTCGGGCATGGCGATGCTGGTGGTGGCGGAAGCGCTGTGCCGGGTCGAGCACCGCGTCGGTTTCCTGCGTTGCTGCCGAGGCGGAAGTCCAGCGCCTCGTCCTTCAGCCGAGCGCCGTGGCAGGTGGGGCAGACATCGTAGCTGCGGTATTTCGAGAGCATCACGCGGATGTGCATCTTGTAGGCCTTGCTCTCGAGGAAGTCGAAATACTCCTGCACCCCGTACCAGGTCTTACCGTGCTCAAATCCACCTTGGGGCCCGTCGCCGTCGATGACCCAGCGCCGGGTCGCCTCGTCCAGGTCCTGCCAGGGCGTGTCGAGATCCATGCCGCGCCTGCGGCCGAAGCGCACCAGGTCTTCCTGGCACTCCATGGAATAGCCGCTGCGGAATGGCTTGATCGCACCATCGAACAGGGACAGGGAGGTGTCGGGGATCACCAGTTTCCAGTCGATGCCGATGGTGCGGCCGAAGCCGCGGCAGGTCTCGCAGGCGCCCAGCGCCGAGTTGAAGGAGAAGAGGTTGGGTTGGGGTTCCTTGTAGTGGATATCGCAGTGGGCACAGTGCAAACCACTGGAGTACTTAAATGGCTGGCCCGGTTCACGGTTCTCGTCCAGCGGATAGACCGCACACTTGCCGTGGCCCTTGTCCAGGGCGAGCGCCAGCGCCTCCACCAGACGGCTGCGGTTCTCTTCGCTGAGGCGCACCCGGTCCTGCACTACCTCGATGATATTGCCGTGTTCGCTGTGGACGCGGGTGTATCCCTGCTGCTCCAATACCTTCCTGATTTCATGGTTGGTGAAGTTATGCGGTACCTCGATGGCGAAGGTAACGATCAGGCGCGGCGCCTCCTGGCTGACGGCCTGCAGCAGCTGTTGGTAAGATCCCGTCCGCAGTGTCGCGCTCCACCGGTCGGCCGCAGCCGTGACAGTAGAGATGGGCGGCGCGGGCGAACAACAGCTTCAGGTGGTCGTTCAGCTCGGTCATGGTGCCGACGGTGGAGCGGGAGGTGCGCACCGGGTTGGTCTGGTCGATGGCGATGCTCGGCGGGATGCCGTCGATGCGCTCGACCCGCGGCCGGTCCATGCGGTCGAGGAACTGGCGGGCGTAGGGCGAGAAGGTCTCCACGTAGCGGCGCTGGCCCTCGGCGTAGACGGTGTCGAAGGCGAGGGACGATTTGCCCGAACCGGAGACACCGGTGATCACGATCAACTCACCGAGCGGTAGCTCCAGGTCGAGGTTCTTCAGATTGTTTTGTTGCGCGCGCCGTGATGTGGATCGAGTTGTCGGCCATGGCGGTTCATCGTCGACGTGAAAGCCCCACATTGTCGGAGTTAAAATCGTCGGCATCAAGCGCGGAGTCACTGTTTCTTCAGCGGTTAGATGGGTGAACAGGGATCCAGCAAATCTTGATGAGAAAGAATCTCAATGATGTGGTTTCGGGCCAGGGCGATGTACCGGGCGATCTCCCAGGCATTGCCGATAGACCATTGCTCAGTGAGGGTGTCATTGACAGGCTATTGAAATTGCGTGCTCAGGCGGGAAGAGAGCCGTAATTCGACGAAGACGATAGGCTAGACGATGCGCGGTACCGACATTCAGCCAGGAACCCTATTCAGCACGGTCAGTTACATGCAAATTTTTTACGCTTAAGTAGCTATGGCTAGTGCAACACCCGCGGTCGGACTTCGCGCCCGATCCGCTCCAGTCTTTCGACGGTCATACCCACCAGGGTGTCCAGCTTCTTTGCCACCGGGTACGACAGGCCGATGCCGGTCTGCAATGCGACCGGCACGATGCCAAGGAGGACGGTTTCCGGCAGCGGATGACCGCCGATCTGCAGGGCGGCCAGGATATCGGAAAGCGCCATCTGATGGGGCGAGACCTTGGTACGGAAGTAAGCCGGAACCGCTTCCCGCTCCAGGGTCACCATGGTGCCGGGCGGATCACCCGTTTTGACCGCATCGATCACGATCAGATGGCTGCGATCGATGATGTGTTCGTACAGGGCCATGCCCGCGGTGCCGCCATCCAATACCTCGACCTCCGGGGGAAACCGGTAGGTCTGGTGCAGGTGCTGCACCACGCGCACGCCGATGCCCTCGTCCTGCAGCAGGATGTTGCCCAGGCCCAGGACCAACACGGGTCTGGAGCAGGTTACTCTGCAACAGCAGATCGTTTTCGAGATGGGACAGAATCTGCATCAGAAGGTTACCCCGCACCGGGCGCCGACCGCATGCAGCCGCACGACTTCCTGGCGGCGGGTATCCACCATGTGGATGGCGCAGGCCAGGCAGGGATCGAACGAGTGTATCGTGCGCAGGACCTCGAGGGGTTTTTCCGGATCGGCAATGGGATTGTCCATCAACGAGGCTTCGTAGGGTCCGAGTTGGTCATTATCGTCCCGGGGGCCGGCGTTCCAGGTGCTGGGCACTACGGCCTGATAGTTGTGGATCTTACCGTCGCGGATCACGATCCAGTGCGACAGGACCCCCCGCGGGGCCTCGTGGCAGCCGTAGCCACGCACCTCGCCTTTGGGAAACTCCGGCCGATTATAGGTGGTGTAATCCCCCTTACCGATATTTTCCATCAGCAGGTCCCATTGATGCTGCAGCGATTCGTATAATACGGCGGCGCGCACACAGCGGGCGCCATGTCGGCCGATCGTTGAGTGCAAGGCCGCGACGGGGATCGTGCTGCCTGCGATCGTGCCGGCCATCTTCAATAACTTGTCGAGGTTGCGGGTGGTCGGTTCATGTCCGGCTGCTACCATGCACAGAACATTTGCCAACGGACCGACCTGAACCCGCTGGTCATAGAAGGTGGGCGCCTTGACCCAGGTATACTTGGCATCCTCTTGAAAGTCCGTATATTCGGGAACTGTTTCGCCTTCATAGGGATGCAGGGCTCCCTTGTCGCCCTGATACCAGGCATGCTTGACACTCTCCTTGACGCCCTGTTCGAAGTAGGGGTCATCCTGTCTGGCAATGGCCTTGAACTGCTCCAGGTTCGCATTGGGGATGTAACCGCCGGGCAGTTCGAACTGGCTGCCGGTGCTGTCGAGCGGCAGATCGGGAACCGCCAGATAGTTCTTCACACCGGCTCCGTAGGCCGTCCAATCGGCATACAACCCGGCGATGGCCGCCACATCGACCATATAGACCTTGTGAATAAAATCGCCCAGCTCATCGATGATATTCTTGATGTAGTAGAGTCGTTCCAGGGTCAGGGTCGATTGACTCTCGAGATTGATCGGATTGGCGACGCCACCGACCGCGAGGTTTTGAATATGGGGTGTTTTCGAACCCAGGATGGAGACGATCTTGTTGGCGCGACGTTGATAGTCCAGGGCCTCGAAATAGTGAGCCACCGCGATCAAGTTGATCTCGGGTGGCAGCTTCATGGCGGGGTGCTCCCAGTAACCGCTGCCGAACACGCCCAATTGGCCACTCCCGACGAAATTGCTCAACTTGGCCTGCATCTCACGAAAATGCTGTGCACTGTTCATCGGCCAGTCCGAAAGGCTCTGCGCGGTCTGCGCCGCCTTGACTGGATCGGCCTTCAAGGCGGACAGAATATCCACCCAGTCGAGGGCCGACAGATGGTAAAAGTGCACGATGTGATCATGCACCGCGTGGGCCGTGATGATCAGATTGCGGATGTACTGCGCATTGAGGGGGATTTCAAGATTCAGGGCATTCTCGACTGCGCGCACCGAGGCAAGGGCGTGCACCGTCGTGCATACGCCGCAGATACGCTGGGCAAATACCCAGGCATCTCGAGGATCACGTCCCTGCAGGATCAATTCGATACCCCGCCACATCTGACCGGAAGACCAGGCCTTGGTGACCTTGCCGGCATCGACTTCACAATCGATGCGCAAATGGCCCTCGATTCTTGTCATGGGATCTACAACGATTCTTTGTGCCACGGTAGCGCTCCTTTTGTTTGTTATTGATGAGACGTGCCCAGGTTCGGATGCTGCAATCAAGTGGCCTCGACCCGATGCAATACCGGAAGATGTTTTACGAAGATCAGATACAAGACGATCTCGAGCGAAAACATGCCTATGGTTATCAGGAGTTCCGCAATGGAGGGGAAGTAATTCCAATCGGGTCCGGGGTGATAACCGATGAGATAGGTGTTCAGACGATAGATGGTGCCGGCCAGCAGCAGACACACCGAGAGGATGAAGATCATCTGCCGACTGCGGCGGTAGGAACGTTTGTGCATTAAAACAAAGGGTATGAGATACAAGGACATCTCGATCCAGAACATCACCGCATCTGTGGTGTGCTCGAAGGCATAACCCCAGGCCCCCCGCAAAGTCAGGTCGGCCAGGCGGAGCACAATGAAAAGTCCGAGCAGCGATAGCACATAGACGGACAACTTGTTGTAGAGCGGAGTCTCCGACGGCCGGTTGAAACCCAGGGAGGCGAAATTGCCTTCGAACGGGACCAGTGCCGAACCCATCAAGATGGCGCTGAGCAGGAACAACACCGGCAGCAACTGCGTCTGCCACAGGGGCGAGAGTTTGTGGCCCCAGAGGATCGCCATGGTGCCGAGGGAGGATTGATGCATGGTGGGCAGCAGGATGCCGACGGCGATAAAGACGAACAGGAGCTTGGATAAGACCTGCCGTGCCCTGTGTAGGCCGAATCGTTCGAGGAACGCCGGGGTGAATTCGATCCAGGTCACCGCAGTGTAGGCCATGACACAGACCGCGACCTCGAACATCACGGAATTAGGCTGCATGTACCAGGGCAGCAGCAGGTTATAGAACAGCCAATAGCGTCCCAGATCGACCATCACCGACATGCCGGCCAGGGTGTAGCCAAACAGACCGGCCAGGATTGCCGGCCTCACCAGAGGATGATATTCGCCGCGGTTCAGCAGGTAGACCGTCAAGGCCAGCGCATAGCCGGCACAACCAAATCCGGTACTGACCACCACATCCATGACGATCCACACGCCCCAGGGATAGCCATCGTTCAGGTTCGAAGCCGCGCCGATACCATAGATGAACCGATAGGCCACCATGCTCAGGCCGATCAGCGCGAGGATGGCGAACAGATTGAATGGTTTGGTGAGTAATTTACCGCCAATAGGCTGATATTCGCTCATGCTTCACCCCCGGATGAATTATCTCTTGAGACATCGTCATCGTCTTTATTATTGGTATTTCGATGCACGGTAAACAATAAGCCACTCAGCAGGACCATGGGCAGGGCAAACCATTTGTACAAGGTATGTTGAATGCCTTCGGTGATGGCAGCATAGGCATAGTCGGGTACCTTGGTCGGCAGGCCAAGCTTGTCGAAGGGAACTGCGGAGAGATAAATGACCTGGGTGCCGCCCAACTCCTTGTCGCCATAGATCGACCGCTGATAATACGGGATCGTTCCTTCATGTGAGGGGTTGTCGCCGCCTAGTTTGCCCCGTGGGAAGCTATAGCTGTCCCCGGGTTCTGCCGCAAGACGACGTTTGGCCTCTGCTTTGAGGTCTTCAACCTGGCCAAACAGGGATGCCCCGGTGGGGCAGACATCGCAACAGGCGGGAATTTGCCCCTGCGCCTGTAGATGAGAACAGAACTGGCACTTTTGAATCTGTCCAAAGGCATCGTCGTACTCAAATTTGGGAATTGAAAACGGACAGCCCGCCACACAATAACGACACCCGATGCAACGATCCGGATGGTGACTCACGATACCGGTGATCGGATCTTTCGTCATGGCGGACACCGGACAGGCTGAAATACAGGAGGGGTCCACGCAATGGAGGCAATGGCTCTTCATGAAGGCATAGCCATTGATTTCCTGGTCTTTGTTCTGACGATCGCCATCTCGATAGAGTTTGATCACGTTCAAGGTCGAGCCTGATGTGTCCAATGGGGTGTCGTACATCCGTTGCTCTGACCCCATAAACTCCGGCGGCATGTCATTGGTCTGCTTGCAGGCCACCATGCAGGCCTTGCAGCCGATGCAGAGCGTCGAGTCGTACAGCATGCCGACTGCCTGTTGCGGCATCTTGAGCGGTTCACGCATGATGGCCCGTGTGTCTTGCGTGTATGCCAAGGCGCCGGTCCCGACTGCCGCAGCTTTTAGAAAATCTCTTCTGTTCATCGCCGCATCCTCGCCTCAATCTTTGTTCGATTTAGGGTCTGATGACGCCTCTTCATGCTTCCCCAACCGGCTTGCGATCACTGCACTGGCGCCGAGTGCAGCTCCAACGGTACCCGCCACCAGCGCTGCGGTAGCGACGGACACGCCTTCACCTTTCGGTTGGAAGATGTCGGTAAAGGCATTCGGTGGGGTGACATACTTGACATCCGAGAGGGCATGAATGGGTTTGGTGAAACCGACGCCCTGTTCCGTACAGCCGAAGCAAGGGTGTCCAGTCCCCACCGGCCAGGACCCCGGCCCGACTTCTCCATAGAGAATCGCCGGGCAGTTGGCATAGGTTTCCGGCCCCTTGCAGCCCAATTTGTAGAGACACCATCCTTGTCGGTGGCCTTCATCGCCAAATTCAACTGCAAAGCGTCCTGCATCATAGTGGGGTCGGCGTTCGCAGTTTTCATGAATGAGTTGACCGTAGGCAAATTTCGGTCGACCCTTGGCGTCAAGCTCAGGAACTCGGTTAAATGTCAAAACATACAGCACTGTCGATAAAAAGTTATACGGATTCGGTGGACAGCCCGGGAATATTGATGATCTGTTTGTCCTGGACGATTTCACCCAAACCCTTTGCGCCGGTCGGATTGGGGCCACTGGAGGGTATGCCTCCCCAGGCTGCGCAGGAGCCTATGGCGATGATGGCTCCCGCATCCGCGACTGCCTCTTGCACGTGTTCCAGTATGGTTTTATTCGCTACCTTACAGTAGATACCGCCATCCTTGGTCGGGATCGAACCATCGACGACCAGGATATACTTGCCCTTGTTGGCCTGCATCGAAGCATGTTTGTAGGCCTCTGCTTGATGACCGGCCCCGGCGGACAGTGCCTCATGGTAGTCCAGCGAAATGGCGTCCAGGATCAGTTGTTCCAGACTGGGATGGGTGGAGCGAAGCAGGGATTCGGTACAGCCGGTGCATTCTTGGGCGGAGATCCAAATGACCGGTGGTCTCTGTGGATTGGCGGCGGCTTCGGCTATGCGCAGGCTCATCGCCGACGACAGGCCCAGGGTCGCCGCCACACCGGTACAGAACTTCAGAAAGTCCCGTCGCGTGACACCGCCGAGGGATTGCTCATGATCTTCGAGATGAGAGAATGGTGCTGCCCATTTAGACATCATATTTCGCCTCCACCAAGAGACAGTTGCCATTATCTGGCAATAGCTTTGGTTACTACGTTATTAAAAGGCTATCGGCAAATATGATGGCAACCATTCCATTGAATTTGTTATAGGGATTGAGCACCTGCTTTAAGGAATATCCCTTATGAATACTCAATCCCACGATGGGAATATTGACTTTTCCAAGAGCAGTATAGATAGCAAAATCTGGAGAGATATTAACCGGATTTGACCCTGGTCAATTCCGTTGGATAAATGTCATAAAAGAGTAAAAAATAGTTGAGTCAAATCAATTAGCTTATTAAGAAATAAGAATCAGCTTTCAAGCTACTGAAGTTCAGTCACAGATGCAGCGCGAGCAAGGAAATAGGCAGCAATCGTTCCCTACTTATCAACAATAACTATGTTCCTTGAATTTGTTTGTATGCGTGTCAATCGATATCTGAGGAGTGAACAATATTTTATTGGCTATGGCCTGGTACATCGGGATTCCCTTGCTAAAATCAGATTAGAAGATGGTTATGTATAAGAACCCTGATCAAGCGTATTGCTTTGTTGGGAAAGGTGAATTCGAAGTCTCTGCCTTACAAGCAAAGGCAAGGATCCGTTCAGGAATACCGCGCATGATCCAGACAGCCCTGGTGCTTGCCCGGCAATAAAAAATAATCCACTAAGGGAAGACAAGGCACATCCTGGATGACTTGGTATAGCCCGGGACTATCTACCCGATCTTTGTGTGCTTCTTGGTGAAAACAGATTTTGTATCAATTCTACCTGGCAGCAGGAGAAAAGCTCGTTTGTCATTCCATCATGAGTAACAAACCACAAATGACATCGCAAAACAGACATTCAGAAAACGCTTTCGCCTGTTACGAATACTTCCATAGTCTATGGATGCAGCTACAGCGATTGCTGAGTGAACGCAAGCATCAAAAACTCCGCGAACAGCGTGAATTCAAGAAAATCTGTGGTGCGGTGGAAGCGATAGTCGAAGGGACCGATATCCGGTTGCGGGGCGTGTGCAACTACCACAACCAACTGCGTGAAGGCGCTTGCAGGCTACTGCAACATGTCGAGCGTCTGGTGGATTCCATGCCCGATCCTATTGTGGTTGATGACGATGCGTTGGTTGGCGATCCAATGGTTCGTACCTTGCTTTCCGATTCGCAAACTCTGAATCGGCTGTTCGTTGGTAATAAGCATATTCAGGCTTTTTTCGAAGCGGCGGAAAACGCGCACAGGGAGAAGGTCTTTGCGTTGCTGTTTCTGCGACGGAAGGAAAAGACTATCCTGGGTTCAGAGATCCACGGTGATATCCTTCTGCGTGAGGTGCAACAAACGGTCTTCAGCTTTTACGGTCATCGCTTGGTCGCTCCCAGCCCGAGTGAAGGGGCCGCCCGCATCGAGATGATCATTGCCTTGTTTGAAAGTGTGGTCAGATATATCAAAAACCTGATGCTTCAGCAAAAGAAGATCTTGATGAAGCCGCAAACCGGCTGTCTGGTAAGTCTGCCCGAGCAGAATATCAACAACCCTGAGGTCTATATCAAGCTCTTGGTGGAGCAGCTCAATGTTCCCGACCAACTCATCTCGCTGCAGGACAGTCTGGTACGCTTGGACAGTATGGGAATAAAACGACCGTTGGAGTCAGACACACCGTCCAATCTAATACGCCTTAATGAAATCCAGATCGGAGATCGCCAGTCCAATGTGGTCTCCATCGTCTGCTATCCGAAAGATGGCTTGTCTGTGCGCTTTGTCTCCGGGCTGTCAGTGGTTCTGGCGGATGAATGCAGCAGACCGAGTTGCCCCTTTTCGTTGTAGTGAATGACAGAAAAAGAAAATATTCAGTCCGATCGCCATTCCCAGCGATCCCGATCATGGGGTAGGGACAGGTCCATTTCCGGGCCCAGGGGGATGATGCCTGTGGGATTGATGGAACCGTGACTGACGTAGTAATGGGTTTTGATATGGTCCAGCTTGACGGTCGCGGCAATCCCAGGCCATTGATAAAGGGCGCGGGTATAAGCCCAGAGGTTGGGGTAGTCCACAAGCCGGCGTAGGTTGCATTTGAAATGACCGAAATAGACCGCATCAAAGCGCACCAGGGTGGTGAAAAGCCGCCAATCCGCCTCGCTAATGCGTTGGCCCACCAGATAGGGTTGCTGTGCCAGACGAGCCTCCAGTTCATCGAGGGCGGAAAACAGCAGCCTGACTGCACTCTCGTAAGCGGTCTGACCGGTAGCGAATCCGGCCCGGTAGACGCCGTTGTTGATGCGTGCGTATACGAACTGGTTTATCTGGTCGATCGCATCCCTCAGTTCGACAGGATAGAGATCGATCCCGGTGTCACCCCAGTGGTCGAAGGCGCTGTTGAACATGCGGATGATCTCGGAGGATTCGTTATTGACAATGGTGTCCCGCTCCCGATCATACAGCACCGGCACCGTCACGACCCCGGCAAAGCCGGGTTCCACGTGCTTATAGAGCTGGGCGAGGCTGGTAAAGCCGTGCACGGGATCCGGGGTGGAGCCCGGGTAGTCACCGAATACCCAACTCGAGGGTGGCATCACGGGATGCACCACAGCCATTGGGATCACCTCCTGAAGCCCCTTGAGCTCACGCAGGATCAGGGTGCGATGGGCCCAGGGGCAGGCATAGGAGACATACAGCAGGTAGCGTCCCGGAGCGGCGCTGAAACCCCCTTCACCCGTCGGCCCGGGGCGACCGTCTTGTGTCACCCAGTGGCGGAAGCTGGACTGCCAGCGCACGAATTCACCGGCGCTATTGGTCTGCATGGCGCAACCTCAATTCAATTTAAAGAATCGGCCTGCCAATTTATCAGTTGGCAGGCGGAAGTGGTTAAAACCCGCGGCATACATTATTGACGGATGCCTTCCACTGACAGGATCAGGTGCAGTTCCTTGGACTTGGGCCCCAGATTGTAGTTGATGTCGAAATCGGCCAAGGCGATACGGGTAGTGCCTTCGAAGCCGCGTCGATATCCGCCCCAGGGATCGGGACCATGGCCGATCTGTTCAACCGCGATCGTGATGGGGCGGGTCACCCCATGCAGGGTCAGCATACCCTCGAGAGTGGCGGTGCCGTCACCCTGCTCCTTGAAAGCGGTGCTTTCGAAACGGGCAGTGGGAAACTTGTCGACATCCAGAAAGTCCTCACCACGCAGGTGTTTGTCCCGCTCCGCATGATTGGAGTCAATGCTGGCGGTATCGATCTCGACCTGCACTGAGGCAGTAGAAGGGTTGTTTTCGTCATATTCGAAACTGCCTTCGAAGTTATTGAAGCGGCCTGTCAACCAGCTGTAGCCCAGGTGCTGGATGCGAAACTGGATGAAAGCATGGGCGTCTTTGGTGTCGATCACATAGCTGGCGGCCAGGGTCATGGCCGGTAACACCATCAGGCCAGCCAGGCTGGAAAGAAGAAAGGATTTGAGTTTCATGAGGATACCTCCAAATTGAATGGGATTTCAGAATTGATGTTTGCGGACCGGTTTGAGCATCTTCAGCAGGGTTCGGTTATGGTCAATGAAGTGGTGTTTCAGCGCCGCCAGGGCATGCAGCCCGGCCAGACTCACGAGACCCACCGCCAGGATCAGGTGTATCTTGCCCGCGATGTCCTCCTGGTTGGGAATATGCGAGATCAGAGCGGGTATGGAAAACAGATCAAACACCTCGACCGGTCTGCCGTCGGCGGTCGAGATCAGATAACCGCTCATCATAACCACGAAGATCAGCAGGTAGAGCAACAGATGCGCGATGTGAGCCAGTCTACGTTCCAGGAACGACAGGTCAGGCTCGTCGGCAGGTTTGGTGTTGGTCATGCGCCACAGCAGGCGACCCAGCATCACCAGGAACAGCAGAATACCAATGCTTTTGTGGATAGCGGGGGCGCTTCGGTACCAGGCATCGTAATAGGTGAGATCCGTCATCCAGAGGCCCAGGGTAAACATGCCGATCACTGTCAAGGCAACCAGCCAGTGCAACAGGATGGCCAGCAGGCCGTATCCTTGAGTGCTGTTGCGGAGGCCTAACCTGCCCGCCTTGCCGCCATGCTGCTCCATGGACAGGGATTGTGTCCGGCTATGCGGAGGCGCCATGAGTTCTCTCTTGGTATGCGGATTTCATAGTGCAATACCCTAGTGGTTTGTTAGGATTTTATTAATACACCAATAAACAAAACATTGTTACCTCTAATGCAACAAATAGAGATCACAACCCTGCGTACCTTTGTGGCAGTGGTGGAGTCCGGTGGATTCAGCCGGGCGGCGGAGGTGCTCGACAGCACCACCGCAGCGGTGAGCCGGCGAGTGGCCGCGCTGGAGAAGCGGCTGGGAGCGAGACTGTTGAATCGGACCACCCGTACCATGAGTCTGACCGAGGCGGGTGAGCGTTACTACCGGGATCTGGTGGACATCCTGCGGGCCCTCGAGGAGGCGGATGCGCGGGCCGCAGGGGAAAGCGCCGAGCCCAAGGGTACCCTGCGCATTACCGCCCCTCTGTCGTTCGGGGTGCGCCGACTGAGTCCCCTGTTATGCGATTTCATGGCGCGCCATCGCCAGTTGCGGGTCATGCTGGTGCTGGACGATGGCTATCGGGATATCGTTTCCGAAGGCTTTGATCTGGCGATCCGCATCGGTGATCTCAAGGAATCGACCCTGGTTGCCCGACACCTGGCTGCGGTGCGACGTTATTTTTGTGCCTCACCCGCCTACCTGGAGCGGCGCGGAGAACCGCAAATACCCGCCGATCTCAGTGCTCATGACTGCCTGCATTACAACAATATCCTGCTGCGGGAAGAGTGGACCCTGGTCGGTGCGGACGGGCCGGAGACGGTGGCGGTCAGCGGTCCCTTGTCCGCCAACAACGGTGACGTGCTGAGGGATGCGGCCTGCCGGGGCCAGGGCATTGCCCTGTTGCCCGATTTCATCGCCGATGACGATCTGGCATCCGGTCGGCTGCAACGGATCCTGCCGCATTTCGAATCCGTTAACTACGGACTCTATGCGGTCTGGGCCTCCGGCAAGTTCATGCCCAGCAAGGTCCGCCTGTTGGTGGACTTTCTGTGGGAGAGCTTTCACACGTGAAAATCCGCAACAAGCAACGGACTCTGCCTAGCATCCCAAGCGATTGATAGCCAGGGCTGGAAAACAGGTCGCTTCGGCCCCATCATTAGTGATGTTAGACTGGAGTCTGTCAGCGAAACAGGTGTGAATGACGACTATGTTGATGAGAATCCTTGGGGGTCTGTTATTGCTGTCGAGTGTCGGACTGGTGTCCTGCCAGGCGTTCATCAATGTCTTTTAAGCCCGAAACCTTGCTGTCGGAACAGCGCCGCACCGCCCTGCTGGGGGCGGCGCGCGGCGCACGGGAGCGAGTCGCGGCATGGCGTCGCACGAGCATCGGCCTGCGGGGGGCGTTGTTGTATCTCTTGCCTTTTCCGATGGCCCTGGCCGGCCTGATCGCCCTGGCGAAGGGGAATTTCGGCCCTGCAATGGCGGCTGCGGGTTGTCTGTTCAGTCTGCTTGCCGGAGCCAATCTCAATCGGCGCGGCATCCGTGAAGACCTCATAGCCCCGGCCCGTCGCTATACCCGACCGGTTCGTATTCCCTACAAGTATCTGGCGGCAGCCTTGGTGAGCTTAGGCACGTCGGTAGCCGCTTACAGCCTGGTCGAGCAAGGTTTTGCCGTCAGCCTGACATTCGGTTTGCTGGCGCTGGCCGGGTTTCATCTGGCGTACCGGTTGCCGCCACCCGGCAGCCTGTTGCTGAAGGCGCGGATCGAGACGGGTGACAAGGCCCTGCGGCGGGTGCTGGAGCAGGCGGAATGCCGGGTTCTGGTGATCGAAACGGTGGCCGATAAGGTAGCCAACCTGGAACTGACGCAGCGCTTACGGCGCATCGTCGCGCATGGCCGCGCAATCCTCGACCTGATCGCCGAACGCCCCACGGAACGTTTTCGCGCGCGGAAGTTTCTCAATGTCTATCTCGAAGGGGCGGAGCGTGTCGCCACCCGCTACGCCAAGACCCATCGACTGGCCCGCACCCAGATCCTGGAAGACAATTTCCGCCGTGTGCTCGCGGAGATCGAGACCGTTTTCGAACGCCAGCGCAGCCAATTGCACGAACACGACGTGCTCGACCTTGATATCCAGATCGAGGTGCTGCGCAAACAACTCGAACGAGAAGGTATCTTTTGAACCTGCCCATTTGGAGGCAAGCCATGCAAAGTCCCACCAACCCTGGTGGCGAGAGCCAACCACGGGACCCAGCCGAGAAGGCATCGGAGTCGACCGCCGCCGCATCACAAAAGATCAACCGGGCCGAGCTCGAACCCCTGCTCGCCGAATTGGATCTGAGCGACAGTCATTCGATCCTGTTCTTCGGCAGCGCAGCACAGGAGCAACTGACTAGTGTCTCCGACCAGATGCTGGAACGGGTTCGGGTCAAGGACCTGGGGCCGGCCGGCGAGGCCCTCAACGATATGGTCTTGACCCTGCGCGGCTTCGATGTCAGTGGGCTGGATCCGAACCGCAAGGTGGGTTTCTTTGGACGTCTGTTCGGCAAGGGGCGGGACGCGGCCAAATTGCTGCAGCGCTACGAACAGGTCAGGGACCAGATCGAGTTGATCACCTCGGAGTTGGAAAGTCACAAGACCAATTTGCTGGTGGACATCGAGGCGCTGGATCGGCTCTATGCCGCCAATCTCGATTACTTCCACACCCTTGAACGCTACATCGCCGCCGGCGAGGAGAAGCTGCGTGAACTCGACGAACGTCTGTTACCTCAACTGGCGGCGGCAGCGGAAGCGGCCGGGAGTGCCCTGGCAGCTCAGCGACTGCGCGACCAGCGTGTCGCGCGCGACGACCTCGAGCGCCGCGTGCATGACTTGCGCCTGACCCGCCAGGTGACGATGCAGAGCCTGCCCAGCATCCGCCTGGTGCAGGAGAACGACAAGGGGTTGGTCGGCAAGATGACTTCCACTCTGGTCAATACCGTGCCCCTGTGGCGCCAGCAGCTGGCTCAGGCCCTCACCATTCACCGTTCCCGCGAGGCCGCGGCCGCTGTGACCGCCGCCTCGGATCTGACCAATGAGCTGTTGCGCGCCAATGCGGAGAACCTGCGCGAGGCCAATCGTGAGACCCGTCAGCAGCTGGAGCGCGGGGTGTTCGACATCGAAGCGGTGGGAGAGGCCAATCGACTCCTGATCGAGGCCATCGACGACAGCCTGCGGATCGCCGACGAGGGCCGGGCGGCACGCAGCAAGGCGGCCGCGGAACTCGATGCCCTTGAACAGCAGCTGCGGGACTCGCTCGCGGCAGCCAGCGCCCGCGAGCGGAGTGTCGTAAAAACCCAGCCCTGAGCCGCATGCCGATCATTCAGAGCCAGTTCCGGGCGGCCTGGTGGCTGCCCGGCGCCCATGCCCAGACCCTCTGGCCGAGTCTTTTTCGCCGGCGCATTCTGCCGGTCATCGAGGAGGAACGGGTCGAACTCGAGGATGGAGATTTCATCGACCTGACCTGGTCAGGCCCTGATATCGGGCCTATCGTGCTGTTCATGCACGGACTCGAAGGCGGCCTGCGGTCTCATTATGTGGGTGGTATGATGCGGCAACTGAACCGGCAGGGATTCCGCGTCTGTCTTATGCATTTTCGCGGCTGCAGCGACGAACCCAACCGACTCCCGATCAGTTATCACAGCGGTAAGACCGACGATCCCCAACGCGTGCTCGAGCATATTCGGGCGAGTCGGGGTCGAGACGTCTATGCCGCGCTCGGCGTCTCCCTGGGGGGGAATGTGCTGTTGAAGTGGCTCGGTGAACAAGGCGCACGCTCGCCGTTAAGGAGGGCCGTGGCGCTGTCCGTGCCGTTTCTGCTGGACGATGCCGCGCGCCGTCTGCAACAGGGTCTGTCCCGTTACTATCAACGTCATCTGATCGCCAGCCTGCAGGCCAGATACCGCAAAAAATTCAGCCAAATCGCCTCACCTTTACAGGTGGAAATCGAAAAGCTGACGACCTTCTATCGGTTTGATGACCAGGTCACCGCGGCGTTACACGGCTTTGCCGGGGTCGCCGACTATTATCGGCGTTGCAGCAGCCGGCAGTTCATTCCGTCCATCCGGGTGCCGACCCTGATCCTGCATGCCCGCAGCGACCCCTTCATGTTTCCCGAGACCCCGCCCAGGTCGGATGAACTGCCGGACAACGTCTGGTTGGAGATAGCCGAGCAGGGCGGGCATGTCGGCTTTGTTCGGGGAGTGATCCCTGGCTGGGCCGACTACTGGGCCGAGCAACGCATCGCCCAGTGGTTGTCCGAGCGATCCACGGCTCCTGCCCCGGATTGTAAAGAAATTATATCCTGAGCCGCTAAACAGCCTACTCGGGACTTGCCATGCATCCAGTGCGTGCAAGTCAGTCCGAGGCCCCGTTTCTGGGCTGGAGTCTGAAAGAAGCACGTGAATCAAGCCTTGTTCCAATCCTGGTTGACCCTGCAGTGCCAGGCCATCCCTGGCGTGTGGTTGGCGCTGGCGCGGCTCGAAGGATCGGGGCCGGGACAGCGTACAATCAGCGCCACCATGCCGGTGGATGCAGTCACTCCAGATGATATGCAGTCAATGCTGTTGCTGGCGCAGCGCGGTGGTCGTGCGGTGGCGGCGAGCGTAACGAGCGCTACTGCCGATACGGACCCCGGTTGGCGCTTCGCCCATCCGCTTCAACACTCGGGCCGACCGATTGGTGCCATCGTTATCGAAATGGTGCAGGACGAATTGACGCAGCACAAGAGGGTCGCCCAGTCATTGCAGTGGGGCAACACCTGGCTTGAGCTGTTGCTCAATCAGCAGACGGTGCTGGGCGCGGAGCATGCAGGACTGCAGGAATTACTCGAACCGGTGGTGTGCGCGGCGCGTTTTCAGCAAGCGGCGCTTGCCGCCGTTGGTGGGATAGCCCACCGTTACGGGTTGGAGCGGGTCAGCCTCGGGGTTTGTCGCGGCGATAGGGTGCAGCCGATTGCGCTGTCCGACAGCAGCGGTTTTTCACCCCGGTCGGTCCTGGCGTGGCAGCTCACATCGGTAATGGTCGAGGCCGTGACCCTGGGTGGGCCGGTCAACTGGCCGCAAGATGGCGATAGGTTGCCCGCTCACCGCGCCTTGGCCGAGCAGCAGGCGGACGTGGCGGTTTACAGTGTGGTGCTGCGCGGTAACGAGGGTGATATGGGTGTCATCACCTTGGAGAAAGGGTCAGGTGAACCTTTTAATCGTCATATGGCCGAGGGGATTGCCCGGGAGGTGCAACTCCTCGGTCCAATCCTGGCCCTCAAGCTGACCCAGGATGAGTCCCTGATCCGCCATTTAGGCAGGCGCATCCGGCGGGGATCGACCGGCTGGCTGCTGTCCCATCGGTTCATGACGATGTTGCCAGTAACAGCCGGATTGGCATTCCTGCTCGTATTCCTGTTCCGCGCCTCGGCCTACCGGGTTGGTGGACCGGCGGAACTGCAAGGTGCGGTGCAGCGGGCCCTGATTGCGCCATTCGACGGCTATGTCGCGACGGCTCACGCGCGTGCCGGAGAGCGAGTTGACACAGGTTTTGTCCTGGCCGAACTCGACGACCATGAGCTGCGATTAGAATTGCGTCAACTCGAAGGCGACCGTAGTGAGCTGAACAAACAATATCGCAAGGCGCTCGCCGGCCTCGATCATGCAGAAGCGCGCATTCTGCAGGCCCAGCTGGCGCAGGCGGAGGCGCGCATTGATCTGCTCCAGCAACACCTGGCGCGCACCCGGCTGGTGGCTCCGTTCGCTGCTGTGGTGGTCTCCGGTGATCTCAGTCGATCGCTGGGCAAGCCGGTCGAGCGGGGTGAAGTGCTGTTCGAACTGGCGCCGCTGGACGCCTACCGGGTGGCGCTCGAGGTGCGTGATCGCGACATCGCAGCGATAGCACCCGGCCAGCTGGGTACCCTGGTGCTGGCCGCCTTGCCGAACGAGCGTTTGCCGATCCGGGTCGTCAATCTGACCAGCGTGCCGGACAGCGGCGCCGAAGCGGGTCGCTTTCGCGTGGAGGCGCGTCTGATGGAGACCCCGGATGCATTACGACCGGGTATGCGCGGTATTGGTAAGATCGTCGTGGGCGAGCGGCGCCGGATCTGGATCTGGACCCATGAGTTGTTCGACTGGCTGCGTTATCAGGCGTGGGCATGGCTGCCTTGAAGTCCCTGGCTATGCCGGAGTTCAGGGCGCGTAGCGATGGGCTAAGACCGCGGTTGCGCAGCCATCTGCGTTGGTATCGCCATACCTATCGTGGCCATCTCTGGTGGGTGCTGCAGGATTCTGCCTCCGGCCAACACTACTATTTCACCGAGGTGGCCAGACGCCTGATGGATCTGCTGGATGGATGCAGAACCCTCCGGCAGGCGTGCATTGCCTTGGAAGCAGGGGGCCATGCGCCTGAGATGGATGAGGTCACAGGACTGATCCAGAGGTTACAGGCGGCAGACCTCTTGCACCTCGACACCCCCTCCGACCCAGCTGGTCTCTACAAGCGTTGGCAGCAGCGGCGGGATAAAATGCGCCACACTGCCTGGTTACGCCCATTGGCGCTGCGCCTGCCGCTGGCCGACCCAAGCCATCTGCTCGATGCCACACTGCCGCTGGTGCGACCGTTGTTCGGTCCTGTGCCATTCATCTTCTGGGTGGTCATGGTAGGACTGGCGATGCTGCTTGGCCTGCAATATTCAACAGAACTCGCCGCACATGGGAGTAGTCGTTTCCTCGACCCCGCCAATCTTTTGTTGCTCTGGCTGGTGTATCCACTGGTCAAGGGTTTGCACGAGTTGGGTCATGCCTTCGCCATTCGAGTGTGGGGCGGTAGTGTCCGTGAGCTGGGCCTGATGTTGCTGGTGTTCGTGCCGGTGCCCTATGTCGATGGCTCTGCCGCGACCGCCTTCGTCGATAAACACCGGCGCATATTGGTCGGGGCGGCGGGCATCATGATGGAACTCCTCCTGGCAGCCCTGGCCCTGTTCCTATGGCTCGCCGTGCAACCGGGGTGGCTGCGCGACCTGGCATTCGATGTCCTGGTGATCGGTGGCGTCTCGACCCTGCTGTTCAATGGCAATCCCCTGTTGCGTTTCGATGGCTACTACTTGCTGGCCGATGCCATCGAGATTCCTAATCTGGCAAGCCGCGCCCAACAGTATTATGGCTACCTCGCCCGGCGCTATTTGCTCGGAATGTCCGCTGCGGTCTCGCCGATTATAGCGAGTGGTGAACGTGCCTGGTTTCTGTTGTATGGTGCGACGGCTGCCGGCTATCGAGTATTTATCAGCCTCGCTATCGCCCTGTATGTGGCTGGCAAGTTCTTCATTATCGGCATGCTGCTGGCGGGTTGGACGATGCTGTCCCAGTTGCTGCTGCCGGCGCTGCGTCTGATGCGCTATCTGGTGTTCGATCCTGCATTGCGCGGACATCGTACGCGGGCGTTGGGGGTCGGTTTGGGCATCGTACTGACGGTTTTGTTTGTGGTGCTGGCGGTACCGCTGCCCTCGAACACAGTGGTGGAGGGTGTGCTTTGGGTACCCGAGCGGACGCTTATTCGCGCCGCAGGCAGTGGCGAGGTGGTGGAGGTTTTGAAGGGTAATGGCGATGCCGTGCGCAGTGGCGATACCCTGGTCAAACTGCGGAATGTCGAACTGGAGATGCGCCGTCGCCTACTCGATGCACGCGCCCAAGAGCTGTTGGCGCGTCTGGAAAAAGCTTCGCTGCATGACCGGGTAGAGGCCGGTATCCTGCGCGAGCAGTTGGACGAGGTGACCGTAGAAGGTCGCGAACTGCAGCGCAAACTGGATAATTTGTCTGTCGTCAGCCCCAATCAGGGGATTCTCGACATGCGCCTGCCTGAGGATCTACCGGGTCGTTTCATTACCCAAGGCGAAATCCTGGGAATGGTACGTACCCACGGCGCGGTGACCGTACGGCTGGTCGTACCACAGGAACTGGCGGGGCGAGTGCGTGACCAGACTCTTGCAATTGATCTGCGGTTTGCCGGCACGCCGTTGCAGCGGCTGCCGTCATCGGCGTTGCGCGCAGTACCCGCAGCCACCCACCGACTGCCCAGCGCGCTTTTGGGCACCCAAGGCGGAGGGGGCATTGCTGTTGATATGCGTGACCCGCAGGGCACCACGACAATCGAGCCGGTGTTTCACTTCGACCTTGAGTTGTCGTCTGCCGCCACGGCCTATTTCCCGGGTGCGCGAGTAGAGGTCCGTTTTACCCATGCCGCTGAGCCCCTCGGTCCCCGCTGCTATCGTTCACTGCGGCAGTTGCTGCTGGCGCGACTCGAAGTGTGATTAAATCGGGCCATTGCTGCGCGGACTCTGGTCAGGGTCTGGAATTAAAGGCACGAAAAGGACTCTGAGGGAAGGCGGGATATCAAGTCCGGCTGATTACGCTCGCTGACCTGAAGGAACGATTCCTGGTTCTTGAGAGCAACCCAGCAGCATGTCCATACATCAAATGCACCTTCCATGTCACGCCCGGTTGACGGGCATTGCGGTGTGGACCCTGTTCTGGTCATTCAGCGCCGCAGCGGATGAACCCCAGGAACTGGATTGCGTAATCACGCCTTCCGCCCTGGTCGAAGTCAGCACGGCGCTGCCGGGGGTGTTGCGGGAGGTCGTCGTCGACCGCAGCGACCGGGTCGCCAAGGGGCAACTGCTGGCGCAGCTCGATTCGGGGGTCGAACTGGCCGAACTGGAGCTGGCCAAGGCGCGGGCCAAGATGGATGCGATCGTCAGGCTGCGTGAAACCAGCCTGCGTTACGATCGACGCAGCTCGCAGCGCCTGGCGTCGCTGCACGGTAACAAACTGGTCTCAGCCGAAGACAAGGACCGGGCCGAACGCGAGGCCTATTTGTCGGACTGGCGCCTGCAGGATGCGAAGGATCTGCTCCGTCAGCGCGAGCTGGAACTGGTCCGTGCGCAACAGGTGTTGCTGCGGCGCCAAGTTTATTCACCGATCGACGGTATCGTGGTACAGCGCATGCGCCATGCGGGTGAATACGTGGAGGAGCAGCCCATTCTGCGCATTGCCCAGCTCGACCCACTGTATGTTGAAGCGATCGTGCCCATGAGTGAGTTCGGACATATCCGCAGGGGCATGCCCGCCCGCGTCTTCCCCGAGATCAGTCCCGACCAGGCCCTCACGGCGGAGGTCGTTGTGGTCGATGGCATGGGCGATGCCGCCAGCGGCACCTTCGGTGTGCGTCTCGCGTTGGCGAACCCCGACCACGGCATCCCCGCCGGGGTCAAATGCCGCCTGCGCTTGTCCGACGATCGGGTCGTCGAGCAGGCGGGCGATGTGCGCGAGAAGGCGCTGATCAAGGAAGATAAATTCTCTGCGCTCATACCCATAACACAACCCTGAGGGATCGCCGCATGCACCCTCTGCTGCACTGACGTCATGGCCCGCAATCGCCCCACCCGTTCTCTCTCAGGGAGCTTGCGAGTCGAACTTATGGAGCCGCGGCTGCTGTTGTCGGCGGATCTACTGCAGCTGGCCGGTCTGCCGGGCCTGGATCTCACCCGCGATGATCCACCCTGGACGGATCTGGACGAACTCGATGCCGCAGCGATGCCAGCTCTGGCAGACTACAGCGGCTCGGCCAGCACTACGGTGGACCATACCGCCGCCGCACCGGGCTTGCCCCTGACTGTCAGACCCGACCTGGAATACCCCGATACCACACAGCTCGTTTTCGTGGATACGGCCGTGCCCGAGCATGTTCAACTCATCGAGCAGATCCTGGAGAATACCCATGACGATGAGGTGCTGATCTATCTGCTCGATGGTGCGCGCGGCGGCGTCGAGCAAATCAGTGAGATCCTGGCGCAGCACTCCGGTCTGGCCGGGGTGCATTTGATCTCGCACGGCGCGCCAGGCGTTTTGCAGTTCGGCGCCGACAGCCTGAGCCCTGCCAACCTGTCCGAGCATGCGCATGTCCTGGCCGCCTGGGGCGAGGCGCTGGCAGCGGATGCCGATCTCCTGATCTACGGTTGCGAGGTCGCCGCGACGGCGGATGGCCAGGCCTTCATCGATGAGCTGGCAGTACTGACCGGTGCGGACGTGGCCGCTTCGATCGATGCGACCGGCAGCGAATCTCTCGGTGGTGACTGGGACCTGGAGTATACCCAGGGCACGATCCAGACCTCATTGGGCTGCACGTTTGATATCCAACAAAACTGGCGCGGCCTACTCGGTCAGATCAATGTAACGACCACTGCCGACATTCTGGATGGAGATGCCGACACCAGCTCGTTGAGCGCCCTGGCGGCAACACCCGGCAGTGATGGCTTCGTTTCACTGAGAGAAGCGATCATCGCCGCCAATACCGACATCGGTGCAGATGCCATCTTGCTCGATGCTGCCACTTATACCATTACGACGTTAGGGTTAGACGACAACACCGGTGATTACGATATTCGTGACGATCTCTCGATCATCGGGATCGTCCCCGGTGCGACCAGCATAGACGGTAACAATATCTCGAGCGTGTTTGACGTGCACGACGATGCGGCGATCACCGTTTCCTTTTCGAATCTAAAGATCCAGAATGGTCGTTCCACTGCTGTTTTTGAGGAGCATGGTGCCGGACTTTACATTGAGGGTAGCTTGAATACGCCTGAGGTGTTTCTAAACGATGTGTGGTTCTCAGCCAACAATGCAACCTTTGGAACCGGTAGTGGGGGTGCGATCTACAACGCGGGTAATCTAACGATTGAGCGTGCGCTGATAGAGAACAATCACGGGGAAATAGGCGGCGCTATCTGCAACGCGGCTAGCGGCGTTCTGAGGATGACCAACGTGACTCTGAGTGGCAACTATGCAGATGTTGGAGCGGGCGGTGGCCTATACAACGATGGCACGGTCATTCTTCGTAACGCCACTATCGCGGACAACGATGCCAATACGCAAGGCGGAGGCTTGTTTGTTGCGGGAGGTACGCTTGATATCGCCAACAGTATAGTCGCAGACAATAATGGCGATCTGTTCGGCACACTTGCCAGTAGTGGCGGTAACATATTTAAGGATGATGCAAACGCGGCCGGGTTCGATTTATCTGATCAACGCAACATTGATCCGAACCTCGGTTCACTTAGCAATCATGGTGGCAATCTGATGACATATGCACCGGCAGCCACCGAGGCGATCGATAATGCCGATGCTGCGCTTGCCGCTGTGATCGATCAGCGTGGTTTCCTGCGTGATGACGGAAGCCCAGACATCGGTGCGCACGAAGTGGGGGCAAGTACCGCACCAATAACCTCAGACCTCTGGCTGTCGCCCAACCGGGTAGTAACTGGCGGCGGCCAGACTGGCGACGACACCTGGAACAAGAGCGACCTGGTCGGGATCGGTGATCCGGGTCTGGATCTCGGCCCGGGCACCACCGCAGGCACCTTCTCCACCGTATTCGATGCCGATGCCTTCGCCAGCGGCTGGAATCTCAACGCCGCGCACTACGTCAGCGCGCCAATTCAGGTCGGCAACTCCAGCTTTCAAATACTGGCGGGCGATCTGCTGTTATCGCCGGACGCCGACGAGACCTTCACCAGCAACAATGCGGTCGCCTTGGCTAGCGGATTCTCTGCTAGTTTGGATGCGACCAAGGATGACCTGGTCGTGTTCCGCCCCGACACGCCGGGCGATTACAGCCAGGGCCAGTTCGGCATGCTGATCGAGGATGTCGCTGGCGGTCACGAACTGCGGGGCATCACCCTGATCGAACAGACCATCAGCGTCGGCGGCCAGACACTCGAGGCCGGGGATTTCCTCTATTCACGCAGTGGCGGCGGCGATGACGATGATCTGTGGTTATACGAGACAGGCACTACCGGAATCGGTGCAAGCCCCGATAATCGTCTCGTCTTCCTCGCCGGGGAAGATGCCGGTGTAGGCATCTCGAATAAAATAAATGGCGTCGAACTGCTCGAGAACACGACCCAAATCGGTGATCAGGTGTTGGCGGCGGGAACCCTGCTGATCAACGTGGACAATAGCGAACCGGTCGGCAGCAATGGCCTCATAGTGGATGAGTTCGATGTCTTTGCATTGAACGTGGCCGTTTCATCACTGGCTGGCCCCGGCCAGGCGACTGCAAGCATGCTGTTCGACGGCAGCGATGTGGCATTCGACAGCACTGATGAGAATCTGGATGCCGTCGTGCTGGTGCCCAACAGCCTGGTCGTGGAAAACGACCCTGTGTTTCATAGTGATGGACCTTTCTCCCTCGACGAGCACTCGGCGGCCGGTACCACGGTAGGAGACATCGATGCCGACGATGGTGATGGGGGTAGCGTCGATGTCGGCATTACCTATGACATTACGGTCAATGCAGACACTGATGGAGACAGTACCAAAGCCTTCACGATCCACCCTACGACAGGTGTTCTTACGATTAACGATCCTGATGACCTCGATTTCGAAGGCCTCAATCCCTTGATCATAACGGTGGAGGCGGACGATGGAGTCCGGACAACCAGTACCGCTGTATCAATCGATCTCAATGACATCAACGACGCCCCGAGCGCCAGCAACCTGAGCAGCACCAGCAGCTACAACGAAGGGGACGCCACGGTGGCGCTCAGCGACATCCTGGTCAGCGATGCGGATGCGGGCGAGACGATCAGCGCGACCCTGACCCTGGCGGATAGCGGCTGCGGCAGCCTGAGCGCCAATGACGGGGCGAGCTACGATAGCGGCAGCGGTGTCTGGACGATCAGCGACAGCGTCGCGAACGTGAACACCGCGCTGGCCAACCTGGTGTTCCAGCCGAACCCGGACAACGATCAGGATACCACCATCAGCGTCACGATCGACGATGGGGATGAGGACGCCAGCGGCCCGCTGAGCGGCAGTATCAGCCTGGATGTGACGCCGGTCAATGACGCCCCTTCCATCCACTCATTCGCCGGCTACGGTGTTAGCGAGGATGACAACTATAGAACAGTCCCTGGAATCAGTATCGATGACATCGATGCCGGCGGTACAGATATTCAGGTGACCTTGGGTGTAAACGATGGCCAGTTGAAGATTGGCAGTGCGGTTGGGTTGACGTCGATCTCGGGTAACGACAGCGGGTCGGTGGTACTGATGGGGTCCCTCACCGATATCAACGAGGCCATGGCCTCGCTGAGTTATAAACCTGACCCCGATTATTCAGGCAGCGACAATCTGTCCATTTCGGTCAACGACCTTGGGAGTTCGGGTTCCGGTGGTCCGCAGGTGACGAATAAAAATGTGCCACTGACTGTCAGCCCGGTCAACGACGCCCCGAGCGCCAGCAACCTGAGCAGCACCAGCAGCTACAACGAAGGGGACGCCACGGTGGCGCTCAGCGACATCCTGGTCAGCGATGCGGATGCGGGCGAGACGATCAGCGCGACCCTGACCCTGGCGGATAGCGGCCGCGGCAGCCTGAGCGCCAATGACGGGGCGAGCTACGATAGCGGCAGCGGTGTCTGGACGATCAGCGACAGCGTCGCGAACGTGAACACCGCGCTGGCCAACCTGGTGTTCCAGCCGAACCCGGACAACGATCAGGATACCACCATCAGCGTCACGATCGACGATGGGGATGAGGACGCCAGCGGCCCGCTGAGCGGCAGTATCAGCCTGGATGTGACGCCGGTCAATGACGAACAGGTGCTGACCACCAATACCGGCGCCACGGTGGCCGAGGGCAGCAGCGGCACGACCATCAGCAACGCCATGCTGGCGACCACCGATGTGGACAACCCGGCCGGGCAGTTGGTCTATACCTTAACCGGTGTGCCGGCCAAGGGTACCCTCTATCTGAGCGGCACGCCCCTGGCGGTCGCGCAAACCTTCACCCAGGACGATATCGACAACGATCGGATCCGCTACGACCACGACGGCTCGGAGACGCTGAGCGATAGTTTCAGTTTCGCTGTCGACGACGGCGCCGGTACCAGCACGAGTGGCAGCTTTCACGTGAGCATCACGCCGGTGAACGACAATGACCCGGTGGCCGATGACGAGAGCTTCAGCGTGGTCGAGGGGGGTACTGCGAGCGAGGCCGACCTGATGATGGGGGCATCCCTGCTCGACGGTGACAGCGATGCGGACCTGCCGAACGACAGCCTGAGCGTCAATACCACGCCGCTGGCCGGTCCGAGTCACGGCAGTCTCACGCTGAACGCCGATGGCCGCTTCAGCTATACCCACGACGGCTCGGAGAACTTCAGCGACAGCTTCAGCTATGTGCTGCAGGATGCCGATGGCGGGGTGACGGCTATCGGCACGGTGACGATCAGCATCAGCCCGGTCAACGACGCCCCGAGCGCCAGCAACCTGAGCAGCACCAGCAGCTACAACGAAGGGGACGCCACGGTGGCGCTCAGCGACATCCTGGTCAGCGATGCGGATGCGGGCGAGACGATCAGCGCGACCCTGACCCTGGCGGATAGCGGCCGCGGCAGCCTGAGCGCCAATGACGGGGCGAGCTACGATAGCGGCAGCGGTGTCTGGACGATCAGCGACAGCGTCGCGAACGTGAACACCGCGCTGGCCAACCTGGTGTTCCAGCCGAACCCGGACAACGATCAGGATACCACCATCAGCGTCACGATCGACGATGGGGATGAGGACGCCAGCGGCCCGCTGAGCGGCAGTATCAGCCTGGATGTGACGCCGGTCAACGCTGCGCCGACGATCACCAGTTCCGCCCTGACCACGGCGACCGAAGACAGCGCCTACAGCTACACTTTCACGGGGAGCGATGTGGATAGCGGCGATAGCCTGACGCTGAGCGCGCCGACCCTGCCTGTCTGGCTGAGCTTCGATCCGGCCACCGGCATCCTGTCAGGCACACCGAGCAATGCCGAGGTGGGTCCCCACACAGTAGTGCTGCGCGTCAATGACGGCACGGTGAATGTGGATCAGGGCTTCATCCTCACCGTGGCCAACACGAACGACGCGCCTGCGATCGTCAACAACACTCTAGTTCTGGAGCAAGGACAGACGATTGTCCTCACGCCAAGCATACTATCGAGCAGTGACCTCGATGATTCGGATGCCAGCTTGATCCTCACGGTATCCAATGTCTCCGGAGGCTATTTCGAACGGCTCACGGCACCTGGAATCACCATTTCCAGTTTTACCCAGGCCGAGTTGGCGGCAGGGTTGGTCGTCTTTGTGGACGATGGCGACGATCTGGCGCCTGCCTACAGTATCACCGTAACTGATGGTGATCTGAGCCTGGGTCCGCTTCCGGCAACAATTGTTTTTAGCCTGTCCTCTGTCGTCGAAACCAACATGCCCGTCCCGGTACCAAACTCAGAGCCACTGCCGGACTCGGCATCCGACATGGTGACTATGTCCGTGCATGAAGCGACGACGCAGCAACCTGTGGTAGCCGCCCCTGCAGAGCCAATGGCCTGGGAACCTATCACCGTTGAGACCGAAACCGCAGCAGTCACGGCAAAGGTAGCGGCTAGGGACAAAGCTGCCGAAACACCGGCGGAGGATGTCATACCGGACACCCCGACGCAATCCGATGCGCTGCCGGAAAACGAACTACGCGATGTGGGCGATCGGGTTATCGGCAGTAACTGGCAGGCAATGCTCAAGAACTTTCTGTTGCGCCCAACCCTGCCGGCGCTCATGTCGATCGCTGATCCAGTATTGGCAGAGTCTCTCGAACTGAATAACCTGGCGACGGAGATCCGCTCTCTGTTGATGTCGAACGATTTCAATGATGACCTGGATCGCTTGCGTCAGGACATGGCCGACATGACCCTGTTGCACCGTGCGATGGTTGGCTCCAGCGTTGCCGTCACCACCAGTCTGTCGGTCGGCTATGTGGCGTGGCTCGTTCGCGGGGGTGTTCTGTTGAGCACGGTGTTGTCGTCCTTGCCCGCCTGGCAGATCATCGATCCGTTGCCGGTGCTGGCGCGTACCCGTGACATCCCCGTGGATGACGACAGTGACGAGGACTCTTTGGAATCCATCATTCAGAAACGCTCAGCCGAAGCCGCTAAGCAGTCTAACGAGACCCCGGCAGTGCGTGATGTAGGTGGCAAACTGGATGGAAAACTAGAATCGTCGTCATGAAGCTCGATGCGAAATCGCGAATTGCACTCGGCCAGGTTGGGCTGTTGATCAGCATATTGTTGGCAGCCAGCTTCATTGGTCTGATACCCGACCAAAAGTCGGCGGTACGTGAGGGTCGTACGGCACTTGCGGAGGCGTTGGCAGCCAACAGTTCCGCCTTACTCACACAGAAGGATATCAGACGTCTGGAGAACGATCTCGAGTTGGTGGTGGAACGTAATACGGACTTACTTTCCGCCGGATTGCGCATGGAATCCGGCCGCCTGGTGGCAAGCGTCGGACCACATAAAGAGCAGTGGCAAAAGGATATAAGCAAGTATTCCAGCGACTCCCAGGTCAAGGTGCCGATCTGGTCGGGCAAGTCCCGTTGGGGCTATGTGGAACTGCGCTTCAGGCAGAACGGCGGCAAAGCTTGGATCGGTCTGTTGCAGGAGCCGCTGACCCTGCTCATCACCTACGTCAGCTTGCTCAGTTTCATCGCCTTCTATTTCTATCTGGGAAAAATGCTCAAGCACCTCGATCCTTCGAAGGCTATACCCGGGCGGGTGAAGGCGGCGCTTGACAACATGGCGGAAGGTCTACTGGTGCTGGATACCAAGGAGCAGGTCGTGCTCGCCAACCGGGCGTTTGGCGAGATGCTAGGAAAAAAACCGGAAGATCTGCTTGGTCTGCGCCTGTCGATCCTGCCGTGGAGCACTCCTGAGGGTGAGGCCATGGCGGAAACGGAGCGGCCATGGCGCCGGGCCCTGCTTAGCGGCGAAGCCCAGATCAATCAACGCATCCGCCTGACACTGACCGACGCCTCACGCCGCACCTTCATGATCAATTGTTCACCGGTGCTCGGGGGAGGCAACAAGTATGCCGGCATCCTGGTCAGTTTCGATGATGTCACCCAACTCGAGGCGCAGGAGATCGAGCTGGTCAAATCCAAGGAGGAGGCGGAAGCGGCAAACCGGGCGAAGAGCGCCTTCCTGGCCAACATGAGCCATGAAATTCGTACCCCGATGAATGCCATCCTCGGCTTCGCCGAGTTGCTCAAGCGCGGTTTCGGGCGAAATCCTGAAGAAAATCGGCGCTATCTTGAAGTCATTCATTCCAGCGGCAAACATTTGTTGGAACTGATCAACGATATTCTCGACCTATCCAAGGTTGAATCCGGTCATTTCGAAATCGAGCGGACCCGCTTCGATCCTTATCGCGCGATCCAGGAAGTGGTTCAGGTCCTCGACATCAAGGCGCGGGAGAAAGGGTTGGTGTTGCGGTTCCGGGTCGACGGCAGGGTACCCGAGGCCATTCATAGCGATCCGGCCCGGATGCGCCAGATCGTTACCAATCTGCTTGGCAACGCGCTGAAATTCACCGATCAGGGCAGAGTGGAGGTGATCGCCAGGGCGGCAGCCATTGATGATGTAATCCGCTTCGAGTTCGAAGTCATTGACTCAGGTATCGGTATGCAGGCAGACACCCTCGAACGCATCTTTGACCCCTTCGTGCAGGCCGACAGTTCGGTGACACGTAAATTCGGTGGCACCGGTCTGGGCCTGTCGATCAGTCGCAAGTTCGCGCGTGCCCTGGGTGGCGATATTCATGTCGATAGTCGGCATGGCGTCGGCAGCCGCTTCAAGGTTGAGATCGAAGCGGGTGCCGCCGAGGGGGTAAACTGGATATCCGGCGAACAGGTGCTCGATGCGGTCAAGAGTGTGACTGCAGAGAGCGTGACGGCATGGATATTTCCCAAGGCTCGTATTCTGGTGGTCGACGATGGTCCCGAGAATCGCGAGTTAGTCAAGTTGGTCCTCGAGGATCATGGACTCGAGATCGATGAGGCCGACAACGGCCGGATCGCGGTGGCCATGGCCGGTACCCGTCATTACGACCTCATCCTCATGGATGTGCAGATGCCTGTAATGGATGGATTCACGGCAACGCGCGCCTTGCGGGACAGCGGCATTCCTTGCCCTATCATCGCGTTGACCGCGAATGCCATGAAGGGCTTCGAACAGGAGTGTCTGGCGGCAGGCTATTCCGACTATATCTCCAAGCCCATCGATATCGACCATTTCCTTATGAAACTGGGGGAGATTCTTGAGGCGGAGCCGGCGGAGGCGCCCGCAGTGCAACATTCGGTTAAGGTTGGCCGGACGCTGGCGCTGAAGCCAGAGGGAACCTATGCCCCCATTCAGAGTGGATCGGGGAGACTCGATAAGCGTTTTGCGGAGTTGGGCGGTCGCTTTTTGACTCGCCTCGGCGAACAGCTTGACGCGATGGATCGGGCTTGGGACAAACGCGACTTTCAGCATCTGGAACGGCTGGCGCATTGGCTCAAAGGTGCCGGCGGTACGGTTGGCTTCGATGTCTTCACCTCCCCCGCACAGAACTTGGAAACGGCGGCGCAGGTGCGTGACGAGAGAGCGATCACCGAGGGCTTGAAGTTGTTGCGTCAGATCGCTTTGCGCACAGGCGGCAGTCAGGATGTCGCGTCTGAGGTGGCTGTGGTGACGAATCTTGAGCAACCAACCGATGCGCCTGCTGTGGTTGCGTCGCATCCACAACAGTTATTCGTCGATCCGATCGTATCGCGCCTCGCCGGCCAGGTACGCATGCATCGCATGATTCACGAATTTATCGTGCGTCTCATGAAAGGAGTCGCCGATATGCAGTCCGCCTGGGAGATGGGGGATCTGACAGCACTTGCGGAACTCGCCCGCTGGCTGAAAGGCGCCGGTGGCACCCTCGGTTTCGATGTTTTCACCGAACCGGCGAAAAAACTGGAGCATCATGCACGGACAAGAGAGCAGGAACCGATCCCCCCGTTGCTCGATTGGATAGAGTCCCTGGCGAGAGCGGTTCAGGATCCCACCGATGTCGCCGTCAACTCCTCTGATCACTCAGCCCAACGGGCATCGGGTGCCAGCTAAATATGAGAAAGTAGAAAATGCCGTATCATTCTGCAACACAAGCGAGGACCGACGCAGCCCAAACAGACTGCTCCCAGGACAAAACCGGCAAAGCTTACAAACTCGGTGATGACTTCGAGCAACTGAAAAACGCGACCATCATGATGGTGGATGACGAGCCTCTCACCATGGAAGTAGTGAAAATGCTGCTTGAAGATGCCGGGTACCGCAGGTTCGTCCTTGTGGAAGACTCCATGCAGGCCATGGGGCAACTCGAAGAGCATCGTCCGGATGTGCTCTTGCTCGATGTTATGATGCCCGAAGTATCGGGGTTCGACATCCTTAAGGAACTGCGCATGCATGCTGATTTCGCCCACTTGCCAGTCATCATTCTCACCTCATCATCGGATGCGGAAACCAAGTTGCAGGCCCTCGATCTCGGGGCGACCGACTTCCTCGGCAAGCCGGTTGACCCGAGTGAACTCGCGCTGCGAGTGCGCAACACCCTGGCTGTGAAGGCCTACCAGGATCAACTCGCCTACTATGATAGTGTTACCGGTCTGCCCAACAAGACGTTATTTATCGATCAGGTCAACTGGGCCCTGCTCAGGGCAAAGCGCCAGGCCAACAGTCTGGCATTGCTGCACATAGAACTCGATCATTTCAAGCGCATTGTCGATACCTTTGGGCCGAAGACGGGGGATATGGTACTCCGGCAGGTGGCTCTGCGATTGCAGGACAGCGTGCGCATGTCCGATGTGGTGAGTCGCCATGTTGCGGACGAAGAAACCTGGGGCAGTGTGTTCCGCATCGGCAGTGAAGACTTTTCAGTATTGTGCTCCACGGTTCGACACACTGCGAGTGCAGCACTGATCGCAAACCGGATATTGCAAGCCATGCATGATCCGTTCGAAGCAGAGGGTACCGAGGTCTATATCTCGCTGAGTATCGGAATCGTCGGATTCCCGGACGACGGTGACAACAGCTCTGATCTGATCAAGCGCGCCGTTGGCGCCGCCAGTCATGCCCATAGCAAGGGGAGCGGCCATTTCGAGTTCTATTCCAGTGAACTGAACGCGAGGTCGCTGCAGCGACTCAGTCTGGAGGCGGAATTGCGACGCGCTGTTGAAAACGAGAAACTCGTGCTCCACTACCAGCCGAAAATCAGTCTCATCACGGGTCGAATTACCGGTGTCGAAGCGTTGTTACGGTGGCCGCGCGAGGATGGATCCCGGGTTTCGCCGGGTGAATTTATTCCCCTGGCCGAGGAGACGGGCCTGATTTTACCCATCGGCGAATGGGTGCTGGGTGAAGCTTGTCGGCAGTTGGCAAGCTGGTTGTCGGCGGGCATCGATATCGAGGTCGCTGTCAACGTCTCCGCCAGGCAGTTCTTAGGTATGGACCTGCAGCAGGTGGTCAGTGCTAGCCTGCGCGAACACAGTATCGAGCCATCGCGGCTTACCCTGGAAGTGACGGAGAGTCTGCTGCTCGACAACATCGAAAGGGTGGTGGGAATGTTAGCCGAACTGCGTTTCATGGGGCCGAAAATCGCCATCGATGATTTTGGTACCGGTTACTCTTCGTTGAGCTATCTCAAGCAACTCCCGGTAGACGAACTCAAGATAGACCGCTCCTTCATCATTGATGTTGCGAAATCTCGTAAAGACCGAGCGTTGGTCGAGGCGACGATCTTCCTGGCTCACGAATTCGGCCTCAAAGTGGTCGCGGAAGGTATTGAGGAGAACAACCAGCTCAAGTTTCTCGTCCAAGCGAAATGCGATGAATACCAGGGCTTTCTATTCTCCCGGCCGGTATCGGCGGTTGAAATGACACAGCTGCTGTCGACTGAGGCCGGTAAGACCGTCTGAACCTCCTTCTTCCCAAGGACCCTATTCTATCTATAAGATTCGTTCAGACACCTCGGCCACGCGTAGTTCTACGCGTCGATCGTTTTTCAATTTGTATCAATCTGTTTCAGGTAAAAATCTCCGCAAACCTTGTCGGCATCTGCGTTTCATGCCAGCGCTGGCTGGTGGAAATAGGGGTTCCGACATAGATAATGACGGACCGATCCGGTCTTGGATGGTGAGTCGGCATCCCATGTCGACAACCCCCGGTCAGACACCGAGACTTTGGCAGGAAATGGTTCCCGTCCTACAAGCTGCGTTTCGAACCAGCGTCGGGAAGGCGTAAGCCTTGGATTCCTGCCTAATAAAAAAGGGTGTCAGCAAGACGTTGCTGACACCCTTTGGCTTTATGGGCTTCGTGTCGTGTTCTCAGTTTACTTGCTTGCCTTATACTTCACGTTTACACAATGCTAGCGCTCGCAGGGCAAAAATCTCGAGCTCAGAATTTCATATTGACGGAGAGTCCGACCACGTGCTGATTGTAGTCGAGTCTGTTCTCGCCCAACAATAAAAATTGGCTGATACTGTCGTTTGTCAGATTATCGACTGTCCAGTCTTCCGTGTTGTA
The DNA here is from genome assembly GCA_963716875.1 of uncultured Gammaproteobacteria bacterium. Taxonomy (GTDB): domain Bacteria; phylum Pseudomonadota; class Gammaproteobacteria; order Chromatiales; family Chromatiaceae; genus JASJBU01. The sequence goes on from CAVQUR010000009.1 coordinate 171,151, forward strand.
CTGCTTCGTACCAGTAGCTGAGCTTGTAGGCGATCTTTTCGCTATAGTGATACTTGGCCCAAAGCTGCAGGCTGTTGAGACTGGTCTTCAGATCGGGGAATTGCTGCGCCTCGATCGGTGTGAAGGGACCAGTGATATTTCCATCCAAGTCGACGGGCGCGACGTAACCGGTCATCTCGATATTACCGCGGCTGTGGGTATAGACCCAGTCGACGCCGGCATCCCATTTGTTTTCAAGTCCGGTGACACTCAGGCCCCATCCCAGGCTATGGGTCTGGTCCAGCATGTCCGCTTCCCAGACATCGAACGAGCCCTTTTCGACTTCTTTGTTCTCATTGGCGAGATTGATGTCGGACTCTTCATAGTTGTAGAAGACATGGGCGCTGACTTTGTCAGTGAAGCGATAACTGGTATCGAACAGGGCGGATCGCTGATTGGAATTCTTGAGACCGATCTCGGATTCGACGTAGTCGTCGTTCACGTATTCCGTGGTCAGGCTGAAGCTCAACCGGTCGAGAGGCATGTAACTGAGCGCGACGCCGGTTTTCTCATGGTCCACATCCGCCATGTAGAAAACCCGCAGCAGATCGTTTTCGTTGAGGCGGGTGAAGTACTGGCTGCCGTTGCGCCTGCCGATCTCGCCATAAAGGTCGACGTTGAACTCTGAATTGGCCTTGATCTTGAGCTTGCCGGTTAAGGTGTTTTCCCGGGTGGTCTTACGCACATTGTCGTCGTAATCCCGTTTCATCACGTTGTACTGATAGCCGCCGCGCAGGCTGTAGGTGGAGTTGATGTAATAGTTCGCCGTCAGATCGACCTTGTTGCGGATATAACTCAGCGGGCTGTTGTAGCGTGGAAAGGTATGACCGAGCACGTCACCGGCGGATATCCCATCGGCTATGACATAGTAGTAGGGGTTTACGTCGGTCTTGTTGTCTCTCTCGTCATAGCTGTACTGGGCGCTCAGCCGCAGCTTTCGGGCGGGACGTGAAGAGAGCTTGAGCTGTCCCCGATAGAGCCAGACTTCACCGTCGAGGGAATTCGTCGGCAGCGAGTCGACCGTGTCGTTGACACTGTAGGGCAGAAACTTAGCATCCTGGGTCAGGCGGGACACGGAGGCCAGTGCGGTGAGACGGTTGGTGGGGGACAGGGCGTGCGCCACCAGTGCACTGAGCTGGTGCATCTGGTTGTCCGGCTCCAGGGATTGGCGGCCGGGTCTGGACTAAGTCACCGCATTCATTCCTGGGCGGGCAGCCTGGACTTCCTGGTTTACAGGTACAGGCGGGATTCAGCAGCGGATCGGTCCATTCGAGAGACTCGTTGTTGTTGTAGAAGAGGGAGCCGTTATAGGCGAACTCCATCTGGGTGTCCTGGCCGTTGTAGCGCAGGGTCGCATTCAGTTTGTCGGTCTCGAAATCGACGGGTTCGGGCAACAGCGCTCCGTTGGTCCATTTGAAGATGTTGTCAGGTATTGAAGGACCCATGGCGGCGCCAACCCAGTCGGTGCCCTCCTTGGTTTCATGGGATACATTGCCGCTCAGCTCCCAACGGCTCTTGAAGAAGACCTTGCCGCCCACACCGAGGCGCTGGCGTTCGGTTTCCTGATCGAACGGCAGCAGATAGCTGTCGAGGTTGTCAAAGTCGTAGCCATCCGGCAGGAGCAGCGTGGTACTACCGGGGTTGACGAAGGGTGTGGTCGCGGTATCGTTTTCGTAGTCGGGCAACTGATCGTATTCGATGAAAAACTGCTGGTTGCCCTGGACGCCGGCATCGAACCGCAGATAGCGGGAGTCCAGACCCAGGTTGGTGCCGCGCAGCCGCCAGAAGCCCCCTTCGGCGTCGTAGCTTTTCGCCTTGATGTCGCCGATGAGGTAGGGCCCCTGATCGATCATGCCGTTGAAGCGTCCGAAGTGATAGGCATCGTCCTTGATATAGCCCAGTCCTACTTCAACTTCGTTGACGGACGGTACGGCCTCCACGATCACCGGCGCTTCCTCGGCCTCCTCTGCGCATACCATCCCTGGTGCTAGACCCAGGAAGAGTAGTGTGGCAAGCAGCCGTTGTGTGTTTTTCTTTGACATCTTCCCCTCTCCTTATAATTTATTTTTAGCGCAGCAGGTTGACGCCGGATGGATGATTCGAGCCATGCGCCTTGTGGCAGTTGGCGCAGGCCCTGCCAAAGACAGCGCGTCCACGTTTCGGGTCGGGGTCTTCGAGATCATAAAAGGTACGGACATGCCCGCTGCCGTCCGGGGCGATCTGGGCATGGCACTGCTGGCAAAGCTGTGGACCCTGTTTGGTCAGCAGGAAGGGGTGATTCGAGCCATGGGTGCGGTGGCACAGACTGCAGTCTTCGGTGGCGGGAAAGTGTTCCCAGAGGAAGGGACCGCGCTTCTCAGCATGGCAGTCGTAGCAGTTGTCGTTGAGGCTGAGTTGCTTAAGCATGAACGGTCCGTTGGAACCGTGCGAGGCATGACAGTCACTGCAGGTTATTTTGCCTTCGCGTATTGCATGGCCCGACATCTGATAGGTCTGCGCACGGACATTGTTGTGGCAGGTGTAGCAGACCTCCGCCTCGGTGGCCCGGTCCATGACCTTGCTGGGCTTGTGCATGGTGTGGCAGCCGCTGCAGGAGACCTGTTCGATCTCGTGCAGGCTGTCGTGCCAGGGGATCATGGAGCCCCCTTGGTGACATTGCAGTGCACATGGTGTTTTGCGCCTCCACCGGTGAGGCATATTGGCCACCAAAGGCGACCAGTCCGCCTTTGATGACAGAGACATGCTTTTCCCCTGGACCGTGGCAGGATTCACAATCGTTGGCGGCGAAGGGGGTGCGGGTATCGCTCGCCTGACCGTGGGATTCCATGAGGATCTGGTCGTGCTGGGTCGGTGGCAGGCCTTGCAGACCTCGACTCCCATGTAGGCTCCTCCCGCCTCGATCAATGCCTCCAGGCTGTTAGGGTTTTCCCGCTCGTCTGCTCCGGTTGTCGGTGGTCAGCAACAAGAGGACAAAAGAGTGGTATCAGATTGATATAGGTTCGTAAGGAGGAACGCAGCATAAGTATAAGTTCCTTTCGGTTGATGTATTGTTGTTGTCAAGTGTCCGGTGTCGATATAGCAAAGCGACACCCAAGTCATGGGGAAGGTCTTGAAGGAACTTGTCATCCCCGAGTAAGGGAAAGCCTGCGCCCCTGGATGCTTGATCCGGGCGATTCGACGAGCCGTGGCTCAACTTGGCTGAGACTTCCCCTCTAATGGAATGCAAAGAGATCAGATCTTCCTCCGGTTTTTTTAAATCTAATTATTCTGCGTTCAGGACAGTCGAGATTGAGTCGATATAGCCTTTGATTTCTCTCTATCTGACTCTTTCCTGCGAGATCCGCAACCCCATGTAATGCGAGGATCTTTGCTATCACTAACGCCGGGATATGTAGTAGTTTTTTTCCCGATTAGCGCTGATTAAAAACCAAAGCCGAAAATATTGCAAGGCCAGTCACAGAAAAAAACTCATACGTTCGTTTGACCCGCCTCTTTGAGTCAATAAATTCTCTCATTGTTGCCGAGGATGATTGCTTATTTACCTAAGTAACATTGCTAAATGACCTTGATCAATCTCCTATTTCAACAATAGCAAGGAAATGATTACTGCAATCCTGCCTGCAGTCGCGTGCAGTCCTGGGATTCCGCTCAACAAAGGATTGGTATTCGCTCGATGGTTTGAATGGTTTCGCGGTATCTATTCAGTCCAGTTGTAGATAAGGCGACTCGACGATCCCTTCACGACAGGGTACGGTAAAAAAAATGATGATATTCTTGTGATGGTTAATGAATGGTGAATTGTACAAGTGCCGGTATCTTGCGATCAATTGTTGGAAAATGCAGATCTCAACCTGAGCGCCTAGTTCCACTACCCGATTGGCCGGGATACGGAAGAAGGTCATTGGGTTTGCGGCGCTACGGGCCATGGCAGCGAAGATATGCTCCCGCCAGATCATCATGCCTGCGCCATGGGTCGGTATCATATTTTCCCGACTGTAGAAAAAGGTCGTATCCATCATATCGAGCAATCCTGTGCCGCACTGACACTGGGCGATTGTCCGGGGCAAGTCGATGACATCCATGAAGCCGTAGCAAACGATGACAAGATCGAAATCCGCTCCCGGTTCATGCACTTCCAGTTGGTCTATAGCGGGTGTTATAGGGTATTTCCCTGAACTGAAAGTTGAGAATGATGACCCGCTCATGCAGTACCTTGTTGTGTTTCAGATTATGCAGTAGGGCCGATGGCGTGCCTTTTGGATCTGTCGTCATGAACACCGCCGTGCCGGGTACCTGATGGGGTGGATGTTATGTCAGTTGTGGCAGGAAGCTCTCCAGGGGGATGCCGATCAGCATCACCCATTTGACGAATGGAATGTAGATTTGTCCCGCTTCCCTGGCCGAGGTACGACGTATGCTCAGGCGCGGGGCATAACCCATCTGGATCACCTGCCGGGTGACCGAAAAGGCCCCGGAAATAACGGCCTGGGAGGCGATGACCGTGGCGGCGGTAGCCAGGCCGATCATGGGGTATAGCGCCCACTCTGGCGCCAGCAGGTAGAATGGATTGCGTACTGCCTCGGGGTCTGTCAGCAGCAGTGCCCCTTGGCCAAAATAATTCAGCAGTAAGGCGGGCAGCACGTAGGTGAACCAGATCAATTGGATGGGTTTACGACCGAAATGACCCATATCGGTATGGAGGGCCTCGGTGCCTGTGATGGCCAGCACGACCGCCCCTAGAATCAAAAAACCGGCGATGCCATGGCCTGCAAAGAATCGGATTGCGTACCAAGGATTGAAGGTGTGCAGCACATATGGCTGCTCAAGAATACTCAGCACACCCAGGACTGCCAGGACCCCGAACCACAACAGCATCACCGGCCCGAACAGACTGCCGATGACGGCGGTGCCGCGCCGCTGGAAGAAAAACAGTCCAACGAGTACCCCCAGGAAGAGCGGTAGCACGTATGGCTGCAGGACCGGCACGCCGACTTCCAGTCCTTCTACGGCGGAGAGTACCGAGATGGCCGGGGTGATAAGGCAGTCGCCGAAGAACAGGGAGGCCCCAATAAATTCCAGCTCCATAAGTAACGAGCGGGTGCGAGATTGGAGCGGGGCCTGATTCTGGGCCAGGGCAGCAGGACGAGGATACCGCCTTCGCCCTTATTGTCGGCACGCATCATGACACTGATATATTTCAGCGAAACCACCAGGATCAGCGACCAGAAGATTAGCGATAGAATGCCCAGCACATTAGCCTGATGTATTGCCAGGTGGTGGCCACCGAATACCTCCTTCATGATGTAGAGTGGACTGGTGCCGATATCCCCGAAGACCACACCCATGGCGCCGAGGGCCAGGGCGGAAAGCGACGATTTCTCTTTGGTTGCTTGGGTCATGCTGCGTTTGTGCTGTGCGCTGGGAATCTGTAGCCAGCCACTGCCTGCATGCTCACACAAAAGCTACTCTGATGCTCGCATCGAGTCGGGCTTCGTGGCTATGCAAGAATCGAATCATTGCATAACCGTCTGGGCTGGTATGCTCTGGTGGTGGGTTCAACTGCATGGTCGTGTAGGTCGATTTTCCTTGCGGATCGGGGAGGAACGCTACCATTTTGCTGCAGGACACAGGCTATTTCCAGCTTGATCTTAGCGCGATCTGTCTAAATGGACTGGCCGGACGCTGTCCGAGCGGGTGATCTCGGGTGAAATTGCGATACACAGAGGCGAATGGCTAGGGGATAGAAACCCGACTTATGTGGTCTTCTTGGCCATGGCGAGATCGCTACTCCAGGCCGCGGTGTGCAATGGGGTGGAACCGATCAGGTTGCTGTGATTTACCATCGTGCCCCTCGCGATGGCGATTTGCGCAGCCTTTAGATTGCCGATTTCAACCGTCTCCACCAGCACCTGATCGACACTGGAGACACTCTCATCGCTGATAATATTGAAGACCGCGATGCGTAATAAAAGCAGCGCGAACAGGGCGTTTAGGACTATGCCAATGGTCAGCCGCCGGGCCTGACGGGTAGGTTATGCGAGCGCCTCCCATTCAAATTCACTTTAATCACCGCTTTGCTGGTCTATGGGTTGGCTTGGTGCCGTGTGGGTTGCGACCCTCAAGCCGGTGTCATCATTCCACTCTACCAGCCGCCCGCAGGATTTTCGCCCGCTTCGATGCGCTTCATCCAACGCATGAGTTATGACCATAAGAGTTTTGCCGACGCCCTCATCAACTTGGTAATCTATCAGCTGATGAAGGCACCGGCATTGATAGGACGCAGGTTGCTGGACAAGATAGCGGGATTTCGCCATTGCCTGTTGGTGGCCGAGGAGGGGAGAGGCGGTGTATGGTAAGCGGCTGTGCAGAATCTGTCGACGTGGAACTCTCGCTATGGCAGCGTTTTAATTGATTCATTATGCGGGTAATCGTGCGCATTTTTTCCACTGAACTACCTCTTTGTATGCTTCATTTCCATCCAAGCACGCCCGTTGTCGAGTAACACGAATGCAAACTATCACCCTGATCGGCCTGTCGGCAGGGACCCTGACTACCCTTGCGTTTCTACCGCAGGTCATCAAGACCTGGCGAAGCCGTTCCGCCACCGATATCTCTGCGGGTATGCTGTCGCTGTTCAGTATCGGCCTTGTTTTATGGCTGGTCTACGGTATTGCAATTGATGCTTTACCGATCATCCTGGCAAATTCGGTGACGCTGTTGCTTAACATTGCAATCTTGCTGATGAAATGGCGTTTTGCTGCTTCGTCCAAGGATATTATTCCCATTGAGCAGAGCAGACAGAAACCGTCTGTAAGGCGGATCATCGGGTAAGGCAAGGTTACTGGTGCAACACTAAGGATACCCATATCTTGGAATCCTATCGATATAGAATCAAAAAGCGATTCCTCGAAGCTGTGGGAAATCGCAAACAAAGATACGGATGTTATATTGTGACCTTAAACTGATTTCAAGTAGATTTCAGCAAAACGAATAAACGCAAGGTATAATGCCTATCTGATTTTCCATCCTGCCACTGGTTGAAGCACCTCCCATAATGCTGCGTTATTTTACGTGACGTGTTCCTTGTGAAAAATCTTCAGCGCCCCAATTCATCAGGCGTCAATAGTCCTGCACGGATATAGCCGAATCCGCTTGACCACATAGTCAACTCCGTCTATTCTTGGCTCCCAATGAAATGAACCAGGATATCGGCATGACGGGATATTTCGGCTCCAAGGCCGCATCGGGGTTGTACCAAAACATCATCGCGATGATGCCACCCCACGACACCTACATCGAAACCCATCTGGGCGGTGGGACGGTCATGCGCAAAAAGCCACCCGCACGGAACAACATCGCCATCGACATCGACCCGCAAACCCTGGCGTCATTCGACTGCGATTATCCCGTACAAAAAGTCAACGATTGCGCCCATCACTACCTGCGCGACTATGACTACGGCGGTTCAGAACTGATCTATTGCGACCCGCCCTACCTGATCGAGACACGCACCTCGAAACGCCGCTACCGCCATGAGTACAGCAGGCAGGACCATGTGGATTTGCTTGACCTGCTCAAGACGCTGCCGTGCCAGGTCATCCTCTCTGGCTACCCGTCCGCCCTGTATGACGGCATGCTGAAAAATTGGAACTGTGTGCAACTGCAGGCCATGACCTGGGGCGGCCCGCGCACGGAGAAACTCTGGTACAACTACGAAATTGAGCACGCGCACTGGGCCCGCTACGCAGGCAAGGACTTCACCGACCGCCAGCGCATCAAACGCAAGGCCGAGCGTTGGGCCAGGAATTACCAGGCGCTACCCCCTGCGGAACGACTCGCCCTGTTGGCGGCGATCATGGCGGTGGAAGCGCTGGAGACGGATTAACCGCGTGACAGCACCTGGCCTGAAAGGTCCTGGACGATCCGGCCCGGAAAAGGCGCGGCTGGAGAAACTGCCCAGGGCCAAACTCATTGCCATGATCCTTGAACAACGCGAGGACACGCGCATCCGACTGGAAGAAAAAGACCAGCAGATAGCCGAGCTGAGCGAACAACTGGCCAAACTGCAAGGCGAGATCAACCAGGAAAAGGTTGGGAATAAGATCAAGGGCATCAACCAGCAGGTCAACCAGCCGACGTCGAAGCAACCGGAATGGGACAAAGACGGCAACCCGAAGCCGACAAAAAAGGGCCGCAAGAAAAAGCGCAAAAAGCGAACCGGCTGCGGCAACCGGGGAAAATCCACCCTCACGCCAGACCAGACACATGTCATCCCCCTAACATCCTGCCCTGGCTGCGGGAATGACCTGGACGGCAAGAAAGGCAAGGCGGACAGCGGGCGGTGGGTGGAAGATATCCCGCCGCCCGCGCAGAAGACCACCGTCTTCAAAGAGGTGACCCAATCCAAGTGGTGCGACCATTGCAAGACAATGGTCTGCTCAAAATCCGAAAAGGCATTGCCGGGTTCGCACATCGGCCTCAACGCCATGATCGAGATGGCCTACTTGTGGGTGATGTGCGCGCTGTCCTTCCCGAAGATCCGGGAGCTTTTCATCCACTTCAAGACCCTGCGGTTATCGACGGCCGGCATCTCGAGGATCATGATCCGACTCAGTGGCATCATGGAGCCGGTTTATGAGGAGATATTAAACGACGTCAAGCAAGGGGCGAAGATCTGGGCCGACGAGACCGGCTGGCGAGTCAAGGGCAAGCTGTGGTGGTTATGGATATTCGCCAATGAGCGCAGTGCCTATTATTGGCCCGACAAGACTCGCGGGGGACCGGTCGTTGAGCGGCTCTTGGGCGAGGTGTTCCTGGGTATCCTGATCGTGGACGGTTGGCACGCCTACACGAAGATTGTCTGTGACCGGCAAACCTGCATGGCGCATATCTTCCGCAAGATACGCGCCTTCATTGACGCGTTTCCTCAATACCGTTCCATCATGAAATTCTACCTGAAGCTGCGGCAGATCATCCGGGACGGCGAGAAACTGCAGGCGGCGCGTGATGGGTTGAGCGAGTGGGTGTTTCAACGCCGCTTGAAGGCCCTGGAACAAAGGCTGGACGCCTTGCTGAAATGGAAGAACCCCAATGACACGCTGATGGAGGTGATCAAAAAAGTTCGTCGCCAGAAGGAACATATACTGACCTTCATCAAGCATGAAGGCGCGCCCCACCACAACAACTACGGCGAATACATTATCAAGAAGGGTGTCGTGAAGCGAAAGATGTCCGGTGGCAGCATGTCTGCTGAAGGCGCCAGGGCCTATGCTTGCATACAGTCAGTCGCCATGACATGCCAGTTAAGAGGTATTTCCTTCCACCGCTTTCTCAAAGCCAGTTTGATCTGTTATATCCGTACCGGAAGGCCTATGTTACTGGCTGAATATGAGTCCAGTATGAAACCAGCGGCAATCGCTGCTTGAATCCAGTTTAAGCTCACGTTATATTTACCATCTCTGATTTGATGGCTGATTTCAACACGAATGTCGGGTCATTCGTTGCCAAAGATGATGTGTAACGACTTTCTTATTTGGATGCTGGTTTTACTAAAGGGGCATTCATCAGTGCAGGCAAAAATATCATCGGTTACGAAGGTTATCGTTAGTATAGCGGCAGTGCTTTATAATAATAAGTCTTCATCAATACGGTGATAGATAGTTGCAGATTCAATGAGAGATTTCGCAGTGAGTGCCGATACGCCGTAGACTTCTGTAGTGACTGCAAAATCCTTGCTGATTTTTTCCAGTAATAGATCGAAGTCACCGTCACCAGACAATAGAATAACGGTATCCACGCTTCTCGCTGCTTCCAGTGCATCAATTGTAATACCAACGTCCCAATCTCCTTTGGCTGAGCCGTCACTGCGTTGAATATAGGGTTTGAGTTTTACTTTGAAGCCAATTTGTTTGATTGCATTCTGGAATTTCAGTTGCTTGTCGTCTCCCCGGTGAACAGCATAAGCAGTAGCAGAAGTAATCTCTCCTTCACTGCTTATTCGTTGCCACAGTTTTCGATAATCAAATTGACGTCCATAAATTTGTCGAGTGGTGTAGTAAATGTTTTGCACATCGACGAAAACAGCGATTTTTTTCACGGTAGCAAACTATTGCGGTAATAAAATTCATGGATAACAAGTGACACTACAGTACCAGGCGGGAACTGTGAAGCCAGGTCTATCAGTAACAAATAGGGGGGATAAGGATTCCGGACAATTGTCCCGATAGTTGTGAAGTGTAGCGCGAAGAAAGCACCGATTATGGCGTAACTGTATTCACCGGTTGCGTGCGCCGCAATGATTGCCGTATCTCAGCTTTCCGCTTGTTGGTAAATTTGTTCAAGACTTGGCGTCGATCTGCGCCGCTGGGCTTTGGGGATCTGGACATCTTCCTTGACAACTACCGGAACCGAGACCTCTCCAGGCGCGGGCTTTGGAATCAAGCCAGTCGTTCCCAGTAACGGGCAATTAATATCCGTTATTTTCCTATATTAGTCAATAACATAAGGCCATTCTTCGCAAGAAACTTCGGTTTAGAAGGCAGTTTTAAACACCCACATTCCCCCCTGTCTTTCACCATCCCAAAATCGCTACAATAGCAGGTTGTTTTATTCGCCCTTGCCAAAACACAGTGAATGCACTCTCTATCCAAAATCTGCACAAGACCTACCGCAACGGCTTCGAGGCCCTGAAGGGCATCAGTCTGGAGGTGGAGACCGGGGATTTCTTCGCCTTGCTGGGTCCCAATGGGGCGGGTAAGTCGACGGCGATCGGTATCATCGCCTCACTGATCAACAAGACCTCCGGCAAGTGTGGCGATCTTTGGGCATGATCTGGACCGGCAGCGGGAGGCGGCCAAGCAGCAGATCGGGCTGGTGCCCCAGGAGTTCAACTTCAATCAGTGGGAGCCGGTGGTGGAGATACTGGTCAATCAGGCGGGCTACTACGGTATACCCCGCAAGGAGGCCTTCGTGCGGGCGGAGAAGAGTCTAAAGCGGCTGGATCTGTGGGACAAGCGCAGCAGTATGGCCCGCTCGCTCTCCGGCGGCATGAAGCGCCGTCTGATGATCGCCAGGGCCCTGGTACACCGGCCCCGTCTGCTGATCCTGGACGAGCCCACCGCCGGGGTGGATATCGAGATCCGCCGTTCCATGTGGGATTTTCTGCGGGAGATCAACGGCCAGGGCACCACGATCATCCTCACCACCCACTATCTGGAAGAGGCGGAGAACCTGTGCCGCAACATCGGCATCATCAATAATGGACGGATCGTGGAGCAGACCAAAATGACGCGACTGTTGAGCCAGCTGCAGACCGAGATCTTCGTGCTGGATATCCGCCAGGATCTGAGCGAGGCGCCGCAGCTTTCCGATTACCCGATGCAGCTGCGGGATCAGAATACCCTGGAGGTGGTGGTCAAGCGGGAACAGACCGTCAACCGCCTGTTCGCCGAGCTGTCGCAGCGGGGCATCGAGGTGTTGAGCATGCGCAACAAGCAGAACCGGCTGGAGCAGCTGTTCATGGATCTGGTGGATCGCTCCCGATTGAAGAGAGAAGAGGTGACGATATCATGACTCGCGGGTCGCTCTACCTCACCGCCTACCGGACCATCGTGATCAAGGAGATCCTGCGCTTCAGCCGGATCTGGATGCAGACGATCCTGCCGCCGGCCATCACCACCACCCTCTATTTCATCATCTTCGGCAAGCTGATCGGCGGGCGCATCGGTGAGATGGGCGGCTACAGCTATATCGATTTCATCGTGCCGGGGCTGATCCTGATGTCGGTGATTCAGAACTCCTACTCCAACGTGGTCTCATCCTTTTTCGGCACCAAGCTGCAGCATTACATCGAGGAGCTGCTGATCGCACCCGTGCCCAATTGGGTGGTGCTGGCGGGCTATGTCAGCGGCGGGGTGGCGCGCGGCACCCTCGTGGGGTTCGTGGTGACACTGGTCTCTCTCTTCTTCACCGATCTGTCGATCCATCACTACGGTGTGACCCTGCTGGTGTTCGTGCTCACCTCGGTGTTGTTTTCCCTGGGTGGGTTCATCAATGCGGTGTACGCCAAGACCTTCGACGATGTCTCCATCGTGCCCACCTTCGTGCTGACGCCGCTCACCTATCTGGGCGGGGTGTTTTATTCCATCGATCTGTTGCCGCAGTTCTGGCAGACCTTCTCGCTTGGGCAATCCGATCCTCTATATGGTGAACACCTTTCGCTATGGACTGTTGGGGGTGTCGGATATCCACATCGGGCTGGCGTTGTCGATCATCCTGGGCTTTATCGTGGCATTGACCGCGTTCAGTTTGAACCTGTTGCAGCGGGGGGTGGGGATCAAGAAGTGAGAGAGCAGGGTGGGCATCGCCCACCCCGGTTGGAGGTGCTTGTCAGGAAGGGTTAATCAGCGCCGATCTGCTTCATCAGACCGAAGCTCTTGACGAAGGGGCCGGCCATGCGGGGGTCTTTGATCATGCCCTTGAAGTCGCCCTTGAGGAACTTCAGTTTGCCCATGGCGAAGGCAGTGCCCATGCCTGCCATGCCGAGGCCTTTTGCGACCCATTTCATCCAGTCGTCTCTGGAAGCGCGCATGTCCCAATCCATCGCCTCGCCCGCATAGTCGCCGGCGCTGACACACTCACCCTTTTCAACCACGAACACGCCGCGGGGCTTGTCTTCGCCCTTGAACCCACAGGTGATTACGGAGTTGAAGCCGATCTCGGCCAGCTTGTCCTTGACTTCCGGGTCCGCGTTCCAGGCGTCTTTCAATTGATTCATCCATTCTGCAGAAAACAGTTCAGCCATTGAGGTATCCTCCTATTGGATGGTGATTTCGGGGTTCAGACTTTATCGCAGGTTTTTATTCCTAAACGCTACCGTTCTTTTTTATACGTCGGGCATAGATAATGAACTAGATGATTACCCTTGTCGCGGGAAGTACAGCCTGACTATGTTGAAGCAGCCATGAGTCCCAGTCAACCGGCCTCGGTCGATCACTTGCGGGCCATTCTCGGAGTAAAATAGTCGAATCCGTCAGCCGTTATCTCCTGTTATACTCACATCGCGAGCCAGCAACCTATGCATACCCATCATGGAAACAGTCGAGGATAAACCCAAGAAGCGTCGGCGGGGTATCTATCTGCTGCCGAATCTGTTTACCACCGCCACCCTGTTTTTCGGTTTCTACGCTATTCTGGCCTCTATGAACGGTAAGTTCGAGGCGGCGGCGATGGCGATCTTCGTCGCCATGCTGATGGACGGTCTGGATGGCCGGGTGGCGCGGCTGACCCATACCCAGAGCGAATTCGGCGCCGAGTACGACAGCCTGGCGGACATGATCGCCTTTGGACTCTCCCCGGCGCTGGTGATGTACAGTTGGGCCTTGTCTGGGTTGGGCAAGCTGGGCTGGCTGGCCGCCTTCGTCTATACCGCCGGCACCGCGCTGCGTCTGGCCCGTTTCAATACCCAGATCGGGGTGGCCGACAAGCGCTATTTCCAGGGCCTGCCGAGCCCCTCCGCCGCCGCTATCGTGGCGGGTAGTGTCTGGTTGGGGGTGGACTACGAGGTGGGGGGCGATTCGCTGAGCTGGGCCGCCGCCCTGTTGACTACGGTAATCGGTCTGCTGATGGTGAGTAATTTCCGCTATCACAGCTTCAAGGAGATCGACTTTCACGGTAAGGTTCCCTTCATCGTCATCGTGGCGGTGATGCTGGGCTTTGCGGTGGTCCTGACCCATCCCCCGACGGTGCTGTTTCTGCTCTTTCTCGCCTACGCGGCATCCGGTCCGAGTCATCACGCTGGTCAAGCTGCGGGAGCGGAGGGCCATGCGCCTCGTCAGACCGAGGATGAGGATGAAGATATCTGATCTGTTGGATTTTTCCATGGCATGCGCTATATTCGGCTTCAATATTGACTGGAAACTGACTTGATGAATTCAACCGCGCAACAATCCGTTCACACCACTCCCGCTCACGGGATGGTTGTCGCGCGCCTGCCTGGTTTCCTCCTTTCGCTGCTGCTGCGACTGCTGCCCTGAGGGGCATGAATACGGTTAGCCCCGGCGGGGGCCAAAATCCACGCAACAGCAGATTTCCAAACAGATAGTATATATCCCCCCATTGTCACCCGGCGTGACAGCGTGGCTGGAGGACCAGTATGAACAACTCAGATCAATTGATTGTCTTCGATACCACTTTGCGCGACGGGGAGCAGAGCCCCGGCGCCTCCATGACCAAGGAAGAGAAGGTGCGCATCGCCAAGGCCCTGGAGAAGATGCGGGTGGACGTCATCGAGGCGGGTTTCCCGATCGCCAGTGCCGGCGACTTCGAGGCGGTGCAGGCGGTGGCCAATGCGGTGAAAGGCTCCATCGTGTGCGGTCTGGCGCGCGCCTTGGACAAGGATATCGACCGGGCCGGCGAGGCCCTGAAGGGGGCTGCCTCCGCGCGCATCCACACCTTTATCGCCACCTCGCCGATCCACATGCAGCAGAAATTGCGCATGAGTCCCGATCAGGTGGTGGAGCAGGCGGTGCGGGCCATCAAACGGGCGCGCCAGTACACCGATAACGTGGAGTTTTCCGCCGAGGATGCGGGCCGTTCCGAGATCGATTTTCTGTGCCGTGTCTTCGAGGCGGCGATCGACGCCGGCGCCACCACCCTGAATGTGCCGGATACGGTGGGTTATGCGATGCCGCACCAGTTCGGCGACTTGATCCACATCTTGCGCGAGCGGATCCCCAACTCCGACAGAGCGATCTTCTCGGTGCACTGCCACAATGACCTCGGCCTGGCGGTGGCCAACTCCCTCTCGGCGGTACCAACGGTGCCCGTCAGGTGGAGTGCACCATCAATGGCCTCGGCGAACGGGCGGGCAACGCCTCCCTGGAAGAGGTGGTGATGGCGGTGCGCACCCGGCCGGATGTATTCAGTTGCCACACCAATCTGGATACCACCCAGATCGTGACCTGCTCGAAGCTGGTGTCCAATATCACCGGTTTTCCGGTGCAGCCCAACAAGGCCATCGTCGGGGCCAACGCCTTCGCCCACGAGTCGGGCATCCATCAGGATGGCGTGCTCAAGTTCCGCGAGACTTACGAAATCATGCGCGCCGAGGATGTGGGCTGGAGCCGCAACCGCATGGTGCTGGGCAAGCACTCGGGCCGCAACGCCTTCCGCACCCACCTGGAGGAGATCGGTATCGTGTTCGACGCGGAGGAGGAGTTGAATGCGGCCTTTTCCCGCTTCAAGGATCTCGCGGACAAGAAGCACGAGATCTTCGATGAGGATCTGCAGGCCTTGGTCACCGATGCCAGCAGCGCCAGGGCGGAGCACGAACGGGTCAAGCTGATCTCTCTCAAGGTCTGTTCCGAGACCGGCGAAACCCCCCATGCCGATGTGGTGTTGAGCTTTGACGGGGAGGAAATTGCGGACAGCGCCTCGGGCGGCGGGCCGGTGGATGCCTCGTTCAAGGCCATCGAGGCGCTGGTCAACAGCGGCACCGAATTGCAGCTCTATTCGGTGAACAACATCACCAGCGGCACCGATGCCCAGGGCGAGGTCACCGTGCGGCTGGAGAAGGGTGGACATATCGTCAACGGTCAGGGGGCGGACACCGATATCGTCATCGCCTCCGCCAAGGCCTACCTCAATGCGGTAAACAAGATCCTGGAGCCGATAGAGAAGAAGGCTCACCCCCAGACGGGCGACGTATAGCTGAGTCGTGGACGAGACGCTGCGTCGGCAATATCTGCAGGCGATGGGGATCACGGTGTGGGAGCGCCGTGATCCCCCCCGTTCCACTGAAACCGTGGCAGCGGCGGCCCATTTTATCCCAGAAAGGCCTCAAACTGAGGAACCTCCCGTGCGGGAACTGCAGTACCTATCGGCCGAGCCACCGCCGCTCAGGGAGGAAGACTGGCCTGAAGCTTATCTGCCCGAGCTGGACAGCCAGCCCCCCTATCCGGATTTCCCCGATGAACGGGAACCTGCGTCCTTTTCCGGATGACCGGGAGAACCCCGTCGCCAGCCTGGATTGGGACGGCTTGCGTAACCGGGTGCGTGAACTGCCGGGCCTGCGGCCTGCGGGACGGTTGCACTCAGACTGTGTTCGGGGTCGGCAATACCGCAGCGGATCTACTGATCATCGGCGAAGCGCCGGGGGCGGACGAGGATCGCCAGGGTGAGCCTTTCGTGGGTCGGGCCGGGAAAATTACTCAACGCCATGCTGCTGGCCATGGGCTTCAAACGGGAACAGGTGTTTATCGCCAATATCCTCAAGTGCCGCCCACCCAATAATCGGGATCCCGAAGCCGGAAGAAGCGCTCGAATGCGAGCCCTTCCTGCGGCGCCAGATCGAATTGATTCAACCCAGGGTAATCCTTTCCGCCGGTCGTATCTCGGCGCAGAACCTGCTTGAAGACAGAGATCCCGGTGGGCAAACTGCGAGGCCGACTGCATTATTTCGGCGAGCGACGCATACCCCTGGTGGTCAGCTACCATCCTGCCTATCTGCTGCGCTCACCGGAGCAGAAGGCCAAGTCCTGGGACGATCTGCAGCTGGTGCTGTCGATTCTGCGTGGCGATCCGGCATGAGCGCGCAGTTGAAAGACCCCCTGCTGGGTATTCGTCCCATGCGGGAAGAGGACCTCACGGCGGTGATCGCGATCGAATTACAGATGTACGAATTTCCCTGGACCTTGGGAATCTTTCGGGATTGCCTGCGGGCTGGATATTGTTGCTGGGTCATCGCCCTCGAGTGAACGAGTGATCGGCTACGGGGTGACCTCGGTGGCGGTGGATGAGTGCCATCTGCTCAATGTCTGCGTCCATTCGGACTGGCAGCGCCAGGGACTGGGTCGGAAGCTGGTCCGCCGCCTGCTCAACCTGGCAATACAGCATGGGGCGGAGACTGCCTTCCTTGAGGTGCGTCAGTCGAATACCGCCGCCCGCGCCCTCTACCGGCGCCTCGGTTTTGTCGAGGTGGGGGTACGCAGAGACTACTATCCTATCCAGGGCGGTCGCGAGGATGCCCTGGTACTGTCGCTGACTTTGTGAGATTTCTTCAAATCTAAATGAACTGATCGAAGGATTCTTGGCGCAGTTCAAGACTGTTGCTCATGACGCTGCTGAGACTGGCGATGGCCCGGCGTTCGGTGGCAGTGGGCCTTTTCGGTTCTGCATCGGAAGTCGTGTGCTCCGGCGCGTGGGTTGCATCTGCTAGCCTCTTGGTGGATTCCTGGGCCAGTTCCTGAATCTGCTGCCGCGCCTCGACGGCCATGATGGCGGCTTGCATGGCGATTTGCCGGTCCTGTCCTGAGGGATCGGCAGGGGCCATGGCGGCGCGTCTGATTACCTCGGCCTTGCGTAGGGTGGCTTTCGGGTCGGACTCTTTCGAGATGTCGATCCCCACCTCGCCGCCCACCGCGTAGCGTCGACCATCCGGGCCGGTCTGGTACTCAAAGCTGGGTGCGCCTTTGGCGTATTGGCCGGCCATGGCCTTATGGGCCATTTCGTGGGCCTTGACCTCACGGTCACGCTGCTTAAGATCCTCGACCAGCCGCACCTCACTGGGAGAGAGTTCCAGCGCCTGTTCTGCTTGGCCGAGACCTGGCTTATTCTCTGCCGATACGGGTGAAGTCCCCGCATCCCGGGGTCGTTGGGGAGCAAGCGGTTGCGGGGGCCTCACTGCAGTGATTGTGATGTTGGTGGCCATGCGTAGCTGGTATTTCAGTGGTCATGCCTGCAATCAGTATATGAAATGCTGAGTGAATGGGTGAGATATAAAGGACGAATCTGGGAACCTGATACCGATCTGACGACCTTCCGGCGGTTGCCGCCAGCTGTTGGTCGACAGATCATCCCTTGCTTTACGGACTAAACCCGGACGGATTTTTCCTCCCCAGCAGGGCGGGTTGGGGTATAATCGAGTGTTTTTTCGATAATCAACAGAATTGATGTCAGAACTGCTCGAACAACTCAGCCGGCGCCGCACCTTCGCCATTATCTCGCACCCGGATGCGGGTAAGACCACCCTGACCGAGAAGCTGCTGCTGTATGGCGGCGCGATCCAGATGGCGGGTACCGTGAAGGGCCGCAAGGCCGCCCGCCACGCCACCTCCGACTGGATGGAGATGGAAAAGGAGCGCGGCATCTCGGTGACCTCATCGGTGATGCAGTTTCCCTATCGGACCGAGATCGTCAACCTGCTCGATACCCCCGGCCACGAGGATTTTTCCGAGGACACCTATCGCACCCTGACTGCGGTGGATTCGGCCCTGATGGTGATCGATGTGGCTAAAGGCGTGGAGGAGCGGACCATCAAGCTGATGGAGGTGTGCCGCCTGCGCGATACCCCGATCCTCACCTTCGTCAACAAACTCGACCGGGAGGGCAGGGATCCCATGGAGATCCTGGACGAGATCGAGCAGGTGCTGAAGATCGATTGCGCCCCGGTTACCTGGCCCATCGGCATGGGCAGGCGCTTGAAAGGGGTCTATGATCTGCGCACCGATACCACCCATCTGTTCAGCGCCACCCATGGCGGCAAGATTCAGATCGGCGAGGTGATCGAAGGGCTGGACAACCCCCATCTGGATGCCCTGATCGGCGATCAGGCCGACGAACTGAGAGGGGAGATCGAACTGGTGCGGGGCGCCAGTAATGAGCTCGATCTGCAGGCCTACGCCCGGGGCGAGCAGACCCCGGTCTTCTTCGGTTCCGCGATCAACAACTTCGGCGTCAGGGAACTGCTGGACGCCTTTGTCGAGTATGCGCCGGGCCCCCTGTCCCGCACCACCCGGCAGCGCCTGGTGGAACCCTCGGAGGAGAAATTCACCGGCTTCGTGTTCAAGATCCAGGCCAACATGGACCCCCAGCATCGAGACCGTATCGCCTTCCTGCGGGTCTGCTCCGGAAGCTATCGCATGGGCATGAAGATGCGCCATGTGCGCCTTGGCAAGACGGTGCAGATCAGCAACGCCATTACCTTCCAGGCGGACGAGCGCCGGCATGTGGAGGAGGCCTGGCCCGGCGATATCATCGGTCTGCACAACCACGGCACCATCCAGATCGGCGACACCTTTACCGAGGGGGAGACGCTGAAATATGAGGGCATCCCCTATTTCGCGCCGGAACTGTTCCGCCGGGTGGTGCTGAAGGACCCGTTGAAGCAGAAGGCACTGCTGAAAGGGGTGCTGCAACTCTGCGAGGAGGGTGCGACACAGGTCTTTCGGCCGCTGAAGAACAATGACCTGATCCTGGGGGCGGTGGGTATGCTGCAGTTCGATGTGGCGGTGCAGCGTCTGAAAAGCGAGTACAAGGTGGAGGCTATGGTGGAGAACATCAGTGTCGCCACCACCCGATGGATTCGTTGCGATGATGCTAAGATGCTGGAGCAATTCCAAAACAAGGCGTATGAAAACCTGGCCCTGGATGGGGACGATCAGCTGGTCTATCTGGCGCCGACCCGGGTGAACCTGGAGTTGGCGATGGAACGCTGGCCGAAGGTGGAGTTCCTGGCGACCCGGGAGTTATAGGGGTTGACCGGAAGGCGCTCCCACCCCATCCTGCGGTGGCCATAGAAAACGATGTAACGAGGTGTGTAATGGAAATCGAAAAGTTAGCGGAGCTGATTCGCGCGGGGATGCCCGGCGCGCAAGTGCTGGTGACCGGAGACGGCCGCCATTTCGAGGCGACGGTGATCAGCCCGGATTTTGCGGGTAAGTCGCTGATCCAGAAACACCGCATGGTCATGGAGACGGTCAAGCAACAGATCGCCAGCGATGAACTGCATGCCCTGTCGATCAAGGCGTATACGCCGGAAGAGATGACCTCAAACAACTAAATCAGGAAATTTCATTGGCAATTCCCGTCTGCTCCGACATACTTTATCTGAGCGGGCGAAGAACGCCGAATTTGATAACAAGAAGGAGGTCTTACATGTTTTTGAGACAGAAAAACACCAAAAAACTGGTCGAGGTACTGAGTCTGACAGATCTGTTCAATCCCAACCACACAACCATCGTGGGACGTTATCACGCCGGAGAAGAGATGCAGGATCCGGAAAAGTTCAAGAAAGCCGAGATCCAGTTCCCGTCGGGTGAAGATCTACCCCGTTGCTGGTTGGATTCCCATTATCGGGAAGGTTGAAACGAGCGAGAAGCGGGTTACATGCCGGTTGGCCGCGAGGCGACCGGCGTTTTTTATCTTCTCGGATAGTCAGCGGGGATCCGTTTCCCTCAAAAGCTGGCGCAGCTCTCGCCACCCCTTTCGATCCAGCCATGGATCATCTTTTTGGTGGTGAAGTCGCTGGCGCAGTTGCCGAGTTTATCCACCACGATCACCCCTCCGCGTCCATTCACCTTGCGTCGCAGATAGTCGATTCCATAGGCGACGGCCTGCCTGGCATCACCGCCGCGCATGGCTATCGCATCCGAGATGGTCTTCGCCAACACGGTACGCATGAAGTCTTCGCCAAAACCGGTGGCGGAGACTGCGCAGGTTTCGTTGTCGGCGAACACACCGGCGCCGATGATCGGGGAATCGCCAACCCGTCCCATGCGTTTGTTGACGATGCCGCCGGTGGAGGTGGCCGCAGCCAGGTTGCCCGCCAGATCCAAGGCTACTGCGCCAATGGTGCCGTACTTCTGATCCTCGCTATCTCGCTCGTCGCTGTCATGATCCAGCATGATGCGATTTTTCAACCTGGGCCTCTTCCAGTTGAGCGATGCGGTCCGGGGTGAAGAAGTAGTGGTCCGGGATCCGCTTCATGCCGCAGTGATCCGCAAAATGCATGGCGCCCTCGCTGATCAGCATGACATGCTCGCTTTCCGCCATCACCAGGCGTGCCAGTTGAATTGGATTGGCGATATTATTGATCGCGGCGACCGCGCCGGCGGATAGATCCCGTCCGTCCATGATCGCGGCATCCATCTCGACCTTGCCGTTTTCGTTCAAGACCGAACCGCAGCCGGCATTGAAGATCGGGTCGTCCTCCAGCAGGGAGGCGCAAGTCTCCACAACTTCCAGGGCACTGCCCCCCAGCTTCAGGATCTCTCTGCCGTGTTTCAATACTCCACGAATACTCTCCAGATAGCGTAACGCGGTTTTGTTGTCTTTGACATTGTCGAGCGCCCCGGCGCCGCCGTGGACCATGAGCGAAAAGCTTTCTGTCATGTTGTACCTGAGTCGGTTCTGCTGAAACTGGTGGTGAAATTACCAGAGACGCTTCCTCAACTCTACTTCAAGCGCTTGACGCGTTGCCAGGTTGCCGGCGAGCATGATCATCAGCTTACCCAAGAGGATCGGTCCCCAATTAACGATGATCACCCCTTCGCCCGAACTGTTGTGATATTCCAGGCCCCGCAGATCGATCTCACTGAGTGATTTGTGCCAGGTTTTGTAGTTGCGCGCCTCCCACTCCGGGATATCCAGCTTGAGTGCAATCGCGGTTGGATAGGAAGCGCCATTGAAGCGGGGATTGCATTCGATGGCCAGATAACGGTTGCCGGACTTTTGCTTGATGACCGCCACATCGAAGGCGAAGACATCCTTGAAGTCCCGCTCGGCCATCCATTCCGCCATGGGCTCTACCACTTCCCAGGGCGTGCTCCGGGCGGGATAGAAATTGCCCTGGTGAACGGGGCCATTGAGGATCTGCTCGGTCGTCAGCAGGCGTGTGCACTCGCCGTTGCTGGAATCGTATTGCATGTTGAGGAAGCAGTCCGCAGCGACCTCTTCCTGTACCTGAACCGGGGTGGCGGGGTCGAACTCGTTCGCCATCCAGAGCAGCTCTGAGGGAGTATCACAGCGATAGATGCCTACTCCCGACACGGAGATGGCGGCTTTCAGGTAGCAGGGGAATACAAAGGCTTCGGTCGC
Source organism: uncultured Gammaproteobacteria bacterium (assembly GCA_963716875.1). GTDB lineage: Bacteria > Pseudomonadota > Gammaproteobacteria > Chromatiales > Chromatiaceae > JASJBU01. Next base: position 193,063 of record CAVQUR010000009.1, read on the forward strand.
TTCGGCATCCAGCTCGTCGGCACGGTCGAAACAGAAGGTTTTAGGCACAGGCACGCCGAGCTTTTCCGCCAGTAGAATGAAGTTGTTCTTGGAATTGATGTAATTGACGACCTCAGACCAGGCACGGTTGGGGTGCGCCTGATTTTCGTGGTCGCCAAAGAAGAACACCGAGGGTTGATAGTCTGAGTTGTTCGCGATGTGCGTCAGGTCGGTGCTCCAGATGACCTCGCTAGTATGCGTCAGACCGATGCGCGCATAATGTTGCTTGATGTATTGCCATTCGCTCTGTAGGGCGGGGTGGAGTTGGATCATATCACCCGGATGGGTCATGCCGAGGGCGCGGGCTGAATAGAGGTGATTACCCTCGACTCCCTCGGCGGTGCAGTGCATTATGTCGTGATTATAGATCCGTCGTATCTGAGGGCTATCAAGGAAGGATGGGGCTGTTGCGATGTTTAACTGGTGTTGGTCTGCCTTGATGGCCATTGTGACCTCCTCTGAGATTGATTTCGTGCGCCATAGGTATTTTATTCGCGCAAAATCCGCGCCAGAATGTGAGTAACCTGGAGGGTGCCAGAGAAATCCCTGCACAGCTCGAGCTGAAGTTAATAAATAAACTTCGATTCAACAGGTTATTGGATTGGTTATGGGCGCAGTGGTATTTGTTGCAACGAGTCGAGGAATCCTGTTTAGGCAGGTTGATCTTGAATTGCGCCCCAAATTGGTGCAAATGTGGGATGAGCAATGATTTTACGTTTGCGGTTGGTGCATTACCGGGACCGGCAGATGGATCTTGCCGCTTGCCGATATGGCGCAATGTGGGAGTTGTTTCTGGTTGTCGCAAGAGTGAACTGCTGCCAGAATCCGAATAGAAATTCAATGCGTTGATCGATGCCTTATGCCCGATGCCGGGGAAATTGGTTTACGCGAAAATCCAAGCCGTAATCCTGTAAGCGGAGCTCAATTGATGCTTGAAGATACTTTGACTGTCATTCTGGCCGGAGGTCATGGCTCGCGCCTGCAACCTTTGACCCTGGAGCGTGCCAAACCGGCGGTTCCCTTTGGTGGTAAATACCGCATCATCGATTTTACCCTGGCCAACTGTCTGCATTCCGGATTGCGGCGGATTCTGGTGCTGACCCAGTACAAGTCTCACTCGCTGCAAAAGCATCTGCGCGACGGTTGGTCCCTGTTCAATCCTGAACTCGGCGAATATATCACTGCGGTGCCCCCGCAGATGCGAACCGGTGAGAGCTGGTATGCAGGTACCGCGGATGCGGTGTGTCAGAACCTCTATATGCTCAGACGCAGCGGAGCAGAGCGGGTGCTGATTCTCTCCGGTGACCACATCTATCGGATGGATTACGCTGCTCTCCTCTCCTTCCATGAACAAAAACAGGCCGATCTGACAGTGGCCTGTATGCCGGTTTCTCAGGACCAGGCGCAACAGTTCGGCATCATGTCCGTCGATGCCAACCATCGAATCACCCGTTTCGAGGAAAAGCCGGCGCATTCCACAGGCCAGGATGAACTTGTGTTGGCATCCATGGGGGTCTATGTCTTTTCCATGGACCTGCTGTTGGGTGTGTTAGACGAGGATCATCAGCGAGCCGATTCCAAACATGATTTCGGCCTGGACATCATTCCCCGACTGATCGAAAAAGCGGCCGTTTATGCCTATCGTTTTGGTGGTGTGGCCGGCCGGGTGAGTCCAGACCGTTATTGGCGGGATGTGGGAACTCTAGACAGCTTTTACGAAGCCAACATGGAACTCTTGCGAGCGGTGCCGGCACTGGATCTCTATCAGCCGGATTGGCCGATTCGTACTTACACCGCCCAATACCCACCAGCCCGCACCGTGCCGGGGGTTTCGGGCAGCGAAGGGATTTTCATCAATTCCATGGTTGCCGGCGGGGTCGTGATCGTGGGGGGCAGCGTGCAACACTCGATTCTGTTTCCTAATGTCAGGGTCGGCGAGGAAGCCGTCATTCATGACGCGATTCTGTTCAATGGCGTGCAGGTAGGCGAGGGCGCCCATTTGGATCGCTGTATCATCGACAAGGATATAGTGATCCCTGCCGGTGAACGCATTGGCTTTAATCGGGAAAAGGATGCCGCTCGCTTCACGATTTCGGAGAAAGGCATTGTTGTGGTGCCCAAGGGGTACCAGTTCAGCTAGCGGCGAGTTATTACAGTATCGAGAGCGATTTATCAGATAGACCGGGTCTGACCCTCGTCAAACCCGGTAGAGGGCATTAGTTGACGACTTGCCAGGAGCCATCCGGCTGCCGACAGGCGGTGCCATAGGTCTCCTGTTGCCGCCCTCCTATAGTGCTGCGTGTAACATATTCCCGACAGTAACGACCGTTTCTGGACTCGTAGGTATTAATCGGGGTGACACTATAGTTGGAACGAGTGTCCGGGTTCTGCCATTGGATGGTTTGGCTGTCCTGTGCATATTCCAGCGTCTGGCCGGTGCAGTAATGATCCACCTGGTCCATGGAGCGGCCGATGGATTTGCCTACCATCACACCGAGCAAGGCCCCGGCGATAGTGGCGGCGGTGCGGCCATCGCCTCTGCCGATGCGAGAACCGGCCAGGCCGCCGAGCGTACCGCCAAGCACTGAACCCAGGGCCTCCCTGTTACAGCGATTGCCGATCAGATAGCCCGCGACCACGGCGCCGCCGAGCCAAGGCAGGATGTTGCCACCACGATCACGCCGATGATGGGGTCTTCTTCTGTCATATTCGTAATAGTATCTTTCCTTTGGATGATGGCGACCATAGCCCGGCGCCCATTCGGGTGGACCCGCCGCCTGCAAGGGCTGGTTGATACCGACGAACGGCAGCAGGGCGAACGCCAACAGATGCAGTAGACGTGCGGGACGGACAGTTTTGATACTCGATTTGTACATGGTTCGGTTACCTATTTATACAGGAGAATAGGTCTTTGGTCAGGCTGGCCGGGTGTCTGCTGACGTGGTCTATTCCCAGAATTTCCACCATTTCTTCTCCTGCTTTTGATCCGGTGCCATACCCTGTTCGGGCCCCTTGCCGGTCTCCTTGCCAACCTCTTTGTGCTCTTGTTCGCGATGCCTTTCCTGCACCATTTCGCCTTGTCCCGTTTTACTCTGGTTTTGCATCTGCTCCTGACTGGCGTTGCCCGCGCCGGACCCATAGGGATTTTCGGCGAAACCGGGGGCGGATAACGCTAATCCCATGACCAGAACCAGACTCATTAGTGTTTTCATACTGTTCTCCTCGCGTCGTTATTCAGCTCAAGAGCTGCTTTGGGTTATCGGTGATCCAGCGGACCACCGGTTCGATCGGATGTTCTATTGACTGATCCATTCACTTTGGAATATCCAGCCATCAAAAGACCGGGTGCGGATGATGAAGGCGATCTGCTGAGATCCGACATAGTAAGTCACTACTTTAGAATGCTCGACAAGTATCTTCTGAGGATTGGGGGGATCGGTCTGTGAGACCGGGTCAGTCCCTGTATTCCATCATCACTCCATCTGATTAGAAATTCCATTCTCCCACGAAATCACTATAGCAGATCAGGCACTCCTTCACGTTTTCCACATTCACGCGTCTACTCGCAGTGGCGCGTCAGATGTCGCTTTTACTGGATCTCCACCACAATCCGACCATGGATCTTACCGGACAGTAGCTGGTTGAAGGCTGCTGGGAGACCGGTGAGTGAGATCGTCTGAGTGGCGATCTCGTCCAGGTGTCTGGGTCTAAGATCCGTGGCAAGTCTTGACCACAACTCCAGTCTCAACTCATGGGGGCAGCCTGAGGAGTTGATGCCAAGGAGGCTGACGCCCCGCAGGATGAAGGGCATCACGGTGGTATTGAGTTCATGACCGCCAGCCAGCCCGACGGAGGCGATATTGCCCCAGGGTTTGACCGTGCGAGTAATGCTTGCCAGCATTTCACCGCCCACGTTGTCCACCGCACCACCCCAGCGACCTCGTTCCAGGGCATGACGTCCCGCTTTAACCGCCTCGCGGCCGATCACCTCATGAGCGCCGAGATGCTCCAGGAAATCCTGCTGTGCCGGCTTGCCGGTGACGGCGGTAACATCATATCCCTCCCCGTCGAAGATGTTCACCGCAAAACAGCCCACGCCGCCACTGGCGCCCGTCACCAGGATCGGTCCAAGTGCCGGACGCTGGCCATTGGTTTCCATACGGTGCAGGGCGAGCGCGGCGGTAAGACCCGCTGTGCCGATCGCCATCGCCGCATGGAGGTCGAGGCCGTCGGGTAATGGCACAACCCAGTCTGCGGGGACCTTTAAGTACTCCGCGTAGCCCCCGTCATGGGTGGCGGACAGTTCGTAACCGGTGACGATGACCGGATCTCCTTCCCGGAAACGTCGGTCATTACTCTTGACGATCTCACCACTGGCGTCGATTCCGCCGGTCAAGGGGAAGTGACGCAGGATCTGGCCGGTGCCGGTACCCGCCAGCGCATCCTTATAGTTGACGCTGGAGTAGCGCACCCGGATCAATACCTCACCGGTTTCCGGTTCCTGAAGTCCGAGTTCCTCGATACCGGCGCTGTGTTGCCCATTGACTCGCTGGATACGGAAGGCTTTGTAATAGGTCATCGCTCTGTTACTCCTTGATCACAGGAAGCTTGCCGATCTTGCCCCGCCATTTTGCGGGGCCTGTTTGATGTACTGAATTACCCTGGCTGTCAACCGCCACGGTAACAGGAAAATCTACTACTTCGAACTCACGCACCGCCTCCATGCCCAGATCTGCGAAGGCGACGATCCGTGAACTGCGAATCGCCTTGGAGACCAGATAAGCGGCGCCGCCCACCGCCATCAGATAGGCGGCTCGATGGTGTTTGATCGCCTCGATAGCCACCGGACCGCGCTCCGATTTGCCGACCATGCCAAACAGACCGGCTTGGCCGAGCATCATCTCTGTGTATTTATCCATGCGGCTTGCAGTGGTGGGGCCTGCCGGGCCCACTACTTCATCCCGCACCGGGTCGACCGGTCCCACGTAATAGATAAAGCGGCCCTGTAAATCGAGTCCAACCGGAAGAGGCTCACCCTCTGATAGTAGATCCGCAATCCGCCTATGGGCCGCATCCCGGCCGGTGAGCAGTTTGCCATTAAGCAGAATCAACTCTCCCGGTTGCCACTCTGCAATCTGTTGTTTGGTGATGCGATTCAGATCCACCCGGCGGGCATCCGGAGAGGCCTGCCAGGTCACTGCAGGCCAATCTTCCAGCCGGGCTGGGGTAAACTGGGCCGGACCGCTGCCATCCAGGGTGAATGCAACGTGGCGGGTCGCTGCGCAGTTGGGAATCATGCCGATGGGTAGGGAGGTGGCATGGGTGGGGAATTCGCTGATCTTCACATCCAGCACCGTGGTCAGCCCCCCAAGGCCCTGGGCGCCAATGCCCAAGCCATTGACCTTATCATAGATCTCCAGGCGTAGCTCTTCATTGCGATTTTGTGGACCGCGCGTCCGCAGTTCATGCATATTGATGGGTTCCATCAGCGATTCCTTCGCCATCAGCAGCGCCTTCTCCGCCGATCCGCCCACCCCGATGCCGAGCATGCCGGGGGGACACCACCCGGCGCCCATCAGGGGAACCTGTTCCAACACCCATGCCACCAGGGAGGCTGAAGGGTTGAGGATGGCAAAGCGGGATTTGTTCTCGGATCCTCCCCCCTTGGCGGCGATCTTGACCTCCAGCCGGTCCCCTGCCACCAATTCGGTGTGAACGATCGCCGGGGTGTTGTCTCCCGTATTGCAGCGCCTGCCCAAGGGTTCATCCACCATGGAGAAACGCAGGATGTTGTCTGGATTGTGGTAGGCCTGTCGGACGCCCCCGTTGACCATCTCACTGACGCTGAGTTGGGTATCCCAGCGGATTGCCATGCCGACCTTGAGGAACACCACCACCATTCCCGTATCCTGACAGATCGGTCGACGACCCTCGGCGCACATCCGGGAGTTCACTAGAATTTGTGCGATCGCATCCTTGGCCGCTGGATTTTGCTCCTGTTGCCATGCTTCGTGCATGGCGGCAAGAAAGTCGGCCGGATGGTAATATGAAATGAATTGCAGGGCATCGGCAATGCTCTGGATGAAATCGTTTTGGCGGATAAGGGTCATTGAGAATGCCGCAGTCTTTTAATGGGAGTGATTTGTAAAGTTGTTATTGCTTGCTGACTACCGGTTATTTTTATTCACGGCTCTGACATCGCATGAGCAGCGCCCAGCAAAGCTTCGTACGGAAATGCTGTTTGCAAAGCGCAGATGATTTCTGCTCAGATAGGAATTATCGGTCGATTGCGAATGGTGATGACACTGTCAAGTGAAACTGAATCAGTTGCAGGGATTGTGGAGTGCTCTTATGGTGTGCCCTTTATACGTTACGCCATATTAGATCTCCAGCAACAAACGCGCCGGGTCTTCCAGATGTTCCTTGATATTGACCAGGAATCTAACCGCATCCCGTCCATCGATGATGCGGTGATCGTAGGATAGGGCCAGGTACATCATGGGACGAATCACGATCTCGTCGTCAATCACCACAGGCCTGTGCTGGATGGCGTGCATGCCGAGTATGGCGCTTTGGGGTGGATTGAGTATGGGTGTGGAGAGCATGGAACCAAAAATGCCCCCATTGGTGATCGAGAAGGTTCCGCCGGTAAGCTCGTCATAGCTCAGGGATCCCTCTTTGGCCTTGATGCCAAAGGCTACGAATCTGGTTTTCGATTTCGGCGAAACTCAGCAGATCCGCATCCCGCAGGACAGGCACCACCAGTCCTCGCGGGGAAGAGACCGCAATGCCGATATCGAAATACCCGTGATAAACAATATCGTCCCCATCCACCGAGGCGTTGACGATGGGGAATGCCTTGAGCGCTTCCACTGACGCCTTGACGAAAAAGGACATCAGGCCGAGCCGCACTTCATGGTGTTTTTCGAAGCTGTCTCGATATTTGCGCGCAGATCCGTTACCGCCTGGAGATTGACCTCATTGAAGGTGGTCAGGATGGCCGCAGTATGTTGTGCCTCAACCAGACGTTCGGCGACTCTACGGCGCAGGCGTGTCATGGGTACGCGTTCTTCGGTTCGCCCCGCTTGCGGCGCCTGGACAACGGGGGCTTGGGGCGGTGAATGTCGGTGCTTCAGTGGGCTCTGCTTGCGCCAAAAAGGCTTCGACGTCTGTCTTTAGGATCCTGCCGTGTTTCCCGGTGCCTCGGATTTGCTTGGGATCGATCCCTTGTTCTTTAATGAGGACGCGTACTGCGGGGGAGAGTGGTGGTTCGTCTTTCCGGGCTGGATTGTGCCGCACTCGCTCGTGTGTCTAAGGCTTGTCGAACCTGCTCATCGATGATCGCGAGCACCGTATCCGCCCGCACGGTCTCTCCATCCTGGACATGGACCTCTTTTAAAATGCCGGCCGCGGGTGCTGGCACCTCAAGCACAACCTTGTCGGTCTCCAGGTCCACCAGGGTCTCATCTCGGTTGACTCGTTCTCCGGCATGTTTGTGCCAGCTGAGCACGGTGGCATCCGCATACTGATTCCGGTAGCGGAGGAACGCGCAGTTCGATACTCATAGACTCAGCAGGCTCCTTGGATTCGTGTGTGGATTGAGATGTCCGCCAGGGCTTCATCGATCAGGCTTTCCTGCTGTTGCAGATGGACCGGACGATAACCTACGGCCGGGGCTGCCGCAGTGGGGCGACCAACATAATTGAGCTGTCTTGCCGGACTTTACCAGTTCATGGAAACGGTGTTTGATCTGATCCCAGGCGCCCTGATTCTGGGGTTCTTCTTGACACCAGGTATATTCTTCCACATTCGGGTATTGCTCGATCACTTGATTAAACTCTTCCTTTGGAAAGGGATAGAGCTGCTCAAGACGAATGATGGCCACGTCTTCCAGTCCCCTCGAGCGTCTTGCTTCCAACAGCTCGTAGTAGACCTTGCCGGAACAGAGGATCAGCCTTTGGATCAGGTTGGGATCAAGATTGTCCGTTTCATCGATAACGGTCTGGAAGGCGCCGTCGAGAAATTCCCGCTTCTGGGATGTCGCCAGTCGATGGCGCAGGAGGCTCTTGGGTGACATCACAATTAATGGAATGCGTAACGGCCGCAGCATCTGGCGGCGGAGCAAATGAAAGATTTGAGCCGGAGTGCTCGGTGAACAGACCTGGATATTGTGATTGGCGCAGAGACGCAGAAAACGCTCCAGGCGGGCGAACGAATGTTCTGCGCCCTGGCCTTCATACCCATGTGGCAGCAACATCACCAGACCACACAGCAGGCCCCATTTTTCACCGCCTGATGTGATGAACTGATCGATCACCACCTGGGCGCCATTGGCGAAATCACCGAATTGGGCTTCCCAAAGCGTCAGGGTATTGGGTTCTGCCGTGGCGTACCCGTATTCATAACCCAAGACCGCCTCTTCTGAGAGCAGCGAATCGATGACGGTAAAATTGCACTGATCCTCCCGTAAATGTTGCAGCGGAACATACGGCTCGCCATTGTCTTGATCGTGAACTACCGCATGGCGGTGGAAAGAATGTCCCCCGGCCTGTATCCTGACCAGACAGACGGACCGAGTAGCCTTCGGTTAACAGTGAGGCGTAAGCCAGGTTTTCTGCGAAACCCCAGTCGATGAGTTGATCGCCACTGGCCATGCGTTTGCGTTCGGTCCAGATCTTTTCGACCCGCGAATGGAGTTTGAACCCTTCAGGTAGATGCAGCATGCGCTTGGCGAGTGTTTCGAAACGTTCCAGGCTGAGATGGGTATCCGCGGGGTGGCGCCATTCCACTCGTTTAAAGGGTCTCCAGTCAACCGTGTAGGGGTGCTTGATGGCGCAGACTACCGGTCTGGATACAACCCGGCCCTGCTCGAGTGAGTTGCGATAATTTTCCACCAGTTCATCTGCCCATTCCGGGGAGATCACGCCTTCGTTGCGAGGATTTGCGCGTAAATCGTGCGGACCGTCGGGTGACGGCGGATCTTCTTGTACATTCGGGGCTGGGTCACCGCCGGTTCGTCCGCTTCGTTATGACCATGACGCCGATAGCACAACATGTCGATTACGACATCCTTATGAAACTGCATGCGGAAATCCAGCGCCAAGCGGGTCACGAACAACACCGCTTCCGGATCGTCCCCATTGACGTGAAAGATCGGGGCCTGGACCATCTTGGCAACATCGGTGCAGTAGTAGGTGGAGCGGGTGTCCAGAGGATTACTGGTGGTGAATCCGATCTGATTGTTGATGATGATATGTACGGTCCCGCCGGTCGCATAGCCACGGGTTTGGGACAGGTTGAGGGTTTCCATGACAACGCCTTGTCCGGCAAAGGCGGAATCCCCATGGATCAGGACCGGCAGCACCTGTTCGCCACGGCTATCGCCACGCCGTTGCTGACGAGCGCGCACCGAACCTTCGATCACCGGATTTATGATCTCCAGATGGGAGGGATTGAAACCTAGGGCAATATGCACGATGCCGCCGGGTGTGTCGATATCGGTGGAAAATCCCATGTGGTATTTGACATCGCCGGCGAGGCGCTCGGGATTGACCTCCACCCTGCCTTCGAATTCATCAAAGATCTCCTGAGGGGGTTTGCCCAGGATGTTGGTCAGGACATTCAGTCGACCTCGATGGGCCATGCCAATGACCACCTCATTGATGTTTTTTTCTCCGCCATACTGAATGAGTTCGTCCAACACCGGGATCAGACTTTCGCCACCCTCCAATGAGAAGCGTTTTTGTCCCACATACTTGGAATGCAGATACTTTTCCAATCCTTCCGATGCCGTGAGTAGGGTCAATAACCACCGCTTTTTCTCCTTGGAGAGGTTTTGCGACGTTTCACGATCTTCAATGCGCTTCTGAATCCAGCGTTTTTGAGTCGTGTCGGTGATATGCAGATATTCACTTCCTATGGTGCCGCAATAAGCCTTTTTCAGCCGTTCAAGAATCTCACTCAAGGGCAGGCGATCAGGTGCGTACAGCGAGCCTGTATTGAAGACAGTTGAGGGATCAACCTGATCGAGTTGATGGAAGGCGAGATCCAGATCAGGAATATAAGCCTTTTCTTGAAGTTTGAGTGGGTCAATATCGGCATGCTGGTGGCCCCGGAATCGATAACCATTGATCAGCCGAAGGACTGCGGCCTGTTGTTCGGCCGCAATGGGAGACATGGTCCCTTGAGTAATCAATTTGGCGGGCAGGTTTTTCTTTGGTTAGTTGGAGAAAACGATGAAGTACGGGTTTATGAGGCTTTTCCCTGGCACGTACACCTGGTAACTGATCAAATTTTTGCCTCCAGTCAATGGAGACGCTGGTGGGATCAACTAGGTATTGTTCGTAAAGTGATTCGAGAAATAAGGCATTGCCTCCAGAGAAGGCAGACGAGGATTCCAGTATATCCAGAAGCGAGCTCATGGTCCCGTAGGAATGATATGAATGAATGATTATTTTGCTTGGTTTTTCTCTCTATTGTTATACGATGTTAGCACAGGCTGGAGATTCGTGAGTACAAACCTCGGATTAAATGCTATTTGCCTATTGTGAGTTACCCAGAGTGAGTGAACAGGACAGCAATAAACTACATGTCAATCTTAATCCAATTGCTTTGGAGGCAGATGTGGCTTATTTCAGCGCGCGGATGGAACTGGTGGGAAGCCCAGAAACCCACTATCAAGCCGCCCAATTAAAAGTTTATCAGGCCTTGGCAAAATCCTTGGAAGAGACCCTACAGCGGTTGCGGAGATCCTAGGCTTCGAGCCTATCACTTTGAGCACGCGCAAAAACAACAAACACGAGACTGTTTTTTGTCCGGAGATTAAGCCGGAAATGATTTCTTAGGGTGTCCGGTCACTCGCAAGCGAGAGTTGGAGAAAGTCTCCCAAATCAACCAAAACTTTTTACCGCATCATATTCGCTTTCTTCGGCAAGATTTATTGCCCAGGCCGAATGTTTGTGGGAATCTGTATTTCATACGACTCGAACCCAGCTTGTGGTACAGGCAGTTCTCCGGTTGCCAGTCACAGGCCACGCCAAGAATCAGTTCATGCGGACAGGTATTACAGTTTTTCAAGTATCTCTTTTCCATTTTTCTCACCAAAGCAACGATCGAAGTAAAACACGTCTTACATCTTCATTATCGTTGTTTAGCAGAAAAAGTTAAGGTTGTTTGTTAATTTTTTTCACATTTTTGTAACGCAATTCAAAATATGTCGCATTAATGCGACACTTTAGAGGGAGAAAAGTTGTTTTGGGGCTGGAATGGCTATGGATTAGCGGGTTTTTGCCAGATTCCCAGGCCTCTTCGTTGGGCATTCTCTTGTGCCGATAGATAACTATTGAGTATCTTTTGTGTCAATTTTGCATCAGTGCTGACGACTACCTGACCTGCTTCAAGCATACGCAGATTCATGTCGGCACCGCCGAAAAATACCCTCCCGAGAATCATACCTTCCGGGGTCAAGGATTGGTAAACGACTGTGACAAACTTTCCCGCAAGGAGCATATGGAGGTGTCTGCGGGATAGGCGGCCGAATGGAGTGTTCACTGGTGGTGAATCTATGCCAATCAGTCGGATCTCGCGAAACTGGTTCGATGGCTCTGAAATTGTGATGAGTTCCCCACTCTTAACGGCAAAAACCTGTCCGGTTAACGATGCACTCCAGCCGGAGTTGGAAAAGAGTGTGAAAACGATGCAGACTAGAACTGGCAGCAGAGATTTCGAATTGAAAAGATTAATCTTTTGTTTCGCCACTAGAAATCTTTATAGATAGGGTGAGTGGTGCCCTCGGGAGGATTCGAACCTCTGACCTATCGCTTAGGAGGCGATTGCTCTATCCTGCTGAGCTACGAGGGCAATGTCGGGCGATTATAACAAGTGCCCGTCATCAGGCCTACGGTGTTTGTGATGTGAATCGAGCCCTATCTCAATTATGAATAATTTGGTTTATCCGCTGGCCTGTACACGGAGTGCGTAAGCAAAGTGCCTCAAGCCATCGAACTTTCCTGAACTTAGTTTTAAGTCTGCATGGGAGGCAGTCGTTGAATTCACCCATTAGGGAGACGACAAAACCTGCCATGATTAGGCTGCTTATGACCAAGTCGATCCAACCATAGAGAATAAAGCCTCCAAGGCCGTAGGTAATGTACGCTGCCAAGCCAAAAATACCGGCTAAGATAAAGCCAAAAAGTAGGGGAAACATATGCTACCCTCCAATCTGAATAACATATAAGTATATTAGTAAATAATTAAATTTATTCAACATATCTGATTCCTAAAACATCGAATGGTTCAAACTTTTAGGCTATCGTAGGTTATTCAAAAGTTGATCTATGCTTTCCATATGCATAATAATCAATGGGTTATGCGTTTGTCGGTGGATTTTATCCGTTTGCATAAATCAATGATGGTTGGCTCTCAGCGTTTTATTTTGGCTACCATCTGGCGTGCGATTGGTTAAAGGATGGACTGATAAACACATTTCAGGTTAGCTATAATCTTCCGCCTTATTGCCTTTTGCGCTTCTTGGAAAAGTAAATACGGCCTAGTAGGTCTTATCTTGAAAATGGCGAGTACATTTGGGCGGAATGCTTTTCAGTTTTCCAATAGTTCAGATGGTTACTAACCAGCAGAGAGATGGAATCAGTCCCACTGCTTCGACCAGTCGATGAGATCACTTAGACATGCTAGATACAGTACACCTATTAAAACCTTCTAGTTCTCCTCCGATCAGTCGCTCAGATCTACGGACCTTACAGGTTAATCTAGGATTTCGCTGTAATCTCTCTTGCACACATTGTCATGTCAATGCGGGACCAGGTCGTACGGAGGAGATGCCAAGAGAGACTATCGGCGATGTGCTGCAGTTTCTGGAGAACCATCGGCTTTCCTGTCTTGATTTAACCGGTGGTGCGCCGGAATTACACCCCGATTTTCACTATCTCGTAGAAAAGACCAGGGGGATGGGGCTGCATGTCATAGACCGATGCAACTTGACCGTCATGCAAGAAACAGGGCAAGAAAACTTGGCGGAATTTCTGGCGGAACACCAAGTGGAGATTGTGGCTTCCCTGCCATGCTATCTGGAAGAGAATGTAGATTCACAAAGGGGTAAAGGCGCATACGAAAGGAGTATCTTTGCTTACGCAAACTCAATGCATTGGGCTATGGCAAGCCTGACACCGGCCTAGAACTCAATCTTGTTTATAACCCACTCGGACCTTCACTGCCACCACTTCCAGGAGGCGCTGGAACTCGATTATAAGAGACAATTGTACGATCGCTTTGGTACTCAGATTCAATCGTCTGTTTACCATCACAAACATGCCCATCCAACGGTTTGGAAGCTATTTGCAATCAAAAGGAGAGTTTCACAGCTATCTGGAACTGTTACGCGATGCCTATCGCCGGGTAACCTGGAAGGAGTCATGTGTCGCCATCTTCTGAGTGTCGATTGGCAGGGTTATCTTTATGATTGCGATTTCAATCAAATGCTCAACATGCCGCTGCAAAATGGCAAGAAAAAACAGTCCCCATCTTCGGGACTTGCTGGAGACTGATACGGAATCATCTCCCGATACAGGTGGCAGATCACTGTTACGGTTGTACTGCCGGTCAGGGAAGTAGTTGTGGAGGAGCGTTCGATTGAAGTGTCATGTATGAATATGCCAGATGTTAAAGGAAATCATTATCGATCATGTCTGATCGTTTGTGTATTGCTTGGCAGCAATCCTTGGATATTCCCATGCACCTTCTACCAGTGTGCCCTTCAGATAGCGTAATCCTGATTTTTACCAAAGCGCCGACTGAGGGGCAGGTGAAGATCTCGTCTGATTCCAGTCTTGGGTCAGCAGGGGGCGACTCAGCTTTATCGGAATGCTTCTCCATCGTTTGGCGGCAGAGCTAGTGAGCGATAAACTGGCGGATATCGAGCTTTGGTGTTTACCGGATAGTTCACACCCGGAATTTCAACGTATCAAAGCAATTCTAGGTTGTTCACTTCACAGACCAAGTGGGTTATGACCTGGGTGCACGAATGTCTTATGCCACTACGCAGGCATTGAAGCATTATCGACATGCCATTCTAATCGGTGTTGACTGTCCAGCGTTGAGCGCAGACCAGATAAAACAGGCCATCTGTTGCCTCAGTGACGGGTCAGACGCGATATTGGTTCCTGCAGAGGATGGCGGCTACGTATTATTGGGTGTGAATCAGGTAGCCGATTGCCTGTTCGATAGGATCCCCTGGGGCACTGAAAGGGTTGCGGAACTGACCCGTGAATGTTTTATAGGTCTGGGGTGGAAGTGGCTTGAACTGCCTGAAATGTGGGATATAGACAGACCTGAAGATCTGTTGAGATTAAGCAAATTCTCCAGGGACGATAAGCCTGATGAGTTCAATCTCTAACCATTTTTGCATGCTTTCTTTCCACTTTTCTGATGATTTTCGCAACTCGGTTTCTGTCTCGTTTCTCCAGTTCGAGAAAATGCCCGCCTATCCGAACAACGCCACGTTGACGGATCTGCTGTACAAAGCATACTTCGAGATTGAAGTAGAGGGGCTGTTCTTCGGATAATCGCAGCACGCAAGAGGTTATTTTATCGCCATGAACAACGGGTTCCTGGTTTTTCAATACTACGCCTATACCGTGTAGAGACAGGTCCGCGGCATAGCCGATTATCTGTTTCTGATTCTCCAGTTGTCCTCGAAACTGGGAATTGGCCACGAGTGAGACCCTGTGATCATTCCTCCGTTGTGCATAGATCAAGTCATCTGGGATGTTTACCTGATAGTAGGGAATCTTCGAATTCTCCTTCACCGCAATCAACTTGAGTGTGCAATCTATTTCCACGCCATCCTTTCGTCCAGAGAGGTGAAGCTCCCGGTTTTGCAGAAATAATTTGTGGCCTGTTTCGTCGTTGATTTCATCCAACGCCATCATATTGGTTTTGGGATTTATTCCCAGGACTGTGGTCGTAAAGATCTCGGGGTGTTCGTCAATCCGGGCTTCTAAAACGCGGTGTTCCCGATAAAGGTTGTTGAATATGTGTATGATTTGTTGCCGGTCAGTTATGCAGTTAACATGCTCTACAACATCTTCTGGCTGGGCAATTAAACGCTTATGAAGTCTACCAAAAAGCATGCCTGGGTTACATGTTGCGTTGCTAAGGAGAATTAGGCCTTTCCTAATGAATTCGAGAGGCGATTAGCTTGTGATTCACCTGAGGGGCTGTAGGTTTTTTCCCCTCCGGTAAGACCGTAGAGAAGTTCGATCGCATTGGTGATCTGTCGCCGACTGAGTGTGATAACATCACTGTTTATCTCATTCTGTTGCTGGCAAGCAGCCAATAGCTTTTTAAGATGACTCCAAAGCTCCTTGCTCTGGCTGGATTCGCTAAGCTCAGCTATATAGTTTTCAATGCCTAGCCGATCTCTGGAGTAGCCCATCTGCTCAAGTAGCAGATTGAGCTCCGCTACAGTCTGTTCCAGATTGAAAACCAGGGATTTTTTTCTTTTCAATCACTTGTTCTAATTTTTCAGGATCATTGACTTGTAACAAGGTATATTCTTGTGTCAACAGATCTCTCAGATTCTGAGTCTGGTTGATCTCAATCTGCAATAGATTTGCAAAGAGCTGTGGGTTTTTTGATGCGCTATCCATACGTATAAATATCTTGTTTTCTTAAGGAAGAGAGTTTTCCATCGTCAAGAGTTTTGTGGCAGCGCTTTCAGGATCAACTCGGAAGCTGCCTGTCGCCAGCTTCCTTTGTACCTCTTGTACCAACTGAGCATCGACAACAGGTAACTTAGCAATGTGACTCTCCAGTTGTTGCAATTGGGCGGCAGTGCCGGTAAGACTGACGGTATCGCCATGGCTGACACTTGTCGCATCCGTGGAGTAGGCATTGGAAGTCTTGTCTGTTCGGTCAACAGAGTCATTGCTTCCAGTGCCTTTAAGACTTCCGCTGGAGAGACTGCTGATTTTGACTGCCATAGCCCACCTTGATAGTTACACTTGCTCTGCTACAGATAGCGTTGTGTCGCATCAATACTTTAGTGGTGAAGAGGCGGCGTGGTTTCAGTCAATACGTACAATCCCGGCAGATACCACCCTGGCTTCCAGCTTCTTTTTGGAAGTGAGATTTTGCACCGGAATCAGATCGCCCGGATTACCATTGCGTAGCGCCTTGCCCTTCATGCGTACCTGTATATTTCCATTGCCCGCCAAAATCGTGATGCTCTGACCCCGTTGTATGGTTTTCTCAACAACTAGACCGCTCGGTGTGATGACATGGTCTCGACGCACGGAGCGTTTTAATGTTCTACCGATTACTTCAGTAGGTGCATTGAAGTGGCCACGCAACAGTTTGCTGGTATCAAGCACAGTGAGTGCAACGTCTTCTGCACCGATCACGCTGCCGCGGCTCAGATCTTTCATGGCAACCACGACCGGTCTGTTGATCGCGATGTTTGCTGAAACATAAAGGGTCCAGGGATTAGGGGCGTTGCAACGGACACCGACTGTCGTCTTTCCGGAAGCGTTGGCACCTGATGGGCTGAAGGTTTCCAGGGTCTCTTCGCAACGAGTCAGTCTTAACCGGTGATCCAGCGGCAGGATTTCGATATCAGCATTGCCTGTTAACTGCGCTGCCGATTTCTGGAGATGAACTTTCGCCGCTGCCATGATCGATGCAAGAGATTCATGTATGTAAGGCTCGGTTTGTCCACTCCCTATGAATAAGCTGGTCAACAACAGAATGGGAATTTGAATAATATTTGATTTCATTGTACTGACGAAAAATTGTCGCAAATGTTGCCTGCACTTTAATGTCAAGCAATCATCATGCCTTCCTGATAGATATCCTTGAAGTGTCAGCTGAATACGCAAGCGAGTTTAGTTTCGTGAACTCAATTTCTCCAATGGCCGTGAAAACTCGGCCATTTCGATGTGATCTCCTGCCGCTGTGTAGTGAACTATTCATCCAATGAGACGAAGAAAAATTTCGTCAAAAGATTGTCACGCGCAGTTAATTCTGGCGGACTTTGGTTTGTTGGATCCACATATTCCATCAATCAATACAGTGATCCCATTCAAATGCAGGTTGGCGCCGGCGGTTTCCGGCAAACCTTGCCGGACGTCGGCATGGTCTTGCCGCTACCAGTGGAAGCAACTTACTAAAATGACACTCCGAGTGGGTAGAGAATTATTGGCATGATATCTGCTCCTGCAGTCACTGTATTGTATAGACTTCGGAACAGCAGATGAATTTTGACGACATATTGGGTGTCCATGCACAGGCCTTGCAGGTGCGTTCCAGGCGCTCTGAGATCATTGCAAGCAATCTGGCGAATGCGGATACCCCTGGATACAAGGCCCGGGATTTCGATTTCCAGCAGGTGTTGAAGCAGGCAAACCAGGACTCAGTGCAAATCCGTACCACGAATCAACAGCATATCCAGCCTGCTGATGATTTGATTCCTGCCGTGCAATTGCTCTATCGAACACCCATGCAGCCTTCCCTGGATGGTAATACGGTCGATACCGAGCAGGAGCATGTGGCCTTCTCCGCCAATGCCATGGAGTATCAGGCCAGCCTCCGGTTTCTCAATGACAAGATCAGCGGCCTGCGCAAGGCCATTCGAGGTGAATAGTCATGTCCATGTTTAAGATCTTCGATACCGCGGCTACCGGAATGAGCGCACAAAGTCTGCGCCTCAACCTGGTGGCCAGTAATATGGCGAATGCGGATTCTGTCAGCAGCAGCATCGATCAGACTTACCGCGCCCGTCAGCCAGTATTCAGGGCAATGTTGGATGACGCCAGTACGGACACACCTGCAATTGGGGTCAGAATGGCCGGCGTGGTGGAAAGTCAAGCACCGCTCATAAAGGAATTTGCCCCAGACCACCCATTGGCGAATGCTGAGGGCTACATCTTTCGCCCCAATGTCAATCTGGTTGAAGAGATGGCCAACATGATGTCCGCAACCCGTTCTTATCAGGGGAATGTGGAGGTGGCGAATGCCGCCAGACAGCTGCTGATGGCAACCTTGCGGATGGGACAGTGAGGAGCGAAAGATGGACAGTATCAACAGCGACTATGATCTTTATTCCAGCCTGGGTTTGGCGACGGTCGGGCAACCGGAGAAGAACGACAAGCTCAAGATTGATGATTTCATGCAACTGATGGTGACTGAACTGACCCATCAGGATCCCTTCAAACCGATGGATAACAGCGAAATGGCCACGCAAATTTCCCAGTTCGCTACGGTTTCCGGTATCGATCAGCTGAATAGCTCATTTTCTTCACTATCAGATTCACTGATTTCTGACAAGGCGCTGCAGGCCGCCAATCTGGTGGGCCATGATGTGCTGGTGGCCAGTCAACTGGCGCCTTTAGCCACAGGGGGTAGTGTCAGCGGGATGATCGATATGCCCACGTCGGCCAATCACATCACCTTGAGAATCTCAGATGTTAGCGGCGCCCTGGTGCGGGAACTTGAATTGGGTTCCCACGAGGCCGGCAAACTTGGATTCAGCTGGGATGGCTATGACGATGCAGGTAATTACATGCCGGCTGGAATTTATCAGGTCAGCGCCCTGGCTACTGTGGATGATGTGGAGATGGCTCCTCAGGTGTTGATTTCGGCTCAAGTCAACAGTGTCAGTATCGGTGCGCCCGGCCAGGAACTGGGGCTTAACCTGACCGGCTTGGGCTCGATTTCGCTCAGTGATGTGGCAGAAATCCGCTGAACGGGGCGCTAAGCCGATTGCCATGCGCAGACAGGAAGTTTGCAGCTTTACTTGTTCCCCACCGGTTCGATTCACTGGATAGGTAATCCCGGCTCGATTTAGTAATTAGTAACAGGAGAACGCTCATGCCTTTTCGAATTGCACTCAGTGGCCTGGCGGCCGCGTCAACCGACCTCGAGGTTACCGGGCACAATATCGCCAATGCCGCGACCAATGGATTCAAGGAATCCCGTGCCGAATTTGCAGATATCTATGCCACCTCCATCCAGGATGTCAGCGCCACGGCAGCGGGTCGGGGTGTGCGCGTGAGCCGGGTGGCGCAACAGTTTGGTCAGGGAAACATCGATTTCACTTCGAATAACCTGGATCTTGCGATCAATGGTGAGGGTTTCTTCGTGTTGGAGGATGCGGCGGGCAATGTCTCATACAGCAGAGCCGGGGCCTATACCACGGATCGTAATGGTTATGTGGTGAATCACAATGGCGATCGTCTGCAGGTATTTGCGCCGGTGGGTAACAGTTTCACCGATTTCAATACGGGTGAGACGGTGGATCTTCAATTGCCCGCTCTTTCCGGATCACCATCAGCGACGACCGCTGTGGACGCGGCTATGAACCTGAGTGCCGCTGAGGCGATGCCGGCTCTGGCGTTCGATCCAAGCAATGGTGAGACCTACAATCACTCTACCTCGACCACGATCTACGATACCCTAGGCACGGCGCATACCATGACCATGTACTACGTGAAAACGGCGGCACCGGGCGAATGGGATGCGTACACCTATGTGGACGGAACCGACTTGGCAAACAATGTCACGCCTAATGGGGTGGCTTTTCCGCCGGCCGCACCTACGCCGGCCAGATTGAGCTTCGATGCGGCGGGCGCGTTGATTCCCGGTGTCGGTGATGTTTCGGCCACCGGTACGGTGAGCTACACCGCCTATCCTCCGGGTGGAGGTGCAGCAGACATCGCTATGACAATCGATTATGCGAGATACGACCCAGTACGGCACTCTGTTTTCGCCGTCAACAATCTGACCCAGAACGGCTATACCGCAGGTCGCCTCAGTGGGGTGGATATCGACAATACCGGCGTGGTCTTTGCTCGTTTCACCAATGGCCAGTCCAATGGCTCTGGGCAGCGTCGCGATGGCCAAGTTCAATAATCCCCAAGGATTGCGGCAGCTCGGTGATACCAGCTGGGCGGAGACATTCACCTCCGGTGACGTGCAACTCGGGCAGGCGGGCACCTCCAGTTTCGGTCTGTTTCAGTCGGGCGGATTGGAAAACTCCAATGTGGATATCGCCGAGCAACTGGTCAATCTGATCACCGCCCAACGCAACTTCCAGGCGAACGCCCAGGTGATCACCACCGCGGATTCGGTAACCCAGACCATCATCAATATCCGCTAGGAGTGAAGCATGGACCGAATGCTGTACGTCGCCATGAGCGGCGCCAAAGAGACCCTGATGACGCAGGCCAACAACTCTCATAACCTGGCTAATGTAAACACGCCGGGTTTTATGGAAGACCTGAACCAGTTCCGAAGCATGCCGGTGTTCGGGCCGGGTTACCCTACCCGCGTCTACAGCCTGGATGAACGGCCCGATATCAATTTTCACAAAGGCCCTTTGCAGACCACCGGCAACCCCTTCGATGTGGCGGTGAAGGACAATGGCTTTCTGGCGGTACAGGCATGGGACGGCACCGAGGCCTACACCCGTCGCGGCGATCTAAAAGTGGATGCCAACGGTATCGTCACCAACGGCGAAGGTTTGCCGGTGATCGGCAACAATGGACCGATCGCCTTGCCGCCCCATGACATGATCGAGATCGCCGCCGACGGCACCATTACCATCCTTCCGGAAGGCTCGACGCCGGAGGCGCTGGCGATCATCGACCGGATCAAGCTGGTGGAGCCTCCCTTGCAGGACCTGGTGAAAGGCGAAGACGGCTTGATGCGTTTGAAGGATGGCTCGGAAGAGCCCGCCGAGGCGGGTACCGAACTGGTAGCGGGCGCCCTCGAGAGCAGTAATGTCAGTGTGGCGGATGCGCTGGTCGATATGATCGAGCTGTCGCGTAAGTTCGAATTCCAGGTCAAGATGATGAAGGCCGCCGAGGAGATGGATGGCGCATCCGTCAAACTGATGCAGCAGAGTTGAGGCTGAAGGGGTCATGACGACCCGGGCTTGCCAATGCGGTTCTCAATGATAACAAAAAGGTAACGATTCAGCCGTTCTAGGAGCTGCCCATGGCTGCGGGCAAAGGGGGTAAGCCTTTTCGGCATCTTCACAAAGCGACTAGCGTCGCAGTTCGCAGCCGATGGCGGCTCCTACAAGGGAGTTTTTCAATGTGAAAGCAGAGACATGGCAGAGCGAGCTGAATAGCTACACCAAAAGCCAATAGCTGGCAGACAATTTGCATTGTCTTCAATAACGACAAGTTTTTAACGGGAAACGAGGTCAACACTATGTACCCGGCACTCTGGATAGCAAAGACAGGTTTGGATGCGCAACAGACCAACATGTCGGTCATCTCGCATAATCTTTCCAACGTCAACACCACCGGTTACAAGCGGGACCGGGCGGTGTTCAATGACCTGATCTATCAGAACATGCGGCAGGTCGGCGCCCAGTCCTCCGAGACCACCGAACTGCCTTCCGGTCTGATGGTGGGAACCGGGGTGCGGGTGGTGGCGACCCAGAAGAGCCACAGTCAGGGCAATATCATCCAGACCGACAATCCCCTGGATGTGGCAATCCAGGGTAAGGGTTATCTGCAGATTCTCCACCCCGATGGCAGCATCGCCTATTCGCGGGACGGCACCTTCAGTCTGTCCGCCGACGGCGTGGTGGTGACCCCCAACGGCTACGAACTACAACCCGCCATCACGGTTCCCACGGATACGACCAGCATCACCATCGGTTCCGATGGCGTGGTCTCCGCCATGCAGGCCGGCAACACCACCCCGAGCCAGATCGGTCAGATCGAACTGGCCTACTTCGCCAACCCCCACGGGCTCGAGCCGATCGGCGACAACCTGTTTCGTGAATCCGCCGCCAGCGGTGGCGTGAATACGGCGGTGCCGGGCGCCGACAGCACCGGCACCCTGATTCAGGGCGCCCTGGAGAGTTCCAACGTCAACGTGGTGGAAGAGCTGGTGAATATGATCGAAACCCAGCGGGCCTACGAGATGAATTCCAAGGCCATCTCGACGACGGACGAGATGCTCTCCTACATCAACAATCAGCTCTGAGGTCTGAATCATGCAACGCCTCACTAGCTATCTGGCATTGTCAGTCTGTCTATTGCTGCTGGCCGGTTGTCAGACCCAGGGCCCGGTGCGCGACGCGAACTATGCGCCGATCCGCCCGGTGGCCCCGCCCCCCGCGCCGGAAGGCAACGGGGCGATCTATCAGAGCGGACACGAGATCTCCTGGTTCGAGGATAGCCGGGCGCGTCGGGTGGGCGATCTGCTGACCGTGGCCCTGGTGGAAAAAACCGCCGCCAATAAATCCGCCAAGAGCGCCGCGGCCAAGGATGGCAGCATCAATATCAGCAATCCGACCATCCTGGGCTCCACCCCGCAGTTCGATGCCCCCGGTCTGTTCCCCTTGGCCAGCAATCGGGACAACAATCTGGCCTTTGAACTGAATTCCGCCAACGATTTCAGCGGCGAGGGCAGCGCCTCCCAGAGCAACGCCCTGAGCGGCAATATTACCGTGACGGTGATCGAGGTGTTGCCCAACCGCAACCTCTACGTCCGGGGCGAGAAGCGCATCGGCATCAATCAGGGCAACGAATATGTGCGCCTCTCGGGCATCGTGCGGCCCCAGGACATCACGCCCCAGAACACCATCGAATCGACCCGCATCGCCGACCCGACCATCGTCTATGTGGGTGAGGGCATGGTCGCGGACGCCAATACCATGGGCTGGCTGGCGCGCTTTTTCAACAGTGTGCTCTTTCCCTTTTGAGGAACCGGATGATGAAACCCCTGCAAATACACAACCTGACTGGCCTGCTGCTGCTTATCTTCCTCGTCTGGCAGCTGTCGTTCCCGGTGGCGGCGGAGCGCATCAAGGACCTTGCCTCGATTCAGGGGGTGCGCAGCAATCAGCTCATCGGTTATGGTCTGGTGGTGGGTCTGGACGGCACGGGTGACAAGGACACCGACTCTCCCTATACCCTCAACAGCCTGAAAAACATGCTCACCCAGTTCGGTGTGCAGATCCCTCCCGGCACCAAGATCAAGCCGAAAAATGTCGCGGCGGTGATTGTGCACGGCGATCTGCCCGCGTTCAGCAAACCCGGTCAGAAGATCGATGTCACCGTCTCCTCCCTGGGCAACGCCAAGAGCCTGCGTGGCGGGTCGCTGCTGATGACGCCGCTGAAAGGAATCGATGGACAGAATTACGCCCTGGCGCAGGGCAATCTGGTGGTCGGTGGCCTGAGCGCCGCCGGTCAGGACGGTTCCAAACTGACCGTCAATATTCCCAGCGCCGGCCGCATCCCCAACGGCGCCTCGGTCGAACGGGAAGTGCCCAACCATTTCGGTCAGGGACATCAGGTGACGTTGAATCTTCATGATAGTGATTTCACCACCGCCATGCGGGTGGCGGAATCGATCAATCAGACCATCGGGCCAGCCACTGCCAAGGCCCTGGACGCCACCTCCATTCGAGTCAATGCGCCGGTCGATCCGGGCCAGAAAGTGACCTTCATCGCCATGCTGGAAGAGCTCGAGGTGCGGCCGGGGACGGCCCCGGCCAAGGTGATCATCAACTCCCGTACCGGCACCGTAGTGATCAATAATCAGGTCCGTGTCTATCCGGCCGCCGTCTCCCATGGCAGCCTGGTGGTCAGCATCAGCGAAAATACCCGGGTCTCCCAGCCGGAAGCCTTCTCCGACGGGCAGACTGTGGTGGTTCCCCAGAGCCAGGTAAGCGTGACCGAAGGCAGCAAACGGATGTTTCTGTTCAATCCCGGCGTCTCCCTGGATGAGGTGGTGCGGGCGGTCAACCAGGTGGGTGCGGCACCCAGTGATCTGGTCGCCATCCTGGAGGCCCTGAAGGAAGCGGGCGCGCTTCGGGCTGAATTGTTGGTGATCTAGATGACCAGCAATTCCGCCGGCGTCTATCATGACTTCCAGGGCATCGCCGCCCTCAAGCATCAGGCGCGGCAGGACCAGGCGGGCTCCCTGGAGCGGGTCGCCAAGCAATTCGAGTCCCTGTTCGTGCAGATGATGGTCAAGCAGATGCGCCAGGCCAGTTTTGGCGGGGGTATCTTCGACACCGATCGGACACGCCAATATCAGGATATGTACGACAAGCAGCTCGCCCTGCACCTGTCCGAGAGCGGCGGCCTGGGGATCGCCGAGCTGCTGACCCGCCAGCTCGGCAGCGAATCGGTTCCGCCCCTGGGCTCCGCCACCAGCCTGCAGGACTATCGGCAAAATCCGGTCGCGTCTGCCCTGCGCTATGCCTCGGTCAGGCCGCTTCAGCAGACGCAGGTCGAGCAACCGGTCGCCCGGAAAACCACCCAGTCAACCACTCGCACCGCCGGAGATCACCTCAGCAGTTTATTCATTCGCTCTGGTCGGCGGCCCAGCAAGCCGCCGGCAGCATCGGTCTGCCTGCGGAGGCGCTGCTCGCCCAGGCGGCGCTGGAGACCGGTTGGGGAGGGCATGTCATGCCGACCGGCGATGGCCGCAGCAGCCACAATCTGTTCGGCATCAAGGCGGACCCGCATTGGGATGGCGACCGGGTGCGGCGTGTCACCCTGGAGTACGAAGACGGGGTGGCGGTCCAGCCGACGTGAATACTTTCGCTCCTACGAATCCTTCGATGACAGTTTTCAGGATTATGTGGAGTTCCTGAAGCACAACCCCCGTTATGCGGACGCCTTGGCCAAGACCCATGACAGTCGCGCCTATTTCGATGCCCTGCAGCAGGCGGGCTACGCCACCGACCCAAGCTATGCGGAGAAGATCGTGCAGCTTCTCGAAGGGCCCAGAATGGAACGGGCGGTGGCGCAGTTAAAGTCGGCGGAACCGCTGCCGCTATGAAATTCGCATGCAGGCCTGTGCAGTTTAAGGAAAAACGCGACGGGAAAATCGAAAGGGTGGAGGCTTCCCCATGGCAGGCATACTCAATATCGGTACGATGGCGCTAAACGCTTATCAACGTTCCCTGGTCACTACGGGCCACAATATCGCCAATTCCGATACGGAAGGGTATAGCCGTCAGCGGACCCAGCTGGCGACCCAGGCCCCCCAGCTGTTCGGGCTCGGATTGGATCGGCACCGGTGTCAAGACGGTGGGCATCGAACGTCTGTACGACGATTTTCTCGCCAACCAGATGCGCACTACCCAGTCGACCGCCGCCGAGCAGGAGACCTATTTCGACCATGCGAGCCGGCTCGACGATGTGTTCGCCGACCCGAATGTCGGTCTCGACCCCGCCATGCAGCAGTTCTTCGGCGCCCTGCACGGGCTGGCGGATGACCCCACCTCGGTACCCTCGCGCCAGCTGTTGCTTGCCGAAAGCCAGTCCATGGTGGAGCGCTTTCATGATCTGAACCGTCAATTTACCAATGCGCGGGAGCAACTCAACCAGGAACTGCGCTCAGTCACTGAGGAGATCAGCCAACTTGCCGGTTCCCTGGCGCGGCGTTAACCAGCACATCATCGAAGCGAGAGGCGAAGCCGGTGGCGGCGAGCCCAACGACCTGCTCGATGAACGCGAGAGACTGCTCAACGAGCTGGCCAAACGGGTGGACATCTCGGTGGTGCCGCAGGACGACGGCGCCTGGAATGTCTTCATCGGCAAAGGACAGTCACTGGTCATGGGGGTCAAAGCCGCCACCCTGACCACGCAACGGGGCGGCAGTGACCTCAGCCAGCTCGACATCACTTTCACCAGCTCGACCGGCAGCCGGGTGATTACCGATCAGCTTGACCGGAGGAGAAATCAACGGCCTGTTGAAATTCCGCAACCAGATCCTCGATCCGGGTCAGAATCAGCTGGGCTTGCTGGCGATCGGCATCAGTGACCGCTTGAACGCGCAACAGCAACTGGGCCTGGACCTGGACGGCAGAGCCGGCGGGCCGATGTTCGATGTGCCGGACATCGGCGTTGTTGCCGATTCCGCGAATACCGGCGGCGCAAGCGTCAGCGCCGGCTATCTGGATACCGGCAATCTGACCATCAGCGATTACCGGCTGGACGCCACCGGCGTCGCCGACGAGTTCACCCTGCGGCGTCTGTCCGACGGACAGACCACCACCTTGAATACCGCTGGCGCCTATCCCTTCACCTCCGTCGAGGTGGACGGTTTTTCCCTGACCATTTCAGCTGCCGCCGACACGGGCGATAGTTTTCTGATCAGACCGACCCGCGATGCGGCGGAGCTGTTGAGCCTGCGGATCAATGATGTGCGGCAGTTTGCGGCGGCCGGCCCGGTGCGGGCGGAGCCGGCCGGCAATCAGGTGAGCGGCGGCCCCAACGAAGGCTCGGGCGCGATCACGCAGCCGGTCATCAGCACAACCGAGAACCTGCCGCTGGCCGGTCCCTCGACGATCGCCCTGGAGTGGGATCCCGCTGCGGGTGGCGCGGGGGTGCCCGGCTTTTCGTCACCGGCGGGCCGGGCGGCGCCCTGCTCTACGACCCGGCCAGCGAGAGCGCCGGCAAGACCTTCAGTTTCCCGGCCTATGGGGAGATGAGCTTCACGATCAGCGGAACCCCGGTAGACGGCGATCAGTTCGTCATCGAAAACAATACCGAAGGTGTCGGAGACAACCGCAACGCCATGGCCATGGCCGGGTTGCAGACCGAGAATACCCTGCTGGGCCAGGCCGGTGCGGGCAAAACCGCGACCTTTCAGGAGGCCTATGCGCAGCTCGTCTCCGGGGTGGGCGCCAAGACTCGCCAGGCTGAATTGAACTACCAGGCGGGCAATGTCCTGCTGGAGCGGAACAAGAATGCGCTGCTCTCCGTGAGCGGCGTCAACCTGGATGAGGAGGCGGCCGATCTGATCCGCTACCAGCAGGCCTACCAGGCGGCCGCCCAGGTCATCGGGGTGGCCAAGACCCTGTTCGATACCCTGCTGGGGGCCATGCGGGGCTGACCATGTTACGTGTCTCGACCCGCATGATCTCCGAGCGCGCCCTCACGGCCATGCTCGAGCAGCAGAGCAAGGTGAGCGGCACCCAGCTGCAGTTGTCCACTGGCAGCCGCATCCAGGCGCCCTCGGACGATCCGGCCGGCGCGGCCAGGATTCTCGATCTCAGTGGCGCCATCGAACGCAATCAGCAGTACCAGCGAAACGGCGACCGCGCCCAGGCCCGGCTGGAACGGGAAGAGTCGGTCCTGGCCGGGGTCGGCAACCTGCTGCAGCGGGCCAATGAACTGACGATTCAGGGCAACAACGAAGTGCTGAATGAGGCGGATACCGCGGTGATCGCCAAGGAGGTGCGGCACCTGCTGGGCGAGCTCCTGTCCCTGGCCAATACCCGGGACAGCAATGGTGAATATCTGTTCTCGGGCTATCAGACCGATACCCGGCCGTTCTCCTACACGGTGGCGGACGGTTACGCTTATGCGGGCGATCCGGGCCAGCGCCTGCTGCAGATCGCGCCGGAACGCCGCATCGCCGATGGCGACTCCGGGTTTGCGGTGTTCATGGATGTCCCCACCACCCCGGTGACCAGCGTGACCGGGATCGCGGCAAGCGCCTTCAGCGCTATCGAGGCCGGTGATATCACCCTCGATGGGGGCAACGGCAACGGCCCGGTGAGCCTGGAGGCGATTCCGCCGGCGGCGGATGCGCAGGAGCGCGCCGAGCAATTGCGTGTCGCCATCAACCGGCGGTCCGGTCAGACCGGCGTCACGGCGGAAAACGCCACATCCGCCACCCTGAGGTTGAACGGGGAGGGCCAGCAATACCCTCACCCTCGGTCTGGCCGGCAGCGCCGGCACCGCCACCACCGGATTGACCGACGGGGTCTATCCGGCCGTCGGCTTCAAACGCAGCATCTTCGAAACCCTGGATCAGCTGGCGACCGAGCTGGAGGCGAACCGCCCGCTGGATCGCTTCATCGGCGATATCCAGTATGCCCTGGAGAATGTCCTGGATGTCAGGACGGGGGTGGGCAGCCGGCTCAACGCCCTCGAGGAACAGCATGAGGTGAATGCGGATTTCGATCTGGTGCTGCAGTCCCATCTCTCCACCGAACAGGATCTGGACTACGCCGAGGCCATCAGCCGCTTCGAACGCCAGATGCTCGCCCTGCAGGCGGCCCAGCAATCCTATGTCAAGATCAAGTCCCTGTCCCTGTTCAATTTCATGTAGCGCGTCCGGCGCATTCTGCAAGCTACCAAGTTACCAAGCCCGGCCGCACGCCGGCAGCGATCGGGTGCGGGTTGCCGGAATCCGCCGTGGATACGTCCCTGCAGGCTCCACGGCGGATTCCGTCCGTCGAGGATTCCGCCAACCCGCACCCGATCACCCGTCACCCAGGAAGCTGAGCTTTGCAACCAGGCGCCTGCCGAAGAATCCCCCGGCTTCCTGGGTTTTTCATTCACAGCTTGCGCCAGGGCTCGCCGGTGCTGCCTGGGTTGTTGAATAATAATCAATAAATACAGCCGGTTACACCATATTTCTCCGGGCATTCTAGGGTTGCGCAGAGGCCCCTGCTGTTCAAGTTTTCACCCCCGGCGCCGTTACCCATACCGGAAGCGGTAAATACAGTCACACCGACCGTATATCCGCTAAATATCAACCTCATGCCCAGGCTCGATGCAGGACATCGCCGGGCGCAAAGGAGAAACCATCATGGCAATGGGTATCAACACCAATATCATGTCGTTGAATGCGCAACGCAACCTCAACACCTCACAAACCGCTCTTTCCACCTCGATGCAACGCCTCTCCACCGGCCTGCGCATCAACAGCGCCAAGGACGATTCCGCCGGCCTGGGTATCGCCGACCGCATGAGCTCCCAGATCCGCGGCCTCAACCAGGCCATCCGCAACGCCAACGACGGCATCTCCCTGTCGCAGACCGCGGAAGGCGGCCTGCAGGAATCCACCAACATCCTGCAGCGCATGCGCGAACTGTCCGTGCAGTCCGCGAACGACACCAACACCGCGGCGGACCGCGCCAATCTGCAGAAAGAGGTCGAGCAGCTGCAGAGCGAGCTGACCCGTATCGCCGAGTCGACCACCTTCAACGGCCAGAAGCTGCTGGACGGCACCCTGGGCACCTTCACCCTGCAGGTCGGCTCCCAGTCCAATGAGACCATCGGCGTGAGCTTCTCCGCGCAGAGCTTCAAGGCGGAAGATCTGGGTGGGGCGGCTTCGGGTGATTTGATCGGTACGGCGGCTTCGGCGGTAGTACTGCCACTGAGCTGTAGCTGGTTTGCAACTAATCGACTGATGATACTGGTAACGCTAGCATTGAGCATTAATGATCAAGATGTTGGTGATCTGACTGCTGCATCTGGAGTGACAACTCTTAATGAGGCATTGGATACCATCAATTCAAGGGTGTCGGGTGTTGAGGCCAGTGCCTTCACAGAAGCCGAAGGGATAACTGCGGCAGAAGTCACTGGCATTATTCGTGGCACATGATACGATTGAAGATTGAGCTCGGTCAGGCTGATGGAAGTACCACAACCTTGCAGATTACTGATACGGGTAGCATGCAAGAGGTGGTGGACAAGATCAATGATCAAGGGGCCGGTCTTGTTAAAGCCACGCTCAGTGATGATGGCAAGATGACCCTTCGTAGTGATACAGGGGCAACAATTACCGTTTCTGATAGGTGAACTACCGGTGAAGCAGAGACTGTTGGCTTCGCTGACTGGTACTGTATCACCAGGCTCAGCTGAGTTTTAAAATCACCGATCCCAATGTTTCCAATGTGGATATCGCGTATGCTGGCACCGACCGTCTGACTGATGCACGAAATAGATGATATCGGTGTTTCAGAACGCACTGATAGTGATATTACGGGTATCGCCATTACTGGCTACAGCTAGTGACTTAGACTGAAGGTGACCTGATCATCAATGGGGTAGAGATTGGAGCGAGTTACAGCGGATGACTACGGCTGTTGACACATCGGGCAGTGCTTGCAGCTGCTATCAACTTAGCTTACTGACGAACATGGTGTCGTTGCAACCTATGACAGTACCAGTGATGTACTGACATTGAACTCTGTGGATGCGTACTGAAATCTCTATTAAATACGGAGCGAATGCGGATGCCAGCTGCTATCCTGACTAATACTGGTCTGCTTGAGGCCAACAGCGCCAGCACCTCCGGCAAATCCGTCGCCGACATCGACATCTCCACGTCCGCCGGCGCCCAGAGCGCCATCGACACCATCGACGCCGCCCTGGCCACCATCACCGACTCCCGCGGCGAGATGGGCGCGGTGCAGAATCGCCTCGAATCCACCATGGCCAACCTGGCCAACATCTCGGAGAACGTGAGCGCGGCCCGTTCGCGCATCATGGACACCGACTTCGCGGCCGAGACCGCCGCCCTGACCCGCACCCAGATCATGCAGCAGGCCGGTGTGGCGATGCTGTCCCAGGCCAACTCGCAGCCGCAGTTGGTCATGCAGCTCCTAGGGTAGTCTGGCCCTGAGCCAGGTGTCCCGCCCGGCAGCGTTGCCGGGCGGAGACCCGATGCAAGCTAAGCGAGGTGGCGGACATGGTCAATGACATCACACTCACACTGAATGCGCTAACGGCCAGGGATTCCGGCAAGGATGTTCGTCGCACAGCAGAGAACCAGGCCGTTTCCCCAAGGCCGCCGGTCGAGCAGACCGCCGGGAATCAGCCGGCAGCGGACGCCGCCCGCGCCGAGCGGATGGAGTCCCGGCTTCTAAAGACCTCGAAAGAGCAGATCGAGGGGGCGGTCAAGCAGATGCAGGACTTCGGCCAGATGTTGCAGCGGGAACTGCAGTTCGATCTGGACGACGACCTCGGCCGCATGGTGGTGCGGGTCATCGACAAGGATTCCGGCGATCTGATCCGCCAGATCCCTTCCGACGAGATCCTGGAGATGGCGAAACAACTCAAAGAGTTGAAAGCGGCCGAGCAGACCCGCCTCGATGGCAAGGGCGGCAAGGATCCGGCGGTTGGATTGTTGCTGAAGATCCAGGCCTGAAGGCCGATGCAGGCCTGTAGATTGCTTGTAAATTCTTGGATGACGGGAAACGGACCCTGTCAAGGCGTTTCCCGTCATCGGTAAGGGGAGATCGCAAAATGTTTGTTTTATTTCTCGAGTCAATCCGGAGATAAAAAATGCCCACACTTTCCGCTCCCGGTATCGGCTCCGGTCTGGATATCAACGGCATCGTCAGCCAGTTGATGGCGGTCGAGCAGATCCCCCTGCAGCGCTTGCAGGCCAAGTCCGGGGACTACCTGGCGCAGATCAGCGCCTACGGTCAGTTGCGCAGCGCCATGGCGGGTTTTCAGGACGCCACCGCGGAGCTCAAATCCTTCGACGATTTCGACGCCTTCTCGGTCCGCTCCGGCGATAATTCGATCTTCACCGCCTCCGCCGACAACCAGGCCGCGCTCGGCCGCTACGACATTCAGGTGGACAGTCTGGCGGCCTCCCAGAAACTCGGTTCGCTGGCTGTTGCGGATACCGGCACCAGCGCCATCGGTAGTGCCGGCGATCAGATGACCATCGGCATCGGGGCGGACAGCTTCACCGTCGATATCGGCGGCAAGACCCTGTCCGAGATTCAAACAGCCATCAACGAGGCGTCGGACAACCTGGGCGTCACCGCCGGGATCATTCAGGAGAACGACAGCAGTTTCCATCTGCTGCTCACCAGCGATGCCACGGGCACGGCCAATGCCATGACCCTCTCGTTCAGCGACAGTAGCGGCGCGACGATCGCCGATCCGTTGGGTTTCAGCCAGATACAGGCCGCCGCCGACGCCCGGATCACGCTGGACAACGCCTACACGATCACCCGCTCCGGCAATACCATTTCCGACGCCATTCAGGGCGTCACCCTCGAACTGCTGAATACCAGCGCCGACCCGGTTGCGCTGGATATCAGCCGTGATTCCGGCACCATCGTGGAATCGGTGGAGAAGTTCGTGGAATCCTACAACGAGCTGTTCACCGCATTGAACGACCTGCGGGAGGGCGGGCTTTCGGGTGACGGCACCCTGCGTCTGGTGGAGACCCAGGTGCGCTCGGTGCTGGGTTCCGGCGCCGGTCTGAGCGGCGCCTACTCCTATGCCTCCGATGTGGGCATCAGCTTCCAGAAGGATGGCACCCTCACTTTCAACAGCGCGAAACTGAACAATGCCCTGAAAGCCGATCTGCCGGCGGTTGCCGATCTGTTCGCCAACGACGATCAGGGTTTCGCGTTTCGGCTCGCCGCCAAGCTGGATGGCATGCTGGGGGCCAACGGACTGATCGATGCCCGGGAGGATGGCCTGAATGCGAGCCTCGACAACAACAATGCACAGATCGAAAAGATGCGAGACCGCCTGGAACTGGTCGAGGAGCGCTATCGCTCCCAGTTTTCGGCGCTGGATACCCTGTTGGGTCAAATGCAGGTCACCAGCGACTATGTGACCGCGCAGCTTTCAGTGCTGGAAAATCTGATGCCGGGCAACAGTAATAAATAATCCGATACAGTGATAGAACCGATAAAGGTAACAATAATGAGCTTTAATCAAAGGCATGGCGCCCGTCAGTACGGTAAGGTCGCGGTGGGGTCAGAGGCGGCGTTCGCCAGTCCGCACCGGCTGGTGCAGATGCTGATGGAAGGTGCCCTGGAAAAGATTGCGGTGGCCAAAGGGCATATGATTCGAAAGGAATACGAGGCGAAGGGCAAGCACATCAGTTGGGCCATCTCGATCATCAGCGGTCTTCAGAGCAGTCTGGATATGGAAAAAGGGGGTGAAATCTCCACCAATCTGCACGATCTCTACGATTACATGGTGCGTCGCCTGGGCGAGGCCGGCCTACGCAATGACCCGAAAATTCTTGACGAGATCACCTCTCTGCTGATCGAGGTCAAGTCGGCCTGGGATCTGCTTCCGAATCATTTGACGGCAGACAACAGACAGACCGCGACTTGAGCTGAAGATGACCGATGCGTACTCACAGGCGCTGGCCGAGCTTGAGGGGATTTCCCGGCTGATGCTGGAACACGCCCAATGCGCGGAGTGGGAACGGGTCGAAGCCTTGGAGCGGGAACGCAACAAATGGTTGACTTGGGAATTCCCGCTGGAGATTTCCCATGACAGAAACCTGCAAATCCAGCGCCGCTTGAAAAGGATCATCGAGTCGGACCGTCGGGTCATGGCGCTGGCCCGCGCCAGGCAGGCGGAGCTGGGCGATCTGCTCGGTCGCTTGAGCCACGGCCGCAAGGCCAATCGCGCCTATCAGGATCATGCCTTACCCGAGGGGTGACGCTGCGCCGATCGCTCAACCCTTGTTGAGAATCAGTTCGATCACAACCTTGGTCCCGAAGTAGGCGAGCATCAATACCACAATGCCGCTCAGGGTCCAGATCAGGGCCTTCTGACCCCGCCAGCCAAACCTTACGCGACCCCACAGCAGGGTACCGAACACGAACCATGCGGCAATGGAGAGGATGGTCTTGTGCGCCAGCCGTTGCGCGAACATGTCCTCGAGAAAGGTGAAGCCTGAAAGGAGCGCCAGGGTCAGCAGGACAAAACCGGCCCCGATCATTTCGAACAGCAGGCTCTCCATGGTCTGCAGGGGCGGCAGGGCGCGGATGAACCCCCCGGGATGGCGCTGATGCAGATGGTGATCCTGGATGGCCAGCAGAATGGCCTGGACGCTGGCCAGCGTCAGCAGGCTGTAGGCCAGCAGGGAAACCAGGATGTGGAAGGTCAGACCGGCGGCTGCGGTATCTTTCAGCAGGTGCACGGATGGATACTCCGCCTCCAGGGCGATGGCCAGGGCCCCCAGGGGCAGCAGGGCGATACCCAGGTTTTCGACCGGCTTGCCGAGACTGGAGACCAGCAGCAGCAGCAGGATGGTCCAGGTGATCAAGGAAAACGCATTCAACACGCCCAGGTTGATGCCGATATCGGTTACCGTGTTCTGGTACAGCAGAGCGCCGTGCAACAGGATGCCGAGCAGGATCAACGACAGGCCTGCGGATCTGAGGGGCGCCTTTTCCAGGCCATTGCCGAACAGGCGCAAGGTGAAGCAGGCGGCGGCGCCAAGGTAGGCGGCGATGGCGGCGAATACGAGCAACTTGGGGCGTCTCTTGTCTACTGAACGAACCGGAGCATGATAATCGCACAATTCATGTTGCGAATGAAAGAAACACGTCGCGCGACGGCGATTTGTCTCAGGCTGTTATATAATCCCGGGAATTTGCAATTCACAACCAGGCCGGAGCCGCCGGCGGAACAGCATGTTTGATAATCTGACAGAACGACTGGGTAAGGTGCTCAACAACCTGCGGGGTCAGGGACGCCTCACCGATGAGAACATCAAGGACACCATGCGCGAGGTGCGCATGGCGCTGCTGGAAGCCGATGTGGCCCTGCCGGTGGTGCGTGACTTCGTCGAAAAGATCAAGACCCGGGCGATGGGCGAACAGGTGATGAAGAGTCTCACCCCCGGCCAGACCCTGATCAAGATCGTCAATGACGAGCTGGTCAAGGTGATGGGCGAGGCCAACGAGTCCCTCGATCTGGCGGCCCAGCCCCCGGCGGTGATCCTGATGGCCGGGCTGCAGGGTTCGGGTAAGACCACCAGCGTGGCGAAACTCGCCCGCTGGCTGCAGGAACGGGCCAGGAAAAAGGTCATGGTGGTCAGTTGCGACGTCTATCGGCCGGCCGCCATCGAGCAGTTGCAGACCCTGGCCGCAGAGGTCCAGGCGGAGTTCTTTCCCAGCACCCCGGATCAGCAACCGGTGCGTATCGCCCGGGACGCCCTGACTCAGGCGAAGAAGCGCTTCGCCGATGTGCTGATCGTCGATACCGCGGGCCGCCTGCACGTGGATGCGCTGATGATGGAGGAGATCAAGGAACTCCACCAGGCCATCAAGCCGGTCGAGACCCTGTTCGTGGTGGACAGCATGACGGGCCAGGATGCGGCGAATACCGCCAAGGCATTCAACGAGGCGCTGCCGCTCACCGGGGTGATCCTGACCAAGGCGGATGGCGACGCCCGGGGCGGGGCGGCGCTCTCGATCCGGCAGATCACCGGCAAGCCGATCAAGTTCATCGGCATGGGTGAAAAAACCGACGCCCTCGAGCCTTTCCATCCGGATCGGGTGGCCTCCCGCATCCTCGGCATGGGTGACGTGCTGAGCCTGGTGGAAGAGGTGACCCGCAAGGTCGATCGGGACCAGGCGGAGAAGCTGGCGCAAAAGCTGCAAAAGGGCAAGGGTTTCGATCTGCAGGATTTCAAGGAGCAGATGCTGCAGATGGCCAATATGGGCGGCATGCGCAGCCTGCTCGACAAGCTGCCCGGCATGGGCGAGCTGCCGGAACAGGTGAAGAATCAGGTCAACGACAAGGAGATGGGCCGCCTGATCGCGATCATCAATTCCATGACCCCCCACGAACGGCGTTTTCCCGCGGTCATCAAGGGTTCGCGCAAGCGCCGCATCGCCACCGGTTCCGGCACCCAGGTGCAGGATGTGAATAAACTGCTCAAGCAGTTCACCCAGATGCAGAAGATGATGAAAAAGATGAAGGGCGGGGGCATGAAAAAGATGATGCGGACCTTGGGCGGGCGATTTCCCGGTGGCGGCATGCCGCCAGGCGGCGGATTCCCCTTTTAAACGCAGCAGCTGTTGCTCCTTCTCGGGTAACCATTCAGCCCACCTAAGAGCTGCCCTTGGCTGCGAGTAGCGACGCTAGTCGCTTGGTGTCGAGAAGCTGAAAAGGCTTGCCGCCCTGGGCCGCAGCCGCGGGCAGCTCCTGCAGCGGCGTTATCCAGTGGCACAGCAGAGGCATTGCAGAGCGAGCTGAATACTTGCCTTCTCGGGGTGGTTCCCTTTTTCAGTAATTCCGCTATAATCCCCCGTTTCCCGTCGGTGGGTTTGTCGACGATTCAGCATCTATTCAAGGGTACAACATGGTAACCATTCGTCTTTCCAGAAGCGGCGCTAAAAAACGGCCTTTCTATCACATCGTGGTAACTGACAGCCGTAATGCTCGTGATGGGCGTTACCTCGAGCGTCTCGGTTTCTTCAATCCCATCGCTACCGGCGGTGAGGAACGCCTGCGTTTCAATCAACAGCGTGTCGAGCACTGGGTCTCGCAGGGTGCGACCACCAGCGAGCGGGTGACTGCGTTGATCAAGCAGGCGGCCAAACAGGCAGAGGCAGCCTGACTGCAGCGATGGCCTCGCTAAGGGGCCGAGTTCGTTTCGATCGCCGCGGACAGCAAGCACATGTCCGGCGATGAGATGGTTGTGATGGGCCGGGTCGCGGGGCTGTTTGGTGTGCGGGGATGGCTCAAGATCCATTCTGACGCCGAACCGAGGGAAGGGATACTCGATTATTCCCCCTGGTTCATCAAACGGGCCGGCGTCTGGGAAAAACATGAGTTGCAGGCGGGCCATCCCCAGGGAAAAGGGGTGGTGGCCCAACTGCGGAACTTTGCTGATCGTGATCAGGCCGCCGAGTTACTGGGCTGCGATATCGCGGTCCGGCGCGACCAGTTGCCTGAACTGCCGGCCGGCGAGTATTACTGGAACGATCTGCAGGGCTTGCGGGTCGAGAACCTGGATGGGGTCGAGCTGGGGAGGATCTCCCACCTGATCGAGACAGGGGCCAATGACGTCATCGTGGTAACGGGCGAGCGGGAGCGTCTGATCCCTTACACCCGGGGGATCGCGGTGCGCAGGGTGGATCTGGCGGCGGGTCTGATGATCGTGGACTGGGACCCGGATTTCTGATCCGACGATGCGCTTTGTCGTCATCACCCTGATGCCAGGCATGTTTGACGCCCTCAAGGATCAGGGGGTCGTGGGCAGGGCCCTGGAACGGGGCCTGGCGGAGCTGACGCTCTTGAACCCGCGGGACTATACCACCGATGTGCACCGCACGGTGGATGACCGGCCCTACGGCGGCGGCCCCGGCATGGTGATGAAATATGCGCCGCTGCGAGCGGCGATCGAGGATGCCAGAGCGGTCGCTCCGACTGCCCAGGTCATTTACTTGAGCCCGCAGGGTCGCCGTTTCGATCAGCAGGCGGCGCGACGAATGGCGCTCGCGGGACAGGCGCAGATCCTGATCAGCGGACGCTACGAAGGTATCGATGAGAGGGTCATCGAACGCTACGTGGATGCCGAATGGTCGATCGGCGACTATGTACTGAGTGGCGGCGAACTGGCGGCCATGGTGATGATGGACGCGGTGATCAGGCTGTTGCCCGGGGTGTTGGGGG
Organism: uncultured Gammaproteobacteria bacterium; assembly: GCA_963716875.1. GTDB lineage: Bacteria > Pseudomonadota > Gammaproteobacteria > Chromatiales > Chromatiaceae > JASJBU01. The sequence continues at coordinate 230,292 of CAVQUR010000009.1, forward strand.
CAGCGGATTCCGCAGAACAGGATTCATTCATGGACGGGTTGCTGGATTGTCCCCACTACACCCGCCCAGAGCGGATTGACGGGATGCTCGTACCGGCGGTGCTGCAGAGCGGTAACCACGAGCTGATCCGGCGTTGGCGTTTGCAGCAGGCGCTGCGGCGAACCCGTGAACGACGGCCCGATCTGCTGGATCAGCGGGCCATGACGTCGGAAGAGAGACGGTTGTTTGATGAAATCAAGGCTGCGTCGGGAGACGCGGAACAAATACAGGAGCAATAAACCATGAGCGACATCATCGCAGAGCTCGAAGCCGAGCAGATGAACCGCGAGGTTCCGGATTTTAGCCCCGGTGATACCGTGGTGGTACAAGTGAGAATCAAAGAAGGCGAGCGTGAGCGGCTGCAGGCCTTCGAAGGCGTGGTGATTGCCAAGCGCAATCGCGGCCTCAACTCCGCGTTTACCGTGCGCAAGATCTCCCATGGCGAAGGGGTCGAGCGTGTGTTTCAGTCCTACAGCCCGGCCATCGACAGTGTTAAAGTGACCCGGCGGGGCGATGTGCGCCGCGCCAAACTTTACTATCTGCGCGATCGTTCCGGAAAGTCGGCGCGTATTAAAGAGAAGGTCTAAGCGGCCGAAAGGTTCACCAGAAGCCACCCGGTCTGACGACCGGGTGGCTTTTTTTATGCCGGCGGCTCAGTGGAGTTGGATCTCCGCCTGCTTGATATTGTTGTCCTCCGGGTGGTTGCGCAGCTGGAAGTTCAGGGCCTGAATCAATTCAAGCATCTTGAAGTTGTTCCTCATCACTTCACCCTCCATCCTTTCCAAGCCGCGGTCTCTGGCGATTTCCATCAGCTTGTGCATCAGATGATGGCCGATCCCTTTGCGTTGCCACTGATCTGAGACCACCAGGGCAAATTCACAGCTCTTTTTGTCCAGGTTGGTTACATACCGGGCAACCCCGATCTCTTCCTCACCGTTCTCTTGCTGCTTGACCGCGATCAGGGCCATCTCGTTGTGATAGTCGATCTGGGTAAAGCGGACCAGCATATCCGGGGTCAGCTCCTGCAGTGAGCTCATGAAACGGAAATATTTTGCCTCGCTGGAAAGTTCCCGCACGAATTGCTGTTCGATCTCCGCGTCCTCCGGCCGGATCGGCCGAATGATGATATCGGTGCCGTCGGGCAGTTGTATCTTGCTGACCAGATGGGCGGGGTAGGGGTGGATGGCCAGATGATGGTAGGGATCGGTGGACGGCTTCGGATAGTCCACGCGGATGCGCGCATCCACGGCTACTGCCGCCTTTTCATCCATGATCAATGGGTTGATGTCCATCTCCTGGATCCAGGGCAGTTCACAGGCCATATTGGAGACCCGCAACAGGATGTCGATCAACAGCTCCATGTCCACTGCCGGCATATGGCGAAATTCACCCAGCAGCTTGGACACTTTGGTGCGATGGATCAGATCCCGCGCCAGTTGCCGGTTGAGAGGCGGCAGGGCGATGGCCGAATCGCCCATGACCTCCACATTGGTGCCGCCGCTGCCGAAGCTGATGACCGGTCCGAACACCGGATCCCGGATGATGCCGATCATCAGTTCCCGGCCGTTCGAGCTGCGGTACATCTTCTCCACCGTCACGCCCGTAATCTTCGCCTTGGGTTGTTTTCTCGCGACCTGGTCCAACAGCTCCCGATAGTTGCCTCTGACCTCATGGGCGGTATTGATATTGAGGCGCACGCCGCCGGCGTCGGACTTATGCGAGATATCGTTGGACAGCACCTTCATGGCGACAGGAAAGCCGATGGACTCCGCGATGATCAGGGCCTCATTGGCGGAATGGGCCACACCGTTTTGCACCGCGGGTATGTGAAACGCCCGCAACACCGCGATCGATTCGGGTTCGGTCAGGATCTTGCGTTGTTCGGTCAGCGCGCTTTCGATGATCAGGCGGGCCCCTTCATCGTCCGGCGGCTCCTGACCCCGGGTCAATTTTGCCGGGGTCTGCAACAGCAGGCGTTGATTCCGGTTGTAGGCCGCCATGAACGAGAAGGCGTCCACCGCGTTTTCCAGGGTGCGGAAACTGGGGATGTGCGCGTTATTGAACAGCTGGCGCGCCGCTTCCACCTGATTGCCGCCCATCCAACTGGTCAAGATGGGTTTCTTGCTCTTTTCCGCCGATTTGATCAAGGCCGCTGCCACCTTGGTGGGTTCCGTCATCGCTTGCGGGGTAAGGATGACGATGGCGCCATCCACCCCGGGATCCTGCAGGCAAATGTCGACCGCGTTCTGGTAGCGCTCGGGTGGTGCATCACCGATGATATCCACCGGATTGCCATGGGACCAGACATCCGGCAGCACCTTATTCAAGGCGGCCAGGGTGTTCGGACTCAGGGTGCTCAGTTCGATATCCACGTCGGCTGCCCGGTCCGCGGCCATCACCCCGGGGCCGCCGCCATTGGTAATGATCACCAGGCGTTCGGCGGCCCCCCGATAACGGGAGGCCAAGGCCTTGGCCGCGGAAAAAAGCTGGCTGATACTCACCACGCGCAATACGCCGGACCGGGACAGGGCGGCGGAAAAGGTCTCGTCGCTGCCCACCAGGGCCCCGGTATGGGACATGGATGCCGCCGCTCCTGCGGTATGCCGCCCCACCTTGAGGGCGATCACGGGCTTGATGCGGGCTGCCGCACGCAGACTGCTCATGAAGCGCCGGGCATCCTTGATGCCTTCGATATAGAGGAGAATGCTATGGGTCAAGGGGTCAGCCACCAGATAGTCGAGATAATCCCCAAAATCGAGGTCGGCTGCGATGCCGGTGGAGACCACTGCGGAAAAGCCGATATCATTCATTTCCGCCCAGTCGAGAATGGCGGTGCAGATCGCGCCGGACTGGGAGACGAAGGCCAGGTTGCCCGGTTTGGCATTGTTATGGCCAAACGTAGCATTGAGCTGTTTGCTCGGGCGGATGATGCCAAGGCAGTTGGGGCCCATCAGACGAATGCCGTGCCTTTTCGCCAGTTGCGTCACCTGATCCTCCAGGCGCCGGCCTTCCGCGCCGGCTTCACGGAATCCCGCCGACATGATCAACAGCATTTTGATACCCTGTTGTCCGCAGGCCTCGACGATGCCGGGGATGGTCTTGGCGGGGGTGGCGACCACGGCCAGATCGACCGCTTGATCGATCTCCTGCAGAGAGGCATAGGCCTTTTGCCCCTGCACCTCCTTGTGTTTTGGGTTGATCGCATAAATACGGCCTGGAAAACCTGATGACAACAGGTTCCTGAACACCACCTCCCCAACGGAATTTTTTCTGTCGCTGGCGCCGAACAGGGCCACGCTGTCAGGCGAAAAAAGGGGGGCTAAATAGTGTGAATGCATAGATGACAACCTGTTTGCTGTGGATGGTGGGTTTACGTCTGGAAATAAGCGGTTTGCGCCCGGGTTGAATGGCTGATCTTGCCCGCCGGACAGGCCCATATTCCTGTTCACGATACCGTAAATTCCTAGTCTAGTCCTGGACTTTTACACTAGAATGACAAGTTATTTTGAAGGGAAACGTGTCTTGCGTACAGCCTACATCAGCCATCCGGATTGTCACGCTCATGACACCGGTCCAGAACATCCGGAGAGCGCTCGACGTCTGTACGCCATCGACGACAGTCTGGTAGCGGCCCGGTTGTTCGATTTCTTGAGGCATGCGGATGCCCCGGAAGTGACCCGGCAGCAGCTCCTGCGGGTGCATGCCGCCGACTATCTGGAGCAGATCGAAGCGCTTATTCCTCAAGCGGGGTATGTGCGCCTGGATTTCGATACGGTGGTCAGTTCAGGCACCCTGAAGGCCGCCCGGCGTGCCGCAGGGGCCGCGGTGCTGGCGGTGGATCTGCTGATGCGTGGCGAACTGGTCAATGCCTTCTGCAGCGTGCGTCCACCCGGGCATCATGCGGAGCGTGCCCGGGCCATGGGTTGTTGTATCTATAACAATGTCGCCGTTGGCGCGGCCCATGCGCTGGAAGCGCACGGGTTGCAACGCATCGCGATCCTCGATTTCGATGTGCACCAGGGCAACGGCACCGAACAGATCTTCATGGATGACGAGCGGGTGATCTTCTGTTCCACTTTTCAACATCCCTTTTACCCTTACACGCCCGTGCCGGAAATGACCGAGCGGATGGTTTCCGTGCCGCTGGCGGCGATCGCCAAGAGCGACGCGTTTCGCGCCGCGGTGAGTGAGCATTGGTTACCCGCCCTGGCGCGATTCCGGCCGGAGATGATCTTTGTCTCGGCGGGTTTCGACGCCCATCAGGACGATGATATGTCCGGGGTCAGTCTCACCGACGCCGATTTCCGCTGGGTCACCGAGCAGATCGTGCAGCAGGCCGAGCGCTCGGCAGCGGGGCGGATCGTATCGGTGCTGGAAGGGGGTTATGAGCTGCACAGCCTGGCGCGTTGTGTGGAGACCCACATTCGGGTCCTGATGGGTTTGCATTGAGCGCTGGATGTGAGAGCCTGTGCCCATGGGCATGACCTTTTACTGGCACGATTACGAGACCTGGGGCGCCGATCCCCGGCGCGACCGGCCCGCCCAGTTTGCCGGGCTGCGCACCGATGCGGAGCTGAATCCGATCGGCGAACCCCTGGTGGTCTACTGCAAACCGGCCAATGACATGCTGCCCCAGCCGGAGGCCTGCCTGGTCACCGGCATTACGCCCCAGAAGGCCCTGGCCGCGGGTCTGATCGAGGCTGAATTCATCAAGCGGGTTCACCAGGAGCTGTCGGCGGCCGGTACCTGCGGGGTGGGTTACAACAGCATCCGCTTCGACGACGAGGTCACCCGCTACACCCTCTATCGGAATTTCTACGATCCTTACGCCCGGGAATGGCGGGATGGCAACTCCCGCTGGGATATCATCGATATGGTACGTCTGACCCATGCCCTGCGGCCGGAGGGCATCGAATGGCCCAGGCATGTGGATGGCAAACCCAGCTTCCGGCTGGAACAGCTGACCCAGGCCAACGGCATCGCCCATGAGGCGGCCCACGATGCCCTCTCCGATGTGCATGCCACGATCGCGCTGGCCAGGCTGATCAAAGACCGGCAACCCAAGCTTTACGATTACGTGCTCCAATACCGCCAGAAAAATCTCGTCGCCCAACAGCTCAACCTGCAGGAGCGCACTGCCGTGCTGCATGTCTCGTCGATGTATCCGGCGGAGTTGGGTTGTATCGCCCTGGTGATGCCCCTGGCCAGGCACCCCGGCAATCCCAATGGGGTGATCGTGTATGACCTGCGGCATGCTCCGGCTCCGTTGCTGGAGCTGAGCGACGCTGAGCTGCACCAGCGGCTGTTTACCGCGGCCACCGATCTACCCGCGGGGGTGGAGCGGCTGCCGCTGAAGACCGTCCATCTGAACAAGTGTCCGGTGATAGCGCCTGTGAAGACCCTGACGCCCGAGGCGGCGCAGCGCTGGTCCATCGATGTCGCGCAGGCGGAACGCCATCGGGCGCAACTGCTCGCGGCTCCCGGGCTGGCGGAAAAGGTGGCCCGGATTCACCGCATGCGCGAATTCGAACCGATCACCGATCCGGACCAGGCCCTCTATTCAGGGGGCTTCTTCAGCCAGGACGACCGTCAGCGGATGGAGCGCATCCTGCGCAGCAGTCCGCAGGAGCTGGCCGGCTTTCCGCTGGTGTTCGATGACCCGCGCCTGCCCGAGATGTTGTTCCGTTACCGGGCCAGGAATTGGCCGGAGCGTCTCGCGGCGGACGAACGGGAGCGTTGGGAGGAATACCGCCAGGCCCGTCTGTTCGAAGCGGACGGTGGTGGCAGCCTGCAGATGGATGATTACCTGGCGCTGCTCGACCAGCTGGAAGGGGATGAGACGCTTCCACAGGGGAAGCGCTATTTGCTTCGCGAGCTGCTCGCCTGGGCCGAGCAGATCGGCTGACTAGGTTTCTTTCATCCAGCCCTGCAGGGCATCGATGATCGCCTTAGCTTGGTCCTTGCTGGAGATGTTGAATTTGGATTTGGTCTGATACTCACCGCCGCGTTTCTGATAGCGGCGTATGGTGTACTTGTCCGGGCCGTATTCCTGCTTACCCCGATTCCAGTCCTGATAACGAAAAAGGATCGTGGTCCAGGCGCCTTTGGAGAGGATCACCTTATCCAGTTCCTTGACGATATCGATGCCGTCTTCCGTGTAATTGACGGTCAGTTCATCAGGTGTCGATGCCATGGTTGATGCTTTACCTCCTCGGTAAGATGCTTGGATGGGGATGGGTGGGTGAGAGGGACGGCTTCAGGGCGAGGCGGCGGCGCCGTATTGCTGCAGTATCTGTTCGATGTCTTTTTCACCCCGTTCGATCGCCAATTGCAACGGGGTTCTGCCTGCCTGGTCCGTGGTGTCGATATTGGCCCCTTTTTGCACCAGATGCTTGGCAATCACCCGATGCCCGAAGAGGATCGCCAGGTGCAGCGGGGTATTGCCCTGTGCATCAGGGGCGTCCAGATTGGCGCCCCGCTTGATCAGAAAGTCCAGCACGTCCCGATCGGCCGAGCCCTGCCGCACGGTCTCCTGCAGCAGGGCGTCCGGATCGAGTTTGGCGCCCTGCTTGACCAGATAATCCGCCACCAGGGTATTGCGCGCCAGCAAGGCCGTGGCGAGCGGAGTATGTCCCTGTTTATCCAGGGCTTCGATGTCGGCGCCATGCTCCAGCAGCATCCTCACCATCACCAGCCCCCCTTTCCGGGTGGCTACATGCAGTGCGGTGAGACCGTCCGGACCGGCTTGATTGACCTTGGCATTCCAGTAAAGATTGCGTTCGATCTGATCGATGTCCCCAATGTGCACCGCACGGTACAGGTTGATGGTGGGTGGTTCCGGTTTACTGCACCCAGCTGCAAGCGAGACAAACAGGACAGAGAGCAAAATGGCAGATTTTATCGACATAGGGTGATGGTAAATCGACCATGACTGAGCTGCAAGTCAGCTGGCGTGTAAAGTTCTGCATCCGGCGATAGGCAGCATCCACCTATCGTGCTAGGGTTGGTCCATGTTCATGAAGCTGTTATTGACACTTGGGGTGATTGGCGTTGCCTGGTTGATCCTGCGCAATCGATATCGTCGCAGTCAATTGCCGGTCATTGAAGAGCCGGCGCGCTTGGCGCCTCCGCCCACCCGACGGTTCGAACGGACCCCCCGACTGGCGGCTTACGCCCTGATTCTGAGCATGATTCTGGCCAGCGGAGTCGTGCTCTACCTGCAGTGGCGTGACGAGTACCGCATCGTGACCGTCAGGGTGATCAATACCCAGACCGGGCGGACCCTAACCTTCGAAGCCAGGCGTGGCGACGTGGAGCTGCGGCAGTTTCAGACCCTCGATGGCCGGGTCGTCAGCGTAGCCGATATCGAACGCATCGAGATGGGAGGAGAGGAGCGGCCGCAGTCGTTCGTCGGCCAGTCGGCAGAACCCCATATCAGCACCTTAACCCCGCCCTGAATTTTGTCCGGCGATGTAGGCCGCAACCTCCGACCGGAAATGGATCGCAGCCGGGCCGCTCAGGTCTTGCGCCAACGCAGCAGCAGGTCTCTGAGGTCTTCTTGAACATAGGGTTTGCTGAGGTGGTCATCCATACCGGCTGCCAATGCAGTCTGCCTGTCGGAACCGAAGGCATTGGCCGTCACGGCGATCACCGGCGTCCGCCGGCGTGCCGCCCGTTGTTCCCGGCGCCGCAGTTCCCGGCAGGCCTGGTAACCGTCCAGGACCGGCATCTGACAATCCATCAACACCAGGTCGAAGCTGCTGGCCGCGAGCGCGTCCAGCGCCTCCTGTCCGTCCCTGCAGGTGGTCACTTCGCATCCCAAGGCGGCCAACATCCCCTTGCCCACTTCCAGATTTTCCGGATTGTCTTCCGCCAATAACACCCGTGTGCCGGCAGTCGCCGGTATTGACGGTTGTGTCGGAACTTGTGCCGGGGCGGTTGGCTCAGCTCTGCGCCCGTCTTGCAAACCGAGGCGGATATCGAACCAGAACCGCGACCCCTGGCCCGGGGTACTCTCCACCCCGATCTTTCCGCCCATCAGCTCCACCAGTTGCTTGGCGATCGACAGACCCAGGCCGGTGCCGCCGTATTTGCGGCTGGTGGAATTATCCGCCTGGGTAAACGAATCGAATATCCCGACCATGGCTTCGGCTTGCAGTCCGATCCCGGTATCCTCTACCACGAAGTGGAGCAATGTGCTGTCCTGGCTTTGTTCCCGCCGGGTGATCCGCAGCACGACACGCCCCGCATCGGTAAACTTGATCGCATTGTCGATCAGGTTGACCAGAATCTGCCGGAGGCGCACCGCATCCCCTACCAGCTCCAGCGCCACATCGTCTGCTATGCGGGTTTGCAACTTCAACCCTTTGTGCAGCGCCTGGTTCATGAGCGGATCGACGGCTGGTTTCACCACATCGGCATACAGTTGGAACGCCTTGTTAGCCAGCAACAGGCGACCGGCCTCGATCTTGGAGAAATCCAGGATGTCGTTGATGATGTCGAGCAGACCGGCAGCGGAGGTTCGCGCCACCTTGGCGAATCGATGTTGGCGCTCCGACAGGCCACTGGCCAGCAGCAGTTCGAGGCTGCCGATCACACCGTTCATCGGGGTCCGGATTTCGTGGCTCATTTTGGCCAGAAATTCACTCTTGGCCTGACTCGCCATGCGCGCCTGCGCTATCTTTTGCTCCAGCTCCTGTTGATAGCGTTGCACCTCTGTCCGGGAGCGCAGCAGGCTTTGCTGCATCTCTTTGAATGAGGTTGAGAGATGGCCGATCTCGTCCGCCGAATGATCGGTGATCCGGGTCCTCAGATCACCTTCGGCGACGGCTCGAGCGGCCGCGTTGAGACGGTTCAGGCGATTGATCACCAGGTGCTGCATGGTCCAGTAGATATTCAACATGAGCGCGACGATGGCGATCACGGAAACCAGCAGGACCGCCCAGGCCAGGGATCGGATCGGGGCCGACAGCTCCGCTTCAGGCAGGACTGCGGTGAGCAACAGATCATCCTGTAACGGTAGGCTCCAGTAGACGAACGGCACGCCTTGGGCCAGGGTTCTGGAGGGCTGCGGGGTGGGTGGTAAGCTGAAACGGGTATCTTCGAATTCGGTCCTGGACTGAATCTCGCCATCGAGCCGGACCCGCCGACCCGCGAGGTTGGTCAGCAGCAGCCGCCCCGCCTTACCGAAGCGCCTGGCTTCCACTTGTTCGGCATAGGCCTTGAGCCCGACCGTGATGCTCAGATAGCCACGCAGTTCCGGCTTGGCATGCATGGGGTCCAGGCCCCGATGACTCAGCATCAGCTTTTTGCCCAGTAACAATACGGTTTCCCCATCGTCCGGGTTTTGCTGGATCACGTCACTGACCTGCTCGGCATCGAGGGCCTGCCAGGACTGGAAAAATGGGCTCTGTGCCTCCTGCTCCGCGGCATTGGGCACGAAACCGATGGTGCGCCGGATATCCTCGAAGCCGTTCGGCAGGATCACGCGGATTTCATTGAAGGAGGGATACTGCTCCTGATAGATCGCAAATGTCTCCAGCAAGGTGGGTTGCAGCAGGTTGTAACGAAGCTCCTCGTCGCTGGTAAGCAGGTATTGCTGCAACAGCGGAAAAGCCTCCAGGAGCCGCAGATTGGCCACGCTGTTGCCCTTCAAACGCTGGAAATTCTGTACTTCCCGCGCCAGCAGATTACGCGCGGCCTGCTGGGTGCGCTCGATGATATTGTCCGCCAATAATCCATAGGCAACCCAGGCCACTACCCCTACCGGCAGCAGCAGCAGGGGGATCAGCAACAGGATTAGTTTGCTTCTCAGTAGCATCGACCCTCAGGGTCCCTTGGTGATCTGGGAATAGAGCGTATTGACCTTTCGTATGATTTCGGGGGGGAGCAACTTGTAGCGTTGCAGACGCTGCATCACCTCGGGGGGAGGATAGATGATGGGGTCTTGTAAGAACTCCTCCGGCAACAGAGCTTCGGCTGCCTTGTTACAGGTCGCGAAATAGACCGATTGGGCATTGGCTGCTGCGTTTGCGGGTTCGTTGAGGTAGTTCAGGAAGGCATGGGCCAGCTTCCGATTGGGCGCATTGCTGAACAGGACCCAGGCGTCCACCCAATAGCTGCTGCCTTCTGCGGGATGTACGTAAACGATGTTCTGGTTATGTTCATGCAGGCTCAGGGCCTCCCCGTTGTAGATCTGCGCGGCCAACAACTCACCTGAGACCAGCCCGGAGTTTTCGCCGATGGCGATGTAGCCGTAACTGTAAACATAGGGTCTCTGCCGGTAGACCAGTTGTGCGGCCGCCTCCCAATCCCGGATATTCTCTGAAATCATGGACTTACCCAGCGCGATGGCCGCCATGCCCAGGACCTCGCGGGAGTCGTCGATCATCACGATCTTGCCCCGCAGTTCTTCCTGCGGCTGATACAGTTGCATCCAGCGGGTAATCGGCTCTGTTACCAGATCACCGCGATAGGCGATACCCAGGGTTCCCCAAAAGTAGGGTACTGCGTAGTCCTCCGTATCTCCGGTGTCGGAATGGCAACGGGGGTCCAGATGCGTCAGATTGGGAGCCAACTCAGGGTCGATAGTGCCGATCCAGCCCTGTTTTTTGTACAAGGGCAATTTGAACGAGTCCATGATGGCTAAATCATATCCCCGGGTGCCTTGCTGGTTGAGCATCTGGTCCCGGTGCTCGTCGGTTTCGAAATAGGTGAATTTCAGTTTGACCCGGTAGTCTGCTTCAAAGCCCGCCACCAATTCCGGATCGAGGTAATCGGACCAGGTCAGGATATGCAGTAGCTGCCCGGCGAAATCCTGTCCCGGGGCCTTGGCTTCATCTGCTGCGACACTGATGGAGCACAGCAGGAGAACCCAGGAGAGACGGTATAAGAAATGCTGTAGGTTCATGCTATATCACAAGCAGGTTGGTTTGTTGCGCAGTTCCGGCCGGTTGTCTTGAGCGACCGATACGGGCCTGTAGCTGCCGTTAATCCATCCTGCAGGCGCCAGGGAGGTGTCCGTCATTCGCGAAATTCGACGCTTAACCCGACTAAATGAACTGAACGTTGGAACCGATGACACGGAAATCAACCATTGATCCTAAGGATTATCTCCGGTTGTTGCAATGCCGGCCTGTGGGGAGCGCCTGTTCCCTACCTCGCATCAAGGGGCAATGTCCTTTCTCGTCATCCTGGCTTGTACATTTTTGAGTTTCAATCCTTTGCCGTAGTGGAAGAAAAACGCAATCCCATGGGGGTATGACTCGACGCCGCCGGAGCCCGTAAGAGCCGCGCTGGCTTACTCAACATCCCGGGTTTCGGAACAAGACTATGATAACAGACAGGCACGGCGGGGAAGACTGAAATTCACACTTTTGCCTGCCTTTTACTAACCTTCCTTGACTGTGACTGACAAGCATGATGAGGCCAGGAGGTGGTAGATCACTAGGCACATCTGATCGCCGGTGAGGTCGAACCCGGCGGTTCGTACCTCCTATGACCTCAGCCTTGTCGCTGGATGCCGTTTGCCGGGCTGCGGGAGTCCGGTCTAGCAGACGGCGGCATCCCCTATACCATGCGGGATATGCAGGTGGAAAAGCTCGTCGTAATCAAATCCAGGCAACTTTGAAAAAAACCGATCTTGAACGGGCTGTTGAGTCAGTTAATGCAGAGGTTGCCCATCAATGCATCCAGGTTGCTGGCTATTCGCAACCAAGCCGGAACCTGTGGTTACTCTGTTTTTTCCATTTTGTGCAGCGCCACGGCATTGATGCAATAACGCAGCCCGCTCGGTTCCGGTCCATCGGGAAAGACATGTCCCAGGTGGGCACCGCAAGTGTTACACAGGGTTTCCACCCGCTGCATGCCGTGCGCGTTGTCGGCATGGTAGGCAATGGCATTGTTCGTTGCGGGCTGGGTGAAGGAAGGCCAACCGGTGCCAGATTCGAATTTCACCTCGGCATCGAACAACAGGCTGCCACAGCACACACAACCATATTTGCCGGGTTCGAACAGACTGCACATCTCGGAGCTGAATGCCCTTTCGGTGCCTTTCTGCCGGGTAATCCGGTACTGTTCGGGGCTGAGTTGCTGCTGCCATTCGGCATCGGTCTTGGCTACCACACGATCGGGCTGCAAGTTGCCCTGATCAACCAACTGTAGAATGTCGTGCCATTTCAACATGGTTGGCCTCTCCGGTTTGGGTCAGGCAAGCGGTGATTTCACTCTGTATATATCCCGACAATCTCAGTCGGCTTGAACACCCTGTCATAGTATCCAGCGCCATAAGACGGAATAGCCTGTTGACACATGGCTGGCTCTGTATGGGTGGTATCATTGTTATGCCACAATATCTTTCAGACTAATAATCAATAATTGTGTTGGTAATAGCTCTGGCTCTCTGGAACCTGGTGCGTGCAGCGCAACTCACCTGGAACCGGAGCATCCGTCCAATGTCGGTTTCCACCTCAATGAGCGGGCCGTTCGAGCGCGAGTACGTACAGGGCAATCCAACCCCCGGTCCCGGCCGGGCGGCGGGTGACATCATGGATCAGATCCGCTCGTTCGGGGGCAACTACCAACTGAGCTGGAACAACCGTATGGGGCTGGATGGTCCGGACGGCCATTAACGTAAAACCGAGATACGGCTATACCAACGGCGGTACGGTCAGTGTCCTGGACTGTTCTCAGCTGCGGAACCGATCATTATCTGACAGGAGACACCATATGAAACCTCACTCCCGCGGCGTCAGTTCCGGTTCCACCCGTTGATAGCCGATCTTCGCCAGCTTCTCCAGATAGGACTGCCACAGTTGGTCCTGGAATTTGCCCAGGTTGTAGAGGTACTTCCAGTCGTACAGGCCCGAGTTGTGGCCATCATCGAAATAGATCTTGATCGCATAATTGCCGACCGGGTCGATGCGATCGATGTTGATCATCTCCTTGCCGGTCTCCAGCTTGGCTGTGGCCGGGGTGTGGCCGCGGGTTTCCGCCGAGGGGGAATAGACCCGCAGGTATTCGCAGGGCAGGGCGAAGTGGGAACCGTCGTCGAAGGCGATATCAAGGAAACGGGACTGCCGATGGAGCTTGATCTCAGTGGGGTGGTGTTTGGTTTCCATGGGATGACTCCTATTGCGCGCCGCGACTCTCCGGCCAGCCCTGGATATGCCGCTTGATCAGTTCCACGAACAGGCCGATGTGGTCGGCCCGGTCGTTGAGGGCCGGGATGTAGCGGTATTCCTGCCCGCCCGCTCCCAGGAAGTAATCCCGGTTCTCCACGGCGATCTCCTCCAGGGTCTCCAGGCAATCGGCGGAGAAGGCGGGGCAGAGCACCTGGACGCGCTTGATCCCCTGTTTGCCCCAGTCCTTCAGGGTGGCGTCGGTGTAGGGTTTGACCCACTCCTGGGCGCCGAAGCGGGACTGAAAGGCGATCTCCCACTCCCCCTCGGTCAGGCCCAACAGCTCGACGGCCTCATGTGCGGTCTTGCGGCATTCATCCGGATAGGGATCGCCCTTCTCGTAATAATCCCTGGGTATGCCGTGGAAGGAGAACAGCAGTTTATCCGCCTTGCCGTGCTGTTCGCGAAACTCCCGAATACTGTTGGCCAGCACCCGGATGTAGGCGGGATCGTCATGATAACGGTTGATGAAGCGAATCTCCGGCAACCAGCGCCAGCGCTGTAGCTCGTCGGTCACCGCATCGAAGATCGAGGCGGTGGTGGTGGCGGAATACTGAGGATAGAGCGGCAGCACCAGCAGGCGCTGCACGTTGGCCTGTCGCAGACTCTCCAACCCGGCGGGGATGGAAGGATTGCCGTAGCGCATGGCCAGCGTCACACGCACCCGATCGCCATAGGTCGTCCGCAGGGCCTGTTCAATGGCGCGCTGTTGTTGTTGCGCGATCACCAGCAGTGGCGAGCCCTGCTCGGTCCAGACCGACTGATAGGCCGCGGCGGAGCGCTTCGGTCGGACCCGCAGCACGATGCCGTGCAGGATGATCTGCCAGAGGAAGCGGGGGATCGCAACCACCCGAGGGTCGCTCAGAAACTCTGCCAGATAGCGGCGCACCGCAGCGGTGGTCGGGGCGTCCGGGGTGCCCAGGTTGACGAGCAGGATACCGAGACGGTTTTCGGTGAGTGCAAGTTGATCGGATTGTTTTTTGTATTTCACGTCAGGATTATTTATGGGTTGTTTGATTTACGGATTTTTGCCTCTACCCGGGCGGCATTCAACAGTCTCTTATTGTGTATTTGAGGGTATAGACGCCAGAAACGCTCGATCTGAACGGCATTCTTCACCGCGAGTCGTTCCAGCATCTCCCGTGTGGCGCGAGAGAGCCCCGGCAGCATCAGAAGCTCAGGCGCCTTCCACTCCAGGTAGTCCATGACCAGTGCTCGATCCTCCCGAGTCTCCCACTTCAGGGTCAGGGGCAGCTCCGGGAAACAGGACGGCGCCAGCTCGGGATGTTGCTGCTCCAATAGGGTGCCGGCGCCATCGGGTTGTCTGAGCATCCAGCTGCGTCGGTGATTTTGACCACCCCGGCGACGCACCAGCGCCTCCAGCACGGAAGCGTGAACCCGCGGGTTGTAGCCATCGTTGGTGGGTAGATCCTGTGCGCTCAAGCAGGCCGAAGCGAAACGGAAATCACCCGGTTCCGCGGCGATCCACCGCCGCACGTCCTTCGCGCCCAGCTCCTGTCGGCTGCGGGCGCTGTTGAGCAACGCGACCGGCAGGCCGCTCTCTTCATCCATCAGCCAGAGCTCGTAGGGGTCGGACAAGGGGAAGGGCAAGCCGTCCAGGGCCGGTGATAAACGGTCGATGATCACCCGGGCGGCCTGCAGCATTGCCCGGCTATTGAACAGAGGACTAAGCGGTACCTGACGCAGACCTTCCGTCCGGGACCAGATGCCGAAGGCATAGAACCTCTGTCCGGCAAAGGGGATATTCGCCCACAACCCCTGGGGAGTGTCACTCAGGATCTGGATTTCCCACCTGAGGCCGTTGTTGCTCAAGGCGCGGGCGTTGTCTGTCGTGAACACCTGCAGGGTGCCGTTGAAGGGATTGAGACGCCGCAGGCTGAACGCGTTTTCGAGTTTTCGAACCATTGAATGCTAGCCTACACCAGCCTGCTGGCACAAGCGAGCGAGAGCCTGCTATAGTCGGGGGCGAAGCATTATGGGGACGGCGATAATCCTTTATAACAAGAACATGAGGAGTGAGCAAAAAGATGACGGACATGAAAGCGGTGTTATTCGTTTGCATGGACAATTCCAACCACAGTCAGATTGCGGAGGCCTTTGCCCGGATCCATGGGGATCACCGTTTGCAGGTCTATAGTGCGGGTTCCGTGCCGAGCGGCAAGATTCATCCGCGCGCTATCCGAACGATGACTGATAAGGGCTATGATTTGAACGGCCACCGTTCCAAACCCCTCAGTGAGTTGCCTGATCTGCATTTTGATTTTGTCGTCAGCATGGGTTGTGGGGAGAGCTGTGCCCATATTCCGGCGGATCGGCGGGAAGACTGGCTGTTACCCGACCCCAATGAGTTGCCGCAAGATGGGTTCAATGCGCTCAGAGATGACATCGAACACCGGGTTTTCGGTCTGTTGAATCGTCTGATCGGCTGACGGCCGACATGAACTCCCGCACCAGGCGGCAGCTCTTCGAACGCCTGCGGGCAGCCAATCCGAACCCTACCACCGAGTTGCGCTATGGTAGTCCCTTCGAGCTGCTGGTGGCGGTCACCCTTTCGTCCCAGGCGACCGACAAGGGGGTCAATAAGGTCACCGCGCAGCTCTTCGCGGTGGCCAACACGCCGGAGGCGATGTACGCTTTAGGTGAAGAAGGTCTGAAGCGCTATATCAAGACCATCGGTCTGTTCAACAACAAGGCGAAAAACATCATTCAAGCCTGCCGGCTCCTGCTCGAACGGCATCATGGCGAGGTGCCGGAAGACCGCAGGGCATTGGAAGCCCTGCCCGGTGTGGGTCGCAAGACGGCCAACGTGATCTTGAATACCGCCTTCGGGCATCCCACGATGGCGGTGGACACCCATATCTTTCGGGTGTCGAATCGAACCGGCCTGGCGCCGGGCAAAACGCCGCTTGAGGTGGAGAAGAAATTGCTGCGCTGCGTTCCCGTCGAGTTCCTGCAGGATGCTCACCACTGGTTGATTCTGCACGGCCGCTATACCTGTGTGGCCAGAAGACCGCGGTGTGGTGGCTGTGTTATCGAAGATCTCTGTGAATTCAAACTAAAGGAGTCAAATGCATGAAAACAATCTCACGAATGGCGTTTATCCTGAGCTTTCTGTTGTTGCTTGCATCCCCCGGCCACGCCGATGACGGTTTGGTCAATGTGCGCAGTCAGTACCCTGTGGCGGAGACCTTGGACCGCTTCGAGGCCGAAGCCAAAGAACTTGGCTTGAAGATCTTTGCACGAATCGATCATGCCAAAGGGGCGATCAGCGTCGGACAACAGCTGCGCCCCACCGAATTGCTCATCTTTGGCAATCCCAAGGTGGGTACCGGGATGATGTCCAGCAATCAGCAGGCCGGCATCGATCTGCCGCTCAAGGCGCTGGCCTGGCAGGACGCGGAAGGCGTCGTATGGCTGAGTTATACGCGCCTGGATTACCTATTCGGTCGTTTCAATATCACCGATCGGCCGGAGGTCCAACAAAACATGACCGCCACCTTGGCCAAACTGGCGAAGGCGGCAACCCAACCCTGATCCGGTATCTCTGCCTAACGTACAGTTCCAGGCGTCAGATACCGAAAAAGAGGCCATGCAACACAATCCAGCAACCCCATTGGGAGCAAGCCGATGCTGTTTGGCGGTGAGCGAAATCAGATGCGCCAGCTGTTTATCGATGCCTGGCGCAAACAACGGGAGTCCCTGCCCATGCAGCCGCTCGAACGGATGATCGCCGACATCGTGCTGGCGCATCCCGAATACCATGCCCTGCTCGCCGAGCCGGAGCGCGTTCTGCACAAGGAATTTCTGCCGGAGGCAGGAGAGAGCAACCCTTTCCTGCATATGGCCATGCACATCAGCCTGCAGGAGCAGGTCAGCACCGACCGGCCGGCCGGCATCGGCGGGCTCTATCAACGGCTCGCGCAACGCCTGGGTGACGTGCACGAGGCGGAACACCGGCTCATGGAATGCCTGGGTCAGATGCTCTGGGAGTCCCAGGTCGAGCAACGGCTGCCCGACGAGCAGGCCTATCTGGAGTGTGTCAGGAGGCTGGTGGTCTGATGGCTGAGTACAATGCCAGGAACTGCCCCCTGTGCCGGGTCATGCGCGGCATGGCGTTCGGTGGCTTGGGGGCGGCAATCGGCGGTTATGGTTCCCTGCTGCTGGGGGCCAGCCGGCAGGATGCGCTGCTGTATGCCCTGTTCGGCGCCCTGGCCCTGACCGCTTTCGTGCAGCGCAAACGTTCGAATCGCAATTGATGCCGTGTGACGAGGCTGAGATTCGTTTGAAATTAAAGCGTTGACCTGTACCAAGGAAAGCCTGAATTTTTCAGCAATTTCCTGAAAATTTGGGTTAGGCTTAGAAATGAGAAGGTGTTGTCGCTGGCGCCGATTCCAACGGCCGGACGAGAGGGACTGCAACACCTGGTGAGGAGGCTAAGAACTTGAACAACAAGAGGGAAACCTATGAACAAAACCTGGGTAATTGCTGCTGATACCTGCCGTGCACGTATCTTCCTGTCGGAAAAACCGGCCAGTGAACTGCAGGAGATCCAGACCCTGACGCACCCCGCCGCGAGACTGCATGAAGGAGATCTCATTTCCGATACCACTGAAGGCGAGCCCGATGAGCACAAGCAGGCGGATGCCGATCGTTTCGCCGCCCATGTGTGTGCAACCCTGGAAGCCGGCCGCAAGTCCGGACAGTTCGACAAACTCTATCTGGTGGCGGCGCCGAACTTTCTCGGCATGCTGCGGAAACATCAGAGCAGCGCCCTGAAACAGATCCTGGCGGGGGAGGTCAATAAGAACCTGGCTACCCACACCCCGGCGGATATCCGTAGACAGCTGCCAGATTATCTTTAATGTTCACCGCGCCCGACCCTGGAATACCCGGTCCAAGGGGGTATTTCCAGGGCGTTGCTTATCGCCGTCAGTTTGATGATCTTGACCTCCAGGCCGATGATGACGGAAAAAACCGGACAAGCGGGCTCTTGATCTCGAAGGAAACCTGAGGATGGCAAGCATCGAACCTTTGCACCCGGACCAGCTCTATTCTGCCTGCGACCTGACCGGCGTGGCGTTCGACACCACCGAACAGCTGGCGGTGTTGGACGAAACCATCGGTCAGGCGCGCGCTTTGGAATCCATCACCTTTGGGGTAGGCATTCAACACGAGGGTTATAACCTCTATGTTATGGGTTCCGGCGGCATCGGCCGGCACTGGATGGTCACCAATACCCTGAGCCGGCTGCGCAGGGGGGAGAAAAAGCGGGCTTCCGACTGGTGCTATGTGGACAATTTTGACAACCCGCACCAGCCCCTGGCGCTGTGCCTGCCACCGGGCATGGGACGGGCTTTCCGTAAGGATATGAACCAGCTGGTTGAGTCCCTGCTCGATGCGATTCCCGTGGCCCTGCAGAGCGACGAATTCCGCAAGCAGGTCGAAGAGATCGGTGAAGAGCTGAAACAGCGGGAAGAAAAGATGGCGGCCGAGTTCGACCGCAAGACCCGGGAGCAGGGTATCGCGTTGCTGCATACTCCCACCGGCTACACCCTGGTGCCCCTGAAAGACGGCAAGGTCATTTCCCCCGAGGCCTACCAGAAGCTCCCGGAGGAGGAACAGCAGGCCATCGAGAAGGTGGTGGAGCGCTTTCACCACGAGCTGCGCAGCGCCCTCAGCAGGATTCCGCTGTGGAAGCGGGACACGCGGCAACGGATCAAGGCCCTGGAGCGGGAGTTCGCCCAGCTTACGCTCGACCAATTGTTGCATGACCTTTTCAAGAAATATGCGGATTTTCCGGATCTGGTGAGCTTCTTGGACGGCTTGCGCGAAGATGTGATGCAGAATCTCGATCTGTTTCGCAGCAACGAGGATGATGAAGGCAATCCGATCGATGTCAACGATCCCCGCTTCACCCGCTACCGGGTCAATCTGCTGGTGGACAACCGGGACGGCCCCGCGGTGCCGATCGTCTATGAGCCCAACCCGACCTATCAGAATCTGTTGGGTCGGGTCGAACATCTGGCCCGCATGGGCACCCTGGCGACCGATTTCACCCTGATCAAGGCCGGGGCGCTGCATCACGCCAATGACGGTTACCTGGTGCTCGACGTGGAGAAGGTGCTGACCAACCCGTTTTCCTGGGAGGCCCTGAAACGGACCCTCAAATCCCGCGAGGTCAGAATCGAATCCCTGGAGCGCCAGTTGAGTCTGGTCAGCACCATCACCCTGGAGCCCGATCCCATTCCCATCGACCTGAAGGTGGTGCTGATCGGAGACCGCCGCCTCTACCACCTGCTGAAGGCCTACGATGCCGATTTCGGGCAACTGTTCAAGGTGGTGGTGGATCTGGCGGAAACCCTCCCCCGCAAGGAGGGCAACGATGTGCAGTACGCCCACTTGATCGCCACCCTGCAGCAGCGGGAAAAGCTGCATCCGATCAGTCGTGCGGGGGTGGAACGCATCATCGAACAAAGTGCTCGCCATGCCCGGGATGGCGAAAAGCTCTCCCTGCACATGGGTAGCCTGACCGATCTTTTGAAGGAAGCCGATTACTGGGCGATGCAGGAACACAGTAAGCGCATCGAGAAGCACCACGTGCAACTGGCCCTCGACCATCAGACCCGGCGCGTCAGCCAGCTCCGCGAGCAGCTGCAGGAAGAGATCCTCGAGGGCACCCTGATGATCGATACCAGCGGTAGTCAGCTCGGGCGGGTCAATGGCCTGTCGGTGATCCAGGTGGGCGATCATGCCTTCGGTATGCCAAGCCGCATCAGCGCCACCGCCCGCCTGGGCAACGGTGAGGTAGTGGACATCGAACGGGAGGTGGATCAGGGCGGGCCGATCCACAGTAAGGGCGTGTTTATCCTGAGCGCCTATATCAATCGCCGCTATGCCCGTTTTCAGCCCCTGTCCCTGGCCGCCACCCTGGTGTTCGAGCAGACCTATGGCGAGGTGGAGGGGGACAGCGCCTCGGCGGGGGAGTTGTGCGCCTTGCTCTCCGCCCTGGGTGATATCCCGCTGAGGCAGGATCTGGCGATCACGGGGTCGGTCAATCAGCATGGCGAGATGCAGCCGATCGGCGGGGTGTGCGAAAAGATCGAGGGCTTCTTCGATATCTGTCGGAGCCGTGGCCTGGATGGTAAACAGGGGGTAATCATTCCCAGTACCAACAGCCGGGACCTGATGCTCAAGCAGGAAGTGGTGGATGCGGCCGCCGCGGGACGGTTCCATGTCTACGCCTTGAAACATGTGGAGCAGGCGATGGAGCTGCTGAGCGGCCTGCCGTCCGGGGTGGCGGATGAACAGGGCGTCTACCCGGAACATACCATCAACGGCATGGTCCAGCAGCGGCTTGCAGAGTGGCTCGCTATTCGCCTGGATCTGGCGCATCAAGAAAAAGGTGGAAACTGATCGGTTGCGTTGGATCGTCGCTCGCGCGGGTGTCGGCATGGGTTGTCGATCTGCCGCGGGTAGAGAAAAGCTCGACAACCCTGCGTAATTCAGGGTTAATGTGTCGGGATAACTGCTATTGGTTGAGCAACGGGATGTGGCGGAAACCCATTTCCGGCATCCCAACGAATCCAATCGAAAGCTTTAATCGAGGTGTTCCATCATGGCCGATTCCTCTGTGAAAACTGATGACCCCTGCGTGGAACGCGCCGGGACGGTGGCGGCCGACTCCGCCCGCCAGGTCAGAAAGAGCCTGAGTATGCACGAGGATGTGCCGGTCTGGTATGACTGCTGCTCGTGCGAGGCCGAACCTTACTGGGTGGAAGCGATGGGGGAGCCTTCCAGCGTCAGCCGCGAGGAGCCGGAAACAGCCGGATAATAAGCCGCGGAGTCAGGCCTTTCGCTCACTCAGGGATCAGCGTCCGGCTGAGTCTCGATGACCTCGCACACGAGCCGCCCCCGGGCCAGGCGAATCCGGGTCTGCTCCCCGGGTGCGGTCTCGCTGGCGACGTGCAGGATCTGGTCATCGGACACCCGTGAGACGATCGCATAGCCCCGGTTAAGGGTATTCAGCGGGCTCAGGGTTTGCAGGTCGCGAGCCAGTTGCGTGAGCCGGTTGCCCTTTTGTTCCAGGGCTTTGGCCAGGGAACGGTGCAGGCGGAGCCGCAGAGCCTGGAATTTGAACTGCAAGCGTTCCAGGCGCAGGGCGGGGGCCTGGTTGTTGAATCGGGATTGCAAGTTCTGCAGACGCCTGGCAAGCAGGCCGAGTCGATAGTGTTGGCCCTGCAACAGGCGCTGGCTCAGCTCGTCCAGACGCTGACTGCGTTGCAACAAACGCTGCCGCGGGTGTTGCCGTTGCAGCCGCGCGGCCAGTTTATCGGTCTGCAGCCGGCCGCTGCGGAGTTGCTGTTCCAGGCGGGCGCGCAGCTGCAGCAACAGGCCGTCAAACCTTTTCCGCCAGGCATGCTGGTCCGGGCTGACGTGTTCGGCCGCCGCCGATGGGGTCGGCGCCCGCAGGTCGGCGACGAAATCGGCGATGGTGAAATCGATTTCATGCCCGATGCCGGTGACCAGGGGGATAGTGGAGGCGAAGATGGCCCGCGCCACCCCTTCGTCGTTGAAGGCCTGCAGATCTTCCAGGGAGCCGCCGCCCCGGCTCAGAATCAGCACGTCGCACTCAGCGCGCTGGTTGGCGAGCTGGAGCATGCGGATGATCCGGGCCGGCGCTTCGGCGCCCTGCACCGGCACCGGATAGATCACTACCGGGATCGCGGGAAAGCGCCGGCGCAGCACCGTCAGCAGGTCCCGCACCGCGGCGCCGCTGGGCGAGGTGATCAGGCCGATCTGCTGCGGCAAGGTCGGCAGTGATTGTTTTTTTTCACTGGCGAACAGTCCTTCGGCGGCAAGTTTCGCTTTGAGTTGCTCAAAGGCCAGACGCAGCGCCCCCTCACCGGCCGGCTCCATGTGTTCGGCGATGAGCTGAAACTCGCCCCGCGCCTCGTACAGGCTGACTCGGGCCCGGATCAGCACCTGTTGGCCGTTTTCCGGCTGGAAACGCAAGCGCTGTCGCTGCATGCGGAATAGGGCGCAGCGCACCTGGGCCGCCTCGTCCTTGAGGGAAAAATAGAGATGGCCGGAGGCCGGACGCGCCAGGTTGGAGATCTCTCCCTCCACCCAGAGCAGGGGAAAGCTGCCCTCCAGCACTGCGCGGGTCTCGCGCACCAGACGGGTGACGCTGTAGACCTCCCGTTGGATTGACTGATCTGTATGCATGCTGGTGATCCCGGTCTGGCCTGTCTCGATTGAGAATCTGGACAAAACGCAGAGTATGCCACAGCCCGCCAGGTGTTTACTGGCCAAGATTGTATCTTCTACCATGACCAGGCGTAATGGATCGCATGCATGCGTGTAGCAGCAGGTTTACCCTGCCCACTGCAAAACCTATAATGGCCGGTTATTCCCACCCCCACCGGAAGCAAATACTATGCGTGTTATCGAGGAAGCCCTCACATTCGATGATGTCCTGTTGGTGCCAGCCCACTCCACTGTGCTGCCCAAAGACGTGGATCTGCGGACCCGGCTCACCCGTGAAATCAGCCTGCATATCCCGTTGGTTTCCGCAGCCATGGATACGGTAACCGAGGCCCGGTTCGCCATCGCCATTGCGCTGGAGGGCGGCATCGGGATCATCCACAAGAACATGACGCCGGAACAACAGGCCCACGAGGTCGCCAGCGTCAAGAAATACGAAAGTGGGGTGATTCGGGAGCCGATCACTGTCGGGCCCTATGTCAGCATCGGCGAGGTGGTGGAGCTGACGCGCGCCAACAATATCTCCGGCGTGCCTGTGGTGGATGGTGACGAGCTGGTTGGGATCGTGACCGGACGGGATCTGCGGTTCGAAAAGAAGATGGACGATCCGGTCAGGAACATCATGACGCGCAAGGAGAATCTGGTGACAGTCAAGGAAGGGGCGAGCCGGGATCAGGTGCTGAGCCTGCTGCACAAACACCGCATCGAGAAGGTGCTGGTGGTAAACGACGATTTCAAGCTACGCGGCATGATCACCGTCAAGGACATCCAGAAGGCCAAGGACAATCCTTATGCCAGTCGGGACGATCAGGAGCGATTGCGGGTCGGCGCGGCGGTCGGGGTCGGGGTTGGCACCGAAGAGCGGGTTGAAGCCCTGGTGAAGGCCGGCGTGGATGTGATCGTGGTGGATACGGCCCACGGCCATTCTCAGGGAGTATTGGATCGGGTGGCCTGGGTCAAGGAACACTATCCCGAGGTCCAGGTGATCGGCGGCAACATCGCCACCGCCGCCGGTGCCCGTGCCTTGGTGGAGGCGGGGGCGGATGCGGTGAAGGTGGGCATAGGCCCGGGTTCCATCTGCACCACCCGTATCGTGGCCGGTGTCGGTGTGCCTCAGGTCACTGCGGTGGCCAATGTCGCCAGGGAACTGGAGGGCAGCGGGATTCCGCTGATCGCGGATGGCGGTCTGCGTTACTCGGGGGACATCGCCAAGGTGCTGGCGGCCGGTGCCTATTCGGTGATGATCGGCGGCATGTTCGCCGGTACCGATGAATCCCCCGGCGAGGTAGAGATCTTCCAGGGGCGTTCCTACAAATCCTATCGGGGCATGGGGTCTCTGGGCGCCATGTCCGGTAAACAGGGTTCCAGCGACCGCTACTTTCAGGAAGGCACGCAAGACAAAGACAAACTGGTGCCGGAAGGTATCGAGGGTCGGGTGCCCTACAAGGGTCCGGTGCTCAATGTCATCTACCAGATCATTGGTGGCATCCGCTCCAGCATGGGTTACACCGGCTGCGCCAACATCGATGAGATGCGCACCAAACCGATGTTCGTGCGGGTGACGGGCGCCGGTATCACCGAATCCCACGTGCATGACGTGACCATCACCAAGGAAGCCCCCAACTACCGGCGGGATTGATGCGGCAGCATGGCCGCGGGTACCGGGTCTGCTGAATTACCCCAGCTGGGCATCCCGGCCGGCATCTGCCTACTCCGCGGCCCTGTCAGGCATATCATCTGAAAGTAGCGAAACCATGACCACCAATATCCATGCCCATCGAATCCTGATCCTTGATTTCGGTTCCCAATACACTCAGTTGATCGCCCGCCGCGTGCGTGAGGCGGGGGTCTACTGCGAGATCTTTCCCTACGATAATGCAGACGAGGGCTTCGCCGGTGATAAACCCGCCGGGGTGATCCTTTCCGGCGGGCCGGAGACGGTGACCGCGGAGCAGGCCCCGGCGGCGCCACAACGGGTATTCGAACTGGGGGTGCCCGTGTTGGGCATCTGTTACGGCATGCAGACCATGGCGGCTCAGCTGGGCGGTGCGGTGAGCCATTCGGACAAGCACGAGTACGGCTACGCCCGGGTGCGCGCGCGCGGCCATTCCAAACTGTTGCGGGACATCGAGGACCACACCAGCGAGGAGGGCTACGGGCTGCTGGACGTGTGGATGAGCCACGGTGATCGGGTCGAGCAGCTGCCGCCGGGTTTTCAGGTGATCTGCGAGACGGACAATGCGCCGCTGGCCGGCATGGCGGACGAGGCGCGCGGATTTTATGGTCTGCAGTTTCATCCGGAGGTGACCCACACCCGCCAGGGCAAGCGCATCATCGAGCGCTTTCTGTTCACCCTCTGCGGTTGCGAGCCCCTCTGGACACCCGGCCAGATCATCGAGGAAAGCATCAAACAGGTGCGCACACAGGTGGCCGACAGGAAGGTGGTGCTTGGACTCTCGGGCGGGGTCGATTCGTCGGTGGTGGCGGCCCTGCTGCATCGGGCGATCGGCGCTCAGCTGACCTGCGTGTTCGTCGATAACGGCCTGTTACGGCTGCACGAGGGGGACCAGGTGATGGCGACCTTTGCCGAACACATGGGGGTCAGGGTGATCCGGGTGGATGCGGAGGCGCGTTTTCTGGGTGCCCTGGCCGGGGTCAGCGATCCGGAACGCAAACGCAAGATCATCGGTAACCTGTTCATCGAGATCTTCGAGGAAGAGGCCAACAGGCTGCAGGATGTGAGCTTTCTCGCTCAGGGCACCATTTATCCCGATGTGATCGAATCCGCCGGCGCCAAGACCGGCAAGGCCCATGTGATCAAGTCCCATCACAATGTGGGCGGTCTGCCGGACTTCATGAAATTGCAGCTGGTCGAACCCCTGCGCGAACTGTTCAAGGATGAGGTGCGCAAGATCGGCGTCGAGCTGGGACTGCCCTATGAGATGATCTACCGGCATCCTTTCCCCGGTCCGGGGCTGGGGGTGCGTATCCTCGGCGAGGTTGAAAAGGAGTATGCAGACATCCTGCGGCAGGCTGATCACATCTATATCGAAGAGCTGCACCGGCACAATCTCTACGATGAGGTGAGCCAGGCGTTCGCGGTCTTCCTGCCGGTCAAATCGGTAGGTGTGGTGGGAGATGCACGGCGTTACGAGTATGTGGTCAGCCTGCGGGCGGTGAAGACAGTGGATTTCATGACCGCCAGGTTCGCCCACCTGCCGTTCGATTTTCTCGAAGAGGTCTCACGGCGCATTATCAACGAGGTCAAAGGGGTATCAAGAGTAGCCTATGACATCTCCAGCAAGCCGCCGGCCACAATCGAGTGGGAGTGACTGGAATTTGTAACCTATTGAAGTAAAAACAATAAAAAAAATCTAATTGATAATATAATCTGCATCATCAATGGTATTTTTCATGGTATTTTCCGCGCGCTGTAGTACGAAAAGCAGCGATACCATGAGAGGAAGATTGATGCTGGCATGGTATCAGAACGCTCGAACTGCATGTGCTCTGGATCAATCTGGAAACCTGCTATGCCAGCAAAGATTCAAGTCGCTGTCGCGGACTCCGAGAACCTGACGGCGCGAGAGCCTTATCAGATCTAGCCCACGTCGGGTATCGCAGGATTTTTGGGCGGGTTTTTTCAAAAGGAGACATTTAGGGGGAGCCCGTTGGTTGCGACTCGGTGGCCTGACGAGCGTGATCGGACGGACATACGGCAATGCCTGCTATCGGCGGGAAAGCTGGCATTCCCGATCTGTCGTTAGATTCGCTGATGAATGCCACTGATGTGCCAAAAGCGGAAGTTTAGACGTGATTTTTTTCTGACCAGATGCGCAGGTCATCCAGTATGCTCAACGCGCTACGTCCAAAATCAGTCAGCTCATAGGTGACTGCAATTGGCCGTTCACTAATCACTTTACGAATCACCATGCCTTCCTTTTCTAGTTCTTTCAGGCGTTGATCCACCATTCTTTTGCTGGCACCGCCCAGCATCCGGGTCAGGTCATTGAAGCGGACCGGCTGGTCCTTCAGATGGTAGATGATCGAGCCCTTCCACTTGCCGCCAATTAAACGCATGCCTTTCTCGATGGCGCAGGGCTCAGTGCAGGCGTGGACAGCCTGTTTCCTGCCTTTGGTGTCGATTTCAACATAGCTTTCCATTTTCAGGAGCCTCATCCGATCAAGGTTACTAAAAGTATACTGGTTGAATTGTGTTACCAGCTATCACAGTATACGCACCAGTACCCAAGAAATCACCTGTTAACGACTACCGAGGTAACCATGAGCAACGTACTTATCCTGAATGCACATCATTACTATCCCTTTGCAGAGGGGAAACTGAACCACGCGTTGGTTGAAAAAGCTAGGCGTCAACTGGAAGAAAAAGGACACGACGTTCGTGTCGAGGAGACGAATCGGGACTACGATGTCGACGAGGAGCTCGCAAACCACCAGTGGGCGGACGTCATTATTCTGCAATCGCCGGTTAACTGGATGGGAGTGCCCTGGAGTTTCAAGAAGTACATGGATGACGTCTACACCGCCGGAATGGATGGGCGGGTTACCAACGGAGATGGCAGAAGTGCCGATGATCCGGTAAAGAATTATGGAGCCGGTGGCACCCTGGATGGCAAGCGCTACATGTTTTCCTTAACCTTCAATGCGCCTGAAGGGGCCTTTGACGATGAATCACAATACCTGTTCCAGGGTAAAAACGTAGATGACCTGTTCTTTCCCATGCACATGAATTTCCGTTTCTTCGGCATGGAGCCGATCGAGACCTTTGCCAGTTACGACGTTATGAAAAATCCAAACATAGAAAGTGATTTCAAACGCTATGAAGAACACCTGGATAAGCACTTCTAGGAGGGGGAAGATATGAGTCAAGACTATCAGGTTCAATGCGATTGCGGCTCGGTTAAGGTGGCCATGATCGGCACCCCCAGGGTGCATGCCTTTTGTCACTGCGAGGATTGCCGATCCCT
The DNA here is from genome assembly GCA_963716875.1 of uncultured Gammaproteobacteria bacterium. Classification (GTDB taxonomy): domain Bacteria; phylum Pseudomonadota; class Gammaproteobacteria; order Chromatiales; family Chromatiaceae; genus JASJBU01. The sequence goes on from CAVQUR010000009.1 coordinate 257,782, forward strand.
GCTGGATGTCCCTTATCATTCGGTCGTGGCCTGGGAAGCGGAACAGGTCAATATCATATCCGGCGAGGAGCACGCCGTTGAGTACAAGTACCCGACCCTGGAGATGACGCGTGTCTTCTGCAAGCACTGTGGCGAAACCGTGTATAACACCAATGCGATGGGCTGGCGGCTGGTGTCACAATTGCTGATCAGTAAATGCAATGATGGTGAGCTCCCGGAGGAGTTTCAATCCAATGCACATTTTTACTATGACCGGCGCATCATCGATATCGATGACCGGATTCCGAAATCATAGCCCAATTTACCGGCACTGATTCTGATGGCAAAAATGAAATTTTATTCGGCCTGGTATTGTCCTTTCGCCCAGCGTGCGTGGATGACGTTATTGCTGAAGGGGATTGATTTCGAGTATATCGAAGTGGACCCCTACCGAAGTTCAAAATGGTGGCTGTCCATATCTCGTAACACATCCAAGGTACCTGTCATTATTGCGAAAGATTCTGACGGCCAGAGCGAGATGACAATCGTCGACTCGACGCGAGTTGTTGAATACCTTGATGAACTGGTTCCCGATAAACAGCCATTGTTGCCGAAAACGCCGAACGAGCGCGCGGAACAACGCTACTGGATGGATCACATTAATCAGCACATCGTGCCTTATTTGTACCGTTTTCTTCAGGCTAAGGATGAAGACGAGTATCGTGATAATTCAAGGCGGCACCTCGTCCAGGGTGTAAAGAAATTTGCAGAGGCACTCTCGGAAAGAGGGCCATACTTCAACGGCTCAGAAGTCGGTATCGTAGATATTCTGTTGGTACCCTTCGCCTATCGTATCGACGTACTGCTGGGGCACTATCGTGACTTTCATCTGCCGCTAGATGGCGAGTGCCGGGAAAAATATCGGCGATGGTACGAATCTATGTTGGACCTTCCCGCTTTCAAAACAACTTCAACCGATCACGAGAATTACCGGGAGCGACTCATCGAGTTCTATTTCCCTTACAGCCAGGGTGAAGGGCAGAAAGACGTTGCTCAAGTTCATTAAAGAGGGTTCACCTCATGACCGATCAGAAATATTTTGACGACTTCAACTTAGGAAATGGTGAAATAGCTGGTGACTTTGTTGATGTTTACCTAAAACTTGGTCAATAAGAATATTGGATGTCCGGTTAGGGTCGACAGCTGAGAAAAGCATTCGTATAAAATCTTGAGTTACGAATGACCGCAATCTCGCAACTGCGGACTAACAATGGGGTATGATAGGCATTTATTTTGGCGCGGGGAGTGGAACTGAACATCCATGGGATTGGAATCTCTATTACCCGACCAAACAGGTTTATGCGCTCGGATTCTCTAGTCCGTCAGTTGAAAAAATGAAACTTTTTGAAGAAATTTCTGAGCATGGTATTTTTCATGGTATTACCGTTTAGCAGGAAAATAAGCCATTGAATATAATAGATAAAAAAGGCTTGTTTACAATAGAATGGGAGTGACCTGTATTTCTATCCCATTGAATTATAATAATTAATATGATCCAGTTGATAATATAATCTGCATCATTAATGGTATTTTTTCCGCGTAGCAAGGCAGGAAACAGAGATACCATGCGAAGAAAATTGATGCCAGCATGGTATCAGAACGCTCGAACTGCGTGTGTTCTGGATCAATCTGGAAACCTGCTATGCCAGCATAGATTCATGTCGCTGTTGAGGACTCCATGACCTGACGCCCGGAGAGCTTTGTCGCGCGTGGCCTGCGTCGGGGGTCGGGTCGTCGGGTGTTTTCGGGAAGTTTCCTGAAGTGGTCATTTCATTGTGGCGCGCAACAGGGCGAACAGAGGCCTGAACTGACCGAATGCTCGATGGTCCTTTGATTCCTGCTTACGGCAGGATAGCGGTCGTTCGGATTTCGGGAAAACTCGTCGGTGAATGCTACCGAAGTGCCATCAACAGACGTTGATCGATATCGACTAAATCTCCAGCTTAATTGTTCTGCTTTTTTAAAGGGTGTAATGTCATTATTGTATTAGGGCGCTTTGCCGTTCTTATAAACATACTTTTGAATCAAATTTAATCATAAAATTTTTCGATCATGAAAGTAGAAGAATTAGAAATGTATGGAAAAGCCTTAGAAATGCCTAAGGAAGCCATGACAAAACAAGCAAAAATTGTTTTTGGCTTACTAAGAAAAGAGTTTGGAATCTTTGGAATTCCTAGCTTATTAATAGGAATGAATAAGCACTCAAAAAGAATAACCAAACAATACCCTGATGCTATAAAAAAGGCAAAATGCATCAGTGAGGTTATTGAAAAAGAATTAAAGATGATGGGGTCCTTATTTTCTGCAATTGCCGATAGAAAAGGAAGAAAGTTTGCACAAGATTTTATGGTTATCATGGCACGTAAAATGGGGACAGTTTCAATACCTGCTATCTATCAAGTAAATGACCTTGTGAAATGCGAAGGAGATGTTTTTGACAATTTTAAAAAAATGAACCGCGCATTATTTACTACAACGAACCGTATGGGAACCTGGAAACATGACGGATTCCATGAAGCTGAAGATTTGCTTGAATTCAAAGTGACAACATGTGCGAATGTTGAATTATTTGAAGCTATCGATTGCCCGGAATTAAATGTATTTGGTTGTGAACACGATTTGGGAGGTTTCCCTTTAATAGAGGAGGCAACGAATAGCGAATTCAGAAGGCATTGTACTTTGGCAAAAGGTGGAGATTGCTGTCATTTTAAATTTTACAGGAAAGGAACAGCTCCTGATGATGCACATTTAAATCAATGAAACTTTACTGCCTTATTAAGTCCTTGTGAGTAGTGACATATCGCCTTACGGAGATCTTCGGATTTACAATGAAAATCGTTTGTTTTCCGCACTTTTTCTATCTTTCAGAGGTTTCCCGTTTGATCGAGATTGGTAATGCCCTTCGTGCAGCTCGACCAAGAAGTAATTTTCTTTAGTCATGGAGGACCCTATGAATCGTTTGCGCGCGAGGCGGGATTTGAGGTTGTCTCGATCACTCCAACCATGTCTCCAGAACGCTGCGAACGAATACATCACATACAATCGCGGAGAGGGAAGTAAGTCACTCAGCAGTAGCTTCTTTACCTACGAAGAACTGAAGGCGTATGTACCGGCAGAAGCCGACGCGTTACGCCAGGTAAATGCCGATACTGTACTTATCGGATGGAATCTTCCATCTTATTTGTCGGTTCAGTTGGTAGGCATTCCGATTATTGTGCAACAACCAGGTGCTTGGACGGCGCCATTTTTTGATCGAAAGATGGCGGAGTTCGCACCTGCCGCTGTAGGTGGTGGCATAGTGCGTTTATTTCACCACTTGCCAATGGACAGGTTTGTGAATTGGTTGATGCCGAGGGCGAAGCTCTGGATTAAGCCATTCAACCAACTGGCATTGGAACTGGGCTTACCCCAATTCAAGAGCACACTCGATTTCATGGCAGGGGATCTCACGCTGGTAATGGATACACCTTCCATTCTCGGAATTGCCCCGGAAGAGCTTGAGAACTATCGCCCCGCCCATCCTGAATTCTTTCACAAAGCACCCATCTACAGATACGGTGGACCCTGCTACGCTCGACTGCCCGGTGAAGTACCTGAGCAAGTGCGTGATCATTTTGATACTCCTCAAACCAAACTGTACTGTGCTATGGGTGTATCAGGTTCACCCAAAGTTCTACGCTCAATAATAGATATTGTGCGCAATCTCGACTTGCGGACTCTGATCGTGACAACGACTATTCTAGATGATAGAAACGGTTCCTCCGATCAGGTACTTTTCAAATCGCATGTGCCTGCTCATTTGGTGAACCCGATGGCAGATATCGCGATTACGCACGGTGGTGCTGGTACTGTGCAGACAGCCATTCATTCAGGTACTCCATTAGTGGGAATTCCGATGCATCAAGAGCAGGCAGGCAACATTTCTCTCGTTAGAAAGCAAGGTGCCGGACTAATGTTGTGGAAACAGGAATTAACCAGGAAACACCTCGCGTCAGCACTGGAGAAGCTTGCCAATGGTTCCCAGTTTCGAGAGAACATGAAACGACTAAAGCTGGAACAGGATAAAATTGACGGAGCAGCTAAGGCCGCTCAGGAAATAGTCATTTATCTTGAGAAATGAAATGCATAACGAATAAGGATAGATCGTGAGAGCGCAGCGAACCACGATCTTATCCTGTAGTTGAACGAGCCCGATCAGAACTCGCCCAAGACTCAAAACACACTATAGAAAATTAATCGCTGAGACCCCACCTGTGTGAGGTTGGCTTGGCCATGCGTTTATGAGCTGGAGTGGATCCCCAGTATTTTTTAGCGAAACTTTGTAGAGCTTACCTTACCATCTTCCAGCGTTCTTTCCGTATTTCCATCCCTTTTCAATTCGACAGGCATGGGCAAATCCTGGCACCACCGCCAGTCTCTGCATCAGACCCGGATGAGGTTGGCTACCGACTAAGCGAGCACCTCCTTTGGCGGACCTTGGGCAGAGCGAGTCAATGAGGCATCACGGCGGGGCGGCTTGATTAAGATGACTTTCATCACCCCACCACAGGCTGAGCAACAAAAGCTGGGGCGATCTTGGGACACAATGGGCTGGAGCACGACCTGCAAGAGACATTGAATCCATTGCAGGGTCTGGCGCGCATTGTGATGCAGAAAACCATAATCCCTGACCCGGTGGAAGCCCTTCGGCAACACATGCTGAATGACCCGCCAGAGAAAGTCCTCACCATCGAGCGTTTCGGTATAGGCCTTGCCACTGTCCCGATCGGTATAGCAGTAGGTGACTTGGCCCTGCGCATCGGACAGGATATTGGACTCCCTGATCACTCCCCGGTAGAGGTAGCGTGAGAGGTATTCAAGGGCGGACGCCCCCCGACCGGCATGCCGACAATCCACCACCCAGTCTTTCGGCACATGGTCCGGGATCGGCAATCCGGCCTGCGCGATCTCATGCAGGCACTTGCCACGGAAGACCGCCGCCAGGGCAAATTCATTGAACAGATACTGATAGCGTGTGCGTTTCCAGACGCCCTGTGTGCGGTCGATCCCACCCCCGGGCACCACCACATGCAGATGCGGATGATAGGTCAGACGCCGGCTGTGGGTATGCAGCACCGCGGTCATGCCCATCTCGGCCCCCAGATGCTTGGGATTCAGGCCAAACTGCTTGAGGGTTTGAATCGCCGCGCGAAACAGGGCCGCATAGAGGAGACGCTGATGCTGCCAGGCCAGCGGACGCAGCTGCGCGGGTAAGGTAAAGGTGACGAGAAAGTAATCGACCGGCAAGAGTTTCTCGCGCTGTCGTGCCAACCACTGGGTGACCTCGTGATTCTGACACTGGGGGCAACTGCGATGCCCACAAGAGCAAGGATGCCACTCGAGCTGGCCGCAATCGTCACACCGCGCCAACACCTCCCCAGACTGCGCGGTGCGACAACGGGTGATGGCATCCAGCGCCCGGCGGTGACTCGGCAACAGCACATCGGCGTACTTTTGCTCCAGCGCCTCGCGATAGGTATCGATCAGGGTAGCCAGTTGCATGACTACACCTTCTTCAAGTCGACATGCAGAGACCCGACCAGATGATTGAGGGTATCGGCCGTATCCTGTGCGGTGGTGTCGGTGAGGTGCGCGTAGAGCGCGGTGGTGGTGGGACTGGCGTGACCCAGCAGGGCCTGGATATGACGTAGGCTCAGGCCTTGTTCAAGTAAATGAGTTGCCAGACTGTGGCGAAGCGAATGGACCGAGATCTTTTTTATCCCGCACTCCATCACCAGCGCCTTCACCGCCTGCTGGGCACCGCCGCGGTCCATGGGGCTGGTAGCCTGGCGAATGCGCTCAGGTGAGCCGACGGGGTTGGGAAACAGCAAGCGGGGATGACGGTGCTTGGCCCACAGCGCGCGCAGGGCCTGGTAAGTCAGATCCGGGAGGGGTACGAAGCGGTCCTTGTGCCCCTTGCCGCGACGAATATGCACCCGCTGGCGTTGCGCATCGATGTCGCTGACCTGCAAGGACAGGGTCTCGCTGAGGCGCAACCCCATGGAATAGGTCGTCAAGACAAAGACGCGATAGCGTAGCTTGCGTGCGGTAGCGATGAGCCGCTCCACCTCCGGGACGCTGAGTACATCCGGTAGCGTGCGGATTTGAGGGGGTTTGATCATCTCTACCCACTGCCAATCTTGCTTCAAGATGTGCTGCCAGAAAAACTGCAGTCCATTGCGATCAACCCGCACGGTGGCCCATGAATGGGAATCGACCAACTCGGCGAAATAGTCGGCCAACTGGTCGGTACTGAGCTGATCCGGTATACAATCGAAATACGCTGTCAGACGACGCACGGCCCTGGAATAGACATCGATGGTGCTGGCGCTGTAGCCGTGCAGTTTCAGGGCACGCAGGTGCTGCTCATAGAGTCCATCAAAACGTTTTTGTTCGCTAGCGATCATGGGTAAACTCCTCTCTAGAACTGCCCGGAATTGGGCTACTGGGGAGATTACCTGGAGATGCGAGGTTTATCCTGCCGCGATAGCGGCTTCGTTCAACAAATCATTACCCTGGATTATTTACTCCACTGCACCTCGTAAAAACCAGTGAGTACCAACGTTATGCGCCTGTGAGATTTTCGATATGAAAAAGATACTGTTGGCTGGTGCTACTGGATATTTGGGAAGTCATATTGCATCAAAACTGAATCAAAGCTCATTCAGTTTAAGAGTGATCGTTCGCTCTCCCGACAAGCTTAAAAAACTTGAATCGGATGTTGGAGACGTGTTCCAGGCAGAAATAACACGTCCAGAAACAATATCGGGTTGCTGCAAAGGAATCGATACGGTCATTTCGACTGTAGGCATCACGCGCCAGAAAGATGGCCTGACCTACATGGATGTCGATTACCAAGCCAATATGAATCTTTTAAATGAGGCACGTAGCAGCGGGGTCAGAAAGTTTATCTATGTGTCCGTGCTAAACGGGGAAAAACTGCGGCACCTAAAAATTTGCGATGCCAAGGAACGGTTTGTTGGGCAGCTTAAAACATCGGGGCTCGAATACTGCGTGATCCGACCCAACGGATTCTTTTCAGATATAACCGAAATCTACACCATGGCCACTAAGGGGACTATTTATCTATTCGGAAGTGGAGAACAAAAAACAAATCCAATCCATGGTGAAGATCTCGCTGATGTATGCGTTGACGCGATAGTGAGCTCGGATCATGAAATCAAGGTCGGTGGCCCTGACACTCTGACATATAACGAGATAGCAAATATCGCCTTTGAATCAATTGGTAAAAAGCCCAGGATAACGCATATCCCCGACTGGGTACGCACATTACTACTTAAATCGGTGAGATTACTTACGAGCAGCAAAACCTATGGGCCAATTGAGTTCTTTCTGACTGTGTCAGCAATCGACATGATCGCCCACGAGCGCGGCACTCATCGATCCTAAGGGATCACTTCACTATGCTTGGTGAAACAATGAAGTAGTTGGTGTCTTTTACCTATCGCATACGAACGCCTGCTTCGGGTCGGCAGCTGAGAAAAGCATTCGCATAAAATCTTGAGTTACGAATGACCGCAATCTCGCAACTGCGGACTAACAATGGGGTATGATAGGTATTTATCTCGGCGCGGGGAGTGGAGTTGGACATCCATGGGATTGGAATCTCAATTACCCAACTAAATAGATCTTTGTGCTCGGTTTTTCTGGTCGGTTTATTAAAAAATTGAAGCTTTTGGAAGAATTTTCTGATCATGGTATTTTTCATGGTATAACCGTTTAGAGGGAAAATAAGCCATTGAATATAAATAATAAAAATGGCTCATTTACAATTGAGTGGGAGTGACCGGTACTGGCTGGCAATACCTGGCACTGGCAGGCATCACAACTGACGTTCTAATACCGCTTAACCAAGGTCTGCAGTGCCTGATGCGTGCGCTGAAAGTCATCGCCTACATCGTATATCCGGTGGGATCGAGCAGAACTTCGATAAACTGAAACATTAAACCGAAATCCAGCCACGACCAACTGAATTGCCTGAGGGCTGTTTGTAGTGGAACTACGTACGTCCTATCCATTTGCATTAACGCGCCGATCTGTTTCTCGACTCGCTAGGAAGTTGGCTGGACGTGCACATGCCGATGGGCTTGTGGGTCTGACCCATGTCGGTGCGTCTGCGTAGCTATTTTCACTGGCAGCACATAGAGGTAACCATGTCGGACGCCGGGCTGTGCGATAGTAGCTTTGGCGAATGCCTCAACCCGCTCGACAGATCCACGTAACACAACGCTTTCCATGCAATTGTCATGATCCAGGTGGACGTGCAGGGTCGCGATGTTGAGGTCGTGGTGTGCGTGATGGCTATCTGTCAGACGGCTCGCGAGGTCGCGCTCGTGATGGTTGAAGATGTAGGTCAGGTTAGCCAGGCAGTTGCCACTCGGTTTCTCTGTCAGTTTTTTCTCGTCCATGCGTTGGCGTATCAGGTCCCTGATTGCTTCGGAACGGTTTTGGTAGCCGTTGTCGGCAAGATATTTCTCGAAGTCTTCTACCAAATCATCGTCCAGCGTGATGGTCATTCTCTGCATGTTTCTCTCCCATTGCTGACTAGATGCGAACGTCAGGATGTCCGCCGCTCATGAATTTTGGACCTGTTGTTCGCCGTCGAGGCGTATGATAAATTTCAAATAAATCATACCAAGCCACATGTTAATGCATATGTCGCCTGCAAGGATATCGTTGATCGTATCGATTGCGCTGCTCGCTGAGGCGGCGTATGCCCACGATTACTGGTTTGAACAAAGCGCTGAAGACTACCTGCTGCACCGAGGCCATCGTTTCTCCCAACACCAGGGCGAAAAGGCGGTGCCGTTTGGTCCGAAGATCATAACTGGCACCTATTGCCTTCGACCGAACGAAGTCACCCCGTCATCTGCGGTCGTCGGTGAAGGCTATCCATTGCGCGTGGAGGGACCTTGTGTCGCGGTGATGGTGACTGCCGATTCGGGCTACTGGTCGCAGACGCTGACAGGCACCAGAAACCAGGGCAAAAACGAGTTGTTTGGCGTGCTACGCAGCTGGCAGGCGCTTGAGGGTGTCAAGCGCGTCGAGGCCTGGACCGAGCGGCTGCGGGATCCGTTGTCGACCGATCTCGAACTTGTGTTCACCGAGAATCCCTTCGCCCTCGCGGTTGGCGACAAGCTGCGCCTGACGGTCGTTTTTCGCGGTGGGCCGGCACAGGGTGTCACGGTTGCCTACGATGGAGACCCTCGCGGCGTCACCGGCGACGATGGCCGTATCAATCTTCGTATCCGACACAAAGGCCTGCAGCTGATCACTGCCAGCCTGGAAGAACCCCTTGAAAGCGAAAAAGCGGACAAGCGCGTGCGCTCAACTATCCTGATGTTCAAAATCCAATAGGAAAAACACATGGCGAATCTTATCGCAAAGCACCTATCGATAAGCAGTCGCATCTTTGTGGCATGCGCGCTTGTCGGGATCAGTGGCCCGACGATGGCTCACCATGGCGTGGCGGGTCTCGGGGCATCTGGACTGCGGGGGCCCGGTGCGCCCATAGAGGCGGCGACCTCGGCCACCCTCCCGGCCGGCGAGACCCTGGCCTATCTGAAACTCGATCATGCCAAGTACGAGACTTACGATTCGGATCCAGCCAATCCCGAGAGCGATTACGCGAACTACTGGATGGCCGGACTGGGCTACGGGGTGACGCCGTGGTTCTCCGCCTATGTTTTTCTCCCTTACCACAGCAAGGTGGACGAGCCCGGCGGCTTCGACACCCACGGTTTCGCCGATATTTCGCTATTCGGCCAGGTCGGCTTCAAGTATGACGAAGGTTGGCGGCTGATCCCGGATAACGAAAGTCTCGACGATCTCGAGGACTGGCATTTCACGGTGTTTGGCGGCTTCACGCTTCCCACTGGAGACGCAGACCTACGTCTCAACGACGGCTCGATCGATCCGGGGAAATCTACCGGCTTCGGCAAGCCGTCGTGGTCCCTCGGTCTGACCGCAACGAAGACGCTGTCTCCACGGTGGACTTTTAATCAGGAACTGTCGACGATTGGCTTTCAGGAGTATGAGTACGATGACGGCAACCGTACCAGGTTCGGACAGGAGATCCGGGCGAACAGCGCGCTGATCTATCGCGCCTATACCGATCTCGATCGCAAACTGCGAGTGGATCTGGCAGTCGAGGCACAGTATCTACACCTGGAGCGTGATCGCACCAATGGTGTCGACGAGCGCGCCACAGGCGGCGATATGATTTATGCAATGCCCGGCGTGCGGGTCTACTGGAACAACATCAGCGCGGCGGTCGGGGTGAAAACGCCGGTGTGGACCGATCTCAA
>CAVQUR010000010.1:0-259857 GCA_963716875.1 uncultured Gammaproteobacteria bacterium
TATATGATCCTTCTGGCGCTCAACCTTCTTGATCACTTCCTTCAGCGTTTCATTGGGGTTCTGCCATACCAGCAACGCGTCCAGTCTTTTTTCCAGACGCTTCAATCGCCGAATGAAAGAGCAAATTCCGCCAACTCGCTGCGTTGCGATTGCAGTTTCTCCCCGTCCCGGATGATGCGCCGCAGCTTCAGGTAGAATGTCATGATGGAACGGTATTGGGAGAGGCGGCTCGATGAAGGCCCGTATCTTGCGGAAAATATACGCCATGCAGGTCTGGAGGTCGCAGAGAATTTTTGTGTATAGGCATGCCAGCCGTCCACGATCAGCAGACCGAAGAACCCCTCCCCCAGGATCACCTGTACAACGCCCCCGCCGCGCGATGCGTCCGCCCAGTAATAGGCGCTGCGCTCGTTGGCGAATATCCACAGCCACCAGAGCTTACCCTTGACCCGCCAGCCGGTCTCGTCCGCCCAGATTTTCGCACCCTGTCTGACATCGTTGAGAATTTCCGCGTAGAGCGGCTGCAGGATGTTGCTCAAGCGGATCATGATCCTCGAGAGGCCGGCCGTCGACAGCCTCAGCGTCTTGAAACCGATGAAATAATCCCGGATCCTCGGGAAGGACAGCGCGCGCATCACCCACAGCCAGGCCATCTCGATCAGGGTGTTCAGGCCGATGTCCGAGCCCGGCAGGGCCCGTTCCGATACGGACGAGACCATTTGCTTACATTGGCCGCACCATTTGGATTCGCTCACCGCCTCGCAGAGGATCGTCTTCTTGGCGGGCGGCGCGGTGTCTTCAACGAGTCGTCCGCGGTTCGGCCGGCCGGGTTGATCGGCCAGGTCGGTGCCGCATAAAGGGCACGTCTGAAGTGGGATGAAATGCGTCATCGGGCACGGAGGGTCGGACTTTCGCCGGTTGCCGCAACCATTGCGCTTTTTGCGTTTTTCCTGGGCGCCCGTTGCCCCTTTTTTGTGCTTTTAACCCTTCGGCTTCGGGTTGCCGTCCTGTCCCATTTCGGTGACTTCGAGTTCGGCTGGTTGACGCGCCGGTTCATGTCCTTGCGCTTTTGCGCCGCTTTTGCTTGATCTATCTCGCCTTGGCGTTGGGCGAGTTGTTTCGCCAACTCAGCGATTCGCCGGTCTTTTTCTTGAAGCCGCCGATGCAGCTCCCCTTGCAGATCGAGGATGATGTCGATCAGTTCGGCCTTGGGCAGCTTCATCTTAGCCGCGCTCTGTCCCAGGGCGCCTCGTCCGGATGGGAGGACGCGTAAGCGTCCACGACCCCGGCTATTGCGCCCTCCTCCGCCAGGATCGCCGCCAGCACGGCGATACGCTCCGCCCTGGGCAACGCCTGGTATCTCTTCCCCCAGTTGCCGCCTTGCGTTTGATGCGCTGGCGGTCGGTGAAGTTCTTGCCCGCAAAACTGGCCCAATGCACCCGGTCGACTTCATAGTCGTCACCAGAGCTTCTCGGTGCGGACCCCGCCCTGGTTCGTGACCTGCGCTCGACGCTGTTCCAGCCCTCCAGCAGGTTGTCGTATACCGCCGAGGGGTAGCCGGACAGGATGACGTGGCAGGGCAGCGTCTTGAGCAGTGTCAGCAGCTCGATATGATCCTGTTGCCGATACTCAAACCGATAGCGCCGCCGCGTAATGATAAGCGAATTGGCGCTCATCATCAGCGACTGAGCGACAGCGAGCAGAGGCACATTGCGATAAAAGGGCGTCATGGTCGCTTCCTGAAAAATCGAAGCCCGCACTATACACCTTCAACGCCTTCTCTGACCCTAAGGAATAAGGGACCAAAGAACTCGAATAATCTAAATGTTAAATTAACTGATACGCGGATTAGTCACAGCCAATAAGCTAATGCTAGATATAAATCGACCCCTTTAACTGCCGCCTGCTCCAGGATCTCGACGCCATCCCACCACATCCCGAATCACAGTCTAGGCGCCAGGGCAATTACCGCCCTGGCGATGCTGACATCGTGGAAGTCATGGGATATCTGGATCGATCCTTCCACGGAAAATCGCTCCAGATAGATCAGGGAGGAGCCCTCGGTGACTTCACAAACGTTTCAGCATATACAGAATGCAATAGAAATCGGATTGTGTGTGTGGCATTGATCGTGGTGTGTCCCCTGCCGTAGGCGGACACACCCCGCGTGCCATTCCGATACCTCCTCATTCCTCCGCTTTTACCTTTGTCTTAGGCAAGGCATCGACCGCATAGGTCTCGACAACCACCGCATCATCAACTGCCTTCAACACCAGGTTGGCTTCATGAAGTACTTGTGCTCGGCAACGAGCTTGGCCGCCTGGTCGATGTGCTCTTTGGCAAAGTTGACCGGAATCATCCTGGCTGTGACAGCAACATCAATCTCGGCGAGCTTCAGCGCCTTGATGGCTTCTTGCTTCTCGCCCTTGTGCAGGTGACCGTTGGCCTTAGCGATATGCTCCGACTTCTCCGCAGTCGGCACAAAGTCCTTAAGTACCATCAGATTCGCATCGAAGGGCACGTAGCTGTCATCAGACTTCGGCGCCTTAGTATCCAGCGCGTATTTGTCCGCGTCCTTGACCGCAACCCCGATCCGCGTTACCGCCGCGTCCACAAAGGTGCGGACTTTCTCCGGTTGACCATTGAAAATCGCCAGCCTTGCGCCGTGCAAATCATGCATGCTCGTCTGCGCGTCTTCCGATACCTTGACAAAATCTTTATCCGCTACCTCGTTCGCGGCTTTATCTTTGGCTGACATCTCTGTGGTCGGCGGCTGATCTTCTGCGGCAAAGACCGAGGTTGTGACGGACGCGATCATACCGGTAGACAAAGTGACGGCTATGGCACCCGCCAATAGTTGTTTCTTAATCATCTTCGAACTCCTTCATGGGTTATTTGGAAATTGATCTGTGCTCATCCCTAGCTGGGACGGGCTACATTCAGATAAGCAAAAATTCCGCCAATTCGACAAACGGCGCCATGGAGAGTTTGTTGAACTTCATTACCCGGACTGGGAAACGCTGACGAAGGAGCTGTATTTCGCCTAGTATCAGCCTCCAAAAGGCTCGAGGACTTGCTGTATTGCACTATCTGGCATGCGGGTTCGAACGCCCGAAAAGGAAATACGATACGAACGGTCTGGATTCACTCTGGCTCAAATCAACCAGCACATTGGTAATATCAACCAGGCCATTCTCCGAACAACCTTTCCAGGGTGCGTAAATGACGGCATTAAGGGGTTGGCACAAGAGATATCTTCCAAAGTATAGCGTAGTAAAAGTTTGACTTAATAAGGGGGACCTGTGAATCTCAACAGAAATCTAGCCTTTCTGCTGGCAGCAGTGGTAATAGGCCTGTACTCAACTGGAATCGCCGCCGCTACGGCAGAAGAGGGGCCGATCATCATGCGGCTGGCAGAGCGCGGCAACGAAGGCGCGCAGGTGCTGTTGGCGGGCATGTACCATCGCGGTGAAGGGGGCGTCACCCGCAACGAGAGTCAGGGCCGCGGAAAAAATAAATTATCCAGAATTCACTATCTGTTACTGGTGAGAATAGTTAAAATTTTGACTATGACAAATGCACGGAAAATTCAAATGTAGAGGAACTGAATTTATGGAAAAATACCGCATCGCTGCTAAAGAGCAGTGAGCGGCGCCAGTTCATGGGCCAAGTGGTCGATCTGCTGGGCTGGGGCGGTCAGAGCTTTGCTGAGCAGGTCTTGGGATGGAACCGTTGCACGATTCGTAAAGGCCAGGCGGAATTGCAGAACGGCCAAGCCATCGAAGACCGTTTTGAACAACGCGGCAGACGACGAGTTGAAGAGCGTCTTCCCAATCTACTGGACGACATCCGCTCGATCGTAGAGCCGTCAGGCCAAACCGACCCGACCTTCCGCAGCACCCGCATTTATTCACCACTCAGCGCCGAAGAGGTGCGTTTGCGGCTCATCACGCAGTGCGATTACAAAGATGCCGAGTTGCCCTGTACCCGCATGCTACGGAACAAACTTAACGATCTCGATTATCGGTTACGCAAGGTCCGGAAGCGTCGGCCGCTGAAGAAGATCCCAGAGACGGATGCCATCTTCGAAGCAGTCCATCAAGTCAACCAGTCGGCCGATCAGGACTCCGGCATGTTGCGGATCTCCCTGGATACCAAGGCGACGGTGAAGGTCGGCCCGTTCACCCGAGGCGGTTACAACCGGCAAGGGGAAAATGCCTGTGATCACGACTTTCAACCCGAGACAATACTCACCCCGTTCGGCATCTTGCTGCCGCAAACCGGAGACAATCACCTATGGTTCAGTCAAAGCAAAGTCACCGCCGATTTCATGGCAGACCGGCTGGAGGAAATGGTGCCACGTCGGAAAGAAGCATTTGACCTTCAAACCCTGGTGATTAATGCCGACAACGGCCCGGAAAGTAACGGCCGCCGCACCCAATGGTTGAAGCGGCTGGTTGAGCTTTCCGATACCCATCAACTGATTATCCAGTTGGCCTACTACCCCCCGTACCACAGCAAGTATAATCCGGTGGAACGCGTGTGGGGCGTGTTGGAGAACCACTGGCGGGGCGAGATCATCGACACCGTCGACAAAGCGCTTGGTCTGGCGCGAAGGGTGTAGCTACAACATGATGTAATAATTCTACCGATTTATCAATTGGCATGATACACTTTCTCGAAATTACCTTAAGAAAGTGTACGCAAATGACTGCCAAAATTACCTCTTGCACAGAGGATACCCTGGTTATCGAAATAACGCTCCCGTTCACACGCTCCATGCTGGAGGGGGAGGGACACATTGAGCAAGCCCTGAACGAAGCGGGTACCTTGGCCACCGGTGAGC
This sequence comes from uncultured Gammaproteobacteria bacterium, assembly GCA_963716875.1. Lineage (GTDB taxonomy): Bacteria > Pseudomonadota > Gammaproteobacteria > Chromatiales > Chromatiaceae > JASJBU01. The sequence goes on from CAVQUR010000010.1 coordinate 4,847, forward strand.
TCTTAAAGTGCTTTGATACCGACGGCAGTCCCATCCAAATGGGCAGCACCAAACTGACGAGCAAAGGGCAGGTGGAAAAACCTTACCAGACCCCCTACGGTGAGACGCGGGTCAAACGCCATGTCTACCAAAGCCCCCAGGGTGGGGCGACCTTTTGTCCCTTGGAACGCGATGCCCGGATCATTCAAGGGGCGACCCCGAAACTGGCGAAGTTGCTGTCGCATAAATACTCGAAGCTCAGCGTCGATGAGGTGAAAACGGATCTGCAAAGCAACCACGGCCGGGCGCTGTCGCGCGGTTATATCCAGAAGGTCACAGAGACGGTGGGTGCGCTGGCGCAAGCAAAAGAAGAACAGTGGCACTATGCGACACCGCCCCTGGACTCACCGGTGGCCACGGTCAGTATCGGCCTGGACGGCACCACGATCTACCTCCGAGAACAAGGCTACCGCATCGCCATGGTGGGCACCGTGGCGCTCTATGACAGTGCCGGTGAGCGATTGCATACGACCTATATCGGCGCCACCCCCGAATACGGCAAGGCCAGTTTTCTGGAGCGCCTGCGCCAGGAAATCGCCCACACCAAGCAACTCTATCCCGACGCCCGGTATATCGGCTTGGCGGATGGTGCGACGGATAACGGGTCATTTTTGAACCAACATACCTCGATCCAGGTGACCGATTTCTGGCATGCGACCGAATATCTGGCGCAAGCCGGTGAGGCGCTGTTCCCGGGCAAGCGCGATGCTGCCCGCAAAAAGCAGTGGTTGGACGAACGGTGCCACAAACTCAAGCATCTCAAGGGGGCGGCGGGACGGATACTGAAAGAGCTCGAAGAAAAGTTAGTGGGGAAATTATCCACAAGCAACCGTGAGAAGCTCCAAAAGGCTGTTACCTATTTCACTCATCAGAAAGCCAGAATGCGGTATTATTCACTGGTTAAGCAGGCCTTGCCGATAGGCTCGGGTGTTACCGAAGCGGCTTGTAAAATGATTGTCAAACAACGCTTATGCCAATCGGGTATGAAGTGGAATGAGAAAGGTGCCTCCATCATCCTGAGTCTGCGAACCCTGGAGCGGTCTAATCGTTGGGAACAGTTTTGGGGAAAAATCAATCAGTATGGCGCTGCATGTTGAGCCACTACATCATATTGTAGCTACACCCTGCTGCAGAGCCGAACCCCACCCTGGCGAAGCATCTTCTTAGCCGGGTGGCGACCCAGGGTCACGAGGAGGCGACAGAGCTGCTGCACCTTGTTAATGAGTTGGGCTACTCTCTGGATGAAACCCTGCAACCAACGCCCTCCGCACCTGCACAAGCTGGCACAGGACGGTGACGTTGAGGCGCAGTACCAGCTTGCACTACGGCTGGAGAATTCGCTGTTCGGAAAGGAGTCTGATAGGCGGGAAGACGTCACCTGGTTCGAGCGAGCAGCTGCCGGCGGTCACCTCATGGCCATGAAGAGCCTTGCTCACATTTACGAGAAGGGACTCGACGGTGTTCCCGCCGATCCGGACAAGGCCGGTTACTGGCAACACAAAGCGCAGAAGCAGACTAAATAAGGGCGGCTACCTTCGACAGATTTATTAACGGTATTGAAAATTTAGGGCCTCGGAAAATTTAAATTGTCCCAAAATTCCGCGAAATGGTTGCTCTGATTCAAGGCGCGGTAAGGGGCGCATAGTCATTCTATGTAACCCTTGCCGTAACGCAGAAGCTGGGCAACCAGGCAAGCAAGATGGGATGATTTATTTTTTCCGAGGCCCTTATCGTGGCATGACCCCTCAGCCCTGCTCCTTGCGATGCATAGCGCCACCGATGACGCACCAAGGAAAGCCCCGCAGCGGGATTCCGGGCCAACATGCATCGAATGGTTAGCTCGCTTGTGGTCGTATACCCGACTTGTACCGCTCTCTAGGTGAACCTTCGAATCAGTATCCGCGCAATCGCCCAAGCCACAAGTCCAACCGCCAGGCCTTCCAAGCCTCCAACCGTAATGTCAGCAGGTGTGTGAACTCCCAATACAGGTCGTGAATAACTGACAGCCAAAGCCCACGGCAGCAATACGTAGAACAACCAAAGCCTTCTCGTCGTCAAGTAGGTTGCAGCAAGCGACAGTAAAAAAAGTGGCGAAAAACATCGCTGAGAAGGAGTACCCAGATGGAAACGAATAGCCGGTTTCTTCAATCCAATGAGCCTCAATGGAAGGGCTCAGTGGAACGGGCATCAGTTGCTGACTAAGGACCTTTGCTAGCGGTTTGCGGCGTGCTTCCTTGTCTCCGGCCTCATAGAACTCTTTTGCGGCGGTCCCTAGCGGGCCACTTCCATTCTCCCCAGCCAACCAAACGATGTTGGGGCGAGGCACCTGCAACTGTTCCTTCACGACATGTTCGTTGATCGCAGCCATGCCTCCCGCGAAAATCGCAGCGGTCAACACAACGATGCCTATCTCCTTCCCTCTTCTTGCCAGTGTAATACTCCGGCGAGTGACCAGGGCAAACGCACGAAACGATCAATAAAATCAAATAAATATACTGTTCTCTGTAATAGCGGGCTGGGACATTACGAAGAGAACGCTTCATGATGGCATGGGTATTTACGTCATCAGGAGCGTTCATGAAAGAGTAAATAGGACGAAACAAAGGACTTCTTGATCACTTTCGAGTGATACCAGATCCACGCATAGAAAAGAAGTGTAAACATAAACTCATCGATATGATCGCCATAGCCATCAGCGCAATCCTGTGTGGAGCCGATGACTGGAATGCCATCGAATCCTTTGGTAGAGCCAAAGCAGATTGGTTTGAGACATTTCTGGAGTTACCTTACGGGATTCCGTCACATGACACCTTCCGGCGCCTGTTCTCGATGCTATCCACACAGGCTTTCCAAGACTGCTTTACTCAGTGGGTAAGAGATGTAGCGGGTCTCATTGAGGGTGTCATTGCGATTGACGGTAAGACGGTCAGAAGATCTCATGATCGGCAGCTTGGGAAGAAGGCCATCCACATCGTCAGTGCTTGGTCAGCGGAAAATCGCCTTGTGCTGGGGCAAGTTAAGACGGATGAAAAATCAAACGAAATCACCGCGATCCCAGAACTCCTCAAGGTCTTGGCTCTCAAAGGTTGCATCGTCACGATTGATGCGATGGGATGCCAAAAAGCGATCGCCAAACAGATCATTGAGGCTGAAGGTGATTACCTCCTGGCACTGAAAGGTAATCAGAGCACCCTGGCGGAGCAAGTCGAACACGTATTCGCCAAAGCCGACAAAGCCGGGTACAGAGACTATGATGTCGATTTTTACGAAACCACAGAACGTAACCGTGATCGGTTTGAGATTCGCCGCCACTGGACGTTGGGTATTGCCAACGCCATGATCGATGTCCATGCCTGGCGTGGACTCAACATCATTGCGATGGTGGAGAGTCAGCGAACTATAAAGAACGAAACCAGTGTCGAGTATCGATACTATATCAGTTCGATTGAAAACGATGCCAAGCGTTTCGCCGATTCGGTGCGTGTTCATTGGGGTATCGAGAACAGTCTTCATTGGCAGCTTGATATGAGCTTCAGAGAAGATGAATCACGGATGCGTAATGCTCATTCAGCAGAGAACTTCGTGGTGATGCGGCATGTCGCGTTAAATCTTCTTAAAAACGACAAAACCGTGAAGTTGGGCGTGAAGAATAAACGGCTGCGAGCAGGTTGGGACAAAAACTATTTGGCTAATTTGTTGTTGAGCGCCTAAATTTCGTGCGTTTGCCCTGGGCGAGTGACTAGGATCGTTAGCATCAATACAGCGACTATGGGCGCCCCATACTTTCCGCCTGACTGTGTCAGCCAATACGACGGTTCCGAGAACGTCTGCGTTAGATCGAAATACGGCGCCCTTGTGGAGTCGACTACAGGGAGTACAAAGGTCAGAGGGATAGGTGCCCAAGTCACGATGGCAGGCACTCCTGCCCTAAAGAAAATCTTCAATTTGGTTGTTCCATGTATTGCATTGATGTTAACATTGGTGGTCTGTACCGAATGGCACTTACTTAAGCTTCTTAGGATGACCATTTTTCAAGATTTACTCCCTGGCGATCTATCGTGGCTGCATCAGTAGCGGAAAGGGTTTAGGTCTTCGTTTGACGGCCCTGGGTTCTATACGTCCTGGACGGTTTCCAACCTTTTGTTGGGCAATCAGGATGAATAGGTAGGCCAGTTTTTCATCGTCATTACTCCCGATACCACTCTGTCTCCAGGCAATCCACAACTGCAGGGTATGTTTGAAACTGAGTTGGCGGGGTAACACATCGGCTAATAAAGCGGATTGAGCCATCAGTAACCGGATTAGGTTGTAGGCCAACAGATAGACCCATATCTCCTTCTCGATCATCGCTGGCGTAAGGCAGCTTAGCGTCTCCATACCCAGGGTCGTTTTGATGTTGCGTAGATCCAGCTCCACATGCCAGCGGTCTTTATACAACATCTTTATGTCAGATTTGAGGGTCTGCTTCGGACAAAGTAGCGTCGTCATCAGAATCTTGCCGCTGGCCTTCAGTTCCCGCACCGTCAGCGTGTCGGGTGATTGATCGAACTGTGCCTGGTTCATCCAATCAGGTTTAATCTTGGGCTTTTGCAACTCAATCAAGTGATCACGCTGACCCAGCTTCTGACCTCGACGAAAGTCTGTGCTGCGTCGTCGTGCACCCTGTTGTTCAAACACCCCATCCACTCCCCGCGCCTGCAATGCACACAGCAGGAAATAGGTGGCGTAAAAAGCATCGCCCAACAAGATGTCTCCCGATTCCAGGGTGTCGAGTATCGATCTGAGCAGGGACTGCTCATCACTTCCCTTGCCTTTACAAGGCCCCATGGCCGCATTGAGTATTGCACCGCTACCCAAGCAGTGTATGCCCACCAATCGGCACTGGGGAAAACCCAATCCAGGCTGTTGGCTACTGGGTTGAGGATAGGCTTCCTGATTGACTGGCGTGTCTGGCAACGTCACCGTAGCTCCATCCACCAGCCGTACTGGCCGGCCTCGCCAATGCCACGACTCCGGGGTGTGCTGTGCCATATGACGTCCCGTATAAAGGGTGAGTGAGGTGACCATCTCCATTGGCAAACGCTTACGTGCTTGGCAGTAAGCACCCGTATGTGTACTACAAGGGGTCAAACCACCGAGCAATCGTTTGATTGATGCATCATTGACCGCATACTGGCATGAGCGATCTGTGCTCATGACTTGCGCCAGAAACATCGATAATGTTTCTGTGGGAGGAAACAGACGTTCCCGATGGTCGGGTAACAAGGATTCCACCTGATCCAGAAACGCGGGTCCAGTCAACAAATTGAAGAAGGTGTAGGAATCGTTGTTTGCGGCATGGCCGCGAAACCGTTTTTGTTGATGAAAGCTGGCATGTTGATTAGGATGCATAAAGGCTGGTTCCTGGGTTGATTCGTGTGGGTTTGGCGATTTGCATCTTATCACCTGAAACAGCCTTTTTTGCTTCCTATTTCAATCCGTTAACCCTTAAGTAAGTGCCATTCTGGTCTGTACCCATTTATTTTTTCCTGGTTAGTCTCGCCTTCAGTGAAGGTGTCGTATGAGTAAGTGATAGGCGATCATCGTCTTGTCCAAGTAGGCTTGGAACGATTCATTCCCTCGTTTGCTCAGCCGGTCATCTCCCAGGTCACACTTTAAGCGTTTTATCATCCGCTCAACCGAAGGCCGGCGCCTCATGATGGCTTTAAACCGCTTGGCCATGGGGGGATCGTTTGGGTTGATATGCGGCAAGGACTCAAAAGAAACCGTTATCGTTCGCCCGGATTGGGTTGAACGGTTACAGCAATCGCCTCGTTCCATGCAGCTGACACAGACGGATAGGCCATCCTCCTGGCGCGGTGCTTCATAGATGAATTTCTCGCTGTCGTATCGAATGCCTTTGTAGTCCAGTTCATGACCCGCTAAGCAAAGGGGTACGCCATAAAGCGTAATCTTCTCTATCCCTCGCGGTAAATCTATCGTGATGGAATTTGTGCGCCGGGGGTTAAAAGAGGCCTTCAGTTCGACACCCAAGTCGTCTTCAAATTGCGCTTTTAGCGTGACATCATCACAGGCGCTATCATAAAGCACCCGTTCTATTGAGGCGGTAAGCTCTGGGTAGCGCTCAAATACATCCTTGGCATGGGGGAGAAAAGTCTGACCATCGCGGCTGGCGGCATCCATGATGGCCACGGCGTCTATGGCGAAGCCTTGTTTTAGCAGACCGATAACGCTGGCTTTATGGCCCCAGTACATCTTCGTCTTGGATTTGACGACCGTTCCCGCTCCGTCATCGCTCAACTCCCAGTCGTGGGGACAGCTTGACCAATCGTCGCAACGATATCCTTTGGTCACTTTCGATTGAGACTTCTTCTTGAGTTTCCCTTTCTCGTCTTCATACGTGAGTGTTTCAAAACCTGAATAGGCGTGGTAGTGGGTCGTATCGCCAACCCGCTCTTTTTCTTTTTCGATGACACCGGTTTGGAGATTGGTCTTGACCTCTGAAACCTTGATCTGATCCCAGAGGCCCGCTTGGCGCATGACTTGATCGAATTGTTCGAGTTTGCGCAGGCTGGGGACTTGACGATAGCGGTACCGGTTTGGTTTGTCTTTCTCTTTGGGTGCAAAACCACAAACCCGCGCAAAGCTGGGATTACTCTTCAGCAGGAGGTGCACCTGCTCAAGCTCGGCCGGAAAACCCATCAGTGCCGTCCCCATAAAACTCTTGAGCAAACCCAAAAAACACTTCGGCTTGCGTCCTAACAGACGTCAAGGCACGACCCCGGGAGCAAGGCCCATGGGGTCGACAGTAGGGGTCTTGCATTCCACCACCTGACCTTGATAGATGATCTGAGGCGGTTGCGCTGGCGTGGGTTGCATCGTTGCTCGAGTAAATAATAGACGCTGCTTGGCCGCTTCTTTTGTCTCCGGTGTTGATTCGTCAGAATCCTTGGATGCATCGCGCTCTTCGCTATTAATCGCATAGAGTGCATCGTAGTAGGCCGCGGCGTGGTGAGGATATGCCTCCCAAGGAAAATGGTGCAATATCTCAAACCACTCGCCATCAATGGTGTTGAGCAAATACCGATCGTCTGCGTGGACCTCATGGATGAGCAGTACTTGGTGGCCTTCGACAAATTGAGGTGATAGCATGCCACGGTTCCCTTTTTTTGTAGTTCTCGGTTGATTTAGTCGTCTCCGGAATTATCAAGGAAGGGAACATCCTTTTTTGTAAAAACTCACTGTGGGTTACTGCATTTTTCTTCTGAAAATCTAAAAAACAGCTGTTTCACAGGGTTAAGCACTTCTTCGATCGTCGCTTATTACAACTTCATTCTGCTTAACTGAATATCAATGCCTTGTTTTAACAACATTTATTGTTTTTATGCGTTGGCTCTAAAGATTGGTTGGCTAAGTCTTGCCGTGAAAACGGCGTAGAGGTGTGGTCGTATTGTTTGATGCCCAATCATGTTCACTTGATTCTGGTTCCAGCAGACGATACGGGTTTGTCTCGCGCGATAGGTGAGACGCATCGACGGTACAGCAGCTACATCAATGCACGACTTCGAGTAACGGGCCATCTATTTCAGGGGCGCTTTGGCAGTGTGGCTATGGACGAATTGCATCTGCTGGCAGCTTTCCGCTATGTGGCGATGAATCCGGTTAAGGCGAAAATGGTCGCCCAAGCGTCGGACTGGGCATGGTCGAGTACGAAAGCACACCTGTGCGGGAAAGACGATGGCCTGGTGTCCGTACGACCGCTACTTGACCGTGTTGATAATGTATCCGAGTTTTTGGCGGCCACACCAGAGCAGGAGTTGGAATTTGCCTTGGAAAAGGGACAATCTATTGGACGGCCATTGATGGAAGAGAGCGCGTTGATGGAACTCGAAAGAAAGCTGGGGCGACCGATTCGCCCCGCTAAGCGGGGTCGACCGAAGAGAAAGGGTGAAGATACTAGTCAGATGAAATTGGTATAAATGGTAAGGTGTCACCGTTATCCCTATTCGTTTTCATTAGGCGATGTTTTCTCGTTACAGAATAGTATATTTGAGCTTCGCGCCTTTCTCTTATCCTCCTTTTCCCTTTTCCCATTCGTTTAGGATGAGTCATCAAGGTCCCCATGTGTAGTTACTTCCAAGAACAAGTCCCGTCCATGAGTCTCTATCATTACAGTGCGTTACGACGCCGGACCATACTGCTGTTTGATAATTCAATTGGCCTGTAAACAATTGAAAGCCGCAATCTAAGCGTGGTGATATTCTGTAAAACTTAATATTAGAATTATTTACTATTTCCCCATAAACCTCGCTCGCATCGCCACTCCTAGTATCTATCAACAAACCTTTAAACAATCTGCAATCAGATGTTTCGTGCTGGCATACATCAATTTTCAACGAAAACCGGTACCCATTCGGCTGTTCAATATTCCAGGTTTCAGATCCCAAACAGCGAGCATGTAGGGGAAAGGAAAAACCTAACCAAATGATTGCAATGAAACATATACGGGGTATTTGCCGAAAAACTCTCATTTCTTCATCCTCCGCAATTTCGAAATTGTGTGAGGCTAACGCCAGCCATAACCGGACCCAAAAAGCAGAGCGACGGAGGAGCGGCGCTTTTTGGGGTCCGAGTTTATGGCATTGTTAGCTTTTGTCATCGTTTTGCAGTCGTTGCATTAAGTGCAGAATCTTGCCTTCGAGTGCTTCGCGTCCGTCAACCTTATAATAGTTTAGCGTACGGGCAGCACGGGGAACCATCCGGGTGTCATCAACACAAAAGATCCACAGCTCAGAAACTCCGTGTTTACGCCGTTGGATAGCCCAACTCGAGCTCATCGAAGCACCATGGGCTGCAGGCGTATTCTTTGCACCAAATGGCAATGAACACGTTTGACCTTTTGATGTTCTTTATTACTCAAGTTTCGGAGTTCAGATTCAGCAATAAAATACACCTAACATATTGAATAGCAGAAACAAGCGGGCCTCACGCATGGTAAAATGTTTGTGTTCAAAGGCAAACAACAATACCACCCGGAGGCCCACATGAAGCATGACACAAAGCGAGATTGCCTACCACCCTTGATCAGTGCCGTGATCACCGATTCAAAGCACTTCATTGATAACCTCTTCGCCGATACCTGGAAGCAACTGAAAATGAATACATTGATCAGACGCGCCGGCTTCACCAAACGCAGTGGTATCGAGATTACCGAGGTAGTCTTTGTCCTACTGCTGTGGAAATGGTTAAACGTTTCATCTATCGCGATGTTTTCCCGCAAAGCCTTGGGGCTGTTTTCTCAGGCGAGGAAAGATGTGATGTATGATTTACTCAAACGCGAAGAGATCAACTGGCGTGCGCTCAACAGCCAGTCAGCCAAGGCGGTCTATCAACACCATCAACTCTCCGGCAGTCGGGTTAAGGCGTTCGTGTTGGATGATTCGATCAAGGCGCGCCGGGGCAAGAAAATGGAAGGGGTCTCCAGTCATTTTGATCACGTGACAGGACGTCATGTCATGGGACAGCAGGTGTTGACGTTGGGATTGGCCACCGAAGAGACTTTCCTGCCCTTGGATTCACAGATATACATCAGTCAGGTCAAAGCCAGGGAATTGATCAAGCCTTACAAGGAAGGACGAAGTGTAGCGGCCAAGCGCTATCGAGAGGCGACCACCCAGAGCAAACCGGAGATGGCGGCGAACATGCTCAAGCGGGCAATTCGCGATGGGATGTGCGCGGATTATCTCTTGGGGGATGCCTGGTTTGGTACCAAGCCGATGATCCGCACCGCCTTGGAACTGGAGCTGTGTGCGATCCTGCGCATGAAAAAGGGCAAGTTGAAATATCGTGCAGCGCTTGCTGGAGGGGAAAAACAATTGCTGAATGCCCAGGAGCTGTATACCCATGTCGTCAAGGGAGCGTGGCGGAAGGTTCGCGGCCTGCCCTGGAAGGCCATGAGCCTGGATGTGGAATTGGATCTGGCTGAAAAGGAGGACAAGCAGCCGCGCTGGCAAACCGTGAGATTGCTCTTTGTGCGGGGGCTCAAAGAACTCGGTGTAGCGGCTGTAGGACGAAAGGATTGGGCGTTATTCTTGACGACCGACACACAGATGAGTATGAGCAAGTTGCTTGAGACCTATGCCTTGCGCTGGAGCATCGAAGTCTATTTCAAGGAAGCGAAGCAGCATCTGGGTTTCCTCCAGGAGCAAACCGCCACCTTTGCCTCGCATACCGCCTCAATCCACCTGTGTGCAATTCGTTACTTGATGTTGGTCCAGCAACAGTTCGTCGACCAAGCGGCACGCATCGGTGACATTCGCTCCCAGATACAGGATCAGCTGGATTCACTGAGTTTCGCTGGGCGTCTCTGGCAGCTATTTCGTGCCATCATCACCGATACACTCAACGAGTTAAAAGCAACCCTGGGTTGCTCAGCTGATACGCTAATGCTGGCCATTGATCAACGCGTTCATGAATTCTTTATCCAGAGCCTTCAGCTGGATGCGTTTACGATGCAATTGGAGTATGAGTGATGGCGATGGCAAGGTTTTCGCCGTTTTGAACTCCGAAACTTGAGCATCTAATTCGTTGCAAACATTGCCGCATTTCTTGCAAATCACGGTGTGTACTACGAATCCTCATATTCATCTTGACCTCCTTAATCACAACTATCCTTCTTTAATTAGTATAGATCGAATCCTGTTTTAGGTATTTGCTTCCTCCTGAAATGATTTGTATTTACCCATTTTGCGCCTGTTAGTTAGCCTCACACACACTATCTATCACTCAAATTTGTCCATCGGGAATGGTACGATTGAGCGAGCAGAAGATTCTCTCGCAAAAAATACCGATGCGAATATCGATGCGACTTGAAATCGCTCCCCATGCAAGCCTGACGTGTTGTTTTCAGAGGATAATTCCCAGATGCACATTTATAACTCGCTGAAAAAATCAGCACAACAATTGGGTAACCCCTTGAATCACCGTCCCAGGAAAAGGTTCGGCCAAAACTTCCTGCACGATCCCGGTATCATTCAACGGATCGTTGCAGCCATTGAGCCACTGCCCGGAGACAATCTAGTAGAGATCGGTCCCGGACAGGGGGCGATCACATTGGAGCTATTGGCCATCTTAAAGAAGATGCACGCGGTGGAGTTGGACCGGGATCTGATCGGGCCGCTGGCCGAGCGTTGCGCCGGGGTGGGCGATTTGACGATCCACAATGCGGATGCTTTGAGGTTCGATTTTTCAGTACTGGCTGGTCCGGATCGTCCACTGCGGGTGGTGGGCAATCTGCCCTACAACATCTCCACGCCGATCCTGTTCCATCTGCTGGAGCAGTCCGAACACATCCGGGACATGCACTTCATGCTGCAGAAGGAGGTGGTTGAGCGCATGGCGGCGGGGCCGGGCTCGAAGACCTATGGCCGGCTGTCGGTGATGCTGCAGACGCGCTGCCGGGTCGCAGCCCTGTTCACCATCGGACCGGGGGCCTTCAATCCGCCGCCCAAGGTCGAGTCCGCCTTCGTGCGGCTTTTGCCCTATCGGACACCACCCTGCCGAATCGACGATTGGCGAGTTTTCGGTGAGCTGGTCAATCAGGCATTTTCCCAGCGGCGCAAGACCTTGCGCAACAGTCTGAAGCCGTTGCTCACTGCCGAGCAGATTGCGGCGGTGGGGGTTGATCCGGCGATCCGGCCGGAGCAACTCGGTTTGAGCGATTTCGCAAATCTGGCTAACAGATTGGTCTCTTTATCACATGGGGATGACAGATAATTATGATGTAATCCCTTTCACCCCCATCCTGAACTTCCACCTGCGAGGGGGAAGGGACACAGCAATTAGTTATTCCGCTCACCTAATAAATTGATACTGTTCGAATGGAGAACATTCGCGGGCATGGCCCGCTCCTACGGTTGACTTGAAGATGCATCCATTCAACATGCAAGCTTGGCGATTGCACATACGCAGGGAACAGTTGCTCTACCTCCTGCTTCCATGCAGTCATCGGCGCCAACCTATATATCAAACTTTTCGACACATTATGTGGGGAAAGAGGGGCGGTTTGCAGAACACCGATGGGCGGGTCATTTGACCCAGTCTCCTGTAACAACCTATGTGGTTTGCCGCAATGTCATTGATTTATTGTGAATTATTGATCCTTATCATTGCCGGCATTGGCGCCAACGCATAGATTTCCCCGGACTTGAATTCGGGGTTAAGGGTTAGGAAGCTCAGCGGTTTGAAGCTGTAAAAAGCTTACACCCCCCTCCTGCCCCCCCTGCGAGGGGGGAGGGAACTTTAGACAGAACTTTGGATTAATCAAATCGGCAGGTCCCTATCCGCACAATGAGAAGATCGACACTGCTTCTGCTGTTTTTCCTCGCCGCCGGCGCATTGCTGGCAGCGACGCTGAACGATGCTGAAATGGGCCGTCAACGGGCCGCTTTGGAGCTGCAGCAGCGCGCCCAACTGGTGAGCGAATTCGGCCTGACCGATCTGGCCCTGTTCACCGAAGCGCGCTATACCCGGCATCCGAGCCAGGCCGATCTGCACAGCGCCTTTCAGGATCACCCCATGGCCCTGGAGCACTTCCCCAGCGGTTCCCTGCAGCTGCCGCCCCGCTGGTTGTCGCAATGACCGGATTCATCCGCAAGCAACGCTACCTGATCGACTTCACCCTCGCCTCCCTGGCACGGCGCAAGGGCAAGAATCTCGGCCTGTTGCTGGTCTACACCCTGATCGTCTTCATGCTGGCCTCGGTGATGCTCTTCACCCAGGCTCTGCGCAAGGAGGCGGGCATCATCCTGCAGGACTCACCAGAGATCATCCTGCAGCGCATGGTGGCGGGCCGACATGCGCTGTTGCCAGCGATCTATCTGGAGAAGATAGGCAAGGTACGCGGGGTGAGCCGCAAGCAAGGTCGCCTTTGGGGCTACTTTTACGACCCAGCGGTGAAGGCCAACTATACGATGATGGTGCCGCCGGAGCGAGAGCTCTCGCCGACCCAGGCGATCATCGGCGCCGGCATCGCACGCACCCGGGGTGTCGGCGTCGGCGACTACATCACCTTCCGCTCTCACGATGGCAAGGCCTTCTCCTTCCAGGTGGTGGAGATCCTGAACCCCGAGGCGGAACTGGTCAGCGCGGATCTGGTGCTGATCTCCGAACACGCCTTCCGGCGGACCTTCGGGGTGCCGGAGGGCTTCTACACCGATCTGGTGCTGCAGGTGCGCAATCCCCGGAGAGGTACGCAAGATCGCGGAGAAGCTCTCTCTGAAACTGCCGGACACCCGCCCGATTCTGCGCGAGGAGGTGCTGAGTACCTACGACGCCATCTTCGCCTGGCGCCAGGGCATCGTGTTCGTGCTGCTGGCAGGCTCAATGCTGGCCTTCGTGATCTTCGCCTGGGATAAGGCCTCGGGCCTGAGCGCGGAGGAGAAACGCGAGATCGGCATCCTCAAGGCGGTGGGCTGGGAGACCGGTGACGTGCTGCGGATGAAGTTCTGGGAAGGGGCGATCGTCTCCCTGAGCGCCTTTCTGCTCGGCTATCTGGCGGCCTACGCCCATGTCTTCTACGCCTCCGCCAGCCTGTTCGAACCGGTGCTCAAGGGTTGGGCGGTGCTCTATCCGGCCTTCCAACCGGTGCCCTACATCGATGGCCTGCAACTGGCGACCTTGTTCTTTTTTACCGTGTTTCCCTACACGGTCGCCACCATCATCCCGATCTGGCGAGCCTCGATCACCGATCCGGACGCGGTGATGCGATGATGATTCATTTACAGGACATCAGGAAGGCCTTCAACCAGGGCAGGCCCAACGAGTTCTGGGCGATTCAGGGTATCTCCCTGCGCGTCGAGCCCAATCGGGTGACCTGCTTCAAGGGCGCCAGCGGTTCCGGCAAGACAACCCTGCTGGCGATGATCGGTTGTCTCTCCCGCCCCACCTCCGGACGCATCATGCTGGATGATCAGATAATCTCCGGTCTGCCGGAGCGATTTCTCACCGGGATCCGTCGCCACACCTTCGGCTTCGTGTTCCAGCGCTTCAATCTGATCCAGGGCATGACGGTGCAGGAGAACATCATGCTGCCCGCCTACCCGCTCGGCCCCAGACACGCTGAGCTGGTGCAGCACGCCAAGCGCCTGATGGCCCATTTCAACCTGAGCAGCAAGGCCGCCAACCCGGTGGAGTGGCTCTCCGGGGGCGAGGCCCAGCGGACCGCCATCTGCCGCGCCCTGATCAACGATCCGAGCGTACTGATCGCCGATGAACCCACCGCCAACCTGGACAGCAAGCTCTCCCGGGAATTCATGGCGCTGATCGGTGATCTATGCCGCTGCCGGCAAGACCGTGCTGATCTCCAGTCACGATCCGGTGGTGTTCGACTCGCCGGTGGTGGATCGGCTGGTGGAACTGCAGGATGGGCTTCTGCTGCAGGAACAGGCGTAACCGATGCTGTTGAACCCGGCCATCATGGCGCTCATCCTGGTCTCCGGCCTGGTCAGCCTGATGCTGCTGCTGGCCACCGGCTTCGCCCTGCGGGTGCTGCGCCATTGGGACATCAGCAGCGGCAGCGAGCGGCAACTCCAATTGGAACGCCAGACCTATCTGATCGCCACTCTGCTGACCTGGGCCTTCGCCGCGGAACTGGTCTCCCTGCTGCTGTTCGTCTACAACGCGGAGGCCCTGTCCGGTCAGTTCGTCGGCGCCATGTGCGCCACCGGGGTGCTGAACGTGAACGCCTGGGGCTGGCCGACCCTGTTCCTGAAGATCGCCGTGTTCTTCAGCGGTGCCGTCTGGCTGGCCCTGAACCATCTGGACAACCAGGGTCGCGACTACCCGCTCGTCCGGCTCAAATACGCCCTGTTGCTGCTGATCCTGCCCCTGGTGCTGACGGAGTCCTATGTCCAGCTCGAACACTTTCTCAACATGGACCCGGCGGTGATCACCTCCTGCTGCGGCTCGCTGTTCTCGGCGGATGCCCAAGGGGTGGCCGCCGAGGTCTCCGGCCTGGAACCGGCCACGGCCATGGTGCCTGCTGTTTGCCAGTGGCGCCGCCGTGTTGTCGAGCGGTGCGTCTGTTGTGTGGAAACGCCGGGGCGGGCCGCTGTTCGCGCTGCTCAGTCTGGGGGCCTTCGTGCTGGCCTTGGTAGCCATCGTCTCCTTCATTGCACTCTATATCTATGAACACCCGCACCACCACTGCCCCTTCTGCATCCTCAAGGCGGGGCACGGCTACGTGGGTTATCTGCTGTATCTGCCCCTGTTCGGCGCCACCGCCATGGCGCTGGCGACGGGGGTGACTGCACCCTGGCGCGGACTGCCCAGCCTGAGTGCCGCGGTGGATCGGCTCGCCCGCCGCCAGACCTGGCTGGCGCTGGGCCTGTTCGGTCTGTTCTATCTGGTCGCCAGTTGGCAGGTGATCCGTTCCAATCTGGTCATGTCGGGGGTCTGGTGGTGATGCCGATGAGATACCTGCAGCAGCGGCGCTGATTCTGCCGGGCCTGTTGATCCTGACGCTGTTCGGCGGCTGCAGCGAACAGCAGCCGGGCCTGACCCACGGGCAGAGCCTGCCGGGATTCACCCTGGAACAGCTCGCGGGGGGTTCCCTGAGCTTCCCTGATGAGCTGCAGGGGAAGGTGGTCGCGATCCGCTTCTGGGCGGACTGGTGCCCCTTCTGCAAGACCGAGATGCGGGATATCGAACCGATCTATCAACGCTATCGGGAGCGGGGGCTGGTGATCCTGGCGCTCAACGTGCGACAGGATCGCGCCACCGCAGAGCGATTTATCCGCCGGCTGGGCATCTCCTACAAGGTGCTGCTGGATGCGGATGGAGCGGTAGCTCGCCGTTACGGGGTGAGCGGGCTGCCCACCACCTTCATCGCCGACCGCTCCGGCAGACTGCAGACCAAGATCCTCGGTGAATCCACCCCCGAGCTGCTCGAACGAATCATCCAGGGACTATTGTGAACGGAGAATTCACCCTCGCCCTGGCCTTCATTACCGGTCTGTTCGGCTCCTTTCACTGCATCGGTATGTGTGGCGGCATCAACGGGGGCTTCACCCTGAGCTACGGGCGCAACAACCCGCTGCCGCTGCTGGCCTACCACGCCAGCCGCATCACGGTGTATACCCTGTTCGGCGTGATCGGCGCCTTGTTGGGCCGGGTGGTGGTGCAGACCGGCTTCATCGGCAAGACTCAGGGGTTGTTGATGATCCTGGCCGGCGTGCTCGTGGTGTTGCTGGGACTCAATCATTTAGGGCTGTTAAGGAGAGCCAAAACGGCCCGGTCCGCAGGCCCGGCCGATCAAGTTTGCGCCCAGCCCCGTGCGCATCAAACAACCCCTCAACCCCTTTGTTGCCGGATTGTTGAACGGGCTGGTGCCCTGTGGTCTAGTCTTTTCCGTGGCGGCCAAGGCGACTGCGACCACCGAGCCGCTACAGGCCGGTCTGCTGATGCTCGCCTTCGGGGCAGGCACCCTGCCCGCCATGGGTGCGGTCAGTCTGTTGGGCTCGGCGCTCGGCGCCCGCATGCGTGGCGGACTGGCGCAGCTTGCCGGCGTCACGGTGATCCTGCTGGGTCTCTGGACCATCTACGAAGGGGCGGCCTTCTTCGACATCATGCGAGGTCTGGCCGATTGGTAGCGCTCAATCCGGTTCGCGAGGGAGTGTACGGCAGACCCGCGCACTCGGTATTTTTGTCTCTATCTAAGGAGAATACATCATGTGTGAAGAGAACAAGATCGACCGTCGGGACATGCTGAAGCTGCTGACCGCCGTGGGCCTCGGCGGTGTGACGGCAGCGCCGTTGCCGGCGCCCGGCGCAATGCTCCCCGGCCAGGGCTGGGTCGAGTCCAAGGGGGCGAGGCCTGTGCGGGCGACGGTACCCCGTTGCAGTTCATCCCCAAGACGGAGCCGGATCGAACCCCCTGGACAATGAGCTGGTGAAATATACCAAGTGTCCCTACTGCGGCATGGATCGTAACCAGTGGCAGCACAGTCGGCATCTGGTGCAATATGACGACGACCTGGTGGATGGCACCTGTTCCATCCATTGTCTGGCAGTCAGCCTGTCGTTGAACCTGGACCGCGGCCCCAAAGCGATCTATGGGGCGGATTTCGGCTCTGCGGAAGCGGTCAAGCCCCTGATCGAAGTGGACAAGGCCAGCTATTTGATCGGCAGTGATCTGAAGGGCACCATGAGCATGCAGAGCAAGATGGCCTTCGCCTCCGCTGCAGGCCGCCCAAACTGCCCAGGCTGAACACGGCGGTCAGGTGGGTTACTTCGATGATGCACTGCGGGAGGCCTATCTCGGCATGCACGGTGACACCATGATGGTGCGAAAAAACCGCGCGGAGCGGCGCAGGAAGATGATGGAAAAGATGCAGCAGAAGCAAGGATAAGGCTGAATAAAAACCGCAGGACTCCGGTGGCGGATGGTCTGCCGTCCCGGTGTCCCTGCCCTGACTCAATACCAGATTCATTGGATTCACCATGCTTCGGAACATCAAGCCATACCGATTGCTGTTGGCAGTCCTGCTGGCCCTGCCTTTCGCCATCTCTGCGGAACCTTTCGAACTGCCAGCACCGGAAGCTGACGCGACCTGTCCCGTGTGTGGCATGTTCGTCGCCAAATACCCGGCCTGGGTGGCGACCGTGCTCTACCGGGACGGCCATGCCCACCATTTCGACGGCGCCAAGGACCTGTTCAAGTATCTACTGGATCTGCCCAAATGGGCGCCGGGTCACCGGGCCGGGGATATCGTGCGGATCGGCGTCACCGAATACTACGGTCTGGAGCGCATCGATGCCCAGCAGGCCTTTTATGTCATCGGCTCGGATGTCCGGGGACCGATGGGACATGAGCTGATTCCCCTGACGACCACAGGGGATGCGGAGGGGTTTCTGGAGGATCATGCCGGAAAGGCGATCTTGCGCTTCGAGCAGGTCAGCCTGGAACTGCTGCATAAACTCGACCAAGGCGTGTTCGAATAGCAGGTTGTTCGCGGGCATGGCCCGCTCCTACAGGCGGGTTGAAAATGCAGCGGTTTGGACCCATCTAATGCCAATGTACGAAAACCCAGTGGACGAGATGATGGACGAAACGACATACCAATCAAGACGCGGAAGAGATCGTCAACAATAATCCCCCCGCCCGCACCAGCGATGTGATGCCCGGCGTAATCCATCTGCTGCCCGTGGGGGCCAGACCCTTCTTTCCCGGCCAGGCGGTACCGCTGCTGATGGAACAGGACCATTGGTCGAGCACCATCGAAGCCGCGAACGAACGCCAATCAGCACCTGCTGGGGATCATCCTCTCCACGCGCGGAAACGGCGGAAACCACCGAACCGAATGATTTCAAATCCATCGGCACCGTAGCGCGCATCCATCGGGTGCAGCAGATCGGACGGGCGCCTGCAGGTGTTGGTGGAGTGCCTGCAACGATTCCGCATCGTCCAGGTCAATAACCAGGAAGCCCCCTTCACCGCCCGGGTCGAGTATCTGCCCGAACCGCGCGACAAAGGCAAGGAGATCAAGCCCTATGCGGTCGCCATCATCAATACCATCAAGGAACTGCTGCCGCTCAATCCGCTCTACGCGGAGGAGCTGCGCATGTTCCTGGACCGCTTCGGCCCGGACGATCCCTCCCATCTGACCGACTTTGCCGCCAGCCTCACCTCCTCCGACAAGCATCAGTTGCAGGACGTGCTGGAGACCGTCGAGCTGCTGCCGCGCATGGAGAAGGTGCTCGAGCTGCTGCACAAGGAGCTGGAGCTGGCCAAGGCCCAGAACTCGATCCGCAAGTCGGTGGAAGAGCGCATGGAGAGTCAGCAGCGCAAGTTCTTTCTGCGCGAACAGCTCAAGGCGATCCAGCAGGAACTGGGCATCGAAAAAGACGACCGCACCGCCGAGATCGACAAGTTCAAGGAGCGCCTGGACAAACTCAAGCTCACCGATCAGGCGCGAAAAGCGGGTCCAGGAGGAGATGGACAAACTGGCGATCCTGGAACCCGGTTCCCCCGAATATTCGGTCACCCGCAACTACCTGGACTGGATCACCCTGCTGCCCTGGGGCGTCGACTCGGAAGACAAGCTGGACCTGCAGCATGCCCGCAAGGTGCTGGACAAGGACCACTATGGCCTGCAGGACGTCAAGGAGCGCATCCTCGAGTTTCTCGCCCTGGGCATCATGAAAGGCCGCATCGCCGGCTCCATCATCCTGCTGGTGGGCCCTCCCGGCGTGGGCAAGACCTCCATCGGCCATTCCATCGCCGAGGCCCTGGGACGCAAGTTTCTACCGTTTCTCGGTGGGCGGCATTCGCGACGAGGCCGAGATCAAGGGACATCGGCGCACCTATATCGGCGCCATGCCCGGCAAGTTCATCCAGGCCATGAAGGATGCCGGCACCGAGAATCCGGTGATCATGCTCGACGAGATCGACAAGATCGGCGCCAGTTATCACGGCGACCCGGCCTCCGCCCTGCTGGAGGTGCTCGATCCGGAACAGAACAGCGACTTCCTGGATCACTACCTGGATCTGCGCTTCGATCTCTCCAAGGTGCTGTTCATCTGCACCGCCAACCAGCTCGACACCATTCCCCGGCCGCTGCTCGACCGCATGGAAACGATCTCCCTGTCCGGCTACATCGCCAGCGAAAAGCTGCAGATCGCCCGTAAGTATCTGCTGCCACGGCAGCTCGACCGGGCCGGCCTGAAGCGGAAGGATCTCAAACTCAACAGCGCCACCCTGCGGGCACATCATCGACGGTTACGCCCGGGATGCGGGGGTCAGGCTGCTGGAGAAACAGATCGGCAAGATCGTGCGCAAGGCCGTGGTGAAGATCCTGGAGGGGGTGAAACCCCCCATCGAGATCGGCCAGCAGGACCTCAAGGCCTACCTGGGTGGACCGATGTTCCGCGATGAACGCAGCCTCAGCGGCGCCGGCGTGGTCACCGGTCTGGCCTGGACCGCCATGGGCGGCGCCACCCTGAGCATCGAGGCGGTGAAGACCCATGAGTTCAACCGCGGCTTCAAACTCACCGGCCAGCTGGGTGATGTCATGAAGGAGTCGGCGGAGATCGCCTATGGCTTCATGGTTAGCCACGCAGCCACATTCGGTGTCGATCCGGAGTTTTTTCAAGACCGCCTTCATCCATCTGCACGTGCCGGCCGGCGCCACACCCAAAGACGGTCCCTCGGCCGGCATCACCATGGCCTCTGCCCTGCTCTCCCTGGCGCTCGGCAAACCGGTGCGCAAGCTCGCCATGACCGGCGAACTGACTCTCACCGGTCAGGTCTTTCCGGTCGGCGGCATCCGCGAAAAGGTCATCGCCGCACGGCGTGCCGGCTTACGCGAACTGATCCTGCCGAATGACAATCGCAGTGATTATGAGGAGGTACCAGAGCATATCCGCAAGGGCATCAAGGTCCACTTTGCCTGCACCTACGCGGACGTGCTGCCCCATCTGTTCCCTAAATAGTGGGTCGTGATCCGGGCTGGTTTTGACCGTCATCAAGGCCCTTGCGTCCGCGCCGCTTTAGGCTGCAGTATCTGCAATCCACAAGAGGCGACCGGCCGATGTCTGTCATTCCTTTAGGTGAACGTCCACCCACCCCAGGCAAGGTAAGGGGCTTGACGCCCTTTGCCTTGGGTTTTAGACCCTTTTTCTCGGTGGCCGTCCTCGCAGCAATCTTATTGATGGGGCTCTGGCTGTCCCTCTGGTCAGGACAGCTCAGGGCCCCGGCCTATTATTACGGCGCGACCGGCTGGCACAGTCATGAGATGCTGTTCGGTTATGCCGGCGCGGTGATTGCCGGCTTCCTGCTTACGGCAGTGCGCAACTGGACCGGCATCGATACCCTGACCGGATTACCCCTGGCCCTGCTTACCCTGATCTGGATTACGGGACGTATCCTGCCTTTTATACCCGGCGTCCCTGAGCCGATCATCGGGCTGGTCGATCTGAGCTTTCTGCCGCTGCTCGCAGCGGCACTCTACTCGCCGCTTATGCAGGGCCCGAATAAGATCAACCGCATCTTTCTGCCGCTGCTCGCGGTGATGGCGTCTGGCCAACCTGCTGGTGCATCTGCAGTCGCTCGGAATCTTGACCAAGGCCGGGCAAGGCATCGGCCTGATGCTGAACATGATCCTGCTGTTGCTCACCCTGGTGAGTGGCCGGGTGCTGCCCTTCTTTACGGAAAAGGCGATTGCCGGGGCCCAACCCCGTGCTCACAAGCTCCGGGAACGCTGGGTATTCGGCCTCATCATTGGCTGGAGCCTGGCGGAACTGGTGTACCCGGTCTCCTGGTTATTGAGTCCGTTGGCGCATTGGCGTAGCCGTCACCCAGGCCTGGCGGCTGTTCGACTGGTATCATCCAAAAATATGGCGAATCCCGATCCTCTGGGTGCTCTTACAGTGGATTGGGTTGGTTTGTCATCGGCTTTCTGCTCAATGCGCTGGCGATCAACGGGCTGTTTCCCAAAACCCTGGCGACTGCATGCCCTGACCAGCTGGGGCTATCGGTATTTTGACCCTGGGCATGATGGCGCGGGTCGCACTCGGGACATACCGGCCGGGAACTCAAACCCGTACTCGGGGTTGAAGCCAGTTTCGTCCTGCTCAATCTTGCGGTTATCCTGCGGGTGTTCGCACCGGCCGTGGCGCCGGCGTCCTATGCCCTTTGGATTCAGCTATCCGGCAGTTTGTGGATGCTCTGTTTCTGCCTGTTTGCCTTCTACTACCTTCCTATCTTGCTGAAACCCAGGATCGATGGGCAACCCGGCTGACCAGCCAGGGAAAATAAACTGAAATAGATGTTGACTATTTAAGAATATTCTTATATTCTTTGTTCCCAGAAGTGGCGCAGTACCCCACTTTCCCAAAGCTTCCAACCAATTCGAAAGCTTTAACATATTCATAAATCGTTTAGAGGATAAACAATGTCTAACATCGTTAAAATCGCAGCAGCCGCTGCTCTGATCGTCGCTTCTGCTTCTGCTTCTGCCTTTTGGGGCGGTGGTCCCTGGGGCAACAATGGCTACGGCAACAACTGGAATGACTGGATGGGTGACGGATGGGGTGACGGTAACTTCGACATGAACATGAGTGGTCGTGGTTCTGGTCGTGGTTATGGCCGCGGCTACAACAACTATAATAGTGGTTATGGTCCTTATGGTTACGGTGCTCCTTACGGCTATGGCGCTCCCTACGGTGCTCCTTATGGCGCCCCTTACGGTGCTCCGGTTGCCCCGCAGGCTCCTGCTGCTCCTGCCAAATAATCACTCATTCGTGATTTCCGGCTAATCGACAGGTTTATTCCTCTCGATCGCAAACAGGCGGGCTTTTGCCCGCCTGTTTGCGTTTACTGGTTCAATAACGCTAGCGGCGTCATTGCTCCACGCCCTTGGGGAGGTCTTAGACGAACAGGGTCAAGACTCCGGTATAGCCATAGAGTCGGCCATTATAGATTTCGCCATTGGCAAAAAAGCCAACCAACGGGAAATCCCCCAACACAGTGTCAATCAGTTTCAGTTCCTCGGATTGAGCACCGAACTGATTACGTCCGCGTCCCAGGCAGGAGACGTAGATCCCACCGCAGATCCGACGTTGCCCTAAGCGGGATTTCAAACGCTCCAGCATGCGGAGCATATCCTCGCGGGCGCTGTTGCCGTCTCGTCGGCAAAACATGAGCCGGTTCTGCCCTTCCAGATATTCACCCACCGCGACCAAACCATTTTCCTCATCGATGCCGATCAGGTTGCGCACCAGGTAGTCACCGGTATCCGAGCCTGGAATAGGCAGGGCCGTAAAGATATAACCGGCGGTTTGCGACAGGTCTCGTGACAGCACTTCACCGACATCCTCCTTCAAGACCTCCAGCGCGGGCCGATCGTCGAGCCGAAAGGCCACGTTCCTGTGAGCCTCGGTCAGACGATGTACCGGTCCGATCGGCGAACATCCCTGGGTATGATCGGTCAGCACGGTGACCTGTTCATTGAATAGAACGCCGGATACACCGCCGCTCACGATCCGATTGACGATCTGGTAAGTTGTCACTCTCCGATGAGGTCAGACCACCATTGAGAAAGGTGGTATAGGCCTGATCGGCCAGCTGACCCAATAGGACCGGGGTCTGAGGATTGCCTAGGATCAGCATGCAGCAGGGCGAAACAGGCCGCCTGATTCTGCCACCAGCCATCCACCTCAGGATCCAGTTCAGCGAGATCATTCTGCAGGCCAGGTAGCAGGCGGTAACTGTCTGCCGGAAAATTCCCGATCATCAGCACCAGCGCCGGCTCGTCGTAATACTCCCGTCCGGTGCTGCACAGCCCGACCCCGAGACTGCCGACCCAGTCGAGCCTGGGTGCGTGCGTCTTTAATCTGACCAGGAGTTGTTGCAGCTCACCGGCCAGGGCATCGGTGGCATACAGGAATCCAAGGTTGGCGGATTCCGGTATCTCTCCCAGCCCGGTCAAACAGGCGTCGAGTAATTTATTGGCTGAATGGCCGTGCGCGACAGCATAGAGAAAGGCTTGCATGGGATATCCTGGGATCAGGAAAATTCGACTCAGTATACAGGAAACCCTTGTTGGACAACGACCCCGCGGTCAGACAACAACGGCAGAATACGCAAGGAATAGAGAGCTTCAATCTGGTCTGAAAATGAACAAGCGGGAAATCACCCCCGGGAACCGTGACGTCCAGGCCTGCGGTTAGCACCGCCATGGACTGCCGAGATTGCATGATCCCCGATTGTTGACCTCACGGTGTTAGGGTATTTCAGGAGTGACTAATTCCCTTATGCAGGCTACTCTCTCGTTTCTTTTTGTCCCGGCAACGGCGAATACAGCCTCATCGCAGACCGCCTGACAATCGCCCGCAAGGCACGGCCTTGCCTTCCATCTCTAAATCCAGATCGTCCACGAAGGAGACCCTATGAAAAAGATCCAGCAGTTCACATCCCTGAGCCTGATTGCATTGTCCTTAGCGGCAGGCAACAACCTTGCTGTCGCTGACCATGGCTCTCGCGCCAGCGCCAACTATTGCATGGACGTGGTCATTGAACCCTTCCACATGGTCCCCGACGGCTCTTGCGCCGTGCGCGACTATCTGGATGGCAGGCTGCAAGAGATGTTCTATCCCTTCACCGAACAAGATCACCTGTTCAACTGTGAATATTTCGGTCCCCTTGCACCCCTGCCGATCGGGGTCCAGGTACCTTCCTCCGTGGCCAGTGAAGGGACGATCCTGGGTACCATCGACGGTCACCCGTTCGAGGCCAATCTGATGTGCGCCAGCCTGACCAACTGGTATCAGGATTCCTGCAGCGATCCCAACGATCCCTCCACCTGCAGCTATCAGCTGGCCCAGCCATTCTTAAACCTGATCGACCGGGATCCTTATCCGAGAGTCACCGAAGTCTCAATTTTCGATGGGGTTATCATGCTCGAGAAACGTAAAGGCGAGAGCGAAGCGATTCCGCTCATCATGGCGACCCGCGCATCCGGCATCACCCATCTGGAAAGCCTGGATCCCGATGCGCTGCAGGTCGGCGCATCCTTTACCCACGACCTGCTGGGCATGCTGACCTACGATGCGGATGAGATGGATGACGATGATCTCGATATCAAGGTAGTCAAAGGCAGTGCGGACATGTTGCTTCAGGGCCACATCTTCTTCCCGGCCCCGGTGAGCGACGATCCGGGCGCCGCCAGAATCAGAGGCGCCATTTGCAGCAAGGAACTCTATAACAGACTCAACCGCCAAGGCGGACAGCAGGGATAAAAAGGGTCGTGATGACTGATTGACAACCGCGATCCGCTCAGCCATTCTTCGCAGCAACAAAACATCGACAATCCAGCGGGCGTTATGCCATGCCGAACCGTGCCCTGGACCTGATCCAGGGCACGGCTTTTCCGGCTATCAGGCAAGCTTCTGCTTTGCGCTCTTACCGCCTCGTCTCCCATCCCTTTTTGGAACAGTAACTTTTTCATCCGGTGTAGGAACCGCCCATGGCTGCAATCAGCGACCCCAATCGCCTGCGGTGAAGATTTCGCAGCCATGGGCAGCTTCTGTGACGTATTTTCGTTCGTAAACATTGACATGACACAGGGAGCAGAATCGTTCCCAGGAGTCAGCCAAGCGCTATGGCGTTTCCAATTACCCGCTGATAGCATAGTTAAAAACAATTAAAGACGTTTTTTCATTAAATAATAATTGTTGAGTATTTTAGTATTTTCTTATATTCTTATTACCCAAGAGTGAGGCAGTTCTCACTCCACAAACTTAGACCCACTTTTACTTTGAACTTTAGATAGAGGATCAGACCATGCACAAGATTATCAAACTCTCCGCCGCTGCCGCCATGATTGCCGCTTCCGCTTCTGCTTCCGCCTGGTGGGGCGATCGCTCCTTTATGGACGATTTCTTCGGCGATGGTTTCGGTGACGGCGCCTTCGACTTCAACATGAGCGCACGCGCCAGCGGTCACGGCTATGGTCGCGGCAACAACTACTACCGCGATTACTATGGTCCTTACGGCTACGCTCCTTACGGTTATGCACCGTACGGCGCACCGGTTGCCCCGATTGCCCAGGCTGCCCCGCAGGCTCCCGAAACCCCGCTAAATAATCACACCCATGCAATCAACGAGCGACTTGTAGCGATGCAAGTCGCTCTAAACAGAAGGCGGGCTTGGCCCGCCTTGATGTTTTTGTGCGTCGATTTACCGTGATTTTCGCCGACTTCGCCAAAGACCGCCCAGGAGCAACCCGGGGTATGCACGAAAGGCTTACCGCTCGGGATTCGATAGATAAATCAATCTCTTACAGCTGTCGTCAGAACGGAATATCGTCGTCGAAATCATTGTCCGGCATCGAGGCCGGCGCCGATTGAGGCTGGAGCGGGCGCGCGCTGGGCTGGGGGAGCGGAATCGAATGCTGCGCTGCCGCCACCCTTGCTGTCCAGCATCTGCATCTCGCTGGCCACGATCTCGGTGGTGTAGCGGTCCTGTCCGTCCTGGCCCTGCCATTTACGGGTCCGCAGACTGCCCTCCACATAGACCTTGGAACCTTTCTTCAGATATTCGCCGGCAATCTCGCCCAAGCGATTGAAGAACACCACGCGATGCCACTCGGTGCGCTCCTGTGGTTCACCGGTGTTCTTGTCCTTCCAGGTTTCCGAGGTAGCCAGGGTGACGTTGGTGACCGCGCCGCCGCTTGGCATGTAGCGGGTCTCCGGGTCCTTGCCCAGATTCCCGATCAGAATAACCTTGTTGATTCCACGTGCCATCAATTTTCTCCTGCGACTTCCCCGCCAATACCAAGCTATTGAGCCGACAGCGACGAAACGCCATGCGTCTGCCGAATAGCCGGTTGCGGGAGTGATGATAAAAAAGGTAATTAGTGCAGCTCGCTCTACAATGCCTCTGCTTTCACACTGAAAAACGCCGTTGTAGGAGCTGCCCGCGACTGTGATCCAAGGCGACAAACCTTTTCGGCCTCTCGACGCAAAGCGACTCGCGTCGCTATTCGCAGCCGTGGGCAGCTCCTGCCTGGGCTGAATGGTTGCAAACAAAACTTCTCGCTGCGAGTCTACCCTTCACGCACGGCGTATGCATTCAATGCCTGCTCATCGAAAGCCGCCAGGATCCACCTTCAGATAGGCCACACCCTCCTCCGCGATCACCACGGCCTGGGCAACCCCCTTCACTTCCAGGAGCTTTTTCGCGCAGCAACGCCGCATGGTCGGCCTCCAGACTGCCGACCGGCAGCAGGTAGTTGCTGAGGTAGTTGGGACTGGCCATACCCCAGGCCACCAGCAGCCAGATGAGCGCCACACCCCCACACAACAGAAACACCCCCTGGTTACCGAATGGGTGTGTATCCAGCCGCCCAGCACGCCACCGGTGAAGGCGCCCATGAACTGGGATGTGGAATAGATCCCCATGGCGGTCCCTTTGCGCTCGCTGGGGGCCATCTTGGCCACCAGGGACGGCAAGGTCGCCTCCAGCAGATTGAAGGCGGTGAAAAATACCCACAAGGCCACCACCAGACCTGCCATGCCGGTGCCGAATTGATCGAAGATCAGGCTGGCGGCGATCAGCGCCGCCACCCCGCCGATAAAGATCGGCTTCATGCGGCGTTTGCTCTCCGCAACGATCACCAGGGGCACCATGCCGAGCATCGCCAGCAGCATCACCGGCAGGTAGACCTGCCAGTGGTGGTCGCTGGCCAGACCGTGATCCCGCAGGGCCAGCGGATAGACCAGAAACAGGGCGGTCAGGGTCATATGCAGGGCGAAGATGCCGAAGTCCAGGCGCAGCAACTCCGGGTCATGCAACACCTTGCCGAACTGCTCAGGCGCCACCTCCGCATCCCGGTGGAACTGGGTCTTGTGCGGATTCGGCACCACGAACAGGGTCAGCACGACGCCGAACAGCGCCAGCATAGCCGTCAACCAGAAGATGCCCGGCACCCCGATCCAGCGATTGAGCAGCGGACCGAGTATCAAGGCCAGCGCGAAGGCGGCGCCGATGCTCATGCCGATGATCGCCATCACCCGCAGGCGCCGTTGCTCCCGGGTGAGATCGGCGGCCAGCGCCATGACCACGGCGGCGATCGCGCCGCTGCCCTGCAGGGCGCGGCCGATGATGATCCCATGGATATCGTTGGCGCTGGCGGCCACCACGCTGCCCAGAGCGAAGATCAGCAGACCGCCGATAATCACCGGCTTGCGGCCGAGCCGATCCGAGAGCATGCCGAAGGGGATCTGCAGCAGGGCCTGGGTCAGGCCATAGATGCCGATGGCCAGGCCCACCAGCATCGGCGTCACCCCCGGCAGTCCTTCCGCATACAGGGCGAAGACCGGCAGGATCAGAAACAGACCGAGCATGCGCAGGGCGAAGATGCCCGCCAGGGAGAAGGCTCCGCGCCGCTCGATTGCATTCATACCGGAACTTATATCCGTGCTTTTCGCCATACCTGATTCATTTTGCCAGCCAATGAAAAGAGGGCGTATAGTAGCAGGTTCGCTATCCTGGATACATGCCGGCAACAGCGCAGTTTCCGTCCTCAAACCATCGATCCGCCGTATCGCACATGGACACTATCAAAATCCGCGGGGCCCGGACCCACAACCTCCAGGATATCGATCTGGAACTGCCCCGCGACCGGCTCATCGTGATCACCGGCCTGTCCGGCTCCGGCAAGTCCTCCCTGGCCTTCGACACCATCTACGCAGAGGGTCAGCGGCGCTACGTGGAGTCCCTCTCCGCCTATGCCCGTCAGTTCCTGTCGCTGATGGAAAAACCGGACGTGGACCATATCGAAGGGTTGTCGCCGGCCATCTCCATCGAACAGAAGACCACCTCCCACAATCCCCGCTCCACGGTGGGCACCATCACCGAGATCTATGACTACCTGCGCCTGCTGTTCGCCCGCGCCGGCACCCCCCGCTGCCCCCAGCACGATACGCCGCTGGAGGCCCAGACCGTCAGCCAGATGGTGGACCAGGTCCTGGCCCTGCCGGCCGAGAGCCGCCTGATGCTGCTCGCGCCGGTGGTCTCCGAGCGCAAGGGGGAACACCACAAACTGCTGCAGGAGATGCACGCCCAGGGCTTCATCCGCGCCCGCATCGACGGAGAGATCTTCGAGCTGGATCAACCTCCCACCCTGGAACTGCACAAGAAACACAGCATCGAGGTGGTGGTGGACCGCTTCAAGGTCCGGCCCGACCTGGCCACCCGGCTGGCGGAATCGTTCGAGACCGCCCTCAATCTGGCCGAAGGCCTGGTGCGGATTGCCTGGATGGACGGCGCCGACGAGGAGCTGGTGTTCTCCTCCCGCTTCGCCTGCCCCCATTGCGGTTACAGCCTGTCCGAGCTGGAACCCCGGCTGTTCTCCTTCAACAACCCGGTGGGCGCCTGCCCCACCTGCGACGGCCTCGGTGTGGAGCAGTTCTTCGATCCGGACAAGGTGGTGGCCCATCCGGAACTCTCCCTGGCCGGCGGCGCGGTGCGCGGTTGGGACCGCCGCAACGCCTACTATTTTCAGATGATCGGTTCCCTCGGGACGGCATTATGGCTTCGACCCGGAGACCCCCTGGGAGGAGCTGCCGAAGAAGATCCGCAAGATCCTGCTGTTCGGCAGCGGCTTCGAGCAGATCGAGTTCAGCTACTTCAACGAACGGGGCCGCTCCGTCAAGAAGAGCCATCCCTTCGAGGGGGTGATCCACAATATGCAGCGCCGTTACCGGGAAACCGAATCCAACTCGGTGCGCGAGGAGCTGGCCCGCTATATCTCCAGCCAGCCCTGTCCCGACTGCAGCGGCTCCCGCCTCAACGAGGCGGCGCGCCATGTGTTTGTGGACACCCATAACCTGCCCGCCATCGCCGCTCTGCCGATCGGCCGGGCCAAGGACTACTTCGAGGCACTCGAACTGCCCGGCAAGCAGGGCAAGATCGCCGACAAGATCGTCAAGGAGATCGTCCAGCGGTTGAATTTCCTGGTCAATGTAGGGCTCGACTATCTGACCCTGGACCGCAGCGCCGAGACCCTGTCCGGCGGCGAGGCCCAGCGCATCCGCCTGGCCAGCCAGATCGGCGCCGGCCTGGTGGGGGTGATGTATGTGCTGGACGAGCCCTCCATCGGACTGCACCAGCGGGACAACGAACGCCTGCTGCACACCCTCACCTACCTGCGGGACCTGGGCAATACGGTGATCGTGGTGGAACACGACGAGGAGGCGATCCGCGCCGCCGATCATGTGGTGGACATCGGCCCCGGCGCCGGGGTGCACGGCGGCCGCATCATCGCCCAGGGCAGCGCCGAGCAGATCGCCGCGGTGGCGGATTCCCTCACCGGCCAGTATCTGTCGGGCAAACGGCGCATCGAGATCCCGACCAGCCTCACCCCGGTGGACCCCGAACGCAGCCTGGAGGTGCTTGGCGCCAGCGGCAACAACCTCAAGGACGTCGATCTGAGCATCCCGGTCGGCACCTTCTGCTGCATCACCGGGGTCTCGGGTTCCGGCAAATCCACCCTGATCAACGACACCCTCTATCCGGTCTGCGCCGCGGCCCTGAACAAGGCCAACAGCTCGCCCGCGCCGCCATCGGGAAGTGCGCGGCCTGGAGCATTTCGACAAGGTGGTGGACATCGATCAGAGCCCCATCGGCCGCACACCCCGCTCCAATCCGGCCACCTACACCGGCCTGTTCACGCCGATCCGGGAACTGTTCGCCGGCACCCCGGAGGCCCGCGCCCGCGGCTACAGTCCGGGCCGCTTCAGCTTCAACGTCAAGGGCGGACGCTGCGAGGCCTGCCGGGGCGACGGCGTGATCAAGGTGGAGATGCACTTCCTGCCCGACATCTATGTGCAGTGCGACGTCTGCAAGGGCAAGCGCTACAACCGCGAGACCCTGGAGGTCCGATACAAGGCCAGGACCATCGACGAGGTGCTGAACATGACCGTGGAGGAGGCCCTGGTCTTCTTCGATGCGGTGCCCGCGCTCAAGCGCAAGCTGCAGACCCTGATGGATGTGGGCCTCTCCTACATCTCCCTGGGGCAGAACGCCACCACCCTCTCCGGCGGCGAGGCGCAGCGGGTCAAGCTGTCGCGGGAACTGTCGAAGCGGGACACCGGCAAGACCCTCTACATCCTGGATGAGCCCACCACCGGGCTGCACTTCCATGACGTCAAGCACCTGCTCGAGGTGTTGCATCGCCTGCGCGACCACGGCAACACCGTGGTGGTGATCGAACACAACCTGGATGTGATCAAGACCGCCGACTGGGTCATCGACCTGGGACCGGAAGGGGGTGATAAGGGGGGCAGGATCATCGCGGTCGGTACCCCAGGGGAGATCGCCGCGCAGAGCGAGTCCCACACCGGACGTTTCCTTCGATTGGCGTTACCGCAGAGTTGACCGAACTTGCTGTCGCGTGGCGTGAACAGGCGGTTGGAAAGTCATCTGGAACAGATACGAAAAAGCCGGCCAATGGCCGGCACTGAAGTGAACTACTGCCCCAAGGCAGAGATGTTGGCGCTCCCGCCTTATTTTTATCCGTAACATACGGCAATCCATTTGAATAATACCAGCAAAAACGCCAGGGTCAATGCCATGCGCACCTTGAGCGAGTTATTTTACAAGTATGATCACCCGGATCCGGGATCTTCAACGATAGGTTCAATCGACCCAACAGAGATCAAACACCCTCAGATAAGAACAGTATTCCTAGCTTATCCCGTCGAGGTCATCTGGTCCGGCAGGCATAACCGCCCCCCGGACCGATGCCTGCTTTATATGCCTATTAATAATCCTGTTAGCAAAACAGGGTTTTTGGCAGAAAAACGTTGCAAAGAAAGACCTTAGACTTGACGTGGCATAACCAGGTGCTATATATGTGCAACCTCAGCAAAATGTCTCCGACCAACCTGCCTTTTTGGTCAAGACCGGACTGACGAATAAAGATATCGAATGGATAGATCAAATAATCAGACGCCAGCCACCCTGCTGAACACAACAAAAACTACCGCCCATCGTCCAACCCGGAGGATTTTCATGTCGTTGAAAATCACAAGCCAAATTTCATGGCTGTGGCTGATGGCCACTCTCGTTATAACTTCACCCGCCATGGCAGAGGATCTCAAACCCTTAATTTTAGGGAAGGCCGCAAGCGGCGAAATGGCCAGCACTGTCGCGGACACCAAAGCGGCGCTTCAGAGCCAAGGGTTTACCCTGGCGGGAGAATATGCCCCTTATGCCGATGCCCATGTGATCGTCGTTACCAACGACGAACTCAAGGCGACGGCCGCCAAGACCGAAAACGGCGGCTTCGGCGCCGCCCAACGGGTCTCGGTCACCAAGGTCGGCGACAGCATTCAGATCGCGTATACCAATCCGCCCTATTGGGCCGCCGCGTTCCGCATGGAAGGCGATCTGGCCGGTGTGTCAGCCAAGCTGGCAACGGCCTTGGGGAATCAGGAGACCTTCGGCGCGAAAAAGGGCCTGTCCGATAAGAAACTGCGCAAATACCATTATATGATTGCGATGCCCTACTTCGATGATGTGGATAAGCTCGCCTCTTTCGATTCCCATGATGCGGCGGTCGCTCACATCGAGCAGAGTCTTGCGGCCGGCACCGCGGGCGCCACGCAGGTCTACCGCATCGATATCCCCGGCAAGGAAGAGACCCTGTTCGGTGTCGCCATCAGTACCGGGGAAGGCGCCGACAAAAGCGTCATGCCGATCATTGACACCGATGACCTGAAACACACCGCGCATCTGCCCTATGAACTTCTGGTAACCGGTAAAGAGGTCATCGCCCTGCCTGGCAAGTTCCGGATTGCCGTGAGCTTTCCGGACCTGGGCATGGGCACTTTCATGAAGATCTCGAATGCCCCCGGCGCCATCCGCGATGTACTGAGCGCTGCCGCAGGCGGCAAGTGACCTGCAACGAGATACGGATACTGGATAAATCCCAGAATACAGACGGTCGCTCCAGCGCGGGATGGGGACTGGTTCATGCGTACCTCTCCCCATCCCGCGCGGAAGCTGCGTCTTGACGACTGCGGGTGCAGGTCATGCAGATGGCATAGCCAGCAAACAGGGCTGATAACCAGGGCAAGGAAGACCGATTTCCATCAACTTTAGCAATTGCACGAGGAGTTCTCTGAGAATGAAACACCATATGAAGTTTATAGCAGCAGTTATTACGGGAGCCCTGGCCAGCAGCCCCGTCTTCGC
Source organism: uncultured Gammaproteobacteria bacterium (assembly GCA_963716875.1). Lineage (GTDB taxonomy): Bacteria > Pseudomonadota > Gammaproteobacteria > Chromatiales > Chromatiaceae > JASJBU01. Next base: position 37,644 of record CAVQUR010000010.1, read on the forward strand.
CACCAACGGCTATGCGCCCCATGGTATCGGCATGAAATCCAAGGGTATGGGCGGCGTCAGCATCGCCCATCAAGGGGATGCGGTCGCGACCGGTGGCAACCCGGCCGGCTCGGCCTGGCTGGAAGACCGGGTTGACATCGGCGTCGATCTGTTTCGGCCGATCCGCGAAGCCGAAATTTCCGGGAGCATGGATCCCAGGCTTAATGCCACCTACGACGGCAGCGGTTCCAAACTCTTCCCAATCCCGGAATTCGGCTATCGACGCGGCCTGAATGACCAGATGGCGTTCGCTCTGTCCCTGTTCGGTAACGGCGGCATGAACAGCGACTACAAAGACGGCTTTCCCCTGTTCAATGGAACCGGCGATCGCACCGGCATCAACCTGTCCCAGTTATTCATCGTGCCCAGCATGTCTTACAAGCTGAACAGCGACCATGCCATCGGTGTCGGGCTCAACCTGGTGGCTCAGGGCTTCAAGGCGCGCGGACTGACCAACTTCGACAACCCATTCTTCTCCGAAAGCCCCGGCAACGTCACCGACAATGACACCGAGTGGTCCTACGGCGCTGGCTTGCGCATCGGCTGGATGGGCAAGGTGAGTGAAACCGTCACCCTGGGCGCCACCTACCAGTCCCGCACCTACATGTCGGAGTTCGACGACTACGCCGGCCTGTTCGCCGAACAGGGCGACTTCGATATACCCGCCAACTTCGGCGTCGGCATCGCCGTACAGGCGACCCCGGAGCTGCTGATCGCCGCGGACATCGTGCGCATCCAATATAGCGATGTCGATTCCATCGCCAATTCCGCGAATAATCTGTTTCTGTTGGGTAATCCCCTGGGCTCGGACAACGGACCGGGCTTCGGCTGGGAAGACATGACGGTCTACAAGATCGGCTTCGAGTACAAGATGAATCCGACCCTGACCCTGCGGGCCGGCTATAACCATGGCGAGGCGCCGATCCCCTCCTCCGAGACCCTGTTCAATGTACTGGCCCCGGCCACGGTCGAAGATCACATTACCCTGGGCGCCACCTGGCAGCTCAACAACGACATGGAGGTGACCGCCGCCTATATGCACGCCTTAGAGAAAACCATTGAGGGCCAGGACTCGATCCCGATGGCTTTTGGTGGTGGCGAGGCCGACATCCGTATGTATCAGGACTCCCTGGGTATCGCGGTATCCTGGAAGCTGTAATTTCAGCCTGCATGGAGAGAGAAACCCGCTGCCGCCATCGGCAGCGGGTTTTTTTTCCCATGATAGCCGTCACATCCAGCTACTAAACAGTATCCGGATTCCTCTATAATCAAGTGACGCCAAGAAAAGCAAAAAAACCGTCGTTGCGTCACTAACTTGAATTCAATCCGTTGATATAACACAATTTCGCTTCATGATTCTCAGCCATAACCGAGCATGCCCATACTTGCACTAGGACTCAACCATAAAACTGCACCGCTGGAGATCCGGGAACGCCTGACATTTGGTCCGGATATTGTTGCCGGGGCCTTGCGCAGTCTTAGTCAACATCCGGCGGTGGAAGAATCGGTCATCCTCTCCACCTGCAACCGCACCGAGGTCTACTGCAGCCTCAACAACGAGGATCATGAACCCATCGCCGATTGGATCAGCGGTTTTCACGGCTTGAAACCGGGCCGGGTCAGCCCCTATCTCTACAGTCACATGGACGAGGATGCGGTCAGACATCTGTTACGGGTCTCCTGCGGGCTGGATTCCCTGGTGCTGGGCGAACCCCAGATTCTCGGGCAGGTGAAGGCCGCCTTCCAGACCGCGACCCAGGCGGGCACCACCCACAAACTGCTCTGCAAGCTGTTTCAGCACACCTTTTCGGTCGCCAAACAGATCCGCACCGATACCGCCATCGGCAACAGCCCGGTATCGGTGGCATTTGCCGCAGTCAGTCTGGCCAGGCAGATCTTCAGCGATCTGTCGGAGCAGACCGCCCTGCTGATCGGTGCCGGCGAGACCATCGAACTGGCCGCCCGTCACCTGCATCAGAACGGCATCGGGCGCATCATCGTCGCCAACCGCACGGTGGAGAAGGCCCACACCCTGGCCGCCCAGTTCGAGGGCTACGCCATCTCCCTGACCGAGCTGAGCGGCCATCTGATGGAGGCGGACATCGTCATCTCCTCCACCGCCAGCCCGATACCGGTGCTGGGCAAAGGCGCGGTGGAACGGGCCCTCAAGGAACGTCGTCACCGCCCGATCTTCATGGTGGATATCGCCGTGCCCCGGGATATCGAACCGGAGGTGGCCGAACTGAGCGACATCTATCTGTACAGCGTGGACGACCTCCAGGAGGTGATCCAGGAGAACATGCGTTCCCGCGAGGAGGCCGCCGAACAGGCCGAAGAGATCATCGAGCGCCATGTGGACGAATTCATGGGCTGGCTGCGCTCGCTGGATGCGGTGGAACTGATCCAGGACTTTCGCTGCCATGCCGAGGGTCTGCGCGACGAGGTTCTGCAGAAGGCCCTGCAGCAAATCAGGAACGGCAAATCTCCGGAACAGGCCTTACAGTTCCTGGCACGCACCCTTACCAACAAACTACTCCATACCCCCAGCTGCCAGTTGCGCCAGGCTGGCTTCAACGGCCAGTTCGAACTGCTGGAAGCGGCCAACACCATCTTTCAGTTGAAAAAAATCGATAATCGTTCATGAAATCCTCCCTGCGCGGTAAGCTGGAACACCTCGCCGAACGATTCGAAGAGATCACCGCCCTGCTCGCCGATCCGGCAACCCAGCAGAATCAGCAACTGTTTCGCGATCTGGGGCGGGAATACGCCCAGCTCGAACCGGTGGTGCAGACCTTCCGGCGCTACCGCAAGGCCGAACAGGATATAGAAGCCGCCCGGGAGATGCTCGAAGATCCGGAGATGGCGGAGCTGGCCAGGGAGGAACTGAACTCCACCCAACAGACCCATAAGGTACTGGAGCCGGAGTTGCAGCTCCTGCTGATCCCCGCCGATCCCAACGACCAGCGCAACATCTTTCTCGAGGTTCGCGCCGGCACCGGAGGGGCCGAGGCGGCCCTGTTTGCCGGCGACCTCTATCGGATGTATCTGCGTTACGCCGAGACTCAGCAGTGGCAGACCGAGACCATCAGCGAGAGCCCGGGGGAACACGGCGGCTACAAGGAGATCGTCTGCCGCATCAGCGGCAATGCGGTGTATGCGAAACTGAAATTCGAATCTGGCGCGCACCGGGTGCAACGGGTACCGGAAACCGAGTCCCAAGGCCGCATTCACACCTCTGCCTGCACCGTCGCGATCCTGCCGGAAGCGGAAGAGGTGGATGACGTGGAGATTAACAGCAACGATCTGCGCATCGACACCTACCGGGCTTCGGGCGCCGGCGGTCAGCACGTCAACAAAACCGATTCGGCGGTACGCATCACCCACCTGAGCAGTGGCATCGTGGTGGAGTGCCAGGATGAGCGCTCTCAGCACAAAAACAAGGCCCGCGCCATGTCCCTGCTGAAGGCCAAACTGCTGTCCCAGGCCCAGCAGGCAGTGGTCGATGAACAGGCGAGTTCGCGCAAATTGCAGGTCGGCAGCGGCGACCGCTCCGAGCGCATCCGCACCTACAACTTTCCGCAAAACCGCCTGACCGACCACCGCATCAACCTGACCCTGTACAAACTTGATGAGGTCATGCAGGGCGGCCTGGACGAGGTGATCGATCCCCTGCAGCGGGAATACCAGGCCGAACTGCTGGCTGCCATGAGCGAGACATGATCAAACATATTCGTGTAGGAGCGGGCCATGCCCGCAAACATTGAAGCCACAGTGACCAGTCGGTTGATTATGACCCATGGGAAGGGATCTGTTTATCTAGGAGCGGGCCATGCCCGCGAACCTTAGCGCCGCGTCTAGATGGGCCTATCGCGCCCATGGGGCGCTCCTGCCATGCGTTGGCGACAGGCCGTGACCACCATCCAGCAGGCCCTGCAACAGGCCGCCGCTTCCCTCCAGACACTCCCACACAGCACCCCGGAACTGGAGGCCGCCATCCTGCTCTGTCACCTGCTCGGCAAGTCCCGCAGTTTTCTGTACGCCTGGCCAAAGCTAGGCCTCAGCGAAATCCAGGCGCGGGCCTATCAGGCCCTAATCCAGCGCCGGCTGCAAGGTGATCCCATCGCCCATATCACCGGGTACCGGGAATTCTGGTCGCTGGGACTGCAGATTACCCCGGCTACCCTGATTCCGCGTCCGGAAACGGAACTACTGGTTGAACAGGGCCTGACGCAACTGCAAGGCTTAGCCTCGGCGCAGGTGGCGGACCTGGGCACCGGCTGCGGCGCCATCGCCCTGGCGATCGCCAGCGAATGCCCAGCATGTCAGATAGATGCCACTGATATATCGAGAGAGGCACTCGCGATCGCCCGGGCCAATGCCGAGCGCCTTGGCATCACCAATGTCCGGTTCTATCTGGGCAGTTGGTTCGACGCTCTCCCCGGGGACACCCGCTATGATCTGATCCTGAGCAATCCACCCTATATTGCCGAACACGACAACCATCTGGTGCAGGGCGACCTAGCCTGCGAACCCCGCACCGCCTTGGCGTCAGGGCCTGATGGCCTGAACGACCTCCGGAGCCTCAGCGCTAACGCAGGCGCGCACCTGAAATCCGGCGCCTGGTTGCTGCTGGAGCACGGCTTCGATCAGGCAGGTGCCATTCGCGAGCTATTAAAGCAGCAGAATTTTATACAGGTCAGGAGTCATCGGGACCTGGCGGGACATGAGCGCATCAGCGAAGGTCAATGGCAGTGAGCGTTTTAGAAGAAAAATTGTCGAATTCAAGTTATCAGGCGATCATTTATAAGTCAATGCGAATTATCAAACCGACGTGGATTATGGCTTGATTATTTCCTTACAATGGCTAGGATAATGCCATATGAACGCAGAAGGCATTGAATTTATCAAACACCGGGACATCTTCTTCGCTGAACTCCACCCGGACCCCAATCAGGCATCGACCGCTGCCCTGCTGTTGGCCGATGTCGAGGGCGTCATACGCGTCGTCCCCGCCAATCGGCTGCACCTGCAAATCAGTTATCATCTGCTGGAGGTCTCGCTGGAACAGATCGAAGACGGCCTGAAGGAGATGGGGCTGCACATCGACAACCGTCTGTTCTACCGTCTGAAACGGGCCCTCCACTACTACACCGAAGAAAACCAACGGGCTAATCAGGGTTGCTCGGAAGGCAACATGAAATGCACCCGCAAGATCTTCGCCGACCGCTATCAGCGGCTGGAGCACGGTTGCCGCGATCCCCGCCCGGAACACTGGCGCAAATACCTCTGATCCGTTAAGGTCCAGCCCAGACCTACTCAGGATCATCCCATGAACGACGACCAATTGCTGCGCTACAGCCGCCAGATCATGCTGCCCGCGATGGACGTGGAAGGTCAGGAGCGGCTACTGCATGCCCAGGTATTGATCATCGGACTCGGCGGGCTGGGCGCGCCGGTCGCGATGTATCTGGCGGCCGCCGGCGTCGGCAGGCTGGTGCTGGTGGATTTCGACCGGGTGGATCTGAGCAACCTGCAGCGTCAGATCATCCATACCAGCGAGCGAATCGGCAACCTGAAGGTGGAATCGGCCCGTCAGACCCTGCTGGCCCTCAATCCAGAGGTCGAGGTCGAAACCCTGCCACGCCAACTGGACGAGACTCAGCTACAGGAACGGATCACCCAGGCCGATCTGGTGGTCGACGCCAGCGACAACTTCGCCACCCGGTTCGCCATTAACGCCGCCTGTTACGCCACCCGTACCCCGCTGGTGTCCGGCGCGGCAATCCGCCTGGAAGGCCAGGTCAGCGTGTTCCTCGGCCAGCCCGGCGGGCCCTGTTATCAATGTCTCTATCCGGAACAAGGCGAGGAAGACCAGACCTGCACCGCCAACGGGGTGCTGGCGCCCCTGGTCGGCATCATCGGCAGCATCCAGGCCACCGAGGCGATCAAACTGCTGGCCGGTTTCGGCGCCAGCCTGAACGGCCGGCTGTTGCTGCTCGACGCCATGCGTATGGAATGGCGCAGCCTCAAGCTCAAGGCCGACCCGAACTGTCCGATATGCGGTATTCAATGAGCCGCCTGACGGCCTCGTCCGGCTTCACCCTGTTACTTGTCTCGGTGCTCGCACTGCTGACCATAGCGCTGCCGCCTGATTGGCAGAACGGGCTGGAATTTCAGCATCCGGCGATAGGCCAGAACCAGTGGTGGCGGCTCATCAGCGGTCATCTGACCCATCTGGGCTGGGGCCATCTGCTGATGAACCTGCTGGGCCTGTGGCTGATCTGGGCCTTGCTGCTGCGCTGCGAGTCGGCCTTGAGCACCGCCCTGGTTCTGCTCCTGCTCGGCCTGGGGACCTCGTTGGGCCTCTACCTGTACAGTCCCGCCATCGCCTGGTATAGAGGACTTTCCGGGGTGTTGCACGGGTTATTGGTATGGGCCTTGTTGAGACAATGGAATGCACAGCCTGCCACCCACGCAATCATGCTGGGCCTGGTGGCGCTGAAACTGGCCTGGGAACAATTCAGCGGTCCGCTACCCGGCAGCGCGAGCCTGGCCAGCGGGCGCATCATCGTGGAGGCCCACCTTTACGGCGCCTTGGCCGGCGCATTACTATGGTCCCTGCAACTGGCCGTGGACAAAATCACCAGAGAGGTAGCCGAGTGAAGCGAATTCTTCCCCTGCTGTTCGTTGGCATGACCCTGAGCGGCTGCCAGGAGACGGATCGGATCGATCCAGCGAGCCTCACGCCCCAGGAGCGGCAGGCGGTCACCGCCTTGAGTTGGCTGCGGGATGCGGACGCTAGCCGGGATGCGGCGCAGGCCAGACAACAGGGGGATACGCGGCTGTATGTGTTCGCCAGCCGCGCCCCCACGCTCCCCGGCATCGCTGCCGAATCGATTGAAAAGGCCAAAGCGAGCTGCGGTACCCGCATCCTGCTGGGCTCGACCGATATGGTGCAGGGCGAGGTGCATCTGAAGCTGTTGCAGCAGGCCCGGGACTATGCGGCCGAGTATAACCGGCTGATGCTGGATGCCTGTCAGGGTCGCCCCGACTAAGGCAACCGGCCGGCGCGTCCAAGCAGTGCCCGGCCCGCCAGCCAGACTGAACCCAGCAGCAAGGTCAGCCAGGAGAGGCCACCGCCGCCACCGCCGTCATCCGGGGGCGGGGTGGTGCCGAGCGCTTCACCCGCATCATTGAACACCGTACCCTGCAGCAACAGCGTGCCATCGGTGCTGATGCAACTCGCATCTGCGGGCACCGGATCGTTGATCGTCAGATCGTTGTCGTTGATGTCGAAGAAGAGGTTGGTGCTGCACTTGACGCGCAGCCTGCCACGGGTCGTTCCCAGGCCACTCGGGATGGTGATCGACTCACTAGCATCATTGACTGTTTGCGTTATTGGATACTCACAATAACTGCTCTTATCGAAATTGAAGGTCAGCAGGTGTATGTCGACGATGGTACAGCTGATAGGTGGTGTATCGGTACCAGCGACATTCCATGCTAGGGTTATTTGTTGACCGCTGTTCAAACTGGTATTGATCGAATCGATTACACTAAACGCTTGACCCGTATCGAACACCTCGATCTGCATGTCATCCTCACCAACACCGGATTTGCCGTCCCGCGCGGTGAGACGGAAATTCATGTTTCTTGAAAAGATCGGCAACACCTCTGCCTTGTCATCGACCCCCGCCAACAGGTTACTCAGGCGGGGTAAGACCCTCACCGGGGTCGTGATGGGCATGAATGAACGGAACAAGGGGTTGCCCCTGATGTCCGTACCGAAGCTGGCGGCATCCGTTTCGTACAGATCCCCGCCCGGATCCATTTCATCCCACTGATAGGAGAGCGCGTCGCCATCGGCATCGGATGCGTTGCCGCGCAACACAAAGGGTGTGCCGACAGGAATGGTGTAATCGCTGCCCGCGGAGACGCTTGGCGCCGTATTGGTGGTCTCTACGAAGGTACCACAGCTGGCGCCATCACCTGTGGATGTATAAGCCACGATCTCCTGCATGCTCTTGGCATGGAACACCGCGTCACTGCTGGTCTGAAGGTTTTCGTCTCCGCCACTATCATCCATGCAAAGACCAGCATAGGCCATAATGGTGGAGCCGCTGCCCGGTTCTACCGCACTCTCCGCTATCCGTCCACTCGCGCAAATATTCGTGGTGCCGTTGAAGCTGTGCACCGCAGCCAGCTGATGCCCCAATTCATGGGCCACCAGGTCGATATAGAAGATATCCTCCACCGGCCCCCCTAGTTCCTCTGGGCGGCCGGTTACGCCTTGTGCCTTGACCCCGGCACGACAACCCACACCAACCCCAGCGATACCGCCGCCGCCGGTGGAGAAGACATGGCCGACATCGTAGTTGGCCGAACCGATAACCCGATCCAGGTTATCTTGGTTTTCGGTCAGCATCAGGGTGCCGTTATCGTTGGTATAGGGATCGGTCGCGGCGTCGGTGTAGATGATCTTGTCATTGTTCGCAACCAGGACGAACTGGATGGCCAGATCCCGCCCATAAATCTGATTGACCCGGTTGATCGCAGTCACGACAGCGGCCAATGCCAGATCCACCGTGCCGCCATGGAAGGCGGTGTACTCACCGGTGGCCGCCACCGCCAGCCGATAGACCCGGCGGCTGCCGCTGGTGCGCAGGGCGTAGTCGAGCATGGGGCGCTGCGCGGTTTGCTGGCCTTCGTCGAGCAGGCAGGTCGCGGCCGCGGGTCCATCCGCCAGCCCCTTGGCGGCGAGCTGGTAATCCCGCGTGTAATAACTGAGGTAGGTGCCGTTGCCGTCCGAATCGATGAAGACCGTGCCCTGGGGGGTGGTGAGCATGGCATGGAAACCGGCGGGGGTCAGGTCCAGCCGGCCGCCGGCGGCCGGGTCGTCGATACCCTTGACCCGATAGGTCTGGATATCGGGATAACGGGCCGCCAGTTCCGGGGCCATGATCGGGGAGTTCTCCACCTCGAACCGCTGCAGGGTGCCGTCCGGCATCGGCAGCTCCAGTTCCGCGCCCTGACTGGTAGTCTCTTCCAGGGGTGCTGCAGCGAGCGCCTGTTTCAGTGCGGCCTGATCGGCCACCAGCGCCCGGGCCGGGAAGGGCACGCCGAGCCCCTTGGCGGAGAGCGCCCGATCCTGCCAGATGCTGGCCCAGCAATGGCCCACGGATAACAGCAGGGCCAACATCAGGCTGGCCTTGACCCCAATGGCAGGTACCTTGCGCATGATTTTCTCCTCAGGAATAAGATGCGGATTTCAGGATTTTAGCTTATCCCGCAGGATCTGGTTCACCTGATCCGGATTGGCCTTGCCCTGGGTCGCCTTCATCACCTGGCCGACGAAGAAACCCAGCAGCTTCTCCTTGCCGGCCCGGAACTGCTCGACCTGTTTCGGGTTGGTGGCGACGATGCCGTCGATGATGCCTTCGATTGCGGCCGAGTCGGTGATCTGCTTGAGCCCCTTGGCCGCGATCACGCTGTCCGCGTCCCCTTCGCCGTTCCACATGGCCTCGAAGACCTGCTTGGCGAGCTTGCCGGAGATGGTGTTGTCGGCGATGCGCGCCAGCAGGCCGCCGAACTGCTGTGGGCTCACCGGCGACTGCCCGAGTTCCATACCCGCCTTGTTCAGCGCCCCACCCAGTTCCCCCGTGACCCAGTTGGCCGCGGTCTTGGCATCGGCCCCGGTGGCCACCACCGCCTCGAAATAGTCGGCCAGCGGACGGCTCGCGGTGAGTTGCAGGGCATCCTGGCTGGACAGGCCGTAATCCTGCTGAAAACGGATCAGCTTCTGATCCGGCAGCTCCGGCATGTCGGCCCGGATGGTCTCCAGCAGGGCCGCGTCGAGCTCCACCGGCAGCAGGTCCGGATCAGGGAAGTAGCGGTAGTCGTTGGCCTCCTCCTTGCTGCGCATGGAGCGGGTCTCGTCCCGGTCCGCGTCGTAGAGGCGGGTCTCCTGCACCACCTCGCCGCCGCTTTCCAGCACATCGATCTGGCGCGCCAGCTCATAATTGAGGGCCCGCTCGAGAAAGCGGAAGGAGTTGAGGTTCTTCAGCTCGGTGCGGGTGCCGAAGGCCTCCTGGCCGAACGGCCGGATCGAGAGATTGGCGTCGACCCGAAACGAACCTTCCTGCATATTGCCGTCGCAGATACCCAGATAGACCACCAATTGGTGAATCTTACGGGCGTAAGCCACCGCCTCCTTAATGGAGCGCATGTCCGGTTCGGAGACGATCTCCAGCAAGGGGGTGCCGGCCCGGTTGAGATCGATGCCGGTCATGCCGTGAAAGTCCTCGTGCAGGGACTTGCCGGCGTCCTCTTCCAGATGGGCGCGGGTGATGCCGATGACCTTCCGGGCGCCGTTCTCCAGATTGATGCTCAGGGAACCCTTACCGACGATCGGCAGTTCGAACTGACTGATCTGGTAGCCCTTGGGCAGGTCGGGATAGAAGTAGTTCTTGCGCGCGAACACCGAACGATGCGCGATCTGGGCGTTGATCGCCAGACCGAACTTCAAGGCCATGTTCACCGCCTCCCGGTTGAGTACCGGCAGTACACCCGGAAAGCCCAGATCCACCAGGCAGGCCTGGGTGTTGGGCGCGGCCCCATAGGCGGTGGCGGCGGCGGAAAAGATCTTCGATTTAGTGGTCAGTTGGGTGTGAATTTCCAACCCGATGACAACTTCCCATTGCATGGTGGATACCCTGTTCTGTTAAAAGCCCGCCGGCACGGCACGGTGCCAGTCGGTCAGCTTCTGAAATTGGTGTGCTGCATTCAACAACTTGGCCTCGGCGAAGTAGTTACCGATAATCTGCAGGCCGACCGGCATGCCATTGACCGGCGCAACCGGCAGCGAGAGCCCCGGCAGCCCCGCCAGATTGGTCGCGATGGTATAGATGTCGTTGAGATACATGGTGACCGGATCGTCCATCTTCTCGCCCAGAGCGAAGGCGGTGCCCGGCGCGGTGGGACCCATGATCACATCCACCTGCTTGAAGGCCTGGATGAAGTCATCCGAGATCAACTGGCGGGTCTTTTGCGCCTTCAGATAGTAGGCGTCGTAGTAGCCGGCGGAAAGGGCGTAGGTGCCGATCATGATGCGACGTTTCACCTCGTCCCCGAAGCCCTCGCCCCGGGAGCGTTTGTACATATCCTCCAGATCCCCGGGTTCCGCGCAGCGATAACCGAAACGCACCCCATCGAAGCGGGACAGATTGGAGGAGCATTCAGCCGGCGCCACGACATAGTACGTGGGGACCGCCAGGCCACTGTTGGGCAGGCTGATCTCCACCGGCTCGGCGCCAAGCTTCTGGTATTCTGCGATGGCGTTCTGGATGACGGCAGCCACACCGGCATCCAGACCTGCACCGAAATATTCCTTCGGCAGGCCGATCTTCAAACCCGCCAGGGAATCGTTCAAGGAGGCTGCATAATCCGGCACCGGCGCGTCCGCGCTGGTGGAATCCTTGGCATCGAAGCCCGCCATGGCCTGCAGCATCAGCGCCGCATCCTCGGCGTTGCGGGCCATGGGGCCGGCCTGATCCAGACTGGAGGCAAAGGCGATCATGCCGAAGCGGGAGACCCGGCCATAGGTGGGTTTCAGCCCGGTGATGCCGCACATCGCCGCCGGCTGGCGGATAGAGCCTCCGGTGTCCGTGCCGGTGGCCGCGACCGCGAGGCGCCCGGCTACCGCTGCCGCCGAACCACCGGAGGAGCCCCCCGGCACCCGGCTCTTATCCCAGGGATTGCGCACCGGGCCATAGTAGCTGGTCTCGTTGGAGGAGCCCATGGCGAACTCATCCATATTGGCCTTGCCGAGCATCACCATGCCCGCTCCGTTGAGCCGCTCCACCACGGTCGCGTCATAGGGAGAGACGAAGTTGTCCAGCATGCGGGAGCCGCAGCTGGTCTTCACCCCTTTTGTACAGAAGATATCCTTCTGCACCATGGGGATACCGGTCAGAGGCCCGGCATCACCCGACTGGATCCGCAGATCCGCGGCTTGCGCCGCCGCCAATGCGCCTTCCGCCGTAACCGTGACATAGCTGTTCAGTTCCGGGTCCAGGACCTGGATGCGCTCGAGAAAATGGCGGGTCAACTCCACGCTGGAAAACTCACCCGCGCGCAGACCGGCGCCCAGCTCTGTAATCGTTTTGTTATGCATAAGCAGAATCTTTAGGTAATGGCGCTCATTCGATAACCTTGGGCACCAGATAGAGCCCCGCCTCAACCAGGGGTGCAACCGTCTGGTAATCTTCGACATGATTTTCCTCAGTCACCACATCGTCCCGCAGACGTTGCGCCATAAGCAATGGATGCGCCATGGGCGCAACATCGGTATCAACGGCCTCCAACTGTTCGACCAGAGTAAGGATATTGGTCAGGTCGGTTGCATAGGATGCAAGCTTGTCTTCAGATAAGGCGAGGCGGGCCAGATGGGCGATCTTCTCGATATCGGAACGATCTAATGACATCCGTTGATTCCTGTGCTGCTAAATCAGCCGAACTTACCATACTTGACGCATCCTATACACGATAAAACGACGGATTCCCTCTGTCTGCAGGCCTGATCCGGCTGAACCGCAGAAAGCACTCTTCTACAACACCAGAAGACCTATAAATTGATGGGAACAAGGGATCAATAAAGATTATAATTTGGGAGTGGATTCCCAACTATACTGAGGAGTAGAATTTTCATGCGAAAACCTCAATCGAACATGTTGGTATTTGGGTAATTACCCATATCGTGAAGATAAAGTGGGAGGAACATAATGTAACTCTCGTTTCATGGCTTTTCCATGAAAAACAAGATGACAATCAAGGATTATAAAGGGAAATCCTGTGAGTTTCACAACCCGCTTGCGAGAGCGTTGTAAAAGCCCTCACATGGGGCTTTTACAACACGGTAACGAAAATTGCGATTTCTCGTTTCCTTCGTTCTCAACGGCTTGCAGCCGTCGAAAATGGCGGTTCATCCATGGACCGCATCGGGTGTCGCCTTTCGCGACACCCTCCTTGCAAGGGAGATCGGCTTTTTCTGATGCCTGACAGCAACAGACGGCAGAGAAGCCGTAGGATTTCTTTGTGTGTGAGTGGCCGCCAAAATGAACGATTGAAAACTCATAAAACGACATCAAGGGGCACGGCTTTTGATGATAAAGCGTCTATCGACGCTCCCCAAATAGTCGGATACAGACACCGGTTACACAATAAATTCTAACGACCCAAGGAAGCGAGCATGAACGACGAAATACGGAAAACACTCTCTGCCGCAATCCTCAAGCTGTTGCGCCCCCTGATCAGGCTATTACTGCGTAACGGGCTGACCTACGGCGATTTCGCCGACCTGAGCAAGTGGGTATTCATGGATGTGGCCGCCAGGGAATTCTGCATTCCCGGCCGTAAACAATCCATTTCCCGGGTTTCAGTGATCACCGGCCTGACCCGCAAGGAAGTAAGCCGCCTGCAGAAGATCACCACACCGGATGATTCCGCCATCGCGCATCAGTATAATCGGGCCGCGCGGGTCATCTCCGGCTGGCTGCGGGATAAAAACTTCCATGACAAAAAGGGGCATCCGGCCGATCTCCTTTTCGAGTCCGGCAAACACAGCTTCAGTGAGCTGGTAAAAAAACACAGCGGAGATATCCCGCCCCGCGCCATATTGGATGAACTACTGCGGGTGGGTACGGTTGCTATGGATGAAAAAAACCGCATTCAATTGCTGACCGACGGCTTCGTACCGAGAACAGGTGAAAAGGACAAACTGCATATTTTGGGAACCGATGTACAGTTTCTGTTGCACACTATCGATTACAATCTGCAACAGAAATCACAAACTCCCAGATTCCAGCGCAAGGTTGCCTACAACAATTTACCCAACGAGGCGCTTCCCCAGTTTCGAAAATTGAGTGCGGAAAAAGCTCAAGCCCTGCTCATAGAACTGGACCGGTTTCTTGCCAAACAGGACAGAGACATCAACCCGGACGTGAAAGGTACCGGCCGCAAGCAGGCTGGCGTGGGAATTTACTACTTCGAGCAGGATTACGAATAAGGCCACAACGATGAAGTTCATGACCACTTTTATCCTCGGACTGATCGTCGCCCTGCTGACCAGCTGCGGCGGAGGCGGCTCATTGATCGCTGAAGGCGGCATCGGGGGCACCGGGATCGTCATGGGCCGGGTCAGCGGCTTTGGCTCTCTGTATGTCAATGGGGTGAAGTTCGATGTCAGTAATTCCGACTTTGTCTATGAAGAAGAGACTGCCGCCACCCCAGGTGATGCTTCCGGCATCCAGGTCGGCATGGTGGTAAGAATCATCGGAACGGATGACGGAGTGACCGGCTTGGCCGACATCGTCGAGTATACCAGCCTTCTGGAAGGCACCATAAGCAGCAACACGATCGCCAGCAACGGAACCGGCACCCTGGTCGCTATGGGCCAGACCATCAGCGTGGACGCAGACACGGTGTACGACGACGGCGGTCTGGCAATAGCCCTTTCCGCACTGCCCCTGGGCGCCATAATCGAAGTCAGCGGTTTTACCGATGGCGGCGGCAACATCCTGGCAACCCGTATCGAAGCCAAGGCATTGGGCTATGGTGGTGAAACCCTGGATGTGAAAGGTCTTGTTTCCGCCCTCGACACCACTGCCAAGAGCTTTATGCTGGGCACCCTCGGTATCGATTATACCCGGGTCGTACTCCCGAGCGATGTCACTGACGGGATCTACGTGGAAGCCAAGGGCACTTTGCAGAATGATAACCTGGTCGCCGAACAAGACATCCAAATCGAAGGCGACGGCGATCTTGTGATTGCCGAAAACGGTGAGGAGGCGGAACTGGAAGGCATCGTCACCGACATTCTCTCCACCACATTGTTCACCGTGAATGGCCAGCAAGTGCTGGTGGATGGAGCGACGGAATTCTTGACTGTCAGTGCCGCCGCGAATCTTACGATCGGCCAGCCCCTGGAGGTCTCAGGTGTGATGGACGGAATCACGCTGGTCGCCAGCAAGATCGAATTGAAGCCTTCCGCAGGGGAAAAAGAGGAGTTGGAGGCCGTCTTGCAAGCGCTCGATCCGATCGCAAACAGCATCACTCTTTTAGGCCAGACCATACGGGTCACCAGTTCCACCATCTTCGAAAACGACCTGTCTGACGAGCAGGCCTTCAATCTCAGCAACCTGACGGCCGGAACTGACTATGTCTCAGTGGACCTCTATATGGCTGCGGATGGCGTGCTGGAAGCAACCAAGCTCGAATGGGAAAGCAATCCCTCGCAAGACCCGAGCTATGCCGAAATCGAAGGATTTATTCAAGCAACGGTGGACGCCAACCCGCTGACGATTACCCTGGTGGGTGTTACCGTCGATATCTCAGACCCCGCTCTGAGCGGGTTTACCCCCATCGAAGGTGATAGGATTGAAATAACGGGGGTCTATGATGCCGACAGCGGGATCTTGCTGGCCACCTCAATTGATGTCGAAGACGATTGATCGAGACCAACACAGTAAAGGGCGGGAAGGCTGGTAAGACCAGCCTTCTTATAAAATCCTGTCGCCAGGTGACACACAGGCGCTTCAATCAGATGAACCCTCTGCGTCGCGCGCTTTCTTGGCCTGGTTGGCGTAATATTCAGTACCGCAGTAATGCAGTATGTAATCATCTGCTTCGGAAACCCCCAATTCGGATTGGGGGATCTCGCGCATGCAGATATCCTGGCTGAGTCTTTCCACTTCATTCGGCTTAGGCATTGACATTGAGACCTCCTGGAGGTGCAAGGGATAAAAGATTTCTATGCCCCACTAAATTAGTAGGGCTTTGATGCAGTATAGACCTTTTTTGACATTTGTAGACCTAAAATCCAATTTTTTGTGTACTGTCTTCTTGCCGAACACTCACGCCGTTGTTAGATTACGCCTTTTTTCGGTTTCATCCGGTCGTTGGGACATGGACTTAGCCTCAGGATAATTTCACCCACCAACATCGAACAACCCTTACCTATTGAACAAGCGAAGAATTCTATGTTGTTTCGACGCATACGCGGTATGTTTTCAAACGATCTCTCGATCGATCTGGGCACTGCCAATACATTGATCTACGCACGAGGCCAAGGCATCGTGCTGAATGAACCCTCAGTTGTCGCGATCCGCCAGGATCGTGGTCCGGGAGGCGCTAAATCGGTCGTAGCCGTCGGCGAAGAGGCGAAAAAGATGTTGGGGCGCACTCCCGCCAATATCACGGCCATTCGCCCCATGAAAGAGGGCGTGATAGCCGACTTCACGGTCACCGAAAAGATGCTCCAGTACTTCATCCACAAGGTCCATGAAAGTCGCATCATCCGGCCCAGCCCGCGGGTTCTGGTCTGCGTGCCCTGCGGTTCTACCCAGGTGGAACGCCGCGCTATCAAGGAATCCGCAGGTGGCGCAGGGGCCCGCGAGGTCTACTTGATTGAGGAACCCATGGCCGCCGCCATGGGTGCGGGACTGCCGGTGGACGAAGCTAGAGGTTCCATGGTGCTGGATATCGGCGGCGGCACCTCGGAAGTTGCGATCATCTCCCTGAACGGCATCGTGTACGCCAATTCGGTACGCACAGGCGGTGATCGCTTCGATGACGCCATCATCAACTATGTGCGCCGCAACTACGGCACCCTGATCGGCGAGGCAACGGCGGAACGGATCAAACACGAAATCGGTTCTGCTTATCCGGGCAACGAAGTGCGGGAGATCGAGGTAAAGGGACGTAATCTGGCGGAAGGCATTCCCCGGAGTTTCACTCTCAACAGCAACGAGATCCTGGAAGCACTGCAGGAACCCCTGTCCGGCATCGTCGGCGCAGTCAAGACCGCCCTGGAGCAGACCCCACCGGAATTGGGGGCAGACGTCGCAGAACGCGGCATCGTGCTGACGGGCGGTGGCGCGCTGCTGCGGGACATCGACCGCCTGATTCAGGAGGAGACCGGCCTGCCCGTGATTGTAGCGGAAGACCCATTGACCTGCGTGGCGCGCGGCGGCGGGCGTGCCCTGGAAATGATCGACGAACGAGGTGGAGAAGTATTCACCGTCGAATAGGTCGGTAATAACGCGGCAGCCGGGTTGCATGGCTGCCGCGTATGTTCATCCGGGAGATTAAGCGGAGTCCAGCACTATTAAACTGCTCTTCACACAGGGACCATCGATCACCTCTAGACTGGTCGTCACAGTGCTTCTCTCCATCCTGCTGATGGTTCTGGACCACAGGCAAAACCATCTGGAATCCCTGCGCTCTGCCCTCTCCGTCGCGCTCTATCCGATCCAATACCTGGCGAGTCTGCCCCTCATCCTTGGCGGGGAGGCAAGCGAAGCCCTCAGCAGTCGCAGTGATATCCTTGCGCAGCGTGATCGCTTGCATGATGAAAACCTCGAGTTGCGCGCCCGACTGCAAAAATTCGAAGCGCTGGAAGCGGAGAATCTGCGTCTGCGCGCCCTGCTTGATTCCTCATTTAAGGTGGGTGATCAAGTCCAGGTGGCGGAACTCATCACCGTCGAACAGGACCCTTTCCGCCAGCAGGTGTTGATCAACCGCGGGAAGAGTTCCGGGCTGTTCACAGGTCAACCGGTGCTGGATGCCAATGCGGTGGTGGGGCAAGTGACCCAGGTCAACCCCTTTACCGCCAACGTCATACTGATCTCCGATGCCAGTCATGCCCTGCCGGTTCAGGTCAATCGTAATGGTCTGCGCACCATCGCCCTGGGCACCGGACTGATCAACCAACTGGAACTGCCTCATCTGCCGAACAACGCAGATATCAGACCCGGTGATCACTTGAGCACCTCCGGCCTCGGTGGTCGTTTTCCACCCGGTTACCCGGTGGCGGAAGTCATCGAAGTCCGTGCAGAACCAGGACAACCCTTCGCCACGGTGATTGCCCGCACCATAGCCCATCTCGATCGCATTCGCGAGGTGCTGTTGGTTTGGACCCTGAATCCTGAAACCGTCCTGCAACAGACGCCGCCCTCCGGGCCGACTCCGACTGAAGGACAGCGGGAGGCTAAATGATCGACAGCCCTCCTGGACGCCGGTACATCATCTATCTTACCTTGTTGCTCGGCTTCGTCCTGACCATCATGCCACTACCGGAATGGGCCTTGATGTTCCGGCCGCAATGGGTGGTGTTGATCCTGATCTATTGGTGTATGGCGCTTCCGGAACGTATTGGCGTGGGTGTGGGCTGGATTTCCGGTCTGCTGCTTGATGTTCTCACCGGCACCCTGCTCGGCCAGCATGCACTCGGGATGGCGGTCGTTGCCTTTCTGACTCTAAAGCTCTATCGGCGGGTACGTGTACTGCCGCTACGCCAACAGATGTTCACTATCTTTGTACTTTTGCTGGTGGAACGTCTGCTCACTCTCTGGTCGACTGCAGTTGCTGGCTACGCCACCCCTTCGCTTTGGTACTGGTTCGCTCCGCTGTTAAGCACCCTGCTCTGGCCCTGGATCTACATTATCCTGCGCGATGTCCGACGACGTTTCAGGGTCAACTGAACGATCATGGTCGACTTGAATCAGATTTCGATCAAAGATTATCTGCGCGAGAGCCAACTGTTCATCAGTCGCTGCATCGCTGCCGGTACGATCGTCATCGTCCTGTTGCTGGTGGTGACAGGGCGCCTGGTCTATCTCCAGATCATGAACCACGACCATTATAAGACCCTGTCCCAGGATAACCGGGTCAAGATTGAACCGTTACCACCCACTCGCGGCCTGGTTTTCGCGCGAAACGGAGAGATCCTGGCACAGAATCTACCCGCTTACAGTCTCGAGATCGTACCCGAAAAGGTCGAGGATCTGACTGCAACGATTCAAGCAATCAGCGAAATCATCCCGGTCAGTGAGGAAGACATCAAGTTATTCCACCATTTGCGTAAACAGAGTCGCCGCTTCGATAGTATTCCCGTTGCGGGTGCGCCTGACCGTGGATGAGGTTGCCAGGCTGGCCGTCAATCGATACCGGTTTCCTGGGGTGGACGTAAAGGCCAAACTGCTGCGCGAATACCCAGAGAAGAACAAGACCGCCCATTTGCTGGGTTACGTGGCGCGCATCAACGAACAGGAATTGAAGAAGATCGACACCTCCAACTACAGCGGCACCAACTACATAGGCAAGGTGGAAGTGGAGAAGGCCTATGAAGATCTCCTGCATGGAAAAGTTGGCCTGCAACAGGTCGAGGTCAACGCCACAGGTCGGGTACTGCGGGTTCTTGAGAGTACCCCCCCCACACCCGGGCATAACCTACATCTGTTCCTCGACTTGCCGTTGCAAGAGACGGCCCTGAATGCACTCGCCGACTACAATGGTGCGGTCGTTGCAATCGAAATAAAGACGGGGGGGGTGCTGGCCTTGGCGAGCAAACCCGGCTTTAATCCCAACCTGTTCGTAGAGGGGATCAGCAGCAAGGCCTATGAGGAACTCAGCGAATCCAAGGACAAACCCTTGTTCAATCGGGTTACCCGGGGACAATACCCCCCCGGCTCCACGATCAAACCCTTTATCGCATTGGCTGGCCTGGAAGAGGGGGTGGTGGACTTTCATCAGGACACCTACTGCCCTGGTTACTACCAGTTGCCCGGCAAGGACCACAAATACCGGGACTGGAAAAAGTGGGGACATGGTAGGGTGGACATGCGGCGAGCCATCGTCGAGTCCTGTGATGTCTACTATTATCAACTGGCCCGCACCCTGGGCATCGACCGTCTCCACAAATCCCTCAGCGGCCTTTGGCTTCGGCCAGAAGAGTGGTATCGATCTGACCGGCGAATTGCCCGGCTTGATGCCCAGCCGGGAATGGAAACAGGCAAAGCGCAGGGAGCCCTGGTATCCGGGCGAGACCCTGATCGTTGGGATCGGCCAGGGCTATTTTCTGACCACGCCCCTGCAATTGGCGGAGGCCACCGCCACACTGGCCAACCGCGGCACCCGTATACGCCCACGGGTGGTCGCTGCTATCGAACAGTTCGATGGCAGTCTGCTGCCGACTCGGGCCGTAATCTCACACCTGCATCAGGTGAGCCCAAATCACTGGGAACAGGTCATCTCTGCCATGACCGATGTAGTGGAAGGTCAACGAGGTACGGCCCGTCGCATCCGCACGGAAAAATACCGAATTGCGGGAAAAACCGGCACCGCCCAAGTCTTTACCGTGAAACAGGAGGAAGAATATGATGAAGCGGCTGTGGCCAAGCATAAACGAGATCA
Source organism: uncultured Gammaproteobacteria bacterium (assembly GCA_963716875.1). GTDB lineage: Bacteria > Pseudomonadota > Gammaproteobacteria > Chromatiales > Chromatiaceae > JASJBU01. The sequence goes on from CAVQUR010000010.1 coordinate 57,930, forward strand.
TGCCCTGTTCATCGCCTTTGCCCCCGTGGAAGACCCTCGCATTGCGGTGGCCGTGATCGTAGAGAACGGGGGTCATGGTGGTTCAGTGGCCGCTCCCATCGCCCGCAAGGTGCTGGATCAGTACTTGTTGGGCAGAGTTGAATTCGATGGTTGACTGGCTGAGTACTTATGCGACTATTATTGGCATTACCCAATATCAAAAAACCCTTTGTCCATTAAGTCATTGACGGAGACAACGCATACGCGAACCCTATACCCCGCGCAACATTCGCCCGGATATTCCCATTGGTGCTCTGGAGCCCCTCACGGGCGGGCTGCGGGCTGCGCCAGAGGCGTGCAGCCATGAATCAAATTCCTCGCACCAAATTGCTGTTACAGGAGTCCCAACCCGCGCGCCCATCCGGTCTGCTATCCTCCTTGCATCTCGACCTGCCACTGTTGACCGGCTTATTACTGCTGGCCGGATTAGGTCTGGTGATTCTCTACAGCGCCGGAGATCAAGATATGGAACTGGTGCAGCGCCAGGCGATTCGGCTGGGACTTGCCTTCGTAATCATGGGACTGCTTGCACAGGTTCATCCCGATGACCTGCGCCGTTGGTCGCCCTGGTTGTTTGGTGCTGGGATCGGCATGCTGATAGCTGTAATTCTGATTGGCGAGATCGGCAAAGGGGCGCAACGCTGGCTGGATTTGGGATTGTTTCAGTTTCAACCGTCTGAGCTGCTGAAATTAGCCTTACCCATGACCATAGCCTGGTATTTGGCGGAAACACGCCTGCCACCCAGTAACATTCGTCTGCTGGTGGCGGGGGTCTTTACCCTCCTGCCGGTACTGCTGATCGCCAAACAACCCGACCTGGGCACTGCCATGCTGGTGGCCAGCGCCGGCATCTTCGCCCTGTTTCTCGCGGGAATCAGTTGGCGTCTGATCGCCTTGCTTGGCGCTTTGCTGGCCGCGCTGGGGCCTGCCGTCTGGTTTCTGATGCACGATTATCAACGGCAACGGGTTCTCACCTTCCTCAACCCGGAGACCGATCCCCTCGGCACAGGCTATCACATCATTCAATCCACCATCGCCATCGGCTCGGGCGGAGTCGTCGGCAAAGGCTGGCTCAACGGCACCCAATCCCATTTGGAGTTTCTCCCGGAGCGGCATACCGACTTCATCTTCGCGGTCATCTCGGAAGAGTTCGGCCTGGTGGGAGTGTTGGCGCTGCTGACGCTTTACCTTTTCGTCATCCTGCGCGGTCTCTATATCGCCAGCCAGGCCCAGGACACCTTCAGTCGCCTGCTGGCCGGAAGCCTGACCCTGGTTTTTTTCGTCTATCTGTTTGTCAATACCGGCATGGTCATCGGACTGTTGCCTGTGGTCGGGGTCCCCTTACCACTGATCAGTTATGGGGGAACTTCATTAGTGACCATTCTCGCCGGGTTCGGTATCCTGATGTCGATCCATACCCATCGCAAACTGCTGCCCACCTGAAATCTATGAAAATAATACTCCACTCATTCTACTTCACCCTGTTTGCCCTTTCGACGGTAGCCTGTGCTCACAACAAGGTCACCACCTCCGCCTTCCAGGAGTTTGCCGGGGAGATGGCGAGCAAGCATGGTTTCGACCAACGGGAGTTGACCGCGCTGCTCAAGCAGACTGAATTTCGCGACGACATCATCCGGGCGATAACCCGACCGGCGGAGGCGAAACCCTGGTATCAGTACCGGCCGATCTTCCTGAAACCGGACCGGATTGCCGGCGGCGTGAAATTTTGGCAAGAGAACGAGACATTGCTGCAGCGGATCGCAACGGAATATGGGGTGCCGCCGGAGCTCATTATCGCTATCATCGGTGTCGAAACCCGCTACGGCACGCACACCGGGCGCTATCGGATCCTCGACTCGCTCTCCACCCTCGCCTTCGGCTACCCAAAGCGGGCCAAGTTCTTCCGTAGTGAGCTCGAGCAATTCCTCTTGTTGACGCGGGAAGAACAAGTGGATCCCGCACGGGCTATGGGCTCATACGCCGGGGCCATGGGTATGCCCCAGTTTATCTCGAGCAGTTATCGAAGCTATGCGGTGGACTATGACGGCGATGGTCAGCGTGACCTTTGGCACAACAAAGCTGACGTGATTGCCAGCGTCGCCAACTATTTCAAGCGGCACGGCTGGCGCCAGGGAGAACCGATCACCCTGGAAGTCGAAGGCGGCAGCAAGCTGGAAAAGTATGTCGAAGCCGGCATGAAACCCAGTATCAAGGTTGCCGATCTGCTGGCGACCGGCCTTAAACCCAAGGGCGCAACCAAACCGGACCCCAAGGCATTGACCAGCCTGATCGAACTGGATGCCGGCGGTCACAATGAATATTGGCTGGGTCTGCATAACTTTTATGTCATAACCCGCTACAATCACAGTAATCTGTATGCCATGGCCGCTTATCAGCTCAGCCAGGAGATTCTGGCCGCGAAACGGGCGGCAGAGGCCAACATGTAAGCAGCATCTTGCGAATGACTCAAAACTCATGAATTGCTCTAACAAGAAATTTTTGAGGGCCTCTCTCTTCACCTGCAGCCTGATCCTGGCAGGCTGCAGCACTCCCCCGGTAATCGAAGACAAAGACGGCCTCCTGGATTCACCGCAACCGCAGTATCTGGCGAGCATCCCGGACGCAATACCAAAGGTGGAGCCAATGAGCCGTTACGGGAACCCTGACCGATATGAGGTCTTTGGCAGAGAATACGCCACCCTGAAGGACTACCGAGGTTATCGGGAAAATGGCGTCGCTTCCTGGTATGGCAGAAAATTTCATGGCCTGCGCACCAGCAGCGGCGAACCCTATGACATGTTCGCCATGACCGCCGCCCACAAGACCCTGCCCTTACCCTGCTATGCCCGAGTCACCAATCTGAGCAACGGCCGCAGCATCATCATCAAAATCAACGACCGGGGACCATTTCACGACAACCGACTGATCGATCTGTCATACACGGCGGCCTGGAAATTGGGCATCATCGGCGAGGGCACCGGACTGGTGGAAGTGAAAACCATCGATCCCCGCACTCATGAACCGACCAGGATTCAGGTGGCTGAAACGGTCAATCCGCATCCACCTGAGGCAAAATCCTTGCCCGCACTGCAAACCCTTGAACAACATTCGCCGGAACCAAAAGCGCTTGGCGAGGTGGCGCCGACCAAGCCCGAACTGCCTGAGCTTTTTTTACAGGTCGGCGCCTTTGGCAATGTTGACAATGCACATCGCCTGAAAAGCCGGCTCGAGACCGAATTGCAGACAGGCGTGCTGGTCGAGGAACACAACAACGCCCAGTCATCAGTCTTCCGGGTCCGGGTGGGCCCCATCGCCAGCATCGAGCTTTGCGACCAGTTGACAAACCGCTTGAATGGAATGGGAATCCCAGAGGCACGACTCGTAGTCCGTTGAGCACGATTGTGTATGGATGAGATTGCCCTATCGCCCACTCAATGCGCTAGAATAGTCGATCCAATCAGCAGACCGATGGCCCCATGACAAGTAAGAATTACCCCGCAATCCCCATCTTTTTCCTGTTCACCCTGCTCTTTACTCCCCACTTGCAGGCGGAAGTTCCGATGCCGGCGCCACCCACCCTGGACGCCTCCGGTTACTTGCTGAGCGACTACTACTCAGGAAGGGTATTGGCCTCACTGAATCCGGATCAACGCCTGGAACCCGCCAGTCTGACCAAGATAATGACCGCGTATGTGGTCTTCAAGGAGCTGAAAGACGGCAATATCCGACTCGAAGACGAGGTGACGGTAAGCGAAAAGGCCTGGCGGACCGCCGGTTCCCGCATGTTCATCGAGGTCGGCAAAAAGGTTAGGGTCGAGGACCTGCTCAGGGGCATGATCATCCAATCCGGCAATGACGCCTGCGTCGCACTGGCCGAGCATATCGCCGGCAGCGAGGCTACCTTTGCCGAGATGATGAACAATCACGCCAACCGTCTGGGTATGCAGAACACCCATTTCGTCAACAGCACCGGCCTGCCCGATGAGAACCACTACACCACCCCTGCGGACATCGCCAAGGTCTCGGCCGCCACCATCCGCGATTACCCCGAATTCTATGCCTGGTACAAGGAAAAGGAGTTCTTCTTCAACGACATCAAACAACACAACCGGAACAGGCTGTTGTGGCGGGATGACAGTGTGGATGGCATCAAGACCGGTCACACCGAAGCCGCAGGTTTCTGTCTGGTGGCGTCCGCCAAGCGCGAAAACATGCGCTTGATCACCGTCGTGATGGGCACCAAGGGTGAAGAGGCGAGAGCCAAGGCCAGTCAGGCGCTGCTCAACTACGGTTTCCGGTTCTTTGAAACCCACCAGCTCTATGCTGACGGCCAGGCGGTCAATGAAGCGCGCATCTGGAAAGGGGCGAAGGAAAAACTGAGTCTGGTGGTGCCGAATGGCCTGAATGTCACCATCCCCCGTAATCAGTACAAGAATCTAGACGCCCAATTGTCGATCGATCCCAAGATTATGGCCCCGATAGCCCAGGGTACCGTAGTGGGACATGTCGTTGTAAAGCTGAACGACGAAGAGGTCGCCAATGAACCCCTGGTGGCGTTGGAGTCGATCGACGAAGGCGGCCTCTGGCAACAGCTCAAGGACAGCATCCTGCTGTGGCTGGAGTAGCGAAATGCATGAATCAAACGAAAGCCTGATGGAGTTTCCCTGCGACTTCTCCATCAAGGCGATGGGCAAAGCAGAGCCCGACTTCGACGTTCTGGTCTATGAACTGGTGCGCCGGCATGCCCCCGACATTCACGAAGGCGCGGTGCGCAGCCGTCCCAGCAAGGGGGGCAAATGGGTATCCGTGACTGTTACTCTGCGGGCGGAGAGCAAGCATCAACTGGATGCCATCTACATGGATCTGACCGCCCATGAAAAGGTCGTGATGGCGCTTTAGTGAGCGGACGCCTCGTCGTCAAACAGCTCGGTCTGCAACCTTATGAACCCATCTGGCGGGCGATGCGCGATTACACGGACCAACGCACCCCGGCCAGCCCTGACCAGCTCTGGCTGTTGCAGCACCCCCCCGTCTTTACCCTAGGCCAGGCCGGCAAACCGGAGCACCTGCTGCATCCAGGGAAGATCCCGGTGATTCACACCGACCGCGGGGGCCAGGTGACCTATCATGGTCCGGGGCAGCTGGTCGCCTACCTGTTATTGGATCTGCGTCGAGCCAACCTGGGGATCAGGGCATTGGTGACCCAGCTGGAACAATCGGTTATCTCATTGCTGGCGGACTACGGCATCCCCGCAACACTCCAGGCTCAATGCCCCCGGTGTCTACGTGGCCGATCGGAAGATCGCTTCGGTCGGTCTGCGCGTACGGCGTGGTTGCAGTTTGCATGGCTTGAGCCTGAATGTGGACATGGATCTGGCAGCCTTTCAGCCGCATCAATCCCTGCGGCTACCCTGGCCTGTTGGTGACCCAGCTTGCCAACCTGGGCATCAAGATCGATTTACCCAGCCTTGGCCGGGTATTCTCCCATCACCTGGCAGTGGGTTTAGGTTACACTTATGAGCATTCGGCTCATCTGCCAGCAATCTTACTAGGGGTTTCTTGACTTACATGCTTCATCCCAATGAACAAAACCAAAGCTTATCTGCCACCCTCACGCATCCACCCCGAACAGCCATCAACGGGGAAAGGCAAAACTCTCCCGCATCCCGATCAAGATCGAACCTCAGGAAGAGATGTTACGCAAACCGAGCTGGATCCGCGCCAAGGCTCCCGTGGGCAAGGAGGTCAACCATATCCGCCACATCCTGCGCAAGAAGGGACTCAGCTCGGTCTGTGAGGAGGCCGCCTGCCCTAATCTTGGCGAATGTTTCCAGCATGGCACCGCCACCTTCATGATCATGGGGAACATCTGCACCCGCCGCTGCCCCTTCTGCGATGTGGCGCATGGCAAACCCCGGCCCCTGGATCCCAACGAACCCGATCTGCTGGCGGAAGCCATCGAGGCCATGCGACTGCAATATGTGGTGATCACCTCGGTCGATCGAGATGATCTGCGCGATGGGGGGGCGGAGCATTTCACCCGCTGCATTCGCTCGATCCGGGCAAGAATGCCACAGACCCGACTGGAGATCCTGGTACCCGACTTCCGTGGTCGCCTGCAAGCCGCCCTCGAGATCCTCGGACAAACACCGCCGGATATCTTCAACCACAATCTGGAAACCGTGCCCCGCCTGTACAAACAGGCCCGCCCCGGAGCCGACTATCAGGGATCGCTGGAGCTGCTGCAGAAATTCAAGGCAATGTTTCCCGGCATACCAACCAAATCTGGGCTCATGCTGGGACTGGGTGAACAACCAGCAGAGATCGAACAGGTAATGCGGGATCTGCGCCGTCGTGGTTGTGAGATGCTGACCCTGGGTCAGTACCTGCAACCCAGCCGGGACCATCTACCGGTGGCCCGCTATATTGCCCCCGATGAGTTCGAGGAGTGGCGCAAGCTGGGAGAAACCATGGGTTTCGCCAATGTGGCCAGCGGGCCGATGGTCCGCTCATCCTATCATGCCGATCTGCAGGCCAATCCACTGAACAGCGCACTATAACAACCGTAGCTTTTTTCTGAGCTCCTCACTCTCATATATCGCGGAGAGAGCGGGCGGGCACTCGGGGAGCGAGTGCAATTACGCATAACTCTGCATTATTTAAGGGCAACCATCCATGGATACAACAATCACTCAACTCATCGACACGTTATTGTTACCCCCCGGCGGACCGCTGTTACTCGGCCTTTTAGGTCTATTTTTATGGCATCTGGGAATCGGTCGAAAACTCGCTACCGTTAGTATCTTGCTACTATGGCTGTTCAGCATGCCGGTTACGCGAAAATCTATTGATGGCGAGCCTGGAAACCTATCCCGCTCTGAGTGAGATCGAAATCAAGACCCACAATGCCGACGCCATCGTACTGTTGGGTTCACGGCGATACTCTGAACGCCCCGGAGTACGGCAAGGACAGCGCTGGATCAACCATGCTGATGCGGATGCGCTACGCCGCCTGGCTGGCCAAGAAGACCGGCTTGCCGGTGATTCCCAGCGGCGGCATGCCAGACAATGCCGGACATGAAACAGAGGCCAGGATCTATGCCGAAATATTACGGGATGAGTATGGGGTGCAGGTCGAAAACCAGGAGACCGCGCAGTCAAAACACCTGGGAAAACGCCCGTTACACCGCTCAACTGATGAAAAAGCTGGGATTGCAAAAGATCTTCCTGGTCACGGATGCAGCTCACATGCCGCGCGCCATCTACGCCTTCGATCACAACGGCGTTCAGCCTATTGCGGCCCCCACCGGCTTCGTCTACGACCCGCGCAGAGTTATTCCTGGCTCACGTTCATGCCGAACAGTCAGGCCTTGATGAATAATGCCTATGCGCTGCATGAATACCTGGGGATGCTCTGGTACTCCTTCAAATAAACCAGACCCCGGCGCATTGGCCGGGTCCATCATTTCACTCGTTATTTTCTGAAACCGATAAGATTCAGTCTGCATCGTGGAGATGACTGTCATATCGCTCCATGAGGTAACAGAGGCAGTCCTGGCGTATGACGTTTTCATCGACGGTGAGCATGGACGGCATGACCGCTCTGCGTAGACAGATCCGCCTATCCTCGAGTCTGAAATAGCGGTCGACCACGTCATGCCCCACCTCATCCCGCACCTCGAGCGCAACCCGTCCGATACCATTCACGGTACCGAGCGGGGTGCCGGCTGGCAATTCACGGAAATTCAGATGATCGAGGTCAGGCGTGAACAGGATGTCGGCATCAGCGGACGCAAAACTGAAAGTCACCGCTGTCCGGCACCTTGACCTGAGCCACCGTATGAAACAGGTCGATATCCTGATCCACGATCGGATGCTGCGAATGCTCCGTCAGATGCAGGCAGGCATCCAGGAACTCCAGGGCATGCTCGACGCCATGGACCTGTCCGACCTTGCCGCACTCCAGGTCACGGCGGGGCAGAGCTCCGCCATCGCCATGGACTGTACGCCCTCTGGGACGCAGGAAGTAGACCACGGTACGCCCGAACAGATTGGCGAGGTGGAGAAATCGGGTATCCAGGCGATTGACGCAGGCATAATGGGGATTGATGCCGGTGTTGTTATGCACATCCACACTGGCAAAGGGCTCGACGTAGGCGCATAATATCGACCACCCGTTCCATCATGGCATGCTCCTGGGTGCCATCGGTCTCGCTGCCGGGCCAGACCCGGTTGTAATCGGGCTGGCCATCGAGACGCTACGCAAGCCGCGGGCCGCGGCCTGAATGTTGCCGATGAACAGACTCAACGCACGGGGCAGTTGTTTGCCACCCGCATACCGGCCCAGCAGCCGCTTCATCGCATCCCAGCCGACCGTTTCGTTGCCATGCATCAGCACGGAGACAAACAATGGCGCCGACTGCCTGCCCGAGAGATGGATCAGGGTTGGCCCCGTCAGATAACCAGCCAACTGTTCCGCTTCGAGCCCGAGCAATCCAGCGGGCAGATAATCAAGTTCCTGCAACATGGTCACATTCTACACCAGCGGTTTATTTTCTCATGTCCTTGACGGCAGTGAAAGCCGAGGATCGATGTTCGGTAACTTCTATAGAGCCCATTCGTGTACAGGCCGGCCACTCTGTTGATGTTCCAGATAGGTCTGGGTCAGACCCTGCATATCGGATCCATGCCGGCTCACCCAGGCACGTTGCCAGTTCGCGCCGGTTTGCTGTTTTGCCAAGCGTGCCTTCTATTACACCCAGCCATTGGTCGATCTCCACCGCATCAATCCCCAACAACCCGAGACCTTCTCTGGCCTGGGGCAGGAGCACTTCGCGCAACAGTTCGGTTACCTTGATTTGCCGCCAGTTTGGCCAATAGAGTTCGGCCTCCAAACCGAAGCGGGCTGCCGCATAAAAATTGCTGCGTGCGCGCATGAAACCCAATTCTTTTTCCAGGCGGGTGCTATCTGCCGCCAAGCCGGTGACCAGACCGAAGTAGAACGCCGCATTCGCGATACAGTCCGCCACGCTGGGACCCGCCGGCACCACTCGATGCTCGATGCGCAAATGCGGTTGATGCCTGGCGTCGAATCCGATCAGAGGGCGATTCCAACGCCATATGGTGCCGTTGTGCAAACGCAGATGAGCCAGCCTTTCCAGCGGTTCGTCCATCAGTCGCGGCAACAGCACCGGGTAGCGCTGCAGATTGGCGGTGAAGTTTTCCATGATCGATGCGATATACATAACGGACGCCAAAGCTGACTCGTTTGGTAAGATCCGACGCTCCGACGGAGATCGCCTGCTCGAATAACGGAATCCGGGTCTCATCCCAGAGTTCATGTCCGAACAAAAACGGCGAGTTGGCGCACGCCGCCACCATGGGCCCGGAAACAATCTTCGATAGGTTATAGAATTGCGCCGCCTGTTCGGCACTCACCTGCAGATGAATCTGGAAAGAGGTGGTGGCGGACTCCAGCATGACATCCTCATGACGCAGATGCAGCGGCTTTTTGCCCTCAATCTCGAGTACCACCGGCTTGCCCTGACGCAGTTTGAAGACCTGTTCGTTAAGGGCGCGGTAGCGATTGAGAGGTGTCATGTTAGCCAGGGTCAGATGCTTCTGGCGACAAGGTAGGCAGGATGCCGATCATGCCCAGACGGGCGTCGAGATCCGCCGCCACGGCATTGCAATCGTCCCACAATCGACCAAGCTCTGTGGCCATGCGACTGAAAACTGCACCTTCAAGAGCGCGCGCGGTGCTGTTGATCTCCAGATTGAAGGTCGCCAACTCGGGCACGACCAGGGGACTATCGAAGCGATCGAAAAAACGTTGGTTGATCGGCGCCGGGTCGCCATGCCGGTCGAGCAGGCAGCACTCCAGTTCGAACCCACCGACACGGCGGACCATCGGCAAAGATCCCATCCAGAAACCACTGTTCGAGGAGACGGGTTTCCGCTTCGAGACGTTCTTTGAATGCGGCGAAATCCGCTGGACCGAAATGGCTTGATGTGATTTCCTGCCCCATTTGGATTTCAACCTGTCAGTACACGCTCCAGTTCAGCCAAGACGATCCGGTGTACCCACGTCGATCCAGTGACCGTCATGGCGCTCACCGCTCACCTGTTGGCTCCTCATCGCCCTGCGCAACAAGGGCGCCAACGGAAATGCCCCACCCTGACAACCGGCGAACAGTAACGGGTGGTAGAGTCCGATGCCGCTGAAAGTCAGCCGCCCCGCATCACCTTCAGTGACCTCTGCCGTTACGCAACACAAAATCCCCGGCGGGGTGGTGGACGGGATTATCGACCAGTACCGAGTGAGCCAGCAGGCCCGCTGACGGTTTGAGTCGATTGAGATCAAAGTCGCACCACATATCCCCATTCACCACGACAAAGGGATCCTTACCCAATAAGGTTAGTGCATTAAAGATACCGCCGCCGGTTTCCAACGCCTGCTTTTCAGGTGAGTAGCGAATCGACACCCCCCATCGAGCGCCATCACCCAGACGGGCTTGCAAGCATTGCCCCCAGATGCGCGTGATTGATCACGAGTTCATGGATGCCTGCCGCGGCGAGTCTTTCGATGTGATACTCGATCAGCGGTTTGCCGGCCACCGGTAGCAGCGGCTTTGGAACATGGTCGGTCAGGGGACGCATACGTTCGCCCCGACCCAGCGGCCAGGATCATGGCTTTCATCTCAGCGCAATCACGAACAGATTGGATGGTGTTTAGGCGCCGATAGGATGCGGAGAGACACGTAAGGCATCCTTGGCAGGTTACTGCTAGCGTTTCATCGAGTCGAAAAACTCTTCATTGGTCTTCGAGACCTTGAGCTTGTCATAGAGGAACTCCATGGCCGCCAGTTCATCCATCGGGTGGAGTATCTTGCGCAGGATCCACATCTTCTGCAGTTCATCCGGCTTCACCAGCAGTTCTTCGCGTCGGGTGCCCGAACGGTTGATATTGATCGCCGGGAAGATGCGTTTTTCGGCAATCCGGCGATCCAGATGGACCTCCATGTTGCCGGTGCCCTTGAACTCCTCATAGATCACATCATCCATGCGTGAACCGGTTTCCACCAAGGCCGTGGCGATAATGGTCAGGGAACCGCCCTCTTCCACATTGCGCGCCGCACCGAAAAACCGCTTCGGCCGATGCAGGGCGTTGGCATCGACACCACCGGTCAACACCTTGCCGGAAGAAGGGATCACGGTGTTGTAGGCGCGCGCCAGCCGGGTGATGGAATCGAGCAGGATCACCACATCTTTCTTGTGTTCCACCAATCGTTTGGCCTTTTCGATAACCATCTCGGCCACCTGTACATGGCGGGTCGCCGGCTCGTCAAAGGTACTGGAGATCACCTCGCCGCGAACCGAGCGGGCCATCTCGGTCACCTCTTCCGGACGCTCATCGATCAGCAACACCATCAGGTAACATTCGGGGTGATTGTGGGCGATGGACTGAGCGATGTTCTGCAACATGATGGTTTTGCCCGCCTTGGGCGGGGAGACAATCAGACCACGCTGCCCCTTGCCGATCGGCGCGCAGAGTTCGATCGTGCGGGCGGTGATATCTTCAGTACTGCCATTGCCCATTTCCAGATGGAAACGCTTGTTGGCGAACAGGGGTGTGAAGTTCTCGAACAGGATCTTGCTTTTGGCATTTTCCGGCTTGTCGTAGTTGATTTCTGAGACCTTCAAGAGCGCGAAATAACGCTCCCCGTCTTTCGGCGGACGAATCTTGCCGGAAATGGTGTCCCCGGTGCGCAGGCTGAAACGCCGGATCTGACTGGGTGAGACATAGATATCATCCGGTCCTGCCAGGTAAGAACTGTCAGCCGAACGCAGAAAACCAAAACCATCCTGAAGAATCTCAAGTACGCCATCTCCGTAGATACTCTCACCTTTCTTGGCGTGCGCCTTGAGAATGGCGAAGATCAGGTCCTGTTTGCGGGTACGTGACATGCCCTCGATCTTCATTTCGTTGGCGAGTTCTGTCAGTTCAGATACCGGCATTTTCTTCAGTTCAGTGAGATTCATATTGGCTAGGAGTGTAGTTAAGACTTATTTATGAAACGAACAAGGTACGCCCACTGTGGACGTACCGGGATTGGTACCAGGAAGCTGGCTCGAAGAGGATCGGAGTGTACTTGAAATGCCCTTGGGGGAAGTGTAGCAGGCGCTCGCTGTTGTTCCAGGACTGCCGCTACAGATCAGTTATATATTGCTATCGATAAAGGCAACCAGTTGAGACTTCGAAACAGCACCTACCTTGGTAGCTTCCACTTCCCCATTTTTAAACAGCATCAGAGTGGGAATACCGCGTATCCCATAGCGTGGAGGCGTGTTTGGATTATCGTCGATATTGAGTTTAGCGACCTTGAGCCTACCCGTGTACTCTGCAGCAATCTCATCAAGTACCGGAGCGATCATCTTACAGGGACCGCACCATTCAGCCCAGTAATCGATCAGCACGGGCTGACTTGACTTAAGTACATCCGACTCAAAAGAGTCGTCTGTGACATGAACAATCTGCTCACTCATTCTATGAGTTTCTCCTGGATTATGGGATTTATCGGCGTCAAACACAGAGGGTGTCTGCGCTTTATTGTAGCAAGCATCTTTGGAAAGACCAGGCGATCTCAGTGGCGATTTAGGCCAGCTGTAAATTTAACGTCTCATTCAAACGAAAAATCGATTATTTTTCAAGTCTTGATTTGAAGTTTTTATGGGTAATTGCTCCAATTACGCATTATCTGCGTTGAAAAACGGTTATCGACCTTTTTGCTCGGTCTTATTGACGACAAATCGACTCCAGCGTGGCATCCATCTGACACAAACGAGCAAGGCAAGCAGGGATTTCGGCATTCCGTTGATCGATACCATGCCGCCTTTTTCCTTAGCCTGGGCGATCCACTCCAGCAATAAGGCCAATCCAGCACTGTCGGCATGTTCAACCTCTGCGAGATCGAGATTCAGATCCTCTTCTTCCTGAAATAACGACTTTGATTCCGCCAACAGCTTGCGCGTCGTAGCAAAGGTCATATCCCCAGTCACCTGAAAATTGGATTTGCCCTGCTTGTCGATTTTAGTTTCTGGTCATGCATCAAACCTTATGGTCTCCTTGGTTTTCTCTTCCGCTTTGCTGAACAGAAACTGGCCGATGATCTCCTCCAGGACCAAGGCAGACTGAGTCAGCGTGATCTCACTCCCTTGTTTCAACACCTCCTCGCTGCCACCAGGATCGAAACCGACATATTGTTCGCCCAGTAATCCGGAAGTATAGATCTTGGCAATCGTATCATCCGGGATCTTATCGTATTGCGGTTCAATCCGCATGGTGACCAATGCCTCAAAACTGGCCTGATCATAAGTAGATATCGGTTACCCGCCCAATTCGAACCCCCGACATGGTGACCTGGGAACGCACCTTCAAGCCGCCAATATTCACGAACCTCGCCTTCACTTCGTAGCCATCACTGGTACTCATCGCGCTGAGATTACTGACCTGCATGGCGAGGAAGAACAATGCCACCAAACCGAACGCCATAAAGGTGCCGACGATAATCTCCAACTGTCTCATTTTCATCTCATCAGTCTCCAAACATCAGCGCGGTCAGTACAAAATCCAAGGTCAATACAGTGAGCGAGGAATGCACTACGGTACGCGTGGTGGCACTGCTGACGCCTTCTGAAGTTGGCGTCGCGTCATAACCCTGAAACAGTGCGATCCAGGTACAGACAATACCAAACACCACACTCTTGATCACTCCATTAATCGACATCTTCATCCCAGTCAATCTTGGCCTGCATCTGGCTCCAGAAGGCGCCTTCGTCAACCCCCAGCAAACCCACACTGACGAAATAACCCCCGATGACGCCCACTGCACTGAACATGGCCGCGAGCAGCGGCATGGAGATCAGACCGGCAAAAAAACGCGGAGTCAATACCCGTTTGATCGGGTCTACCGCCATCATTTCGAGACCGGAAAGCTGTTCCGTCGCCTTCATCAGTCCGATCTCCGCAGTCAAGGCGGAACCCGCCCGACCGGCAAACAGCAATGCGGTGACCACCGGCCCAAGCTCTCTGACCAGTGACGCAGCCACCATTACGCCCAGGCTGTCTTCTGCACCAAACTGGGACAGAACGTAGAAGCCCTGAAGTCCCAGCACCATGCCAACGAACAGTCCTGACACCACGATGATGGTAAAGGTCCTGACACCCACCTTTTGAATTTGAACTATCAACAATCCAAGCCTTGGTACAAGACTGGTGAAGCCGGCAAGAATCTGCAAGAACAACAGATGCCCACGCCCCAGGCGCTCGAGCGCTAAACAGACCTTTACGACCGAAACTGGCGATCAAATCCAGCATTAGCTTTTCCCACCCGTATCAAGCAGGTCCTCCATAAAGGGAGGCGCATCGTAATGAAATGAGACAGGACCGTCGGGTAGTCCCTGCATGAATTGACTTACACGGAGGCGGATTTTGAGGTCGCCAATTGTTCAGGCGTCCCATATTCCATCACCTTTCCCTTGGAAATTACGTAGATCCAATCCGAAATGGAAGCCGTCTCTTTAACATCGTGAGAAACAATGATACTCGTCAATTTTACTGCATCGTTTAGACTGCGTATCAGTTTTGCCAACACACCCATGGAGATGGGATCCTGGCCGGTAAATGGCTCGTCATACATCACCATCATAGGATCGAGTGCAATCGCCCGCGCCAGCGCCACCCGGCGCGCCATGCCACCCGACAATTCCGCCGGCATCAGTGCCTTAGCGCCCCGCAAGCCAACCGCCTCGAGCTTCATCAACACCAAACGGTGAATCATCGATTCGGGAAGGCTGGTGTGCTCACGAAGGGGATAGGCGACATTCTCATAGACCGAAAGATCCGTCAGCAATGCGCCGCTCTGAAACAGCATACCCATACGCACACGCACTTTATAAAGCGCTTTTCTCGACAGTTTATGCACATCCTGGCCATCCACCACCACTGTACCGGAATCCGGATGCAGTTGTCCGCCGATTATTTTCAGCAGGGTCGTCTTGCCCGTTCCACTCGGACCCATGATAGCGGTCACCTTACCACGGGGAATATCGATATCCACGCCATCGAAGATGACCCTTTCACCATGAGAAAAATGGAGATCCCGCACTTTGACTAACGGCTCGTCAGAATTGATAGAATTCCTGGGCATTTACAGACAGACCCGTATTATTGAAGGATTGCCCATTGTGTCGAGCGCAAGAGATGACGTCAAGCCAACCTCAGTAGTTGCGCCAATATCTTAAACTTATGGAATTTTTCGATTGCCGGGGGATCCCCATCAAGAAACAGCAAAGTCTCCGCCCCTGGAGCGACATGCCCGGCCAACTCTTCCAGGAATCTTCGCTGACTCATCGGATCAGCCAGATATTTCGTCGGAATACGCAAGGCGATCCCAACCTGATGAGGCAGGGAAGTCTTCAATCCAGGTTCGTTACTCCCCATTTCATACAGAGGAAATTCCTTTGCCAGACCACCCGGAAAAATATTAACCAGAGGACTTTCAGGCTTTCTCCGATAATCCATCACAATGCCGCCAAAATTATTCCCCAGGCAATGGATTTTGTTAAGACATTCCTCTGTATCAATGGCCCCATCCACCTCCAGATAGAACCGAAAGCTCTCTCTGACATCATCGACCCATGACTCAAGTGTTCCTGACCCAACCGTAAGCCAAAGCCGATCCGGGATCAAAACCCCCGGGAACTCGTTGGCGTAATAGGCCAAACGCCAGTCCGGCGGAAGATCATCAGGATAGAAAGCACCCGTCCATTCTAGGTAATCCCATCCCACCGACATAATGCGGAACACAGGTCGCCGTTCTGACATAATCACCATCCTAACATCGAAGGATGCTCTAGAGATGGCGGACATTTTACCCTTCAAACGCAAGAAGCTCAGCGAAAAGCACAAAGGAAAAACCCTCTGCAAAGAGGGTTTTCATAAGTGGATCCTGGTCAAAGATCGGATTTTTGACGTGGAACAAGGAAAGTTAGAGACTCGATATCGCTGTAAGCGCTGCGGTAAAATGAAAAACCGCAATTTATAATCAAGAATAACGAAATTATTTCGACCTTGAAAGAAGAGGAAGGATCTCCCTCCTCTTCAATCGACTATCCGTCAATCTACGATGGTAATCATACTGCTGTATGAAATAAGCCCTCCGGGACTCGTCACTGTAACCTGGAGATTACCGGTTTCATCTCCAGGTTCAGTATTCTCATCTGGAGCCACTGTGATTCTGATAACTCCAGGAACAGCATTGGTATTTGGCACGGTAAATGATTTTAGGGAGGTAATCTCACCATTTGTCGAATCAAAGGATATGCTCGTATCCATTGGCATGGTCTGACCATGAAGATCCGTTATCCAGACATCGACTGAGCCTTCACCATCTGAAACGTTCAATGTATTTGGCTGAGGATCATAGGAAGGGCTGTTTGGATCATATGATGCATCGTATGAAGGATTCGTAGGATCCTCAGTGGCATTATTGTTAATGTTGGAATAGGTAAAGAAAGCGCTCGAACCGGACATGACCAAGACAATACTGCCTCTGACATGAATGGATTTAGATTCGCTGCAGGTGATGGCGGTGGTTGGCGTGACGTTAAAACAAATGCCTTCACCTGCTTCAGTTGCAGCGGCAACCGCAACCCTATCGCAACACAACACACCATTGTACTCGCCGTCCTCGAAATCGTAGGTGGCATTATTATTGTAATCCAAGAATTCTTCAGCACCGTCGTCAAAGAGACCGTTCTCGTTGTAATCGGAATAGGCCTCAGGCATGTCCGTCAAGTGCGAGTCCGGCGCATCAAAGACTCCGTTACCATTCGCGTCCAGAAAACTTTCTTCACCCTGCATATGCGCAAGGATCGTGACTCGACCATCGCTTGGTCGGGGATTACTACTGGTCCAATTGACACTGCATCCACCATTCTGAATAAAGCAAGGATCCTCAATCTGACCACCTTCAGTAGTGAATGAAACCCTAGTTCCATCCGGTACCGGATTATTGTAATGGTCAGCAGCATATACATTGATGGAAACCGTTACACCATCAATATCCCACGCCTCTGGGTTCAACGTTTTGGCGCTCACTGACATACTGTTCTGATCGGCGAATCCCGTGGAAATCACCAATCCATCTGATTGGGTCTTAATGGCTGGATTTGACACAAGTGTCGCCGTGACACGAACAACGGTAGCCACAGTCCCCGACGCAACATCAACCCGCACCAAACCTTCGGCATCACTCGTTGCAGAGCTATCTGACAGCGTGATGTCTCCGACATCTGTATTTAGCTCGAAAGTAACAAGCTGATTTGCAACCGGGTTCCCATTCGTATCAAGTACCTTGAAGGTAACTCTCGAAACCTCGATCAGGCCAACCCCCTTAATTCCGATATTGGGCGGTTCTGCAGAAACAAATTGCAAGGACCCTAAAATGGCCGGTTGTACTGTGAGGCTACCCGTTGCAGTTAAGGTGATATCGTTGACAGTCGCTACTGCTGTGATCGTATCTGTACCAGAGCAGCCCTTAGCTTGATAGGAACTTGTTGCAACGCCACCCATAGTTGCCACCGGTGAATCCAGAGTGGCCAAGCCGGAAGCGGTGCAATCTGAACTGAAGAAAATATCCTGTACTTCTTGATACAAATTACCATTTACATCGGCAAGCGATGCAGCAACGCTGGTAATACCGCCTGCAGACAGGGATGTTAAGGCGATTCTCAACTCTCCAGGTAAAAAATCATCACCAAATCCGCTACCCAGCAAGATATCCGATAATGCTACCGTGTTGTCCGTTGTGGTATCTGTTTCCGCGATATCCCACGGCTTTTCGGCATCGCCACCACCACAGGCGGTCAACAACATGAAAAGCCCCCACACTAATCCCAATCGAGCTGTACCTGACATGGTTTACTCCAAATTCCTATCCATTAAAATTAACTTTGTTGCAATCGATCTAAAGCAAAAGGGTGATGCGCTTAATTATTTTATATTCTAAGGGCTTAAAAAAGTCATGGCGACCAGACTCAGGGATTGGATGAGCGCAGATTCCCTGCTTCCACAACAAACAGATCGCTGCCGCCAGGCTGCATGACGATACGCAACTAGCGGCAGTTCACAGGTAAACTAAAGGTTTATTTGATCAACAGTCGCTCGACCACGACATCTTTATCTATATGCTTCTCGAGTATTTCATCGATGTCCTCGGTGTCGACGAAGGTATACCAGACCGCTTCCGGATAGACCACGATGACCGGGCCTTTGTCACAACGGTCCAAACACCCGGCGGTATTCACTCGAACCCCACCAGGTCCGCTCAAACCCCGTTCTTTGACCCGTTGTTTGAGATAATCACGCATCTTTTTGGCGCCATGCCGGGCACAGCAGGCACTCCCATCCTCCCGCTGGTTGGTGCAGAAAAAGAGGTGGTGGCGATAGTAGGACATATTCGTTACTCTCGTGTATGGTTTTCATTTAGTCGGTATTATAAGCGTTGGATCAAGAAAACCACCCGCAAAGACAATCAGTGAACTTCAGCCAGATCTATCAGGAGACCGACCGTTGCGTAAAATGCGGACTCTGTCTGCCTCACTGCCCAACCTACCTGAAACTCTCCGATGAGGCCGAATCACCCCGAGGACGAATCACCCTGATTCAGGCGCTTGTCACCCGACCAACTGCCGCTCACCGACGAACTGCAGCTACATCTGGACAGGTGTCTCGGCTGTCGGGCCTGTGAACAGGCTCTGTCCATCTGGTGTACGTTACGGAGGAGTTGATCGATGCAGCCCGCATCATTATCCGCAAACAGCGCAAGATGTCTGCCGCGGGACTGAGTCCTTGGCTTTTAGCCATCTTCAGTGATCGGGATCGATTGAGGAAATACACGCGCTACTACCAACGCTTCGCCGCACTGGAATATTGCGTCTGACCCAAAGGACTGTCCCGAAAAAGTTCAAACAGTTGCTGAATGTCGCAGCACTCCTGCCGGACAAGATGACGACACCCGGCCTGCATCCCGCCGAACATCCACCGAGCGGCCGGATCGCTTCAGCTGTTTGTCGGTTGTGTATCGAGTAAGGCGGATCAACCAGCCATCGATGCCGCTATCCAGTTGCTGACACGTCTTGGATACACGATCGATATCTCGTCGAAATCGGTCTGTTGCGGGGCACTTCATCGCCACAACGGCCTTCCGGAAGTGGCCGAACGACTGTGTTGCAGAACCGCAAACAAACTAGAAACCAGCCGCGCAGAAGCACTCGTCACCCTGGCAACCGCTTGTCATCTCGAACTGGTCGAACATGATGCCAGTCGTTTACCCGTCATCGACGTCACTGATTTTGTTATAAATCATATCCAGGCGGCAACAATAAGACCAAGCTTCACACCACTGACCGGCCGGGTCGTGGTGCACACACCATGTAGTGCCAGAAAAGACCAGACCGCCAGGTTACTCCGCTTGATTCCCGAATTGGAAGTCGAACTGCTTCCCGAGAACAACATCTGCTGCGGTGCAGCAGGTAGCTATTTATTGACCCAACCCGAACTCTCAAAGCAATTCGGGCAAGACAAGCTGGAGCATTTGAAGATCACCGCACCCGACATGATCGTCACCTCTAACACGGGCTGCGCCCTCCAGTTTCGTCTACTGGTAAAACGGGAAAAACTCAATATCGAGGTGCTTCACCCTGCAGAACTGATCAACCGCCAGTTGCACGTCGATAGCATAAAAGCTTGAATCATCACCTTCAGGAGAGTTATCTTTCAAACCATGACAGAACGAAATTACACCCCTGCTGATTTTGTGATCATGAGTGTGGACCAGGCCTTGCGTACCCTGTTTGGCCGGCCCCAGATCACCGAACGGCCCAATCCTGCACAACAAATAAACGATCCGGAATTGACTACGGAAGAACGGGACTTAACCGGTCGTTTGATGCGCATCAATCATACGGGTGAAGTATGTGCCCAAGCGCTTTATCAGGGACAAGCCCTGACCGCAAAATTACCTGAAGTCCGCAACAGCATGGAGCGTGCCGCGCAGGAAGAGAATGATCACCTTGACTGGTGTGAAAAGAGATTATTTGAGCTGGGTAGCCGCAAAAGCCTTTTGAACCCACTCTGGTATGCCGGTTCCTTCGCTATTGGAGCCGCTGCAGGCCTGGCCGGTGACAAGTGGAGCCTTGGCTTCGTGGCAGAAACAGAACATCAAGTGGTAGCCCATATCAGCGAGCATTTGAAGCTAGTACCTGAAAAAGATGAGAAAAGCCGAATAATTCTAGAACAGATGAAAGATGATGAGATACACCATGCCAGCATGGCTCTTGAGGCGGGAGGTGCCGAGCTGCCCATGCCGATCAAGCTGGTAATGCAGTTGGCATCAAAACTCATGACCAAGTCTGTTTACTATCTTTAACTCCTCGCATGCAACGATTTTGTGATCTGGTTTACTGGCTGACTCTCGACCACACTTTCAACATTTGATGCGATCAGCTGTAACATTACTGTTAGGCCAAAACACACCAAGACTAACAGCAGCAATATTGCGAAAAAATCCGGCTTTCGTTTCGAATGCTGTCTATGCATTTTATAACTCTCAAAATATCAGTCAGTTATTGCACATTATTAACACTCATAATACATAAAACTGTGAACTGGATCACGCTTTTTTTAGCGGCCTGTGGTAACGACCGAAACCACAAAGGTTAAGTTTTTCATCCATCTTCACTTCACAGCCGCTTCTACCGCACCAGCATCGGTTAATGCTTTGACAATTCTAGCAAATCCTGCTTTTTGCGCGTACCCCAAGGCGGTATTCCCCATTTTATCCTGTGCATTAACATCCACACCCGCTTGAATTAATAATTCCACAACCTCAGGATGTCCAAAAGCAGCCGCATCCATGAGTGCCGTTGCCCTTTTGCCATCCAACAGGTTCACATCCGCTCCAGCCGACAAAAGGGTGCGCACCGTCAGTAGATTGCCATTGAACGCTGCTATATGAAGCGCACTTCGACCTGCCGGATTCTTACTGTTGACATCTGCGCCTCGGAACAATAGTTCTTTAACCCGATCAACCTTCCCATCCATGGCCGCAGCAACCATGGTTTGCCCTAGAACAAGCTCGTCTGCAGCCCAGGCGGGGTTGTAAGCCAGTGCCACGAACATTAGCAAACAGAAATTAAGCACCTAGGAACTCTACTCATTCGATTTCGTGCCGATATCAACGGCTGCGATGTTTAATTCTTTAAGTCACTTACCCATTGCGCTTCAAGCACGCGCTCAGTAATCTTGGCTATCGGAGTATTCGAGTATTTGAAACAAGTGCAGATCGATCGCATCATGAACCGGGTAACAACGCATCAAATCAATGTCGAGGTCGAAACTGATTACATTGAAAATCAGTCAGTCCCTGAAAAACATCGTTATGTCTTCTCATATACCATCACCATCCGAAATGACGGCACGGAAGCAGCCAAGCTATTGAATCGACATTGGATAATCACCGACGCCAATGGCAAAGTGCAGGAAGTCAAAGGCCAGGGTGTAGTGGGTGAACAACCCCATCTGAAGCCGGGGGAATCCTTTCGCTATACGAGTGGTACGGTGCTGGATACGCCAGTGGGCACCATGCAGGGAAGCTACGACATGATAGATAATCTTGGCAATCATTTCGATGCCCCGATAGCCCCCTTCTCTCTGGCGCGTCCAGGGAGCCTTCATTGAAACGTCTGCACCTAATCCAGCAACCCTTTTGAATATTTTTCTGTCAACATGAATCGATTCAAGGCCTGGTTCAGCCGTAGCGAGCCCACATGGCTCTGGAATACCATCTTGCTGGTTCTTATTTTCAGTGGCGTCAATCCACAGGCCGATCGGTTGACATGGCTGCTGGAAACGCTGCCGGTCATGATTGGGCTAACCGTTCTGGCAACCACTTGGCATCGATTTCCTCTCACAGCATTGGCCTACCGCTTGTTGACTTTGCATGCCCTGATCCTCATCTTAGGGGGCTACTATACCTATGCAGAAGTACCATTTTTCAATTACCTGCGTGACACGATGGAACTCTCCCGCAACCACTATGATCGGGTAGGTCATTTTGCCCAAGGATTTGTACCGGCCATTCTTGCCAGAGAGATACTCCTGCGTCGCTCGCCCCTGACCGGACGCTGGCTGTTTTTTCTTATCATCTGCTTCTGTCTTGCCTTAAGCGCTTTCTATGAACTCATCGAGTGGTGGGTTGCACTGCTAAATGAGCAGGCAGCCGAGGCGTTTCTCGGCACCCAAGGGGATCACTGGGACACCCAGGCGGATATGTTCCTGGCCCTCATCGGAGCCATAAGCGCACTCTTGTTACTCAGCCGGATGCACGACCGGCAGTTGGCCCAGCTATAAACACGGAGTCCCCATGGCCATTTATGCCATTGGCGATATACAGGGTTGTTATGACGATTTTCAACGTTTACTGGAACTTATCGAGTTCAATCCCGTTAGGGACCAACTTTGGTTGGCAGGAGATATCGTCAATCGCGGCCCCAAGTCACTGGAAGTAATCCGTTTTGTGAAATCGCTTGGGAAGCAACGCCATCGCTGTTCTCGGCAACCATGACCTGCACCTGCTGGCCCTTTCCCAAGGCAATCAGAATCACTACAAGCATGGCAGTCTGACTGATATTCTACAGGCTCCAGACAGACTCGAACTCATTCACTGGTTGCGTCACCAGCCTGTGATGTATCACCATAAAGCCCTAGGATACAGTTTGATTCATGCAGGCCTTCCCCCTCAGTGGGACATCCCAACGGCCTTGTTACGAGCCCGCGAACTGGAAGTGGTGCTCCAGGGTGCTGGATTTGACGATTTCTGCCACGCCATGTATGGAAACGAACCCGACCTGTGGTCGGATGAACTGACAGGCATGGAACGCCTGCGCTTCATAACCAACTGTTTCACCCGGCTGCGCTATTGTAGGCCCGATGGAACATTGGCTCTGCGAGAAAAAGGGTCTCCCGGCAGCCAAGGTTCAGCGTTGGTTCCCTGGTATGAAGTACCGAACCGCGCCAGTCGCCATGATCGAATAATTTTTGGCCATTGGTCGACCTTGGGTTACTACAATGCGAACAACGTCTGGGCCATTGATACCGGCTGTCTATGGGGCGGTCAACTGACAGCACTCAACATCAGGAACAAAAAAAAACCCAAACCTATCCATATGTTGTGCCCGGGCATGCTGAAGCCGGGTAAGACTAGAAAAACCATTGAACACCCCCCTATCCAGTAAAGTATCATTGAGTTGGATAGATAAACTCCACTCTATGAGTGGAAACGTTTTCTCTCGAGCGTAATAAAGCTGTAGGGGTATGAATTTTTTTCATCGGTAGAATAGGATTCTCGTTCCGTCTCACACCATTCTGACAGGTCAAGCGGGGGGAAATAGGTATCTCCAACAACATCGGCATGAACAAGCGTCAAATATAAGCGATCAGCCTTGGGCAGTGCGGTCTCATAGAGGGCAGCCCCCCCTATGACAATCACCTCCGGCACGCCGCGAACTATCGCTAAAGCCTCATCCAGTGAGTGCACCACGGTGCAACCCTCCGCTATATATGCTCTATCACGGGACAACACAATATGCTGTCTATTGGGTAATAGACCCGGAAGGGATTCCCAAGTCTTGCGTCCCATGACGATAGGCTTACCCAGAGTCAACATTTTAAAATGTCGTAGATCGGCAGGCAGATGCCAGGGCAGTTTATTACTCCGTCCTATCACGCGATTTTCAGACATCGCCCAAATCAGAGACATCACAGGTTCGGGCGAATTCATACCGCTACTGGCGCCTTGATATGGGGATGAGGATCATAATGCAATGAGTTCAAAGTCTGCGAAGTGGAAACCGAAGATATCCGTCACCTCTGGATTGATCCGCATGGTCGGCAACTGGCGCGGCTCTCGTCCGAGCTGAAGTTCCACCTGCTCCAAATGATTGGAGTAGAGATGCGCATCACCAAAAGTATGTACGAATTCCCCGGGTTGCAACCCCGTAACCTGCGCCAACATCATTGTCAGCAATGCATAGGAGGCAATATTGAACGGCACACCAAGAAAAATGTCGGCACTACGTTGGTAAAGCTGGCAGGAAAGCTTCCCTTCAGCCACGTAAAACTGAAACAGGCAGTGACAGGGAGGCAAGGCCATGCCGTCGATATCCGCGGGATTCCAGGCTGAAACGATGAGCCGTCGCGAATCCGGATTGAGCCGGATCTGTTCCACCAACTGACTGATCTGATCAATCGTCCGACCTTCCGACGCCGGCCAGGATCGCCATTGTTTACCGTAGATCGGTCCAAGTTCGCCATTCTCATCCGCCCACTCATCCCAGATGCTCACACCATGCTGCTTCAGGTAACGGATATTGGTCTCTCCCATCAGGAACCAGAGCAACTCGTGGATGATGGAACGAAGATGTAATTTCTTGGTGGTTAACACCGGAAACCCATCTCGCAAGATCAAAACGCATTTGATATCCGAACACACTTCGAGTGCCGGTACCGGTTCTGTCTTCTTTGACAATGCCATGATCACGCACATACTGCATTAACTGAAGATACTGCTTCATACCGAATGTCCCAAACTTGCTTTTTTTCGATAGGCCAAGACTAAAAAAACGACGCCGAAGCATATCATTGGGAAAGTCAGCAACTGCCCCATGGTCAACCAGCCGAATGCCAGATAACCGATATGGGCATCCGGCAATCGCACGAACTCGACTCCAAAACGAAAGATACCGTAACAAAGTAGGAAGAGCCCGGAAACTGCCATTCGAGGCCGTGGTTTTGCGGAAAAGAGCCAAAGGATCAAAAACAACACAAGCCCTTCCAGCACAGATTCATAGAGTTGATTGGGATGTACCGGCAGGGAATAGATCGAACCTTCCGGCATACCCAGGCGGTTGCAGAGCTCTGGCGCATTGATGCAAGGAACACGCATGCCCCATGGCAAGTTGGTAGGCCCACCCCAAAGCTCGCCATTGATGAAATTGCCAAGGCGCCCTGCTCCCAGACCAATGGTGACCAGTGGCGCAATAAAATCAGTCATCTCAAAAAAGCTGCGTCCGTGTTTACGTACTAAGAACCATACGGCGATCAACACCCCGATCAAACCACCATGAAACGACATGCCACCTTCCCACACTCGCAACAGCGACAGGGGGTCAGCAATAAAACCGGAAAAGCCATAGAAGAGGATATATCCCAGCCTACCTCCCGCCACTACGCCGAGAACGATATAGAAAACCATATCGTCGATCTGCTGTGAGGTCCAATCACTGTCAGGTTTGGCTGCACGGAGACGTCCCAGCCACCAACCGACCAAGAAATCCAATCAGGTACATCACACCGTACCAATGGACATGCAGCGGTCCAAGTGAAACGAGTACTGGGTCAATTTCAGGGTAGGTAAGCATGAGCCAGAATATCAGCAGGAATAGGATTCACCAATCTTGTAAAAATTTGTTTTCCTTAACTTTCAAGCCAATCAGAAATGGTAGCATTTTGGCACGAAAGCCGCGCCCTTAGTAGAAGCAGAATTTATTTCTCAGACCGACCACCTTTTTCTGCAGAGTGTCAAGTTTTTGATTCCCGTGCCGTTACACAGGTACAGATGATGCACACAACACCTCTAGCATCTACGGGAAGGATTATGACTTACGCACATGCTCAGAAATTCGAAACTTACATACCTCGGGAAATGGATACACTAGGATCACGATTACGCAGAAAACGCCGCGAACGCGGTTGGACCCAGGAAGAGCTTGCCTTGCGCGCTGGAACCAATCAGGCGGTGATTCAAAAGATAGAGAATGGAAAAAGCCTTCGTCCAAGGAAAATCGACGAGATTGCCAGAGTATTGGACGTCAATCCCGCTTGGTTGATGTTCGGAGAGACGATCAGCTTCAGTATTGGATGAAGAGGCTATGGAAGTCGCTAAGGCCTGGAGCCAACTACCCGAGCCGATCCGCTCACGCATTAAACGAAATATTTTCGAACAAGTGCTACTGAAGTCACAAAAGATTAAGCCCTGGCTGCCGGGGTAATATAGACCTCGGCAGTAAATGTGATTCTCTTCATTACGTCAGTAGTTATTTCAAAGAGTTGCACACCAGGAAGATGATGGTAGGATACATAATCCCAGCGAATTCAAATCCAATAGAGCTGGGATTTTTTCGTAAATAATCAGCTTGACAAAACCATATCATTATTCTTGATTGCTTATGGAAAGTGTAGCGCATGAGCAAAAAATTCATTTTGTTGAATAATGATTCACTCAGAGTATCGTTCTTAGATTGACTAAATACATTTCAAAAGAATCTCACTTCCACTTCTGTTCGGCCTCACTATCCGATTGACGGGCGTTAAGCCAACGACCACCCTTCTTGGTAATCTCTTTTTTCCAAAACGGGGCGCGGGTCTTTAGAAAATCGATGATGAATTCACAAGCCCGGAAGGCCTCGGTACGATGGGCACTGGACACGGCCACCAAGACGATGGCATCGGCTGGCTGCAATTCGCCCACACGATGGACCACCCGACAACCGAGCAGATCCCAACGGCGAAATGCCTCTTGGACAATTGATTTGAGCGCCTTTTCTGTCATACCGGGATAGTGCTCCAGGCGCATGCTACTGACTGTTTCACCTTCATTGACATCACGCATCAAACCAATAAAGCTGACAATCCCACCGATCGCATGATTGCCGTCGCGAAGTTGGTTGACTTCATGATCAGGGTCTAATGGCTCATTCTGGATGCGTATTTCAATCATCTGTTATAGTTCGTCATTGGCCGGGAAATAACGTTACGTGTCGTCGCATGTCCTTAAATTCAATCACCCCAGTCCGAACAACAGCCGGGGAGGGAGGATGCCTCACCCACCCGTGACAGGGGGAAAAAAGGCGAGTTCATCACCAGCCCTGAGGGGCGTCTGTGGATCAGCTATCTCTTGATTGACTGCCATCAACACGGTTTCCTTCCGCGAAGATCTCATGCCAGGCTCCACCACGCTTTTGCAACAGGGCCAGAACCTCACCCACATTGGCGAGCCCTTCACTCTGCAGTTCTTCCGAATCAGTTTTTAAACGTTCCCGGAAGCTGGCAAAGTAAAGCACGTTTATCACGACAATAACTCGCTGAATGGGATGAAGTTCACCGGATCACCCTCTACCAAGGTCTCGTGCTCAGGAATCACCACCAATGCGTTGGCCCAGGCGACTGAACTCAATACGCCAGACGAGCGAGTTGGGTAGAGGGTAGCTTTGGTCTCCCCCTGTTCGTTTGAGGCGATTCTGGCACGCGCATACTCACGTCGCTTGACCGGCTTCTCCCAGGTGAAATCCGCCCTTGCCTGCAATAGAACCGGATTGACCGCTCCCACAACACCCTGGGTTCGCAAGATAAAGGGTCGCGCAAAGATACAGAAAGTGACGAACAGTGATACCGGATTGCCCGGCGTACCGATGAAAGGCGTTTGTCCTATGTGACCGAAGGCCAGTGGTTTGCCAGGTCGAATAGCGATCTTCCAGAGCTCGAGCGAACCCAGATGTTCTACCGCTGGCTTGACGTGATCCTCCTCACCCACGGACACACCACCCGAGGCTACAATCAGATCGGCCTGTTGCGCGCCCCTGGTCAAAGCTTCACAGGTCGCAGCCAAGGTGTCTTCCACGATACCCAGGGAGATCACTTCACAACCGAGCGTCCGCAGGAGACCACTCAAAGTAAACTGATTGGAGTTGTAGATCTGACCTGGCCCCAAACTGCCGCCGGGCATCACCAATTCGTCACCACTGGAGAACACCGCCACGCGGAGTCGACGAAAGACAGTCAGTTCCGATACACCGACCGAGGCGGCCAGGCCCAGATGCTGAGGTCCAAGGCGCATACCTGGAGTCAGGATTTCCTGACCCTCTCGAATATCTTCACCGGCTACGCGGATATTTGATCCTGCCGGGGATAGATGCTGAATGAGCACCGAATCCTCATCTACTAGGCAGCCCTCCTGAATCACTACCGTATCGCGCACCTGCGGGGACAGGCGCACCGGTAAAGATGCGTGCGGCAGTACCGGCGAGCAGAGGCTTACCGGTGCAGCCCGCCGGAATACGTTGCGAGACAGGAAGACGCATAGGGCCTTCACGTAGATCGGTGCTGTTGATCGCATAGCCATCCATCGCGCTATTGCGCCATGGCGGCACTTCGATCGAACTCACGACTATCCGAGCCAACACGCGACCCAATGCCTGACTGAGCGGCACCTGCTCCACCGATTTGACAGGTTTTACCTGGGCCGAGAAGAAAATCCAGCGCTTCTTCAACCGTCTTAAGAGCGGGCCCTGTACCAGTTACATCACAATCAGTTCCAACCATTCTGTTCAAACTCCAGTGATAGACATCTAATGATCTCAAAATTCCAGCAGGCGAGGAAACATCTGCGCAAAGTTGCAGGGGCGGGTTCGATGATCCAGTTGATCCTTGAGTATCTTGTCCCAGCCGGTACGGCAGGCACCCGTGGAACCGGGCAGGCAAAAGACCAGCGTGCCGTTGGCCAACCCGGCAACCGCGCGGGATTGAATGGCGGATAGACCGATCTCTTCCAAGGATATCGCCCGAAAAACCTCACCGAATCCTTCAATAGCTTTGTCGAACAAAGGCATCACTGCTTCTGGAGTACTATCTCTGCCAGTGATACCGGTGCCGCCGGTGCTGATGATGACATGCACATTCGGATCGGCAATCCAGCGAGAAAAGATACTGCGCATGGCATAGATATCATCTCTGACGATCACCTTATCCACCACCTTGTGATCCGCTTCGAGGATTCTTTCTTTGAGCGTATTGCCCGACTTGTCATCCTCTTCGGTACGGCTATCTGAAACGGTCAGCACCGCGATGTTGAGTGGCACAAATCCGGTATCTTCGAAATGTTCGGTCATATCGGGTTGTTCCTGAAATCCGTCGATTATTGAAAAGTATATTCAAAGGTGCGCTTGAAGCGGGTCGCGAACTCTGGTTCGGTAATTTAGTGGTTCTGGGTTCCGGCCTGACTCTATCTTACAGGCGTCCATCAAGCCAGCGATACGCCCCGTGGTCTCCCAATCTATGGCATGCATCAGGCCATAAAGCAGACCGGCCCGATAGGCATCGCCACAACCCGTCGGGTCCACCACGGCTTTGTCCTTGACTGGCGGGATATCGTAACGCCCTTCTGTAGTATAGATGCTGGAGCCGTCGCCGCCGTGGGTGACCATTGCCATCTTTGCCAATTTGCCAATTTGCCAAGGACCCTTGGATAAAGAGACATTCAGGATATACACCTCTTCGGGCAGGATATGGTTCTCTAAGTGGTCATGAAACACCCTAATAGTATCGAATGCCAAGCAACCACAGATCGGGGCAGTCAATTGCATGATTACCTAACTTCCAGTAGCACTATGGGTGTCGCTTGACAAAGCTGAGATCCAGATCCCGGGCCGCCCGCACATCGTCCAACCGTTTGACCGGCAGGCTGTGAGGCGCTTGTTTGAGCACGTATCGGCTCATGTTCAGCTTCCTGTTTGATGGTCGCCATGACCTCCACGAAACGATCCAGATCCTCCTTGGCTTCCGTCTCGGTAGGCTCGATCAGCAGACACTCCGGCACCAACAAAGGGAAGTATGTGGTCGGGGCATGCACCCCATAGTCGAGCATGCGCTTGGCGAAATCCATCGCATTCACTCCCAACTGCTTGGCCTGGCGCCTTAGAGTGAGGATAAACTCATGGCTGGCCCGGCGCTTCGGGATAGGCGGCATCGAAACCGGCCTGCAGCAATCTTTGCAGCAGGTAATTGGCATTCAGGGTGGAGAACTCCGCTACCCGATGCATGCCCTCACGGCCCAGCAAACGGGCATACACGTAGGCCCGCAACAGCACTCCGGCGTTACCGGCGAAGGCCGTCAAACGCCCAATAGACTCGGGACGTTCCTTCTCAGTCACCCACTGATAGTCATTGCCATCGAAAGCCACCATGGGCACCGGCAGATAGGGTTCCAGGCGTTGACTCACTCCCACCGGCCCGGCGCCCGGACCGCCACCGCCATGGGGCGTGGAGAAGGTCTTGTGCAGGTTCATATGAATGACATCGAAACCCATATCACCCGGTCGCACCTTGCCAAGGATCGCATTCAGATTGGCGCCGTCGTAATAGAGTAAGCCGCCTGCCGCATGCACCAGTGCAGCGATCTCCTTGATGCGTCGTTCGAACACGCCCAGGGTGGAGGGATTGGTCAGCATGATACCCGCGGTCTGTGGACCCAGCACCGTGTTCAGGGCATCTACGTCGATGTCACCATCATCTCCCGTAGGGATCTCACGGACCTTATAGCCACACATCACCGCCGAGGCCGGATTGGTGCCATGGGCGGCATCCGGCACCAGGATCTCCTGACGCCCCCTATCCCCTCTGGCATCGTGATAGGCGCGAATCATCGCCACCCCGGCAAACTCTCCCTGAGCACCGGCCGCCGGCGTCAGCGATACCGCATGCATGCCGGTGACCTCTTTGAGGATCTCCTGCAGCTCATAGAGGCAGGCCATGAAACCCTGACTGTGGGTCTCCGGCGCCAGCGGGTGACGGGACTGAAAACCGGGTAAAGAGGCCAGACTGTTGGCGGCCCGCGGATTGTACTTCATGGTACAGGAGCCCAACGGGTAAAACTGGGTATCGATGGAGAAGTTCTTTTGTGACAAGCGGGTGTAATGACGCACCGCCTGCAGTTCCGACACTTCGGGCAGCACCGGCGGACGCTTTCGGCGCAATGCCTCCGGGATCGAAGCCAGATCCACCTCTTGCAACGGCGCTTGAGTTGTCGCACGCCGCCCATTTCTCGATTGTTCGTAGATCAACATAGCTATCCTGTCGGATCCGACTCTGGCCGAATCTCATAACCTCAATAAGTCTTCCAGCACTTGAATTTCGCTTTGCAACACCCGCTGGCTTTACCAGTCAGGCTTCAACTGGCAGGGGGTGCTTATCTGGGACTGAATCACCCGCTCCAGCTTGCTGCGATAGCTTTCGATATCCTCATCGTTGCGCAGTTCCGTGGCGCAGACCAGCAACGCATCGCCCAGTTCCGGATAGTCCAGACTCAGATCATAGCCACCCAGTACATTGTGGGCCGCCAGGGAGCGCAGGGCATTGGCCGTATTCAGCGGCAGGCGCAAGACCTTTTCGTGAAACACCCTGCCCTTGAAAATAGGCGTTACCCCAGGCAGGCTGAACAGTGATCGGGTCAGCTTCAGGGTATTGGCATGGCAGGCCGCGGCGACCCGAGCCAACCCCTCCGCTCCCAACAAGGCCATATGGATGGTTGCTGCGGTTACCACCAATCCCTGATTGGTACAGATATTGGACGTCGCCTTGGAACGGCGGATGTGCTGCTCGCGGGCCTGCAGGGTGAGGGTGAAACCCGGCTTGCCGTCCAGATCCAGCGTGCGTCCGATGATCCGCCCAGGCATCTGCCTGACCAACTCCTGGGTACAACAGAGAAATCCGAAATAGGGCCCTCCTGAGGCCAGTGGCGCGCCCATGGGCTGACCTTCGCCACAACAGATATCCGCCCCTCGGTCGCCCCACTCACCAGGCGGCTGCAGGATCGCCAGGGCCAGCGGATTGACCACCGCAATCGCCAGCATGCCATGCGCATGGGCCCAATCAGTGAGTTCGTCGACCGCCTCGAGCACACCGAAGAAATTGGGCTGCGGGATCACCAGGGCCGCAAAGTCTGCGCCGGCATATGCATCCAATTCGGCTGTGTCGACCTGGCCGGTCTCTGCATCGTAGGCGACTTCCACCAGTTCGATGCCCTGGTTACGCACGATGCTCTGGATTACCTTGCGATAGGCCGGATGCAGATTGCGCGGCACGAGGATACGCTTCGATTTGGACTTGCGGTTACCCCTCACCGCCATCAAAACCGCCTCCGCCAGGGCGGAGGCGCCATCGTAGAGTGAGGCATTGGAGACATCCATGGCGGTGAGCGCCGTCATCATCGACTGGAATTCATACAGCAATTGTAGGGTGCCCTGGCTCGCTTCCGCCTGATAGGGGGTGTAAGCGGTGTAATACTCCCCACGGGTCGCCAACTGCCAGACGGCCGCCGGGATGTGATGATCATAAGCCCCGGCGCCGATAAAACAGAGGGCTTGGCCATCCTCCCTGGCCCGTTGCTGCATCAGGCGATTGACCTCCATCTCGGAGAGGCCGGGCGGTATCTTATCCAACTTTCCGCAACGCAATTCCGCAGGGATCTCATCGAACAGATCATCGATGCGGGCAACCCCGATGGTTGCCAGCATCTCCTGGATATCGTCTTCTGTGTGAGGAATGAATGGCATCTCAAACCCTGGTCGTCAATCATCTTCTGCGATTAGGGCGGCATAGCCGTCGGCATCGAGCAGCGCTTCCAGCTCCGCGGGATCCGATAGCTTGACCTGGAAGATCCAACCATCGCCGAAAGCGTCTTCGTTGATGGTTTCCGGGGTATCCTGAAGGGTTTCGTTGATCGCCACGACCTCCCCGGAGACCGGGCTGTAGACATCGGATGCGGCCTTCACCGACTCGACCACCGCACAATCGGATCCCGCCTCCACCCTCTCTCCTACCTCGGGAGGATCGATGAAGACCAAATCGCCCAACATCTCCTGGGCATGATCGGTAATACCAATGGTGACCGTTCCGTCACCTTCGTTCCTCACCCACTCATGGGATTTTGTATAACGCAGTTCAGATGAGTGTCTCGCTCATGGTTGTTTTCCTTGGATTGTTAAAGTAACTGGCAATAAATTCTATACCTTAATACAGGCCTTGCCATTACGCACGAAGGGCGGCTTGACGACCTGTACGGACGCTCGCTTGCCGCGTATCTCCACCTCGCAGCCCTCACCGAAAGCGGCAGACACCCGGGCCAGGGCGATCGCGCGTTCCAGGGTCGGGGAAAACCCGCCTGATGTGATCTCTCCGATTTCCTGCTCGCCGACAAACAGCTTTTGATGATTGCGCAACACGCCTCGATCCCTGAGCAGCAGCCCGACGAATCGGCGTTTATCCGGATCATCCCGTTGCGATTCCAGCGCATCCCGACCGATGAATCGCCGGTCTACGGGTTCCCAGGCGACGGTCCAGGCCAACCCCGCCTCCAGTGGCGAGGTCTGCTCGTCCATATCAGCGCCATACAGATTCATGCCCGCTTCCAGACGTAAAGTATCCCGAGCCCCGAGGCCGCAGGGCGATACCCCCGCAGCCGACAGCGCTTTCCAGAAGTCAACCGCCCGGTCAATTGGCAGCATGATCTCGAAACCATCTTCACCGGTGTAGCCGGTGCGCGCCAAGAACCAGTCACCGTCGGCCACCGCCGTAAAAGGTTTCAGATCCGCACCGGCCGCTTGTAACACTGCGGGCAACAGGGGCAGCGTCTTGCTGCGTGCGTGGGGTCCCTGGACGGCCAACATCGCCAGGTCCCGCCTTGGCGTAATCCGCAGATCGAAACCTTTATGCTGTTCTTCCAACCAGGCCAGATCCTTTTCAGTCGTTGCGGCATTGACGACCATCCGATACCAGTCATCCCGCAGGTAATAGACGATCATGTCATCGATCACCCCACCCGCAGGATTGAGCATGCAGGAGTAGAGCGCCCTGCCGGTCTGCTTCAAGCGGACCACATCATTCGCCAGCAGGTAGCGCAGGTAGGACCGCGCATCACGCCCCAGGAGATCCACCACCGTCATGTGGGAGACATCGAACATGCCGGCATCGCGGCGCACCTGATGATGCTCCACCAGTTGGGAACCGTAATGCAGCGGCATGTCCCAGCCACCGAAGGGCACCATACGGCCGCCCATGGCCTTGTGGGCGTCATATAGGACGGTCTGCTGAGCCATATCAAAGATCCTCTGTTGCCAAAAACAAAAAGGCGGCGCCGGGTATCGCTACCCAACGCCGCCCCTCTGTCCAAAACCTGAGAGTTTGCAGCCGGTCAAATACCCGGCCCCTGCCCCGTCGGTGGGTCGAACGACCGCTCTCCAGAGTCAACCTTAGTCCCCACGGTCCCTTTTACCTGAGCGATTCCGGGCGGGATTGCGCCTTCGGTGCCGGCCAGTACCGGACTCTCCCGCGAGGGTTGGTCGAGATCCGGACTATACCCTCAGATGCAATCGATTTCCAATCAGCGGGCCAAATCCGGCAACTCACCAGACAATCCCATCGCGCGGCGTATGATCAGATCCTTTACCGGACCTGAGTGATCGACCAGCGACAGACCCAGGTTGCGCAGCAGTTGCAAAGGCAGTATTTCATTACTGAAGAACCGTTTGAAGAAATCCATCGCGCCCAGCATGCCCAGGTTGGCCCCTTTGCGCGCCCGCTCATAGCGGCGCAGGGTCGCCCGGGAGCCGATCTTACGGCCCGCCTTGCGCGCCTCGGTCAGTGCCTCAGCCAGGGTGGCGGCATCCAGAAAACCCAGATTGACCCCCTGACCCGCCAAGGGGATGAATGGCATGGGCGGCATCACCGACCAGGGCCAGACCCTCGCGGATGTACGTCTGCGCATGCCCCAGTCGCAACGGAAACAGACCGCGCGGCCCCACCTCGAGGATCTCGCCGAGAATCTGTTCCGCTCGCCCGGGCGAGGTCTGCGCAGAAGGCCCCATCATCCAGCCCCATCAACTTCTGCGCCTGCAGTGGCGAGGTCGACCAGACGATGGAACAGCGGCCATCCAGTATCGGCAGCAAGGCCAGCGGACCGGTCGGCATGAAACGTTGCCAGGCGGTGAACTCGATGATGGCGCTGGGGACGGATGGTCGCCACGATCGCATGCTGGTCGTAATCCCAGCCCTGAGTCCCGATAGCCGCCAGCTTACGCACCAGGGATTCCCGCCCATCGGCGCCCACGATCAACTGTGCTTGCAAAGTTGCGGCCATCGTCCAGCCTTAGGCGCGGGCTCGCGCCGGTTTCGAGCTGCGTTATGCTCGCCGGACAGATGCGCATGGCACTTGGCAGCTGCGCCAGGCGCTCCCACAGGGCCAGTTGCGTCACCCGATTTTCCACGATGTGCCCCAGGTTGGGTTCGCCGATATCGCCGGCGCTGAAATGGATGCTCCCCTTGACCGCCCGCATCCCATACGTGCATGTCGCTGTAGGGGCTGACGCGCAGCTGCGCCATGCGCTCCCAGGCCCCCAGGTTGTGCAGAATCCGTTGCGAGGCCCGGCTCAAGGCGGAGACCCGCAGATCGACTTCCTCCGGCGGCCAGTCGGTTTGCGGTGCCTGGGCCTCCAGCACACAGACCCGGAAACCCGCCTC
Organism: uncultured Gammaproteobacteria bacterium; assembly: GCA_963716875.1. GTDB lineage: Bacteria > Pseudomonadota > Gammaproteobacteria > Chromatiales > Chromatiaceae > JASJBU01. The sequence goes on from CAVQUR010000010.1 coordinate 93,439, forward strand.
GGCACCGGCGCAGGCCAGGGCGCAGCCCACCATGCCGCCGCCGACAATGATCAGGTCGAAGTTCAGATTGTTTGCTGCATCAGACAAGGGGAAGACCTCTGGCCAGACGGGGCAGACGCCCGTGTAGACCCATGAATTGACGCGCCACCAGGTGCTTGATGCCAGGCGTGATATCCAACCCAAGCAATCCGAGATTGCGCACCAGACGCAATGGGGCAGTGGATTGGCGAACAGCCGTGCGAGGGTGTCGGTGATCTTCACGACCCGGTTCTGGTCCCGCCGGCGCCAGTGAGCGTAACGTTGCAGATTCTCCCAGCCACCGGGATCACCGTCGGATCTGACCACATCTGTGACGATATCCGCCAATACCGCCACGTCGCGAATCCCCAGATTGAAGCCTTGTCCGGTCACCGGATGGATCGTGTGGGAGGCATTGCCGATGATGACCACACGGGGCGTACCTGCTCTTTCGCCTGCCTCAGCCGCAATGGATAAGCAATCCGTTTCCCCACCTGCTGCAGCCGACCGAGCCGGTAGCCAAAGCGCTCCTGCAGACGCATCAGAAAGTCCGCGTCATCCAATGCCATCAGCTCAGGCACCTGCTCATCCCGCGCGGTCCAGACCAGGGAACAACGCCCCTCGGTCATGGGTAGCACGGCCAGCGGACCTGAGTCGGTAAACCGTTCATAGGCTACACCCCGATGCGCTCGCTCAGGAGTGATATTCGCAATGATGGCGCTCTGACCGTAGGTTCGTTCCATGGTGGCTATGGACAGCAGTCGCCTGACCTGTGAATCGCCCCCATCGGCCGCTACCAACAGACGGGTGGAGACACGACTTCCGCTCGCCAGCCGCATCGACCATGACCTCTATTTCAGTTTCCTTCATCAGCAGGCTTTGCAGGCTGGCCGGACAAAGCAGCTCGATATCGTCTACCTGTTCCAGATCTTTCAACAACACCTGCCCGAGAGACCGGGCCGTAATCACATAGCCGAGGGCTTCGACACCCTCTTCCCGGTTGTTCAGACGGGTAAAGCCGAAATGTCCTCGATCCGAAATGTGGATATCCACAATGGGTTGAGCATCCCGTTCCAGGTCACGCCACAATCCCATGCCCTGCAGAATCAGACGGCTTCCCCAGGACAAGGCCAGCACCCTGTCGTCATAACTGGGTTGTACTTTGGAATCGAACGGCCAGGCCTCCACCACCCCGATTTTCAATCCCTGCCCGCTGATGGCGCGCGCCAGACTGGCGCCCACCATGCCGCCGCCGATGATCAGGATATCGTAAGTCGTCGTCATGTCAGTCAACCAACCCTTGGATTATCGTTCAGCGGAAAATCAGGGGTGAACAGAAACACCCGCGATGGTTTTGCCCATAAACCCCAGCTTCAAGAGATGATGCCCGCCATGACCGATTCAATCTCAGTCACTGTTTTGGGGACATCCTTGGTCAGTATCTCATGTCCTGCCTGGGTAACCAGCACATCATCCTCGATGCGGATACCGATGTTCCACCATTTCTTTGCCACCCTTTTGTTACCGGCTGGAATGTAGATTCCCGGTTCGACGGTCAATACCATGCCCGGCTCGAACAAACGCCAGGCTCCGTCCACCTTGTAGTCACCCACGTCATGCACATCCATACCCAGCCAATGACCGGTACGGTGAGGGAAGAACGGTTTATACCTTTCTTCCCGGATCAGTTTAGGCACCGAGCCTTTCAGAATACCCAACTTGACCAACCCCCGGGTGATGGTGCGCACGGCCGCATCGTGGGGATCGTTCCAATGATTGCCCGGTTTGACCTTGGCGATGGCGGCGTCCTGGGCGGCCAGCACCAACTCGTAGAGCTGCCGTTGCGGCTCGTTGAATGTCCCGCTGACTGGATAGGTACGGGTGATATCCGACGCATAACACTCTAATTCACAACCCGCATCGATCAACAGCATATCGCCATCCTGCAGACTATCCCGGTTGTCTATGTAGTGCAGCACACAGGCATTCCCGCCACCACCGACAATCGGTGTATAGGCCTGCGCCCGCGCTCCCTGGTGCATGCAACCGTGGATGAACTCAGCTTCCAGCTGGTACTCCCAGACTTCCGGGGCGCAGCGCTGCATGACCTGCTTGTGGGCCTGGGCGGATATGCGCGCCGCCTGTCGCATGACTTTCAACTCAGAGCGGCTTTTAAACAGACGCATCTCATGCAGGTAGTGATCGAGGGCAACGAACTCAACCGGCCCTTGACTTGCCTGAGCGGGAGTCGCAGCGAATCTGACTGATCCAGCTGGAAAGGCGTTTATCCAGTTCGGAATCACAACCCATGGCATAGAAGACGCTGTCGCACTGCTCCATCATGCGGGGCAGGATGTCGTCAAGATCACCGATCGGGAAAGGCATCATCCGCTCCATAGACCTGCACGGCGCCCTTCCTGACCGGAACGGGCGCCATCCCATTGCTCACTCTTGGGATCCCGCTCCCGATTGAACAGAATGTATTCCGCCGGTTTCCGACCGGGTATCAATACCGCTACCGCTTCAGGTTCGGGAAAACCGGTGAGATAAAAGAAGTCACTCTCCGGCCGGTAGGGATAGTGCACATCCCGATTCCGCACCAGCAACGGAGCGGTGGGCAGGATCGCAATACTGTTCGACCCCATGATGCGCATCAATTCTCGGCGGCGGCGTTTGAATTCAGTTGGGTTCATTGGCGGCTTTCCGGAAAGTTGATAACTCCTCCCAAATCAACAAGGTGGCAACACGAAGAAATTCATGCAGCTGCGCATAGGCGGTTTCCGACTCTTCATCCGATTCGATGGTTTTCGTAGTCCAGCTTGGTGAACTCCGAGATATCGTTGATCGCCTCCCTGGCATCTCCCGGCAAGGCCGCCTCGTCGACGCCAGCCAGTCCCAATCCATAAAGAAATCCTTGACACCATTCACCCAAGCATTTTGCTCTTTCCTGTAGGCAAAGGCTATCACTCGGCAAGTAGGGGGCGAAACCCAAGCCCTGATCGCCGAGCTGGCTACGGGTCGCCTGGTAAAGCTGGCCGAGCAGTTGTCTGGCCTCCCTGATCAACAGGTCATCGGACGAGCGATTCGCAAACAGATCCGCAAACCAATCAGCATGCGCCTGTGCATGTCCGGTGCATAACAGACCAGAAATCACACCGTGTATTTCACTCGCACCCACTTCGAACTCGATCCCATTCAGCAGTTGATCGAAACGCTCGAAGGACGGTACATTGCCGGGGCTTTGTTCCATACAAGTTTTCTTTATTGCGCTTGCGGTTATCATCAAATCATATCATGCGGTCATCACTATTGACCCATACCAGCGCGCCTTCTATATTGATCCTCATGAAAAAGATCGATGCCCCCGACAATACTACCGACCTGGACTTACGGAAACTCGAAGTCAGGGTGGAAGAGCTTATCCGCGCCTGTAGCCATCTGACAGACGAGAATAATTCCCTGCGCACGAGACAGGAAAACCTGGTAGCTGAACGCGCCGCACTGATCGAGAAAACGGAGCAGGCCCGCGCCAGGGTAGAGGCCATGATTACCCGACTGAAGGCAATGGAATCGGCCCAGTGATCAGTAACCAACAACTCCCTATCACCGTAAACATTCTCGATAAAGAATACCGCATTTCATGCGATCCTGAAGAGCGAGACGCACTCATCGAGTCCGCCCGTCTGCTTGACAGCAAGATGCGGGAAGTTCGTCAAACGGGACGTGTCATCGGTGCGGAAAAAATCGCCGTGATGGTTGCATTGAACATTACCCATGAACTCCTGGATCTGAAAAAACGTAAGTATGACGATGCCCAGTCGTTATCCCGGCGCATCCAAAGCCTCCAGGAAAAAATCGAAATCGCCCTAAACACGAGCAATCAACTGGATCTTTGATCGATTTGGGGTTAGCCTTATACGAGACATCCCCTGCAGTGTTCGTAAGTGGCCCGGGTATTTTCTTGAGCCTAATATCTGCCCTGGGAGCATAATGCGACGACCGGTGTGCATGTCCGCTTACATGCGGAAAGCCTGATGGAGTCCTGTTGTTCCCACTTGAACCTGCTGGTTCAAGAACGAAGGCCAACGACGGCACAGGTGGGGGGTGTCCTTCCTTACCTGGTCCAATCCAAGCATGCACACTAAACAGTTGCGCATAGCCATTCGCGCACAGCGTCGTCAGCTCAGCGTTCGCTCCCAGATCTCACATAGCCGTCTCATGACGCGCCAAGCCTCAAAATGCAAAGCATTGCAAACCAGCAAGCGTATTGCATTCTATTTTGCCTCCGATGGAGAAATGGATCCCTCTCCCCTGGTCGAGCGCGCAAGTATGGCAGGGAAAAACTGTTATTACCCGGTGTTACGAGAACGGCCCGCCAACGCCCTTTGGTTTGCTGAACACGTACCCCCTAAGCCACTCAAAGCCAATCGATTCGGCATCCCGGAACCAGCCATGCCGCATCACCGCATCACACCCCCCTGGGGACTCGACTTGATTGTCTTACCTCTGGTCGCCTTCGATCTGTCCGGCAATCGCCTGGGTATGGGAGGAGGTTATTATGATCGCACTTTGTCGTTCAGACGCGGGCGCAAGCATTGGAAAGGCCCCAAACTCATCGGCCTCGCGCATGAACTGCAACGCGTCGATTGCATACCAATCAATGATTGGGATATTCCGCTCGATGCGGTGATTACTGAAAGTGCTTATTATCGATTTGCATAATGCGTATTCCACCTTTCCACAGTCACCATCCAACCCGAATCAGCCATGCACATATCAAAAAACACCAGATGATGACCAACGAATTGAATTAAATAAGAAAAAATCAATTTTATCCCTGGATTTTTATAACTGGTGAATTATACTCTTGACATCTATTGAACAGATCTCATGGGAGGATCGAGCAGATGGTAAAAAAGAAAGCCGCAACGAAAAAAGCAGCCGTCAAACGCAAAGTTTCAACTACAAAAAAAGTGGCGGCAAAAAAGAAAGTGGCGGCAAAGAAGAAAATCGTCAGTAACAAAAAAGTAACTGCGAAAAAGAAAGTAGCGGCAAAGAAGAAAATCGTAAGTAAGAAAAAGGTAACTGCAAAAAAGAAAGTAGGGACAAAGAAAAAAGTCGCCAGCAAGAAGAAAACTGCGATTAAGAAAAAAGCAGCCAAGAAAAAGTCAACCACAAAAAAGCGGTCAACAAAGAAAGCAACGATAAAGAAAACACCCCTGAGGCCCAGGAAGGTTACACCGCGTAAAAAACAGCCGACCCCATAGGCACTCAACCTTCCCAAACAAAAGGCCCCGCAAGCGGGGCCTTTTGTTTTACCTCAACATCCCAGATACAGTCTGTTCCGCTCCAGCGAACAATTGATAGGCGGGATTCTCACTCTCATCCCAAAACGGATAACCCAAATCCTCCAGTCGCAGCAGAAAATCCTGCTTTTCATCCGGTGGAATCTGGATACCCATCAACACCCGACCATAGGCTGCGCCATGATTACGATAGTGAAAAAGTGTGATGTTCCATTGTCTGCCAAGGCTACCTAAAAAATACAACAGAGCGCCGGGACGCTCGGGAAATTCGAAACGCACCAGGCACTCGTGCTGGACCCCTTTCGCGTGGCCACCAACCATGTATCTGATATGCAGTTTGGCTGTCTCATTTTCCGTCATATCCACAATGGCGTAGTCCTTCTCTCTGAAACGACTGATCAACTCCAGCCGTTCACTATCGCCATTGCGCAATTCAACACCCACGAAGATCTGTGCTGTCATCATATCCGAGTATCGATAGTTGAATTCAGTAATGCTGCGTTTACCGATCAACTTACAGAACTGTAGAAAGCTGCCCGGTCGTTCCGGTATCTGCACGGCAAACAGCGCTTCCCGCCTTTCACCAAACTCAGCACGCTCCGCGATATGGCGCAAGCGGTCGAAATTCATGTTCGCGCCGCTTTCAATGGCGATCAAAGCGGCATTCGTGACCCCTTCTCTCTTGACATAGGCCTTGAGACCGGCCACTGAAAGGGCCCCGGCGGGCTCCGCAATGGTGCGGGTATCGTCGAAGATATCCTTGATCGCGGCACAGATCTCGTCCGCATTGACCAGTATCACCTCATCCACCACCTGTTGGGCGACGCGGAAGGTCTCCTTGCCAATCTGGCGTACCGCAACACCATCGACAAATATACCGACCTGTTTGAGGATGACCCGTCGATTCTCCTTCAATGCCTGATAAAGGGTTGGCGCATCGTCCGGTTCAACGCCAATGATCTTCACCCTCGGATAGACATACTTGATGTAGGCGCCAATCCCCGCAACCAATCCCCCACCCCCCACGGGAATGAAGATGGCGGCTGGAGGTTCCGGGTGTTGCCGGATGATCTCCATACCAATCGTGCCCTGGCCCGCTATGACATCCGGGTCATCGAACGGATGGATATAGGTCAGCCCGTTGATCTGCGCCAATTGTTGCGAATGGACATAGGCATCGTCATAAGAATCGCCATGCAAAATAATTTTCGCGCCGAGGTTTTTAACCGCCTGCACCTTGATCGGCGGCGTGGTCTGCGGCATCACGATCAATGCCTGGATCTTGAGTTGTCGTGCCGCAAGCGCCACCCCTTGCGCATGGTTTCCCGCGGAAGCGGCGATAACCCCCTTCCCCCGCACCTCCGGCGACAGATTGATGATTTTGTTATAGGCGCCTCTCAACTTGAACGAGAAGACCGGCTGTAAGTCCTCTCGCTTCAAATAGACATCATTCCCCAAACGGGCCGAGAGCAGCCGAGCCCGCTCCAGTGGCGTCTCGCGCGCCACATCATAGACTCGAGCACGTAAGATTCTCTCAATATAAGTCTGCGGCATCACTCAGCTCCAGGAATAGAATAAGCCTGACATCGACCATGGGCATGGGTATCATTAACGACAATCTAAGCGATTCAACTGAAAAAATCATTTGTGGCGCACAGCAGGCACTGATTCTAGAATGAAACGTTCCTGATATAGCCGTTGCCACACCCAGACAGGAGCATGCCGATGAATGCAGACGAAATGAAAAAATTGGCCGCCAAAGCGGCCCTTGAATATGTAGATGGGGGGATCGTGGGCGTCGGTACCGGCTCAACGGTCAATCATTTCATCGATTATCTCGCGACCATCAAACACCAGATCGAAGGCGCCGTTTCCAGTTCCGAAGTCTCCACCGAACGCCTGAAAGACCACGGCATTCCGGTACTGGAGCTCAATGCTACCGGCGATCTCGACATCTATATCGACGGCGCCGATGAATCCGATCACAACCTCTGCCTGATCAAGGGCGGCGGAGGCGCCTTGACCCGGGAAAAGATCGTCGCCGGCGCCAGCCGTAAATTCGTCTGTATCGCCGATGGCAGCAAACTGGTGGACGTACTGGGCAAATTTCCCTTGCCTGTGGAAGTCATCCCGATGGCCCGCAGCCATGTGGCGCGGCAACTGGTGCAACTGGGCGGCACCCCGGTGTGGCGGGAAGGTTTCATCACCGACAACGGCAATGTGATTCTCGATGTGCACAACCTGCAGATCACCAAACCAATGGAGTTGGAACAGGCGATCAACAACATTGCCGGCGTGGTCACGACCGGTATCTTCGCCCTGCGCGGCGCGGATGTTTTGATATTAGGAACGGAACAGGGTACGAAAACGGTGCTGCCAAAATAGCCGCCGGGAAAAGGCTACCGCATCGATCACCACCGATGCGGTTTATCACAAGAGCGCTTCCTTTAGGAAGGTAAGCTCACCAAACCACCTTCAACCCTTCGATAGACCTCAGTTTACTGTCAGCCGTGATCAAATCAGCATTGTGGTAGATGGCGGTTGCGGCGATCAGCCGATCTGCCGGATCTTTATGGGTAAAAATATCAGACTGGGAGATAACCGCAATATCCGGCGTGATGGATAACACTTCCAGTTCCATACCCACTACCAGATCGCGCATAAAGGCTTCAGGCGCAACAGGCTTGACCAGACGTTTTGTTGAAAACAGCATGGCAATCTCCCAGAAACTGACATCCGAACAGGCCAACCCCTTATCCTGCAAACCTGTATCCAATGCCGCGGCTGCCTTGATGGTCAAACGTTCCGGAGCTTGTGACCAAAAAAGCAGAATATGGGTGTCACAGATTATCTTCATCAGCAGTCCATTCAACGGCTTCAATCGGACTGATGACATTGCCCAGGTAACCCTTATCTCGCAGCGCCAGCAAGCGCTTGCGAGCAGCCTCCGCTTCATCAACCTCAGGCACCACTCGAGCAACAACCTTGCCCCGACTGGTAATCTGTATTTCCTCTCCTCGTTGGATCTTTTCCAAATATTCCGGCAGATGTTTTCTAAATTCAGTAATGTTTATGGCAAACATACGAAAACTCAATATTATGTACACATGTAATGTACATTATACATGGGATATTTAGTGCTGACAGCGGACTTCTATACATAAAAAACGGGGCCCGAAGGCCCCGTTTCAACTTCTGAACTGTCTGGAAAGACGCTTAGAAGGCGTGGTTCACACCCACGCTGACGATTTGCAGATCGTCGTCATTGTAGTTGGGTGCTTCGATGGTGGAGTCATGATAGAGCACATACAGCTGGGTGCGCTTGCTGAAGTTGTAGTCATAACCCAGGCTGAACCCGCTGCCTTTGACATCAGTGATAGAGTCATCCCAGTCGAAGTAGGTGCCCTTGATTTCGCCCATGCCCAGGGTGAAGGCGCCGGAGATATCCCAGCGGTCGACGTCGGTCCAGTCGTTGCCGTTAATCCTCTCGATGGCTTCGTTCTCGTACACGGCCGCAACCTTCCAGCCGCCGGCATCATAGCCGCCGCCTACACGCCACTGACTGTGATCGCCCGGCTCGGCGGTGACATTCAACAGATCGGTTTCGCCATCGGCTGCCTCGTAGGCGCCCGCCAGGTAGATACCGCCATTCTCGTACATGGCCGCTACGGAGTAGGCGTCCGCGAGGCTGTTGGCCTCTTCGTTCTCACCCGGGATGACGGCGCCAGCCAGGGTCAGGCCCGCCCAGTTGGGGGAGACATAGGCGACGGTGCCATCGGCGCGGCGGTCGGAGAAATCAGCCGCATGTCTGTAGCCATATGCGTTAAAGACATCGTTTTGATAGCTTCTGGTGCCGTTGTAGTCGGCAGAGGTATCGGCGAAGTAGTCCAGTTTGCCGGTGGACATCTTCAGCGGGGTGTCGTGACGTCCGATCAGCAGGGTACCGAATCCACCAGCCAGGCCGACGAAGGTATTACGACCCGTGAATGGATTGGATTCTGTGCCGAATTCGTCAACCTGGTCGGCGAACACCACCTCCATCTCGATCTGGTAGATACCCTTCAGGCCGTTGCCCAGATCTTCGGAACCCTTCACGCCCAGACGGGAGGCGTAGGATCTGATCGCGAACTGACTGTCATCGCGGACGCTTGCAGCCTCATCATCTGTAATGTCATCTACCACCTGCTCAAACAGGTTGTCAGCACCAAAATCCACATAGTCAACAGAGGTACGGAGCTTGCCGTAAACGGTAGCATCGGCCATGGCAGCCGCTGGAACGACCAGGGCGGCAGCGATTGCGAGAGGAAGTATTTTTTTCATTGCATTCACCTGAAATAGGGTTGTGGGTAAAAAGCTGACTACGGAGAGAATAGTAGTCAAGACATACATACAACGCAAGTCTTTTTTGTAAAAAAAACACATTTCCCAATTATGTAGTATATCCGCAACATCCCGACATCGTTTGGCTATTAATTATTAATATTCATCGAGATAAGTTACTTATCTCGAACAATTATGGAAATAATTGGACTGGATAAACGAAAATAAATCTTTCTGTCGCGCAAACAACAATTAACTTAGCAACAGTCACAACGACTCATAATACACTAAATTATTTCTATCTTTCTTATAGTTATACTTACTTTTACGTAAACGGTATCAGCTAAGCACCACAAGAGCCTAACCTACATTACTAAACGTATTGAGCAACCCTATAGCTCGCTGTGCATTGCTTCTGTTTTCACGCTGAAAAACGCCGTTGCAGGAGTTGCCAGCGGCTCCGACCCCAGGCGGCAAGCCAGTTCGGCTTTCAACAAAGGACCCGCGTCGCTATTCGCAGCCATGGGCGGCGTCTACGGGTGGCTGAAGAGTTACCGTGGTTGAAAGAGTCGCGGCGGGATTGAATCAAACCAGACGAGGCAGAACCCGTTGCTGCAGCAGTTTTCCCAGATCCGCCAGCTCCGGATAGGCATTGCTCAGTTCCGTTATGTAGCCCAGGGTCCGGGGAATGTCTTTGAGATACCCGGGCTTGCCGTCCCGTTGCTTGAGGCGGGCGAAGATGCCACTGGCTTTCAAGTGACGCTGCACTCCCATCAGGTCGAACCAGCGGAGAAACCGCGCCTCATGCTCCTCGCGCAGCACGCCGGACTGCACGGCCAGTTCGAAATAGCCCCGAACCCAGGCTTCGACCTGGGCTTTCGGCCAACTGACGTAGCAATCCCGCAGCAGTGAGACGAGGTCATAGGTGACCGGCCCCAGCACGGCATCCTGAAAGTCGAGGATACCCGGATTATGGGATAGGGTGACCATCAGATTGCGGGAATGATAGTCCCGATGCACACAGACACGGGGTTGCTCCAGCGCACTGTCGGTCAGCAGCTCAAAGGTGCGATCCAGCATGAGCTGTTCACCAGCAGACAGCTCCAGCCCCAGCTGGCGGCCCAGCAGCCACTCCCGGAACAACTCCATCTCGCGCAGCAGCAGCGACTTGTCATAATCCGGCAGCCCTTCCCGGGGACCACAGGCCTGGATGGTCAGCAACGCCCCCAAGGCGTCGCCATAGAGCCGATCGACGGTGCGCGGTTCGAGACGATCGAGGTAGAGCGTATCGCCCAGGTCCTCCAGCAGCAGATAGCCCTGCGCCAGATCACGCGCATGGATATGCGGCACATTGAGTCCGACCGACTCAAAGGCCTCCGCTATCTTGATAAACGGCCCGGTATCCTCCCTGTCCGGAGGGGCATCCATCGCAATATAGGAACGCTGCCCGACACCAATGCGAAAATAACGCCGGAAACTGGCATCCTCCGAGGCGGGCGCGAAGGAGAAGTCTCCGATCTCCGGCAGAGATCCGAGCCAGGTTTTCAACTGTTCAATGCGATGCGGCATAGTATAGGATGTGAATGGAGCATAAGGCAGAAAAACCGGGAGGCGAGCTATGGCACAGGAAATCCAGCCCTAGGTCGGCATCGCGTTTCAATCCAGCGACGGCAGATGGCGCAAATAAGGCTCCCGCCCTGAAATGATGAACTGCGTCACATCATACGCAGTTGGACCCTGAGATCGACACTGAACAGCCCAATCCACGCACGCTTCTAGGCGAGCAACCCCTCTGTCGGCTCACCTGATTCAGCGAGGAATGATACATCAAAATAGTCAGGCAATAACCCCGAAAGTCTCAAAGATTTGAAGAAAAGGCGATTCTGTGAGATTTTAGCGGGCCAACCCCATGAGATACGATCAGGTACTCATTACCCGGACTAGCATAGCGACCAAAAGCCCTGGATGGATCATGCAGTCCTGCGTAGATTTCAACCCCAGCCGCTCAGTCCCATACACTTACCCCTGAATGACGATGAACAGACTGTGCGCGTTACTCACACTGCTGCCGTTATGCCCTTGGTTATATCCAAGCCTGTTGTGCGCGGGAGAAAGCGAGCAGGCAAAACGTATCGACCAGGGACTCGACTGGGGCTTCTGCGCGCCTGCGGGACTGGAAGAAATCATCCCACCACTACTCGAACCGGGTAAGCCTGGCGTGACGTCTACATGGATGCCGACAGCGCAGAATACGATCAAGCCAAAGCAGTCGATCCGGCTCAACCAGGCCGCGATCCGGCGCGATGGCGCCTATCTGGAGGCGGACCGGGTCATTTATCACCAGACCGTCGAAGTCCGCCGAACTGCAGCATGAAATCTATCTGGAACAACCCGACTTACGCATTACCGGCGACGCTGGGCCAGATGGACCTGGACGATCATACCGGCTGGTTCACTGACGTGGAGTATCGTCTGTCTGCCGGGCCGGCCCGAGGCACCGCGGAAAGGGCGGACATACTGTCAAAGACCCGCTCAGAATATGCAACGGGTCTTCTATCACCACCTGCCCTCCCGGCTCCCGGGACTGGAGCCTGAGTGCGCGGAACATGGAAATCGACCAGGAAACCGGCTGGGGCAGTGCCCACCACGCGGTTCTGCGATTAGGCAAACTGCCGATATTTTACAGTCCTTACATGACGTTTCCCGTGGACGATCGGCGCAAGAGCGGCTTTCTGTTTCCGACCTGCGGCTCCTCGCAGGATCTCGGCACTGAATTCTCCATTCCCTATTACCTCAATCTGGCACCCGAATTACGACGCGACCCTCACGCCCCGCTGGATGAGCCGGCGCGGCACCATGCTCGGCGGTGAATTCCGCTTCCTGGGCGAACGCCAGAGCGGCACCCTGAGCGGGCAGATATTGAACGACAAGGTGGAGAGCGACCTGCATGACAGTCGCCGCAGCCTGCTCAAACTGAACCACAGGAGCGAATCCCTTCAAAGGACTGACCACCCGGATCAATGCCACTGAAGTCAGCGATATGGAATATCTGGATGATTTCAGCAGCGGTCTTGAGATCAGCAGCACCCGCTACCTGGAACGAATCGCGGAGGCCAGATACCGCACCGGCAACTGGAATCTGGCCGGAAGGTGCAGGACTTCCAGACGGTGGACCAGAGTCGGAGTCTCGATCCGGCCAGCTACCCCTACAGCCTGTTGCCACGACTGACGGCCGATTATCGAAAGCCTGTCCAGCACCTACCAGAGCGACCTGGGTCTGAAGAGCGAGTACACCTATTTCCGACCATGATACCAACCTGACCGGGCAACGCTTCAGGCTCGCGCCCAGCCTCGGGCCTGCAGATTGTTTCGCCGCCCATGGGTCATCTGCTACCCGCGCCTGACGCTCGAACTACTGCCAGTTACCAACTGGAAGAGACCGAGCCCGATCAGCTCACCAATCCCTCGTATTCGGTGCCCACCCTGAGCCTGGACAGCGGTCTGGTGTTCGAACGGGACAGCGGTTGGTTCGGCGCCGACGCCACCCAGACCCTGGAACCTCGTCTCTACTACCTGTATGCCCCCTATGAGGACCAATCCGACATTCCGGATTTCGATACCTCCGACCTGGAACTCAGCTTTGCCAATCTATTCAGAGATAATCGTTTCATCGGCGGTGACCGGGTGGGAGACGCCAACCAGATCTCGCTCGGCATCACCTCCCGCTGGCTGGAAAACGACACCGGTCTGGAACGTCTGCGCGCCAGCATCGGGCAGGTCTTTTATTTCCAGGATCGCCGGGTGCAACTGCATCGGCGAACCCGCAGGAGCAGTCCGCCTCGGCGGTGGTGGCTGAACTCAGCTCCCGCCTGGGCGCGTACTGGCGCACCTCCCTGGCGTTACGCTGGGATCCGGAACTGGATGAGAAACAGATCGACCAGGGCCGGGTGGGACTGCACTACCGCAGCCCGAATAAACAGCGGTTGTTCAACATCAGTTACAACTACAATGCGAAATGCGAAATCGAGGATCTGGACCTCTCCTTCTACTGGCGCTTCGATCATCGCTTCACGGCGATAGGAGACTGGAAACACTCCCTGTTCCACCATCGGGATCTAAACCGGGTCGCCGGCGTCGAATACGGTGGGCGCTGTTGTTGGAAATTGCGCGCCGTCTACCAGGAGTATGTGATTGAAAGCGACCTCGATGACAACATCGACCAGGAATCAACCGCCCGTTTCATGTTACAACTGGAACTCCGGGGCCTTGGCGCCTTGGGCCAGGACGTCCGTCAAACCCTGAAAGAGTCCATCTACGGTTATCAACCAGAGCAATAATCCATGAGAAACCGCAACACCTGATCAGGACATTCATCCTTCTGGCGTTTTCCTCAGCCTGCACGGCCAAGCGGCAGTAACGATTCGATCGTATCGTTGCCGTCGTCAATGAAGACATTATCGCCGCCAGCGAACTCGACAGTCGGGTCAAGGAACTGGAGATCCAGTTCAACCAAAAAGGCGCCACCCTGCCACCCATGGATATCCTCCAGGCCCAGGTGCTGGAAAGCATGATCGCCAAACGGCTGCAATTGCAGACCGCGCAACAGCTCGGCATGACCGTGGACGATGCCACCGTGACCAAGGCGATTGCCAATATCGCCCAGAACAACAAGGTCACCCTGCTGCAACTCAAGCAGATCCTGGAAGCGGATGGCATCAGTTTCGAGCTGTTTCGGGAACAGCTGCGCGAGGACATCCTGATCAATCGCCTGGAGCAGAAGGAGGTGATCAACCGCATCGTGATCACCGACCAGGACGTGCGCAACTTCCTGGAGCGGGAGACCGGCAGTGCGCGCCAGCGCTCGGCTGTGCACCTGCTGCACATCCTGATCGCCACCCCGGAGGGGGCCTCCCCGGAAGACGTGCAGGGCGCCAGAGTGAAGGCGGAGCGGCTGGTCAAGGAACTGCGGGCGGGAGCGGATTTCAGCACCATGGCGATTCGGGAATCGGATGCGCGCCAGGCCCTCGAGGGCGGTGACCTGGGGTGGATGGAGTCGAGCCGCATCCCCAGTCTGTTTATTCAAGAGGTCGATAAAATGGAGCCGGGCAACATCAGTGATCCGATCCGCAATGCCTCCGGCTTCCACATCATCAAACTGGCGGAGGTCAAAGGCACGCAACGCAAGATCGTCACCCAGACCCATGCCCGGCATATCCTCATCACCACCAACGAAATCGTCTCCGACTCGGAGGCCCAGCAGCATCTGGAATACCCTGCGAGAGCGGATCATCGGCGGCGAATCCTTCGAGACACTGGCCCGTTCCCACTCGGATGACAAGGCCTCGGCCATCAAGGGCGGCGACCTGGGCTGGACCAACCCGGGCGACATGGTGCCCGAGTTTGAACAACAGATGGAAAAGCTGACTCCGAACCAGATCAGCGAGCCCTTCAAGACCCAGTTCGGCTGGCATATCGTGCAGGTCCTGGGACGGCGCGACCATGACAACACCGAAGAGGTGATGAAGAACAACGCCCGCAAGGAGATCCGCAAACAGAAATCGGACGAAGCCATCGAGTTGTGGCTGCGCCGCCTGCGCGACGAGGCCTATGTGGAGATTCTGCTGGATCAGGATGAACTCTAGAAAGGTAATGCGCAGGTCGGGCAACCGTTGCCGATCTCCAGGCGGCGGGCTGGCGGAAAAGGGTTTCCGCCTGGGAATTCCAAGATTAAACCAGCAATGGTGGCGCGCCTCCGAGTCGCATATTACTAACCCACATGAGTCAGCCTGTTATCGAACACCGACCGCTGCTCAAATGATCCTCGCCCTGACTCCGGGAGAGCCGGCCGGGATCGGTCCCGATCTGTGCGTCCAATTGGCCCAGCAGCCGTTGCCCGCGGCAGTGGTGGCGGTAGCCGACCCGGAAATGCTGCAACGCCGCGCCGATCACTTTGAGGACTGCCGTTCGAGCTGCTGCCCTATGCGGCCGCCGACGAACTACCCACCGGCACCTGCCGGCAGTCTGTACAACCTGTCGCTGCCACTCCGGGAGCGGGAAATCTGTGGCCGGCTCAACCCGGCGAATGCGGCTTACGTGCTGGATAGCCTGCGCATCGCCGCCGAAGGCTGCCTGAAGCATCGCTTCGACGCCCTGGTCACCGGCCCGGTGCACAAGGGCATCATCAATGAGGCGGGCCTGCCCTTCACCGGACATACCGAGTTTCTGGCTGAGCTTACAAAGGCGACCCCGGTCATGATGCTCGCCACGCCAGGTCTGCGGGTCGCTCTGGTCACCACCCACCTGCCGCTGTCGGAAGTAAGCCGCCAGATCACCCGCGAGCGCCTGGCAGCGGATCACCCGCATCCTGCACCATGACCTGCAGCAGGCATTCGGCATCCGCCAGCCCCACATCCTGGTGTGTGGACTCAACCCCCATGCCGGAGAGGGTGGTCACCTGGGACGGGAGGAGATCGAGATCATCGAACCGACCCTCGAGGAGTTGCGCCGTGAGGGGCTGCGACTGACCGGCCCGTTGCCGGCGGACACCCTGTTCACCCCGAAATATCTGCAGCAGGCAGATGCGGTGCTGGCGATGTATCATGATCAGGGACTGCCGGTGCTGAAACACATGGGATTCGGCCGGGCGGTCAATATCACCCTGGGCCTGCCGATCATCCGCACCTCGGTGGATCACGGCACCGCCCTGGAACTGGCCGGCAGCGGCCAGGCCCAGGTCGGCAGCCTGGAAATTGCGGTTAAAACCGCGCTAGAAATGGTCACTGCAAGCCACAGAGTATCGGGGATGGTGAGACACGAACCGCATCGACCCGGTGCGTCTTGACGGTAATGGATGCGGATCGCACGCTCACCACCTCCTGCGCCTTATTCCCCCGCGATCATCATCCGGTCGATCAGCCAGGAGCCGGTCTGAATGCTGGTGCGGGTCTCGATATCCGCTACCCACCTCCTGCAACCCCATGAACATGGACTTGAGGTTGCCGGCGATGGTGATCTCCTCCACCGGATACTGAATCTCACCCTGTTCGACCCAGAAACCGGCCGCGCCCCGGGAGTAGTCGCCGGTGACGTTGTTGACCCCCTGACCCATCAGCTCGGTGACCAGCAGGCCGGTGCCCATGCGCTGCAGCAGGCCCGCCAGGTCCAGGTTGCCCGAACTGATGCGCAGGTTGCGCACCCCGCCGCCGTTGCCCGTGGTCGACATGCCTAGTTTGCAACCGGAGTAGCTGTCCAGCACATAGCTGCGCAGGATGCCGTCGGTGATGAAATCCCGCTCCTGGGTCGCCACCCCTTCGCTATCGAAAGGAGCGCTGCCCAGGCCCTGGGGCAGCAGGGGTTGTTCGTGAATGCGAACGAATTCGGGAAACACCGGTTGATCGAGCTGATCCAACAGGAAACTGGCCTTGCGGTAGAGCGCCCCGCCCCGGATCGCACCGATGAAGCTGCGCAGCAGACCGACCGCCACCTCGGCCTGGAACAACACCGGCGCTTCCCGGGTGGGGATGCGCCGCGCCCCCAGCCGAGCGAGGGTCCGGTCCGCCGCCCTGTGACCGACCTCTCCGACGCCTCCAGCTGCTCGCCGATGCGGGACAGGGTATACCAGTAATCCCGCTGCATGCTGTCTCCCTGTTTGCCCACCACCGCACAGCTCAGGCTGTGGCGGGAAGCAGGGTAGCCACCGATGAAACCATGACTATTCCCATACACCTGCAATCCATTGTGGCTGCTCAGACTGGCCCCTTCGGAATTCACGATGCGCGGGTCCCGCTCCCGGGCCGCCTCCTCGCAGGCCTGCGCCTTGGCGATGGCCGCATCGACTTCCAGGTCCCAGGGGTGGTAGAGATCCAGATCCGGGATCTCCTTGGCCATCAGCTCCGCCTGCGCCAGTCCGGAGCAGGCGTCTTCCGAGGTATACCGGGCAAAGTTGCAGGCGGCCCGTACCGTCTCCTGTCACCGCCTCGGGACTCAGGTCTGAGGTGCTGGCGGAGCCCTTGCGTTGGCCGAAATAGACGGTCACACCGAGGCCGTTGTCCCGGGTGTATTCGATGGTTTCCGGTTCCCCCATGCGCACGTTGACGGACAGTCCGGCATCGCTGCTGACCCCCGCCTCCGCCGCGCTGGCGCCTTGCCGCTTGGCCTCGGCCAGCAGATCGCTGACCAGCTGTTCGAGCTGTCCTAGACGTTGTTTTAGATCATGCATAAGTTTCGCGGTGAAGCGCCGCTCCTACAAACTCGATTGAATTGAGAAATTAGCCGTAGGTCGGCAACCTTTGCCGACGTCCAGGTTGTCGAGTAACCGCGCGGGATGGCGGAAAAGGGTTTCCGCCTTGGGTCGCAGCTGCGGCTTTCGCTACAATGGCATGTTGCGTCTAGTAAGCTTGCGAGCAAGCTGAATAGTTACGGATTATTAACCCGGTGCCGCCTACGGTCAGCTCGTCCAGCTTGAGGGTCGGCTGACCCACCCCTACCGGCACGCTCTGTCCCTTCCTTGCCGCACACCCCGACCCCGGCATCCAGTTGCAGATCGTTGCCCACCATGCTGATCCGGGTCATCGCCTCGGGACCGTTGCCGATCAGGGTGGCACCCTTCACCGGTGCGGTGATCTTGCCGTTCTCGATCAGATAGGCCTCGCTGGCGGAGAACACGAAGCGACCCGGAGGTGATATCCACCTGACCACCGCCGAAATTCACCGCATAGAGTCCCTTGCTGACCGAGGCGATGATCTCCTCCGGGTCCTGTATTCCCGGCCAGCATGTAGGTATTGGTCATGCGCGGCATGGGCAGATGGGCATAGGACTCCCGCCGGCCGTTGCCGGTGGATGGCCACCTGCATCAGCCGGGCGTTGAGCTTGTCCTGCATATAACCCTTGAGGATGCCCTTCTCGATCAACACCGTGTTCTGACTGGCGGTGCCCTCGTCGTCGATGTTCAGGGAGCCGCGACGACCCGGCAGGGTGCCGTCATCCACCACGGTGCACAGCGGCGAGGCCACCTGTTCACCGATCCGACCGCTGAAGGCGGAAGTCCCTTTGCGGTTGAAATCGCCTTCCAGCCCATGCCCCACCGCCTCATGCAGCAGCACCCCGGGCCAACCCGGACCGAGCACCACCGGCATGGTGCCGGCCGGGGCATGCCACCGCCTCCAGATTCACCAGGGCCTGGCGCACCGCCTCCCGCGCATAGCCCAGGGCCCGGTCCTGGTCCAGCAGGAACTGAAAACTGTCGCGCGCGCCGCCGCCGCTGCTGCCCTGCTCCCGCCGACCGCCCTGCTCGACGATCACATGCACATTGAGCCGGATCAGGGGGCGCACGTCCGCATTCAGGGTGCCGTCAGTCGCCGCCACCAGGATCACGTCCTGGGCACCGACCAGGCTGACGATCACCTGGCTGACCCGGGGATCCTGGCGGCGTGCTTCCGCATCCACCCGTCTGAGCAGCTCCACCTTCTCCCCTTCACTGAGGCTGGGCAGTGGATTGATCGGGGCATACAGCCGATGCTCCATCGGCATACCTTTGACCTGGACCCTGCCCTGGCTGACCGCTCTGACTGATCGAGCGGGCCGCGCGCGCCGCTTCGATCAGGGCGGGAAACTGCAGTTCATCGGAGTAGGCAAAGCCGGTCTTCTCACCGCTGATGGCACGGATACCCGCCCCCTGCTCGATATTGTGGGAGCCTTCCTTGATGATGCCGTCCTCCAGCACCCAGGATTCCAGGCGGCTCGACTGAAAATAGATGTCGGCGGCATCGATGGCGCTGCCCAGCAATTCACCCAGCAGCCGATCCAGGGTATTCAGTCCGCCAGACCCGCAGGGGCAAGAATGGTTTCATTGGCGATTCGAATCAAATCAGACATAGCTCGTCGACCCACTCCGTTCGGTGGAGATCATGCATCAAGTAAGGGTAAAAAACGGTCGGATCAGTCAACCGACAGCCGCCGATGCTCGATCGTGGGAAAGGTGCGTCGGATCGTTTGTTGATAGTCACGGTCGAGTTCGACACTGACGAATCCAGTACCACGCGGCACCCGGGCCAGAACGGTTCCCCAGGGATCCACAATCATGCTCTGGCCATGGGTCTCGCGGCCGATTCATGTGGTAGCCACCCTGAGCGGCGGCCACCACGAACGCCAGATTTTCGATCGCCCTGGCGCGCACCAGCGTTTCCCAATGGGCCTTGCCGGTGATGGCGGTAAAGGCGGCCGGCACCACAAAGATCTCGGCACCCAGGCTCATCAGCTTGCGAAACAGCTCAGGAAAACGCAGGTCGTAGCAGACCGCCAAGACCCAGCCGTCCGAACGGAGTATCCACCACCACTGCCTGATCACCCGGCTCGATGGTATTCGACTCCTGGTAACGTTCATCGCTCTCGACCAGCTGCACATCGAACAGATGGATCTTGTCATAGCGGGACACCATGCGCCCCCGGTCATCGAAAACCAGCGAGGCGGCGCGCACCTTGGCGCCATCCGACGCCTCCATGGGAATGGTGCCTCCCACCAGCCAGACCCCCAGGCGTCTGGCCATCTGACTGAGGAAATTCTGCAGCGGGCCATCACCCTCCCGTTCGCGCAGGGTGCACATCTGCCGATCATGTTCGCCCATGAAGGCAAAATTCTCCGGCAGCACGATCAATCCGGCGCCGCTCTCGGCAGCCTCGGTGATCAGCCGCTCCGCTTCCAGCAGGTTGGCGCTGACATTGGGACTGGTCGCCATCTGGATGGCGGCGACCTTGGTCTTGCTTTGCGTTCATCATCTCCGCGCAGCTGCTGAGGTTCAGCAGGCTATCCACAACTCTAACATGGAGTTGAGGATAGCATCATTGATACCAGGCGAGCCAGCCTGGCAGCCGGATACAACAGGAAGTCGGGGGTATTTAACGGGCCGGCAGATCGGGCATCTGCCTGACTTCAGTCAGCTCTGTCGTATCTTGAGCCGGAATCACGATCTTGGGCGCATCCCAACTGCCGGTCAGCTGGTATTGGGTCTGAATGATCCGATCCATCTGTTTACCGAACAGCTCCTGAGTCACCGCCAACACCACCCCAACGGCCGGATTGACGGCGATCGCTCCCACCAACGGCAGGGTCGAACTGACCCGGGGGATCACCGTCACCATGCTGATCATAGTCCCGCGCGGCCAGGCCGGTCCTGCCGATGATCAGGATCTGGCGCCGAACGGCTCGTCACGACAAGATCCTGGGTGAAGCCGTCGCCGTCCACGAGCTCGAAATGACCCTCGATACGGTCAAATTTCAGCCCCTTGGCGAAGAGGTCGGAAAAATCCAGCGACAGCCGTTTACCCAAGGCGTACAGACTCAATAAGCCGACCAAACGACCCACGCCGGGCTCCACGTCCGTCACCTCCCCGGCGCCCATCTTGATATCGAGTTTGCCGGACAGCTGTTGCAGTTTCAATTCGTAAGGCGCCAACGGCCAGTTGAACTCACCGTCGACATCCAAGGGGGCCTCTGGTGATGCCTAACTGCAGGCCCAGATCCTGCTGGAATTGCCCCAGGCTGTCGACGTGCGCCTTGACCTTGAGCTGAGTCGAATGATTGGCCCCGATCTTGCGCCAGTAACCCGTTGCACTGAGATTCAGCTCCCTGCCTCGGATGCTCAGGTCGTTTACCTGGATACCCTGCGGCGTCCTCGCCCACTGCAACGAGGCCTTGCCATGAGGCTGGTCGTCAATCCACAGGGAATCCACCTGCAACTCGAGCCCCGGCAGACTGCGCGGGTCGAGTTCGCGCCCTGCCCCGGGCTCTTGTGCTTCACCCGGCCGTTCGACCGGCGCCAATTCGGCGCTTTTCAGCCTCAGTTGTTTGAAATGCCCCACCAAAGGCATCCGCTCACGCTCCCGGGGCAGCAGCAAAGTCCCGTTCAGCGCATCGGAATTGAAGCCTGCCTGCCAGCCTTTGGCGACCGGCTCGATCTGCAATCTGACATCCGGACGCAGCATGCCAACGAGTTTGAGTTCGCGGACCTGTAAGTCCACCTGCACCGGCATCGCCACCCGGGTAGCGGACGCCTGGGATTGCTCATTCAACCAGCCGAACCAAGAGTCCAGGTCCAAGCTCTGCAGGTTCCCGCGCAACCGGAAACTCTCCGTCATGGGCAGCTGTGCAACATCACCACCGAATCGCACTTCGCCCTGTCGGATGCGCCCGTCTTCGAATCGCAATACGGCCTGCGCCGAGTCCCCGTAAGCGAGCCGCAGCTCCCGCTGTTGCCCGCTCAGGAAATCGAGCGTCAGATCGAGTTGGCGTGACGACTGGCGCGCTTTACCCAGAGGCGCAGGCAGCTTGACCGCCATCCCCCGCAAGCCCGACTTTACCGACAGGCTGACCGTTGTCTGACTGTCGCCGCGGGCGATAGTCAGCCTGATATTGGCAGGCGTCTCGCCATCCAAGGCCGCCAGCAATCCGGGGAAACGTTGCCGCAACCAGCTCGATGGGACGGTGAGCGCCGTTTCGACATGGGTCATGTGCACCCCGTCCCGCTGTTGTGGTTCGACCTGCAGCCGCACCGGCTGCTCCAGCAGGCGCCCTTCGATATCACGGCCCCAGACCTGTTTGTCATCGAACTGGAGACGGCCCGCCAGGGCTTGCAACTCCAGACCCTGTTCGTTCAACCCTAGCGCCGCCTGCTGGAAATCGATCTCGCCCTGGATCCGCCAGGCATCGGTCTTTTTCAGCGGGACCTGAAGATCCAGGCCGGTAAGGGCCTGGCCGCTTACCGTAACGGCGCGGGTGAATTTTTCAAACCGCGGCTGCAATGGCGACTCGTTCAAGAAGCGAAACACATCACTGAAGGGACCCATGACCGAACCTTTGATCTCGACCGGTGCGGCGCCCTTCAGCCGGGGAAGGTTGACTTTGGCCTGACGCAGTCGACTGTTCAGAATCTTGCCCTCCTGCAGCTCGATAGCGAGGCTGTTATTCAGGAAGTGGACCTCGGCCACCACCTGTTCGAGACGCGGCCAGCCCGGCTTGTAGTCGAGCACCATGTCCTCGATACCGAACAATACCTCGAAGCGTCCCTCGTGATTCATGAAGGGAAAGGCCTTCAAGGGACCATACAGCAGCATGGAACCTGACTTCACATGACCACTGACCAGGGAGCGATCCAACCAGTCGACCAGGGGTTTGGGCATGATGCCCGCCGGTAGATAGCGGCTTTTCCGGGAGCCGTCACCGTTCCAGAAATCGGTCTGCATGTCGATGAAGGGTTGCACGCCATCCCAGGGCAGCTGCAGCTCCATGCGACTGAAAGTCTGCACGTCTTCGGTCACGATGGACAGGTTATCCGTTTTCAGGTGGAGCCCTGCCTGAGGATCTAAATGCCAATCGAAATGGCCGCGCAACAGGTTCGCGCTAAGCTCATCCCGGAACAGCCTCGGGATATGCGCCCGGAATGCCTTGGAACCGAGCTGCAATGCGCCGCCATCCTGGTTGCCTGTAAAGCTCAGATTCAATCCTGCGAGACCGGGCGCCGATTTCCAGGGTTGGTGGCTATAATCACTGACGCTGCCACTGACCTGCCAGCGGGTTGGCTGCGCTGGCGACTGGTCAAGCGCCAGACGGAAGCGGCTCAGATGCCCCGCCGGGGCCAGCCCCGCCAGGGCCTGACGAATATCTTCTGCTACCGGAGGCAACAGGGCGGCGAAGCGGGCGACCTCTTTCAGCCTCAGATAATCGACACCGACCTGCAGCGTCTTGTCACCGGTTTCGCTGGTCCGCCAGGCCATGCTCAGTCGACCCGGAGGCCAGAGCCGACGATTGCTCATCAGCACCAGCCGGTCGAGATCGAGTTGCCAGCCATTTGTATCGCCGCGCCAATCGAACAGGCCGGCGCCGTGGTCCAACTGCAACGCCGGCGCCTGCTCGGTGCTGAGCAACAGATCATTCAGCTCACCTTTTCCCTGCACCCGTTGCAGGCGTCCTGCCTGCATTTCCCCCCAGAGTTCAAGGTCGACCCTGGCCTGATCGACCTCGACGCCTGCGGGCAGACCGCTAACCAGACGCCCCCCCAGTTCGAGGCCTTCGCTTTTCAGATAAACCTGTCCTGCAACGGCCAACGGGTCTGTAGCCCCTTCCCAAAGGTCCGCCATCAACTGGAGCCGTTCCGCTCCGAGGAGTCCCACTTGCGCGACCGCGGCCACTCGATGCCTGCGCCCGCTGTTGATCAGACTGGCATGCACCCGGTGAAAGTGCACCGGTGCCGCCTCTGTGAGCTGGTCTTGCCAATGGATTTCACTGTCCCTCACACTCAGCTGGAGGCGACTGAGCAAGGGTCCGGCGAAGATGTTTTGCCCCCCGACGAGCCGGAAGCCATTGACCGAGAAGACCCCGTCCGGATGCCGCAGCAGATGCAAACGCCCACCGACCAGCAAGACCTTGCCGAGCACCAGTTCACCGTTCAAGAGGCTGCGCAACAGGTTGATCTGCACATGCGCTTCTCGAAAATGGATGCGCGGGGCCTGGGTTTGCGGATCGAGCAGCGAGATGATCTGAAACCTAATGGCCAGACGAGCATCCAGCATCTCCCCGTGCATGCTGCCGATGCGTAACGGCATGCCGACCCTTTGTTCCACCACCCGTTCGATCTCTTGCCGATAGTCGGTCAGGTCCAACAACGGCAGCAGCAACCGCAACAGGGTCAGCAGGGTCGCGAGCAGGATGATCAACCAGGCCAGCAACAACCAAAATTTGTTGTGGAGATATTTAGCAATCCGCAGCATGCCGAGTTCGATTATCCAACAATGACTTTCAGATCAACACCACATCATACTGTTCCTGGGTATACAGGGTTTCCGCCTGCAAGCGGATAGGGCGCCCGATGAACTGCTCCAACTCTGCCAGATTGGTGGACTCCTCGTCCAGTAAGCGGTCGATCACATCCTGGGAGGCGAGCACCAGCAGGGATTCCACATCGAACTGGCGCGCCTCCCGCAGGATTTCGCGAAAGATTTCGTAACAGGTCGTCTCGGCCGTCTTCAGCGAACCCCGCCCGCCGCAGCAGGCACAGGGTTCGCACAGGATATGCTCCAGCGACTCCCGAATCCGCTTGCGGGTCATCTCCACCAATCCGAGGGAGGAGACCTCGGAGATATGGGTGCGGGCATGATCCATGGAGAGACATTTTTCCAATGCCCGCAGCACCTGACGCCGGTGCTCCGGATCGGACATGTCGATGAAGTCGATGATGATGATGCCTCCGAGATTGCGCAGGCGCAGCTGCCGGCAGATCGCCTGTGCGGCCTCCAGATTGGTCTTGAAGATGGTCTCCTCCAGGTTGCGCCGCCCGACGAAGGCCCCGGTATTCACATCGATGGTGGTCATCGCCTCGGTCTGATCTATCACCAGATGGCCGCCTGACTTGAGCTGGACCTTGCGTTCCAGCGCCTTCTGGATCTCATCCTCGACCCCATACAGGTCGAACAACGGCCGTTCGCCCGGATAGTACTCGATGCGGTTCTTGATATGGGGGACGAAGCGCTGGGCAAACTCGATGCTCTTTTGGTGGGTCTTGGTGGAGTCGATGCGGATCTTCTCCACGTTCGGCCCGACCAGATCCCGCAGCGCGCGCAGCGCCAGGGACATGTCCTCATGCACCAGTTCGATGCCGCCGGCCTCCCGGCTGCGCTGCTGGATCGAATCCCACAGCCGGGACAGAAAACGCATGTCCGCTTCCAGGGAGATTTCGTCCGCCCCCTCCGCCGCCGTACGGGCGATGAAGCCGCCATTGATCTCGATGGATTCCGCCGTATTGTTGAGCAGGATGCGCAGCCGCTGACGCTCCTCTTCGGACTCGATCTTCTGGGAGATCCCCATATTGCCCAGTTGGGGCATGAACACCAGATAACGGGAGGGAATGGAGATATTGGTGGTCAGCCGCGCCCCCTTGGTGCCCAGGGGATCTTTGAGCACCTGGACGATGACATAGTCTCCATCGCGCACCAGCTCATCGATATTCTCCCGCCGGCCGTCGCCATTGGCCGTCGCATGGTGAGTGCCGATATCCGAGGCATGCAGGAAAGCCGCCCGGGCCAGGCCGATATCCACGAAAGCGGCCTGCATGCCGGGCAGCACCCGGCAGATCTTGCCTTTGTAGATATTACCCACCAGCCCGCGCTTGCTGGAACGTTCGATGATGATCTCCTGCACCACGCCGTTTTCGATCACGGCCACGCGGGTTTCCGGTGGGGTTACATTGATTAGTATCTCTTCACTCATCTAGTTTTGATGCATCCGTTCCAGCGATTCGGTCACATTCGATTCTGATGCTCACCTCAATGGTAGGACCCGTTCTAACCAGATTAGGTCCACTCGCACCGAGCCTGACGGCAGACCCTTGTCAGCGCCATGCGGTCGGGTCACCTGCCACGCAGGCACGGCAGGACGATACCGGCATCGTGCAGCAGTTCCGCGGTTTCGTACAGCGGCAATCCCATCACACCGGAGTAACTGCCCCGCAGCTCCTTGACAAACACGGCCGCCAGGCCCTGGATACGCGTAGCCGCCGGCCTTGTCTTGTGGCTCACCGCTCGCCCAGTAGGCCTCGGCTTCCCGTGCGCTGATCCGGCGGAAGGTCACGGCACTCACATCGAGTCGAACATCCGCCTGACTCCCGATCAACGCCACACCGGTACAGACCCGGTGGGTGCGGTCTGAGAGGCTCAGCAACATCGCCAGGCCATCGAGCCGATGGCGCGGTTTGCCCAGGATCTTATCATCCAATACCACCGCAGTATCCGCGGCCAATACCGGAAGGTCGGCCCGCTGCACCCGCTCCGCATGCCCCGTCACGGCCTTCGCCAGCGCCAGTCTGACCACATAGTCCTCGGGGGATTCACCCGGGATTGGGGTTTCGTCCACCGCTACATCCAGCAGTCGATGCGGCACACCGATCTGCTCCAGCAGTTGCTGCCGGCGGGGGGAGCGGGAGGCCAGATAGATCAGCGGATCCATCAGCCCGCCCGGTGATAGGGGTGATTTCGCATGCAGGCTCCAGGCCCGGTAGAGCTGCTCCGCGACCACCACTCTGACCAAGGGATGCGGCAGGGTCAAGGCGGACAGAGACCAGCGCCCCTCCGAACGCGCCAGACAGGCCGGCGCCAGCCCTTCCGGTCCACCCACCAGCAACGCCAGATCCGGGCCCGCCGCCATCCATTCAGCCAGCTTGGCGGAAAGCTGTTCGGTACTCCAGGAACTGCCCTGCACATCCAACGCGATCACCCGGCAGTTTTTCGGGATCGCCTTCAACATGCGCTGCGCCCTCATCCTGCAGGATGCGGGGAATGTTCGCCCCCTTGCCACGCCGTCCCGGCGGTATCTCCAGCAACTGCAGGGCGCACTCGCCCGGCATGCGTCTGGCGTACTCTGTATAACCTTCGACCACCCAGCGGGACATGCGGATTCCTATCGAAATCAGATGGATGTTCATGGCGGGACATTCTACGCCAATCCACCGGCCCGGGTGATCGCCGATGCGCGGATCGATCATGCCCTGTGTCCCTTCCATGCTCGTCCAAACGGCCATCTCCAGGATGATTTCTGTTGATCGAAGAATCCGGAAATATCCTGTATGCTAGCGCGCCATGAGCGAAAAACACCTGACAGAAACAAGATTCGACCAGTTCGATCTGACCCCGGAGATCCTCCAGGGCATCCAGGACGCCGGTTTCACCTATTGCACCCCGATCCAGGCCGAGACCCTGCCGATTCTCCTCGACAGGCAGAGGACCTGGCCGGCCAGGCCCAGACCGGCACCGGCAAGACCGCGGCCTTTCTGATCGCCACCCTGCAACACCTGATCGAACACCCGGCCGACGAGCGACGCCGCGCCAATCAACCCCGCGCCCTGATCCTGGCCCCGACCCGGGAACTGGCGGTACAGATTCACCGGGATGCGGAAATCCTCACCAAACACACCGGTTTCAGCACCGCCGTGGTGTTCGGCGGCACCGGCTATGAGCAGCAGCGCAAACAGCTGGAGGACAGGCGTCGATATCCTGATCGGCACCCCGGGACGGCTCATCGACTATTTGAAGCAGCATGTCTACGATCTCGAAGGCGATTCAGGTCATCGTGCTCGACGAGGCGGACCGCATGTTCGACCTGGGCTTCATCAAGGACATCCGCTTCATGCTGCGGCGCTGCCCGCCGCCGGAAAAACGCCTCGGCATGCTGTTCTCCGCCACTCTCTCCTACCGGGTCAAGGAACTGGCCTACGAGCACATGAACAACCCCCGGAGCGTGGAGATGGAACCGGAACAGGTCACCGCCGAGAACGTGCAGGAGGTCTGTTACATGACCGCCAACGAGGAGAAGATCCCGCTGCTGCTGGGCCTGATCCGCAATCTCGGCGAGAGCCGCATCATCGTCTTCATCAACACCAAGCGCACCGCCGACCGGGTCTGGGGATTCCTGCAGGGCAACGGCATCGATACCGCGGTGCTCTCCGGAGATGTGCCGCAGAAGAAACGCCTCAGCCTGCTCAAGAAGTTCCAGGAGGGCGAGGTCGCGGTGCTGGTGGCGACCGACGTGGCGGCCCGGGGACTGCACATCACCGACGTCACCCACGTGATCAATTTCGACCTGCCGGAGGATGCGGAAGACTATGTGCACCGCATCGGCCGCACCGCCCGCGCCGGCGCCAGCGGCGACGCCATCAGCTTCGCCTGCGAGACCTACGCCTTTTCGCTGCCCGATATCGAGACCTATGTGGGTCACAGCATTCCCATGCGACCGGTGGACCCGGCCCTGCTGGCGGAACTGGACCCGAAAAGCCGCATCTATCCGGAAAAGGGCAGCCGCAACCAACCCCGCTCCAAGGAGGGTCGCAAGGGCCACGGCAAGGGCCACCACCACAAGGAACACAAAAAACCGGAAGACGCCGAGAAACCCAAGCGGCGGCGCAGACGACGCCCCAAAGCACCAGAAAGTGGCGGAGAACGATCCTGACATGGACACAAAATGCAGCCGCTGCCACAACTCCAAGTGCTGCACCTATATCACCGAGGCGCTGGGCGTGGCGCCCCGCTCGAAGTCGGACTTCGAGCATCTGCTCTGGCAGGTCTCCCATCAGGGGGTGGAGATCTACAAGGACGAGGATGGCTGGTTCCTGCTCATCGCGGGCCGCTGCGAGCATCTCCAGCCCGACGGCGCCTGCGGCATCTATGCGATGCGTCCGCAGATCTGCCGCGACTACGACAACGACTGGTGTGAGTTCGATGCGCCGGCGGAGGACGGCTTCGAGCTCTACTTCCGCAACTACACTGAGTTATTGGCCTACTGCAAGAAACGCTTCAAGACCTGGGGTAGGTAACAACCCCCTTTTTTCCTGAGCTGTTCGATGCCCCCAGGCGCCAGATCCTGGCTACCCTACTGACCCGGCGCACCGGCGCTTGGCCCCCACCGCTGAAACAGACGAGGCTTCGCGTAGTCCCGCTGCTCCGGCATGCCTTGATGGATACTCTTTGCGCTGCATTCCAGCGTATTCATTGTATAATCCGCGCCCTGTTCGAGTATCCAGTTCCCAGCCAGCACCATGAACATCAACATCTCTTCCCTGCAGGAAAGCTTCATCAGAATCCGCGAGAACAAGCTGTTCGAAACCTTCGTAATCCTGGTCATCGTCACCTCGGCGATGGTGATCGGGGCCAAGACCTACGCCATCCCGCCCCAGGTAAGCCAGGCCTTCGAGATTCTGGACCTGGGCATCACCTTGTTCTTTCTGACTGAGATCCTGATCCGCATGCTCGCCGAGCGGAATCTCAAAGTTTTTTTCAGCAAGGGCTGGAATATCTTCGATTTCGTCATCGTGGTAGCCAGCCTGATCCCGGTAGAGGACAGCGAGGTGGCCCTGCTGGGACGCCTGCTGCGGGTGTTCCGGGTGCTGCGTCTGATCTCCATCATTCCGGAGCTGCGGGTGCTGTTGAACGCCTTCCTCAGCGCCATCCCCCGCATGGGCTATGTCTCATTGCTGATGTTCATCATCTTCTATATCTACGCCGCCGTCGGCAGCATGTTCTTCCATGAGATCAATCCGGCGCTGTGGCGCAACATCACGGTCGCCATGTTGACCCTGTTCCGGGTCGCCACCTTCGAAGACTGGACCGATGTCATGTACGAGACCATGACGGTCTACCCCTTGAGCTGGTCCTACTACCTCTCCTTTATCTTCATCGTGGCCTTCGTGTTCCTCAATATGATGATCGGGATCGTGCTCGAGACCCTGCAGCGGGAACACGAACAGTTCTCCCGGGACAGCGGCGAGGGCGAGGCGGGCGAGGTGCATCGTATCGAACAGCGCACCCGGGAGATGGAGCAGCGCTTGATCCGCATGGAGCGGATGCTGCAACGGCTCTCCGCAAGGTCTGACGATCCTGTGACCCGGGGAGGGTCGGATCACGGCTTGTTTGGAAAGGCGTAGCAGAACTGATTCAGCCCCGGCAGGATCTCGGAAAAGTCGTGGATCGCGGGATAGTACCCCGGCCGCTGCGGAGCGGTCCCTTGGAATCCGGTCGCAACACCGCCAGCAGCCAGCGGATGCCATAGGCCTTGGCGGCATCTAGCACCGTCAGATTGTCGTCCACGAACAGGGTCCGTTCCCGATCGAACGGCATCAGGGCGTGCAGCTTGGGCCAGAAAGCCGGGGTCCTCCTTGGGCAGTCCCAGCTCATGGGAGCTGATCACCCGATCGAAGAAACCCGCCAGGCGGGTGCGTTCCATCTTGAAGGCCAGGGTCTTCTGGTGCGCATTGGTCACCAGCACCCGCCGCTTGCCGGCACACATCAGCTGGTCGAGAAAATCGATCACATGGGGATGCACCGCGAGCAGGTGCTCCACCTCCTCTTTGAGCAACACGATGTCCAGCCCGAGTTCCTGACTCCAGTGGTCTACGCAATACCACTCCAGGGTGCCTTCCCGGCTCTTGTAGCGTTGCAGCAGTTCCGCTTTGGCGGCGGCGGGCTCCAGGCCCCGGGTTTCGGCGTAGCGCTGCGGCACGTATTCCAGCCAGAAATGGTTGTCGAAATGCAGATCCAGCAGGGTGCCGTCCATATCCAGCAGCACGGTGTCGATTTGGTTCCAGTCGATCATCGGTTTAGAGTGTTCCCCTGAATTGTCTGGTCTTGCCGCATCACAGCGCCGGCACCGCACCCGCCGGCAGTGGCGATGGCAGGCCGCCACTTGAAAAAACCATACCCTGACATAGTATGCCTGAAAAACCCAAGATCCTCAGACAACGACTGATTGCCCAGACCCGCATCTTCCGGGTCGAAGAGGTGGAACTGGAGTTCGCCAACGGCCAGCGGCGCACGCTACGAACGACTGCTCGGCGGCAGCCGCGGCTCGGTGCTGGTGGTGCCGATGCTGGACGATGACACCGTGCTGCTGATCCGCGAATACTCCACCGGCAGCGACGACTATCAGCTGGGCCTGCCGAAGGGCCGCATCGAACCGGGCGAGGACGCCCTGCAGGCGGCGGACCGGGAGATCCGTGAAGAGGTCGGCTACGGCGCCCGGGATCTGCGCCTGCTGCGCACCTTCAGCGTGGTGCCCTCCTACATCCAGCACCAGACCCATGTTATCCTCGCCCGCGACCTGTATCCCGACCAGCAACAGGGAGACGAGCCCGAGCCGATCGAAGTGGTGCCCTGGCGACTCTCCAACTGGGGGGAATTGCTCAATCAACCCGACCTGACCGAGGCGCGCTCCATTGCCGCCCTTTACATGACGAGAGAATTTTTATCATGACCCAACCTGTACCCATGGAAGCGCTGCTGGAACTGGCCCGCAAGGCGGGAGATGCCATCCTGGATGTCTACAACACCAACTTTGAAGTGACCGACAAGAGCGACAATTCACCGCTCACCGCGGCGGACCTGGCTTCCCACAAGATCATCGTCAACGCCCTGCAGCAGCTCACCCCGGAGATCCCGGTGCTGTCGGAGGAGTCCTCGAAGATCCCCTTCGAGACCCGCCGCAGCTGGCAGCGCTACTGGCTGATCGACCCCCTGGACGGCACCCGGGAGTTCATCAAGCGCAATGGGGAGTTCACCGTCAACATCGCCCTGATCGAGGACCAGCAACCCACCCTGGGCGTTATCTATGCCCCGGTGATCGATAAGCTCTACTACGGCGTGAAGGGTAAAGGCGCCTGGATGCGGGAAGGCGATGCCGAGCCCGTCGCTATCCGGGTCCGGGCAAAACGCCGCCAGCCGGTCCAGGTGGCGGGCAGCCGCTCCCACGCGGGGGACTCTCTGCTCAAATTTCTGGAAAACCTGGGCGAGCACGAACTGCTCTCGATGGGCAGCTCCCTCAAATTCTGTCTGGTGGCGGAGGGCAGGGCCGATCTCTATCCCCGGCTCGGTCTCACCTCCGAATGGGACACCGCCGCCGCCCAGGCCATCGTGGAAGCGGCGGGAGGCCAGGTCACCACCCTGGACATGCAGCCGCTCAGATACAACACCAAGGATTCCCTGCTCAACCCGCACTTCTTCGTATTCGGCGACCACAGCGAGGACTGGTCCAAGTACCTCGCTGAGGGTTAACCGCCCGATCCATAGGGAAGTTGCAGCGGGGTTCGAGTTAGAATCCAGGTTAATTTCAGCCAGCACGAGAAAAAGCACATGAAGATCGCGATCATCAGCGGCAGCCACCGGAAGAACTCGCAGAGCGCCAAGGTTGCCCGATTCATCCAGCAGACCCTGCAGGACCAACAACTCTGTGACCAGACCTGGCTCTACAGCCTGGCGGAAAATCCGCTGCCGCTCTGGGACGAAAGCATCTGGGAGAGCGATCCGACCTGGCAGGAGCGGATGGCGCCGATTCACGCCCAGCTCAGCGAGAGCGACGGTCTGGTGGTGGTCGCCCCGGAGTGGCATGGGCAGGTGCCGGCCGGCTTGAAGAATTTCTTTCTGCTGTGCGGCAAGCACCAGGTCGGCCACAAACCGGCCTTGATCACTACCGTCTCGTCCGGTGACGGCGGCGCCTATCCGGTGGCGGAGTTGCGCATGAGCAGCTACAAGAACAACCGGCTCTGCTATATTCCGGAACAGATCATCGTGCGCCATGTGGAATCGGTGCTGAACGACGATCCGGCCCGGAACAACCCGGATGCGGACAGCTATTTCCGGGAACGCATCCATTACGCCCTGGCCATCCTGGTCGAATACGCCAAGGCGCTGCGGCTGGTGCGCGGCAGCGGCGTGACCGAGACGGATAAGTTCCCGAATGGCATGTGACGACAGGTACCGGGGCTGCCGCCAACAGCCCTGCTCCTCCATCTTTTAGGCGGCCATGACGAACCCCATTTCTCAGACACTGACAACCTTAGGCCTGTTGCTGCTGCTCTGGTCCGGCCTCTCTTTTGCGGCGGCGGCAGACGAGGAGCCGCTCGAGTTCGACGACTTTCCCCTGGAGGAACTGCTGGAATACCCGGACTGGTTCAAGCGCAGCTTTCTCGATCTGCAGGCGGACCTGCAGGACGCCGTCGCCAACGATAAACAGGGCATCATCGTCTATTTCGGGCAGAAGCGCTGCGCCTACTGCAGGATGTTGATCGAGGTGAATTTCGGGCTCTGCGGATATCACCGCCTACACCCGGCGCAACTTCGACCTGATCCCGATCGACATCTGGGGCGTGGACGAGGTCACCGATGTCAAGGGCGAGGTGCTCACCGAGCGGGAATACGCCCTGCGGGAGAAGACCAACTTCACCCCCTCACTGATCTTCTATGACGCGGACGGCCACGAAGCGCATCGCCTGCGGGGTTACTATCCCCCTTATACCTTCCGCGCCGCCCTCGAGTATGTGGCGGACAAGCACTACCAGCGGGAATCCTTTGCGGACTATCTGGCCCGAGGCGAGCAGGGCACCGCGTTCGAACCGGGGGATCTGAACGAAGAAGACTTTTTCATCGCCCCGCCGCACAACCTGGATCGCTCGCGCTTTCCCAGCAAGCGTCCGCTGGTGGTGTTTTTCGAACAGGGCAACTGCCACGCCTGCGATGTCCTGCATGGTCAGCCCCTGCGCGAACCGGCGATCAACCGCCTGATCCGCAAGTTCGACAATGTTCAGCTGGACATCCGCGCCGACACCCCGGTGATCACACCGGCGGGCACGCGCACCACCGCCAGACAGTGGGCAAAGGATCTGGGCCTCTTCTACACGCCTTCGTTGCTGTTCTTCGATGAACGGGGCAAGGAGATCATCCGGGTCGACTCTGTGGTGCGCTTCTACCGCCTGAGAAATGTGATCAACTATATCACCAGCCGTGGCTACCTGTACGAACCGGATTACCAGCGCTGGCGGGTCAACAGCGGCTTTTAATCGGCACAGAAACGCTTGAGGAACTCTTCGTACTCCGCCTGTTTGCGGTGCAGCCCCTCATACTGGGACGGCTTGTAGCCGGCCCGCAGCCGCCGCTCCACCCAGTCGAGACGCTGCTCGGTTTTCCAGCAGCGTTCATTCCCGGCCTGCGGTTGCTGCGCTTTGCCCGCTGAGGGTGGCGTCTCGTGCTTCGGCTCAACCAGCCTGAGACCCGGTTCCACCGGGCTGATGCCCTTGCTCTGTTCGATCACCTCGGTGAGCGCTTGTTCTCCCTCCGGGCAAGCGGTCTGGCGAAACTCGACCACCCCATTGCGGGTGCAACGATACAGCTCAAGCGCCTGACTCCCAGAGGCGGCAAACCAGCCCGCAATCAGCCAGAGCAACAGAAACCGCTGGTAATGGGGTTGCCGCAGCACAATGTCACTCGCTTGAAGCATGGGGATAACCTCCCTGTCTGGACGTGTTTTGATTCTAGGTGATTGTTGGCGATCCACTCAAGAATAGGAATGGTTCGCCGATAGTCGGGGTTGCAACAACAGATATCCCAAATCATGGACCTCGAACAAGAGAACCGAAGACTTCGTCAACAACTACGGGAACTCCACAGGCAGGCCCAGGACAACGAGCAGACCCTCAAACGCTTTCATGCCAGGGAGCTTGAGTTGCTGACCTCCGACTCCCTCCCCGAACTGCTGAACAGCCTCACCGACGGCATGCAGAGTTCGTTTCAGACCCAAAGGGTTCAGCTGGTCCTGCATGACCCGGAGCATGAGATCCGTAGATTGCTCTTCAATACCGGCATCCCTGAAGACGCCTTTCCCTGCATCCGCTTCGTAGATGATCTTGACTCGGTCAGCCGACTCTACAGTCGACTCAAGAGACCCTGGTTGGGCCCTTATCTCAGCCCGGATCACGCAGGCCTCTTTACCGAAGTTGAGGGACTGCAGAGTGTCGCGCTCCTGCCCCTGCATTGCCGTGACAGTCTGGTCGGCAGTCTCAACCTGGGCAGCGACGAGCGGGACCGTTTCACCCGCCACCATGCCAGCGATTTTCTGCAACGCCTAGCCTCCGTTGCGGGAGTCAGTCTGGAAAATGCCGTCAACCGGGAACGCCTGGTCATCAGCGGTCTCACCGACCCCTTGACCCAGCTGCACAACCGGCGTTATCTCGACCGTCGTCTGGAAGAGGAACTGGCCCGCGCCAACCGCTACAAGCAACCCTTGAGCTGCCTGTTCGTCGATGCCGACCATTTCAAGCGGATCAACGACAATTACGGCCATCAGGTGGGAGATCTGGTGCTCAGAGAACTGGCCTGTCGCATCCGCTCCCAGTTACGCGCCAGCGATATCGCCACCCGTTACGGGGGGGAAGAGTTCGCTCTGCTGCTGCCCCAGACCTCGCTGGAAGAGGCGCTGCTGCTGGCGGAACGCATCCGGCTCGAGGTTGCGACCCACTCCATCTCATTGAGGACGACACAGCGATTCGACTCACCGTATCGATTGGCGTGAGTGAAGTCCTGCCCATGCTGGGCAAGACGCACCATAAGAAACTGGGCCAATATCTGCTGGCCGATGCCGATCAGGCGCTCTATCTCGCCAAGGCCCATGGCCGGAATCGCATCGAACATCTGGTCGATGAAAAATCCCAGCAGCTGCGATTCCAGCTCTAATTCCGATCGGCAGCGACATCCCGTTACAGCTTTGTTATGGCTACCGTCACAATAGGGCGGGGTCTTGGTCTGCTTGCAGCGGCACAGCCAGGCCTCGCCCGTTTTGGCCGCCTTGAAGCCGAGCGGCTGTAGACTGGTGTTCTTATGTGAGCCGTCACAGAACGGCTGGCCGGCCGATTGACCACAGGCGCACCACCAATATTCTTTACCCTCGGTCAGCTCCACCGCGATGGGTTGGGTGGCCGCAATCTTCGCTTTCTCCATCTTACTCTCCTCTATCAAGCATGAACAGTTTCGACACGGTCGAAGTAAAAAACCGCTTCCATCATAGTGCAAATCCAGCCAGGTCTGAACACCTCGAGCCGGAATAATCTGCTACCCTCAGCGCAGGAATTTTGCAAAGCCCATCAATCGTTGCATGAGTAGTCGCAGGGAGGTGTTTACAGCGTATCGCGTGCACATCCCTGCGACTACTTGCAGGCTAATCCATACCAAACCAAGGCAGCCGAGTGGACAACAATCCCTCCTGGATCGAGTATGACCAACAGCATGTCTGGCACCCCTACAGTGCGATTGGCGCCGATCTGCCGCTGTTTCCGGTGGTGGCCGCCCAAGGCGTGCGGCTCGAACTGGCCGATGGTCGTGAACTGATCGACGGCATGTCCTCCTGGTGGTGCGCGATCCACGGCTACAACCACCCGGAGCTGAACCGGGCCCTGGAAGAGCAGCTGCATGCCATGGCCCATGTGATGTTCGGCGGACTCACCCATCCGCCGGCGGTCGAGCTGGCGGCGCAGCTGATCCGGCTGACCCCGGAACCTCTGCAGACCGTGTTCTTCGCCGACTCCGGCTCGGTCGCGGTGGAGGTCGCCATGAAGATGGCGATTCAATACTGGCACGCCACGCGGCAAACCCGCCAGGCAGCGTTTTCTCACGATCCGGCACGGCTACCATGGCGACACCTTCGGCGCGATGTCGGTGTGTGATCCGGTCACCGGCATGCACAGCCTGTTCTCGCAGGTGCTGACCCGACAATTCTTTGCCGACGCACCTGCCTGCCGCTTCGGTGAACCCTGCACCGACGCGGACATTCAGCCGCTCGCAAGACCTGCTAGCTGCGCATCACCAGGAGATCGCGGCGTGATCATGGAACCGATCGTGCAGGGCGCCGGCGGCATGCGCTTCTACTCGGCGGAGTATCTGCAACGGGTCAGGACCTTGTGCGACGACTCATGAGGTGTTGCTGATCCTGGACGAGATCGCCACCGGCTTTGGCCGCACCGGCCGGCTGTTCGCCTGTGAACATGCCGCTATCGCCCCGGACATCATGTGCCTGGGCAAGGCCCTCACCGGCGGTTATCTGACCCTGGCCGCCACCCTGACCACTCGGCAGGTCAGTCAGACCATCAGCCAGGGGACCCCGGGGCTGTTCATGCACGGTCCGACCTTCATGGCCAATCCCCTGGCCTGCAGCGTCGGGCTGGCCAGCCTGCAGCTCCTGCTGGAGTCTCCCTGGCAGGCCAGGATCAGTCAGATCGAGCAGGGCTTGCAGCGGGGCCTGGAGCCCTGTCGCGGCATGGACCATGTGGCGGATGTGCGGGTGCTGGGTGCGATCGGCGTGGTGGAACTGATACAACCTGTGGTGAATGCGCCAGACTACAACCCCGTTCGTCGCCGCGGGTGTCTGGGTGCGTCCCTTCGGACGCCTGGTCTACCTGATGCCGCCCTACATCATCGAACCTGAGGATCTGGATAAACTGACCCAGGCCGTCACCGAGGTCGTGGCCGCCGTGGCTTGAGACCATCCCCTGAGGAATGCTCTTCACGGCAGGCAATCCAAATTCTATCCACAGGTCATATCGTGGTAGACTTTCCCCTTCAAATAATGCGGATACACAACGCAAGCCGGCGATGTACTGCTGTATAAAAAGAAATTCACGAGATGTGACCAGACTACCAAGCTGTTTCCCGCACCAATCCGGATAACCGGCCACCCCAGGACCGGGCGCCAGTTTCCCGTGACTGCCACGCATCCCCCCACACTACCCGTGACTCTTGCAAGCGCCTTGGAGGAATAAGAATCATGAAGAAATACATTGAAAATCGCTACCGTCATCGCTGGTTATGCACCTTCACCGCCTATGGGGATGTCTCACTCACCTATGACCTCGATGGCCCGCAAATGGAGCCACGATGAAGATCATTTCACTGGCCCGATTCTTCGCCCGCATCGATGATCCCGCGGATCCCAATAGCTATCTCATTTATCAGACCGGTAAATTTTTCCCCCTGTATCGGGTGGATCAGGCCAACAAAAGCTACACCCGTCTTACGCCCGGAGGTAAAAGCCAGCTTGAGTCCGGACCGTGCCGCCAAAGCCGAGACAACCCCGGAACAACCTGCAACGGCAACCATGGCGAGCGCAACCCCTGAAGCAGCGGCTCCCGCCAGCAAAGCGGAGGCGGCGTCCCAGCCAGCCGCGTCTCAGGTAACACCGGCGCCAACCAGTGCTGACACATCGACCGCAGAAGCGGCCCCAACAGCAACCAGCACAATGCCAGAGCCAGCGGTTGCTCCAGCGGAGACACAGGACACCCCGGCTCAGGCAAGCCACTTCAGCAACGGCTCAACCAACCGTTGAAGAACCCGCTGAAACCACCGCCAAAGCACCCTGGACGACAAGCCCCAAAACCACCCTGCGGCTGACCCAAAGAATCAGAAAGATTGCCGGCATTGCATGTCGGGAAGTGGAGGAAATGTTGGGCGATCAGACCCGTCATGACACATTGCATGGCCGATAAGGCCCGCTTGGGCATCACCGAGCGCGAAATTCGCTCCCTGGCCCGGGTGTTCCAGATGGCTCGCGAACGAACTTACGGCTGGCTCGGCACCGCGACCCGAGATGAAAAGTTTATCTCAATCGCGAGTCAGGATCTGCAGAGTAACAAGACCCTGCGCTGCAAGTCGTCTCCACCAAACCATTACCGTCCGGGTTTCTGCGCATCCCAAGGGAGTTCAAACAAATCCCGAGTCAGTGATTGGCGTTTGACAGCCCTTCCTTAATCCGGTAGTAGGTTCATCCGCCTGCAAAGAGGGTGTCGCAAAAGGCGACACCCACTGCGGTCCATGGATGGTCCGTGTTGTAGCAGCGCATGGATGGGAATTTACAACACCCTCGCAAAGGGGGGAGAGTGGGAGGTCGATAGACACCGGGTAGATCGGCAATTCAGTCTCCCCAGGAGTCGGAGACGATCACTTCCGGGACCCGGGATTCAAAGTGAATCCGCGCCTGCATCGCCGGGGTCAGGAAGACCCTGCCGGTTTCGTCCACCAGCATCACTTCGGTGACCGACAGCTGCCTGGCAATGCGCTGCCAGGACTCGGGGCCCGCCACGCTCAACGCCGTCGCCGCCGCGTCGGCCAGACCGCCATTCCGGCTGATCACCGTCGCCGAGGCCACATGCGCCACGGGATAGCCGTTGCGGGGATCGATGATATGGGCATAGCGGATCCCCTCGTACTCCCGATAACGCTCGTAGTTCCCCGACGTCATGACACACTCCCCGTCCCGCAGCTCCAGTGCAGCAAGCACCCCGCTCGCCTTGCGGATGGCGCACCCCGATCCGCCAGGCTCGATCGCCATGCCGACCGGACACGCAGAGATCCCCACCCGCGTTGACGATGGCATTGCTTCAGCCCATCTGGGTGCGCAACTGATCAAGCGCCAGATTCAAGGCATAACCCTTGGCGAATGCGCCCAGGTCGAGTTGCACCTGTCGATTGCTCGAAGAGACCTGTCCGCCGACGATGCTCAGATCATCCATCCCCGGATCAGCCGCCACCCATTGCGCGATCTGGGATTTATCCGGCGGTCTGCCTGTCGGCAATGCATCGTTGTGAAAGCCCCAGAGGGCGATGAGCTCGGCCCATGGCCGGATTGAACAGGCCATCGCTCTCGTCGAAAATAGGCCTGCCCCTGGGTCAGCAAGCTCCGTCATCTGGTCGCTGAGCCGAACGTCTTGCCCTGTTGAGGGCGAGGTTGAGTCGCATCAGTTCACCCGCGCCTTTCCAGGCATGCCAATCCCGATGCTGCTGCTGCAGGCTTCGATCCAGATGTGAGGTCGCCTGTGCAAAATGCCGCGGATCTGCCGAATAGGCGTTGATCTCCAGCAGCGTCCCGAAGATGTACAAGGTCTGATGTTGATCGTGGATTACGCCCACATCCGAACAACAGAAAGAACCACAAGACAGATTGCCAGCGACCTTGTCTCTGGCAATGTCATGTCCATCAAATCACTCTGAAAATGCCATCGCAGGAGCTGCCCATGGCTGCGATTAGCGACGATAGTCGCTGTATGTGACGCAACCGAACAGACTTAGCACCTTGGGTCGCAGCCAGGGCAGCTCCTGCTGAGATTGAAAGATTAAGAAAGCTCTGTAAATAATTTTCTGGTCAATCCCTGCCGAATCACAACACCGACTCGAGCACCGGCCAGACATTCTCCAGCAGGCGGGGCTGCGCGGCCTCGTTCGGATGATAGCCGTCCGCCAGCATCAGGGACCGGTCCTGCGCGACCTGGTCCAGCAGGAAGGGGACCAAGGGCACGCCATGAGCATCCGCAATCTCCCTGAAGAGCTGATGAAAGGCTTCGGCGTAGGCGGCCCCATAGTTAGGCGGCAGTCGGCCGCCCACCAGCACCACTTTTCCCCCGGCAGCCTCGACCGCCTTGATCATAGCCTGTTAGATTGCTCCCGCATCTGGCTGAAGCTGAGTCCGCGCAGGCCATCATTGGAACCCAGCTCGATGATCACGATCCGCGGCTGATACTGCAGCAACAGGGGCGGCAGCCGGGCCAGGCCGCCGGCCGTGGTGTCGCCGGAAATGCTCCGGTTGAGCACTTGCCAGGCCTCTGCCCGCGACGCCAGACGCTGACGCAGCAGGTTGACCCACCCAGCTTGCCATCCGATACCATAGCCGGCGCTGAGGCTGTCACCCAGCACCAGGATGGTGCGTTCCGACGCCCCCAACGACAGACAGAAAAGCATGAGCGTAGACAAGAGCACTGTTCTTAGCTTTATCATGAAGATAACCATTCTTTTAGTAACCATTCAGCTCACGTGGGAGCTGCCCATGGCTGCGAATAGCGACGCGGGTCGCTTTGTGTTAAGGGGGCGAAAAGGCTTGTCGCCTTCAGTCGCAGCCGCGGGCAGCTCCTGCAACGGAGTTTTTCAGTGTAAAAGCAGCGGCATCGTAGAGCGAGTTGAAAAGTGACCCCGTGTAAAATGAACCGCGTTACCAATCGCCTGTCCATAGGACCAATGCCTGTATAATTCAGTTTCGCAATCATCATACAGAAAACGTGAACACAGTAATCCCAGCAGACGATCCGATCCAGGTCCAGGCCCTTGACCTGCATAAGGCGGTTATGGGCCCCGGTGGCCGCCTGAGCATCCTCGAACGACTGGATCTGGCGGTCAGCGCGGGCGAGGCGGTTGCGATCCTGGGCGCCTCGGGATCCGGTAAATCCACCTTGCTGGGCCTGCTCGCCGGCCTCGATCAGGCGACCCGGGGAGAGGTCCGCTTATTCGGCCAGAGCCTCGAGGGCCTGGACGAGGATGCCCGGGCCAGACTGCGCGCCGGCCAGGTCGGTTTCGTGTTCCAGAATTTCCAGTTGCTGCCGACTCTCACCGCCCTGGAGAACATCCTCCTGCCCCTGGAGCTGATCGGCAGTCCGCAATGCCAAGCAACAGGCGTTGCAGGCCCTGGGTCAGGTCGGGCTCGAACAGAGGGCGGACCACTATCCGCGCCAACTCTCCGGTGGCGAACAGCAGCGAATCGCCATCGCCCGCGCCATCGCCGCAGGACCCAAGATCCTGTTTGCCGACGAGCCCACCGGCAACCTGGATCAGCATACCGGCGCGCAGATCATCGATCTACTGTTGTCGCTGCGCAAGCAGATCGGTGTCGCCCTGATCCTGGTGACCCACGATGCCGCGCTCGCCGAGCAGTGTGACCGTCGCCTGCTGCTCGACCAGGGCCGTCTGGAACCGCTCGACATGAGGATGGATCGTTTCGCCCTGATCGGACTGTGGCGGGAGTGGCGCAGCGGCGAATTGCGCCTGCTGACCCTGTCCCTGATCCTGGCGGTGGCCGCCGTCACCTCGGTGGGTTTCTTCACCGACCGGGTGGAGCAGGCCCTGTCAGCAACAGGGCAACGAGTTGCTCGCCGCAGACCTGGCCATCGAATCCAAGGATCCTCTGCCGGAGCCGTTCACCCGGCAGGCCGCAGCAGAGAGGCTTGCGCCTGGCCCAGACCCTCTCCTTTCCCAGCGTGATCATGGGACAGGGGGATCCACAGCTGGTGCAGGTCAAGGCCGTGGCGCGGTGACTATCCCCTGCGCGGCGAGCTGTTGCTGCGCAAAGACCCGGCATGCTCCGGTGCAGCCGGCCAACGGCCTGCCTGCGCCTGGCCAGCATCTGGGTCGAACCGCGACTGCTGGTGCTGCTGAACAGCGCACCCGGCGACGTCCCTCAGTCTGGGCGAAAGCCGATTCAGCATTGACAGCACGATCGAATTCGAGCCGGACCGGGGCGGCAACCTGTTCCAACTGGCGCCGCGGGTGATGCTCAATCTGCGCGGACATCCCGGCCACCGGCCTGGTCACCCCCGCCAGCCGGGTCGAATACCGGCTGCTGGTGGCGGGCCCGGCCAGAGGCCGGTGGCGGACTACCGGCGCTGGGCCGAACCACGCTTCCGGGTAATGCCAATCTCCTGTCCATCCAGGATGCCCGCCCCGAGCTGCGCGCCGCGCTGGATCGGGGCTCGCGCTTTCTGGCCCTGGCCGCGCTGGTTACCGTGCTGGTCACCGGAGCGGCCGTGGCGCTGGCCACCCGCCGCTTGGTGGAGCGCCAGGCGGATTCGGTGGCGATCATGCGCTGTCTCGGCGCAGCCAGCGGCTTTCTGCGCAACACCCTGATCCTGCGCCTGCTGCTGCTGATCCTCATGACCGGACTGGTGGGCGCCCTGGGAGGATACCTGGCCCAGTCGGTGCTGGCGGGTCTGCTCGGCGAATGGCTCACGCAAAGCCTGCCGGCCCCTTCGCTGCACCCGCTGCTGACCGGCTTCGCCACCGGCGCCATCAGCCTGTTCGGTTTTGCCCTGCCACCGCTGCTGAGCCTGCCGAATGTGCCGCCCTTGCGGGTGTTGCGGCGGGACCTGGGTCCCACTCCGCCGGGACCCTGGCTGCTCGGCCTGGCCGCCCTGGCCGCCCTGGCCCTGCTGATCTTCTGGGAGGCCGGCGACAACCGGCTGGCGGGAACCCTGCTGGGCGGCGTCATCCTGCTGCTTATCGTGCTCGGCCTGTTCGCCTTTGCCTTGATCAAGCTGGCCGGCACACTGCAGCAGCGGGCCAGCGGTATCCGGCGCTTCGGGCTTGCCTCCCTGAGCCGCCACCCCGCGACCACCCTGCTGCAGGTCTGCGGCTTCGGCCTGGGGATCATGGCGATCCTGCTGCTGGCGGTAGTCAGGATCGATCTGTTGAGCGCCTGGGAAAAGACCCTGCCGGAAGGCGCGCCCAATCGCTTCCTGATCAATATCCTGCCCCAGCAGACCGATGCGCTGGCGGAATTTCTTTCTGTCCACGGCATCAGCAGTTCCGGCCTGCATCCCATGGTGCGCGGCAGCCTGACCCATATCAACGACCGACCGGTCGTGCCGGAGGCTTACGCCAGCCCGAGAACCCAGCGCCTGGCCGCCCGCGAATTCAACCTCAGCTGGGGCACCCAGCTGCAGTCAGACAACCGTATCACGGCCGGCCGCTGGTGGCCGGATGCCCAGGCCGCACCACAATTCTCGGTGGAGAGCGAGATCGCCGAGGCGCTTGGCATCGCGGTGGGGGACCGGCTCACCTACCGGGTGGCCGATCAGCCGATCACCGCGCCGGTCACCAGCCTGCGCTCGGTCAAATGGGACAGTTTCCATGTAAATTTCTTCGTCATCGGCTCTCCCGCCACCCTGCAGGACAAGGCCGCTACCTATGTCTCCAGCTTCTACCTGGAGCCCCAGCGGGAGGCCCTCAGCGCAGAGCTGATCAAGCGCTTTCCCAATGTCACGATGCTGGATGTCTCCAGCATCCTCGAGCAGGTGCGCCGCGTCATGGACCGGGGCAGCGCCGCCGTGGAGTACATCTTTCTGTTCACCCTGGCGGCCGGCCTGCTGGTGCTCTACGCCGGCATCCTCGCGGGTGCCGAGGCACGCCGGCATGAGGCGGCCATTCTGC
This sequence comes from uncultured Gammaproteobacteria bacterium, assembly GCA_963716875.1. GTDB lineage: Bacteria > Pseudomonadota > Gammaproteobacteria > Chromatiales > Chromatiaceae > JASJBU01. Next base: position 137,392 of record CAVQUR010000010.1, read on the forward strand.
GCACCCTGGGCGCTGAACGCCGCCAATTGCTCGGTGCGGCGGCGGTGGAGTTCGGTGTCCTGGGTCTGCTGGCGGGACTGCTCGCGACCAGCAGCGCCTTCGTGATCGGCCAACTGCTGGCCCAGCAGATCTTTCAGCTGGACTATGGATTCTCACCCTGGCTGTGGCTGACGGGGGTCGGCGGTTCCATGCTCGGCATCGGCCTCGCCGGGCTGCTTTCGACCTGGCCCCTGGTGATCCGGCCGCCCCTGCAAAGCCTGCGGGGAGCGGAATAAAAACCGGCACGACAGCTGCCGGGGACCTGCTCTCGAAATCAAGTTAAAAAAAATCAAAATTAATTTAGTCAGTCTTAAGAATTATCTGCTAAAGTGTGTCATATGACTCAGCTTGGGCTAATAATCCCAAGGCTAATATTATTAATATCGAGTCAGACCCTTTTTACTCACAATAACTAAACCATGGAACAAGGTCTCCAATCCCAGTGATTGAGCTTCCCTCATTGTGTGAATGGATACGAATTTCTTTCATAAATTACACGGGAGGCGATTACTAGAGCTAGCAACGACCACAACTTAATAGCCACAGTGGACTTGGTTTTCCTCGGCAACACCCTTTCAACAATACCAATGGTTGCCGAACGATCCACTCTTCATACCCCTCAGGAGGATTAACCCATGATAATAAATATTCGAGGAACTGCAGCTGCGTTCCTGCCAGTCATACTGGGTGCCGGCATCTCCAGCGCCTTCGCAGTACCGGTACCCGGCGGCACACTCGACCCGCTGGCCATACCGAAATATGCCACACCCCTGGTCATTCCACCGGTATTGTTCGACGATGGCGGGGCACCAATGACCGCCTCGATAGCATTGAGCGAGTTCCAGCAACAGGTGTTACCGAACATAGGCTGTACTGCAGCATCCGCCGCCCAGATCGCTGCCGGCGGACAACCGATCGCCTGCATCGGTGACGCCTTCCCCGCCACCACGCTGTGGGGCTATGGCGACCCGGCTCGTCCGGGGTCTGTCGCAACCGGCGGTTCCTTCAGCAACCCAGCCCTGAGTATGGAGATCACCAAAGATCAAACCACCACAGTCACCTGGATCAACGACCTGGTGGATACCACAACCGGCAACTACCTGCAACACATTATCCAGGATGCCGCCGGCAACCCGCTGATCGACCAGACGTTGCACTGGGCCGCGCCGAATGGCGCTGACATCTGTGAAGGTGCTTTGGTATCTGACTGCCGCGGCATTATGCCCGTAGCTGCGTTGCCCTACACTGGCCCCATCCCCATGGTGACCCATGTGCACGGCGCCCATGTCGGACCTGTCAGTGATGGCTACCCCGAGGCCTGGTGGCTGCCCGCCGCCAACAACATCCCCGCCGGATACGCCAGCGAGGGCACCTTTTACGGTGATATCAACGGCGGCGCCCCTGACACCGGCTCCGCGGTTTACCAGTACACCAACGACCAGCCTTCGACCACCCTCTGGTATCACGACCACAGCCTGGGTATCACCCGTCTGAACGTCTACGCCGCGGGGGCGGGTTTCTGGTTGATTCGAGACGATAAATTGCTTCCAGACGGAACAGTGGTTCCAAATAGTGAAACTGGTCTGGTGACCGGCGTATTACCGGGACCGCCAGCAGGCCTGCTGGATGATCCAGCCGCTCCAGCAGTGACCGCAATCCGCGAGATCCCGCTTGCCATCCAACCCAAGTCCTTCAATGCCGACGGTTCCCAGTTCTTCCCGGCGGATCGCGCCTTTTTCGAGGCGCTGGGTACAGGACAGCTCTACGCCGACAACACAGGCGTCAACATCCCCTTCCTGCCCCAGGGAACTTCTGACATTGCCCCGGTCTGGAATCCGGAGGCCTTCTTCAACACCATGGTAGTCAACGGCAAGACCTGGCCCGTGCTGGCAGTAGCCCCCGAGCGTTATCGTTTTCGCGTGCTGAACGCAGCGGATTCCCGCTTCCTCAACCTGTCCCTGCAAGCGATCGAGCAAACCGTAAAACCGAACGGCAAAGTCAAAGAGAAGGTACTCGGTGAGGTACCCATCTACCAGATCGGCAGCGAGCAGAGCCTGTTGCCTGCTGTAGTGCGCATCGACACCGGCTTCGCCACACCCCTGCCGGGTACGGGCCTGGATGTCTGCACCACCGGTGGCGGCAAGCCGAAGGGCAAGGGCAAAGGCGCCGGAAATACCCCCTGCGTCAATGCCGTACCGGGGACCTTCGCCGAACAGGCCCTGCTGGTAGGTCCGGCGGAACGCGCCGATGTCATCGTGGACTTCAGCGCAATACCCGCCGGTACCAATATCGTACGCATGATCAATACCGCACCGGATGCCCCCTTTGGTGGCTTCCCGGATGTCCCGGCCGATCCCGCTACTACCGGTCAGGTCATGCAATTCACGATCGATCCGCTTCTGGCCAACCCAGCGGGCGACCCGAGTACAGCGCCCGCACAGTTGGTGCTCTGGGGCAACCCGCAAGCCGCCGGTCAGGTAGATCCTGCCTTGCAGCGTCCACCAGGTAACCCGACATTACGCGATCTCGCCCTGATCGAGGAGGAGTCAGCCCTGCTTTGCGTCACAGTCGATGCGGTAACCGGCGTGATCAACCTCGATCCCAACTCGACACCGCCCGCTTGCGACCCGGTTTTGGGTTCCCTTCCGTTCGCGCCCAAGGCGGCGGTGCTGGGCATCAACGGCTCGCTTGGAGCCGGCGGCGCCACGATCACTTTGTGGGACGACCCAATCGAAACCAACCCCCAACCCGGAGACCTGGAGATCTGGGAGCTGCATAACCTGACGGTAGATGCCCATCCGATCCACCTGCACCTGGTGAAGTTCGAGGTGATTGAACGTCAGATCATCGGTGGCGCCGTGCGTCCACGCGAGCCATGGGAAGCGGGCTGGAAGGACACCGTCATCGCCTATCCCGGTGAGATCACCCGCATCAAGGCCCTGTTCGACATGCCTGGTCTGTATGTCTGGCACTGCCACATCCTGTCTCACGAGGACAACGAGATGATGGTGCCCTACTGTGTCGGTACACCGGGCGTCGACTGCCCGAGCGTATTATTCTAATTTTTGGTAACCATTCAGCCCACGTAGGAGCTGCCCAAGGCTGCGAACAGCGACGCGAGTCGCTTTGTGTTGAGAAGGCGAAAAGGCTTGTCGCCTAAGGTCGCAGCCGCGGGCGGCTCCTGCAACGGCGTTTTTCGGTGTGGAAGCAGAGGCATTGCAGAGCGAGCCGAATAGTTACTCTTTTTACTTCTACAGCCACCGTTGGTATCAAAAGGCCGCCTCCGGGCGGCGTTTTGTCATCCGGTGAGCCGCAACGCTTATCCTGAAACCGCAACCGCTAGCTTCTCACGTCACGCGTCGCTACCGATGCAGTCTGTTGCTATCTGCCGACTCACCCGACAGCGGCCCACAACCGTGTTGTGGGCGCAGGAGCTACCGCAGTGGATGGCATGTTCCTGACATTACTTTTTCGTTTATGCTCTGTTCATGGAGGTCAGATGCGCGAGTAACGCAGACACTGGACAGGCAGCTGTAACACTTGCTCTGCATCCTTGTGGACACAACCTCCATCCCATCCAACTGCGATTTCAGAATGATTCTGGCATCGTGCCTGTTGATGATTATTTTTTCAGATCATAAAAAAATTATTGTCAAAATTAAGCTTTTCTTAAGTTAAGCATGCTAGATTGGGTGATATGGCTCAGTTTGGTCGTCTGCTCCCAAACAAAATTAAGCATTATTTATAACGAGTCTTCATCTTTTCACTCAATTCAAAACAGCTTAACCATTGCAAAGGCAGCATAAGGAGGAATTTTACGCCTTAAAACAAGAATTTAATTACTATCTTAAAGGAGGAATGCCAACAACAGCTCTACCCGAATCGAAATAAAAAACGACCGCAGAGGGCCCGGTTCTGATCGGCGACACCACCAACACACCGATAACAATCTTCGCCGAGTAAGCCCCCTGCCAATAAACCACCCATGTGAGGATAAGTACATCATGCATACTGACTCAACAGCTGTCGTTTCGACATTAGTCCCGCTTCTCCTTAGCGCCAGCATATCGAGCGCGCTTGCAGCCCCGGTGCCGGGAGGCACCCTGGACCCCCTTGCCATTCCGAAATACGTTACACCGCTGATCATCCCTCCGGTGCTGTATGACGATGTGGGCGGAAGAAGACCGTTGAACGTCGAAGTGGCGCTGCGCCAGATCACTCAGCAGATCCTGCCGCCACAAGATATCAACGGCAATCCATTACCGCCCACAACTCTCTGGGCCTATGGAAACCCCCAAAACCCGAACTCTTTCAGCAATCCGTCCGCTACCATCGAGGTGACCCAGAATGCCCTGACCACGGTTACCTGGAAGAACGAACTGGTGGACGCTGACGGCAACTACCTGCAGCACATCATCCAGGATGCCGCCGGTAATCCATTGATCGACCAGACCCTGCACTGGGCCGCGCCGAATCAGGATTGCCTGGACGGGGTTCCCAGAACAGATTGCCGTGCGGCGCCAGTGCGATCATGCCCTATACAGGTCCCATCCCCATGGTCACCCATGTGCACGGCGCCCATGTCGGCCCCGTCAGTGACGGCTACCCGGAGGCCTGGTGGCTGCCTGACGCCATGAACATCCCTGCCGGTTTTGCTACGGAAGGCACCTTCTATGACGATATCAACGGCGGTGCGCCGGGAACCGGTTCGGCCACCTACCAATACACCAACGACCAACCGACCGCCACTCTCTGGTTTCACGAACATGCCTTGGGCATCACCCGACTGAACGTGTACGCCGCCGGTGCCGGTTTCTGGCTGATCCGCGACCGCAACAACAATGAATCAGGCCTGGCCTCCCGGGATGCCCGGGGCAGGAAGCAACAACTGCCCGGACCAGCGCCCTTTTATGGCGTGAATCCAAACGGTACCAATCTCCTTGAGCGCCTCGCCAGGCGCTGGATCCGGGAGATCCCGCTCGCCATTCAGCCCAAGTCCTTCAATGCGGATGGTTCTCAATTCTTTCCCGGCGGATCGTCAGTTCTTTCAAACGCTGGGTGATGGACAGATTTTCGCCCTGAATGATCAACATGGACTCCCTAGTAACGGCAGATAGGGCTTTTCCCTTCCTCCCGCAGAACATTTCCGATATCGCCCCGGTATGGAATCCGGAGGCCTTCTTCAACACCATGACGGTCAACGGCAAGACCTGGCCACAACTCGAAGTGGCCTCGGAGCGCTACCGCTTCCGGATGTTGAACGCCGCCGACTCCCGCTTCATGAATCTGGCCTTGTTTGAAGTGGTCGATGCAGGTGTTGATGGCGTCATGGGGACGGCCGATGACATCCTCGGCGCAGGAGATTCCCTTCTACCAGATCGGTTCCGAACAGGGTCTGCTGCCTAAGGTGGTGCGTATCGAGACCGGCTTCGCCACGCCCCTGCCCGGTAATGGAACAGATGTGGGCACCGGCGTGACCCCCGTACCCGGCGTCGACCCCAGCAGGCACTGCTGATCGCCCCATCAGAGCGCGCAGATGTCATCGTCGACTTCAGCGGCTTGCCTGATGGCACACTCGTCCGCATGGTCAATACCGGCCCGGATGCCCCCTTCGGGGGCTTTCCGGACCGTACCGGCCGACGTCAGCACCACTGGCCAGGTCATGCAGTTCATGATCAACACCCGGCTGAACCGGCTGGGTTTCATCGGCGACCGCAGCACCCCGCCGGCCGACCTGGTGCTCGACGCCAATCCCGGCGGCTTTGCCAAGCTGCCTGCAGCCACCGGCTTCCAGGATCTCGCGCTGCTGGAAGAGGAATCTGCCCTGTTGTGCGTGGAGGTCAATGCAACATCTGGGGCCATCACCCATGTCGCCGGCGATCCACTCGTCGGTTGCCCGGGAGGCAGTGTTCCGTTTGCACCCATGGCTGCTGTATTGGGTGTAATGGTTCTACCGGTGGAATTGTGCAGCTGTGGGACGACCCGATCAGCACCAACCCTGCGCTGAACAGCGTGGAGGAATGGTCATTATGGAACCGCTCCGCCGACGCCCACCCGATCCATCTGCATCTGGTGAAGTTCGAGGTGGTGAACCGCGAAGACATAGAGTGGTGCGGTGCGCCACCCGAGCCCTGGGAGAACGGCTGGAAAGACACCGTCATTGTCTATCCCAGATGAGGTCACCCGGATCAAGGCCCGGTTCGACATCGCGGGTCTGTATGTCTGGCACTGCCACATCCTGTCGCACGAGGACAACGAGATGATGGTGCCCTACTGCGTCGGCAACCCAGTCAACTGCCCATTTTGATCAAGCCTGAACCAACCACATTCTATAGGATGAGATAACATAGCCGCCTCAGGACGAATGGCACTTACTTGGGCGGTACCGTAATCGATGTAGGGTGGGTTAGGCACGCAGTTTGTGCCGTAACCCACCAGATGTGCCGGCAGGCACTCATTAAACATGTGTTGTGTTGCTTCGCAACGCTTGGTGGGTTACGCAAAAAACGCTAACCCACCCTACATTTCTAACTTTTGGTAGCCATTCAGCCCGCGCAGGAGCTGTCCATGGTTGCGGCCGAAGGCGACAAGCCGTTTCGACCTCTCAACACAAAGCGACTAGCGTCGCTGTTTGCAGCCATGGGCAGCTCCTACAACGGCGTTTTTCAGTTTGAACGCAGTGGCATTGCAGAACGAGCTGAGTAGTTACACTTTTTGCTTCTACAGTCACCGTTGGTATCAAAAGGCCACCTCAGGGTGGCCTTGTTTTTGCCCAGCCTAGTATGTCCTGATCTGCCAACTTATATAAGATACGCCATAAGCGACACGCATTATTGCCAGATAAAAAAAACCCGCTCAAGGAGCGGGCTGTCAAGTTCTTGGTTAGGTCTTATTGGCAGTTATGCTGCCTTTTTTCTACGGGCAAAAGAAACCATTAACAGACCCAGACCGAAGAGTCCGAGGATGGAGGGTTCCGGTACAGCAGCAACCGTTTGCAGGCTACTCAGGACACCATCAATACTAATACTGGAACCGGAACCGAAGAAGTCAGTGTAGTCGAACAACAAATCGCCAAAAACGTTAACATTGTCGAAAATAAAACTGAAATCGGTGGGAAGCGCATCACTGCCACCGGCAAAAGTAAGCCCGGTTGTGTCGATCGCGTTGACAATTTCAAACTGGGTAGCCGTAGCATCAGTCACGCTGGCAGTAAATGTGTCGGGACCCGTGCTTGCCCCATTACCGTTGTTGATCGTGATGTTGTTAAAAACTGCAGGCGGCGAAAAGTCGATAGAATTGGTCGTACCGTTTATCGTCAAGGATGCAGAGGTTATCACGCCATCATAGCTGCCACCCGTATTCGGAGAAGGGATGGTGTAGGTGAACATGCCAGAGAAGGCGTCGCCCACGAGATTTGTAGCCGGATCAAGATTGAGATTGTCAGCCGTTACCGTTCCATCAAAGCTGACCGTTACCGCATTCGCCGCCCCTGCGAACGCCATCGAAAGGATGGAAGCCGCCACCCAACGGGTTAAGAGATCTAAACATATTTCCTCCTCAACAAGGTCTTAAATTTTTTTTTCTGGACTACGCCAACACTCACCCAACCTTCTCGGTTAACCGAAGTATCTGGTCGCGGTAAATATTTGCAGGTTTAATGGTTTCTGTATTTTTTTTCACCGATTCACCAATGAACCGATGCATCGATAAGAATGCAACATCCTTGCCATAACTAATTACTGCTTGAAAAACAATTCATTATCATCTGAACAATTCTTCATTAACAAGAAAATGTAAAATTTTCTGACAATTCGTTCCTAAGCCCTTGCGGAACACCCATTTTGTGTCTAAAGAAATCCGCAATTCCATGTTCGATAACCCAGACGAAACCCGCGAGCCATTGATATAACAATACTTTATATGTGATATCACACACCAGCCGATATGTAATGAATCCCGACACTCGAGCGATCGCAACATGTCGACGACAGACTTGCTTAAGGGCTTGTTAAGCTTGAATTAAGCCTATGTTAAGGCACACCAAAACAAGGGTCAGATCCGATTTAGTTGGGATCGCCAAGACAGGTAAACCGATCCGGGCGATGCCTAGTGACCTTCTTTAAGTGGCGCAGGGAGTTGACAGCAGATATACAATAACCCGGCAACCGCAGTCGCCAAGACGCATCCGAGCGAGTTATAACCCAATACATGCGTGTCGGTAGTTGAGATAATCACAAGCGGATACAGTAAGTCGCTTCATTAGCAAACGGCCATTTAAATAGCCTATCAACTCATTTGATAACCACTTATTCGGATATATCCCAATACAGATTTCCATAAACTTAATTTATTTTTAAGCGGTTCTTAAGAATTGCATGCTAAAGTGTGTGAAAAGGCGCAATCAGGCTCTTTGCTGTTTGATTTGCCTAATATGAAACGCAAGTGGAGATACCCAAGGTATCAGCAGATATTACCACGAAATAGTCAATCTATGGAGACTGTCCCGAGCTTGCTCGGCGCACATTATCCACGTAACTCTAAGATGGCATGTCATGAAGATGATGTGGCTGAGAGAAACAAGATTAGGCTTCAAGAAGGGTAAATCTGGGACAATAAATATCGAGTAGAGGAGGCTATCATCATCAAACAATGTCACTTTGATAAGCACTTTCATGAAACCAGCGCAGGAGTATGACCTGTCAGTAACTTTTTAACGTAGAAGGCCCAATAAAAACCAGCTTCTACGGTTCGCCACGAGTTAGACTTTACTTAAAAAAAACGAGGAAGATCAGCCAATGAATAAACAATCGAAATGTCACAGTATCGGCATTCGTGCCGCTGCTCCTGAGTGCGGGCATTTCGACCGCCCTCGCGGCCCCGTGCCAGGCGGCAGCCTGGATCCGACTGAGCATTACCAAGTACGTCACACCACTGGTGATCCCACCGGTGCTGTTCGATGACCAGGGTGGCACTACACCGATCGACGGAGAAATTGCGGTGCGTCCGATCACCCAGCAGATTCTGCCCGATCGGTTTCCCGCCACCCCACTCTGGGGCTATGGCGACCCAACCAGACCAGCGACCTTCTTCAACCCGGCCTTTACCGTCGAGGCCACCCAGAACTCGATCACGACGATCAGATGGACCAATGAACTGGTTGCAGATCCGGAAGACTGCCGAGATCTTCAAGCAGGTACTAAGTCGGTGACCGACGACTGATCCGGCCTGTAACTTCCTCCCGCACATTATCACCGACAGTAATGGTGTGGCCGGTAGACAATCCGGTCATCGACCAGACCCTGCACTGGGCGGCACCGAATCAGGACTGTCTGGATGGCATACCACGGACCGACTGCCAGGGCGGCTTCACCACCGATGCGGACGGCAATGTGGCCCTACGACCGGCCCGATTCCCATGGTCACCCATGTCCACGGCGCCCACATAGGACCAGTGAGTGACGGCTATCCGGAGGCCTGGTGGCTGCCGAATGCCAACGATATCCCGCAGGCTACGCCACCTAAGGCACCTTCTTGATGACATCATGGGGGTGTACCGCTCTGGCTGGGCCTCGATTACGCCAATCCACTAACACGCAACCCACTGCAACGCTTTGGTACCATGATCATATCACTCGGCATCACGCGCTTGAACGTGTATGCCGCGGGCGCGGGCTTTTGGCTGATTCGCGACGCAACACAGATGCCGAGAGTGGCGTGGTCTCCGGGGTATTACCGGGTCCTGCCCCGATCATGACCAGGATCCCAATGGTCAACCTCTCGTCAGCGGCAGCCGTCCGCGAGATCCCGATCGCCATTCAGCCGAAGTCCTTCAATGCGGATGGCACTCAGTACTATCCTGCGGATCGGGCCTTTTTCGAAGGTCTCGGGACTGGGCGATACCTTCGGCCAGAACCTGGACGTAACCATTCCGTTCCTGCCTCAGGCACCAGCTCCGATATCTCGCCAGTGTGGAATCCCGAGGCCTTCTTCAACACCATGGTGGTAAACGGCAACACCTGGCCGTTCCTGGACGTGGCCCCGGAACGTTACCGTTTCCGACTGTTGAACGCCGCCGATTCCCGCTTCTTCGAACCTGGCGCTGTTCGTGGTCAACCTGGACGGGACCCTGGGAGCGGAGCTGCCTTTCTATCAGTTCGGCGCCGAGCAGAGTCAGCTGCCCAACGTGGTGCGGCTGGAAACCGGCTTCACCACCACCCTGGTGGGTGACGGCCGCGATGCCTGCCCCACCAGCTATGTGGATCTGATAGCGAGTTATCCGCCCGGTTTGGCGGCCAGACTGCTGCGCTCCCTCACCCGGACCTGCGTCATGCCGGTCGCCGGTACCTTTCGCGGAGCAGGCCCTGTTGATGGGACCCTCCGAACGGGCTGACGTGATCGTCGACTTCACCGGCCTGGCGGACGGCACCCGGGTCCGCATGATCAATACCGCCCCGGATGCACCATACGGCGGCTTCCCGGATGTACCGGCCGATCCCGGCACCACCGGCCAGGTCATGGAGTTCGTGGTCAGCGCGGCACTCGCCAATCCGCTGGTGACCCGAGCACCCAGCGGCCTCGCTGCAACTGGATCCCAGACCCGGGTGGCGTTGCCAAGCTCGGGGCTCCGGCAGTGACACGCGCTCAGGCCCTGCTCGAAGAGGAATCCGCCCTGTTGTGCGTATTCATCGACGCCGTCTCAGGGGCGATCACACAGGATACCAGTGGCGCTCTTCCACCGACCTGTGACCCGGCAACCGGTTCCGTACCTTTCGCACCCAAGGCAGCGGTACTGGGCGTCGACGGCGCCAATGGCGGTCAGGTCCAGCTGTGGGACGACCCGATCACCACCAACCCGGTAGTCGACACGGTGGAGACCTGGGAGTTGTGGAACTGGTCGGCTGACGCTCATCCGATCCATTTGCATCTGGTGAAGTTCGAAGTGGTAGACCGTGCAGATCATCGGTGGTGGCGCGACGGCGTACGTCCAACAGAGCCATGGGAAATGGGCTGGAAGGATACCGTGATCGCCTATCCTGGCGAGGTGACCCGCATCAAGGCCAGTGTTCGATATCGCCGGCCTGTATGTGTGGCACTGCCACATCCTGTCCCACGAGGACAACGAGATGATGGTGCCCTTCTGTGTGGGTGACCCAGTAGGCTGTACCCCACCGGTACTTTAAGCAAGCCACCACCATCCAATCCGCGGATGGTAGAAACAAGGCCGCCTTCGGGCGGCCTTTTTTATCTTGCGGCCGGACTCTGTTAGACTGCGGCCCGTCAGGTTGAAAACCTCAATTTTTGTCACCACTCAAGTCCACGTAGGAGCTGCCCATGGCTGCGAACAGCGACGCGAGTCGCTTTGAGTTGAGAGGCCGAAAAGGCTTGTCGATTTGGGTCGCAGTCGCGGGCAGCTCCTGCAACGGCGTTTTCAATGTGCAAGCAGCGGCATTGTAGAGCGAGCTGAATAGTTACAATTTTTTATGGTTTTTCGAAAACTCAAGTCGATATTGCTTGTCTAGGTATTTCGGTTGATGGTTTTTGAAGAAAGCAACCAACCAGGTTTCGCAGCATCTGGGCTTGCTTGACAGCCGGCGCAGACCAAAACAACAATCAGGAGGACTCCATGAAAAGTTCCATCACACTCCCGGCCCTGTTGCTCTGTTCGGTGCTACCGACGGCATGGTCTGGTGAGAACCCGAATTTCGACGGATGAGACGACCCGCATCAATTACAGCCTGGGCTACCAGATTGGCGGCGATTTCAAGCGTCAGAAGGTCGAAATGAACGCGGAGGCCGTGGTGCAGGGCATCCACGATGCCCTGGCCGGCGGCGAACCGCAGATGCCGATGCCCGACATGCACGAAACCCTAAGGGAACTCAAACAAAAAGTCGACGCCGAACAAAAGGCGCAGAAACAATTGCGAGAGAACGAACTCCTGGCCGCGGGTAAAGAGTTCATGGAAGCGAATGGCAAACAGGCGGGCGTGGTGACCACCGCGAGCGGCCTGCAATACAAGGTCGTGCAGGAAGGCAGCGGCGCGACCCCAGGCCCGACCGACAAGGTCACGGTGCACTACCGGGGCAGACTGCTCGACGGCAGGGAATTCGACAGCTCCTTCAAACGGGGCAAACCCGCGACCTTCCAGGTCAACGGGGTGATCAGAGGCTGGACCGAGGGCCTCCAGTTGATGAAGGAAGGCGGCAAGATGCAGCTTTTCATTCCGCCCGAACTGGCCTATACCCGCAGCGGCCCGCTCGCCCATCAGACCTTGATGTTCGACGTGGAGTTGCTGTCGGTAGGGGAACCAAAGGCTGACAGCGCGCCGGAGCCCGCGAAAGCCGAGTAACCTACATAGCACTTTAACCTGGAGGGACAACCCTTCAGGTTAAAGAAAGAGGGTCGATCTCTGTCTGTGATCAACCACTCAGACACGTCATGCCGTAACCAGAATAACCATGAGCAAGCAGTACGCTAAACACCAGCAGAGGAACGGCAGGATCTTTCTGTTGCTTCTCTGCACTTCGTTGGCATTTCAATTGCCGGCCGATAATTCTCTTCCTACGTCCTCACTGCAGGAGGCAGACTCGCCGCATCTGATGCAGTCGGATCTGCAGCTGACAGATGGCAAGATCCCAGCCGCGGCTTTGGCTCCCCGGTGCAACAACCAGCCATCCCGCTTTGGGAGCCCCGCTGGCGACGACATAGAACCCGTCTTGCTGGCCATGAGCACAGCCGGCGCCGTGGAGCATGAACATGAACACGAGCCCATGCCCATGACAGCGGGCCAGGTCCCACAGGCCATGGCGCACGATCATGACCAGGAGCACGAACCCACCGGTCTGGTCTTCAGCTGTCCCATGCACCCGCAAGAGATCAGCGACATGCCGGGGCGCTGCAGCATCTGCGGCATGTTCCTGCAACCCCAGAGCGAGTCCGAGGCGCCCGCCACCTCTGATGCGGCCCCGATGCCCATGACAGCGGGCCAGGCCCCGCAGCCCATGGCGCACGATCATGACCAGGAGCACGAACCCACCGGACTGGTCTTCAGCTGTCCCATGCACCCGCAGGAGATCAGCGACATGCCGGGGCGCTGCAGCATCTGCGGCATGTTCCTGCAGCCCCAGAGCGAGTCCAAGGCACCCGCCGACGGCGATGCGGCCACGATGCCGATGACAGCGGACCAGCCCCGGCAGGCCATGGAACATGAACACAATCATGAACACGAACCGACCGGACTCGTCTTCAGCTGCCCCATGCACCCGCAGGAGGTCAGCGACATGCCGGGCCGTTGCGGCATCTGCGGCATGTTCCTGGTGGAGACCAAACCGGCAGAGGCTGAAGCGGTAACCACCCATGGTATGGAGGATGCAGAACACCTTGATCCGCCGCACGCCATGCGCACATACGAAAAGTCACGAACCAGTGATGCTCGATTCTCCGCAGCAACCCGCCCATCAACATCAGGACTCTTCCTATGTCTGCCCCATGCACCCGCAGATCGTCAGCGAGCGACCCGGCTCCTGTCCGATCTGCGGCATGGACCTGGTGAGCAAAAAAATCCGAGCGATGACTCGACACTGCCGCCGGTCGACCTGCAGCATGGCGGTGGTGCAGAACATGGGGGTGCGCAGCGCCAAGGTGGAGCGGGGCACCCTGAGCAAAAAGATTCGCACCCAGGGCCGGGTCACCTACGACGACGACCGCATCATCCGCATCCATCCCCGCACCACCGGCTGGATCGAGAATCTTTATGTACGCACCGATGGGCTGCGGGTCGAGCGCAAAGACAAACTGGCGGATTACTTTTCCCCCGATGTCCTGTTGGCCCAGCAGGAGTATATTGTCTGCACTCAAGGACTCTGAAGCCGATTCGTTCGGCGACGCGGCTCCCGACCCGGCGCGCAACTTCCGGGAGCGCAGCAGCGTGGACCTGTTGAAGTACCTGATGGTCCCGAGCATGGACATCATGAGCATCGAACAGCAGCATGGAGCCCCGCTCGATCGTTCCCATCATGGCGCCCCAAGGCGGGGTGCTGATCGAACACAATGTGCGGGAGGGTGCGTTCATAACTCCAGCCGGACAACATCTTCACCATCGCGGACCTGAGCGAGGTCTGGATCATGGTGGATATCTTCGAACACCAACTCGCCTGGGTGCGCTCCGGTCTCATGGCGCAAGGTCTCCTCCCCCGCCTATCCCCGGCCGCACCTGGCAAGGTAAATTGGATTTCGTCTATCCGGAGGTGGACCCCAAGGCCCGCACCATGCGCGCCCGCCTGGAGGTCCGGAATCCCGGCGAACTGCTGTTGCCCAACATGTTCGTGCAGATCGACCTGTCGACCAACACCGACCGGCAACATGTGCTGATGGTGCCGCGCGATGCGGTGATCATCACCGGTGAACGGGAGGTGGTGATCAAGGACCTGGGCAAGGGACATTTCCAACCGGTCGAAGTGACCAGCGGGTCTGTGGAACGACAGCCATGCCGAGATTCTGTCCGGCCTGCAGGAGGGGGATGAAGTGGTGGTGTCCGGCCAGTTCCTGATCGACTCCGAATCCAGCCTGCAGGCCAGCTTCCGTGCGCATGTCGGAGTAAGCAGCGATGCCGGTTCGTCTGATCCTCTGGTCGCTGAACAACCGTCTGCTGGTGCTGATCAGCGCTCTGTTGTTGACTGTCTGGGGCTGGGTGGCGGTGCATGCAGACCCCGCTGGACGCCATCCCGGACCTGTCCGACGTGCAGGTCATCATCAAGACCAGCTATCCGGGACAATCCCCGCGGGTGGTCGAGGATCAGGTCACCTACCCGATCACCACCACCATGCAGTCGGTGCCGGGCACCCGGGTGGTGCGCGGCTACTCCTTCTTCGGCGACTCCTATGTCTATGTGATCTTCGAGGACGGCACCGATCTCTACTGGGCCCGCTCCCGGGTGCTGGAGTATCTGAATCAGGCCTCCGCCAATCTGCCGCCGGGGGTGGTGCCGAAACTGGGCCCGGACGCCACCGGGGTCGGCTGGATCTACAGCTATGCCCTGGTGGATAACGCACCGGCCGCACGATCTCGCCCAGCTGCGCAGTCTGCAGGACTGGTTCCTGAAGTACGAGCTGCAGGCGGTGCCGGGGGTGGCGGAGGTGGCCACCGTCGGCGGCATGGTGCAGACAGTACCAGGTGGTGCTGAACCCGGAGAAGCTGCGGGCCTACGGCATTCCCCTGACCCAGGTGGCCGCGGCGATCCGCAACGCCAACCGGGAGGTGGGCGGCTCGGTGGTGGAGATGGCCGAAGCGGAGTACATGATCCGCACCCGGGGTTATCTGCGCTCCATCGAGGATATCCAGAACATCCCCGTCGATCGTGTCCGGCGACATCCCGATCCTGCTGCGGGATCTGGCCCATGTGCAGATCGGTCCGGAGATGCGCCGGGCGGTGGCCGACCTGGATGGGGAAGGCGAGATCACCGGCGGCATCATCGTGATGCGCCAGGGGGAGAACGCCCTGGCCACCATCGAACGGGTGAAGCAGCGCCTGCAGACCCTCAAGGCCGGTCTGCCGGAGGGGGTCGAGATCGTCGAGACCTACGACCGTTCCGGCCTGATCCTCAGCGCGGTGGACAACCTGACGGAAAAGCTGATCGAGGAGTTCATCGTGGTGGCCCTGGTCTGCGTGCTGTTTCTGTTCCATCTACGCTCCTCGTTCGTCGCCATCATCACCCTGCCCCTGGGCATCCTGATCTCCTTCATCATCATGCGCGAACAGGGCATCAACGCCAACATCATGTCCCTGGGCGGTATTGCGATCGCCATCGGCGCCATGGTGGACGCCGCCATCGTGATGATCGAGAACGCCCACAAGCACCTGGAAAACGCGGATCCCGAGCTGAGCGGCGAGGCGCGCTGGCAGGTCATCGCCAAGGCCGCCACCGAGGTCGGCCCGGCGCTGTTCTATTCGCTGCTGATCATCACCCTGAGCTTTCTGCCGGTGTTCACCCTGCAGGCCCAGGAAGGCCGGCTGTTCTCGCCGCTGGCCTACACCAAGACCTTCGCCATGGCCGCCTCCGCCGGACTGGCGGTGACCCTGGTGCCGGTGCTGATGGGCTACTTCATCCGCGGCCGGGTGCCGCGGGAGTCGAGCAATCCGCTCAACACCCTGCTGATCTGGCTCTATCGGCCGGCGCTGCGGCTGGTGCTGGCCGCGCCCCGCACCACCCTGCTGCTGTCCCTGCTGGCGGTGCTCAGTATGACGATCCCCCTGTACGGGGTAGAGGCGCTCGCAAAACCTCTCGAATGGTCGCTCCAGGCAATGCGCGCCATCGTGCCGAGCGCCGGCGATGCACTGCACTCGGATCTCGAACACAGCAAGAAGAGCAGCTGGAAGCAGGACTGGACCGAGCGTTTCCGGGACACGCCCTGGCTGGCCCGCCTGGGTGAGGGCCTCGGCCGTGAGTTCATGCCGGAACTGTTCGAAGGGGATCTGATGTATATGCCCAGCACCCTGCCCGGCATCTCCATCGGCAAGGCCCGGGAGCTGCTGCAGCAGACTGACCGCCTGATCAAGCAGACCCCGGAGGTGGAGCGGGTGTTCGGCAAGATCGGCCGCGCCGATACCGCCACCGATCCGGCCCCGCTGACCATGATCGAGACCCTGATCCAGCTCAAACCGCGGGAGCAGTGGCGCCCCGGCATGACGTGGAAGAAGCTCAAACAGGAACTGGACCAGCGGGTCAATTTCCCGGCCCTGCCCAATGCCTGGCTGATGCCGATCAAGACCCGCCTCGACATGCTGGCCACCGGCATCAAGACCCCCATCGGCGTCAAGGTGGCGGGCCCGGATATCCATGAGATCGAACGCATCGGCCGCCAGGTGGAGCAGCTCATCAAGACCCTGCCGGGCACCCGCTCGGTCTATTCGGAGCGGGTCGCCGGCGGCCGCTACATCGACATCCAGCCGAAACGCCTGGAAGCGGCCAGGCTCGGTCTCAATATCGAGCGACATCAACGATATCGTGAGCGCCGCGGTCGGCGGCATCAATATCACCCAGACCGTCGAAGGACTGGAACGCTACCCGGTCAATCTGCGCTTTCCCCGGGAACAGCGGGACGATGTGAAGAAGCTGCAGGAACTGCCGCTGGTCACCGCCACTGGCGCGCAGATCCCCCTGTCCCAGATCGCGGAGGTGCAGGTACGTGGACGGCCCGCCGATGCTCAAGAGCGAGAACGCCCGTCTCAACGGCTGGACCTATGTGGATATCCATGACGTGGATCTGGGCCGCTATCTGCAGCAGGCGCAACAACGCGTCGGCGAGCAGGTCCGACTGCCGCCGGGCTATTCGATCGCCTGGTCCGGGCCAATACGAATACATGGTGCGGGCGGAGGAACGGCTGCGGATCGCCATCCCCCTGACCCTGACCATCATCTTCATCCTGCTGTTTCTGATCTTCCGCAGTACCGGGGAGGCGCTGATGGTCATGCTGTCGCTGCCGTTCGCCCTGGTGGGCGGGGTCTGGCTGCTGCTGTTGCTGGATTTCAAACTCTCGGTGGCGGTCGCGGTGGGTTTCATCGCCCTGGCGGGGGTGGCGGCCGAATTCGGCATCGTGATGCTGATCTACCTGAACAATGCCCTGGCGCAGACGCCAGCAAGAGGGCCAACTGATCAACCGCAATGGACCTGAAGGATGCCATCATGGATGGCGCGGTGCTGCGGGTACGCCCCAAGGCCATGACCGCCTCGGTGATCATTGCCGGCCTGTTGCCGATCATGCTCAGCGAAGGGGTCGGATCGGAAGTGATGCAGCGGATCGCCGCACCCATGATCGGCGGCATGATCACCGCGCCGCTGTTGTCACTGTTCGTGATACCTGCGGTCTATCTGCTATGGAAGCAACGGGACTTGAGCAAGCGAACCGCGTTAGACTGAGTGTGCATCGAGCCTCACTGGCGCGACCGGCTGCCTGCGCGAAAGCGAGTTATATCGCGAATTTCATGACTTTCCGGCTTGGCAGGCCAGGGCGAAAGTAAAGTCATGACGGTACCTGTCAATACGGTACATTACTCATTGCCCTGCCTATTCCAGGTTGCTAAGGTCGGCTAGAAAATACACATATTAAATTAAGGTGTTCCTGGTTCTGAAGCCAGCGATGGTTTACTGATACTCATCTATCCAACCAAATATTTTTGACTGACAGGCGGTCTGCCTGCCTTTAACCACAGAGGAGAGTACCAATAACCATGAATAAAAGAGTTGTCACATCATTCTTGGCCGTCGGTCTGTTGAGCAATGTCTGCCTCGCTGAAGATCAAACCGTACTCGAGACCGAGAATGACAAAATCAGCTACAGCATCGGCTATCAATTGGGGGAGAATTTCAAACTAAGCAGGGGATATCCTTCAATATGCCAATCCTGTACAAGGGAATCGAGGATGCCCTGACAAAAGCCGATCCTGTTTTGAGCCCCGAAGAACGACAGGCAGCCATGACCACTCTCAAACGGGATATGGTGCTGGCGCAACAGCAGAAACAAAGGGAACAGTCCGAAAAGAACCTGGTCGCGAGTCAAGAATTTCTCGCTGCCAATGCCAAAAGGGAAGGTGTGATCAGCCTTCCCAGCGGACTGCAATACAAGCCGATCGCCACCGGTTCCGGCAAGAGCCCCAAAGCGGCGGACAAGGTCACGGTTCACTACACCGGCAAATTAGTCGATGGCACCGAGTTCGACAGCTCGGTGCGGCGGAATAAACCAGCGACTTTTCAGGTGGACAAGGTCATCAAAGGTTGGACCGAGGCCCTGCAGCTGATGCATGAGGGGGATAAATGGGAACTCTACATTCCACCCGATCTTGCCTATGGGGATCGGGGAGCCAGCAATAAGATTCCCGCCAACAGTGCATTGATATTCGAGGTGGAGCTGATTTCGGTCAACTGAGCACGGGAATATCGATTCCGCCATAGTTCGATGCATGGGGATTTCACAGGTTATCCGACAGGTAAGGACCCCGGAAGCCGCCACGCTGCACTCAAACCCATGGGGTGTGACGGCATCCGGGACGCTTACCAAGATCCGTAGCCTAGGGGTCAATGACAGCAGGAGGAACTCATGAGGCTACTTATTGTGGAAGATGATGAACAGTTGGGCAGTGGTCTGCAAATTGTTCTCCATCAACGCGGTCATACCGTAGATTGGGTTCAGGATGGCATTGCGGCAAATCATGCGCTGCAGCGCGAGAACTATGATGTAGCCGTGCTGGATCTGCAACTGCCGGAATTGTCCGGTCAGGAATTGCTGATCCGCTTGCGATCGAACAAAAATCCCATTCCCATATTGGTGTTGAGCGGCAAGTCCCAATTGAATGACCGGGTCAACCTGCTGAATTGCGGCGCGGACGACTATCTGGTCAAGCCCTTCGAAATCGATGAACTCTATGCACGCATTCAGGCGCTGCACCGCAGAAACCGCGGCCACAGTTCGCCGCAACTGTGGATTGACGATCTGTGCCTCGATCCCGTTGCCCACACGGTCACGATCGATGGCCGGCTGGTGAACCTGTCGAATCGGGAGTTCAGAATCCTGCAATTGCTGATGGAGAACAGCGGCCGGGTCATCTCCCGTTCCCAACTGGAGGAGGCGCTGTATGGCTGGGGCGGGGAAATCGAAAGCAATACCGTGGAAGTGCATATCCACCACATACGCAAAAAGCTCATGACCAACCCGATCCGCACCATCCGGGGCGTCGGCTATATCATGGGCTGACGATCGCAGACACGCTGGAGATGGTGGTAATCCAGTCAACAGCAGATTGGCGAAAGGATCCGCAGAACCGCATAACCGTTATGCCAATACCTATGCAATACAGGGATTCTGAGCTATGCATTCCATCCGTCTGCGCCTCCTCATTCTGATACTCAGTATCTTTTTTCTTATCTGCAGTCTGATTGCAGGTTTTTTCTGGTGGCGCAGCAGCAATGAAGTAGACCAGCTGTTTGATGAACAACTGGTGCTGATTGCGAATCTCATCGGGGTGATCGCGCTCCATGAACAGGGGGAAAATGATCGTTTCAGACTCAACTACGACATGCATAAATACGGTTTCCAGTTTCCCATCGTCTTTCAGGCCTGGTCCGACGGCGGACGCCTGCTGCTGCGCAGCCCGGATGCGCCTCACCCCCCCTTGTCCAATGCGAAGACCAACGGATTTACCGATCTCACGGTGAATCATGAACATTGGCGGGTCTATACCCAAATCACTACCGCAAGCGAGAAAACCCATATCATCCATGTAGCGCGCACCCATAGCCTGCACGACCATCTGGTCAAGCAGTTCCTGCTGAATATCCTCAAACCGGTGACCATCCTCCTGTTGCCATTCATCGGTCTACTGTGGCTCGCCATCAATGGCGGCCTGGCGCCGCTATACGAGTTGGCCCAGCAGATCTCCGGCAGGGACCACAGCAACCTGGACCCCCTTGCCACCCGTGGTGTGCCGAATGAGGTCAGGGTCATGGTCGATGAGATCAATGCGTTGTTCTTGCGGCTCAAGCAGGCCATGGAAAGATTCAGCCGTTTCACTTCCGACGTCTCCCATGAGCTGCGCAACCCCATCGCCGGCATCGTCACCCATGCCCATATCGCCATGAACTCTCCCGAGGAGCAGGTCAAACAACAGTCGATCAAACATATCGTCAAGGGCTCTCGCCAACTCGGTCATATCGTCGATCAGTTGTTGACCCTGGCGCGCATCGAGCCGGACCAGATACGGGACAGTTTCGTACAGGTGAATCTGCATGCCGTTGCCGTCGAGGTTATCGCGGAATTGACCCCTGCCGCGCTCGACAAAGGGCTCGAAATGGAACTGCTGGGTGACGATCCCATCCACATCCATGGCAACCGGCAACTGGCCGGAATTCTGCTGCGCAACCTGCTCAGAAATTCAATGCATGCCACGCCTGCCGGCGGCCGCATCACAGTCCGGCTCAACGAAAGCTACGAGGGCGTCTGCATGCAGGTCGAGGATACCGGGCCCGGCATTCCCGAGGTGGAAAGAAAACGCATCTTCGAGCGCTTTTATCAGCTGCCCGGTTCCTCCGGCTCGGGCCTTGGACTGTCTATCGTACAGGCCATCACATCGGTACATGCCGGCGTCATCTCACTCGCCTCCCGGACAGGCGGCAAGGGACTGGTGGTGAGCATCCAGTTACCGCCGCTTCCCGAGGAATATCGCGCTTAACCGTCCTGCCCGAGAGCAGCCACCCGCTGCTGTTTCAGCCGCACCAGGACTTCGCCGCGTCCTCTGATCTCCCGCACCGCCTGCTTATAGAACCCCCGCAGATGCCGTTTCAGATGGCCGGTTACAGCTGTGTTCGGGATCGCTTTCAGCAGCGCAAAGATCGCCAGGGCATAGGTGCTCTCCTGCTCGGAGAGATAGGCGTCCCGCGTGGCGTGTGGGTTGTAGCAACTGCCGCAACCACCCCGGAAGGTAAAGGCGCTGTTGGCGAACATCAGGCCGAAACCCAGGTAGATCGCCAGGAGTTCGGTGACATGGGGCCAATACTCCACGCCACCGGGCGGCGGCTCCTGCGCCATCTGCGCGAGGTAATGGGCCAGCGCATGGGCAAAACTGGCGATCATGGCTGCCGGATTGTTGAGCTGCTGAGGGTTGTAAGGGATGAGCAAGCGGCGTGCATCGGCCACTGACGGGGCGGCGATCCCGGCAGGCCCCCGCAGCGCGCCTTTGATTTCAACCTGGGGTGATTCGATCGTCGTACAGCTGAGTGGTTCCGCCAGACGAGTCGGCCAGTGGCTGACACCGGCATAGCGCTTGACCTGTTCGAAGATCAGGCTCGCCATGCCCTCAACCGTATCCGCACGGCCCGGAAAATACGAGTTGTTGGGCAATACCAGTACGGTATCCCGAAAAAACAGCTCGGCATCGAAGTTTCTCAAGGACCAGCCAAAGGTGTCCACCAGCCATTGCGCGGACCCCTCTTCCAACAACGGCTTGCGTTTGCCAAACAGATCGAACATCGATAAATTTTCAGTTATGAGATGTGGAGAATATACTCAGCAATCCCTGAGTCCATATCGCGGATTCAGGCTGCCTCTCAAGCACTGGCGGTGTGCGGCTTTCCCACACCATACCACAATCTCTAACAAGGTTTGAGGCGATGGGGTTGGCGCACAGGTGTCGGTGCCTCAGATCCTGCCGGTTCAAACAAAGGGTTGGAGACGGAATGATCAGCCGGCGAAGCCGAGGCCGCTGCCGCGCGGCCACCAAAGAGACCCCTGGCGATCAGCAGCAACGCGAGTGTAAGAAGCGCCAGCTTGATAGCGATCATCACTGCCAGAAGACCAAAGACAAGGAATGTACTGACTGTCATACCATGGACCTCCAAACCATATGATCATGCGAATCGCAATAAATTCCCTCTCGAGCAGCGGCGCTTTGCGCCATGTTCCAGATAGACCAAGCCGTGCTGTGGGAGTCGAGTTTTGACCATCTCCGGGCTCGGCTGGCTCAATCTGGGATGGTTGTTGTTGGATCTGGCCATCGTCGCCATCCTGGTCCCGACCATATTGTTGCAGCGCCGGGAGTCGGGCGCCACGCTGGCTTGGATCATGGTCATTCTGCTGGTGCCGTTTCTGGGTTTGTTAGCCTTCTGGCTGTTCGGCACCACGCGGCTGCACCTGCGTCGCCGCAAACGCCGGCGGATCGAATCGCGCCTGGCGCCTGAATTTCAACGGCTGCAGTGCCAGCCAGAGGGGAAACGCAACCCGGGCGAGATTCCATCCTCTCTGGCCCATCTGGCGGAAAAGCTCGATGACCTGGGGCCTCAACCCGGCAACCAGGTACGCTTGCTGCGCCGGGGAGGGGCCGTTTTCGATGCCCTGGAGGCGGCCCTGGATCAGGCGCGTCATCATATCCATCTTGTGTATTACATCTGGGAACCGGATCGTACCGGCAGCCGCCTGCGGGACGCCCTGGCCAGGGCCGCCGCGCGTGGTGTAGAGGTGCGTCTGCTGCTCGATGATGTAGGTTCACGCCGGGCAGGGCGTAGATTTTTCACCGCTCTCACGCAAGAGGGAGGTTGCGTGGCCCGTTTTCTGCCGGTCAATCCACTCAACCGCCAACTGGCACTGAACAACCGCAATCACCGCAAGATCGTAGTGGTCGATGGCTCGATCGGTTTCATCGGTGGGATGAACGTCGGCGACGTCTATGCCGGACTGTCCAGTCCCTGGTTGGATCTGCATGCCCGGCTCGAAGGGCCGGTTATCCAGTCGCTGCAGGAAACCTTCTGTCAGGACTGGTATCACGCCACCGGCGAAGATCTGGTCAGCCCGGACTATTTTCCTCGGATCATCGATGCCGGCCAGGTTTGGGCCCAACTGCTGACCAGCGGCCCGGCCGACGAACGCTGGCGCGCCATTCATACCTTCCTGTTCGCAGCGATCAACCTGGCGCATCAACGGGTCTGGATCGAAACGCCCTACTTCGTTCCCGATCCGCCCATCCTGATGGCGCTGCAGACCGCCGCCCTGCGCGGTGTGGATGTGCGCCTGCTGCTGCCCGGTCGCTCCGACCACCCGTTGGTGCTGCATGCCGGGCGCTCTTTCCTCAATGAACTGCTGGACGCCGGGGTGCGTGTCTTCGAATTGCACCACGCAATGCCACACGCCAAGACCGCCACCATCGACGGTTATTTTTCCACCCTCGGCTCGGCCAATATGGATCAACGAAGTTTCCGCCTCAACTTCGAGGCCAATGTGTTCCTGTTCGCCGAATCGGTCGCCCGGCAATTGGAAAGGGATTTCCTCGCGTTCTGCGCCCAAGCCGAAGAAGTGACCCTAGAGAGTCGCAAACAGATATCCCGCAGTCGGCAATTGGCCGAATCCATCTGTCGGGTCTTGGCGCCTCTGTTGTGATGACCGCTCACAAAGGGGCAGGTTTTCATGCTTGAGGTGTGCGGGGCCAGCCGGAAGATCACCCGATGCAAGGTAACGATTGAGGTAAAAGCAAACTTCTCTGCGCTGACCCGAGGCATCGATCAACCGTATCGAATAGCTTTCTGTGCAGCCTGGCGCGACCTCTGGCGATAATTCCCTTGCCTCGTGCAAACATGAAATTTGCACTACCCTGTAATGTAGAACTCGCTGTCGAGTGTCAAGGGACCATTCACAGCGGGTTGCGATGCCCAGCATTGGTTATCTATGCGAGGAACGATATCACTTCGATTAATTCGAATAATCCAATGCTAATAAACGAAATGAATGACAATAACAGCGGCTGTTCTGCGCTGTCTAAACTTGTGAGATCAATAATCTAAAAACCTTGTTTTTACTTGGCTCATCGCCTGGAGGCACAGATGTCACAGACAATACACGCAACAGAACTGCATGAGAATATCACCCCGGGAATCCATAAGCTGACAACGGATGCTCCCTTTCGCTGGCTGCGCCAGGGTTGGGACGATTTCCGTGCGACCACGGGACCCAGCCTGGTATTGGGTTTGCTCTTCGTACTTGCCGGCTATGCCATCACCGCGGCCAGCTGGAGCACGCCGGCCCTCACGATTACCTTCATTACCGGTTTTCTACTCATTGCTCCCGTACTGGCGCTGGGTTTCTATGAATTGAGCAGACGCCGCGAACAGGGCGAACAGGGTGGTTACAGCGCCCTGACCTACAGCTGGCGACGTCATGGCTGGTCAGTGTTGGTGTTTGGCCTGCTGCTCGGGATATTGATGGTGGCATGGGGTAGGCTGACGGGTCTGATAATTGCCGTGGCGCTGCCTGCGATCGGACCCTACAGCAATCTTTTAAGCTGGCAGGCCCTGTCATCACCCGGCTTCATAGCTCTCTACTTCGGTGCCGGTTTCGTGCTGGCCGCCCTGGCATTCACCATCAGCGTCGTCTCAATCCCGATGCTGATAGACCGCAAGGTCGACGTGCTGACCGCAGCCCTGACGAGTGTGCGGGCCGTCCGCCACAACCCTGGCGTCATGTTACGCTGGGCCTTCATCATTGCCGTCGTGACCTTCGCCGGCATGGCTCTGGGATTCCTCGGCCTGTTGATCACCATGCCCTTGTTGGGGCATGCCAGCTGGCATGCCTATAAAGAGACCGTGTCCGGCTGATTCACCACCTCGAGAGGGGGCCCCGCCCCCTCTTGCTGATCCCCGCCAGTAACCCTTCATACAGGCCATTTCAGTCAGCCAGAAGGCTATATTTTAGCGAGTCATTCCGCCCCATTGTTCATCTTATTGAACCATTATGAAGTTACAGGCGCGCAAGGCGTTCGAATCAGATAATCAAGCAATCTCGGATGTTGTCATTGCCGCTTTTGGTTACGCGCAAGGACAGGAAATTACGGAACTGATTACCAATTGACTGGAAGATCCGAGTGCGCAGCCATTGTTATCGCTTGTCGTGACGGCCAATGAGCATGTCGTTGGACACATTTGACGACCGGGTTTCGCGGTCTGCACGCAGAGCACCCCCTATCCAGGCGCTCTATCAATTCTTGCGCTTGACCAGGTAATGACCGTCCTTGAAGTCGGAAAAATAAGCAACGAGATGCTTGTGTTCGATCGCCTCACCGATCGTATCCACCTCGAGGTTGCGTTGCGCCACATAGGTCTCCTGGTCCGAGCCATCCACCAGGATGCGGTACCAGGGCTCGTCTTTCGGGGGGCGACTGCGCGCAACCTGCTCATACCATGCATCAGACAGCATGAATACGGGGTCCACGTCGTAGACCACACCCCGGTAGTCGAACAGCTTGTGATGCACCAACTGCCCAATATGCCACTTTGCCTTGAAGATAGTTTCCATTGTCTTTTTTGCACCTTGAATGAAGTTATAGCAAGCCGCTCGAGCGCTGTTCACAGCTATAGATTGCTCAACCCTGAAATAGTGCCTCGCACCGACGCCGGCTTCGGGATAAATTTTCCAGGATGGTCGAAATTCAAGCCATAGATTTTCCAGGTTTTCTAGTTCGCACATCGAGTCCGGGTATCCGGCATTCTGCGGCTGTATTTATGGGTGTCGAGATGTGGTGAAATGGAATGCCCGACTTCCCGTCAACGAGCGTATCCATGATCTCCGAAACCCAGGCAACCGCCCAAGCCGTGCTGAGTTATCATCAGCGCACCAAACACCACCCGGAACGCTATGCCCGCTCCCTGGGTTACATGGACTGGGAGAACCAACCCAATCCGTTCCGTTTTTACCAGGGCGCAAAAAACCATCCCCTGCCCCAGCGGGAGCGGTCGGACACGCTTGCCTACGATGCCCTGTTCGGAACTCGCCAGATCGAACCCAGGCCGGTCGACTTGCACAGCCTGGCCGGTTTTCTGGAACTCTCGCTCGGTCTGTCCGCCTGGAAACAGTACGGGGCCTCCGAGTGGTCCTTGCGCATGAATCCCTCCAGCGGCAACCTGCATCCCACCGAGTGTTATCTGCTGTTGCCCGAAGGTGGCGGGCTGCCCGCGTGTATCGCCCATTACAACCCGTTTCTGCACAGTCTGGAGATCAGGGCGGAGCTGAGCCGAGCAGCGGCGGATGCCCTGGGCGCTCTGGATGGTTTCGGCCTCATCCTCTCCAGCATCTTCTGGCGCGAGGCCTGGAAATATGGCGAAAGGGCGTTTCGCTACACCCAGCATGATATTGGACACGCCCTCGCCGCACTGCGCTTCGCCGCTGTGCTGCAGGGCTGGCGGATGACGCTGCGACCCGAGATCGACAGTGCCCTGCTCGATCGGCTATTGGGCTTCGAAGCAGCCAGACAAGTGCCGGGTGAGCTGGAAAGGGCCGACTGTTTCTGCTGGGTGTCCGGCGCTGACCCGCAGCGCATGGAGATCGCCACATGGTTGAGGAGGCTCGAGACCCCAAATTTCGCCGACGCCCCAAACCAGTTGAGTCCATCCCATGCGGACTGGCCCGTGATCGACGAGGTGGCGCACCTGACCGAATCACCCGGCTTTACCGCCCAGTCAGCCCAGGTCGGACCGGCAGCTGTCAGACACGCCTCGCCGCTCAGGGCGGAGACGATCATCCGCCAACGCCGCAGCGCCCAGGCCTATGACCCCGCCACCAGCCAGATGGGCTATGCGCAGTTTGCGCAACTGCTCGCGGCAACCTTGCCGAACGGCGCGGCGCCCTTCGACGTGTTGCCGCTCGCAAGCCAGCTGCATCTGGCGCTGTTCGTGCATCGGGTGGATGGATTAGCGCCCGGACTCTACTGTCTGGTGCGGAATGCGGCCGATCTGCAAACCCTGCGCAGCAACTGCAACCCTGAGTTTGTCTGGGATCGGGCCGAACGGGGTCTGCC
Source organism: uncultured Gammaproteobacteria bacterium (assembly GCA_963716875.1). Taxonomy (GTDB): domain Bacteria; phylum Pseudomonadota; class Gammaproteobacteria; order Chromatiales; family Chromatiaceae; genus JASJBU01. The sequence goes on from CAVQUR010000010.1 coordinate 164,753, forward strand.
CCTCTACCTGCTGCAGCCGGGTGATTGCCGGAGCTTCGCCAGGACGCTCAGTTGTCACCAGGCTATCGCCGGCGACAGCGCCTTTTCCCTGGGTATGCTGGCCCGCTTCGAGTCGCTGGTGAGCGAGGCCCCCTGGCGCTATCCCTGGCTGTTCTGGGAGGCCGGCCTGATCGGTCAGACCCTCTATCTGGAGGCCGAGGCGCTGGGTTTCCGGGGCACCGGCATCGGCTGTTATTTTGACGATCTAATGCATGAACTGCTGGGCTTGCAGGATCGCGAATGGCAGGATCTGTATCACTTCACCATTGGTGCGCCAGTGGAAGATACCCGGATCCAGAGCAAGCCGCCTTATCACCACCTTGCAAAACTCCGCACAACCGAACCGCGCTGAATCTCGCTAGAGACCCTGCAGGGCGGCCTCTCTCTGCATCTCGTCCAGCTCGTTCACGAAGTAGGATGTGGTGACACCCAGCTTGCGGGTCCAGCCGAGTTCCACGCGCCAGGACTGCCCAGGCAACTGCCAGACATATTTGAGTTCACCCTCGCCCCGCCGGATGTAGCCCACCTGTCTAGATTGGTTTTGAGTGTTGTCGGGATAGTCGCTGTTGTCCTGATAGTTGCCGTATTCCCGCTGCAGGCGTCTCTGCAGATCCTTAACGGTTGCCAGGGTGTCGGGTTCGTGGCGGCGCACGATCTTGTAGATAATGCCCTTGTAGGCCATTACGTAGATCCTTTCGTTATCCTTTTGGTAGACCACACCGCTCCGCTCACCCTTGGTGATGGGTTGCATATTGACCGGAGTCTCTGCCAACTGCTGTTGCAAGGTGCCGCCCAGGCAGTAGTTGTTGAAGACCCTCTTGAGGCAGACTTTGGTCTCTGCGCCCGGCACTGCCAGCGGAGCAAGAAAGAACAGCAGTAATACAAATCTCGATAATGGCATAGTGGTAAGTCTTGTTTTAAATACTCGCTGGAACCTGGCGCCTCAGTCACTGTGCTGTAACTCGTGTAAGAGGACATCAACCCAGGCGCGCATGGCTTCGTAATGATGCCCCTGCCAATAGATACGCCCGCAGTCGGCGCAACGCCAGAACGCATTATAGTGCCGGGCTACGCCGATTGGCAGGTCATTTTCGATCTCATGCCGCTGCCTGCCGTTCAACAGGCCATTGCACTCCATGCAGCGCGTAAAAGGCCGGATGCGGCGCGCCAGATCGAGACGTCTGAGCACCTGCAGGAGTTGCTCACGGGGAGCGAGAAAACGGATATAACAACCGTGGTGGACCGCCCGATGCATCAGCAACGCCTTGTCCCGGGTCAGCAACACCCTGCTGTCAGTCGCTGACAGGGTTGCCAGCCGAACATCCCCCACATCGTTGAAAAACAGGGTATCAAATCCCAGCATGCGTAGATAATGGGCCAGCTTACCCAGGTGGGCATCGGCGATAAAACGGGGATTACGCAAAGGTTTTTGCCGAATCCGCAACACCGGCGTGACATCCAGGGATTCGAACAGGGGATAGATGCTGACCCGGTCCCCGTCCTCGATGGGTTCATCCAGGCCGACTGAGCGGCCGTTGACCAGAATGACCTCCACCTCGGTGTGCGGCACCCCCAGATTCTCGATCAGATGCCGCACCGGAACCGGCGGAACAAAGCTCTGCTCGGTATCCCGCTTGCGCCTCTCAGGCGGCAGAAAGTCGTTGAGCTCTTCGTAGAAGCGTAAGAGCGCTTTGGGCATCAATAATCAAATTCCGCCCACACCGGGCAGTGGTCGGAAGGCTTCTCCATAGCCCGGATGTCGTAGGCGATGCCCGCATCGATGCAGTGCTCGTTGAGGATCCGGGTGGCCAGCACCAGGTCAATACGCAGGCCCCGCTTGGGCTCCCGCTCGAATCCCCGGCTGCGGTAGTCGAACCAGCTGAAGCGGTCGTCCACCTCCGGATAGCAGGTGCGGTAGGTGTCGTGCAACCCCCAGTCCCGGAGTCTTGCCAGCCATTCCCGCTCCTCGGGCAAAAAGCTGCACTTGCCGGTCTTCAGCCAGCGTTTGGCGTTGTCTTCCCCGATGCCGATATCCCGATCCAGCGGCGCAATATTCATGTCGCCAATCACCAGTATGGGCGCGGCCGGATCGTGATTTCGCGTCAGATAGTCGAGCAGATCCGCATAGAACTTTCGCTTGGCGGGAAACTTCAAGGGGTGGTCGCGGCTCTCTCCCTGAGGGAAGTAACCATTGATCACGGTCACCACGCCACCCTTGGGCGTCTCGTAGCGGCCGACGATCAGGCGCCGCTGGGTGTCGGCGTCATCGGACGGAAAGCCTTTTTCCACGTTTTGAGGTTCCAAGCGAGACAGTAACGCGACCCCGTAGTGGGTCTTCTGACCATAAAAATGGGCCTTGTAGCCCAGGTTCTCGACCATGGTCAGGGGAAAATCCACATCCTGGGCCTTGGTCTCCTGAATGCCGATCACATCCGGCTGATAGAGCTCATGGAGCTTGGCCAGCTGGTGCTCGCGGCTGCGGATGCCGTTGGTGTTGAATGACACGACCTTCATGCATGCATCTCTGTGGTTTATCAATATTCAGTGACCTAGCACTTCCCGGCACTCATTTTCGCCCCTCTCGAAGCCATGCCAATAGGCCTTGCCCCAGGGCAGGAACTCCTGTCCGACCTGATAATCCGCCGGATCGGCCGACACCAGCCCCAGCAGGCGATCCCCATGGCCCCGCGCCCGCAACTCCCGCAGCATCCCGTTGGCATAGCCCCGGTTGTACCAGAGCTGCAGGTCGTCACTCTCGCTTTCGACCAGGCCAGCGGTCTCCGCATAGAGCTGTTGCACCAGCTCCAGCAACCGTTGCAGCATTGCTCGTCTATCCTGTGTGGTCATGGCTCATTCGTGTCAGCGAGATCAAAACCCCGACTCGATTGCGGTTGTTTTTCTCGTCCTGTCTGGCGAAGATGGAAGTATAAAACTTTGAAGGTAAGATTATCCATGCTGATCGTGATCTCCCCGGCCAAGACCCTGGATTACGAGACTCCGCCGATTACCCAGATCCATAGCAAACCGGATCTGCTGAAGCAGGCGCAGACCCTGATTAATATCCTGCGCAACTATTCGGCCCTGGATCTGGCCGAGTTGATGCACCTGAGCATGAAGCTGGCGGAGCTGAACTTCGAGCGTTATCAAGCCTGGAAGATCCCGTTCACCCAGAAGAACGCCAAGCAGGCGGCGCTGGCGATGCAGGGGGATGTGTATACCGGACTGGACGCGGAAAGCTTGAGCGAAGCGGATCTGGCCTTCGCCCAGCAAAACCTGCGCATCCTGTCCGGACTCTACGGGGTGCTGCGTCCGTTGGATCTGATGCAGGCCTACCGACTGGAGATGGGCACCAAGCTGCCTAACGAACAAGGCAAGGATCTCTATGCCTTTTGGGGCGATAAGATTACGCAGACGCTGAACAAGGCGCTGGCCAAACAGGGGGATGATGTGCTGATCAACCTGGCCTCCAACGAATATTTCAAGGCGGTGAGGGCCAAACAGCTCAAGGGACGCATCATCACCCCCCAGTTCAAGGAGTACAAAAACGGCGCCTACATGGTGATCGGTATCTTCGCGAAAAAGGCCCGCGGCCTGATGAGCCGCCACATCATCGAACACCGGCTCAGCGAGCCGGAACAGATCAAGGGTTTCGATATGAATGGCTATGCCTTCAACCAGGCCCTGTCCCAGGAGAATCGATGGGTATTTACGCGCTGATCGACTCCCACAGCCATTTCGACGACGCGAGCTTCGATGCGGACCGTCCCCAGGCCCTGCAGCGGGCGCACGTGGCCGGCGTCACCGAGCAGGTCATTCCCGCGGTCAAGGCGGCCTGGTGGCCGAGAATCCGGCAGCTCTGCCTCGCCTATCCCGAGCTGCATCCCAGCTATGGCCTGCACCCGATGTATCTGGAGTACCATCAGCCGGCGGATCTGGACAGCCTGCGCGCCTGGGCGGCGCGGGAGAAGCCGGTGGCCATCGGCGAATGCGGCCTCGATTTCTTCATCGACAACCCCAACCCGGAGCAGCAGCAGTTCTATTTCGAGGGACAACTGGAGGTGGCCAGGGAATGCGACCTGCCGGTGATCATCCACGCCCGTCGCGCCGTGGAAGAGGTCATCAACACGATCCGCCGATTCCCCGGCTCGCGCGGGGTCCTGCACAGTTATTCCGGCAGCGAGCAACAGGCCCAGCGCCTGATCGACCTGGGCTTCGTGATGAGCTTCGGCGGCCCCGTCACCTATGACCGGGCCAACAAACTACGCCGGCTGATTCAGGTCCTGCCGTTGGAGGCCATCCTGCTGGAAACGGATGCGCCGGATCAACCGGACAGCCTTCACCGGGGCGAGCGCAACGAACCGGCCTACCTGCCGACCGTTTTGGATACCATAAGCCAGCTGCGAGGCGAGCCGTTTGAACGCATTGCCGAACAGACCCGTGCCAACACCCGACGACTGTTCCGAATTTGATCTGTCTGGCGGCGACATCTCGCGCACTACGCAATTGAAACGCGGCACTTCTCAGCCATCATACCAATCAATCGCAGCATCGGGCATGACTCGCCGAGCAGCAACCAGTATGATCTCAGGATTTTAAATTGCGGAGAAGCATATGAACCAGAAAGGGATACTTATCACGGGCGGCGCCGGGTACATCGGTAGTCATACTGCCCGGCAACTGGGCGAGGCGGGCGAGCGACTGGTCATCCTGGACAACCTTTCGACCGGTTTCAGGCAGTCGGTACTGTATGGCGAACTGTTGGTAGGCAACACCGGCGACCGGGAACTGCTCAACAAGGTCCTGCAGGACCATGAGATCGACACCGTGCTGCATTTCGCCGCCCATACCATCGTGCCCGAATCGGTGGAGAATCCGCTCAAGTATTACGCCAACAACACGTGCAACACCCGCAACCTGCTGGAATGCTGCGCCGAGGCCGGGGTGAAGCATTTCGTTTTTTCCTCCACCGCTGCAGTCTACGGCATCCCGCAGCACGATATCGCCCACGAGGAGGCACCCACCAATCCGATCAATCCCTATGGCACCTCTAAACTGATGTCGGAGATGATGTTGCGGGACCTGGCCGCCGCCAGCGACATGACCTATGTGGCGCTACGCTATTTCAATGTGGCCGGTTGCGATCCGCAGGGCCGCATCGGCCAGGCGACGCCCAATGCCACCCTGTTGACCAAGGTGGCCTGTGAAGCCGCGGTGGGCAAACGGGATGCAGTCTATATCTTCGGCACCGACTATCCCACCCCGGACGGCACCGGTGTGCGTGACTATATCCATGTGGAGGATCTGGCCGACGCCCATATCAAGGCCTTGGACTATCTGCGCAACGGCGGGGCATCGATCACCCTCAACTGCGGTTACGGCCATGGTTATTCGGTGCGCGAACTGCTGCAGGCGGTAGAACAGGCCAACGGCAAACCCCTGAAAATCATCGAGACCGAACGGCGAGCGGGCGATCCCCCATCCCTGATTGCCGGCGCCGACAAGGTCCGCCAAGTGCTGAACTGGGAACCCCGGTTCGATGATCTGGCGAAGATCGCCGAATCCAGCCTGGCCTGGGAACGGAAATTACTGGCATCTCCCTGGCAGCAGGATTGATATGACGCTTTGTCTAGCGACGGCAGTTAACCGCTCCATTCTGGCGATTACATGATGTTCGAATGTTGGTTTGCTTCTAATTACATATTCACCCATTGGGTGAAACACGCAACGGGCTGAATAGCACGCCCCCATCATCGGGCTGCCGCCCTTAGTGATCTATCGATTGCTTCCCGGTTGCTTAATGCTACTGAGCGTACTGATATGATCCGGACATATCGATTTTTGGTGGCTGATATTTCTGCACAAGAATCAATCAAACGTCAGTATTCAGATCGCTCTGCAATGCCTCTGCTTTCACACTGAAAAACGCCGTTGCAGGAGCTGCCCGCAGCTGCGACCAAAGAGGACAAGCCTCTTCGGCCTTTAAAACAAAGCGTCGCTATTCGCAGTCATGGGCAACTCCTGCGCGGGCTGTATGGTTACAAGCAAACGATTAATATACGTAGTCAAAGAATAACGATTCCTCTCGCCATCTGCATGTCAAATCCTACGCCAGGTTGCACAATACTGACCCATTGGCACGCCCTCTGACCTGGGATGAACTGACCTGGATTGTGCTAAACTTGTTATTAATAACTAAACGATTAAATTACTGCGTGGATGCATCGTAGCATCAATTGAAGCACACGTGGGACTGCTGCGCGCGATTGTAAAATGCCAAACTAAAAACAGGAAATTCAAGCGACAGTGGCCACCGAAAAAGACTCTACAGACAACCAAGCAAAAGAAAGAATCGGTTCTTCCAACAACTGGCAAATCGTTGTTCTCCCTGCCTTGTTGGCATTTCTGATCCTTGCTTCCTACGGTTTCTACCTTATCTACAATCTCGTGGGCGACGTGCACCGGATCGCCGATTCAGTGGGGATAAATATGAGTATCATGGCTGGTCAGATGCAGCAGGTATCCTCAAACCTCGATGAACTGACAGGTAGTGTCCAAAATATCTCTATCAATCTCGATGACTTGACCATTACCGTAAAGACCATGGGCGATGTCATGGAAGTGATTTCCACTAATGTAGAGACGCTGCAGCCGATGCTGAGCAATTTGGTCGAAATGAAGACGAGCATGGTTCAGCTAGACGATAACTTGGCCAACATGAATGAAAATATTGAGCTCATGAACGGACAAATGGGCAACATGACCAACCTGATGGGATCGATGACAACGGCAACCCACCACATCACCCAGGGGGTTTCCGGTCTTAATCAAAATTTTGGACGACCTATGTCCTTTATGAACAGCTTCGCACCTTGGTGATCCATCATGACCTTCTGCCAAACTGCGCGCTTTTTATCCTGTAGTGCGCGGGACATGAGATAGGTAAACAACTCTTACAAATTTGACTTTATTTTATTTTTTTCTTTGACTCGAATAGCCGACACCTCATTTCAGGAACATGCGAAAAGACTCAACCTGCCCATTTTAATCGAATAGTTTTTTCGGATTTTAGGAGTATAATTATATATGGAATGTCTTATATATGAATTTGACTGAAATCAGACCGCAACCTACCTTAAAAGAAGGATAGGATTTAGGAAAAATGCAACCGCAGACGTTTTATTGAAGGAGAGGGGGCTCAAGACCGAACCCATAGCAGGTGCCCAGATGAAAAACCACAATCTCCGACTAAGCTTTGCGGTCCTGTTTAGCATCACCGTTTTGTTATCTGCGAGTTGTAGCGTACCCCACCCGACAGAAACCCTGCATAACGCGGTTCTGATGGGAAATTTAGAGGAGGTTCAACGGCATATCTATTGGAAAAGCGACTTGAACCTACCCAACGAATTTGGCGCTACTCCCCTGCACGATGCCGCCAGCAAAGGTTTCCTCGAGATCACGCAATTACTGATCAAGAACGGCGCAAACGTCAACGCCAGGACTCAATATCGCCAGACCCCCCTACATAAAGCCGTCCAAAACGGTCATTTCAAGATTGCGGAATTTCTGATTGCAAAGGGTGCAGCTGTCAACACAGCGGATAAACATGGACTCACCCCGCTTCATCTGGCAGCCGCCAGTGGTAATGTAGGGATTACCCAATTGCTTTATCGGAATGGCGCCGATGTCAATGCAAAAAACAAACGGGGCCATACACCTTTGCATCGAGCAGCCGAGGAAGGCCAGCTTGAGGTTGTAAAACAATTGATCATAGATGGTGCTGATGTCAACTCGGGATCTCCTGGAGATCGTCCGCTGCATCGCGCCGCCATGAACGGTCATGTTGACATTGTTAAACAACTCATCGCTAACCATGCCGATATTGCCGCCAAGGACGCTCTCGATTGGACACCACTGCACGATGCCGCCTACTATGGCCAGGCAGAGGTGGTTAAGGCATTGCTCCAAGCGGGCGCAGATATCAATGCCAAAACACGCCGCGGTCATACCCCGTTACACAAAGCCGCCATCGCGGGCTATGAGAATATTGCCGAGTTACTGATCGCTGAGGGTGTAAACCTGAATGCCAGGGATAAACGGGGGCAAACGGCCCTCGACAGGGCGGAAAAGGAGGGACACAACGGGGTTGTAACAGTCCTGATTGCGCATGGCGCGAAAGCAGGTAACCGGAGTGGCCATCAAAGTTCTCCGTTCGACTTGCATCACTCAGCCAGGTTGGTTGGCAAAGTCCCAGCAAGACCGAATCACCTTTAGGACCAACGAGTCTCTGCTAGTTTCTAAGGGCCGCGGAAAATTTAATTTAACCCAAAATTGCGCAGAATGGTTGCTCAGACTCAAGGCGTGGTAAGAGGCGCATAGTCATTCTATGTAACCCTTGCCGAAACGCAGAAGCTGGGCAACCAGGCAAGCAAGATGGGATGATTTATTTTTTCCGGCGCCCTAAGCAAAGCCCTCAGCTTTGTATTGATCAGCTGCAAAGCTCAGCACCAACGGATCGGCTGGGTGCATTTTGACGGCGGCTCGGCGGCGAAACACGTCCGTGGAGCTTACAGGGAAGAATTCACCGCCTGTCCGAGTAACTCACCGGGGCATGAGTCGGCATTCATTTCACCCCAAAGACTGAACCGAATATTATCGAGGGCCAATGATCCCTGTACCCAACTGATGTTCTTCATCGTGTGTATAGCCAACCGGTGGATAGACCGTTTCACAGGAGGCCATATCCGCGTTCCCTCCCTCACGCTGTTTCAGGCAAACGTCATAGCCACCAGGGCCGCCATCAAGGCTATCGTGACCAGGACCTCCCCAAACGACGTCAAAGTCCCCGGTGCCTCCGAAGAGGTTATCATCATCTGCAGCGCCAAAGACCCAATCGGATCCCTCTTCACCGAAAAGCGTATCTTCACCCCGAGCCCCATGGATGGCGTCATTGCCTTCTCCGCCACAGACCGTATCATCCCCTGAATCACCCTGGATGACGTCATTGCCCGCTCCGGCGACAATGACATCTGAAGAATCAGTGCCCCAAATCAGGTCATGTCCATCCGTCCCCACGCAGGTTGCCGGTTTACCGTTGCATGTTGGTATTTCAGCTAAATCATCCGGCAGGTATGGACAAACGATGACGGCCCCCTCTCCACCCAACGAAAGGGCTTCAACAGATAATGGCGCACAGTAAAAAATACACGCAGACATTGTCAGTACAGCAGGTTTGAATATAAATCCATTGCATTTCATAACACACTCTCCACCTGTCAGTAATCGAGTGAATGGCTTTTTCTACTCTGATACCCAATAACTTAACTACACAGCTTTTCCTTTGAATAGAAAAATTCAAAGCATCGAGAAAAACCGAAGTAAAACTGAAACAGGATAATTTTTTTATTCTGTTTGGTTAATAGCATGCAGTTGAATCAACTGGCAATGCTAAAAATCAATTTCTTAGAAAAATAGAATCATTAGTTACAAAGTTCAGCAGCGCAAATGGGTCGCCCCTCAACGCCTTTCCCCTTGAGGAGGGTGTCGCAAAAGGCGGCGCCCGCTGCGGTCCATGGATGGGACGCCATTTTCGTCGGTTGCAAGCCGTTGAAAATGAGAGAAACGAGAAATCGCATTTTTCGTTTCCGTGTTGTAAAAGTACCCTGGAAGGGCTTTTACAACAGCCTCCAGCAGGGGGAGAAGGTGGTATTGGGGTGAGCGAGGACAGTAGGAACTCTACGTCGCCGTCGACCGACCACCCCCTCCTGACCTCCTCCTACCGGGGGAGCAACCTGTGGCTGAGATTTATACCTTCCAACCAACAAAAAAATGATTTATGGATTTTCTTAGTTTGTGATGTGGGCGCGCGCAGCGGGCTGAGACGCTAATCACCAAGAATACAGACTCTAACCGTAAGATCGGCACTAACGGCCCTGCAGGGGTCAGAAAACATATCGAAACGAACGGATGCCGTTTCAACCTGTTACGCCCAGAATAGAGGGTCTACTGCCGCTTCCGTTATTCTTTCTTAGCGTTCTGCTCGATCTTTTCCAGGGCTTCACTCACCGCCCTTTTCACATCCTCCTGCCCTTCTTGACGTTCTTTTTGTAACAAGGGTATGGCCTCCCGGGCAGCCGGCCCAATCCTGCCGAGCACTTTTGCGGCCAGGAATTTATCATGGTCGTTCGGTCCCTGCAGCAGTTCCAGCAGCGGACCCACCATCTCGCCGGAATACTTACCGATTCGGGCCAGGGCCAATACGGCGGCTTGGCGCACGTCCGGCTGTCCATCATGCAGTAAGGACTCGAGACTGGGGATCGCGTCCGCTGCGCCGCTCCCAAGGTGACCAAGCTCCACCGCTGCAAGGCGGCGTTTCCAGTCGATCTCACTTTGCAGACCATTGATCAGCTCATGCACCATTTGCTTGTAGAGGGCCGAATCGGCGCCATGCTCGATGGCCATGGCCTCTTCATTTCGCAGGTGCATGTGGGTGAAGAAACCCGTCATATAGTTGATACCAAACAACACCAACCCGACCACCAGGGCGCCCAACAGAAAGTGTTTCTGCGCTTGGATATCCTCAGGTCTCATCAAGATTGCCTCCGAACAGGCGAAAAATTTAAACGATTTGCGAATTAGTGTGCGATATTTCAGCGACACGGATATGACTTTTTGCACGACAGAAAATTCCCACGCGCGCAGCCGTCAGGCGCATATCTGGAGCCTGAGGGATCTCTGGCTGTTCATCGTCTCCAGAAGTCCGGGCTGAGCAGCACCAGGATGGTGAAGATCTCCAGCCGCCCAAGTAGCATCGCAACCACCGCAACCATCTTGCCGAACTCACTGACACTCTGAAAGTTGTACGCCACTTCACCCAGCCCCGGACCCAGATTATTCATGCTGGTGGCAACCGCTGAAAACGCGGAAACCTGATCCAGACCGGCATGCATCATCAAGATCATCAGGATGCTGAAGGTTGTGACATGGAGCGCAAAGAACCCCCATACCGCCTGCATCATGCGGGGTTGGATGATCCTATTGCCGATCCGCACCAGCAGAATGGCATGGGGATGGATGAGCTGTCTGACCTCGTGGACACCCTGTTGAATCAACAGAAGGATGCGCATGACCTTGATCCCCCCCGCGGTCGATCCACCACAACCGCCCACAAAACTGATCAGGATCATCAATAAGGGCAGAAAATCGGGCCAGTGAGAAAAATCCACGGTCCCGAAACCGGTGCTGGTGACCACCGAGACCACTACGAAAGTCGCATCCCTGAGACTGGGAGGGAATTCCTGATAATTGCCTTCCCAGCGCAGAATGAGCCCGACCAGCAGAACCACGCCCAACACGAAGATCAGAAAACTGCGCGTCTCCACATCCCGAAGATAGGCCAGGGGATCGCGCATGTGCCAGGCGATGAAATGAATGCTGAAATTGATCGCCGCTAACAACATGAAAACGATGGCAACCGCTTCAATCGCCGGACTGTCGAAATACGCAATGCTTTGATCATGGGTCGAAAAGCCTCCGGTGGATAAGGTGGACAGGCTATGCGCGATGGCATCGAACGGCGTCATACCTGCAAGCCAAAAGCTCACCGCGCACACCAGGGTCAGACCCACATAGATGATCCAGAGAGCCCGGGCGGTGTTGGCCAGCCTGGGGGTCAATTTATCCTCTTTCATGGGACCTGGCGCCTCTGCCCGATACAACTGCATGCCGCCGATCCCCAGCATCGGCAGCACCGCGATGCCCAGGACTATCAACCCCATGCCCCCAAGCCATTGCAGTTGTTGACGATAAAAAAGCACCGATTTCGGCATCTGATCCAAGCCGGTGAGCACGGTTGCACCGGTCGTGGTGAAGCCCGAAACGGATTCAAACACCGCTTCGATCAGCGACAATTTGGCGCTTAACACCAGCGGCCAGGCGCCCAGGGCGCTCAGCAAGACCCAGAAGATCGTGACGATAAGAAAGCCATCTCGATTGCTTACCTGGTTACCCGCCTTTTTTCCGACGCCCCACAGCAGCATCCCGACAGCCAATCCACCAATCATCGGAATCAGAAAAGAATCGAGTTCGGATTCTCCATACCACAACGCAACCAGCAACGGGAAACAAAGCGAGGCGCTGAAGATGATCGCAAACAACCCTGACAGGCGGGCAATCAGATATTTATGCATGATCTCATCACCTGTCGAAAACTAGCCTCGTGACGAGCGACCGCCCTGCGCCAGGGATGCACGGTGTGATCCCTTGCAGGGGGGTAGCGTGTGGAAATGACGGCAGGCTTCAACCAATAGCATTTTTGATCTTGACCGGAACCCCAATAAATACAGCATCCTCACTGCCCCGGACTGATTGATCCCTCTGTTGCATGACCATTTCTGCCTTTGCAAATGGTTTTCATGAATACCCCAGGCTGATTACAAAAATCGGGTATCCCCGCCGCGGCGGTATCGTCGAGCCGACCCTGTGACGGCTTATCCCAGTCTGCATACCAAGCCCGGTCTAATATACCATCCGGGATAAAGATACGTCTCTCTGGTGTTCGTTGACACCCGTCGTAATTCGCCAAAAGTCATAAGCAATCAGTGGCGTTTTTCCGTGTGATAGCGGAGGTATTGCAGAGCGTGCTGAATTGTCACCAAAGATTTACCTTGGAAGTAAGGCAGCGTATTGACTGACTTATATGATTCAACCAATCGGTTGATCGGCGAAATGCCAAGCAACGGCCATAGGCACCCCGGTTTTACAGTGCCGCTTCGGCCCTGTCAGGGACTCTCCACAGGATGCTGCCGACCAGGCCCGACATGGAAAAGGGGATCAAGAGAGCGGTGGTGACTGCGGCCGCAGATAGTAACGGCCGAAGTGTGCGAAGGTGGGAACTGACAGGGCTATCTCATATGCAAGAAATAAGTGCCTGGCCATGGCGAAGGGAATTCAGCACCTCCCTGTGCCAAGCTGTTTGATTGCTATTGACTGCAGAAATCGACATAGACAGTCAAAGTGAAGGTTTGAGATTCCGCATCATATTCAATCACGTATTTGACGTCGCAGACTTCGTTTTCACGAGACAACTGCTCAAGAATAGCTTCGAGGGTGCTGGTGACTTCATCAGCGCTGAGGCCGTCGCTCACCACCACATAGTCGAGATCTTCGATTCCATCCACCGCTACATCCAAGAGGGAGGGATCGTCATCACTGGTCAGCAAATGGGCGCTATCCACCTCAATCAGTTGGTCCGTAATAAAGTCCTGCATCTCTTCCGGCGCCATATGATGCGCCAGGAGGGTTGCGGGGGCGAACATCAACAGGAGAGAGAACAAGAATGAAATGATGGAACTACGATTAAACATATTTACTTCCTGACATACTGCATAAAAAAACCGGCTTATTGTTTAAAGTGGAAGCCGGATTACCACAATCCAGTTATGGTTTTGATAACGCTTACAGGGTGGGGTTTTCGGTCAGGCAGTAATTTTTTGAAGGTGACAGGTTCACATTTTTCAGTATTCCTGCTAAAAAAGCGGGCAGGTATGAATTTAATTCTATTTATAGATGTCAGACTCGATTAATTTCCACCTATTCCCAATGGTAGTATTGCCAGATTCTGTGAACGGATCGTCTTTTTTTACAACTCTCCACAATTGCTTCCGGTTGCGTCAGTAAGGGTAATCCCGAGGATGATTTAGGGGGGAATGCCCGATCAATATTAAGTGACAACCCATAACTCATAGCCAATACTCAAGGGTTTTTCTCGAACCAATAACGGGAAACAATCCATTCAGGCCCGACCTCCGATAGAATTGGCATCAGCCGTTATCGCTAGACAGTATTGACAATCAATCTCATCTAGGCGATTAATTCGCTGCAGTGACTCAATGTCGCTGTTCTTAAGAAGTTATAAAAAATCACATCAACAACCGGAGGAGAGACTGAGTGAGCACAATCAAATGTATCACCCAATCCGTCACCGCCGCCCTGATCCTGGGATCTGGAGCGGCATCAAGCAACATGATCGACAGCTGGAATCTCGATAATGTGGTAACCGATCCACCACCTTACATCGTGGGGGAGACCTATGACAGCACGCTGTTCACAGACACCAGTCTGACCGAAACCAATGGCGCCGTAATTTGGAAGGAAGGCAGTGTCGTCGCACCGGGGGCGCAGGTGCTGACCGATTCTCCCCCTGGCAGCGGGCAAAACTGCATCATCACCACCGGCACCAACCGGGCCGATCCGGACAATGCACCTAAGACCTGTACCGACCCCTTTCAGTCAGCCAAGCGGGTGAAGCTCGAGGCGCGGGAGCCCGGCACCGGCACGATCTTCCCGGATCCTGATGGCGAAATCCTATTGGAGAACGGTAAGCCCCTGGACATGGTCTTCGAGGTCAGTGCAGCCGACGATCTGGCGCGTACCTACCGGGTGTTCAAGAAATACATCAACGCCACCCGTCAACGGATGGCTGGCTTCGTGGTCGAACTGGGATTCGGCACGGGTGCAGACTTCACTGCTTCGGATACGACAGACGGGCTAAGGTTTACCGAGCGAAAACAGGGTCAGAACCCGAATCCGAACGATTTCAATCCACTTCCCTTCTACAGCACGCCGCCGGGTGACGCTGACCTGGGTTCTCTGATGTCGGCGGGCCTGTTCGGCGATTCGGCGGATAATGAGAATCGGACCATCGACGGCTACTTCGGTCTGCCCGATGGTGGTACACCCTGGACCGATCCATCCTGCGACCCCGACCCGGACAACACCGATACCGAGCGCTCCTACTACAATCTGGTGGTGCGCACGGAGGACCGCATCGAAACCGTCGGTAATGTGCGAGGACTGCATTACTGCCTGTTCGGCAACATGTTGCCCCAGGGCGCTCTGCCGCTGGGCTACTTTTGGGATGAGGACGGCGATCCGGATACCGATGCTGACACCATCGCCGACTGGGACGGCAGTGGCTTGAGTCCCGCTTGTAACGGCACCCCTTGTTGGCACACCTATGTGGTACTCGACACCGATCCAACCAGCGACACCTATGGCGAGCCCGTGCTGGATGCTGCCGGCAACTTCACCCGACCGGATCCCGCTCCCGAGGCGGTCCCCCTTGAGATGGTGCAATACTGGGCCGATCACCCCGACACCGGCGATGGGAGGACCACGTTCTTCTTCATCACCGAGCTCGACGACATGGGCTTGACCAACAACAACTACCACATCACGGTGGATGGAATCGTGAACTGGCCGACCTACGACACTGGCACGGGCACCGCAACCTTCACCATGCGTACCTCCAATGTCGGCGAAGGTGTTGATTTTGTGGCGCCATGGTTAGAGACCCTGCCGGACGGTGTCGAGCCACCGGCGGTGGCGGTCGATGTAGCCATCGATTACTTCTCCGTGGACAGAAAGGTCAATGTCAAAGAGACCAGCCGTATAAAGCTGAAAATCTCCAATAACGGCCCCGATCCTGCCACTGGCCAGGTCGATGTGATCGGCACCGACAGTCGAGGCCGCACCGTAGAGACCTTCACTGATACATTCAGCAATCTGGCGAGTGGTGATTCGGATAGTTTCACTTTCACCTGGACCGCACCGAGAAAAGCCACCACCATCGACTGGGAGGCCGTCGTTACTGCCGATGGCGATACCGACCTCAGTAACAATACGGCGACAGCGACCACCGTGGTGAGTGAAAAACGGAGGAAACGGCGCGGTGATGATGACTAACTGAACTGTCTCATTTGACAGCCTCTGTTGAATAAACCACATGAGACAGGTCCTCGGCCTGTCTCATGTTTATCCAACACAGCGAAAATCTGTCGACCAATGGGTGGCTTCATCCGCGCTATGCCAGTCACTCTTTTTTGCATTCTCTCGATTCATCTCAATCCCGGGTAGTGGTATACGTACCCTCTACGAGACTGATCATAAAAATGGCGATGCACGAGGCAAGGATACCCGGTAGGATCTCGTAGAGATCGAAGATGCCCCCCTCCAACTGTTTCCACACCACCACCGTGATGCCACCGGCCAGGATGCCGCCCAGCGCCCCCAGGCGGGTCATCCCTGTCCAGTACAGGGAGAGAACGATCGCCGGACCGAAGGCGGCGCCGAAACCGGCCCAGGCATAGGCCACCAGGTCCAGCACCCGGCTCTGGGGGTCCAGCGCCAGGATAAAGGCGGCCAGGGCGATGCCCAATACCGCCAGCCGGCCGACGATCACCAGTTCCCGGTCCGAGGCCTGTTTACGGAACAGGGTCTGGTACAGGTCACCGGTAAAGGCGCTGGAGGCCACCAGCAGTTGCGAATCCGCGGTGCTCATGACCGCCGCCAGGATCGCCGCTAGACAGATGCCGGCGATCAGCGGATGAAACAGCAGATCCACCAGATGAATGAAGACCTTCTCCGGGTCCGCCAGGGGGGTCTGGAACATACTGATACCGGACAGCCCCACCAGGCAGGCGGCCGTCAGGGTCAGGGCCACCCAGGTCACCGCGATCCGCCGGGCCCGGGGAATCAGCCGGACCGATTGCACCGCCTTGAAACGGGCCAGGATATGGGGCTGGCCGAAATACCCCAGGCCCCAGGCCAGCAGGGAGACGATCGCGATCCAGCCCAGCGGCTGCCCCTGTTTATCGGTAAAGGGGTCGAGCAGGTTGGCCGGGATTGAACTCAGATCGACCGCTGAATCGCCATAGCCCAGCACCATCAAGGGCACCGCCACCAAGGCGGCGGCCATCAGCAGGCCCTGCACCAGATCGGTCCAGGAGACCGCGAGAAAGCCCCCGAAGGCGGTGTAGAGGATGATGGTCAGGGCGCCGGCCGTCACCGCCCACACATAGGGCAGTCCGAACACCGACTCGAACAGCTTGCCCCCCGCCACCAGACCCGAGCTGGTATAGAACAGAAAGAACAGCAGGATGAACGAGGCGGAGACGGCGCGGATCAGCCCGCTTTGATCATGGAATCGGTTGGCGAGGTACTCGGGCAGGGTCAGGGCGTTGCCGGCCTGTTCGGAATACACCCGCAACCGGGCCGCCACGAAGCGCCAGTTGAGCCAGGTGCCGAGCAGCAGCCCCCCCGCCAGCCAGATCGATTCCAAACCGGAGAGATAGGCGTAACCGGGCAGACCGAGCAACAGCCAGCCGCTCATATCGGAGGCGCTGGCGCTCAGCGCCGCCACCCAGCTGCCCAGACGGCGGCCGCCCAGCACGAAGTCGGCAAGGGTCCGGGTGCGCCGCCAGGCAATGAAGCCGATGCCCAGCATCAGCAGCAGATAGGCCACGAAGGTCAGCCCGATCATCAGTTGGCGATCATCCATGCTGTGCGGCCCTCCGCCGTTCGATCTTGTCCAGATAACTCCGCTTCATGGCCTGCTCGAACTCGCTGTTGGAAGCATACGCATGACCGAACACCGGTTGCCACAGGCGCTGATTCTCCATGCAGAGATAGAAGAACACCTGCTCGTGCCAGGTCCTCAGGGATCGGTAGACCAGGGAGAACATCTCCTGTTTGATAGCCTCGGGATAGGACAACTTGCCGTCACTCTCGACCAGCGGCATCTGCAGAATCTTGCTGCGGAAACCGGCGCGTGCGCGCAACTGCTTGATGACCGGCTTGATGTAGGTGAGGGTACCCAGCGAGACCAAAACAACCTCCCGCGGCGAGAACATCCCGCTCAGGCGGGTGCACAATTGCGCATAATCCTCCCGCCAGCGATCGTAGTGAATCATCGGATGGAGATGAAAACCCACCAGGATGCCATGGTCCGCCAGGCGGCGGGCCGCGCTCAGGCGCTCCTCCAGAGAGGCTGTCAGTCGTTCTTCGTGCTCGATCAGGGTCTGGGTATTCAATGACCAGGTGCAGAGGATATTGGGTGGGATCGGATGCTTCAGCAGATAGCTGATGTTCTTCGATTTGGTCTTCAGCTCCAGGATCACATTCGGATGCCGCTTCGCGAATGCCACCAGGGCATCCAGGATGCCGGCCTGATTGCCCCACATCAGGGAGTCCGAGGACTGTCCGGTGCCGATATGATAGGTCTGGTCCGGATCGATCTCGAGGCCTTGCAGTTTGTCCGCAAAACCCCGGTCGAAACGCACCTCGTCGCCATGATAGAAGGACTGGATGCTGCAGTAGCTGCAGTCGAAGCCGCAGTTCTCGACCGCATCCAGGGTCAGCAGATTGCAGCAGCGGGTACGGTTCGAGGCCACAGGACAGGCGCCCAGGCCCAAGCGTTCCCTCTCGACCCTGATCCGCTTGATCCGCGCCGTAGCATTCTCGCTGCGGGCCGGGATCCGGGGATAGTGGTTGGGGCGCTCCTTCAGCTGTTGCCAATGCTCCCTGAGCACGGCGAGGATGCGCTGACGCAGCCGTTTATGGGGTAACCCTGGCTGTTCGCCGGGTGGCCAGATCGATTGTATGGGCGCCTCGTCCCACATGTTCAGGTCCAGCGCTATCTCGACCAGCTGACGCAGTTCCTGTTGCGTGAAACGCAAGGCGGCGGAGCGGGCCTCGACAAAGCGCTGCTGTTCCGGTGGCAGGCGCTCCAACCCGACCTGCTGCAACAGCCCCGTCAGCTTTTCGGCATAGGAGATTTCGTTCGACATGCCCCTTTTTTACGCAAGCCAAGGTTGGCTTGCAAGTTCCCCGCTTCAGGATTTTTTACGGGTGACGAATTTTTTCAGCCGCTGGCGCTTCTGGATCTGCCGCTGGGTCAGTTTGTTCTTCTTGCCTGCATAGGGATTCTCCCCCGACTTGAATTCGAGGCGGATCGGTGTGCCGCTCAGTTTCAAGGCGGTGCGGAAGCGACCGATCAGGAAGCGCTTATAGCCTTCGGGCACCTGCTCGGTCTGATTGCCGTGGATCACGATGATGGGTGGGTTCTTGCCGCCCTGGTGGGCATAGCGCAGTTTGATGCGCCGGCCCTGCACCAAAGGCGGCTGATGCTCCTGCACCAATACCTCGAGCAGCCGGGTCAACTCCGGGGTCGGCAGGTCACGCATCGCGTTGGCGTAGGCCTGGTCCACCATGGCATAAAGATCCCCCACCCCCGAGCCGTGCAGGGCGGAGATGAAGTGCAGCCGGGCAAAGCCGAGAAACGGCAGTTTGCGCATGATCTCCTGGCGCATATGCTCACGCTGATCCGGGGCCAGGCCATCCCATTTGTTGACTACCACCACCAGGGCCCGGCCGCTCTCCAGAATATGCCCGGCGAGGGTGGCGTCCTGCTCCCCCACGCCCTGTCGGGCATCCAGCACCAACAGCACCACGTTGGCCTGTTCGATGGCCTGCAGGGTCTTGATGACGCTGAACTTCTCGATCACTTCCTTGACCCGAGCGCGGCGCCTGACCCCGGCGGTATCGATCAGGGTGTAGGTCTTCTGCTCGCGCTCGAAGGGGATGAAGATGCTGTCCCGGGTGGTGCCCGGCTGGTCGAAGGTCACTACCCGTTCCTCCCCCAGCAGACGGTTGACCAGGGTGGATTTGCCCACATTGGGGCGTCCGACCACGGCGATCAGGGTCCCACCCCGCGCCAGATCCGGTTTCGCCTCACCCTCCGGCAGACCGGCAAGCACCTGGTCGATCAAGCCGGTGACCCCACGGCCATGCACCGCGGCAATCGCCACCGGTTCCCCCAGGCCGAGCTTGTAAAAGTCCAGGGTCGCCAGTTCGGCATCCACCCCATCGCTCTTGTTGACTACCGGCGTCACCGGCTTGCCGGTGCGCCGCAACTGCTCCGCGATGATCTCGTCCCCGCCGGTGCAGCCTTGCTTGGCGTCCAGTAACAACAAAACATGGTCCGCTTCGCCGATGGCCTGTCTCACCTGCTGTTCCATGAGCAGGTCGAGACCCTGGGCATCACTGCTGATGCCGCCGGTATCCACCACCACGTAGGGAGTGTCGCCGAGCCTGCCGGTGCCGTATTTGCGGTCCCGGGTGAGCCCCGGCTGATCCGCCACCAGGGCATCCCGACTGCGGGTCAGGCGGTTGAAGAGGGTCGACTTGCCGACATTGGGACGCCCCACCAGGGCGATAACCGGCAACATCCCCTATTCGGATTCGTGTCTGGTGGGTCTGAGCGCGGCCAGACGGCCATTGTCATTCAACACATAGATTACGTCATCCACCACCAGAGGTTTTGCGCGGATGCCGTCACTGCCGACCCGCACCCTGGCCAGCATGCGGCCGTCATCCGCCGCGAGAAAATGCAGGTAGCCCTCCAGATCCCCCACTACCAGGTATTCGCTGGTGACGATGGCCGGCGCGGAGAGCCGCCGGGCATGGAGTTGCTTCTGCTGCCAGAGAGTCGCGCCATTGGCGGCGTCCAGGGCCCAGATAGAATCCTGATCATCGGTCACATAGACCTGGCGCCAGTCCGCATCCAGCCCGGCGTATGAGGACAACTCGCGCTGCCAGAGGATCACACCGCTTGCCTCCGAGATGGCGGCCAGTTCCGCCTGAAAACCCACTCCATACACCACACCTTCCACCAGCACCGGATCGGCATCGACGATCCACTACCCGCTCCAGTTCGGAACGTCCATGGGGGGTGGCGATTACGGTTTCCCACAGGGGCTTGCCGCTGTCCAATGCCAGACCGACCATTTTGCCGTTGGCGAAACCGACGATCACGCGGCCGTTGTTCACGATGGGGGAACTGTTGCCGCGCAGAGTCAGGACCGGCACCGTCTGATCGAAATTCCAACGCTCATCGCCGGTACCCGCATTGATCGCCGTGACCCGGTCGTCGATGCTCCGCACCACCACCACGCCGGCTTCACCAGCGGGCGTGGACATGACCTCACTGCTGACGCGACGACGCCAGCGCTCTTCTCCCTGCGCCTCATCCAGGGCAATCAGTTCGGCTTCCGCCGTTCCAACCAACACCAATCCAACCGCAACACCCGGCCCACCACTGATCGGAGCGTCGGTGTCCGTCCGCCAGAGGCGCTTGCCGGTCAGGCGATCGAAGGCCTCGACCCGACCCTCCGGGTCTGCGATGAACAACGCATCACCCTGCACCACCGGGCGAATCCCGAGATGCTGTCCGTCCAGGTCGGCGATCGAGGTGTCCCACAGGGTCTCGATCGTGAGCGTCGACTTGAACTCCACCAGTTCTGCCGGCGGATCGGCATTATCCTTGGCAAAAAAGCCGCTACAACCGGAAAGCAGGAAGGGGATCAGGGATCCAGAGCAACAGGCGTGGCATGGTATACCTCAGGGTGTGGCAAGCGCCAGGTCATCCAGTTTCATCTGCACCAGCTCGGGATTTCCCACATTCAGGGACAAGGCCTGCGCATAGGCCTCCCGGGCCGCACTCAACTCTTTTTTCGCCACGGCGATGTCACCGCGCAGCTCGGCATACTCCCCGACAAAACCACCCTTCTGCACAGTGGCCAGACGGGTGGCGCCGTCGAGATCGCCCTCGCTCAGCAGGATACGCGCCAGATTCAACTGGACCAGGGTCTTCAGGCTGGTATCGGAACTGTTCTGCATGGCCCATTCGAGTTGGGCGCGGGCGGCCGCGGTATCGCCTTGTTCGAGTTTGAGTCGCGCCTGGATCATGGCCGCCAGCACCGCATAGCTGCTTGACTCGTATTCCAGCCGCAACAATTCGGCCTGCTTGCTGGCCAACTCGACATTCTTGCTGTTGGCCGCATTCAACAATCTGGTTGAAGGCCACCGAGGCCTCTCGACCGATGCGCTCCTGATAACTGGTCCAGCCCTGCCAGGCGAATACGGCACCTAAACCAATCACCAAACCAGCCACCACCGAAGTGCCGTTTTCCTTCCACCACTTCTTTATCTCTTCAACCTGTTCTTCTTCAGTCTGATAAACTTTCATGACGCTTTTACTTCGACTCTATAATTTGATGGTTTAAAAAATTACGACGCCAGTCGCGTCATTGTCCCGTGTGCCGATCCGCGCAGTCGGTCAGGCCGCCATGACAGCCAACACACTCGCCAAATCCGCCAATTTTATCTGTTGTTGTTCGCCATTGTCCCGTAACGGCTTCAGACCCACCTCGCCCCTGGTCAGTTCATCATCACCCAGGATCAGGGCAAAGCGGGCATTGCTCTTGTCGGCTTTTTTGAACTGGCTCTTGAAACTGCCTCCGCCACAGTGCACCACGACGCTGAGCCCGGCCAGCTGATCGCGCAGGTGTTCCGCCAGCAACAGGCCTTCACGTTGGGCCTTTTCCCCCACCACGACCATATAGATATCCAGCCCTGGCAGACGCTCAGCCAGTCGGGTCTCTTCCAACAGGCTGATCAATCGTTCCAGGCCCATGGCAAACCCCACAGCCGGCACCGCTTTGCCGCCCAGTTGCTCGACCAGCCCATCGTAGCGACCGCCGGCACAGACCGTGCCCTGGGCGCCCAATTGGTCGGTCACCCACTCGAACACCGTGCGGGCATAGTAATCGAGTCCGCGCACCAGGCGCGGATTGATCGTATAACGCAACCCCGCCGCATCAAGCCCTTCGCACAGAACCGCGAAATGGTTGCGCGACGCCTCACCCAGGTGTTCCATGAGGGTCGGCGCGCCCGCCAGCAGCTCCGCCATCTGAGGATTCTTGCTGTCCAGGATACGCAGCGGATTGCTCTCCAGACGGCGCCGGCTGTCTTCGTCCAATTCGGGTGGCGGCTGGTGAAAATAGCTCACCAGCTGTTCCCGATAGCGCACCCTTTCCGCCGCGGTGCCCAGGGTGTTGAGCTGCAGCTGCAGGTCCGCCAGACCCAATTCCTTCCAGATCCTGCGCCGTGATCAGGATCTGCTCCAGATCCACGTCCGGTCCCTCCAGACCGAAGCTCTCCACTCCGATCTGATGAAACTGGCGGTAGCGCCCCTTCTGCGGACGCTCGTGCCGAAACATGGGTCCGCAGTACCAGAGCCGCTGTACCTGATTGAACAACAAGCCATGCTCAAGACCCGCCCGCACACAGCCGGCAGTGCCCTCCGGCCGCAGGGTGAGGCTGTCACCATTGCGGTCCTGGAAGGTATACATCTCCTTTTCGACGATATCCGTGACCTCGCCGATGGAGCGTTTGAACAGGTCGGTCATCTCCAAGATGGGCATACGGATCTCGTCGTAACCATACCGGGAGAGCACCCCACGCACCCTGTCCTCGAGAAACTGCCACAAGAGGGTCTGGTGAGGCAGGATGTCTTTCATCCCACGAATGGCCTGGATCTGCTTCGCCATCGACTGAATCCATGTATACCGTCTGATCGAATCAAACGGTGAAGAGTACCATGGTTGTCAGTCCAGACCTAGCGGGAGTTTCACAGCCGCCTCCCCATCTGTAACGAGTCTGCAGCTCATGCCGAGCCTGATTCTCGGGTTATTGTGGATCGCACTGAGCGGGCAACCCGCGGATTCTGCTTTAATCACCCATAACGCGGGCAATGCCATCGATCTGTCATTATAATCACGCTCAAGATTCCCAGCGCAAGGACATCCAACTGCCTTCCTTCTTCAAATCATTCGCGACCGTGGGTGGCAATACCCTGCTGTCCCGCATCCTGGGGTTCCTGCGCGATCTGGTCGTGGCGAGAATGTTCGGCGCGGATGCCGCCACGGACGCCTTTTTCGTAGCCTTTAAAATCCCCAATTTCCTGCGCAGGCTATTCGCCGAGGGCGCCTTCTCGGTGGCCTTCGTCCCGGTCCTGTCGGAGTACCGCGCGAAGCGCTCCGAGATCGAACTGAGGGAGTTCGTCGACAGGATGGCGGGCACTTTCGGGCTGGTGCTGCTGCTGACCAGCCTGGCCGGTGTGCTGGCGGCCCCGTTGCTGATCATACTGTTCGCCCCCGGTTTCCTCGGTGAAGATGAGAATAAGTATGTCCTGGCGGTGGAAATGCTCTATCTGACCTTTCCCTATCTCTTCTTCATCTCATTGACGGCCTTCGCGGGCAGCATCCTGAATGCGCACAACCGCTTCGGCATCCCCGCCTTTACCCCCGTACTGCTCAATCTGTCCATGATCGGATGCGCCTTGTGGCTCTCACCACACCT
The DNA here is from genome assembly GCA_963716875.1 of uncultured Gammaproteobacteria bacterium. Lineage (GTDB taxonomy): Bacteria > Pseudomonadota > Gammaproteobacteria > Chromatiales > Chromatiaceae > JASJBU01. The sequence goes on from CAVQUR010000010.1 coordinate 188,828, forward strand.
GAGCCAGCCGGTCATGGGGCTGGCCTGGGGGGTATTGATCGCCGGGGCTGTCCAGCTATTGTTCCAGCTCCCCTTCCTGGCACAGCTCAAGCTGATGCCCAAACCCAGGGTGGCGTTCAAGGACCGCGGCGTGATCAAGGTCTTGCGCCTGATGGTACCCGCCCTGTTCGGGGTCTCGGTGAGCCAGATCAATCTGTTGCTGGACACCCTGATTGCTTCGTTTCTGGTCAGCGGCAGCATCTCCTGGCTCTACTATTCCGACCGGTTGCTGGAGTTTCCGGTGGGGATTCTCGGCGTCGCCATCGGCACCGTGATCCTGCCGAATCTGTCGCGCAAGCATGCGGACAAATCCCCCGAGGAGTTTTCCGCCACCCTGGACTGGGCGATTCGCCTGATGGTCCTGCTTGGGGTACCGGCAGCCGTCGGTCTGCTGTTGCTGGCCGGCCCGATGCTGGCCACCCTGTTCCATTCCGACAGCTTCAACTCCCAGGATGTGGTCAAATCCACCCAGAGCCTGATGGCCTTCGCGCCAGGCTTGATGGCGATCATCCTGATCAAGGTGTTGGCGCCCGGCTTCTACGCTCAGCAGGACACCCGTACTCCGGTCAGGATCGGCATTATCGCCATGGTGGCGAACATGGGTTTTAACCTCATGTTGGTTTTTCCCTTGAAGCATGCCGGACTGGCCCTGGCCACCACCCTCTCCTCCACCCTGAACGCCTATCTGCTGTATCGGGGCTTGGTGCGTACCGGCATCTATCAACCGGGGAAGGGCTGGGCCAGGATCCTGACCCGGGTCATCTTGGCCGCAGCCGGGATGGGTGTGCTGCTGTTCTTGGGGGCTGGCGATCTGCACGCCTGGCTCAGGATGGGTGACTGGATGCGGGTCTTGTCTTTGCTCGGTTGGATTCTGGGGGCCGGGGCAGCCTACCTGATGTTGCTTTATCTCTTCGGCATCCGCGGGCGGGATTTCAGAACCTACCGACCCCATACTTGATTCGCCCATTCCTTGTACCTTGGACACTGAGCCTTGTGTGTGCTGGTCCCGCGGGGTTCACTGACGACAAGATCGGCGGACAATCGATACTTTCGATTTTGACCCGGCGGGTTCTGGAAGCGAAGCATTGAGTCCCCACTCTCCAGGATGGTCAAACGCCCGTCTTTGCCTATAATGAAGTGCTCTTGAACGGGGCCTTATTTATGCAAGTCATTCGCGGTCTACATAATCTGAGAGAGCGACACCGGGGCTGCGTGGCCACCATCGGAAATTTCGATGGCGTCCATCTCGGCCATCAATCGGTGTTTCGGCATCTACTGGATAAGGGTCGGGAACTGGGTCTGCCGGCCACCGTGGTGACCTTCGAACCGCAACCCAGGGAGTTTTTTCAGCCGGCGGGCGCTCCCGCACGCTTGACCCGCTTGCGGGAAAAGCTGTTGGCCATGCAGGACGTGGGCATCGAGCGGGCGGTGATCCTGGAGTTCAACAAGCGGCTGGCCGGCATGTCCGCCGCACAGTTTGTGGAAGAGTTGCTGATCCGCGGACTGGGGGCGCGCTTCCTGTCCGTCGGTGACGACTTTCGCTTCGGCCAGGGCCGACAGGGCGACTTCACCCTGCTCAAACAGATGGGCATGCAGCACGGCTATATGGTGGAGAACATGAACACCTATATGCTGGATGCGGATCGCGTCAGCAGCACCCGTATCCGTCAGCTGTTGACCCAGGGAGACCTGCCGGCAGCCGCCCTGTGTCTGGGTCGGCCTTATCGAATCTGCGGTCGGGTGGCGCATGGCGACAAGCGTGGTCGCACCATCGGCTTTCCCACCATGAACGTGAATCTGCATCGCATCGTCAGTCCCCTGCAGGGGGTCTATGCGATCAAAGCCTTGGGCTTGGAGCCGGCCCCCCTGCCTGGCGTGGCGAATATCGGCAACCGGCCGACGGTAGCAGGCGACCTCCGCTATCTGCTGGAGGTGCATCTGTTCGACTTCAACCGCTCGGTATATGGCCAGCATGTACAGGTGGAATTCGTACGCAAGTTGCGGAACGAACAGAAGTTCGACTCTTTCGACGCCTTGCGCCGACAGATTCTGCAAGACGCCATAGCCGCCAGAAAAACCCTGGGCCTGCCCGTATCAACCCACCCCTAGTTGCGCGCCAGGCTGCCAGCCGTCATGCACAGCAAGATCGAGAAAAAGACCGCCCACAGGAGCCGCCCCAAGATGGCGCAGCATCGATAACCCCCTGCGGAGCATTGCCGGGCAATGCGTCGCCGACGCCTATTGCCCTTTGCGCAAACCGCCGGTTTGCGGTTCAATAGATCTCTTTTGTGGATCTTTCGATAGGCAAGCGGCAGTGAGCGACTATAAGCACACCCTCAACCTCCCTGAAACCAACTTTCCGATGCGGGGTAATCTCGCACAGCGCGAGCCGGAGATGCTCAAGCAGTGGGAGGAGAAACAGCTCTATCAGAAGATCCGCAAGGCCGGCGCCGGACGCCCGCAATTCATACTGCATGATGGCCCACCCTATGCCAATGGCGATATCCACATCGGCCATGCCGTGAACAAGATCCTCAAGGACATCATCATCAAGAGCCGCACCCTGGACGGCTTCGACGCCCCCTATGTGCCGGGCTGGGACTGTCATGGCCTGCCCATCGAACTGCAGGTGGAGAAGAAGGTCGGCAAACCGGGTAAGAAAATCAGCCCCGGCCAGTTCCGCAAGGCGTGCCGCGAATACGCCGCCACACAGGTGGAAGGTCAGCGTCGCGACTTCAAGCGCCTGGGCGTATTGGGTGACTGGGAGAATCCCTATTTGACCATGGACCACCTTTTCGAGGCGAACATCGTGCGATCTCTCGGCCGCATCGTCGAGAACGGCCATGTGCAGAAGGGCTACAAACCGGTGCACTGGTGCACCGATTGCGGTTCCGCGCTGGCCGAGGCGGAGGTCGAGTATCAGGACAAGGACTCGTTCGCCATCGATGTGCGTTTCCTGGTGCTCGATGAAGCCGCCCTGATGGCCCGTTGCCATCATGTGCCCAATGGCCTGGGAGAAGGTCCGATCCATCTGGTGATCTGGACCACCACGCCCTGGACCCTGCCCGCCAACCAGGCGGTAGCGCTCAATCCAAGCCTGGAGTATGCGGTGGTGCAGTGTACCGGCCCCCATGGCCGGGAGCGCCTGGTGATTGCCGATGCGCTGTTGAAGGACGTGATGGACCGCTACGGCATCGAGCACTACCAGGTTATCGGCTACGCCAAGGGCGAGGCCTTCGAAGGGCTCAAGCTGCAGCATCCCTTCTACGCCCGGGAGGTCCCGGTGATCCTGGGCGAACATGTAACCCTGGAGGCCGGCACCGGGGCTGTGCACACCGCCCCTGGTCACGGCCTCGATGACTATGTGGTGGGGGCCCGTTACAAGCTGCCGGTGGACAATCCGGTCGGCGGCGACGGTCGTTTCGTGGCAGGCACCGAACTGTTCGCCGGCGAGCATGTCTTCTCCGCCAATCAGAAGGTGATCGAAGTGCTCAAGACCCGCGGCGCGCTGGTGCACGAAGAGCGCCTCAGCCACAGCTATCCCCATTGCTGGCGACACAAGACCCCGATCATCTTCCGCGCCACCCCCCAGTGGTTCATCAGTATGGAACAGCAGGGACTGCGAGCGGCGGCGTTGCGCGAGATCGAACAGGTTAAATGGATGCCCGAGTGGGGTCAGGCCCGTATCCGCGGCATGGTGGAAAACCGTCCCGATTGGTGTATCTCCCGCCAGCGCACCTGGGGCGTACCGATCACCCTGTTCGTGCACAAGGAGAGTGGCGAACTCCATCCCGATTCCCCCCGCCTGATCGAAGCGGTCGCGCAACGGGTCGAGGCTTCGGGCTTCGAGGCCTGGTTCAAGCTGAACGCGGCGGAACTGCTGGGAGAGGAGGCGCCGTTTTACGGCAAGGTCACCGACACCCTGGATGTCTGGTTCGATTCCGGCGTCACCCACCACTGCGTGCTGGAGGCGCGAGAAGGACTGCGCTTTCCCGCCGATCTCTATCTGGAAGGTTCGGATCAGCACCGGGGCTGGTTTCAATCCTCCCTGATGACCTCGGTGGCGATGCACGGCTGCGCCCCTTACCGGCAGGTGCTCACCCATGGCTTCACCGTGGATGAGAAGGGGGAGAAGATGTCCAAGTCCAAGGGTAACGTGGTGGCCCCGCAGAAGGTGCTGAAGACCCTGGGGGCCGACATCATCCGGCTGTGGGTGGCGGCCACCGACTACCGCAACGAAATGAGCGTCTCCGAGCAGATTCTCAAGCGCACCGCGGATGCCTACCGGCGCATCCGCAACACCGCCCGTTTTCTGCTCAGCAACCTGCATGGCTTCGATCCGGCGCAGAACCGGGTCGAACCCGCCCGGATGCTCGAACTGGACCGGTGGGCGGTGGATCGCACCCTGCAACTGCAGGAGGAGATCATCGCCGCCTATCGGAGTTACCAGTTCCATCTGATCTATCAGAAGATCCAGAACTTCTGCACCACCGAATTGGGTGGTTTCTACCTCGACATCATCAAGGACCGGCAGTACACCACCCAGGCGAACAGCCTGCCGCGGCGTTCCTGCCAGACCGCCATGTACCATATCGTGGAGGCCATAACCCGCTGGCTGGCGCCGATCCTCAGCTTTACCGCCGACGAGATCTGGCGCGAGATCCCCGGCGTCCGGGGTGAAAGCGTCTTCCTCGAGGCCTGGTACACAGGCCTGTTCGCCCTGGATACGCAGGACGGCTTCGATCGCGCCTACTGGCGCAAAGTGATCGAGGTACGAAATACCGTGGGTAAGGCACTGGAGACCTTCCGCGCCGCCGGTAACTCGTCACTGGATGCGGAGATCGAGTTGTACTGCAGTGATGAACTGAAGTCCCTGCTGGCCAGACTGGAGGGTGAACTGCGCTTTGTCATGATCACCTCCGAGGTCCGGCTCCTGCCGTTGCAAGACAAGCCGGCCGATGTCGACGACAGTGAGATGCGGGGATTGGCGGTCAAAGTAACCGACTCCGGTCACAGCAAGTGTGTGCGCTGTTGGCAGCATCGGGAGGATGTGGGTAAAAACCCCGAGCATCCGGAGCTTTGCAGCCGTTGCGTGGAAAACGTCGCGGGCGGGGGTGAACCCCGCCGCTTCGCCTGACGGCAGTGCGCATGCAACGCTGGCTCTGGCTTTCCCTGGCTGTGATCCTGCTGGATCAGGTCACCAAGCAATTTGCCGAGGCACAGTTGATCGCTTACCAGGCAGTCAGGGTGATGCCGTTTTTCGATCTGACCCTGATGTACAACAAAGGGGCGGCCTTCAGTTTCCTGAGCGATCAGGACGGCTGGCAGCGTTGGTTCTTTGTGCTGCTGGCGCTTGGTGTGAGCGCTGTTCTGATCAACTGGCTCCAGCGACTACGGGCAGAAGAAAAATGGGTTGCCATATCCCTCGCTTTGATCATCGGCGGCGCCATGGGGAATGTCATCGATCGCATCCTGTTCGGCAAGGTGATTGACTTCATCGACCTCCATTATCTGGCCACTGACTGCCTGCCGGGTTTCGCACACCTGGGCAGTGAGTGCCACTGGCCTGCTTTCAATCTGGCGGATTCGGCCATCTTTGTCGGGGTGGCGATCATGCTGTGCGATGCGTTCGTACTCGCCCCCAGGCGCGAAAAACGCAACCCCCAACCTTGAATCTAGACACGACCGCTCTGGGGACTAGACATCACGCACCTGCGGCTGAACTTCAGCTCTGGTCATCCATCACGGCATCCGGCCCTTCTCTCTTGAGCACGGCTATACTTGCGTCACGCTCATCAGGCGTACCAAACAGGCTGCTGGTTGCCACGATCTGACCATTGCTCGCCTTGAGATTGAAATACAGTTTGCCGTTTTTAGCCTCTTTCATCTCATACCGTGCATCATCGATGCAATTCTTCTTCACTGATTCAATGCCATTGATCGCACTGTTTTTCGCCTTGTAGTTTTCACTGCGCAAAATGGCTTTCCCATTCACATCCTGAAAGGAAAAACTGAACGGTTCGGCGGCTTCGCTCTTTCTTAAGGTGACATGCATGCTTCTCTCCTGTGGCAGTTGTTGCGACCAGGCGAATTTTATATTAAAGCCATGGAATGTATAGAACAGTTGGCAAAATTTAACGGAAATTCAATAAAAAGCATTTGTGCCGGGCCAGCATCCCCGCAATATAGATCTTCCCATCAATCATTGTATACATATCATCGATACTTTCGGCGGGAGGGCAAGGATTGTTACTAACAAGGTAAGTATTCAGCTCGCTCTGCAATGCCTCTGCTTTCACACTGAAAAACCCCGTTGTAGGAGCTGCCCGCGGCTGCGACTCAAGACGACAAGCCTTTTGGGCCTCTCAACACAAACGCTATTCGCAGCCATGGGCGAGCTCCTATGTGGGCTGCATGGTCACCTAACAATCCCCCTGCTGTGGAGGCCAGTGCCCGGCGTCGAGCTTGCCGGGATGGATTCAAAGGTTATCGCGGTCACGCCTTGGCGATGAAATATGCAACCCTTACTCACTGGATATCACATTCAGCACTGGTGCCTGGACATATTATGCTAACGGAAGAAAATTTTTCGTTGCTTTTCCCTGCTAAAATTGGTCAGGCACGAAGATGCATTTCAACGTCCGGATATCAACGGACCACCGCGAGGAGAAACTCATGCCAATTCTCAGGCATTCAATAAAATCACACACCCAATCAATGACTTTTCGTCTATCCCTGGTCAGTCTGGCAGTCCTGGCTTCGATGCTCGGTGAGACGTTGGTAGCCGGTTCAGCCGAACAGCAAGCCAATTCATCCGATGCTGCTTTTACCTATCCAATGCTTGCGGATGCCCGCAATGACGACTGGAAAGCGACCGACGAACCGTCCAGGGAGAAATCCAAAGGACAGTATCGAGAACGCCATCAGGAACCTGCGCGGGAAAGATCCAAGGGACCCGCTCGGGAGCGAAACCAGCAACCCCCTCGGGAGACATCCAGGGAACCGGCGCGCGAACGCTACCAGCAACCCACTCGGGAGAGATCCAGAGAACCCGCGCGCGAACGCCATCAGCAACCCCCTCGGGAGAGATCCAGGGAACCCGCGCGCGAACGCCATCAGCAACCCCCTCGGGAGAGATCCAGGGAACCCGTTCGGGAACGATACCAGGCGCCCCCTCGGGTAACGATCAAGGAACCCGTTCGTGAGCGGTATCAGGAGCCGTATCGAATAAAACCCAAAGAGCGGGAAAGATACCGGGATCACGACAGGCGATACGATAGAGACGAGCCTGTCAGATGGCGGGAGCACCATGATGATCGGCGCTATTACAAGCCCCGGTACTACTCGCCAGCCCCGCGAGGCAGATTCTACACTGGCCCAAGACATTACCGCTCGCATGATGTCGTGATCGTGCAGCCATTTCGTTACGACTATCCACGTCACCACCGGTACTATCATCTGCATAATGACATATGGGGTTGGTTGTCATTTACCGCGATTACCCTCGCCATTTTGGACAATCTCAACGATCAACAACAGCGAGCGCATGAAATGGCCCTGTACGACGCAACCAGCGCTCCTCTAGGCGAAACCATCTATTGGAGAGACGGCAATGCCTCCGGCTCCGTGACACCTATTGAGGATGGAACCAGCAGTTCGGGTCGTTATTGCCGCGAATTCCAGAATGAGGTAGCCATCGGTGGCAAGAGAGAATCCCTCTATGGTACGGCCTGTCAAAACTCGGACGGGTCCTGGGAGATCGTTCAGTAACCGTCGCGTTGGAATCCTATAAGAAAAAATCCCAAGGAATGGGATTTTTTCTTTATGGATCTGAGTTGCCTGACTTGCACGGGTCAACCAAGGAAGTGGTCGACTCACCGCAGTCCGATCCCTTCATCTGCAAGCGTAAAGAATCGGCAAACTCATCAAGCCCATCCCTGGACTTGCTTCAGGGCGATTATCGGGGCTCAGCAGCAATCGCTTTCGGTTTTTGGTCTTGTGCATTCCCCTCTTTGAGCACTACGTCTTCAGCAGGCTCGGTGAGATATTTCAACTCTGGCAGATTTTGCAGATCCGCTACCCGCTCTTCGGGATAGCCGAGCATGGCGAAATTCAGAATGCCATTTGTGGTATGGCACTCTTCACACTTCCTGCCATCCTTGTTGATACCATGATTGACCATCAGGGTGCCCATCTGGCGCATCCAGTTGGGCTCCACATTCACCAATTCTCCCCCCTTCAGCGGATAATCCGGCGTCCAACCGTCGACCCCAAAGTAATACATGAACTCATCCATCATGTATTCCTTGAACGGCGTTTGGTACATGCGTTGAATGATGGGATCGGAAATGGCCTTGACCACGGACGCCTTGGTATCGCCGGTTTCGTAGTAGGTCGGATAATCGAACGGCAGGATCATGGCGCCGAAAGGCCCCTGGTTACCCATATCCTCATACATGATGGCATTGAACAACTTGAACGGATAGATCTTGCTTTCCCCCTTGTTCATGACCGACCGCAAGTTCTTCTCGATAATGTCACCGCGCTTTTTGAGCATCTCGGGGGTGAGCTGGGTCATAGGCTGAGTCGCCGACTTGACATACGCATCCACATCGATATCGGGATAGGTCTTCTGTAACTCAATGGCGGCTTGCCGTACCGCCTCGACTACTTCCGGATGATCCAGCTTGACCATCTGCTCCATCAGTGGATTGTAACTCGCCGGTTTCATGGGATTATTGCCCAAGGCATTGGCGAGAAATGTGCCGTTGCCATTGAACCACAGATAGATCAGGCCTTTCCCCACATCACCCGAGAGATAGACGTCGGTCGGGGTAAAGATACCCTCCTCCGCATTCCAGGTCGGATGTATCCAATCCCTCAGCACCACACTGTAAGCTGCTAACTCTTTGATGTGACAGGTCTCGCAGGCCAGGCGGGAGATGTGGCCGTTGAGAATGACCCGGTCCTTGGATTTTGTGTGTGGCGCGAGGGTATGGCAGTTTTCACAGGCCACCTCTTTATCCGGCAGATCGTTCGATACCAGGTCAACGCCCTTGGTGCCTCGCGGGATCTTATGGCCTTCCGGCACATGACAATCGGTGCAGAGCAATCCTGCCGCGGCATGCACGTCATCCTCGGGACCAAAGGGATTGGCGCGTTTGGCGCCGTGGTGCAATAAACGCTTATTTTTGTGCCCCAGATTTTTGGCCGCTTCATTGTGCTCATAGGCGTCACCACCCAGGTTATGCTGGTGGCAGTTCAGACAATTCTTATTCTGAGGCAAGGAAACCGTCATCGCGGCGCGCATGCTCCGATCCTGGTTCCAGCGCATGCCAAAATCGTCCTGGATGACATATCGCTCATTCATGTCATAGGTGGCCGAATGACAGATCAGACAATCCAGTCCCTGTTTGGCTTCTTCCGGCACATCGCCCACCGGCATCATCTTTTCGGTCGCCGGGTGATAGTTGCCGCCGATATGGCATTGGCCGCATCCCTCACTGCGGGTTTCACTCTCACCCGCCAAGGCATCCGGCTTAGAGTCGATCAGCTTAGCCCAGCCGGTCCAGGAGAAACTACCGGGAATACCGCAGGCCCGATCGATCTTGCCTACAGGAATCGGAACTGCGCCGGATTCATTCACGCGGCGGCCATCGTAACCGTAGGTGCTGAACACCCGTCCCGTGGATTGGAATTTGAAGTGCACGGTATCCAGCACGTCTTCCATGGTATTGACCGTTCTGTGACTGCCTTCATAGTCGTGAATCACCATGGTCTCATGGCACTGGGTACAGGTATTGGGACCTTCGTACTGAAAGATGCCTGCGTGGCGGAAATAATCGATATGGTCGAAATCGGTTTTTTCGCGAAACGAAGGCGTGTTCATCAAGATATCGACCCGCAGCTTACGCGTGAAATCATTCTCCTCTTTTTTCGTGACTTCCAAGGCCGCCTCATAGCGGGCCTGATAGGTCAGTTCTTTGGCGAGGGACTCGAATTCTGAGGAACTCAACTTCTTGCTGCTTTCATACGTCAGCGGTGCGTTGGTAACCCCGGTATATGCCTCAAAAAAAGTAGAGTAGAGATATTCGTAGCTCATGGAAATGGCAAGCCCAACCACGCCCAGCCAAAAGATGGTCTTACCGATTCGAAAACGCCCTGCTTGCCGCTTTATGGATTTCATTTTGAAGTTCCCCCTAATTCATGTGAATCAGGTTCATGATGGATACCTGTAAACATGGTTTTGTAATTGCTCAACGGTGTCTCTCCCGTTGTTGCAAGATAAAGATGTCCGACCAGAAACAATGCGAGAAAAAAAGAAAGGATCGCATGTCCGACTGCGATCGGTAAGATGGTTCCTGTTCCCAACAGATTATCGGGGATGGAATCGGGAAACAGCAACAGGACACCGCTTAGCACCAACAAAGAAACCAGTCCATACATGATGCTGACATAGGTGATCTGTTGCAGCGCATTGAACTTACAGTTTTCCGTTGGCCTGGAGGGGTGCGGATCACCCATGAAAATCCCGTATCCATAATATTTCGCCTGGGAAATAAACCGCTGGATAAAGCCCTGAAACTTCACTTTGTAGTGCACACCGTTGTGGCTCACCAGATTACCAATGATAAAAACCACATACAGTAAGGCCATCGTGATACCGGCAATGTTGTGGATCAGGATCGATTTTTCGAAGGAAACGATTGGATGGTCGTGACTGGCAAAGTGAAGATTCATCCCTGACAGGATCAGGATCACGCACACCAAGGCATTCGACCAGTGCCAGATTCTCACCCAGAGTGGATAAAGATACATTTCTCTCATTTTCTCCTCCGCCTAGCAAAATACCAACGACCGAAGCCGTGCGCCGCCAAAACCAGCAGCATGCCACCGAGAATCGCGAAACTCAGTCGATCCAGGATGATGTTTCTGGTCATGCCGATGATATAGGCATCGTTCAAGGCGACACTGTTGATGAAACCGTACTTCTGTCGATTTTCCTGCATGGTGTATTTGTAGAGCTTGGTCAGCAGGATGGAATTAGCCGAGTGGCAATCCTCACAGTGTTTCACCGCCTGCTCGGCGGGCAGAATGTCGTGCAGAAAATTATCATCCGTCGAAAGGTGGCAATCGATACACCGAACCTTCTCCCAGTGCATCTCCACATTGGGCAGCCATTTATGACTGGTTGCGATATCAGGAATATCGCTCCCCTTGAGTTCCTTGAGCCGGATCGGTATCGCATGACAATTGAGACAGATTTGATTGTCATACTCGACCATCTCGAGGACCTTACGCACCGGCTCCACAGACATCCCGATATCATTCGTGGTATGGCAACTGACGCACAACTCCCGCTTTGGATAACGACTGAAGTCGGAACTTTTTATACTGACCTTGAAGTAATGGGCATTGTGGCAGGAAAAACAACTGAAGTTTTCCGGCAGGCGTTTGAAGTGCACGCTCTCCTTGAACTCTTTCTCGATCTCGGCGAAATGCTTGGGGATCAGCCCGGGATTGTTCTCATGACAGTCGACGCAATAGAGCGATTGTTTTTTGGCCTTTTCCGGATGCGGATAACTATCAAAGCCCGCGGTATGGCATTCAATGCAGTTCAGGGCCTTGTGATTCGAATCCAGGAAGTCTGCGGCAGGGACATGCAGATCGACGAAGCCACCGGTTATGGAATCGCGATAACCCAGGGTTTCCATGCCATGACAGCGCATGCAATCCACAGATTTTCCGTGAATGACTGCCGCCTTGACGCCAACCCGCTCGATGATACTCAGCGCATCATCGGTCCCGGATGCATTGCCCACCATCCAGAAAGCAAGTAGTAGAACTGCGAGTGCCGTGTGATTTGCATAACTGCCCATCTTTCCCATGCCTACGGCTGTTTTATGAGTAGCCGTTAGAGCATCCTCCGTTCGTTTTTTACTGATCTAGGCGACAGCCCATAGCACCGACATTGATCCCTTTCGACCAGCGCGGCATAATGGGTCGAGGAGAAACTTCTTCCCAAGTAAACTCGTAAGACCAGACTTAAAAAACCAATCCTGGGGGAATCAGCATTCTCGTCCTGTTACGAGAATATTTTATAATTCTGCTTCTTGATCTAGTGACAAGATCCGCTGCCTGATCCGCTGATAAACGAACAATCGGATCATCACTATCTCACCAAAAACTGTGATGATTTTAACATATACACCCCCCAACTCGATACGAGGGTAATCCCCAATCAGCTATCTGGATGCGCCCGCAATGGCTGCAGGCGGTATCACTTGACCTGGGGCCGTTGCCGTTCGAACCGCTACTGCTAGCGAGCGTTTGATTTCAATCACTTGAGCATGGGTATTGCTGTCAGTTTCCAGCGCCGGGGACAGATCAAACTTGCGCCAGTTCATTGACTTATCGGCTATAACACACCAATTAACGCAATATTTTGTAAAATATCCCGCCATCAGATGGAGCCCCTCGAAAATTCCGTAATATCTTGTCCTTAATGGTAGAATCCACATGAAGTTGTGATTGACTGATCTGCCACATGTACCGAATTACCCAGATACTGCTAGGGCTGCTGCTTCCCTTATACGCCTATGGACTTGACGTTTCTGTCCAGATCAAGGGGCTGACTGGAGACACCGAGACCAACGTACGCGCTTTCCTCTCAATCGAGCAGGAAAAAGGACGCAAGGAACTGTCCGTTCCACGACTGCGCTTGTTGCACAAAAAGGCCCCGGAAGAGATCCGCAAGGCGTTACAACCCTTCGGCTATTTCAAAGCGGAGATCAACTCCGACTTACGCCAAACCGATCAGAGCTTTAAGGCGATATACGAGGTGACGCCCGGTCCGCAGATCCGTCTCGCGGCGGTGGAGATCCAAATCCATGGGGATGGAAGCCAAGATCCCGCCTTGCCTACTGACTTCCCCCTGGCAGTGGGAGACGTGCTGAATCAGCCGGTATACGATGCCGCCAAGCAGAAATTACTCACCAAGGCCATCGAGCAGGGTTATCTGGACGCCACCTACAGCCTGCACAGGCTGTTCATCAATCTGAAGGATTACACCGCACAGATCAAGCTGCACCTCGATACCGGGGCGCACTTCCGATTCGGTGAGGTACGCTTTGTCCAAGACGCCATGGATCCAGAATTCCTGGCACGCTACGTGCATTTCGAACCAGGCGATCCCTTCAGTCACGAGAAGCTGCTGAATCTGCAAGCCAATCTGATCGACAGCGAATATTTCAGTCATGTGGAAGTCCTGACCCTGCGCACCGAAGTGCAGGACAACAGGGTGCCGGTCGAGGTGGTCTGCACCCCCAACAAACGGGATCGTTATCGCATCGGCCTGGGTTACTCCACGGATACCGGACCTCGCATCACCTTGGACTGGAAACGCCGCCGGGTCGGACCCCATGGACAGCGCCTGCTCAGTGAATTACGCCTGTCCCAACCCCACACCAGCTTTAAGACAGAATACCTGATCCCGCTGGAGCGGCCTTCCAAGGACTCCCTGTCTTATGGGTTCGCGGTGGATAATTATGACACCGACAGTCGCAAAGGCACCCTGGCGCTGGTGAACGCCAAACACTCGGTGGATCTGGAAAACGGTTGGCGCCGCACCCTGGGACTGGACTATTCCTACGAGAGTTTTGATGTCGCCGATCAGCAAGACTCTGCCTTTTTGCTGGTGCCGAACGTCCAGTGGAACCGCCTGAAAACCGACGGCCTGTCCTTCATCCAGCGCGGCCAGCGGCTGGATTTCCGCATCGAAGGGGCGCTGGAGCAATTGTTGTCGAGCACCAGCTATCTGCAGGTGTATACCAACGATAAATTCATCCATGGCTTCGGTGGCGGTGATTGGCGTCTGCTGGCCCGGGCCGAATTGGGGGCAACCCAGGTCAATGACCTGTTGGAACTCCCCGCCTCCAAACGTTTCTTTGCCGGCGGTGACAACAGCGTGCGCGGTTTCAGCCTGGATGAACTGGGCCCCAAGGATGAGGAGGGTCAGGTGATCGGAGGACGCTATCTGGCGGTGGCGAGCCTGGAACTGGAACGTCGTATCGTCGGCAAATGGAGCGCCGCCGTCTTTTTCGATGCCGGCAACGCCTTCGACCCGGACTATGAAACCGACTTCGAATACGGCGCCGGTTTCGGGGTGCGCTGGCAATCCCCTGTCGGGCCGATCCGGGTCGATCTGGCCGCCGGCCTGAGCGCCGATGAGATTGAACCCCGCCTGCATATCGTTGTGGGACCCGAGTTGTGAGCTTCCGCCTGATTCTACGCCTGGTCGGCTATTTCGCGGCCATCCTGTTATTGCTGCTGATCGTAGTGATCGGCGCACTTGGCTACCTGCTGCACTCTCCCGCCGGCACTCAGTGGCTGTTCGAGCAGATCCCGCAACTGACACCGGGCGCACTGCGCATCGACAAGGTGCAAGGCAGCCTGACCGGACCGTTGCAGATAGACGGCCTCCACTATCGGGACGGTGAGCTGAGTGTGGAGCTGGAACGCCTGCTGTTCGATTGGCAACTGTCTGAGCTGCTGGTAGGGCGCTTGCATCTGTTGCAACTGACTCTTGAGGGCACCCGCCTGCAGCTACCCCCGAGCGACACTGCCAAGACAGAACAGAGTACCCCATTTCAAGGCATCAGCTTGCCGCTGGCCATCCAATTGGACTCCTTGCTGGTGAGTGATTTTCAACTGATCGACCCCAAGCAAGACACACCGGTGAAGATCGAACGGATCGCCTTGCAGGCCCGGGCGGGTCAGGATGAAGTGGTGATAGCCAAGCTGCAGGCCGCCGCCTTCTCCACCCAAGTGGACCTGACAGGCTCCGTGCGCTTGCGGCCCGATTTCCCCCTGCAGATTGCACTGGACTGGCGCCACCAACTGGCGGACGGACAGGAACTGGCAGGCCATGGCACCCTTGCGGGCAATCTGGCCGAACTCCAGGTGGGGCAGTCC
The DNA here is from genome assembly GCA_963716875.1 of uncultured Gammaproteobacteria bacterium. Taxonomy (GTDB): domain Bacteria; phylum Pseudomonadota; class Gammaproteobacteria; order Chromatiales; family Chromatiaceae; genus JASJBU01. The sequence goes on from CAVQUR010000010.1 coordinate 203,840, forward strand.
TTGGATCCGCCGCTACAGGGCGAACTGCAGGCCAAGCTGTTCGAGCTGGCGAGTGCGCCCCGCTGGGAGGCTCGCCTGCAGCTGCAGGAGGCTCTGGTCGGCGCCTTTGCCAAGGGCTTTCCCGCGCGCATCAGCGGTGAGCTGCACAGCTCAGGCACCCCACAGCGGATCGTGGCGGACGGCCGGCTGAATCTGAGCGAACCCTCCCTGGGTGAAATGACAGCGGAGCTGAAGACCCGCTATACCGACGGCACCCTCAACGCCGACCGCCTGCTGGTCACCACCCCGGCCGGGACCCGCCTGGAAGGCCAGGGCCAATATACCCTGAACGACCAACAGGGGCGCTTTCTGGCCGATCTTTCCTGGCAGGAGTTGAGATGGCCCTTGCAGGGGGAGGCAGTGCAGTTTCACAGTGCGCAAGGCAAGCTGCATATCGACGGCAGCCCGGATAACTATGCATACCGACTGGACCTGGATGTATCTCAACCCGACCTGCCACCTGCCGGCTTGAACGCCTCCGGCAGCGGCAACCTGCAACAGCTCGGTTTCGACGAACTCAACCTGCTGCTCAGCGAAGGGCGTTTGCAGGGCAGCGGTCAGCTGACCTGGGCGCCCGAAGTGACCTGGCAGGTAAAATTGCAAGGGGATGACCTGAATCCCGGTCTGTTTCACGCCGAGTTCCCCGGCAAGTTGAACCTCGCCCTGCGCAGTGAAGGTAAAATCCACCAAGCCATTCCCTTGGTCGATCTGCACCTGGAACGACTCGAAGGCGTTCTCAGGGACTACCCCATCAGCGCCTACGGCGAATTGCATCTGGACGACAAGACCCTGCAGATCCGCTCCCTGCACGCCCTGTCGGGTAAGAATCGCATTCAGGCCTCCGGTAGCGCCGGGGAACGCCTGGCCCTCGACTGGTCGATCGAGGCTCCGCAACTCGAGGCCCTCTGGCCGGGCCTCACCGGCATGCTGCAAGCCTCAGGCAAGCTGACCGGCAGCAACCAGGAGCCGCGTATCCAGGCGAACATCGACGCCAACCGCCTCGCCTATCAGGACAATCAGGTCGGTAACTTGCGTGCGTCGACAGACATCGACCTGGCCGGCGGCCAGCAGTTGTCCGTGGACTTGCAGGCCAAGAACCTGAAGACCGCTGGGATGGCCTGGCAGCGCCTGCAACTGACTGTCGGAGGCAGCCGCGAGCGACACCATATCGAGCTGGACCTGCGAGGCGCGGAGGTGCCTCAGGCGAATTTGGTTATCGACGCGGGCCTGAGCCAGCAAAATCTTTGGCAGGGCGCCTTGCAGCAACTGCAACTCGACCTGCCGAACCTGAACACCTGGAAGCTCGTCAGGCCCGCCCAGTTCACGCTCGGCCCGCAACGGCAACAAGTGGCGCAAGCCTGCCTGGTGGCCGGCGCAGCCCAGATCTGCGGCAACTTCTTAGGTCAGGCGGAGCAAGGCTGGAAAACCGAACTGCAGGCAACCCGGTTGCCCCTCGAGCTGTTGCAACAGTGGCTGCCTGAGGCAACTCAGATCACGGGTCAGGCCGAACTGGCGGCGGCATTCAACGCCGATGCGCAGGGACAGATCCTGGGCAAGGCCGATCTGAAACTACCCAATGGGGAATTTGCCTTCGAAGTCAATGACGAACCCCAGACCTTGGATTTTTCCGGCGCCTTCCTGCAAAGCCGCATCGACCCGCAAGGAGGCCATAGCGAGCTGAATCTACCACTGGCCGGACTTGGCGGAATACAAGGCCAGGTGCGTCTGCCCGGGCTGCGGCTACCTGAGATCGTGTTCGAGCAACAGGCACTCGAAGGCAGGGTGACTGCGAATATCGCGGATCTCGGCTTTATTTCCACCCTGGCGCCCAAACTGCAGAATGTCAAAGGCCGCATCGACGCGGATTTCACCCTTGGCGGGCAGCTAGCAGCACCGCGAATGATGGGGATGGCGGCATTGGAGAATGGCGCCCTGGACATTCCAGACGCTGGCCTCGAACTGCGGGAATTGGTCATGCGACTTCAGGCGCCGAATCTGGAAAGGCTGACCCTGGAGGGTTCCGTCAAGTCCGGTGACAGCAAGCTGATCCTGCAGGGAGAGACTCAACTGCAGCCTGAACAGGGATTCCCCACAGAGCTCCAGATTGAAGGGGTGAACTGGCTGGCTGTCAACATTCCCGAGGCGGTGGTCAGGATTTCTCCCAAGCTGACTATCAAATCCGATCGGCAGCGCACCGACATGAACGGAGAGGTGGAAATTCCCTATGCCCGTATACGACTGCGCAACCTACCAAAATCCGCTGTTTCCGGCTCACCTGACCTGGTCATCGTGAAGGAGGATATGCCTGAGGATCAGCAGTTAGATCCCAAAGTATATTCCAGGCTGCGGGTTATCTTTGGGGATCGGGTCAGCTTCGAGGGCCTGGGGCTGCGGGCCAAGCTGACCGGCAACCTGCTGGTTATCGATGAACCGGGGCGCCCCGTCACCGGCAGTGGCCGTATTGGAGTCTCGGAGGGAACCTACCGGGCCTATGGTCAAGACCTCAAGATCGAACGGGGCTATGCGCTGTTTGCCGACAGTCCGGTCGACAATCCCGGACTGGATGTGCGGGCGATTCGCGAGGTGGGAGACGTGACCGCCGGCGTGCGGGTGACCGGCACCCTGAAGGCGCCCAAAACCAGCGTATTCTCCACCCCAGCCATGAGCGAAACAGCGGCTCTCTCCTATCTGCTGACCGGCCACGCACCCGGCGAAGGAAGCGGACAAAGCCTGGGTATCGCTGCAGCCATGAACGCCACCGGAGCCGGTAGTCTGACGGATGATATCAGTCGCCAACTGGGCCTGGAAGAATTGCGAGTGGACACTGGCAACAGCCTCCAGGAGGCTTCGGTGGTCGCCGGCACCTATCTGTCACCCCGTTTGTATGTCCAGTACGTCAACGATCTGGCCACCCGGGAAACCAAGATGCGGCTGCGTTATGACCTGACGAAACGTCTGCAGATCCAGACTGAATCAGGCGCTTCTCAGGGGGTGGATCTGTTCTATACCATCGAGCGCTAATATCCAGCTGACAGACATAAATTCCAGCATATGACTGAGGGAATCCAGTGGATTACATCACTTGCCAGCTTTCGATGAATAGCTCAATCAAGTCGACCTATTCCGCCGGCCGGGCCGAAAGCATCCGATAGAGTTCCTGGATGTGACGGGTGTTGGCGGCAAAATCCCCTTTCCCGATCCGCGACTGGGCGCGGACGTTCACCTGAATCCCCTTGCGGGTCGACGCCAGCACCACTTCCACGTCATCCTTGAAATGCAACATCGGGGTCACCACCACGGCTCGTACCGTTTGCTGCTCTTCCGTGATCTGTTGCCAGTGCAACTGCCGCATCACCCGGACGACCCGCTCGCGCACCTGCCGTTGCGGCAACTCCAGGATTATCGGCCGCAGCTCGGGTCGTTCATGCCCAGGCCGGGTCTCTGCGACATGGGTCGTCAAATAGAGCCGTAACCGGGTCAAGGGCCCCGGCGGGTCCCAAAGCGGTGCGCGATTGAACATCAGAGGGCCGCCCACGAGAAGCAACGGGAAAATAAACAAGACAATTAGCCATTTCATCCTGACGATCCTATACCATATGAACAGCGGGACAAAATGCAGACATCATCGGACCAGTCCTTGTATGGAACCCGCTGGACGGCTTCCTGTCTATGATCAGGAGGAATAGAGGCAACAACGAGGATTCGGCAAAACGGGAGCAACGACGAGATATGGCTGGCGATACACTCACGGGGATTGGTAAATTCATCGCTGGCGCCCTGATAGGGACCTTGGCGATGGCAATCTACAACCAGACCACCCCTCCACCCCCAACGACCCTGCCGGTTCTCGGCGCATCGAGTGCCATCAGTACGCCTGACAATACTGCTCCTGACGAAAGTATTGTCACTTTAACCAACCAGCTCGATGAGTATGTCGAGCTGGCCAATCAGCTCGAAGGTCAGATTGTAGAGTTGAGTTACCGCCTCACGGAGCTGGAGAAAACCCAGCAACAACTCATTCGCGGTAGCCAGAGCGACCCTGAGGATGCACCCGAATCCCCCCAGATTACCCCGCCTGCCACAGCCGACAAGGAGGAGAACAAACCCGGAGTTTTGAACATCGCCAGCCTGGTCGGTGCCGGTATCGATAAACAGCAGGCGGATCATATCCTGCGGCGAGTGGGTGAACTGGACATGCAACGCCTGGATTTACGCGATCGCGCGATCCGCGAGGGCACCCTGGGAACCAGGGAATATCTGAACGCCTTACGGGAACTCAACCAGAACGCCCCCGACCTGCGGGAAGAGATCGGCGACGACACCTATGACCGCTATCTGTATGCGAGCGGCCAGGCCAACAGGGTGGTCGTCACCTCCGTGATCGCCGGTTCCGCCGCCGAGCAGGCTGGCATTCGCGAGGGCGACATGATTCTGAATTATGGGGATGACCGCGTGTTCACCTGGCCGGAACTCAGGAAGGCGACCACTCAGGGCTATCGGGGAGAATATATCACTGTCAACGTCCAGCGAGACCGTCAGATCCTCAGCCTGCTGGTGCCGAGAGGCCCACTGGGCGTCAGGCTCAGTACCCGCAGCAGCACTCCCCTCGATCCCATGGGTTATTGAGGAGCGGACCCGACAGATCAAACGACAGGCATCGGACATACCCTCTACGGGTTTCTGATCGTCAAGGGACATCCGGCAGGCTTCCGATTTAAACCGATAATTGTCCCGAGCCAGGTCACAATTGACCCTGCCGGAGGCCGGATCTTCGTCGATGTAAGAGATGCGCCTGCCTTTGTGTGTCCCCGCGCAGGTGGTTGTATCGACGAGAGGTTTGCCTTCAACGCCCAGTTTCTTGAGCAATGATTGTATGTTCCGGTAAGAGGTGGCGTTGTAGTCGTTGGCACCCAGATCCACCCAGCGGTCGAACTCCCCGACCCACACCTTTACGGTGTATGCGTTTCCACCGATGCGGCTGAAGACATATTCGAGTTCATTTAGTCTCTCGAAAAACCTTATCAATTGCTTTTTTTAATGCAATTTTTACAACAATCAACTGTTTGATGCTTTTTTGCGCGCCGCATGCGGCGATGATGCCGAGCTTTATCGAGAGGTTTGTTCCTTACTCCGGGCCGATGCCGAAAACCAAGACTTCCACGATACCCTTACTCTTGCCTCATCAGTAGTGTCGACCCCTGGGCCGATAACCAGCCGGTTTCAGTTTGCTCGCGGTTGGGTGAAAAGAGGCTTGAGAGCCATTGCGTGAAATAAATCTGCCCAGCAAAGCTGCTGACCTCGGCCAATCAGCATAAAGGCGTCTAATGGCTCATTCATGACGAGCTATGGAACAAATTCCGGAAGTAAGTTACAAACCAAACAATTATGCTGAAATATCGATGGATGGGATTCAATTGATTCAGTGACTGAGCCACCCAGTCCGCTGAGAAGTTAGAGACGACATCAACCTCGACAAGTTCTCGTTTGTTTGCATCCCGCGATCACGGATACTGTTATCCATGATCAAGCGGGAAGGAATACGCCTGGTGCGCTACCTGATTATCTCGATACTTATCGTACTGACAACCGGATGCAGCCGGATAGAACTCGCCTACCGCAATGCAGACTGGTTTCTCGAGTCCTATGCACGCAAGGCTGTTGCGGCGAAACCCGATCAGATTGAACAATGGCAACCCGTATTACACGGTGTGTTGGAGCGGCATCGGGTCGAACTGTTACCCCTGCTGATCGCCTACCTGGATCTGTTAGCTCGCGCTTCGCAGCGACCCGATGAGGGTATGTTGGCAGACTGCCTCATGGATGCGGGATTCACTCTCTACGAGAGACATGCACAACTGGCTGTCGAACTGGCCGTACCCATGCTGATCATGCTGGATGCCTCTCAAATCAATCATCTCGCTGAATATACGGCAAGGGATCAGGAGAAGGCCCGAAAGCTGTATCTAAACAGGAGTCTTGAGGAGCAACACAAGGCTCGTCTAGCGAGAATCATCCAGCGTACGGAAAATTGGCTTGGAGATCTGAACGACTCACAACTACAGGAGATGGAGCAGGCACTCAGTAAGATGCCCGACCTTAGCGAACACTGGCTGGATTACAGGGCAAAACAAACGACAGGATTACTGCTAATGCTGCGCAGTCATCCGCAAGAACAGTCTGTGAGGCAATACCTGTCGAATTGGTGGATCAGCTTCGAACAGCGTTCTGTCGAATATGATCAAGAGTGGACGATTGCCAAGCAAGAATTCATACATCTGTTACAGAGACTCGGAAGATCTCTGACAGAGAGACAGCATGCAAGGCTCAAGCGTGAGATTACATCCCTTCGCAAGGTCCTTGCATCATTACAGGAACCGTTTCTACAACCGGAAAATCTGCCGGAGTTGCTTTCATGTTCTTCATCGACTTGAACTCAAACTCTTGGGTCGCACTGCGCCTATCCGGCTACTCGGCAATGCGCTTGCTGTAGGTGCCCATCAACTCGGCTTTTCCGAGCTTATGTCCTTGTATGGCCCGCTCCAGTTGCCCCTTGGTGGGCCGATCCAGATCCGGCAGCAGGCAGTCCAGGGCATAGAGGGTGAAGAAATAGCGATGCCGCCCCTTGGGTGGGCACGGGCCGCCGTAATCGGTGCGCCGCCAATCGTTCAGGCCTAGCTGTGTCCCCGCGGGAAGATTCTCCGCGCGCCTGGCCTCCGGCAGTCCTGTCAGCGCAGGGGAAAGGTTATACACCACCCAGTGCACCCAGCCACCCAGCGGGGCGTCCGGATCGTCCAGAATCAATGCCAGACTCTGGGCATCCTCCGGCACCCCGGACCAGGACAACGCCGGTGAGATATCCTCCCCTTCGCAGGTGTAACGGGAATCGATGGGGCCATAGGCCTTAAAAGACGGAGCACTCAGGGTCAGACTCATTGCGTTTCCCAACTCATTCGTATCATTACTACCAGCATGCCATGGGCGGCGTGGACCTGCCAGTCTGAGTCTCTGTAGCACATGTTATTCAGCGAGCGTGCGAACAGATCCCAACCGACTCTCTGTCCTTCAATCAGTTATGTAACCATTCACCCACGTAGGAGTTTGCCCATGGCTGCGAGTGGCGACGCTAGTCGCTTTGCGTTCAGAGTCAGAAAAGGCTCGCTGCCTTAGGTCGCAGCCGCGGGAAGCTCCTACAATGGCGTTTTTCCGTGTCAAAGCAGAGGCATTGCAGAACGAGCTGAATACACACAGATGGCACTGTCATCTGGTGTATTGACCCGGGAGACCCTCGATACGCACTCCGCATGGCTAGATCTGACAGTCTAAGGTCTCATGATTTAGCCCCCAATGGCCTGACGAGTGTCGCTGCTCCAGCCAATCAGCGGCAATCTACCAAAGTGCAAATAGCCGATTTGCTTCCAGTTTATGTTGAAATCGTTTTAAGGGATGTTTGCCCTTTTCAATACACTCGCCAGTTGACACATCAAATGCCCAGTGATGTTTTGGACAGGTCAGCTTATTTCCCTCAAGAGACAAATGTGGAATATCGGTTACCTGGTGAGGGCAACGGCTATCGTAGACGTTTAGCGTATCTCCTTCGTGGTAGACGAAGAGATGGCGACCATCCACCTCTAACCAGGTAGTCTCCCCTTGCCTGATATCAGCAAAATCACCCAAATCATGCCAACTCTCTTCGGCAAACAGAGCGTCAGGACGAAATTCGGGAATATCCATCTCCAACAGGATATCAGTGGCCCAAACTATCTTTGCCAGACCCAATACGGGAAAGGCCATCAACAGCGCATCTATCACCTCATTTGGCGTACAGCCATTGCGTAGAGCCCGGGTCAAGTACTGTCGAAAGCCAGCATCTGTTTGAACCGCAACCTTTGTGATTACAGAAATCAGATCCCGGGTTTTGGTATCCAGGTGATCTCCAGATTTTTTCAAAAAGCTGAAGTACGCCTTCATGGCATCAGGCCTGGCAGCCAACAGATAATTCAGCGCATCACTCATTATTCTCTCCTCTTAACTGATAACTTTTATATGCAATTTGTTGACTCACATATTCATACATCGCAATCGAGGCAGCCACCGCGACATTGAGGCTCTCCACCTGACCGAATTGCGGGATTGAAATACAGCCGATATCAGGGTATTGCCCAGGATCAAAACTATGTCCCCATTCTTCATGGCCGAGGACGAATGCAGACATTTTCGGTAATTGAAACTGCGGCAGGAAACAACCAGATGAAGAATCCAGGATCATGACCTGATAATCCCGCTGCACCAGATCTTGATAACTTTCATCAAAACTGGAAAAAAAGCGGGCCGGGACTTTTTTGAAGGCGCCTTTTGCAGGTGAGGGATCAAATGGACCTATGCCAATCAAGTGGATCTCGCGGGCGCCAAACGCCTCTGCACTACGAAAAATCTTCGCTACATTGAATCCTGCCTTCATGTGGTCCATTACGATAATAAAATCGTGTATCCCAGGAGTGGCGAGAAGATTTCTTTGCCGATGTTTTACGTATTGCAGAAGCGCCAGGTCTCTTGCCTCGCGGCGCACACGCTTCGATTTACGTTGGCGTAACATTGATTTACCATAACCTCCGTTGCGAAATGATACCCTCCTGTTACAAAAACGGAAACTCTGTGTACAGCATCCCAACTGATCAAGTTTATGTTTCATTGTTTTTCCGCTGCCACACCATTCAACAAGTCGCCAGGATAGCCGACATAAGTTTAATTAATGCTGCATAGCTGTCACGAATAGACAATTCCTCCAAGCTAGAGCAGGTTAATACTTTTCCCTTCATATCAGTAAGTTAAAGACATATGAGGGACCCTCATCCTGGCATAATCAGTTGCCAACTCATTGAATACGAGGAGACACAGGCCCCTTTCGATGTTCGTTCTTTGCGCTATCATCAAAAAGATGGCACGTTTCATCCACAACAGGTCTGAACGATCCCCTCAGATCTCCTGTCCTGACTGCATGCTGACTTAATGCTCGACAGCCTGCCGCCACGCCGTCACTCCCATCCTATCAGGCGACCCAGAAAATATGGCGCGAAACTCGCCGAGACATTTTCGTTGGCCGCCTATCGACTATCCAGGGGAGATTGATTCGGTGTTAGAGGGTCGAAAATTTACGTTTTCCTGCAATTGTGCAGCAAGTTTGCCTAGAATCACTGACCATTCCTGTCCATCCTGTCCCCCTTGGCACGCATGTTTCCCTACAGGTCACCCGGTTAGGGGCATACATTACTCTATGTAAACCTAGCCGAAACGCAGACGACGTCTATGGAATCAACAGATGAACGAGAGCCAGGAAGCCGTAAGTGCTAGCTGGACAACCAGGCAAACAAGATAAGATGATTTATTTTCCGAGGCTAATTTTCGACAAACGGAGGTAGATTTCGACCTACGTGAAGTAAGTCATGATTAAAAAATCCCCATGCTCAGCAGGACGTCATTCGGTATTGTCATTAAAGAGAACGGTCCACACTACACCTCTGACCCGACACTCTCTGTCCCTGATCATCGAATGTTGCTAGGCACATTGAATAATTGAATACGGATTCATTGAGATTAAACAAGATGTCGGCATAGTTACACCGTCATTAGATAATCTTAGAGCCGTTTTCAAGTTTATGAGGGCAACTGAGATAGAGCCAGTTTTGATCTCCAACAAATGCTCGGAGTTGATACGGCTGTGTTGCATCTCTGCATAACGCAATGAGATCTGAATCATCGAAGATGTCTGCGTTGGATTGGGAGTAGCGTGTAGTATATGGGCAACTCTGTGATTGCCAGCTACTGTGCTTTGCCGCAGTTTGCGCAGTGAGGAATTGAGAGTGATAGGCAGATAGAGTCCTGTTAATGGATAAGCTGTGCTGATTACTCGTGCTGACTGCTTCGGTATCGCTATTGTATACAGCAGACAAAATCACACCAAGGAAAGCCAGAAGGCCGACCCAGGAGGCTGTAATGATAGATACTTTCGCTATTTTATATTGATCATGAGATTGCGATTTATGGCTGTTCATTAACTATCTCCAATCAAGACAACCTGCCCCTTTGAGCAGGTTGTCGGTGTTGATTCACCCCTCGTCTATGCCTTCGGTGATAGGGTTGTGGATGATTTCATGCAGCCTACTCCCAGATACGACTGAACTGAGGACTTCAACTCCGCTCTCTTCAACTTCACGAATCTGGCTGTCGTAGAACTTTTCTGTGTTGAGAATTTGACGTTCGTAACCACTCATTTATCTTCTCCAGGAGTTATACAGTTAAAGGTCTAAAGCTATGCAGTTCTTGCATAAGTTACATAATAGCCGACGAATTTAGTTTGTCCAGTGCTTTATGTACAAATATTTTGAATATTTATTGTACCAACTGAAAATCAGGCAATTCAGCATGTAGCTCAGCTACAGGGTCCTTATCCACGAAGGAGGAAGTCAGTTGGGGGTGGTAGGTCTCCGGTGACATGGAGTTGTTGATGCCCATGCTCACCGACCTTCCCCCTCAAGGAGGAAGAGTTGATATGCGGCGTATCTCAGTTATCAGAGCCAGTGCGATTCATCGATTTCGCTCATTGCTTTCCATTCAATCCGTAAGCCATCAGTCGGACTGTTTAAGCAACCGGTTGAGTCGTTTCAACTCCTCATCAGCCTGTACTTGATTGGTTACATCATGCTGCAGCCCAAGAAAATAAATCAGTTGCCCCTCTCGATCGAATAGCGGTCTGATGGTGAATTGGTTGTAGAACATTTCACCATTTTTTCGATAGTTACGTAAAGTTACAGTCGTTGATTTTTTCTCTCTGATAGCAACTCGTATTTTCTCGAGATCCTCCTGATCCCGTTCCTCACCTTGCAGAAATCTACAGTTACGTCCTATGATCTCTTCGCGACTGTAGCCGGTTATCAGTTCAAACATCTCATTGGCGTATATGATCGGATTATCTTCCTGATCCGGGTCCGATAGAGTTATGCCGTTTACACAGGTATCCAGTATCTGTGACAGCACAAAAGGTATCAATCCAGCGTCTTTAGTGGCGATAAAATCCATAACTCAATCCTCTCTGAGGTAACCTAAGGGTGCGTTTCAGTCATTGTTGTTGGCAGATCAGACTCGATCAGGGCTTTGAGGTTTCGCGTCACCCGCTCAGCGCCGTCCCGGATTGCAACCCTGATCAGTTTTTCGAAGGGTCGCATATAGAACTCGAGTCTTGATAACTCAAAGATGAAGGTCAAACGGGTATGCTGGTCAACAGGCTCGAGCAAATAAGTCGTATAAAATGGACCAGGTGAGCCCTCAAAGGCAACGCATCTTCCTTGCTCATATCTGCAAACACGAAATTTTGATTCAGTACGCCTCCCCTGATCGATTCGTATCTGACGGCCGGTTGTTCCAAGCCTTATGGGACCGTCTGAAGTAGGCTGCAATTCGATGACCTCAGGCGACCATCTAGGGTAATTCTTGAAAAACTCAACAGCAATAAAGTTAAACATGTTATCGGCTGGCCTTAGAATGACCGTCTGCGCTTGAGCCCGTAGCATTCTCCCAATCCTCCACTTTTAATATAGTGTTACTCCTGACATTGGCAGCCACCTTGCCTTAAATCTGCACGGCTAAAAATGCTTGCGTAATCAGTATCTGACAATGGCAGCGTTTTACCGGCTCCTGTTAGCGCTGTATTCCTTACAGCCCCACCTCTAAACCCTTGATGTTTCAAAAAGCGTGCCGATGCATTCAACCCAGGTCGTTTTTTTCAATCAATCACGTGATTATTACGTACTGGATTAACAAATAACCCTGTGCTTTATATGGAAACCAGCCTGCCTATCGAGACTTCAAACGCTATATTCCGAACATCGGAAAAACCAGAACCATGGTCAAACGGCTTGATCCATCCGCGATGTCTGCAAATCCTACACTGATTGGATCTCACATAAACATGAACGACATCTTCGTATAAATAATGTACAAATATATATTTGCTTTTTTATACATACTAGCCTAACTTGATAGGGAGTAAAGTCAAGGTTCAGGTGTAAGCAGACGATCTATCTTGACTCAATAATTCTATTCACCAAGGTCTATCAAAATTACTGTAAAAAGAGGGTAATCCAATGTCTACGCCTGCATCAGAAATACATTATGTCGAGTCCATGACTCCGAGTCACACCGTTAGAAAGGTGCTGATAACATCACCCTTTCGCTGGATCAAACTTGGCTTCGATGACTTCAGACGCATACCCGGACTGAGTCTTCTATACGGCTTTCTGTTTGCGGGCCTTTGCGCTGGGGTATATCTGCTGATTAGTAATGTGCCATGGTTTACAATAGCGTATCTGACGGGGTTGGTTGTCGTTGGACCGTTTCTTGCGTCAGGGCTGTATGTGGCCAGCAGAGACCTGGAAAGCGGCGTCAAGCCGAGTATCGAGGGTGGCTTGAGGCTGATCGGTAAAAGAAGGACCTACCTGGCACTGTTTGCATTGGTGCTGGCAATTGTCATGGCGGCTTGGGTCCGCTTCTCGGCACTCCTGTTTGCTGTGACTTTCAGTACCCTCTCCCCATCGATCGAGGCTTACACACACCTCTTCAACAGTACCGACGGCTGGATCACGCTGACCTATTTCATAGGCATTGGTTTTCTCCTGGCATTGGTTGTTTTCGTGTTGAGTGCAGTCGCCATACCACTCATACTGGATAAGGATGTTGGATTTATTACCGCGATGAAAACCAGTTACCGTGCCGTTACAGGCAATCCGTTGGCTATGATCGTCTGGGCCGCAATGATTGTGGCACTTACGGCTGTTGGTATTCTCACGGTTTTCGTTGGGTTCGCATTTCTGTTTCCAGTTCTCGGTTATGCGACCTGGCATAGTTACCGAGCATTGGTAGAGTAAATTTCATTCTGCAACTAATGACAAGGCCCACGGTTCAATAGACCGAGGGCCTTTTGCTTTGCAGGCAGATCGTGCATTACTGGATGCTGGCGGCAAACCCCCCATCAGGTGGGTATTACCAGAAAAAAATCGGCCCATCTTCATGGTCTGGAATATCATTATCTCTACTCTTTTTTACTAGCACCATTCCACGCGCATACAGAGTGAAATCATACTAATCACTGGATGCCTGAAGTTGGAAATCCAGCCTTAACCCAGCTGATTCAGCCTGTGTTCAGCAAGACAAGCGAAAAATTGAGTACGCTTGCAAAGCCTACCCACAGCGCATAAGGGATGAAAAGCAACCCCGCCCATCGATCAACACGCCAGAATATCAAGCCGTTGTATATGATAACCGCGAGCAAGACGATAATCTCGAGCAACGCCAGGTCCATTCGCTGAAGACCAAAGAACAAAAAGGACCATACTAGGTTCAACCCAAGCTGCAGCAAAAAGACGCCAAGCGGCTTCCAGCCTTCAATGAAGCCAACCCGCCGCCACACAAGCCATGCCGCTACTGCCATCATGATATACAAGGTTGTCCAAACAGGGGCAAACAGCCAGTCTGGGGGATTGAAATCCGGCTTCTGGAGCGTCTGATACCAGGAATCCACGCTGGTAGCAGTAATAGCCCCACCTATACCTCCCATCACAAGGCAAAGAACAAAGAACATGATAAACACCGTCACATTCTTGATCCTGTTAGTTTTGTCATTCAATACTGTATGCATGGCATTTTCACGATAGTTGATAGATTTCAGTGCCTGGTTTACCCGATACTTGACCAAACTGGTTATCACCGTTTGATATCAATCGTTTCGAACCCGATTGCATTCAGAGCATCACTACGCGCTGTGGATACACCCCTGTAAGCTTGTCGAAGGGCTCTGGCCTTCAAAGGATAGAGGAAACACTAATGGATTGTCAGGAACAACCCTTGTCGTACAGTCAATGGCCGCAATGATCAAGATGCAATCTCTCATGGCAACAATTGAACATCACTCAGCAACCCCAACGTAATTCGATGCCTGAGCCGGATCGGTTTCTCATCAACATCAGACAATAGATCTATCTCTAAAATGTACAATATTTGTATAGTCTTTTTCTGAATTTTCTTATACAATTGCACGTAAATATTCATTCGTGAGGAATTGATGTGGACAATATCCTGATCATCGGATCAACCAGCGGAGTCGGTAAGGTACTTGCCGAACGACTGACAGACACTCATGAGTTGTTCACGGCATCACGTCATGCGGCAGATGGCAATAATGGACGGCATCTCATCTGGGACGCCACATACGACTCATTGCCAGAAGATTTTCTACCGAAGCGGCTCGATGCCTTGGTTTACTGCCCAGGCAGCATCAGGCTGCAGCCTTTCGATCGACTGAGCAATGAAGACTTCCGTGAGGATTTCGAAACTAATCTTATGGGTGCCGTGCATGCACTCCAATGGGCCATGCCCGCACTCAAAGCAGCCCCCGTGGCAAGCGTGGTGTTGTTTTCAACGGTTGCGGTGACGACCGGCATGCCCATGCATGCCTCTATTGCCGCGGCAAAAGGCGCTGTAGAAGGCTTGACCCGATCACTGGCGGCTGAATGGGCGCCGCAAATCCGAATCAATGCCATCGCACCCTCACTGACTGATACGCCATTGGCAGCGAAATTGCTCCGCACAGAGCGGCAACGGGCGGCTGCGGCTGAGCGGCATCCCCTCGCGCGGGTGGGGCAAGCAATAGACATTGCTACAGCAGCACAGTTTTTACTTTCCCACGAAGCCAGGTGGATAACCGGGCAGATCATGCACGTGGATGGCGGTATGGGTTCGTTACGCAGATTCAATTAGACAATGATTGTCTCACCAGTACTGGAACATTCAAAGGGAACCATACTCAATGACAGCAGACTGGGAGACATCGAAAGTAGGAGGAGAAATCATGATGTCAAAAGAACGACAAGTCACTAGCTCGCGGCTTGGTCGGATGGCACTGCTGGGGAAGCTCGCTGGTGGAATCGCAGGAAGTGTTGTCAGTGAAGGAGCCAGACAGCTTGTCCAGGGTCGTCGTCCGCATATCAGCGATCTTTTGTTGACCCCTGCAAATGCACAAAAGCTGACCAGGCATTTGTCGGAAATGCGAGGTGCGGCAATGAAAGTGGGGCAACTACTATCCATGGATAGTGGCCAACTGCTGTCACCGCAACTCAGCAGCATACTTGCTCAATTACGAGAGGATGCACATCAGATGCCCTTGGGACAAGTGGCAGAGGTCCTCGAAAAAGCCTGGGGCGCAGGTTGGGATCGCAAGTTTTCGCGATTTTCATTCAAACCACTGGCTGCCGCCTCTATTGGCCAGGTGCATGAAGCTCGCTTGAAAGACGGTCGGCGACTGGCTGTCAAAATCCAATACCCCGGCATTCGCCGCAGTATTTCCAGTGATGTCGACAACGTTGCGGCATTACTGCGACTATCCAGTGCCATTCCCGGAGAGATCGATTTCACCCCCTTACTCGAGGAAGCCAAGCGGCAACTTCAGGCCGAGGCGGATTACCAGCAGGAAGCGGCGGCTATCAAACACTATTCCGATCTGCTGGGGGAAGACCCTCGATACGAAACGATGGAAGTCGTCGAATCACTCACGACAACCGAAGTGCTGACTATGAGTTTTCTCGACGGCAATCCGATTGACAGCCTGACCGAGGCTCCATCCGTGGTCAGAAACACCGTGGCAACAGGACTGCTGGAGCTCGCACTTCGCGAAGTGTTTGACTGGGGGCTGGTGCAAACCGATCCAAACTTTGCCAACTACCTCTATCAACCGGATACAGGTCGTATCCAACTCCTGGATTTCGGAGCGACACGAGTGTACGGCGCAGATAAACAGGCAGCCATTCGGGGTCTTCTGAGCGCACTGCTCGACGGAAACGATGACGATGTGCAACGGTGTTCGGTAGACATAGGCTATCTGCATGCTCAGGATAAACCGAGCTACCGTAAATCTGTCATCGAGCTGTTGCACATCGCCACTGAACCAGCGCGAATGACCGGTGATTACGCGTTTGCTCGCTCAGACCTTGCCAGCAGAATGAGCGAGATCGTCCTGGATATGCGACTGCGTGAAAAATTCACCCGCATACCACCTCCGGAAATCCTGTTTCTGCACCGTAAACTGGGCGGATTGTATCTGCTGCTCAGTCGGTTACAGGCCACCATTCCGGTCAACAGGCTAATCATTCCGTATCTGGGTCAGGCTCAGGACGCTTCGCCAGCAACGCCTGCTCCGATATGCCGGCCGCTCAGGGTCCAAGCTCGATGACGGCCTCCGGCCTGTCACGCGTCGCGGCGATACAATTCTCAACCACGCCGGCCGCCAGACTGTCCGCCGGTGACCGGCTAGCGCCATGAACCAATACCAGCCGCTCGCTGCGTACCACCAGCCAGGCCGCCAGGCGCTCCGCAGGTCCCGGACCCAGTGCGTCACCCCGCTTCTTGGCCGCGCGCTCCTGCTCTGTAAGCGCAAGGGTGAAGATACGCTGCGCCCGTCCCAGCAGACCCTGAAACGCCAGACACCGGCGCCGGTCCTCGAGCTCTGCCGCCAGCAGTTCAGCGGGCAGCGCAACGATCACCCGCAACCAAGCCTCATGGCTGGCCAGGCAAGCGCTGACCACCGCCTGTGAACCGTATTCGAGTAACGGCGAAACTAGCACGAGGCGCCTGTCCCCGGCCTCTTTGCGAAGACTCGCCAGAAGTTCCCCGACGACATCGCTTATCTGCGAGCCGCCCGCGGGATGGCCGACATGACCGACAACCCCCACGGTGAACTCGCGCTGCGCCGCCAAGCCCGCCGAGGCGAGCAGCTCGGGCAAGCGCCTCGCCGGCTTGCGGTCGTATTCCTTAACCTCTTCCGATAGCGCTTCGTAGGGTACGAGATAGGGGGTCTGCCGACGGCGATCGTCACGTTTCTTAGCATAGGTCCAGCCTTCGAGATGACGATCGGCCATCCAGCGCAAATGCTCCATAGTGGCGAGCATCTCGACCTCGCTGTTCGTCAGCGAGTTTCTGCCTTGGACACCGAGCGAAGCGATGGTAAAGCCTATACGCCGAAGCTTGATCTCTGCATGATCGGCCTGATAACGGCTCGCGTCCCGGTAACTCTCGGGTAGCCGATCCCAAGGAACGCCGGCGGGCCTGTCGGCCAAATCCTGTCCCTGTTGGCGCAGGGTTTCAAGATAGTTCTCATGGACCGCACGCGCGGACTTGTCCAGCGCCTCCTCGAGGAAATTCTCCTGAGAGTAGAGCTCATCGCCCGGCCCGAAGGGGACGACGCGTGGCATCCCGAGCACGCCCATGTCCTGACAGACGGCTTCCAGCAGGCTCTTAGATTCCCGCGCGTAAACATATATCGGCGGCAGGCTCACCAGTTGCGCCTGGGCCGCTAACTGCAGCGCGCGCAGCACCTCCAGGGAACGCCGCCACCTGGCGTCACACAGGTAGATGGCGGTGAAGGGCTCATCGGTCGTCTGGGTCAGCAGGTCGCCCATGGCCTGGCTCCCAACAGCCTCGTCCCACGGCTGAAAGTTGATGCGACCGATCTGGTCTATCTGTGGATACCGGCCGCAAAGTACCCGCTCGCAGTCCCGGGCGTCCCGATCCAAAATCGTGACGCGAGGACCGTTCTCATCGTAGTGCCCGAGGTTCAGGATGTGTAGCAGGATCTGTTCGGCGATCTCGCCCCATGACAGGATGAGGACATGCACGCGCTGACCACCCACCACGTCGGCGGATGCATCGAGAGGATATTCGCGCATCAGCAGACGGACGATGGTGCGATCCCGAAAGTAAAATCTGCGCTCAACACGACGACCCGGGATAATCGGTCTCAGACCCTGTAAGCTACGTCGCAGGCTCTCCTGCCCGATCTCCACGATGCAGCGCAAGGGACTGGCTTGCGTCCGCCGCTCCTCGCATAGCCGCTCTGTGGTCGCCGCGACGGCAAGGTTGCGCTCATCGCTTTCGCCCAGGATCACGAACGCAGCAGCCCTTGGCAGAGACGCTTTGACGAGGGTGCGCTCATCGGCCGCATCTCCATGGAGTTCGATCACTCGGGGAAACTCCGCCGCCGGATGCGCCGCCGCATACGCTCGATCCCTGAGCCAGACGATGCGATGGCGGCTCTGGGTAAAGCTCGTGAGCGCCAATTGGGCGGGGACGCCTTCCCCGCTGAACAGCAGGTGCCCGCGCTGTCGCGAGGCAACGAAATCGGTCAGGGGGCGTCGCAGCAGCCCCATCCCCGCGACAAGAATCAACAGCACCACCGTCAGCAAAACGCCCCACTGCGCCGCGCGGACCGACAGCGGCACCTCTGCAACAAGCTGTAGCGGCAGCCTGAAGGTCAGTAACTGCACGCTGCGAAGCAACGTGTCGCCGAGAAACACGGGATCCTGGGCCCCAAGCACGAGCACGCCCCACACAGATAAGGCAAGCGTTGTCAACGCCACACAAAGCAAGCTTAACAACAAGGCGCGACGAAGACTTCGTCCAAGGAGGGGCATCATGGCGGAGTTCCCGAATCAGTCATCTTCGGGGGCGGATCCACCTCGCGAACCACGCGCAAACCAACACCGGCGCTTCGCGTGGAGTCGGAGACCCGGGCCCGCGACGCGGCGCGCACCAAATGAACCCCGTTGGCCCAGGAGCCTCCCCGGACTACCGCTTCCCGGCATCGCGCGCCTTCCGCGATCTCGGTGCAGGCCCATTCCCAGACATTCCCGTGGACATCATGCAGTCCAAAGCAGTTCTCGCCACCCAACCGATCGGGCCGACACACGCCGCCCTGGTCGACGTCGAAGCTTCCCACCGGCAGGGTTCCCTCGCCATGGGTCACGCCGCATCCCCTGCAGTTTGCCCGACCACTGCTCATCTCATCACCGAACCAGAACTCGCCGCCACTGCCGGCGCGCGCCGCATACTCCCATTCCACTTCCGTCGGCAAGCGATATTGGTAGCCCGTCTTACGTGAGAGCCAGCTCAAGTACGCCTCGATGTCGCGCAGGTTGATGCGGATCACCGGATGACGACCTCGACCCCAGCCCGCATCATCCGGTTGGTATCCACATCCGCCTTCCGCCACACACCGCTCCCATTCGTCGAAGGTGACCTCATGGGTTCCGATAGCGAAGGAATTGTCCACGCTCTGCGGCCTGCGCGCATCGCCCATCACGAATCGCCCGGCCTTGAGCGTCACCAACTGAGGACATTGGTCGCAATCTCTGAACGGCAGCGGTATCTCAATGCGTTGTTCCGTGGGCGGGGTTATGATCCGCCCTGCTCCTGAATCATCCGAACCAAGCCAGCGAAAGACGAAATTGCCCCGGTCGTAGCGCCGGTCGAGCAGCTCTCCGTACTGGGGCGTTTGCCGGCCCTCGGTCTCTACGTGCACCGCGAGCGAGAGGTACAGCCCAAGTTCACTCGCCGTCAGAAACCGGTCGCCATTGGGATTGGCAGCGGTCGCCTTGCCGAGAATCGCCTCGATGAAGCGGCCTTTGAACACGCTGACGTCCGGAACCTCCTCTTGTGGTCCGCCGGACGTGATGAATTGGCGTACCGGGCTGAGGAGCATTTGGTGCACTGGCAGGGATGGGCGCACCTCTTGTCGTGGCTCGAAGACGGTGGCCCCAAAACAGCTGTCGAACACGATCAGCACGTGATTCGACTTGGCGAGGCGTACCCAGCTGCCGATCTCACGCATCTGCACGGCATGCAGGGGAAAGCGGGCGTCGCTCGCATGGGGCGCATCTACTCCCAGGATGAACCCCTCCCCCCCCAGCGTGGCGCCGTGCCCGGCATACCAGATGAGCAATCGCGTCGAGGGCTCATTACCTTCGTTGACCAGGAACTCACGAAGCTCACTTCTCAGCACGTCGGAACTGAGCAGCCCGTTCAGGGTACGCAATCGACAGCCTCCCTCACCGATGCACTTGGCGGCGGGCATGCCGTCGGTAAGCAGCGTCACGCTGAAGCCTTGCTTGCTCAGGGCGTCTGCGACCTGAGCCGCATCTTGAACCGTGTTCTCGAGTGGCGACCAAGTTTCGGCATAGCCGGACACGCCGATCACCAGGGCACGGCTATGCTCGTAGAGCAGTCCCCACTCCTCCGGGCTCGTGACAACGATGCCCGCTTGGGCCCGAACGCTCACGAGCCAGACCAGCAGCACAATCGGCAGTGTGTGACAACGCCGCCACCGGCCAGGCCGTCTGGCGCAAGGGCACAGGGGCGCTGATGGATTAAATCTCACGACGGCGTGGCCGGGGGCCTGTTCGGTTTCCTGCCTCTTCATCCGCGACCTTCCTCTCATGATGGCGGTGCTCGCAATGTTCTGTCATGGCGCGGGCGCACGGAAGCAGAACTGGGTTTCACCCGCCCTGCTGCCGACACGGCCGGTAAAAAGTGCGCCTCAGGTGTCCGCGAGCTACAGTACCCGCTGCAGGGCAACCCGCTCGAAAAGCAGCTCTTGCTTGTATAGACCCGCCTCATTATGCGGTGAGAAGCCGCACAGGTCCATCAACACATTCAGCTCGCTTTTCACCCTGAGCTTTTCATCAGTGAATCCATTTACGGTGTAACAAACGTTGCCACTGGCGCACAGCGACAGGCGTTTTTTTCAATACCGCCGGTCTGGCAATGTAACCACACTAACCTTCCCGCTTGTTGCGATCATCGGCCCCGCTATCTAGTTCCGTAGCGCAGACTTCGCGCCGTTCTTGACGCGAAGGACGCATTGTTGACAAGATAGGTCAAGCACTGTCAGGTTGGCCTGTTTATTTTGCCATCTTTTCCCCCCAACAAGAGCCGTGTGTCGTCGCTCCAGCTGCAATAGATGTCAAACAGGCCGCTGCCGGCGATCATTGCCTGGTCGTGCTCTGTGACGGGGCTGACGATCTTTCTGTGCACATATTCGAGCCGTGAGGATTGTTTGACCTGGTCGTGAATCTTCGGCGTTATAAATAGTGGCGGTTCATAGGGCAGGACGATGTTCGATCCTGGTACGCCACAACCGGGCAGTCGTTCCCAGCCGCCAATTGCGCGGGGCGTATACGGGATGCCCAGATGTCCCATGAGGCACCGAACAACTGTTTCCATTGGATGATCACGCAAGGCCTCGTAGACCAGACAGGTCGTGTCGATACCGAGACTCCGTGCCTGCTTACCAACCAGGTCGGCCGTGTGATAAGCGGTAATGTAATGTTCGATTCGGGTCTTCCTGCTCCAGTAGGCGCACCAGGATGACCAGGTTTGTATGGGTTCCCGGCCGAAGATCAGCAGACGCACCCGGTCTGGTGGATAGCCGGCACTGAGCAGTACCTGCAACGGATTAAACCGACTCTCCTCGGCGGTGAACGGGCCGAGGGTCTCCTTCAGGAAGACGAGATCCGGCCCGTTTGGGACCGACCAGGTATAGTCTTCCCCCTGCATCTGCCAACGCAGGACATTCTTCAGCGGTTGAAAATGGGACTCGACCCCGCTGTAGCCGAAGACTCGCAACAAGGCCGTCGAACCGCTTCGGCACGGCGATACGGCCAGTAGGACTGGCGCAACCTGCTGCGGGTCGACACCAATGCCACAGCTGACATCAAGAGCAGATCGAATGGGTGTTGGTGCAGGTTGCTTGACATTCATATTAGCTAATGAAAATCCTGGCAAAGGACTCATGGATCTGCATGAGTTTTGATGTCGCTTCTGCATGGTTGACTAGATTCAGATTTTGATTCGACATAGGTATTCGCTGCCCTGGCAAAGGACTCATAGATCTGGGGAAGCTTTAGCATCCGCTGCTCCATGGCCGGCTTGCGCATGGCGATGATGTAGTGCTTGTTCGGTTTGATCGGGATCTTTTGACTGAGGGCCTGCTTACCTCTCTTGTCCCGTTTTTTCAGGATCTCCTCGGCCATCCGGCCGGCCTCCTCCCCTTGCTCGTAGGGGGATGGGCCGATGGCCAGCATGCCGCCGTCCTCGACGTTGAAGACCTGCAGACCGATGACCGGGACCGGGGAGTTTGCCTCAGTCCAGGCCATGACATCGGAGGCCGGGACGAAGGGTGAATTTTTATCGGTTTTAGAACACGACAATTGGCGGTAATTGGTCACGAAGAGGTAATCGGTCTTGGCCGCACTGGAGAGCACTATAGCCTTCCAGTCGTCCCACTCTCTTACCACTTGGGAGCCTTGATAATCGAGCGGTTCCCACGGGAAATCGTCGACCCGGCGCCGGTCGCCCAGTACGGATTTCGAGGCGTCCAGCAAGTATAGAATTCTGATCGGTTTATTGTTGGCGCCGGGGCAGTCGCCTTTTGCCTTGTCGCACTCGAGCGCAAGAAGGGTCTCCCGCAGCCCGTCCAATTGACGCAACTCCAGGATACCGGTGACGTTATCGGCATGCTGGTATCCATAGGGCTCGATGGAGCCATTGATACCGGCGAACACGATGCTGATGTCGGGCTGGTTGACATAGTGTTTGGCTGCAAGCTCCTGGGCCAGGTTGTCGACCGCGATCAGCACGTCGGGCTCCCATTGGTCGATCGCTTGACGGGCCGTCAGCCCGGCCAGTTGCAGCCATTCTTTATCGCTGCGCTTCTTGGCGTCCATATAATGCCGGGTCACAGCATAGTTGCTCCATTGGTCCGTGACCCGACGCAGGCCGACATCTACGCCGTTGGTCCAGGAATAGTCGGTGCCATAGCTGTGCAGGATCATAACCCGGGGCTGATTCAGGCTGGATAGTATGACTGTAGCGGTCACCATCACCAGGAACAGCACGCTCAGAGTGCGGCTCAACCCGTGTGTCCTCACAGGATGCCTATCCTTTCCCAGAACGGAATCGAGACGTAAATGGCCAGGATCTTGGCGCAGACCAATAGCAGATGAAAGATGAAGAAGTCGCGCCCCCGACAGGTTATGTCCGCCTTGATCGTGTTTCGAAACAGCAGGATATGCGGCGATTGATAGGCGAACAGCGAGGTCTCGGACGTGATCAGAATGATGAAGCCGATCAACCACGAATTCACGCCACTGGCATGGGCGATGGGGATGAGTCCGGCAGAGAAGATCAGCACGGTGGAGTTGATTGGCAGCGAAAACCGCACCACGATGATCGTCAGACTCAGGATCAGGACGAAGGATTCGAAGTCGTGAATCATGTAATCGCCGAGCCAGGACAGCTTGTCAGACATCAGCTTGTCCAGACCCATGTGATTCATAGTGCTCAGTATGCCGATCAAGCTGGCCAACAGGAACAGAAAAGACCAGTCGATCCTTGTTACGAAGTCGTCCCGGGTCAACACATTGAGATACATCAGGACGAAGAACACCATGAAGGCGATATAGGCGATAGGTATCTTGTGCAGTGACGAGGTGATGATACCGAAGGCAAGCACGACGATGCCAAACAGAGCAAACCATTCCCTGGTCGATATGGTGCCGATACGCTGCAGCTCGGCGTCGATGGCGTGCATGTCGATGGATGCGCGCCGATAGGCGCGAAAGTAACCTGCGGACAGAATGAAATAGAGCAGCACTGTGACCGCGATGGTGACCGATGCCGCATAGGCCCAGTGGATGAATTGGAAGGCTTGCTGTTGTTGCGGCGGCAGCATACCGAAAATGATCAGGTTGGCGGGCGCGCTGGTCAGGAAGGCCGCCGATAAATAACTGGTGCTGTCCAGTCCGCTGGAATAGAGCAGGCCGGCAGCCTTGCGCCGGGTCTCGGGGTCGATGCCCTGGGCCATATTGCCCAGAATCGGCCCGGTAATGGCTGCTCGGCCCGCGATGGACGGAACGATGGGGGTAAACAGAAAGCCGGTGAAAAAGAGTGCGAACTGATACCAGAAGGTATGGGTCGGCAGGCGTTTGATCAACAGCAGGGAGTAACGTGATGTCAGGCCGGATGAAGTCACCACCACGCCCAGGCCCAGCACGCTGAAGGTCAGCATAAAGCTATTGGACGAAAAGCCCGACAGGACCACCGACGGGGGCGCGAGCCCGAGCAGCACACATAGCAGCACCGCGAGCAGCGCCGGAAGCAGGTCCGGCAGCAACGAGAACATCCATAGCACCAGTGACGCTGAGGCCACGGCGACGAACAGGGCTTGCGTCTGGCCCAGATCATTGCTGATCAGGTAGAAGTAGATCAGATAGGGCAGGATGATAGCCAGGAGCCAGCCGAGGGGACGATCCGCGACGGTGCTGACGGGGGAGTCGGTGTCGCCGTTCATGGTGTGCCAATCATTTGCCGATAGGTCTGCAGCACCTCGTCCATGAACGCCTCGGCGTGCGCGGGTTCTATCAGAATGTCTTCCGGTGAGATGTACTGTCGTGCTGCGTAGGTCTGGAACTCGTCTGTTTGCACCGCCTCGGCGAAGGCCCTGCGCAGGTACTCGAGGCGCGCCGCCGGCGTCTCGGGATGCACGAAAAAGCCACGGATACGCGGCAGATTCGGCAGTCGTTCATACCCATTGGCATAGCTCGGTACGGCCGGGAATGCGGCTAATGGGGCATGCCGGAAACTGAAGATGGGCTTGATCAAGCTGCGTTCGAGGAAGAGGCGAACATCACCGGGTTGTTCCAGCAGCAGGTCAGCGTCACCATTCAGGAGCGACAGGTAGCGCTCGGAGGGGGCCGTAATAAACCTTTCCTCGGCGCTGAAATCCAGTTTCTGCGCCAGCGCGCTGAATAACAGGTTTTCAGTGTCGCCTTTCTTGCCGAACAGCGCAATCCTCAGCACTTCGTCCTTTGGGCAGCCGGCGTTATGGTGGTGGGCACATTCAACCAGAGCCCGCAGGTCGGCGTGACGTGTCTCGTTAGCACGCACATAGAGCTGGCTGTAGGCCAGCGTGATGGCCAGCGGTGTGAGGTCACGGGCAGGATCCAGGGCGATTTCACCATTCAGGAACTGGCTGAACAGCAGGTCCTGGTTTTCCAGGATGGTATAGCCGTTGGGCGGCATGGACTGGTATTGGTCCAGGGCCTCCAGGCCCTTGCTTTGCGGCCTGGTAACCACGCGCACGGGGATCCCGATCACGCGTTGTAGAGCCGCGGCCATGGCGGCACTGACCTGATAAGACGCGCCGCCATAGTCGCGTGGCACCAGGATGGTCAAGGGTTGCGCAGGGAAGCCGTCGGGGGCAGGCTCCAACGCCTGTGATTCGCCGCTGAGGAGTACGAGCAGCAGAACCGAGGTCAGCATGGCATGAAGTATCAGGCGACGACTCATTGTGCGCTTACCTCCTGGCTGTTGATGCCGGCGGCCGGGCAGGCTTCGGTGAGCGGGAAGGAGCGGCATTGCTCTGGGGCGAGTTCGAGGGCCTGGTCGATCAACTCCCGCGTCTTCAGTAAGAATATTTGTGCTTGGCGGTCATCCGCCACGGTGGCGACGCGTTTGCCGTCCGTGCTGAAGGCAAGCCGATAGCTGCCCGGGGCGACGCCGCTGAGGTTGCGCAGCAGCCGGCTGCTGGCGGGATCAATGATCTTGACTTCACCACCAGACAGATAGGCGATACGCGTGCCGTCGGGATCGATCGCAAAACCCGCTTGCCAGGGCTCGAAGCCGGCAAGGGTGTGCGGGTCTTGGTTTGTGGTATCCAGGCGCCACAGGATGATGCTGCCGTCGTCACCGCCACTGGCCAGTAGCCGACCATCCGGGCTGAAGGCGATAGCGTCGACCCAGGCGGCGTGTCCAGACAAGGCCCCGGTGCGGCGCCCGGTCTCGGGGTCCCACAGGTAGATCTGTCCGTCTGCGTCGGCGCTGGCCAGACGGGAACCGAAAGGATCGAAATCGAGGGCGGTGATCGCACCCGTATGATAGGCCAGGGTGGGACCCGGTTGACCGTTCGCGGCCTTGGACAATAACACCCGGGTGTCGCGTCCGCCGCTGGCGAGCCAGCGGCTGTTTGGGCTGAAGGCCAGGCTCAGTACCGCGTCTGAATGGCCTTCGATCCGGGCCACGAGATCGCCGTTCGCACCGTCCCAAAGCAGCACGCGGGATTCCCAATCCGCACTCGCCAGACGCTTCCCGTCCGGGCTGTAACGCAGGGCGCTCAGTTGCGCGGAATGTCCCTCCAGGACCTGCACCAGTCTGCCCGGGTCGGGGTCCCAGAGGCGTACTCTGCCGTCCCAGCCGGCGGATGCGAGCCGTTGACCATCGGGTCGGAAGGCAAGTACCGACACCCTACCCTGATGGCCCTCGAGCAGACGCGTTTGTACCCGGGTATCGGAATCCCACAGCAGAATTCTGCCTTCCCCATTGGCCGCCGCTAGGATCCGCCCGTCCGGGCTGAAGGCCAGCGCCGAAACACGGCCTGCCGCACCGGGCAGGATCTGAGCCCGGGTCCACCCGGCATCGGACCAGAGTTGCACATTCCCGTCCTGCCCTGCGACCGCAAGTCGGGTCCTGTCGGCGCTGACCGCGAAGGCCGTTAGTCCGGCAGCGCTCTGCGGCACCAGATTCCGGGCTTTGCGCTTGACGATGTCCCACAACAGTATCCGATCATCCCGTCCGGTGCTGACCAGCCCCCCTGGGCCGGCAGTGAAGGCGAGGGCCAACAGGCCGCGCTCGTGGCCGTTCAGCACCGGACGGGCCGCTACGGCCTGGATGGCGCGATTGAGCGTGCTGAATGCTACCGGCATGATTTGACCGTCCACCTGGTAGGTGGTGGACGCCGCCTGCAAGGCGAGCAACAGGCTGCGCTGCGGGTCCACATCGAGATTGTTGACCGCGGCCATGGCCTGGCTTCTAGCCGTTGACTGGCGGGCTTCGTAGGCGGCTCGCTGGCTCGATCGCCAGGCGTCGATGGCGGCGAACACGGCCAGGGCGAACACAGCGAGCAGGGCCAGGGCCAGGCGCCGCAGGCGCCGGGTCGCACGGCGCTGTTCCTGGTAGCGGCGCTCCTGCTCCACCGCCAGGGCCCGGGCTTGCTCCAACTCGCGTTGCCGGGCCGCATCCTTTTCGGCTTCAGCGCGATGGTGCGCCGCCTCGCTCTCGTCGAGAAATACCATGGCATCAGCGAAACGCCGGTCGTATCTGTTCGCCCAGGCCTGGTTGGGACGGTATCGTTCCCGCCAGTCCAGGGCCAAGCGCAGGGCCGGATTCTGCAATTGACTGTCCTGGCCGGCGCGATAACGGGCCATGCGCTCCACCAGGCGCAGGTACTCTGCGGCGGACTGGGCCTCTTCATCGGCCCATATCCGTAATTGCCACCAGACGCGGATCAGACTCTCGTGGGCGATATCGAGCACGCTTTCCTCTTCCAGTGGCGTTTCGAGACCGGGAAGCAGGAAACAGCGGTCCTGACGCCGGAAGATCTCTAGCACCGGGAGGATCGCCTCGGTACTCTGCTCGGTGATGGCACAGAGGTCGCCGAGGGTCGCTGGGTGGCGGACCTCGCGTCGGTCCGCGCCTTTCTCAGTGAGCCGCTTGAAGATGGTCTCGGCAATGCTCTGGCGCTGCCTGTCGGCCAGTTCAGCCCAGGCATCGTCGGCATGCTGTTCCAGGGCATGTTCCAACGTGCCTATGGCCTCGTAATGGCTGAGGTCCAGGGACTCGTCGCCGGACCGATGGGCTTGCCAATAGTCCCAGGTGCGCATCAAGGCGTGCTGCAAGGTGGTGAGCTGGCTGGCGTCCTCGCCGACATCGTTGAGCAGCCGGTGCAACAGGGGCGGGGTGATTCGCGCACCCCGCAGGGCGATGGGGCCGGCGATGACCTCGCGTCGCTGTTCTCTGTTCAGGTTCGGGATCAGGTATTGGCCTCGGTTGATGGCCTCCGTTAGACCCTGGATTCGTATACAGTCGCCCAGATAGTCCAAACGCATGGTGAGCAGGACATAGATGGGGACTTCCCGCTGGGCGCTGGCCTCCAGGATCAGACGCACAAAGGCGTCAGCCTGGTCCTCGGATTCATCGGCCTGGGGATGCATCCGGAACAACTCCTCGAATTGGTCCACCAGGAGCAGTAAGTTGCCGCCGACGCGGGCCTGTTGTACGGCTTGGATGAGGCCCAGGGTGCCGCGGCGCAAGGTGGCCTCCAGCATGCTTTGGCGCAGGGCCGGATCCAGATCGGTCGGCCCCAAGGCGTCCGACTCGGCCAGCGCCCTTGCCAGGTTGGCGATGGGGGCATTGCCTGGCGTCATGATTGCTGTGCGCCAGTCGGGCCCGCCGGCTTGGGCGTGCTGACGCTCGGTCAGGCTGGGGATGACGCCGGCCCGGATCAACGACGACTTGCCGCTGCCGGATGCACCGATAACGGCCAGGAAACGGTGACGGCGCAAACGCCGCAGGACCTCGCCGATCTGTCCGTCACGGCCGAAGAAGAGCGCACTGTCTGCACCGGTGAAATAGCGCAGACCCGGAAAGGGATTGCTCGGGTCAGGCCCATTGATCATTAACAAAATCCTTCGGTGGCGCGGCGCAGTTCAGCGAAGAAGGGAGCCAGGTCCCTGGGCTCGAAGGCGCCGAATTGTTTGATGACCAGCGCTTTGTGGGTGCGTAAGCGTTGTTTCCTGGGGGTCGGGGGAGCAGCGAGATAGACCGCACGGGGTTTCTCGGCCGGGATTTGCTCCAGTTCCCGCAGGCGCTCGCGCAGCCATTGCTCCGGGGAATTGGCCTGAAACACCAGGACAGCCTCGCAATCGCCGAGGTTGGCCTGGTGCTCATCCAGGTCTGCGTGGCCCTCGGTATCGATCAGGGGCGTCAGTAACTCGCATCCGGCCTCGAACAGGGCATCCTCAAGGGGGGCTGC
Organism: uncultured Gammaproteobacteria bacterium; assembly: GCA_963716875.1. Taxonomy (GTDB): domain Bacteria; phylum Pseudomonadota; class Gammaproteobacteria; order Chromatiales; family Chromatiaceae; genus JASJBU01. Next base: position 232,620 of record CAVQUR010000010.1, read on the forward strand.
AGCATCGAAATCTTCGGCGGCGTAGAGTAGATACACTTCTCTGGGAACGGCGCCGCCGATCTCCGGCGCGGCCTTCGACTCCACATGATTGAGCACCACCCGCTTGAGTTCGCCGAGTTCCGTGCGCAGCAGATCCGCATTGGCCTGGGCCGTGTTGTCGGTTTCCAGGCGATGAATGAAGGCGCGCTGCCGCGCGTCTTCGGGTTTCAGTTCAGGCGGCAGCCAGATCAACCGTTGACACCCGGTTGTGCGTGCGCTTGCGGCCGCCAAATCGTTTTGTAATTCGATCAGCGAGTGCTCCGTACCCTCAGGGACCAGCCCATAACGATTGCCGATCAGATGAACCGCCATGCGGCTGCGCGCCAAATAGTCCGAGACGACCTTCTCAACCTCGCTGGCGATGGTCGGCAATGGCCGATCCGGAAATACGGGGTGACCACGCTGTTGCAGTTCCCGGCGAACCACGTCGTATTCATCGGCGAGATCCGAGCTGGTGGCGGCCAGATAAACCGGGGCCTTGTCGATGGCGACCGCCGGTGTCGTCGCCGTCGATCGCAGGTCGCTGACCAACTCGGCCACCTCGTAGGCCAGGTCTTCGAGTCTATCCCAATAGCGCTGGTCCTTGTGGGCGCCGAAATCCTGGCGTAACTCCCGGGGTCGCTGAGCATCGGGATCGAGCACGAAAAACTCATAGCCCAGCAAATCCTGTAACTCGGGCGGTTGCTGTTCGTAAGCAACCGGGGTCTTGATGACCTTGAAGACCCTTGATTTATTGTGTCGTTGCGCAGATTCGGTCTCTGTGCAGCAGCGGTTGAAGGTCTCTATCTCGAGCCGGCAGGATGCGGAACAAATGTAGCGTGGTGAGAACACCGCGATCATCACCGCGGTCCTGGCGAGCCGATCCACCAGGGTATCGCCGATGTAATCGTTGCCGTCGAGCTTCGGATCGCGCCAGATCCGCACCTCGCCACCGATTAATTGAGGCAGGCGAGCCGCCAGGGCATGGTGGAGATTACTGATCCAACCTTCCTCTCCCGGCACCAGCGGTGCATTATCGATGTGGGCGTAACTGATAAAGACATCGGTCTCGAATCCGCCTCCATCTCCCGGTACTGCCGGCGCAGGAGGCTGTACTGCCGGACTTGGAGATCGATGGGGTGGTATGGGGCTCGTTGTTTCCATGGAAACGAGTTGCATACGTCTGGGGCAGATCCTTGGATGAGGTAGATGAATTAGAATCAGTAACGATTCGTTAGCAAATCGTTAACAAAAAAGCTTACCTGTGACTGCTCGTCGTTTACACGCAGCTTACGTATGCTAAGCCCGTTAGCCAGGCGGCGGGCCTTTCACAAATCTGCTTGAGTGCACTAGAGAGGAACATTAGGAGATAAAAACCCTTTTTGCAAAATTCCACAGAAATAAACAATTATTCACCTTGCTTTGCACCCTGATTGCTGAAACATGTTACTCAATTCACCCAGCCCGGCATGAATATATCTCTGTCTATTATCAATGTGAGATGGCGCCATCCTGTCCAGCCAAGAGTATTCACCGGATAAATTTCTTTCTCAGTGCCAGGTATGTATCTGTTTGCACCTGGAGATTGATCTATCTGTATGATAATCAGCGCTATCGGTGCATCCTGATCGATAATGCACACTACCCGCAGTGGAATCCCTACCCCGTGAGAGTCAATGGAGCGTTGATGATTGGCCAACAACTGGCAGTTAGGATTCAAAACCCAATGGAGATCAGGTCGAGATCTATCCAGTAGTCATGCGCCTATCGCCCTACCGGGAGTTAATCTGGTGCGGAGGTATCAAAGGCATCTTTTTTGGTGAGTATGTTTTCAAACTACTTCCGCTCGAACAGGGACTGACCCGAATGGTTCACAGAGAGGAGTTTTCCAGCATTGCAATTCCGTTCGCATTGCACGATGCCATCGAGGAAGGTTACCCATTGATGAACAAGGCCCTCAAGGTGCGAGCAGAGACAGGACATCCATTATGTCTGATCATAACCGAGCAACCGATTCATATAAGCCGGCCTGCTGATAGCTGAGCAGTGACCTGCCAGATCACCTTTCAGGCTATGCATCTCACACCCTGGGATGTTCATATCTTCCGGTTGTTGAGCTCTATCGAGTGCCTTCAGCTGGCGGGAGAGTCTTTGCGCATGCGCCGAATGGATTCCGGCTTTCGATCCGGTCTCGAAAAACTTCTTAACACCTTTACGTTGAAAGCTCTTGGTCATGGGTATAAATGTCTACCGTTAAGATATACTTTACAACTCTGCACGCACAGCACAATGTCAAGATTCGATGGACCACGTCACCTAATTGCAGCACGCTGAGTGCGTTCCTGGCCAATCCGTACCAGAAGCAAGGCCGATTCCCACGCGCCAAAAAACGTCGCCAATACCTGCATCAAATCATTGACGGAAACCGCTGCGACCTCACCCATGTAACAGAACGCCGCGGCAGCCCGTTCACTTTGGTCTGTACCAAAACCACGGCATCGTATGAAGCTGCGTGTAAGATTTACGCGCGCGACCAGGAAAATCTGCCGCGCATCATTGCGTTGGAGAATAAGACAGGTTAGGCCCGTCGCTCTGCTCGAGTCTGTTCTTCAGATCCTCCTGCACTGCCACGTTTGTCGATTACCTCGTTATTCGCCACATCGCACTGACCGGCAATACCAAGTAGTTCTCTTCAAATGATACAGACTGCTCCACCGTGTACAGCACGATTCCCCGCACGAACTTTTTACCGGTATCCTCCAATCTGGAGAAGTCTTTTCGCAGCACCGTTGCATAGGCTTTGACCTCCAGACCCACCAGACGACCTGCGGCGTCTTCAAGTAAGATTCCCAGTCTGACGGGCACCGTTTAGCAATTCCACTGGCGTATCTGCTATTGCTGATTGAAGTTCCAACTGGATATTTCGCTTTTATATGGTGAAATATTCACCATTGACAGGTTATTTTTTTACCATAAAAACCATCTCATCCCTGAGTCCTGCTGTAATAATGATGGAACTATCTACCACTCCGCGCACAGGACAATTGTCACGATACAGTCAGGCATCACGAGAAACTTGCCGCAAGCATCACGCCTGAGAACTTGTACATACTAACCTACCAAGCTCATTAAATGATGACTCGAGCCCTTGTTCGGAGTTCGGCTCTACCCCCTCTATGCCAAGGCTATTCGGCGCCAACAATGACCTAAAATTAAAAAATGATGTCGCTTCTGAAAAGTGCTGCGAACATCAAAATAGTACGAATGATATGGAGGGACAACAGTAATAGAGCATCCATTTGCATTCAATGCATTCAATGCATTCACTCCCTAGACCTGCCCTTTGCCCATAAATACCACTGGACCTGAACATACTTGCCACGTACAGTGGCCACATGAACAAACAAAACCAGATAAAGAACACACTGTCTCAGCCGGAAGCAATCGATCAAATTCAAAGCCATTTGGAGCAGATAGATAATACGAGCAGAACCGAGCTTTCAAAAGAACTCTGTGATCATTTTGGCTTCTTTGATCCCAAGGGCAATCACCAAGCAACCGGTTGTCTGAAGGTGCTACGTGAGCTGGAAAAGGATGGCTGGTTTATTTTACGGGTGTAGCTACAACATGATGTAATAATTCTACCGATTTATCAATTGGCATGATACACTTTCTCGAAATTACCTTAAGAAAGTGAACGCAAATGACTGCCAAAATTACCTCTTGCACAGAGGATACCCTGGTTATCGAAATAACGCTCCCGTTCACACGCTCCATGCTGGAGGGAGAGGGACACATTGAGCAAGCCCTGAACGAAGCGGGTACCTTGGCCACCGGTGAGCTCTTAAAGTGCTTTGATACCGACGGCAGTCCCATCCAAATGGGCAGCACCAAACTGACGAGCAAAGGGCAGGTGGAAAAACCTTACCAGACCCCCTACGGTGAGACGCGGGTCAAACGCCATGTCTACCAAAGCCCCCAGGGTGGGGCGACCTTTTGTCCCTTGGAACGCGATGCCCGGATCATTCAAGGGGCGACCCCGAAACTGGCGAAGTTGCTGTCGCATAAATACTCGAAGCTCAGCGTCGATGAGGTGAAAACGGATCTGCAAAGCAACCATGGCCGGGCGCTGTCGCGCGGTTATATCCAGAAGGTCACAGAGACGGTGGGTGCGCTGGCGCAAGCAAAAGAAGAACAGTGGCACTATGCGACACCGCCCCTGGACTCACCGGTGGCCACGGTCAGTATCGGCCTGGACGGCACCACGATCTACCTCCGAGAACAAGGCTACCGCATCGCCATGGTGGGCACCGTGGCGCTCTATGACAGTGCCGGTGAGCGATTGCATACGACCTATATCGGCGCCACCCCCGAATACGGCAAGGCCAGTTTTCTGGAGCGCCTGCGCCAGGAAATCGCCCACACCAAGCAACTCTATCCCGACGCCCGGTATATCGGCTTGGCGGATGGTGCGACGGATAACGGGTCATTTTTGAACCAACATACCTCGATCCAGGTGACCGATTTCTGGCATGCGACCGAATATCTGGCGCAAGCCGGTGAGGCGCTGTTCCCGGGCAAGCGCGATGCTGCCCGCAAAAAGCAGTGGTTGGACGAACGGTGCCACAAACTCAAGCATCTCAAGGGGGCGGCGGGACGGATACTGAAAGAGCTCGAAGAAAAGTTAGTGGGGAAATTATCCACAAGCAACCGTGAGAAGCTCCAAAAGGCTGTTACCTATTTCACTCATCAGAAAGCCAGAATGCGGTATTATTCACTGGTTAAGCAGGCCTTGCCGATAGGCTCGGGTGTTACCGAAGCGGCTTGTAAAATGATTGTCAAACAACGCTTATGCCAATCGGGTATGAAGTGGAATGAGAAAGGTGCCTCCATCATCCTGAGTCCGCGAACCCTGGAGCGGTCTAATCGTTGGGAACAGTTTTGGGGAAAAATCAATCAGTATGGCGCTGCATGTTGAGCCACTACATCATATTGTAGCTATACCCTTATGACTGATGTTCTTATATGTCTTTTTATGGGTAAAGGGCAGGGCTTCCCAAAGGATATTGTCGGCGAAAATAACGACATCTCATGGCTGAAGGAATGGTGCCAGGTTCGATAACATTTGAATTTATTTGTCGCAGTTACAGATAGATTCAAATCGGGTTACTTTTGCTATAGGGTCCAGTAAAAAAGGTCTCAACAGCCTGATATACACGATCGTGATGCACAACTGCGACTTCCGTCACAAGGAGTGGTTTTACTCATGCAATCTACCTTCAGGCTGGAGGATTGGCTCTTTACCCTGAAGGTGTAGAGGGGTGACAGTTACCTTATCAATTTGGGATGGGACTTATATAGCTTGACGCACACCATGGCGAAGCCAATAATTCTCCTTATGTCACGCATTTAAATACTATAATCTGCCTGTTGGCATCAATCACGAATCTGTTTTGGAGGGGTTATTAATGATGAAAAAAACCATGATCCAGCAACGATGGCTAGAAAGGTCTGTGCTGGTAACTATTCTGACGGTCTGTGTGGCTGGATGTAGCAGTACCCCCGAACCTGTCGCCGAATTGTCCGCTGCAAATACGGCCTTGGTGAGCGCTGAAAGCAAGGATGCCAATCAATATGCGCCTGTTGCCATGGACCGGGCAAGACAGAAGTTGAAACGGGCGGAACAGGCCATGCTCAAGGAGAACTATGTTGAAGCCAAGCGGCTTGCTGAAGAGGCCCAGGCAGATGCCGATCTCGCTCAGGCGCTTGCTGACAAGGCCCAGGTACAGGCGGCCGTACGCGAGTTGGAAGATAGTATCAAGATTCTACGTGACGAGATTAAGCGTGCCAGGGGTTATTGATTATTATACAACGAATAACAAGGGGGAGATCCATGAGAGTATTAACGTTAAGAATGTTTTGGGCGCTGGCTATGACGGCTACGCTGGTTTCAGGTTGCAGCAGCATGCAGAAAAACCAGGCTTTAGTGGAAGCAGAAGATATATATAGTAGAGCAAAGCAGGATGAGAACGTACTCAAATATGCACCGACCGAGCTGGAAAGGGCGCAACAGGTGCTAAGCCTCGCGGCAGCAGCAAAATCTGATGAGCAAATGACCTCGTTGGCCTATGTGGGAAAAACCCGCACCGAAACAGCCATGGCGGTTGCCGAGCGAAAAGTGGCCAAAGCCAGGCTTGAGGAGTTGAGTCAGATAAAGGATGTTGAACGCTTGAAGGCAAGAGATATGGAGATTACGCATGAGCAGGCGAAGGTCGAGGCATTGGAAAAGGAGCTGAAAGAGTTACAGGCAGTTAAAACTGCGCGTGGCATGGTGATGACGTTGGGAGACGTGCTTTTTTCCACCGGAAAGGCTGATTTGCAGCCTGGCGCCATGAGCACAATTGATCGACTAGCAAACTTTCTCGCTGAATACCCGAAAAAGACCGTATTGATTGAGGGGCATACCGATAGTGTAGGCACCGATGCCTATAATCAAGATCTTTCCGAGCGTCGTGCCATGGCGGTAAAGAGTGCGCTTATCCGGGCCAATGTCGATCCTACAAGGATAAACACCTATGGCTATGGAGAGGCACGGCCAATCGCCGGCAATAACACGGATGCTGGACGTTTAAAGAATCGTCGTGTTGAAATAGTGATTCGCGATTGAACCACTAAGCTCATAAGGTGCCGATACGCAACAGCCCCAGGGTGCAGGCGTCGAGCCACTGGATACCCGCCTGCCCGATCCTGTGCATCAGCTCCTGTGATTCCGTGCCCGGATTGAAAATCACCCTTCCCGGTCGGAGGGCGATCACCTGGTCGATCAGCGGTTCCAGCCGCTGGCGCCCCACATACAGGGTCAGGGTGTCGACGGGCTGGTGCACCTGTCCCTGGCGAATAGATACTCAGGCCGCGATGGGGAGCTGATAAAGTCTTCGACAGTGAGTCTGCCAACGAAAGTTATTCAACGTGGTTTGCACTTTGTGAGTATCTCCAACAAATTCTGCCGGAGTGTCGCCGCCGAGTGAACTGTGCGTTCGATGACGGTTGTAATACGTTTGGAAGTCCACCAACTTTTTCATCAGGTCGCCGGCATTCCAGAAGAGTGTAAGGTCAAGATATTCACGGCGAATAGTTCCGATAAGTCGCTCAATGAAGGGATGAGAAAACATCGTCAACTGCCCGGTCAACGGACCGTGCGCAACGAACCTTCGAGGTAACCCATCAGTTTCATCCACTCTTTGGTCAGCATTTCGAGCTGCTCGATCACCGCCAGACCTGGGGCGAAGACAGGGTCTATTTCTCTGATGCTCAGGGACAGCTGAAATCCCTTCCTACCGCCTGGACAAGCGTTTCAGCGGCAGATCCGTTCGTGAGCATCGCCACTGGGCGGAGCTATTTTCACACCGCCTCCCTTTTGGCGCTTAGTCGATTGATCCAACAGGGGGAAGCATGAACACTTCTGCTTGCTTGGTGAAAGACGGCCGGTTGGTCTGTAAATGGGGTACTAGGGACATCCCCGCGAAATGTCGCATAAGGCGCTGTAGCCCAGTGATACCAAGGCCGCCAGAGGTGCCTTACTTTTAACAAACCCTCCAGATTGGCTAGAATCTGGCCAATTCAAGATATGATCAGGCGTTTAGGTACCGAGATGAGCCTGAGAACAAAGCGCTTGACCATTCTTCTGGATTCTGAGATTCAGGATCTATTCGGTCCACCAAAACTCACCGTAGAAAAAAAGGTTCTATTTCTCTTTGAACGACCCGGAAAATGGATGTCTTCTACTCGATACGTGATCGTTATAGCCGTATCTACTTCGTGTTGCTGTTGGGCTATTTCAGACTAAAACCCGTAGTGTTGAACTTCGGCTATGCTGAAATCAGTGATGACTTACGGTTTATCGCGAACGAGTTTTATCCCGGCATTAAGATTAAACGGCATAATTTGACCAGGTCCCAACGCTCTCGCCTATATCAACGAACCTTCGAACTGGTCAACTACGGGAGTTACGATCAAGCTTACTTGCCAGGCTTGATGGAACACGCTGCCAAGACCGCCAGCGCGAGTATTGAAGCTCGCTATCTCTTGGATGACTGCATTGATTACCTTGCTCTGAATCGCATCGCCATTCCCAAATACTATGTGCTCCAACGAATCATAAGTACAACCATTCACGCTGAGCGGGAGAGGGTCAGCCAGATTGTTTTAAAACCAATCTCAAAGCCTCTGGCTGCCAGTCTGGACAATTTGCTCGGCAGTGAAGTACCCAACACGCTGACTGTGATCCGCAAATCGGCGAAAAGCTTCTCTACAACTGAGCTGGAGAAAGAACTGAAGGCCCATCGTCGTATCGATCTGTTAATCAATGACATCGATGAACTCATTCAGCAGCTGAATCTGTCACTGAGTAATCTGAACCACTTTGCGTCTATGGTCGGTTATTACACAGCAACCAAGCTTAAACGCTTTGACCAGGCGACCCGCTATCTCTACCTGGTTTGTTGATAGGGGTCGGGAAGGACACAAGTCCTCCCCGCCCTCCGAACTGTGCATGCGGTTCTCCCGCACACAGCTCTCCAGTCGGTAGTTTCCTCATCGGGATTGGCTCGCCAGAACATAGGCTTCATGTAAGGTGAAAAGCCCCTGCTCAGCGAAGAAGGCATTGGGCCAACGGCGATGATCGCGTGTGGTCCGGCCGAAGCCAGGCCGTTTCTCCCGCTTGCGCATGATTGCTCTCAACCGTCGTCGGACAAATCCATCCACGTCGCGAAACGTTGTTCGATGGGCTTGCTTGAAGTAAACAAACCAGCCCCTGAGTATCGGATTGAGTTCCTTGATGATGGTCTCCAGGCTACCACTGCGCGTGCGACCGGTCTTCTCGCGGATCTTATCCCGAAGCGCCTTACGGCTTTTCGGGCGAACCCAGCGACGACCGGCCTCGAATCGATAACCCAGAAATTCGAACCCCTGTCCTTTTTCCATGCAGTTACCCAGTCGGGTCTTGTCTGGATGTAGCTGCAAGCCATGCTGCTCTACCCATGCCTGGATCTTGGCCAGTGTGGCCTCGGCTTCCTGTCGCGTGCGACACAGTGCCACAAAATCATCAGCAAAACGGGCATACTGACAGCCTGCTTCACTGATAACCTCGTCCAGTCCATGCAGATACAAATTGGCCAACAACGGACTAATGACCGAACCCTGTGCGGTTCCCGCCACTGGGGTCCAGCGCTTCATCCCATCCATGACATCCTGGTCGAGAAACCGCTGAAGTAATGCCAGTACCCCGCCATCACTGACCTTCTCTTTGACCAAGGCCAGCAAGGGTTGCTTTGGGATGGTATCAAAATAGCTCTGTAGGTCGGCATCCACCACCCAGGTGTAGCCGTCCTTCAGCGCCTGATCCACCACCCGCAGCGCATCCTTGGTACTGCGTCGGGGCCGAAAGCCAAAGCTCACCGGCAGAAATTCCTTTTCAAAGATCGGTTCCAACACCAGCTTTAAGGCCGCCTGTACGATACGGTCTTTCACCGTCGCGATCCCCAGCGGTCGGGTTTTACCTTTCCCCTTGGGAATATGAACACGCCTGACCGGTAATGGCTGGTAACTGCCTTCACGCAGCACCTGCGCCAGCTCCGCCAGGTAGTGTTCGGCATTGGCCTCAAAGCACTCAATACTCATGCGGTCTATACCCGCCGCGCCGTGGTTGGCGGCCACCCGTAGCCAAGCCAGACCGCAGTGTCGGCAGTGCATAGACCTTATCGATCAAACTATGCCATTTGCCTCCTCGAACCCCGTTACCCAGGGCCGCCAACATACGTTCCGTCCACACCGATGCGGATACCCATGTCCACGAAGCGTGGATCCTCCGGGTCTGACTCTGGTCTAGCAGTTGCCTGCACTATAGCGTCTGTCAGTTCCTTTTGCTGCATCGTTCTGAAGCTCTCGTATCTACCTTCCTGCCCTCCTTCCCTCGGCACGGGTTTGCTCTCCGCGCTTTTCCGACACCTGCTGTCACCGAACCTTAGGAACCGGTTTGTGTTCTCTGTTTGCCGCCTGGTTTCCCGGCGGTGCCACCCTAACCCGGCATAGCCGGAACCAAAATTCGTTGCATCACCTATCCTTATCCTCAGTATCCCAAACAATGGATAGCCATCATGAGTCCCTTCATTGAGCGACACCAGGATAAGATCGCAGGTGTACTCTCCTGCTTCGATCGTGTTGTCATCACCGGCACCCTCCCTGATATCGGTTATGCGGGGGCTATGGCGGGCTACCTCAGTTACCACAAGATCCGACTGTTCGATTATCCCCGCTGGGCGGAACCGCTACGGGACGAGTTACGTCGCCATGCCGAACAGCTTGCTGCCAAAGCTGGCCTGGAGATCGAGTTTATCCGCCGTCACAAAGCCTTTCGCAAGGAAGACCGGATCAAGACCATCCTTGAAGAACGGGGCGATCATCCAGGCCTGGTGCATATCTTCTCCGCCATGGAATCCTGTACGGCTTATCGCCCCTGGCATGATAAGCAAAAGGGCCATACCACCCTAAAAACCATCTCAGGTAAATGCCTCCATTACTACTTCTATTTCATCGACAAGGCCTTCGGGCTCTGTTACGTCCGCGTGCCCACTTGGTCACCGTTTCGCCTGCAAGTTTATTTCAACGGTCACAACTGGCTGGCCCAGCGGTTGGTTAAAGCCAGCATTCCTTTCACCATGGCGGACAATGCTTTCTTATCCATCGACGATCCTAAACGCGCCCAGACAATGGCCGACCGGTTGGACGCCAAACAACTCCACCACCGACTGGATCGATGGGCCAAGCAATTCTGCCCGATCCATCAACGTTTCCGCTCCGGTTACCATTGGAGCTTCATGCAGGTGGAGTTTGCCACCGATATCGTCTTCCACCAACAGGCCGAGTTTCAACCACTCTATGAGGCCATTGTCCGCACCGCCGTACAGGCCGTTAAGGCGGATAACGTCGCCACCTTCCTCGGCCGTAAACTGACCACCGCCTATCAGGGCGAAGTGGGCAATGATTTCAGCACCCGCATTCAGGGTACACGCATCCGCCACCAGATGGGGCCGGCCAGCCTAAAACTCTACGATAAAGCCGGCATCATGGCCCGAGTGGAATGCACCACCAATGATGCCTCCTTCTTTAAAATCCACCGTTGGGTGGAACAACGTGACGGCTGGCAACAGTGGAAACTGGCCCCGCTGCGCAAAAGCTTCTATAGCCTGGCGGATCTGCGCAAGCTGATGCGCGCCGCCAATGACCGCTATCTCGCCTATATGTCAGAGATCGATGATCCTGATGCAGGGCTCAAGGACCTCGATAAGCTGTCAGGGCCCGCGAAGGACAATAAACGCTCATTCCGTGGATTCAACCTGTTTCAGCAACAGGACCATCAACTCTTCCTCACACTCGGGCGTGGCGAATGGTCCATCAGCGGATTTCGTGCCGCTGACGTACGGGCCTATATGCCCCAACTCTCTTCCAGTCAATCATCTTATCTGCTCAAGCGGTTACGTACCCATGGGCTGATCAAGAAAGTGGGGCGCCGATATAAATACTACCTGACCAAGCTGGGTCGCCGCGTCTTGGCTGCATCACTTAAAATTCGTGAATATATTGTTCTACCGGCTCTGTGTGCTGATACCGCATGAATATTTCTTTGTATTCTTGTTTAAGATTTCAGGAGTAAGGTACTACGCTTTTTCCATCACTGCGTTCGGAAAAAGTGGTTCTCCTGCGGAGCACAACCGATAATAAACAATATCATGTAGGCCAGTCTGCCATGCAAAATTTAGACGACTTTTCCACTTATTATGACGAGTTGCTCGAAGGCCGCTATGATTGCATCGATCGCATCGTCCTCAATGGTTATTTCCCTCTCGGGCAACAAGGGGGCGGTTTTCGTACTTGGTGGCGTCAACTCACGGGGTCAGATGCCACCTTGGATCAGGTTCATTTACAGCGTATGGCTGGTCGCTTCAGCCGCCGAGTGCACGGCTGGGCCAAAAAGGAGGGTATACCCCTCATCCACTGTGTACCGGGTGAACGCAAACATGAACTGGCGGAGCAGTACCTGCCATCGAATCCCGACTACCAAGGGCTCTTTCTCATCCTGGTGGCCAAAGCACCAGGCTTGGTATGGGAGGTCAAGCACAATCCGAAAGGTGTCCCCCACCTGGTGCGCAAAACACCTTGGCCTTATGTGAACCACTATCACTTTCATCTGATCGATCCCGACTGGGGCCACATGACCCTCAAGATGAGTGGACACCCCCCATTTGGGTTACAGGTTATGCTCAATGGTCACGAATGGGTTGAACGTCAGGCCCGCAAACAGACTATCTCCGCGATGAAGGAGGGTAACTGTTTTGTGGGTGGTTCATTCCAGGCCCTGGATCGACTCGCAGACACCTTGTGCGATGAGCACGCCATAGGGCGATTGACCGAGGTCTGTGACCGTTGGGCTTATTCGAGCTGTCTGTGCTTTGCGCTGGATACAGAGGAGCAAAAGCGCTCTGGTTTCACCTACCGTTACTCGGCCTACCAGATCGAGTACAGTCGCAACCTTCTCTTTATCCGAGGGACCGCGTTGGACAGTGTGTTTCAAGGACTTATTGATCGAACCCGGCGCTATCTGGACATCCCCAAGCTGCAAACGATTTTCGGTTATAAGCACAGACCTCACCACCGTCAGGGCAAACAAGCCTTGCGCATGGTCCGAGCCTTGGACCAATCGGCCTATGATCTGACGGTGTTTAAGGTGCATTTTGGGCCATTGACCCTCAAACTCTATGACAAAGGGGCTCGGGTGCTGCGCATCGAAGCCATTGTGCATAATATCAAAGGGCTGCGCTGCGGCAAGACAGTGGAGAAACTTCCGATCATGCTGGTCGAACTTCAGCGAATGGTGATCGATTTTCTCAATGTCGTTCAGGCCGCCCACCGTAGCTACTTGCCTGATGGTAGGCTGGATGAACTCCTGGAACCTTCGCAACGAGGAAAGCGGCGCTTGGCTGGCGTAGACCTGCAAAAGCCCCGCATTCGGACAGTGAGTGAGGCGCTCCTGGCGCTGGCACCCAAACCCGGTGGCTTTACAGCGGCCGAGCTTGCAGCCAAGGTGGTTGATTTGCTGCCAGCCAGCGAGGTTATATACACATCACGTCAGGCCAGCTATGACTTGTCGAAATTGCGCGGCAAGCAACTGGTCGAACGGATTGACAAGTCACGACGATACCATGTTCCACCAGCAGGCATCCGGATTCTGGCCGGGATGTTAATCCTGCGTGAAAAGGTAATCAAACCGGTACTGGCCGGTCTGGTTAAACCTCATGTCGGTCGACCTCCGAAAAATGTCCATCCGATTGATCAGCACTATGACAACCTCCAACGTGAGTTGCGCCGTACCTTTGAAACGCTTGCGTTAGCGGCATGAGTAAACAGATGTATTACCAACATGTTTGTTTTAGGAACGCCCTAAGGGCCTATGAGTTCCATAGCTCGGGCATCCTGCACCGTGCAGTATTATGAGGGCTCTGACTCCTGGACACCGTCACCCCGGCACCCAGGTCTCCCCACTTAATTCGCCTTACCTTCCGATCGTTCCACCTCCAACCACAGCATGTACCCGACCATCGCTTTAGCTACCACGTCAGCGTGGTCAGTGATTTTCAGGCTTCGCCACTTAGTCGAAGGCTCGCCGTCACATGCCGCCGAATCGAGTTCGTCATCCTGCAGACCAATCTTTCGCCGCCGGTTGCTCTCCACCCCGCCTCACGGCGACGCAATTACCTTTGGCTACGGAGCTGTGGCTTTCTCCGACACGGACTTGCACCGTGCTGATAAGGCGCCCTCGTGGACGCACGACGAAGCCGCTACGCGGAGAAAAGTAGCTCGATCCATCACCCTTTCCTGAATAGACATAGAATGTAACCTCGCCCCCTCACTAAGAGGGGATATCCAACCACGGATCATGAGGTTACTAAACCATGACATCATCAGCCGAATCAAACTTCAAGCGTGATTACCAAAAGCAGCTGCAACATCTCAAACTCAAGGGGCTGCAGCCCAAGACCATCGAGGCCTATCCCGACTTCAGCAACTCAGCCCCAAAAACGATGTAACCTATTGAATTTCGGTTGCTGAAATTCAAAGGTCTTCACTACAACAGTCAGTAGGCTATGCGTTGGCACGCCAGCGCCTGCGAGTAGATCTTTGGCGGTGGTTGATCAGGCAACTCCAGTTTTAATTGCGACAACAAGATCTGCTGGTCTTTGTCGGGCTGCGTATAACGCGGCAAGACCAGATAGCGCCCGTCGGTGGTCGGCAGATGGACATCGACCATTTGCAGGGCGGCGAATTTCTCCAAGACCGCTTTCGGTGTCAGCCCCGGTGCCAACGCCCGAAGCCGTTGCTTCAAGGTGACCTGCAGACAATAGGCATGGAAGGCCACGAAGATATGCGCTTCGATGCGCGAATCTTTTTGATGATAAATCGGGCGTATCGATAGGTCGCTTTTCAGCTCTTTGAACGCCTGTTCGATTTCGGTCAATTGAATGTAGTGCCGCCACAGTTTCGCCGGCTCTTCGGCCACGAGATTGGAGCGTAAGAGATAGCGCCCTTCACGCCGTCGCACCAGGCGCAGTTTCTTGCGCTTCAGGGAAAAGGTGAACGTCTGCGCCGTGACGTCCTGATCTTTATCGGGTAACTGAATGTCGACCAGATAGTAAGCTCTGCCCCGCCTCTTTCTTGGCGGCACCCAGCTTGATCAGGAGTTGGTCACGCGAGAGCTTTTGTTGTTGCAGTTCCCGCAGACGGTACCACAGTTTCTTCAGGCGTCGCCGACGCATGGCCCGTTCTTTATCGACCCGTCCGGCACTTTTCGCCAACACGTAGACCTCGCCGTCTTTCTCCAAGAGCTTGACGTCGACGCCATCGCGCACCTGCTGCCCAAGGTTTGCTGAGAAAGGTCTTCTCCAGCTGGGTTAACCGGCCTTTCGGTGTCCCGACCAGATAGTGGATCGGTTGTTCGGCGCGACGCATCTCCTGCAGCACTTCTTCGGTGGGTATGCCACGATCCATCACCCAAGTGCGATCGGCTCGACCATACTGGGCTTCGATTTTTTGCAGAAATTCCCGTAACGTGGTCTTGTCACTGGTGTTACCCGGCATGACCTCATAGGCAATGGGAAAGCCTTGCGGCGTGACAATCAGGGCGATGACGACCTGCACACAGTCCGATCGCTTATCTCGACTGTAACCAAACTTGCGCTTCCCACCCGCCGGGGGATCACACTCGAAATAGGTGCTGGTCAAGTCATAGAGCAGCACGTCAAAACGGGCATCGAATAACATCTCCCAGCGTTGCCGGAGAAACGAGAACAAGCCTGTCTTATGGGACAGTAATTTGTCCAAACAGCGATACAGTTTGTCGCTTTGCGCCAGTGCGAAATCTTCACCCAATAAATCGGCCATCGCACTGTGGTCATACCAGTGTCGATGCAACCGCCATTCACTGCCCGGGTCAATCAGTTGATAACACACCAACGTTTTGAAGACATTCAACCAGCGCGTCCCCTGGCGACTCGGAGCGCAGTTTGTTGGCCCAGTACTCGTCCAGCGCCAACTGCTCCCAGAGACTGACAGGCCAGCCAACAGGCGCCCCATTGGCGAGGACGGTGCAGTTGCAGGTCACTCAAACGAATCTGCACCACCTCACAAGCCAAGGGTGGGGCTTGGCGATCTTCCGGAAAAATGGCCATCTGTCTCGGTTGATCTTGTTCTTCATCCAAGACTTCAATCGTGCGGCACCACGCCGCACGTTGACTGTCGTTGATCTCGCCCAGATACAGCACTTGACGTTGCACCACCCGACCGCCGCGCACGCGTCGGTTTTCGACAATGCTCCAATAACGGTGTTCTTTACCGTCTTTGAGGCGTCTATGGGCACGTAAAAACATGGGGAAAGTGTTGAGAAAAAAGGCCCACAGGTCAACGACCAAGGTCTGCACTACACGCGTAAACCTTCAACACATCCTTTACTGATCAAGGGACTTAGTGGTCTGGGAGTTATGAAATTAGTGAATTCGAGGGGTGAGTTGCTGAAGTCGGGCTATGGGCCGCGGAAAAAATAAAACATCCAGAATTCACTACCTGTAACAGGTGAGAATTGTTAAAATTTTGCCTATGACAAACGCACGGAAAAATCGAATGTAGAGGTAATTTCTCTATGGAAAAATACCGCACCACTGCTCCACGGCAGTGAGCGGCGCCAATTCTTGGCAAAGTAGTCGATCTGCTGGGCTGGGGCGGCCAGAGCTTTTCTGAGCAGGTCTTGGGATGGAACCGTTGCACGATTCGTAAAGGCCAGGCGGAATTGCAGAACGGCCAAGCCATCGAAGACCGTTTTGAACAACGCGGCAGACGACGAGTTGAAGAGCGTCTTCCCAATCTACTGGACGACATCCACTCGATCGTAGAGCCGTCAGGCCAAACCGACCCGACCTTCCGCAGCACCCGCATTTATTCACCACTCAGCGCCGAAGAGGTGCGTTTGCGGCTCATCACGCAGTGCGATTACAAAGATGCCGAGTTGCCCTGTACCCGCATGCTACGGAACAAACTTAACGATCTCGATTATCGGTTACGCAAGGTCCGGAAGTGTCGACCGCTGAAGAAGATCCCAGAGACGGATGCCATCTTTGAAGAAGTCCATCGGATCAACCAATCAGCTGATCAGGACGAAGGCGTATTACGCATTTCCCTGGATACCAAGGCAACGGTGAAGGTCGGGCCGTTCTCTCGTGGCGGCTACAGCCGACAAGGGGAAAATGCCTATGATCACGACTTTCAACCCGAGACAATACTCACCCCGTTCGGCATCTTGCTGCCACAAACCGGAGACAATCACCTGTGGTTCAGTCAAAGCAAGGTCACCGCCGATTTCATGGTAGACCGGCTGGAGGAAATGGTGCCACGTTGGAAAGAAGCATTTGACCTTCAAACCCTGGTGATTAATGCCGACAACGGCCCGGAAAGTAACGGCCGCCGCACCCAATGGTTGAAGCGGTTGGTTGAGCTTTCGGATACCCACCAACTGACTATCCAACTGGCCTATTACCCGCCATATCACAGCAAGTACAACCCAGTAGAGCGGGTGTGGGGCGTGCTGGAGAACCATTGGCGGGGCGAGATCATCGACACCATCGACAAGGCGCTGGGTCTGGCGCGGAGTATGACCTATCGAGGCCTCAAACCGACCGTGCGCAAGGTCACCCAGGCTTACCGAAAAGGCATTTCGGTAGCGAAGAGTGCGATGCGGGATATTGAGGCACGCCTGGATCGGACCGAAGGTCTGGAACCGTGGTTTATCAAGATCGTTCTGCAGCATTAAATTGGATAATTATTATTTTCCCTGGCCCTGAAGTACTTTCTTAACGCTGCGGCCAGGCGCTCATCATCATCGATTAAAAGTAATTGCTTCATCGCCGCATTCTAAATTCAATTAGCATCACTCGCCACCCTGGTAGCGAGTGATGTCTTAATAGACTGATTACTGGCGCTCGCCGCCGCCATGCCCAAATCGATGAGAATTGCGTTTTTCAAGCATCTCTTTAATTTTGCCTCGTCAGAAAAATTCGTGGGTAGTTTTCGGAACGAGTAAAGCACCAAGCGGATGATACAAGGCAATCTCAGCGGCATGGTAGTCCGAAAACCATAGGCTTTTCTGGTAGTCAGTTTTGCTTTGGTATTGAAACCCTCGACAATCCCGCTGGAAAACTGTTTTTTGGCCCGGAACCAGTTTAACAACAGTGGGCGATGTCGCCTCAATATCCTGGCCACTTTTTTCATCGGATCAATCTTCGAGCGCATTGTTATTATACACCACTTATCCAGAAACCCTCCGGCCCAATCAGGCGAGGTGTACGCCCAGAAGCGCTGAAACTCTTCCTTCAAGAGATAACTTCGAATAGCCCTCAGGTTGTACTGCAGCAGATCGGCCAATTTGGTGTCCTGTTTGTCCGTCAGGTTCTCCGGTCGCTTGAGCAGTAGCCAGCGCGTTTTTGTCAGGATGGGCTCATAGCCCTTCTCCTTCAGCTCTCGTGCCTCCTGGGCCCGGACCTCATCAATCGCCTTGCTGAGATGGGCCATGATGTGGAATCGATCCAGAATATGGATGGCACCAGTGGCCTTCTTGGCGATCACCTTCAAGTACGGCTTCCACATGTCACTACAGACAAACTTCAGGGACTGACTGCGCTCTTTGCCGAACCAGCGAAAGAAGCGCAGCAGCGTCTTGATCGTGCGCTTCTCACCGATCCACAGCAGTCGCTTACAGTGTTCATCAATCTGGTAGACCAGCGTCAAATAACGGCGGCCACGCTGCCAGGCGATCTCATCAACACCGATGGCCTCAACCCCCGACAGGTCCTGGTGCTCCCGTCCCCAGGTCACCGCCCGCTCCACCGAGCAGAACACATGATCCCAGGTCGTGCGGAACGCCTCGGCGACCTCTTTCCAACTCAGGCGCTTCGACCAATCGGCCAGAAACCAGGCGTAAGCCTCCGTCAGTCGGTGCTTGCCCACCACCCAGGGCAGCTGCTCCACCCGCACACCGCAGCATGGGCAGTTGACCCGGCGCGGCGCATAGACGAAAAACACCTTGTTTCCCCACATCGGGATAAACTCGAAACGTCGCTCGGCCAGCGTATCGTATCCCGGCCTTCGCTGACCGCAGACGGAGCACAGCACCGGCTATTCGAGCGAGGCTGTATCTCGACTTCGAGGGTCGGTGACCGGAGCATCTTCAACCAAAACGGCTCCGTACACAAAAGACTTGAATTTCTGGACGTTATTCAGGATAGTCTTGATCTGCATTCCTGTTCTGTTCGCTCTGTTAATGTTGGTTCGCACTTTCATCATCTCAGAGTCGGAGCAGGATGCTCTTCCTTTCAATTGTAAAAAAAACTCTATCTCGACGAATCTTCTATATTTTTACCCACTAATTCTTCCGAAGAGCCAAAAAAACAGGCGTATCCTGACAAGTGGGGAGTTTATCGCTGCCCAATACAGAGTCAACAAATTGCTTTAGCTGGTCGGCATACTAATCCAGGGAACGCAGAAACAGTCTGTGCTGGTTCTCGAAGGCTCCATAGAGACGCCTGTTTTCAATTGGGTGGCCGCGGTGAGGTCCCGTACCGAGGTCTTGAGATAGCCCAGGCGCCAGAACTGCAACATGGCTTCCAGTATTACCTTTTCACGATCGAATTCAACGGGACTTGCCATAATGACTATATTAATTGAGCAATCATTCATAACCAATTAATAAGGAGCATTCCATGTCAATCTTTCCCGTTCATAGTCGCGAATCCGCCCCTGAAGCCTCCCGCGAGGTTCTTGACAGCGTAGAGCATGTTCGGTTTCCTGCCCAACCTGCTGGATGTCATGGCGACCTCCCCGGTATTGGCATAGGCCTATACCGCCTTCTCCGGCATCTTCGAAATAGAGCGGCCTGAATCCCACGGAGAGGCGGGTGGTGCTACTGACGGTGAGCCGCTTTCACTCATGCCACTACTGCATGGCGGCCCACTCTGCCGCCGCCGAGATGCAACAAGTGCCCGCCGATGTCGTTGAAGCCATCCGTACCGATCATTCCATTGCCGATCCGAAGCTGGAGGCGCTGCGCTTATACGTCAATCGACTGTTAGAGAAGCGTGGCTGGCTCGATGAGGCCGAAATGGGTGAATTTCTTGCCGCCGGTTATGCGCCATCTCATGCGATGGATGTACTGGTCGGTGTCGGACAAAAGACTCTCAGCAACTTCACCAACCATTTCGCCCATACCCCGCTCGATACCGTATTCGAACAACACGCCTGGACCCCTGCCGAATAAAACCGGTAGTAAGGAATAGCCTGCTGCATCACGACTAATCGTGAAGTTACAACCAGCCAAGCAAGTGAGACACGAAAATGCGGCAACAGACTTCGGACCCGGTGATAGATAGTCAACCAAAGGTGGCATACATCCAGTTGGGACAAAACAGTTTCGGCGATTTCGCGCAGGCTGCAGAATACGAATGGCTGATAACCAATGGCCTGGGTGGTTTCGCTGCCGGTACTGTCGCCGAGGCCAACACCCGTCGTTACCACGGCCTGCTCACGGTCGCGCTGAATCCGCCGAGCAACCGTACTCTGCTGGTATCAAAGACCGATATCACAGCTCACTACCAAGGCCGTAACTGGCCCCTGTTCAGCAATGAGTTCATGGATGGCAGCATTGCGCCTCACGGTTACCGCCTGTTGGAGTCGTTTCATCTCGACAAAGGCTTGCCGGTGTGGCGTTACGCCTTTGCCGATGCCCTGATAGAAAAACGCCTGCTGATGGAGCCAGGCCGGGACATTACTCAATTGTCACTGCGGGTGGTGTGCTCGAGCGCCCCGCTTGCATTCACCCTGACGCCACTCTGCGCCTACCGTGACTATCACAGCCAAGGACAGGGTGGTTGGGAGATGCAGATCGAAGCGCAAGCCGACGGAGTCCGGATCACCGCATTTGCTGGCGCCCGCCCCTATCATGTGAGCTGCAGCGGCGCCCGCTTCAGCGCCGATCCGCTGTGGTACTGGCATTTCCGCCACCGCATAGAGAGCAACCGGGGCCTTGACGATAGTGAAGATCTGTTTCGACCCGGCGAGTTTTCCCTCAAACTGGACGCAGGCGAAACGACGACCCTGGTTCTCAATGCAGAAGC
This sequence comes from uncultured Gammaproteobacteria bacterium, assembly GCA_963716875.1. Classification (GTDB taxonomy): domain Bacteria; phylum Pseudomonadota; class Gammaproteobacteria; order Chromatiales; family Chromatiaceae; genus JASJBU01. The sequence continues at coordinate 253,403 of CAVQUR010000010.1, forward strand.
AAAACCCGCCATTGCCTTGACTGATCTGCTGCAGCGCCATGATGAGCGTTACCGTGTACTGACCGCCTTCCTGCCTGAAGAGATGCCTGACTGGATTCGACAGTTGGCCCTGGCTGCAGACCAATTCATCGTCGAACGCCAGCATCTCGGTAAACCGGCGGGTAAAACCATCATTGCCGGCTACCCCTGGTTCGGTGACTGGGGCCGCGACAGCATGATCGCCCTGAGCGGGCTGACCCTGGTAACCCGACGTTTCAACGATGCGGCAAGCATTCTGCGCACCTTTGCCGACTATGTCAGCGAGGGAATGTTGCCCAACCGCTTCCCCGATGGCGCGGATCGACCCGATTACAACACCGTTGACGCCACTCTATGGTATTTCCACGCGATCCATCAGTACAAGGAACGCAGCAACGACGCAACACTGGCTGCCGAGCTCTATCCTACCCTGCGCGAAATCATCGACTGGCATCAGCACGGCACCCGCTACGGTATCGCCGTCGATCCGGAAGATGGGCTGCTGCGCGCTGGTGAACCCGGCGTGCAGCTGACCTGGATGGATGCCAAGGTGGACGACTGGGTGGTGACCCCCCGCATCGGTAAACCGGTGGAGGTCAATGCCCTCTGGTACAACGCCCTGAGGGTAATGGCGGACCTGGCACAACAGCTTGGCCATCACGAGGATGCGCGCAGCTTCAGTCAATCGGCAAAACGGGTAGAAGTCTCCTTCGACCGCTTCTGGAATCCCGCCAGGGGGTATCTCTATGACGTGATCGACGGACCGGAGGGTGATGCAGACGCCTGCCTGCGCCCCAATCAGCTCCTGGCGATATCTCTCCCCCACAGTCCGTTGAGCCCAAAAAGGCAGCAGGCGGTGGTGGACGCATGCGCCCGCACGCTTCTCACGCCTCGCGGTCTGCGCAGCCTGGCCCCTGACGAGCCAGGGTATGAGGCGCACTACGGTGGCGGGCAACGCGAGCGTGATGGAGCCTATCACCAGGGCACCGTGTGGGCCTGGCTGATCGGTCCTTTCGTGGATGCCCACTACCGCGTCTACCGTGATGCGGCGATGGCGCGCTCCTACCTGGAACCCTTCGCCCAGCACCTGACCGAGGCGGGCCTCGGCAGCATCAGCGAGATCTTCGATGCCGAACCACCCTTTGCCCCACGCGGTTGCTTTGCCCAGGCCTGGAGTGTCGCCGAGGTGCTGCGCGCCTGGTTGGACCTGCCGGAAGAACAGTAACAAGTTGAGAAAATACTATGACAACAACCCAGCACAGATCGAAAACGAGCAACCGCGCCAGATCCGACACAGTCACCAACGCCGAGCAGGCACGTGTGTCGGCGCAGGCCAATGGGCAGGAGGCCTGGCGCCGCTGGGGGCCTTATCTCAGTGAGCGCCAGTGGGGCACGGTGCGCGAGGACTACAGTCCCTGCGGTGAGGCCTGGGACTATTTCAGTCACGACCAGGCACGCAGTCGCGCCTACCGCTGGGGCGAGGATGGCATTGCCGGATTCAGCGACGACAAACAACGGCTCTGTCTCGGGCTCGCCCTCTGGAACGGCCAGGATCCGATCCTCAAGGAGCGCTTGTTCGGGCTGACCAATGGCGAAGGAAATCATGGCGAGGACGTCAAGGAACTCTACTACTATCTGGATGCCACGCCGAGCCACTCCTACCTGAAGATGCTCTATAAGTACCCACAGCGCGCCTTCCCCTATGCCGATCTGGTGAAAGAGAATGGTCGCCGTGGTAAGGACGTACCCGAGTATGAGCTGCTCGATACCGGTGTTTTCGACGAGGACCGCTACTTCGACGTCTTTGTCGAATATGCCAAGGCGGACGTGGACGACATCCTGATGCGGGTCAGGGCGCACAACCGTGGCGACCGGGACGCCCCGCTGCACCTGCTGCCCCAGATCTGGTTCCGCAACACCTGGTCCTGGGGCTATGATCCCGCCTGCCCGACACTCTCCGCCAACGAGACAGGCTGTATCGTGGTAGCACATCCCACACTGGGGGACTACCACTGCCACCTGGACAGTGCGCCGGAACTCCTGTTCTGCGACAACGACACCAATGTGCAGCGGTTGCATGGGATGGATGCCCACGGCCACTTCAAGGACGCCTTTCACGACACTGTCATCGACGGCAACAAACATGCCGTCAATCCGCTGCAAAACGGCACCAAGGCCGCCGGTCTGTATCGCTTTGTGGTTCCCGCCAACGGGCAGGTCGAGATTCGTCTGCGGCTCGAAAAGGCGCGGAATCAAACACCCTTTACCGATTTCGATACCCAGTTTCAGTTACGCATCGCGGAAGCCGACGCCTTCTATGCCGATTTGCAAAAGACCCTGCCGGATGACGATACCCGGTTGATCCAGCGCCAGGCCCTGGCCGGTATGATCTGGAGCAAGCAGTTCTACTACTACGACATCCCGCAGTGGCTGGACGGCGATCCGGGTCAGCCGAAACCACAGCCTGAGACGCCGCCATGGACGCAACAGCGACTGGCGTCACCTCAACAACGCCGACATCATCTCCATGCCGGACAAGTGGGAATATCCCTGGTACGCAGCCTGGGACCTCGCCTTCCACTGCGTCACCCTGGCGCTGGTCGACCCGGATTTCGCCAAGCGGCAACTGCTATTGATGACCCGGGTCTGGTACATGCACCCCAACGGCCAGATCCCCGCCTATGAGTGGGCCTTCGGTGACGTCAACCCACCCGTGCATGCCTGGGCGGTGTGGGAGGTCTATCGCGCCGAAAAGGATGCCACAAATAAGGGCGATCTGGATTTCCTGGAACGGGAACTGCACAAACTGATCCTCAACTTCACCTGGTGGGTCAATCGCAAGGACGCGGAGGGTCACAACATCTTCCAGGGCGGCTTTCTCGGGCTCGACAACATCGGCGTATTCGACCGCAGCGCCCCACTGCCGACCGGTGGCCATATCAACCAGGCCGACGGCACCGGCTGGATGGCCATGTACTGTCTCAATCTGATGCGCATCGCACTGGAACTGGCGCAGACCAACCCCATCTACGAGGATATCGCCACCAAGTTCTTCGAGCACTTCCTCTACATCGCCGAAGCCATGAACAATATCGGCGATCAGGGAATCGGCCTATGGGACGAGGAGGATCAATTCTATTACGACGTGCTGCGCTTTCCCGATGGGGAGCTGATGCCGTTGAAGGTCCGCTCGATGGTAGGACTGATACCACTGTTCGCGGTCGAGATCCTCGAACCCGAACTGATCGAGCGTCTGCCCGACTTCAAACGCCGGCTGGAGTGGTTCCTGAACTACCGCCCCGACCTGGCCGCCCTGGTCTCCCATTGGGACGAACCGGGCCGGGGCAATCGCCGCCTGCTCTCCCTGCTGCGTGGACATCGCATGAAACGCCTGATGCGGCGCATGCTGGACGAGACGGAGTTTCTCTCCGAGTACGGCGTGCGCTCGCTGTCGCGCGCCCACCGGGAGGTCCCTTATGTCTTCGACTGCATGCACCATCCCCTGTCGGTCTCTTACCAGCCCGGGGAGTCGGAAACAGGCGTGTTCGGCGGCAACTCCAACTGGCGCGGACCCGTCTGGTTTCCGGTCAATTTTCTGTTGATCGGCTCGCTGCGTCGCTTTGCCACCTTTTACGGTGACGAGTTCAAGATCGAGTGTCCCACCGGCTCCGGCCACCTCCTCTCTATCGATGAAGTGGCCGATGAGCTGACCCGGCGCCTGACCCGGTTGTTTCGCCGCGACGCGGAGGGGCGACGCGCGATATTTGGCGACAACGACAAGCTGCAAAACGATCCGCACTTCCGTGATCATCTGCTGTTTCACGAGTATTTCCACGGCGATAACGGTCGCGGTATCGGCGCCTCACATCAGACCGGCTGGACTGGCCTGGTGGCGACCCTGCTCGACAATATGCACAATACAAAAAACCGCTAGTCAACAGGAACCAACATGCATTCATCGTTTATCAAGGCCCTGTCAGCGACGCTGCTTGCAGTCGCAATAATCTCTATTTTTTGGCTTCCTGCTCTATGGCTTTTGGTCATCATCCTTCCATTCACTGCGCTGGGGCTTTACGACATGTTCCAGACGCACCACTCAATTCGCCGAAACTTCCCTCGATCGGGCGCGGCCGATGGATCATGGAAGAGATCCGCCCCTTTATCCGACAGTATTTCGTGGAGTCTGATACCGACGGAGCACCGATCAGCCGGATGTTTAGAAGCGTTGTTTACCAGCGCGCCAAAGGTGCATTGGAAACGGTGCCTTTCGGTACACAGATTGATACTTACCGCACCGGATACGAGTGGCTCGGGCATTCACTATCCGCGATAGACGTATCAGATGTCGACAGGGATTTGCGAATAATGGTCGGCGGGCCTGATTGCCGGCAACCCTACTCAGCCAGCATCCTCAACATCTCTGCCATGAGCTTCGGTGCGCTAAGCCAGAACGCCATTCTGGCGCTTAACGAAGGGGCAAGATCAGGAGGATTCGCACACAACACAGGGGAAGGCGGAATCAGCCCCTATCATCTGGAACATGGTGGCGGATCCCGATCCGGCAGGTTGGTACGGGTTACTTTGGCTGCCGTGACAATAATGGGGAATTTCTCCCCCGAACGATTTGGGAAAGAAAGCATCACTTGACTCCGTCAAGATGATTGAGATCAAGCTTTCCCAGGGTGCCAAACCCTGCCCTTTACCCATAATTATCACTGGACATAAACATGCCCGCCAAGTACAGTGGCGCCATGAACAAACAAAACCAGATAAAAAGCACACTCTCCCAACCTGAATCCATAGAGCAGATCCAAAGTCATTTGGACCGGCTGGAGAATACAGGCAGAACCCAGCTTTCGAAAGAGCTCTGTGAGCATTTTAACTTCTTTGATCCCAAGGGCAATCACCAGGTAGCGGGCTGTCTGAAGGCGCTACGTGAGCTGGAAAAGGAAGGCTGGTTTATTTTACCGGCCTCGAAAAAGACGGGTGCAGGAAAACAGATTGGACCGAGGCGTCTCGATCAACCCGTTGCCACCCCATCACCCTTGCCGGAGGATGCAGGGAAACTCCAACAGCTCAAACTTATCCAGGTCGGTACCGAAAAGCAGATACGTCTATGGAATGAGCTGATGATACAGGATCACCCCCAGGGGGAAAGGCCTCTAGTGGGACGTCAGCTGCGCTATCTGATCAAATCCGAGCACGGTTGGTTGGGTTGTGTTGGATTTAGCGCCGCTGCCTTACATTTAGAGGCGCGCGATCGCTGGATTGGCTGGGACTGGAAGGCGCGCCAGGAAAGATTGCACTATGTGGTCAATATGAGCCGCTTGTTGATTCGCGAAGGTGTGAGTTGTCGAAATCTTGCCTCACGAGTCATTGGCATGGCCGTGCGAAGCATGCCAGGAGACTTTGAAGCACGCTACGGTTATCGCCCCCTACTACTAGAAAGTTTTGTCGATACTGCGCATTATCAGGGAACCAGTTACAAGGCCGCCAATTGGCAATGGGTTGGGCAAACCAAAGGACGGGGTCGTCAAGACAGGTTAATGCAAGCCCCCGAAAGCATCAAAGCGATTTACCTGTATCCGTTGGTTGATAATTTCCGTACTGGATTAGGACTGAAGGAATATGCTGGGTTAGGCGCGTTAGCGCTGAATGAGTCAATCAACGGTGAAAATTGGGCAGAACGCGAGTTTGGCGAGGCGCCCTTCGGGCGACGACGGGCTGAGTCAACGGTTAGTCGAGATCGGATTCAATAAAGCAAGAAAAAGCGAAAAACTGATGAAATCCCTGATTAGGAAAAAGAGAAAAACCTTTGCGCGGCAGAGAGGGAATCGAGAATGCACCTAACCAGGTCAACAACGCTGCATACGCGACTTATCAATGTCACTGACCGGGAAGGCTATTTTGAGCTGTTTGATGCGAACGTGACCGCCGTCCGGGTGTCGTACTGGCTGTAGTTGAAGTATGACCGGTGAGCACCAACTGTGAAGAGCTTTGGAGACAATCAGAAGCTCGACCGGTGAAATTGAAGTTGAAATAGCCGTCCCTAAGAACAAGCGCCAGAGCAAAGAGTAAGCGAAAGCGCGCAACGGTCCCGCGCGCCTAGCGAAAGTATCGTTACTATCGACAGGCAGACATTGAGCCGACGGGCCAGCATAAAGGTAAGAACCGATTAGCTGATGGGTCGTGCATTCGAGAGCAGAAGCCACGATGCAATGCAGCGCGAAGAGCAACGGCTCTGATTTGACGAACCCTCGCCGTAGAGTCGACCGAGGATGCTTGAAATTGCGTCAAACTGGACCAATCGCGTTGGCGCATACAAAAGATGGGACAGGGTATTAAATCGGGTCGTGTGGAAAGCTTTTACATAAAACAGTGAGATGTAATGAGCAAGAGCCATTGATGCGGTTATTGCTCGGCGGATGATGCTGATG
>CAVQUR010000011.1:0-364024 GCA_963716875.1 uncultured Gammaproteobacteria bacterium
GGGCTCAAAGGAGTCGTAGTGGCCCCCAATGGCGAAGATATAGATATGAGTATCGTCAAACTTATACACAAGCCGATCTTTTTGGCTAAGCCGTCTCGACCAGAATCCCGAAAGGTTATGGCGGAGGGCCTCCGGTTTTCCCAAGCCCGTGCTGGGGTCATCTCCTCGCAACATTTCTTTCAAAATTGCGCAGAGATTTTTGTGCATCCGTTTTTCACGCTGGCGTAGGTCCTCATACACCTCCCATGTTCTACCCTCAAATACCAACGATCTCATCTAACTGCTCTTTGGTCGGGGTATATCCGGCGCCGGCTTTATGGGTGGCACTGGAGTCAGCGATCTGGCGCATAAGGCTGGTATTCTGGAGCACATACAGAGTTTCCTGGTCACGCTCCCAATCCTCTGCGCTCATTACGACGAAATCTGAGCCAGTGCGGCGCGTTACGCGAAGCGGCGTATGGTGGCTAATTACTTGTTCCACAAAGCGTTTCAGGCTATCTCTGAATTTGTTTACGGTCGTGCTGTCCATTGGCAGGCGTCTCGAAATGTACGGTATTGCCGTACATTGTAGGCAAAAAGCCCTAACAAGTACATCCAGCCGACCCACAACTCCGAGCGGCATATTGCGCATGGCTTCGCCATTATTGCGCAAACGCGGCGCTCCGTTGCGGTCGGCTGATGTCGAGCGTTAGGCATAAAGATTGATCATTAGGAATTGGATATGCCCCAGCACCTAATGTTTGTATAAATAGGGCGTAGGACGAATAAAATGAAAATATTGATATCGTTGGTATTTGTAATGTGTTTATCTTTTTCTGTTATGGCATCAGATAACACTAAAGAAAAGCCAACTCAGCATCTTAATGTTGCAGATGTGACCACAATAAAAGATGCCAAAGAAATCTTTCTTGGAAAGACTTATGAGATCATGGTTAAGAAAAATATTAGCTTAAAAGAAGCATCGGAAATACATATTATCACTTATACGCTAGAAAAAAGTGTCGCTTACTTTGCTGAGAACTTAACAGGAGAGAAGCAGTCGCTAGCAAAAGAAATGGCTGTAGTGGTTGAAAATATACATCTCACATCCGAAAGTAATCGGCTTGAAGAGCTCCAAACTCACCTGAAAGAGTATTTTAATTTAGTAGATAAATTTCTATTTTGTTTTTAATAGGCCTAACGAATAAGGTTAGATTGTGTGAGCGAAGCGAGCCACAATCTGAACCGTTTGTTGGACAAGCCCCGGTCTAGAATGGGTTGATCTTACCTGAAAATAGCTTTTTGAATCTCAGCGGTGCTTGAGGCCTGTCGGGTAGCAACAGACCTCATACACCGGTATTTGATCTCGCCATTGCAGCGATTCGAATCCAGTCGCGGTGGTTTAATGCCCTATTATCTCTTCTCAAAACCAAACGTCACCCTCAGCACTCGGCTACTGAATAGCAGATTATCCCGGCAGGTTAGAGACGCTTACCGCACGCTTACCCCAGCGCCACATCCGGCGAGTCAGGATTTACCGGCAGGGGTGGAAGTCGCGTTTGCATGATCCGCATGGCGGCGCCACAACAGGGACACTCCAGCGTGGGTCTTTTTTTGACCCACGCCAATGCCCGGTTCGGGTCGTGCTTGAGCAACAGTTGCAGCAACCGGATCAAGCGTTTGCTGTTCGGATGTAAGAAGCCGAACTGACGCGTACGCCGAAAACCTTTGGGCAGCACATGCTGGAGGATGAGCCACAAGAACTGGGCGCCAGGCAAGGTTCGGGTTTTCATCCGCTGGGTCTTGGCCTCTCGATCACGAAAGGTGACTTGGCCGTTTTCGCAGCTCAGGATGTCCTGTTCCTGAATGACACCCCGATAGAGATACCGACCGAGGTAGACCAGGGCCTTTTCGCCGCTGCCGACTGCCTTGCAGTCACGACCCATTTTTCCGGGTAGCGGACGGGCAACCTGAGCCCCTCTCGGGTGAGGGCGTCGAGCATTTTGGCGCGGAAGACTTTGGCCAGGGCCTTGTCATTGAACAGATAAGGCTGTCCGGTTTGCTTTGATTTCCTTTTGGTTCGCCACCGTCGTTTGACGTTATCGAGCGCGGCCGCAGGCATCACCAGATGCACATGGGGGTGGTAATCCAGGCGGCGCGAATGGGTATGCAGGACCGTGATGGCGCCGGGTATGCCCTGTAACTGCTTGTCGTGGTGACTGAAGGTGCGGATGGTTTCCCAGCTACCGCGGATCATCAGATCATAGAGGGTACGTAGCTGCTGCCAGGCCAAAGACCTGAGTTCGCCCGGCAAGGTGAAGGTCAAGAGGAAGTACTCGGCGGGCAGGCGTTGCTGGAGCTGACGCTCCAGCCATTGCTGGCTCTCGTGATGCTGGCAATGGGGACAGTGCCGATGGCCGCAGGAGTGCGGTACAAAGCGCTGATGGTCACAGGCGGGGCATTGCGCCTGCATGCGCGGACTCAATGAAGTGCGGCAAGTCTTCATGGCATCCAGTGCCCGCCGATGTCCCGGCAGGAGGGCTTCATGGTATTGTGCCAAGCACTCGGCTTCGAAGGTGCCGATCAAGGATGAGAGCAGGATCATTGGACTTACCCCCAGGTCAGGGCAAAGCCGTTCATCAGGCCATTGATCAACTCTCGCGTGTTGTGGTCCGTGCCGTGGGTGAGGTGGGTGTATTTGGCGGTGGTCAGGATGCTGCGGTGACCGAGGATCTTCTGCACTTCGAGCAGGTCGACACCCGCTTCGATCAAATGTGTAGCATAACTATGGCGAAGGGAATGCGGCGTAATCTTTTTTTTATTCCGCACTGTGTGGCTACCTGACGCAGGGTAGTCTGAACGCCGCCTCGATCCAGGGGTGTGGTGGCGCTGCCGGCCCCTTTCAGTCCACCCTGACGATTCGGAAACAGTAGCACCGGATTACGGTGCACCTGCCAGAAACGACGCAAACACTCAAGCGTAGCCGCCGGCAAGGGGACCAAGCGATCCTTACGCCCCTTGGCATCGCGGATATGCACCCGTTGGCGCACCCCATCGATATCACCCACCTGCAGGCGCAAGCCTTCGCCCAGACGCAGGCCGAGACTGTAGCGGTAGTTGTCAAGGAAGATGTCGCATTATTTAAGCCGCTTTGCCTTTATGTTTAACCTCCTTTTTGGTCGCTTTGTTTGGGTTTAAGAAGACGATATTTTCGTGTTCCCAGTTACGAGACGCTCCAGACCAACGCTCGGGATGTTGGAGCTTGGCTGTCGCGTAGAGCGTGTTGCGCTGCTCGAGGATCGCGATATCCTCACCACGATGACGCTGGCCCGGCGTGACGAACTTTAAGGCGCTGTGGCGGTGAACTTCATTGTACCAATGCTGGAATCCAGCGACCCATTGACGGGCCTCCTCAAGGCTGTCGAAGGGTTTGTCGGGAAAGCCAGGGTGATACTTCAAGGTTTTGAACAGGGCCTCTGAGTAAGGGTTGTCGTTGCTGACCGAGGGTCGACTGAAAGACGGCATAACGCCGAGACGCTGTAAGGTCGCCAGCATGGTGGCTCCCTTCATGGGTGAGCCGTTGTCTGAATGCAGGACCAGGGATTGAGCACCCACCCCTTCACGCAGATGGGCCTTGTGAAAGACCGTGGCGGCGTGTTCTGCAGATTCCGTGGCGAAGATCTCCCAGCCCACGATCTTACGGCTGTAGACGTCCATGATCAGGTAGAGGTAGAAGAACAGGCCTTTCACCGTGGTGGCCAAATAGGTGATATCCCAACTCCACAGCTGGTTTGCCGCACAGGCCTGCAGCGGTGTCGGGCGAGGGTGTCTGGGCGCCTTGGCCTTGCCGCGGTGGGCCAGCTGATCGGCCTCGCGCAACACCCGGTAGAAGCTCGATTCCGAGGCGAGGTAGTGGCCACGATCCGCCAGTATCGGGACGATCTGGCTGGGGGGCACGTGAGCAAATACCGGCGCATTGGCGATCGCCAGGATCTGCCGGCGTTCGTCCTCGCTGAGCTGATTGGCGGGCGCCCGTGACTGACCCGCCTGCCGGCGGCCATCGGCCTTCACCTCACCGGCCTCACGCCAGCGTTGCAGGGTGCGCGCTGAGATCGCCACCACGCGACAGGCCTCTGTCAGCCGGGCGCCGGCGGCACAAGCCTCATCAATACAGGCCGTCACTGCCTGTCGCTCCCGGAGTTCGATTTTTCGTCCTCGGGCTCCCCCCAGATCGCCTGCACTTTTTTTTGCAGTACCAACAGCGCCGCCGTTTCCGCCAACGCCTTGTCTTTGCGTCTCAGTTCGGCCTCCAACTGCTTGATCTGCCTGGTCTGTGCGCTCAGCGCAGCCCGATCGATCTTGGCAGACACCGTGGCATTGGCCTGCAGGCAGCTCTCGCGCCAGGCGCTGATCTGCTCCGGATACAGCCCCTGACGCCGGCAGTACGCGCTGAGCTCAACCTCGTTGAGGCTGGCCGTCTGCACCACGACAGAGAACTTCGCCGCGCTACTGAGTTCACCCGAGGGCGCCTGATGGTTGGCCGGGGTCTTCCCCAAGGTGCGTCGATGCTGGATGCGCCAGGCATAGAGGGTATCTTTCGGGATCCCCGTGTCTCGGGCCAAGTCTGGAACCGGGATATTGTTCGGCGGCAACATCTTGGCAATGAGGCTGGATTTAAACTCTTCAGAATAGTATCTCATGGTGCTCATTCTCAGTGGCAACTGAGGAAGGTCAGGCCAATCGCTCGGCGCCCGCTGGTGTCTCATGTCCAGTCGCCCTACGGGCTCCTTCCCATGAGACACCAGCGGAATCATAACCTCCCATCCAGTGATGCCCCCTTACTCAAACAAAGGCTCTCAAGGAGAGGCGACATCTATCCTGACACCGGGGGAGTCATAGCTGGCCTGACGTGATGTGTATATAACCTCGCTGGCTGGCAGCAAATCAACCACCTTGGCTGCAAGCTCGGCCGCTGTAAAGCCACCGGGTTTGGGTGCCAGCGCCAGGAGCGCCTCACTCACTGTCCGAATGCGGGGCTTTTGCAGGTCTACGCCAGCCAAGCGCCGCTTTCCTCGTTGCGAAGGTTCCAGGAGTTCATCCAGCCTACCATCAGGCAAGTAGCTACGGTGGGCGGCCTGAACGACATTGAGAAAATCGATCACCATTCGCTGAAGTTCGACCAGCATGATCGGAAGTTTCTCCACTGTCTTGCCGCAGCGCAGCCCTTTGATATTATGCACAATGGCTTCGATGCGCAGCACCCGAGCCCCTTTGTCATAGAGTTTGAGGGTCAATGGCCCAAAATGCACCTTAAACACCGTCAGGTCATAGGCCGATTGGTCCAAGGCTCGGACCATGCGCAAGGCTTGTTTGCCCTGACGGTGGTGAGGTCTGTGCTTATAACCGAAAATCGTTTGCAGCTTGGGGATGTCCAGATAGCGCCGGGTTCGATCAATAAGTCCTTGAAACACGCTGTCCAACGCGGTCCCTCGGATAAAGAGAAGGTTGCGACTGTACTCGATCTGGTAGGCCGAGTAACGGTAGGTGAAACCAGAGCGCTTTTGCTCCTCTGTATCCAGCGCAAAGCACAGACAGCTCGAATAAGCCCAACGGTCACAGACCTCGGTCAATCGCCCTATGGCGTGCTCATCGCACAAGGTGTCTGCGAGTCGATCCAGGGCCTGGAATGAACCACCCACAAAACAGTTACCCTCCTTCATCGCGGAGATAGTCTGTTTGCGGGCCTGACGTTCAACCCATTCGTGACCATTGAGCATAACCTGTAACCCAAATGGGGGGTGTCCACTCATCTTGAGGGTCATGTGGCCCCAGTCGGGATCGATCAGATGAAAGTGATAGTGGTTCACATAAGGCCAAGGTGTTTTGCGCACCAGGTGGGGGACACCTTTCGGATTGTGCTTGACCTCCCATACCAAGCCTGGTGCTTTGGCCACCAGGATGAGAAAGAGCCCTTGGTAGTCGGGATTCGATGGCAGGTACTGCTCCGCCAGTTCATGTTTGCGTTCACCCGGTACACAGTGGATGAGGGGTATACCCTCCTTTTTGGCCCAGCCGTGCACTCGGCGGCTGAAGCGACCAGCCATACGCTGTAAATGAACCTGATCCAAGGTGGCATCTGACCCCGTGAGTTGACGCCACCAAGTACGAAAACCGCCCCCTTGTTGCCCGAGAGGGAAATAACCATTGAGGACGATGCGATCGATGCAATCATAGCGGCCTTCGAGCAACTCGTCATAATAAGTGGAAAAGTCGTCTAAATTTTGCATGGCAGACTGGCCTACATGATATTGTTTATTATCGGTTGTGCTCCGCAGGAGAACCACTTTTTCCGAACGCAGTGATGGAAAAAGCGTAGTACCTTACTCCAGAAATCTTGAACAAAAATACAAAGAAAATTTCACGTTGTTTCGGAGCAGAGAGCAGGGAGCACGACATACTCTCGAATTTTCAGAGATGCTGCCAAGACCCGGCGTCCCAATTTAGTCAAGTAATATTTATAGCGGTGTCCCACTTTCTTGATCAGACCGTGAGTGCGCAATCGTTTGAGCAGATAGGATGATTGACCGGATGATAGACTGGGCATAAAAGCCCGCAGGTCCGCGGCACGAAAGCCGCTGATGGCCCATTCACCTCGCCCGAGGGTGAGGAAAAGCTGCAAGTCCCGTTGCTGGAAGAGATTGAAGCCACGGAATGCGCGATGGTTATCTTTCGCGGGGCTGGCCAGTTTATCGAGGTCTTTGAGGCCGGTCTCTGGATCATCGATCGCTGCCAGGTAGGCGAGATAGCGGTCATTGGCGGCGCGCATCAGCTTGCGCAGATCCGCCAGGCTATAGAGGCTTTTGCGCAGCGGGGCCAGTTTCCACAGGGCGTAACCGTCGCGCTGTTCCACCCAACGGTGGGTTTTAAAGAAGGTGACATCGTTGGTGGTGCATTCCACCCGGGCCATGATGCCGGCTTTGTCGTAGAGTTTTAGGCTGGCCGGCCCCATCTGGTGGCGGATGCGTGTACCCTGAATGCGGGTGCTGAAATCATTGCCCACTTCGCCCTGATAGGCGGTGGTGAGTTTACGGCCGAGGAAGGTGGCGACCTGATCGACCTTAACCGCTTGAACGGCGGTGCGGGTGATGGCCTCGTAGAGTGGCTGAAACTGGGTCTGTTGGTGGAAGACGACATCGGTGGCGAACTCCACCTGCATGAAGCTCCAATGGTAGCCGGCGTGGAACTGTGACTGGATGGGGCAGAATTGTCTGGCCCAGCGATCCAGGCGGTGGTGCAGTGGTTTGGCGTCGAGTCGGTCGGCAATTTGCTGGGCGCGTTGGGGATCGCCAAGGCTCAAGAAGGCATTGTCCGCCCTCGTGAAAGAGATACCGGCCTTGGTCAACTGCTGGGCCAGCCAATTATGCCCATTGAAATAGACTTGCAAGCGGAAAGGTGCCCAGGTGGGAACGCGAACGTAGCACAGGCCGAAGGCCTCATCGATGAAGTAGAAATAGTAGTGTAGGCATTTACCTGAGGTGGTTTTGAGGCTGGTCTGACCGGTCTGCTTGTCATGCCAGGGGCGATAGGCGGTACAGGACTCCATGGCCGAGAAGATGTGCACCAATCCGGGATGTTCGCCCCGTTCGGCGAGGATGGCCTGAATGCGGTCTTCCTTGCGAAAGGCCTTGTGGCGGCGGATGAACTCGATTTCCAGACCCGCCTTGGCGGCCAATTGCTCGGCATGGTGGCGTAACTTTTCCCGTAGTTTCTCCGCCCAGCGGGGGAAGTCAAACAAGCGGATCTTGTGGTAACTGAGATAGCTTGCCATCGCACCTGAATAGCCGATATCGGGAAGGGTACCGGTGATGACCACCCGATCGAAACAGGAAAGTACGCAGGAGATCTTAGCTTGGTGTCGCTCGATGAAGGAATTCATGATGGTTATCCTTTATCCTGGCTACTTGCGATAAGGATAGGTGATGCGACGGATTTTGGTTCCGGCTATGCCAGGTTAGGGGGTTTGACCAGATCGATGTTGACCCAGGGCTTGTGCAGGACGTGGGCATAGTAGAACTTGAGGCCGTAGAGGTCGAGTTTGACCGCACTCCAGGAATGACTCTCCAGCAGATCGGTGAAGTAGTCGGTCAACTGCTGTTCGCTCAGATCATCGATCTGTTCATCAAAATAGGCGCCGATGCGGCGAATAGCCCGCGCATAGGCCTCGATGGTCTTGGGTCGCAGACCCTTCAGCTTGAGGTGCTTGAGATGATTTTGGTAATTGCGCTTGAAGTTTGTTTTGGATGCTGATTTCATGTTGGGTAACCTCGTGATTCTTCGCGGAATGACCCCTCGTATGCGAGGGGGTGAGGTTACAGTTTACGGTTTATCGACCGAAGCCGCCTTTCTCCGCGTAGCGGCTTCGTCCAACAAGGCGCTCAAGTCGCGACCTCCCTGTCGGTCGAACCGCTTAGCTTGGCGTTAAATCTTAAACAAAAACATTCTGTACTTGCACAATTAAACAGACAAGTTATACTTGTCCAATATACAGTACAAGTAAAAGGGTGCTTTATGAGAGTTATTAGTTTTTCCGACGCCAGAAATAGGCTAAAAAACGTTTTAGATCAAGTCGTTGAGGATTCCGATTATACTGTCATTACACGTAGAGATGCCGAAGATGCTGTTGTCATGTCTTTAGATCACTTCAACGGGCTAATGGAAACGGTGCATCTATTAAAGAGTCCAGCCAATGCAGCGCATCTGGCAAAGTCAATCGCACAATATCGCTCAGGAAAAGTTGAAAATCATGGGCTAATTGATGATTGATGTATTGGCATGGACAAAAGAAGCCTGGAGGGATTACGTTTACTGGCAAAGTCAGGATAGAAAAACGCTGAAGCGTATCAATAAAATAATCTCTGATACTCAAAGAACTCAATTTGAAGGCATCGGTAAGCCAGAGCCATTAAAGGAAAATTTATCTGGCTTTTGGTCACGTCGAATTGATGAAAGTAATCGTTTGGTATATGTAGTAGACGACAATCAACTTACAATTATTTCCTGTCGTTACCACTATGAAAAATGATTTAACGAATAAGGATAGATCGTGAGAGTGGAGCGAACCACGATCTTATCCTGTAGTTGAACGAGCCCGATCTAGGCTCAACAACATCAAGTAAATGCCTATAGAAAATTAATCGTTAAGCCTTGGCGGAACGGAGTGGATCTGACAGGTCGTTTGTCTTTGGAAATTGGTTTCATACACAGATTGACGGTGATTTCCATTCCATTCTGTTTTTCCATCGTCTCATTTTATTCATTTCTTTGCGCTATTCCAGGCTTTCAGGCATAGGCAGGCTTTGGCCATACCAGACCAGTTTTTTCGCCCTGCCCCGATTCCGCCTGTTAAAACTAAGCCGGCATTGCTATGGGTGGTCCATGGGCCGGTGTGGCGTTATTTTCAATCCTGTGTGCCGGATAGATTCCAATGACCTTCATCGCTCCGCCACAGGCCGAGCAGCAAAAAACGGGTCGTTCTCTGGGTACCTTTGGTTTGAGCACCACCGGCAAGATCAGTTGGATCAATCTTAGCGTCTTGCGGGCATTGTGGTGCAGAAAGCCGTAGTCTCTGACCCGATGAAAGCCACGCGGTAAGACATGCTGAATAACCCGCCAGAGAAAATCCGCACCGCGCAGTGACTCGGTGAGAATCTCGCCCGTTTCTCCATCGACATATTGGAAGGTCACCCAGCCGTTGCGGTCGAACAGAATATTGGACTCTTGTATCACACCCCGATAAAGGTAGCGTGACAGATACTCCAGCGCTGAGTTTCCACGCCCTGCATGCCGACAGTCCACCACCCACTCCTTCGGTGTACTGGCGGGTGATTGCAAGCCAACCGCGGCCATCTCATGCAGGAACTTGCCACGAAAGACCGTTGCCAGCGCGAACTCGTTGAACAGATATTGGTAGCGCGTGCGTTTCCATACGCTTTGTTTTCTATCCACGCCGCCACCGGGTACCACCACATGGATATGGGGGTGATAGGTCAGTCTTCGACTGTGGGTGTGCAGGATTGCGGTCATACCGATTTCCGCCCCCAGATGCTTGGGATTGCAGCCAAACTGTTTGAGGGTCTGGCTGGCGGCGCGAAACAGGGCGGCATAGACCTGGCGCTGATGATTCCAGGCCAAGGAGCGCAGCTGCTCCGGTAAGGTAAAGGTGACGAGAAAGTAGTCCACCGGCAACAGCTTGTCACGTTGGCGTTCCAGCCACTGGGACGCCTCATGATTCTGACATCGGGGACAGCTGCGGTGACCACAGGAGCAGGGATGCCATTCAATCTGTCCACAATCGGTACAGCGTGCCAGCACTTCTCCGGCGGCCGGCGTGCGACAGCGGGTCATGGCGTCCAGGGCACGTCGATGACTCGGTAACAGAGACTGAGCGTACTTCGCTTCAAACGCGTCGCGATAGGTTTTGATCAGGGTAGTCATCTCCATGGCTACCCCTTCTTCAGATCGGCTTGGATCGATCCAATCAGGCGGTTGAGCGTCTCGGCGGTATCCTGCTCGGTAATGTCTGTGAGTTGAGCATAAAGGGCGGTGGTGGTGGGACTGCTGTGGCCGAGCAGCGCCTGAATATGACGCAGGCTCAGGCCCTGTTCCAGCAGATGGGTAGCCAGACTGTGGCGCAGGGAATGGATTGAAATCTTTTTTTATCCCACACTCGGCTACCAGTGCCTTGAGCGCCTGCTGGGTTCCGCCACGATCCATGTGCGTGGTCGCTTGACGAACACGCTCAGGCGAGCCGGTGGGGTTGGGAAACAGCAATTGGGGATGGCGATGTCTGTCCCACAGTTTACGCAGGGCGTCGCAGGTCAGATCCGGCAGTGGGACGAAGCGATCCTTGTGGCCCTTGCCGCGACGGATATGAACACGATGGCGCCCGGCATCGATATCACTGACCTGCAGGGCCAGAGTCTCGCTCAGCCGCAATCCCATGGAATAGGTGGCCAGCACAAAGACGCGATAGCGCAGCTTGCGAGCGGCACCGATGAGTTGCGCCACCTCCGGGACGCTAAGCACATCCGGCAGCGTGCGCACCTGGGGTGGCTTGATCATCTCTACCCACTGCCAATCCAGTTTGAGTACATGCTTCCAGAAGAACTGAAGGCCATTGCGATCGACCCGAACGGTACCCCAGGAGTGACTGTCGACCAGCTCGTCAAAGTGCTCGGTCAACTGTTCGATACTGAGTTGTTGGGGGAGACAGTCGAAACGATCGACGAGGCGTCGTACAGCGCGGACATAGACATCGATGGTGCTGGCGCTGTACCCGTGTAGCTTCAGGGCGCGCAGGTGTTTCTTGTAAAGCGCATCAAAGCGTTTTTGTTCACTGGCATTCATGGGGTAAACTCCTCTGTAGACCGCCCGACAATGGGCTACTGAGGAGCTTACCTGGGGATGAAGGAGTTATCCTGCCGCGCAGCGGCTTCGTTCAACAAAACGGTCAAGCCGTTCGCCTGCGGCTCACTCGGACGCTCAGCACTCCGCGACTGCTCGCGCATGGCTTCGCCATTGTTGCGCGATCAGTCGCTCCGAGCTGAGCGCCGCTTACCTTGGCGTTATGTGTGCAAATAGTTTCACAAGAGATAGGAGAAAAATATGGAAATGTCTTTTGGTGAGCAATTTGAAAGTTTCACGATGTCTCTTGATACAGTAGATACTTCTCTATGCGAAAGCGTACGAGACCTATTTCACAATTATGTTACTCATATTCTTAAGTTTGACTTTTATCATATTATGGTCGATGGAACACAAGTTGATGATAAGCCTGGTTTACATACAGCAACAACATCAGGTCAGCCTTGGTGCAATGATGGTTCAGGCTCCGTGCCGATTCATGGAGGGGATGGGTCATATTTTGCGCAGTCGACTTTTTCTTATGAAAAACGTATGCCATTATGGGTAACAGGAAAAAATAATGAATCCCTAAATGATGCATCTGAGTATATAGATCAGTGGAATGAAACCGAAAATTTACCAACATTTTATGCCAAGAATAAACCGAAAGTAAAAACTTCTATTGTTATCCCTTTACTATATGGAGAACGTGTATTTGGGTTTATCTGTATTGAAAGCAATAGTGTTTATAAATTTCATGATATGGCCATTGCTGAGCTAAACAACCTAACAACAGGTATAGGAATAATATTATGGCTTTATGAGGCATATCTAAATCAGCACAAATGTGCTCAAACAGCTTTTTCGAAAATCAAGAAATCTGTAACGGACAAAACCATTTCTTCTCCATTATTAAAACCAAAAATATTTATTGCTAGTTCTCAAAAAGCGGATCGTTCAGTCATGGGCTCCATTCATAGTGTTATTGATGAATTTTCTGATAAATTCGAAGAAGTATTCTGGCATGAGCTTAAAGACCCCGGTGACATTAACTCACAAGTAATGAGCGAAATGAATAAATCAAAATTTGGAATTTGTTATCTATCTGAACTCACGGAGGGATCTGAGCATCGTTATACTGATAACGCCAATGTGATTTTTGAGGCAGGAATGTTTCAATCATTAGAGTATGCAGTTAATGCCGCCACCCAAGCATGGGTTCCTATACGCGAGCCTGATTCTCCGGAAGCGCCTTTTGATATAAGGCAACAACGAACAATTATTGTTAGTCGAACATCTATTGGAGACCTGAATAAGCAACAATTCGAAGACGACCTTGAAGGTATTATTAAGAATTTATCAAGCATGTAAGCACATAACCAGGCCATCCATTTGACCGGCTACCGCAGCGCTACGCTTGCGGCAGCCGCCAAATGATGGGAGTGGTTAGGCATTCAATTTGCCGAGATTGAAGGAAAAGCTATCTAAGTCATGGACTCGGATACATCCAAACTCATCCGCAATGCTTACGAATCATACATCGCTCAACCAGATACGACTCTTGAGCCTTCTAGCACTTACCTGCCGTATGATTTCGAATTCATTTGGGGGCGACGTTGGTACATCGAAGGCGGAGAAATGGTCGAGGGTGAATTGAGAGAATTAACCAACTTGATGAATCATTGGCATAGTGATTTACGCAAGTGGCACGCATGGAACAACGTGATCGCGGAGTATGAAGGTGATAATGCCTGGCGTTTGCGTAGGGAGTTCTTGGAAGCGTGAGTACATCAATGCTTACTTTGGCCCAGCGCCATCCGAGATACGTTTACCTTTGTAGGTACCAACTCTTTTCACCAAATCCGCTTATCATCGGAAGAAAATTACATAGATTACATCGAAGGTGATCCAAAACATCCTGATCATAAGCCATCCCACCTTACGCGCAAGAACAAGGAAAAACAGATGGCTTAAATTGCTTCAGTTTGGCCCGATTCAGGAAAATTTTTAGAAGCATTGCGGCTAGTAAACGATAAAAAGTATCAGCACGAAACGTCAGAATACAGAAATCGCGCAAGCCACGCGATTGCCCCTCGCCTGGGAGTGGGAATTACTCAAACTGTCGTTAGAACGGTAGTGCCAGCTACCAAAATGGAAAAACAAGCAGATGGCACATATAAGGAGGTGAATGTGCCTGACAAGGTCAAAGTCCGCTATGGCTTTGGTGGTACAAATCCCCTCGATTTTGAAGAATCGCGTATATCAAACCTTCAGCAATATCTGCGCGCCCGGGAATGCTATCGCTACTACATCGAACTGGTACGAAATAGGATTGAAGCTATTGAACTCAGTGCACAAAATGCCTAACCAATCGGTCAACGCGGACGCCTGGAAACGCGGTGTCGAGCTCAAATGCACCACTTCGTCGAGATATCTGGTGCTATATTCAAAGGCAGCAAAGGGCGCCGGTTACCTCAAACGTTAGCTTTTACATGCAAATGTTAATCGTTTAACATTTCATTATATTAAAAATAAATTATTCACCCCTACCATGAGGTCTTTCCAATGAATTCTGATATTGTAAAAAAATTATATGATGCAGAACCAGACTCACAATTATATATCGCCATAAACCGTGTTCTGGTGAAGAATGATCCAAATCTAATGTCTATGATGAAACAGGCTAGCTCTAAGATGTGTCTCACAACGGCATTAACTCCCGGTTTCAAAGGTTTCGACCTCATGAAGCAGGTAGGTGCATGCCCGATGGGTATGCGCTGGGGTGCAAGTACAGACATGGGGGCGGAATTGTCTCATATCTGGATTGATCAGATTACTTACTGGGACTCGGTGGAGGCTCATGAGCTGTTCCATGAAACGTTTGAAGATGTGGTTGTCGACACATGCGCCCGGTGTGGAGAAGTTTTACTGGAGGGCCCGGAAGAGCCTGTATTTAGAATTGTTCACAGCAATCTACCAAAGTTAGTTTCGAGTAATCAGTGGCTTAAGAAAAGTGCTGCTGGTGATGCCAGCAATTACGCTATCGATAGCGGTGAAACAGTTACCGTGATGGCCACACACCGAATTCGACCAGGTAAGGAGGCAGAGTTTGAAGAGGGTGAGATTGCAACAATGAATCTACTTATGGAGTCACCCGGGATGGTGGGTTTTCAAATACTCAAGCGCATAGGCTTATCCACACTTGGCAGTGGTCATGCTACAGTCGAGTCACTGTTCGAGGATTTGAAAGACAGCTCGGGCAGCAAGCTAAAGCGCACTGCTGAGGTATGGGAGGGCTATACTATACCTGCTGAGTATCTGGTAATGATCGAGTGGGAAAGCCTTCAGTATGCTCAGGGCAATATGCCGCATGTAAATGTGAAGCCCGAAATTTTGCGTATTCATGGGCAAAAGGTTTTGAATAATTGCTTGCACATGCCAAATGTACGCATGTCGGATTCAATGTTCAGAGAACAAACCAATCGTGATGTATTGAACGGGATAAAAAGCTAACACATATGAGCCGACACCCTGTCAATAGGTAATAAATACCTGCTCTTTTAAAAATCAAGAGTACAACTGCTGTGATTCAGGGCCTCTGCTTTGGATTCAATGGTTGGGTTCTGCCCAAACACATATCGAGGGTCTGGTTGTCGATACCACTGACAACTCGGCCACTAGAAGAGTATAACGTAGAAGAGTATAGAAGAGTATAACGGTGACACCTTACCATTTACACTAATTATTTCCACGGCTATGATTATGCAATGTCAAGATTGCCAAGAATCATCGTACCTGGGATGGCGCACCATGTGACGCAGAGAGGGAATCGTCGTCAAGGGTATAGCTACAATATGATGTAGTGGCTCAACATGCAGCGCCATACTGATTGATTTTTCCCCAAAACTGCTCCCAGCGATTAGACCGCTCTAGTGTTCGCAGACTCAGTATGATGGAGGCACCTTTTTCATTCCATTTCATGCCCGATTGGCATAAGCGTTGTTTGACAATCATTTTGCAGGCCGCTTCAGTCACTCCCGAACCAATCGGCAAGGCCTGCTTGACCCATGCGTAATAACGCATCCTGGCTTTCTGGCGGGTAAAATATGAGACGGCCTTTTGCAATTTCTCTCGGTTACTGTTGGCTAAGGTGCCGGCTAACTGCTCTTTCAGTTCATTGAGTATCCGTCCCGCCGCCCCCTTGAGATGCTTGAGTTTGTGGCACCGTTCGTCCAACCACTGCTTTTTGCGGCTATATCCGGAATTCGCAACACATGATCATTAACTCTGGTCTGACTATATAGTGATTTCAGGTACGTTCATACTGTACGAAATTTCGATGGAATGTGTGCGCAGGTATATCCACATCCCCAGCGGTCAAGTAAATCATGTCAGCGAATGCGTCCAATGTACGGAATCCGCTGGCTCTGTTCTTGACGATTTTGACAATTCGGTTGAGGCCCTCGGCAATTGCATTTGTCAGGCCCGTGTCGATGAATGCCAGGATTCCATCGTAGTGCCGTTGTACGGTCTCCACGAACTTTTTCATTGGCTCCAGGCGGCTTCTCCTTACCGCTGTCATCCAGCCCTTGAGGAATCGTTCCGCAGCCCAGCGTGCATTGTAGTTCCAGAAACGTTCAAACTCGTCTTTCAGGCACCATGCTCTGTAGATTCGCCTGTTGCCTTTATCCAGAGCTCTAAGTGTGCGGGTATCCTTTCTGGAACGGGTAGAGGAATGGCGATACAGAAGCCATCGTAGTCCCTTGAGCGCCTTACGATCACTGACGTTGGCCTCTCGCCACTGCTCTTTGCGAACCTCATCGACAGCGCCGTTCAACGCCTTCACGATGTGAAATCGATCTAGGACTGCCTCTTACCCTCATTGATAAGCTGGACATATTGGCTTAACTAGTGCATGCTTGCCGCATGATCACACAAAACCAAATCAAGCGGACGCTGTCGACGCCCGCGAACATAGAATAATATCAAGCACCTGCTGGAGCACGAAGCTATTCCCCATCGAACGGATTTAGCGACGCGAGCCTGTAAGCATTTTAAATTTTATGATGCGCGTGGCCAGATTCAAACCAGCAGTTGCGCGAAGGCGTTGCGGCAGTTGGAGCAGGCAGGACATATTGCATTGCCTGGTATCCGACGCAAACGGGCCAGGAAGCAGTCTCGCCGTTTACCCGAACCTGTACCGCTGCCTGTTGATGTTCCGCGTGAGGTCGGTGGTGTTGAGGATCTGAGGTTGGTGCTGGTGTGTACCGATGAAGAGAAGCGCATATGGAATGAGCTGATGCTCAGCGAGCATCCATTAGGTGAGGGTCCACTGGTCGGGCGGCAATTACGCTACTTGATCAATTCCCGACATGGCTGGCTGGGTGGTTTTGGATTTGCTGCGGCAGCCTTGCAACTGGCGGACCGGGACAGGTGGATTGGATGGGATAAAGAGCAACAGCAAGCCCACTTGCATCGAGTGATCGCAATGAGTCGTTTTTTGATTCGACCGAGTGTGGAGTGCCGCAATCTGGCGTCGAAGGTGTTGAGCATGAGCGTGGTGCAGCTGGCGATTGATTTCGAACAGCGCTATCAATACCGCCCCTATCTGCTGGAGAGCTTTGTGGATACGCAACACTACTCAGGTGCCTGTTATCGGGCGGCTAACTGGATCGAGATTGGGCAAACAAAAGGGCGTGGCAGACAAGATCAGTTTTCCAAATCGGCACTCAGCCGCAAGGCCATTTATGTCTACCCGTTGGAAAGCGGGTTCAGGAAACAGTTGGGGCTATCGCCCAACGCAGGAGCGGCCGCATTAGACGTAGCGGAAGGATTAGATGCGCCGCATTGGGCTGAACACGAGTTTGGCGATGCACGACTGGGCGATAAGCGATTGAGTAAAAGACTGGTCAGTGTGGCCAAGGCCAAAGCTGAGGTGCCAACCCGCGCCTTTAGTGGTGTCGCCAAGGGCGATTGGGCGGCCACGAAAGCCTACTATCGGATGATCGACCAACCGGAAACCTCGGCGGTCACCATGGCCAATATCCTGGCGCCTCACCGTCAGCGCACCGCGCGACGGATGATGGGACAAAACACGGTGCTGTGTTTGCAAGATGGCAGCGAACTGAATTACACCAACCTGGATAGCTGTACCGGCCTGGGCGAACTCAAAGCCAATCAGACGGGCGCTAAGATGAGGGGACTGAATTTGCATTCAACGTTCGCAGTGGCTACTAACGGTCTTCCTCTGGGGGTTGTAAAAGCGCAGTGCCTTGCCCCGAAGATCAAACCAGCCACTGACAAACGCAAACCATCACAAATCCCGGTCGAGGAAAAAAAGACCTTTGTCTGGATCGAGCATCATCGTGATCTGGTGGAGTTGGCCGGTACTATGCCACAGACGAAGATCGTTGACGTGTGTGATCGGGAAGCCGATTTTTTCGAGTTCTTCGATGAGCAACGTAAAAATCCCCGCGTTGATATCCTGATCCGGGCCCAGCATGATCGCAATCTCAAGGAAGAGCCCTTCAAGTTATTCGCCGCCGTTCGTCAGGCCCCCATACAAGGCCGAATCCAGGTTCCGATCCCAAAGCAAAGTGCCCGAACCAAGAAAAGTAAGCAAAAAGCCCGTGCAGCCCGGCCAAAACGATTGGCGGAGCTGGCGCTGCGTCACCTGCAGATCCAACTGCCTGCGCCCGAGTATTATGTCGATAGACCACCGGTCACGGTCGAATTGATTCATGCGGTGGAGGAAAACCCACCAGCGAACACCGAGGCCGTGGAATGGTTCCTGCTGACGACGGTTACTATCGACTCTGCGGCAGATATCGAGCAATGTCTGCGTTGGTATACATTACGCTGGCGTATAGAAGACTGGCACCGGGTACTGAAATCAGGTTGCTCTATCGACAAGCTCGCCCATGAGAGCGCAGAACGTCTGCGTCGGGCCATCGCGATCAATCTGGTCATTGGCTGGCGAATCATGTTGATGACACTGCTGGGTAGAGAAACGCCGGGGCTGCCTGCCGAGATACTCTTCTCTGACATTGAAATACGCACCCTGCGGGCTTACGCTAAAAAAAAGAATTGAAGCCGCCTACACAACTGGGTGACGCAGTACGGCTGGTCGCTTCAATAGGGGGCTATCTGGATCGGAAAAAAGATCCACCCCCAGGACATCAAATATTGTGGTTGGGTTATACGGCGTTTCAGTATATGAGTGCTGGGTATTCACTGATAGATGACGGGTGATGGGCATAGTTACTACGTACCTGTTTATGGGTAAAAGGCAGATCTAGGACCAGAGCAGCATTGGGGCAATGCGTAGTGATAGCACCGATGTATGCATCGCTCATGTCACAACAGCCCGCAGTGATCTGCCATTTCTGGTAATCACTGAGCATGGTATCGAAGAATTTGTCGATGGTTGCCCTACCTTTCCCTTCTCCAACCCACAGCACGACGGAACGCTCCAGATCGTAAACTAGCGTGGCATACTTGTGTCCCTTGCAATACGATATCTCGTCGATCCCGATTGTTCTCAGGCCCCGTATCCTGTGACCGGCACGGATGCGCTTGATGCATCGATGAAGCTGATCCGAAAGCGTTGAAGCCGATATGTGCAATAGCTCGGCGGCGACCTTCTGCGTCATCATCTGGCTGTAACGCAACATGACGTACTCATAGCGATAGGTCACGCGAGTATACTGGTCGGCCCAGGGCAGTTGTTCCTCAACACGTCCGTGGGTTGGACATTGGATCTCTCGAGGAGCGTACACGAACCATACTGTCCAACCACCGACGGGAATATCTCTCCACCAGCGCACCTCCGGTCGTACCCTCACTATCTTGCTGCGTCGCCCGCACTGCGAACATTGACAGCCGTTCTTGAATGGCTTGACGGCTATATGCAGTTCATTGCCTCTCTTGAATGCCAGATCTACTGCTTTGAATCCTTTGAACTTCAGTAGTTTTCCGATAACCTTGCCTGTGACCATAGATTCTGTTTCCTCTGTCTCTTGAATACGTTTGCACGATCAAAAGTACAGATGAATCTATGGTCATTCAACTGCTTATATCCTTTGCGAGATCCGGATAGACCCCTTTTTGCGGGCAGCATCGCGCTTGCCCGGGAACAGCGCCTCACCGGCTTGCGCCAGATATTCGGTCGCATGCCAGAAATCGGTCACCTGGATCGAGGTATGTTGGTTCAAAAATGACCCGTTATCCGTCGCACCATCCGCCAAGCCGATATACCGGGCGTCGGGATAGAGTTGCTTGGTGTGGGCGATTTCCTGGCGCAGGCGCTCCAGAAAACTGGCCTTGCCGTATTCGGGGGTGGCGCCGATATAGGTCGTATGCAATCGCTCACCGGCACTGTCATAGAGCGCCACGGTGCCCACCATGGCGATGCGGTAGCCTTGTTCTCGGAGGTAGATCGTGGTGCCGTCCAGGCCGATACTGACCGTGGCCACCGGTGAGTCCAGGGGCGGTGTCGCATAGTGCCACTGTTCTTCTTTTGCTTGCGCCAGCGCACCCACCGTCTCTGAGACCTTCTGGATATAACCGCGCGACAGCGCCCGGCCATGGTTGCTTTGCAGATCCGTTTTCACCTCATCGACGCTGAGCTTCGAGTATTTATGCGACAGCAACTTCGCCAGTTTCGGGGTCGCCCCTTGAATGATCCGGGCATCGCGTTCCAAGGGACAAAAGGTCGCCCCACCCTGGGGGCTTTGGTAGACATGGCGTTTGACCCGCGTCTCACCGTAGGGGGTCTGGTAAGGTTTTTCCACCTGCCCTTTGCTCGTCAGTTTGGTGCTGCCCATTTGGATGGGACTGCCGTCGGTATCAAAGCACTTTAAGAGCTCACCGGTGGCCAAGGTACCCGCTTCGTTCAGGGCTTGCTCAATGTGTCCCTCTCCCTCCAGCATGGAGCGTGTGAACGGGAGCGTTATTTCGATAACCAGGGTATCCTCTGTGCAAGAGGTAATTTTGGCAGTCATTTGCGTACACTTTCTTAAGGTAATTTCGAGAAAGTGTATCATGCCAATTGATAAATCGGTAGAATTATTACATCATGTTGTAGCTACATCCCACCACGGCGTTTGAAAATCAATACGCCAACCAACTGCGGCGCTACTATCAGTCAATCGAGCCGCCACAACCCGATCTGTTTGAAGACTTCGACGACGAGTTGCCTGACTTCTGAGGCGATGTCTTTAGCAACAGACCAACCGGCAAGGAGGCCGGTTACAACCCATCAACATTTCTCTACGACCCAGTCCATCCAATAACTTGAACAGAGGCACATCGATTATCGTGAACACGCTCAGAGCCAAGCCAAGTGGTCCTCGTCGTAGTCGGCATAGTCGGTTAGGTAACAGACCGCTTTCTCGGGTTCGCTCATACTCGGGAAGGGATGCGTGAGCCAACGGTCCTTCCAGTGACCGATAATGGAGATGTCGGCAAGCGCTTCCTTGATGACGAACAGCTGCAGCGCCTGGCGGTCCAATTCGGGGCGTTCCTCCTCCAGGGTGTGGAAATGTTCACGGCTGACCTTCAACGCATGCTTGCGCTCGTCGACGGTCATGGCCTTGTTGATGCGCACATAAAAGGCATCGGCGGTGCGATCAGCCGCCCGTTCGGCGAAGGCGCCCTAGGGCGGCGGCGCGCATACCCGAGTCCTGATCAAGGATCAGCCGGATCTTCTCCGCACCCTGGCTCAGATCTCGCAACAGAAAGCAGTGGCCGTAGAGCGGGTATTCCGCATGGACCTGCATGCCGGTCTTCGGCAATTGCGTGGTTCGTCCTGGCACCTCAAAGACTTCGACATCGGATCGGGACGCTGCGACCTTGTAGCGAGCTGCGACGGCGCTGCTGAGCGTGGCGTCGGTGCCAAATAGGGCGTTCTTGCTCCTACGCTGGGCTTCTGCGTAGTCGCGGGCCAGCCACAGGCGGGCGTGACGGCGAAATGGCGTCTGCACCTCGGCATCATTCAGGGCCAAGGCTTCGTGCTCGATGTCCGCAATTTCACAAACGCGCCGAAACGGGGCCTGGTTCATCAGTAGTTGGAAGATCAGCCGGTTCTTGTGCGGCTGTTTCTGTCCAACGGTCGAAGAACCCACCGAGAAGGTCTTCGTGCAGGCATTGCAGCGGTAGCGTTTGGAGCCGGATCGAGTGGTGCCATAGCGGCGATAGTGGGGCGAGCCGGTAGAGACGCCAACACCGTGGTTGGCGCAGTGCACATCGGGACAGGATGCTTGCGCGGGTGCGCTCAGGTAGACGCCGAGACGCTTGCGCTCCTCATCGATGCCCTGGTTACTCTTGAGCGGCGGATACTCGCCGCAGGCATGACACTTGAGTACTGGGAACTGACGGCCTGCACTGACAACAGCATAGCGGTCACGTTGCGCACCGCGCCCAGTCGTCTGGGCTGCAGGAATGCCGTAATTCTCACAGTTAGAATTCTTGCAGAAGTTGACTTGGCCGCCACCGTGCTCCGGTGGGATCCGAGGCTTCAAATCTTCGGAAGATTTCTTCTGCACGGTACGATCCCGCTATCCTTAATCAGATAGCGGGATCGTAGGCTGGTGTCCGTTTAAGTGCAACACCTTTGTCGGACGGCTTGGGCAACTCTGGGCTTTTTTTACCTGTCCTACACTCATGAACCATTTCTGAACACCCAGTGATTATCGTGTAACAGGGTTCGGGCACGTCGTTGTAAGTGGATATCCAACAACTCACCCAGACCTGCTGCCTGCTTACGAAAACGGCTGTTGTCGACACTCGGGGGATCACCATCGAAGGCGAAGGCCAGGCAGTTGCCTTCGACGGTGGTCGTACTGATAGGAAGATGGTTGAAGGCAGCTTCAAGCGCTTGGTTCATGGCCATCGAGGTGAGTAAATTACCCGTCAATAGTTGACGACCATGAGGCCGCCCGGTTTCAGTGCCATCCGGCAAGCCGTGAGAAATCCCTGCTGGGCCTGCAGGTCATCCATCCCTGCATCGACAAACAGGTCGGCAAAGATGAGGTCTGCCGGCTGTCTTGTCTTATTGAGGTAGTCGTAGGCATTGCAAACAGCGATCTTGAGCCGCTTGTCCCTGGGTAAATCAAACCACTCGCGCGCCAGTTCCACCACACGAGGGCGTTGTTCGACCGCGGTAACCCGGCATTCAGGCAGGGCAGCCATGAGCGCCTGTACCAGGGACCCGGCCCCGAGCCTTAGTACCATGATATGATGAGGAGTCGGTTCGAACAGACAACCAGCATCATGGCCTGGGTGTAGGAGTAGCACAGGCAGGCTTGCACATATCGATGCAGCTCTGCTCGATCTCGTTGCCGAATTTCGCTGTAGGTTATCAAGACACAACCTAGACTTTTAACTAGGTTGACATGTTTGGATAAGATTATTACCTTAGATCAGAATTACTGAATAAGTAAGGAGCTTTGTTATGTCTCTATCCACCCTCACATAAAAAGGTCAGATTACAATCCCCAAGGATGTTAGGGATGCGTTACAGCTGCACACCGGAGATAAAGTGGAATTTATTGAAAATGAACAGGCATGAAATTGTTCTCAAGCCGGTTACCAAACGTGCTGCCGATGTTGCCGGGCTGTTGAGCAGATACAAAAAGAAGCTTCCATTTTCCATCGAGGAGATGAATAGGGCCATAGCCGATCAGGTTCAAAAGGAAAACCGGTGAAGGCGCTGGATACCAATGTTCTCGTTCGTTCTCTGGTTCAAGATGACGAGACTCAGGCACGCAAGGTAGGGCAGCTTTTCGCATCGGCTGAACAGCGCAAAGAGACCCTGTTTGTCCCGCTGCTTGTGGTGTTCGAGCTGATCTGGGTCTTCCAATCGGCCTATGGAGTGGACAAAAAGGATATTATCCTGGCAATATGCGCCTTACTTCAGATGCCGATTCTGGAGTTTGAAAAGCAATCGGTAGTGCGGGAATATGTCCGATCTGTAGAAGGGTTTCGCGGTGATCTTGCTGACTTATTGATCGCTCGTTCAGCATTGTACTCAGCCTGTGAGATGGTTTTGACCTTCGATAAGAAGGCTGCGGGATACAAATATTTTACCCTGTTGTGAACCGTGCCTGCCCGGGTGCAATCCGGGAGTTTCCTGATGATCTCACGGGTGCTCCACCCAAGCTACAACAGTGTCTTACTCAAGCCACCTTGACCCCATCTGCATCGATGGGGTCGCCTGTGGTATAAACCCGCTCATCATGAGCCAGCCATTGCCCGACTTTCCCGAAACCGCCGATCTCGATGCCTGCATGGGAGTGGACCGCTTTCGGCTTTCGGCGGCGCCTGCAAGGATTGAGAAAAAGAGCGCAGGCCGGGCAGCCTTACGATCAGGGGCTGGAGAAGCTGCTCAAGGATATTGAGGCATCCAAACAGCGTTATACACGCCGTCGGGAACTGCTGCCCGAACCGAACTTCCCCGCGGAACTGCCCATCACCGCCCGGCTGGAGGAGATCAAGGCGCTGATCACCAAGCACCAGGTGATCGTGCTGTGCGGCGAGACCGGCTCCGGCAAGTCGACCCAGCTGCCGAAGATCTGCCTCAGTCTGGGACGGGGGGTGGAGGGCACATCGGCCATACCCAGCCGCGGCGCATCGCGGCCCGCACCCTCGCTGCCCGTATCGCCAGTGAGTTGGGGGTGGAGCCGGGCAGCGCGGTGGGCTACAAGGTGCGCTTCAGCGACCGCACCCGGCCCGAGACCCACGTCAAGCTGATGACCGACGGCATCCTGCTGGCGGAGATCCAGCAGGACCCCTACCTCAACCAGTACGATACCCTGATCATCGACGAGGCCCACGAGCGCAGCCTCAACATCGATTTTCTGCTGGGTTATCTGCAGCAGCTGCTGCCCAAGCGGCCCGGATCTGAAGATCATCATCACCTCGGCGACCATCGATCCGCAGCGCTTCTCCAAGCATTTCAACGATGCCCCGGTGATCGAGGTCTCCGGCCGCACCTACCCGGTGGAGGTGCGCTACCGGCCGCTGGACAGAGGAGGGCAGCGCGGAGCGAGACGATCCCATGCAGCAGGCCATCGTCGAGGCGGTGGACGAGCTCTCGCGCATCGACCGGGGGGACATCCTGGTGTTTCTCAGCGGCGAGCGGGAGATCCGCGAGACCGCCGAGACCCTGCGCAAACACAAGCTGCAGCTGACCGAGATCCTGCCCCTGTATGCGCGCCTGAGCCCGGCGGAGCAGGGTCAGGTATTCAAGCCCCACGGCAGGCGGCGCATCGTGCTCGCCACCAACGTGGCGGAGACCTCGCTGACGGTGCCGGGCATCCGCTACGTGATCGATGCCGGCTTCGCCCGCATCAGCCGCTACAGCCATCACAGCAAGGTGCAGCGGCTGCCGGTGGAGCGGGTTTCCCAGGCCTCGGCGGATCAGCGCAAGGGCCGCTGCGGGCGCGTCGCGGCGGGGATCTGCATCCGCCTCTATTCGGAGGAGGACTACGACTGCCCGCCTGGCCTTCACCGAACCGGAGATCCAGCGCACCAACCTGGCCTCGGTGATCCTGCAGATGAAGCTGCTGGGTTTCGGCGAGATCGAGCAGTTTCCCTTCGTCGACCCGCCGGACCGGCGCCTGATCAAGGATGGCTACCGGGTGCTGGAGGAGATCGGCGCCATCGGCTGGCGACAAGCGGGTGACCCGGCTGGGCCAGCCAGCTGGCGCGCCTGCCGGTGGACCCGCGCATCGCCCGCATGCTGCTGGCCGCCGCCCACAGCCACTGCCTGCGGGAGGTGCTGGTGATCGCCGCCGCCCTGAGCGTGCAGGACCCGCGGGACCGGCCCCTGGAGAAACAGCAGCAGGCGGACGAGGCCCATGCCCAGTTCCGGCACGAGGAGTCCGATTTCTTAGGTTTCTTGCAGCTGTGGGACCAGATGGAGCAGCAGCGCCGGCATCTCTCGAAACACAAGTTCCGCAAGCACTGCCGGGACAACTTTCTTTCCTGGACCCGCATGCAGGAGTGGCACGACATCCATACCCAGCTGCGCATGCAGCTGCACGACATGGGCTTCAAGGAGAACGAGGCGAAGCGGGCTACGAGGAGATCCATCAGGCGGTCCTCAGCGGCCTGCTCAGC
The DNA here is from genome assembly GCA_963716875.1 of uncultured Gammaproteobacteria bacterium. Classification (GTDB taxonomy): domain Bacteria; phylum Pseudomonadota; class Gammaproteobacteria; order Chromatiales; family Chromatiaceae; genus JASJBU01. The sequence goes on from CAVQUR010000011.1 coordinate 25,504, forward strand.
CATATCGGATTCCGCAGCAAGGAGCGGGACTATCTGGGCGCGCGCAACAGCCGCTTCTTTATCTTTCCCGGTTCCGGGCTGTTCAAGAAACAGCCCAAGTGGGTGATGGCGGCGGAGCTGGTGGAGACCACCAAGCTGTACGCCCGCAACGTTGCGGCCATCCAGCCGGAGTGGGTCGAGGCGGCCGCCGGCCATCTGCTCAACCGCAGCTACTCCGAGCCCCACTGGGAGAAGAAGCGCGGTCAGGTGGCGGGCTATGAGAAGGTCACCCTGTTCGGCCTGACCCTGGTGGCGCGGCGCAAGATCAACTTCGGCCCCATCGATCCCGGGCTGTCCCGGGAGATCTTCATCCGTTCCGCCCTGGTGGACGGGGACTTTCACACCCGTGCGCCGTTCTGGCGCCACAATCAGGAGCTGATCGCAGGCGGTGCGGGATCTGGAGGCCAAGTCGCGCCGGCGGGATATCCTGGTGGACGAGGAACGGATCTACGAGTTCTACGACCAGCGCATCCCAGAGGGCATCTTCAACACCCCGGAGTTCGAGAAGTGGCTGCGAGCAGATCTCGAAGCAGCAGCCCAAGCTGCTCTATCTGCGGGAGTCCGACCTGATGCGGGAGGAGGCGCAGAGCGGTCTCGGCCGAGCAGTTCCCGGATCAACTTGTGCATCGGCGGCATGCGGCTGCCCCTGGAATACCACTTCGATCCGGGCCAGCAGGCGGACGGGGTGACCCTGGTGGTGCCCCGCAGCGTGCTCAATCAGGTCACCGAGGAGCGCCTGCAGTGGCTGGTGCCGGGGCTGCTGCGGGAGCGGGTGATCGGCCTGCTGCGCGGACTGCCCAAGTCCCTGCGCCGCTCCTTCGTGCCGGTGCCGGACTATGCCGATGCCTGTCTCAAGGGACTGGAGGCCTCTGACCGGCCGCTGGTGCAGGTGCTGGGAGAAAGGCTCAAGCAGCTGACCGGGGTGCATGTGCCGGAGGATGCCTGGAACGAGCAGGAGCTGCCGGAGCATCTGCGCATGCAGGTGCGGGTGGTGGACGAGCAGGGCAACACGCTCGGCGCGAGTCGTCGTCTGGCTGAGGTCAAGCGGCTTGCCGAAAAACAGGGGCAGAGTCGCCCGCATCAACTGGCGACGACCCGGCATGGAGCAGACTGGCCTCAAACAGTGGGACTTCGGCAGCCTGCAGCCCAGCGTCAGGGTGCGAGCAGGGTGGCATCCAGCTGGTGGGCTTCCCGGCCCTGGTGGACGAAGGGGATAGTGTGGCGCTGCGGCTGCTGGATTCCGAGCCTGCGGCACGAGCGCAGGCACAAGGCCGGGGTGCGGCGCCTGATCATGCTCAAGCTCAACAAGGATATCCGCTATCTGCGCCGGAACCTGCCCAATCTGGAGCGTATGCGTCTGCAATACGCCAAGGTGCCGGATGCGCCCAAGGGGCTGCGGGTGGAACAACGTCGCAGCCTGGAAGACGAGTTGGTGTTCCACATCGTCGATCAGACCTTTCTGGACGGAGAGCCGGAGATCCGTGACGAGCAGAGCTTTCAGAGCAGGGTTGCAGAGCAAGAGCGGCCAGTTGATAGTCGTCGCCAACCGGGTCTGCGCCCAGGTGACCGATATCATGAACCGCTACCAGCAGGTGCGAAAACGCCTGGCGGAGACCACCCAGATCAACTGGCTCGCCTCCATCCAGGACATGCAACAGCAGCTCGATCGGCTGATCTATCAGGGTTTTCTGCAGCAGACTCCGGTGGAGAAGCTCACCGAGCTGCCCCGCTATCTGCAGGCCCTGCAGCTGCGGCTGGATAAGCTCAAGCACGCCGCGGCCACGGGATCAGCAACGTCTGCGCGAGATGGCGGAGGTCTATGCCAAGTGGCAGGAGTGGGATCGTCGCTGCCGGGAAAACGACCGCATCGACGAGCGCATCGAAGAGTTGCGCTGGCACTTCGAGGAACTGCGGGTCTCCCTGTTCGCCCAGGAACTGGGCACCGCCTATCCGATCTCGCTCAAGCGCATCGACAAACGCTGGCGGGAGCTTGGCCTGTAGAACATTCCTGAGTGTTGCAGGAGACACTTAAACCTTGCTCATGCCTGTGTACGTTCTGGGGGCCACCTCTTTGTCTGGTCAGTAAAGACCAGAGATGCATGCCGAGTCGGGCGTGAGAAGATCAGACCACCGGTTTCATCCCGATGCGTCATCCAACCACTGCTTATAAGTCGCGCGGCGAGCCAATCCATCCCGGTTTGAACGGGGGTTTGAAATACCTGTTTGACTTCGGGTGCATGCTTTGCCGGTTGCCTGCTGGGCAGGTGAATGAGCAAATCGCCCTGGTGGGTGAAATCTGTACGCCAACCCACAGACGCCAACCGTTGTGAAAACCGTGCAATATTGCTTGACCGCTGCTGCTGGGCAAGCGAATCCGCAGTGGCTGTCTGAGACCTGTCATGAACAACAGATGCGGGGTCGAATGTCTCAACAGCCGGCTGGTTGGGCCGCAAGAAGAGATTTCCGCCCTCATCCCGTGTGGCTGACCAACCCCGATTCGCGAGCGCTTTAGCGAATTGCTGGAAAGCTGAAGGGATTTGCTTTGGGCTTGTTGGTATGCGTTCGTAGTATTGGATGATCAATGACCCTGAGGTATCTAATTGAGCATCCCAGCCCTTCTCATTGAGTACAGACTGTAATCTTTCGGTATCGGTTGCATTTACATAGACGGGCAATAATGGAGTCGATGTTTCCGCTGTTGCAGGATTCAGCCCTAAAAAACCGATAAGACTGATGCCCATGAGAACCGTAGCAGGTGATTTTCTGTGGATTATATTCATGAATATATCATCCTCTCGCTGAAATGATTGGCGTTGACTCTTAGCTGGAAAAGATTTTTTTTGTTTTTGTTGTTGAATAACAAAGTAGATTACTGGGGAATAAAGTCAAGGGAAATAAGACCATACTCGACATATTTGTGTTGATTAATTAACAGCGGGATTATGCTGATACGTTTGGAACAGCTCCATCATGTAGTGAACAGAGATCAGTAGCCTCCGTAGGAACTGGCCGTTATCATGGGCAGCCGGAGACCGAGAATCTCATGCCCGGTCTGCTGGTGGGACAAACAAGCAACGTTGATGACCCCCGGCATGCCGCTCCGATTGATATCCATTGGAATTGTATAGTTATTGCTCGGATCTGGATTACGAATTGTCAATAATTCGATAACCTGGCGCTTGCTATACTCCGATGCGCTCGACTTACGGTAAAAAATTAACTATAGGAGCCTGGATCATGAAAAAGCTGGTTGTAGCCTTGTTGGTCGTCTCTCATGCCGATGCTGACATCGGCGGAAGAGGATGTGTCGAAATTGACTGCCGAGGGTCAGGAGGTCATCAAGTCTTTCTTTGGCGATCTGAAGGCCGAACTGGTCAAAGGCATGCAAGAGGGTGGTCCCGTACATACGATCAATGTCTGCAGTAAGGTCGCCCCGAATCTCAGCGAGGCCCATTCACAGCTCAGCGGCTGGCATGTGGCCCGGACCAGCCTGAAACCCCGCAATCCCAACAATGCACCGGATGCCTGGGAGACCGGTGTGCTGAAAGAGTTCGATACCAGAAAGGTGGCCGGGGAGGACCCGGCGAAACTGCTTTATACCGAAATCGTCGAAGACAAGGGGCATAAGGTTTTCCGCATGATGAAGGCGATCCCTACCGCCGAGGTCTGCACCAAGTGCCATGGGGTCGATCTGCCGGTTCCGGTGGTGGAAAAACTGGATGAACTCTATCCCGAGGATAAGGCCCATGGTTACAGCGTGGGTGATATTCGTGGCGCTTTCACCTTGAAGAAAGCGCTGTAGAGGATCGCAAAGATTCCAAACAGGGAAGGTTTTCTTTTCCGCCTGCAAACGCGGTAATTCGATGTATCTGTCTTCATTGCCCCTTGCCCAGGTATGGGTGAGGGGAATTTAGGCATATCTCATCAGAGTATCTAATTCAGTATCGCTTGTTTGGATATAGGAAGATTCTTGAGGAAGAGCATAGATTTTTCAACTGTCTGAAGTCATTGATTCTCAAGCAAGTTTGCTTGATTCGTTGATCGCAAATCAAAAAATGACAAACTCAACGTACCCATTCAGCCCACGTAGGAGCTGTCCATGGCTGCAAATAGCGACGCCAGTCGCTTTGCGTTGAGAGGCCGAAAAGGCTGGTCGCCTTTGTTCGCAGCCGCGGGTAGCTCCTACAAGGGCGTTTTCCGGGTGAAAGCAGAAGCATTGTAGAGCGAGCTGAATAGCTACAACTCAACATAGAAAACAAGTGGTCGATATTAATTGGTCAGCTTTTTCAATGGTAGCAGTATGGACGCCAAAATATTCAGAGGCAGCCTGGATCGCTGGAATGATGATAAAGGATTTGGTTTTATCCGTGGCAAAGAGAGTAAGCGGGACATTTTCATCCATATATCCGCGTTCAAGAAAAACATAAACCGTCGACCAAAGGTGGGAGATGTCATTTTTTATGAGACTCATATCGAGAATAGCGGAAAAATTAGAGCCGTAAACGCCAGAATCGAAGGATTGGCTGCAAAACCAGTCAATATCACAGGGGATAAGTCACCAATCGTACATCGCGATTACAGACGCAAAAAAAGCACCCGTTTTCACTCCAGGATATTCGCTCTCTTATTCGTTGTGGGTGCAGGTATGGCAGTCTATCGCTATGGTCCGCCCAAGATGGGGGGTTCGAATTATTTGAATAGCATGCCAAAGCAAGCACAGCAGTTCAAAGAAGAATACCATTGCCAAGGCAAGGTGTATTGCAGCGAGATGCGATCTCGTCATGAGGCGATGTTTTATTTACGCAATTGCCCAGGTACTAAAATGGATGGTGACCACGATGGTATTCCATGCGAAAGCCAATTTCGTTGGTGAGGTATTGATCATTCAATAGGTGTCCACATACCAGAAATCTCGATACATTAATGAAGAGATATGAGTGTGTTCAAGAATGATTTCTCCCCACCGCTGACGATGATGATCAAGTGTCTGTGATTGCGCAGGTAAGGTGAAGGGTTAAAATGCTCAGTGTCAAAGAATCGGCTGGATGCGTGTTAATGTGGCTCTCGGCGGCGGGCTGTTCTGGAGCATCCATGCAATCACAGCGTTGATCCGTCCTTGTCCGCTTAATGCCGTTGCGGAACTTACAGGGTAGTATTCAAGGGCTGTCTCGGTAACACACACCCGGTCAATCTCGCTATCAAACTGAGTCTTGGAATTACTAAAGGCCATGACTTATAGTTATTACTTTCTGAAAAATAATAGAAAAAACTTTCTACGCACCGCAATATCTTGTGAAAAGAATTACTGACACCGGAGGTTAGATCAGGTACGCTTTGCCGATAAAATAATACCCAACAGCAGTCATTTTCCCGAATTCTCCCTGATTGAAAATGCAGCGCATCAATAAACGTTTTTTACAGATCCGTGAAATGGAACTGGAGGATCTGTCTGCCGTCTATGCCCTGGGCGAAGCGGTATTTACCGCCGATAAATGGCCGAGCCTCTACCGCACCTGGGATGAATATGAACCGGTCAGTCTGTTCACCACGGATGGCGAATTCTGTTTCGTTGCGGAGTACCAGGACAAGCTGGTTGGCTTTACCCTGGGTTCCCTGATCGATAAACGCAACAGCGCCTGGAGTTACGGTTATCTGACCTGGCTGGCGGTCGATCCTACGCTGAAGCGGTTGGGGGTTGCATCCCGTTTGATGGAGGCGGTGACTGACGCCTATATCCGCGCCGGGGCACGCATGATGATCGTGGATACCGACGCGGAGAATTCGCCGGCCATCAGCTTCTTCCGCCGCCACGGTTTCGTCAATGAAGACCAGCATGTCTATCTCAGCAAGAACCTGACCAGCCATCCGGATTACCGGCGTTTGCGACGACGTAGGGAAAAGGAGAAGGAATAGGCATAGTGATGCGTGTGTTCTGCTTGCTGATTGACCCTATCAGGCAGGTGGCGTGATGAATGAAGAATTGCAAGTTATCCTCGACAACCTCGATGAGACCAAGCTGGTCGAACTGCTGATCGAATCGGTGGAAGAGTACAGTCCCTCGTTCGCCGAGGAGCCCGCCATGGAGGTGTTCGCCGCGCGTCTGGGCGAGAGCGGCATCAGCTATCTGCGCCAGCCGGTGGCGGAGGCCGGCGGTCCGACCGCCGATCACCGCGCCAATCTGATCATCGAACTGGGTCCGCAGCCCGCCTCGTTCATGTGGGTGGGACATGTGGACACGGTGCCGATCGTGGACGAAGAGGAGCAGCGTATCCATCGGGAGGGTGACATCCTGCACGGTCTGGGCACGGCCGACATGAAATCCGGCTGTGCGGCCATGGTGGAGGCGGTGGTGGCGATCGTGAAGTCGGGCGTCAAACTCAAACGCGGCTTCACCGTCGCCCTGGTGGTGGGCGAGGAAGAGACCGGCGATGGCTCCGAGGCGTTGCTGGCGTCGCGCACCGCGCCCCTGACGGTGATCGGCGAGCCCACCGGACTGCTGGCCTGCGTGGATCACTACAGCTATTACGAATGCAGATTGCGGGTGCGGGGCACGCGCGCCCACGCCGCGCTGCCGGAGATCGGCGCCAGCGCCATCCATGCCATGCTGGAGTGGATGCGGCATATCCTGGAGATCGGCAGTGAACGCTACTTTTCCCGGGGCCTGAGCGTGAATACCCGGGAGATCAATGGTGGAGCGGGTCATTTCATGGTGGCCGAGCAGTGTGAGGCGGTGATCAATATCCACGCGCCACCGGATATGCCGATCGCTACCATCGAAGAGCTGATCGACGAGACACGACTCAAGGCCCTGGCCACCCATCCTGGCTTGTGCGCTGGATTTCGAAAATCAGTTCTGGGCCGAAGGTTACAGCAACCAGGTCGGAGACCCGCTGCTCGAACCTCTGCATCGCGCCTACACGGATGCGGGGCTCGACTGGCAACCCACTGCCTTCCGTTCCCACTCCGATGGCAGTCTGTTTCATCAGAAGGGGTCCATCACGGTGATCTGTGGCCCGGGCCGTCTGGAAGTCGCCCATACTCGGGGCGAACATGTCTCCCTGCAACAGACGCAGCAGGCGGCACGGCTGTATGCCGCGATGATCTATGAGGCCTGTGTGCGCTAAACTCTGTCGATGAGACAAGATGCGAAGCCCCATCCTTCCAGGCTCGTACCAGGCCGAATGGCTACCTGATACTCATTATATCCGTAGGTTGGCAAGCCTTGCCGTGATAGGCGGTGGCGTGGCGGAAAAAAGGTTTCCGACCTACGTGCTGTTTCCCATGTATGACGCCGATCCTGCCTTGGCAGGATCGAATTTGATCTGAAACAGTTACAGGGCGGAAGGCTGCCGCATAGAATCGAGTCTGGATCAATCGAGGTGAACATGCGCTACACGGGTTTTCTGTACTGTTGCTGGCTTTTATGCTGGCAAAGCCAAGGATTTGCCGCCGATGACCAGCGGCTCGCCGCAATCAAACGGTTGGGAGAATTGAACGGCATCGCGCTCAATTGCGGAGCGCTGCCCGAGACCCAGCGGATGAAGCAGGCGCTGGTATTGGGATTGCCAAAACAGAAGCAGTTGGGTGAACTGTTCGATCACGAGACCAACAAATCCTTCATGGATTTCCATGAACGACGGGCGGAGTGCCCAGCGACGACCGAGTTGAGCCAGCTGGTCGAGCGGGCCATCCGGGAGCTTGAGCAGGTCACTGCTGCAGCGCCAACGCGGCGGGCCTTAGCAGCCACCAAGACGGATGTCTCCCCGCCCGACGCGGGAATCGGTGGCGGTCGCTTCATGTTGACCGATCAATATGGCGGCTGGTGACGTCGGAGAGCCTGCTGGGGCGTTATCAACTGCTCTATTTCGGTTATACCCATTGCCCCGATATCTGCCCCAATACCCTGCAGATCGTTTCCCTGGCCCTGGATCGGCTCGGCCCGAAGGCCCGGCTTATCCAGCCCTATTTCGTCACGGTGGATCCCGAACGAGACAAGGTCAAGGTGCTGCGGGAGTATATCGATTACTTCGATCCCCGTTTCATCGGGCTGACCGGTTCGCCTGCTATGATCGAGCGGATGACTGCCCATTACAAGGTGAAGTACGAAAAGGTGGCGGAGGTCAGTACCGATCCCGCGCTCTATCTGATGGACCACTCCGCCAGCCTCTATCTGATGGGCCCGGACGGCCGTTTCCTGCGTAAGTTTGTCTATGGTATATCGGCCGAACAGCTGGTCCAGGAGCTGGCAGCGTTGCTGCCCTGAAGCCTCTTCTAAGAACCTGTCTGGTGAAACTCAGCCCCATTCGTCTATGACCTGAACCGGATCCTCAAGGACAGAGAATATAATTTCAATTCATTTCAGCCTGGCTTTATTGCTTGCGTGATTGGTCACTTTTTTCATGACCGCTATATCGTGCTTACTGTTTCACCAGCGAAGCCTATGCTGGTTTGGTTAAACCAAGATTCCTCAATGACTTCCAAGATACTCATTCACTATCTGATATTGTGCATCCAGTTCTATTTTCAACGCTTCCTCCGCATCGGTAAAAGATGGGTATTGCTCGTCATGTCGGATGCTGGAACAGATCCGCGCCATACGACAATAACCAGCCACCTTTTCCGCCAAGTGGTGGGTTCGATACTCCTCATACGTAGGCGCTAAACAAGCCATACAGGCTTCCGCGACAAAATGCGCAGCCTGTTTCCCGTAATCCAGTTCAGCAAGATCTGAACGAGGATGTGTCGCCACATAGACAGAGTGAACCGACCGGTACGCATTTTCCAGCTCTTCAGCCGTGACATCACTCCTGTCAGCGATATCTTGTATGTGCTTGGCGCAGCTCCCATCGGTCAGATCCAGGACATCGACAATGAACTTGGCGCCAACCTGCCGTTGCTGATCCAGAGGAAGGGATGACAATGCCTTCTTGAAGGCATCGTTGCTTGAAATTTTGCCCACGTTATTCTCCTGCTAGCCGTTGAGTAAAAAAGATCAGGAAGTCGGCATTATGACATCAATCTCAGAACCAGAGCCAACTGCAACATGATCTGTTGCTACAGGCATGCTTTTCGCTCCAGGTCAGGTCTCCTGCACAAGATTTATGATTGCGACTCGATATGACTGACATTATCCGATCAATATACCCGGTTTGAGTGTTAGCAGCGGGAGCGGCAGCTGCCGGGGGAGAGTTTATCCGGTGAGAAAAAGTGCTTTTTTACGGCACAGTGAAATATTGGATTCGCTCTGATCGGTGCGGTGCAATGTAATTGCAATCTGAGGATCTAATTACTATTCGATCCCATGGCCAAGCCCAGCGGATCCCTTTAAAATAACGGCTGTTGCTCGTATAACACATAGAAATACAAAAGAAATTCTCCATAGATCACATGCCTTCTTGCAACTTGTCGGTGATTTGTGGGATTTGACACAGATCAATGTGTCATATGCCGTATATCGCCACTATGCTTCGCTATACGTTTTGTCGTTGACATTACGTTTCTCTATCAACCTGGGGGATAAGGGGAATAATGAACAACAATCTTAAACGGTTATCTGCGTTGGCGGCTGGGGCTGGGATTGTGTCGGTCGTATCCACGCGCCTGGTCGCAGTCAACACTCGATGAGGTCATGAAGGAGCGAGGCCTGACCCAGAAAGATCTGCTGGCCGCAGCCAAGACCTATACACCGACCGGTGGGCGCGACGAGTACCTGGCCTTCAGTTCGGGCGGGCAGAGTGGACAGGTGATCGTCTACGGCATCCCCTCCATGCGCATCCTGAAATATATCGGTGTATTTACGCCGGAACCCTGGCAGGGTTATGGCTTCGATGATGAGTCAAAGGCGGTGCTGGCGCAAGGACGTATCCAGGGCAAGGATATCCTTATGGCGATACCCATCACCCGGCCTTCTCCGAAAAAGCGGGTGAGTATGATGGCCGCTATCTGTTCATCAACGACAAGGCCAATCCGCGTATCGCGGTGATCGATCTGCACGATTTCGAGACCAAGCAGATCGTGGTCAATCCCTTCTTCAAGTCCGAGCATGGCGGCGCCTTCGTCACCCCGAACACCGAATATGTGATGGAGGCAACTCAGTATGCGGCCCCGTTCAGCGATGACTTCGTTCCTCTGGAGGAGTTCAACGAAAAGTACCGGGGCGGGTTGACCTACTGGAAGTTCGATAACGAGAAAGGCCGTCTCGATCCGGCCAACTCCTTCACCTTCGAGCTGCCCCCTTACAGTCAGGACCTCTCCGATGCGGGTAAGGTGGCCAGCGAGGGTTGGGGTTTCACCAACTCCTTCTGTTCCGAACGTTATGTGGGCGGTATCGAACGCGGTCGTCCCCCCTTCGAGGCGGGTTGTTCCCAGAAGGATACCGACTTCCTGCACGTGACCAACTGGAAGAAGGCGGAAGAACTGGTCAAGGCGGGCAAGGTGAAGAAAGAGAAGGGCATGTACCTGATTCCCATGGAGCAGGCGGTCAAGGAGGGGCTGCTCTATCTGATCCCCGAGCCGAAAAGCCCCCATGGGGTCGATGTGAGCCCGGACGGCAAGTACATCATCGTCTCGGGCAAGCTCGACAGCCATGCCTGGGTCTACAGCTGGGATAAGATCCAGAAGGCCATCAACGACCAGAAGTTCGAAGACAAAGACCCCTACGGGATTCCGATCATCGCCATGAAGGATGCCCTGCATACCCAGGTGCAGGTCGGTCTGGGACCGTTGCATAGCCAGTACGATGCGAAAAAATGCGTGGTCTACACCTCGATCTATGTGGACTCCATGGTCACCAAGTGGGACTACTGTGAAGGCAAGGTGCTGGATCAAATCAACATCCACTACAACATCGGCCACCTGGTGACGATGGAGGGCGATTCCGTCTCTCCCGACGGCAAGTATCTGGTCGCTCTGAACAAGCTGGCGATCGATCGCTTCAATCCGGTGGGGCCGCTGCATCCGCAGAACCATCAGCTGATCGATATCAGCGGCGACAAGATGCAGCTGCTGTACGATATGCCGCTGCCGCTGGGTGAACCCCACTACGTGGTGGCGATCAAGGCCGACAAGCTGCAAGCCCGCGGTGCGTTACAAATCCGGTTGGGACAGCCGTGCGGACCAGGCCTCGCCCTACAAGACCCGGGCCGGCCGGGAAAAGATCGAGCGGGGCGAGGATGGCGTGGTGCATGTCTACGGCACCCTGATCCGCTCGCACATCACCCCGGAGATCATCGAGGTGGAAGAGGGCGATACCGTCTCCATCCATCTGACCAACCTGGAACGGGCGGAAGACGAGACCCATGGTTTCGCCATGTACGGACAGAACGTGCAGCTTTCGGTCGAACCGGGCAAGACGGTCTCCACGACCTTCAAGGCGGAAAAGGCCGGTGTCTATCCCTACTACTGCACCGAGTTCTGCTCCGCGCTCCATCTGGAGATGCAGGGTTATCTGCTGGTCAAACCGAAAGGCTATGAGGCCAAGAAGGTCAGTCTGACCGAGGGTCAGAGCTACACCAAGGCGGACTATGACAAACAGGTGAAGACCAACGTCGACACCCAGGCGGTCATCGATTCGGTAGTGGGCTTCATCACCAGTCACAACTATAAAGATTTCCCTGAGGTCGTCGCCCTGGTTGAAGATGCGACCGACCAGCTCGGGTTTGCGCGAAGAGGCCAAGAAGAAGTCCGAGGAGTTCGCCGGCCAAGGGTGACTTTCAGAATGCCACCCTGTGGGCCGGACAATGGTGGCAGTATCAGGTCAAGACGGCGGATCTGGGTCTGCGGGCCAAGACCTTCCTGGAAGAGCATGGCGCCAAGAAGGTCAAATAACGTGATATCGTTTGACTCATTGCGATGAAGGGGCCGGAAGGCCCCTTCTGAGTTGTATGGACGGCCATAACCTGTAGAAGTGCTAGGGTCTTTGAGTTAATCTGCATCAAGGTCATCGCCTACTGAACCCTGAAAAAGTCAGGCCAAGACCAAGCCAAGCAGTAAAAGTATTAGATCAAGGTAGAGAATTATGTCCAAATACAGAATCATCGCATTCCGGCGCACTTGCCACAGTTCTTTCCTTTGGTCTGGTTGGTGGCTCGGTGGCGGCGGACGGCGCCGCCTTGTTAAGAGCAAGACCTGTTGGTCCTGTCACGGCAAGGATGCCAAAACCCCGATCATGCCGGTCTATCCCAAGCTGGCCGGGCAGAATGCGGACTATGCCTACAATCAGATGCTGGACATCAAATCGGGGGCGCGCAGCAACGGTCAGTCCGCTGCCATGAAGGGCGTCATGGGGCTGGTGTCCGAAGAGGAGATGCGGACCATCGCCGATTGGCTGAGCACCCTCTTGAACGTCAGACTGAATACCGGTCGAAAATCGGTATAGACTGAATTGATGTATATCAAAGAACACTAATATACGACCTGACAGACTGTTGCCAGATGATCCGACCTTTGACGGTCTGAATCCCGTAACTGCCGGCGAGTCCGGTACGTCTATTCTAACTTTGCATGTCTCCCGTGATGCGGAAGACAGGAGAACGTGACATGAAAGTTAAACCTTTGATCAAAACCCTTAGCGCCGTTCTTGGTTTGTTTACCCTGGGCAGTGTCCATGCCGCCTGGAATGAGGCGGGTGGCGAGAAAGACGAGGCGATGGTGCTGACGCCGGATCGGGAGCGGGGCATCGCTGTGTACGAGGTCTGCTCCGCCTGCCACCTGCTGGAGGGTTGGGGGTTGGAGGACGGCACCTTCCCGCAGCTGGCAGGCCAGCATCGTTCGGTGCTGATCAAGCAGCTGGCGGATATCCGGGCGCAGAACCGGGACAATCCCACCATGTATCCCTTCGCCCTGGACGAACAGATCATGTCCGCTGCCGGCTACAAGCCCGGCGATATCAATCCCGCCCAGCTGGTGGCGGATGTGACCGACTACATCTCCAAACTGCCGATGAACCCGGATCCCGGCCTGGGTCCCTGGGATAAGGGAACTCCCGAATTTGCCCAGGGTGAGAAGCTCTATAAGGACAACTGCACACAGTGCCATGGCGACAACGGTGAGGGCAGTGCGGAGAAGTTCTATCCCCGGATTCAGGGCCAGCACTATAGCTATATGCTGCGCCAGTTCGAATGGATTCGCGACGGCAGGCGGCGCAACGCCAATCCGGACATGGTGAAGCAGATCAAGAGCTTCACCGATAAGGACATGCAGATGGTGATCAACTATACGTCACGCGCCCCGGTGCCAAAAGCGGATTTGGCGCCGTCGGCGAACTGGACGAATCCCGATTACGATTGACCCATGGCGCGGATGCTGACCGACACTCGGCATCCGCATCGGGGCCGCAAATGTCAGGCCATTTGTTGCTAAAAGAATCTCTCTGGACCCAAACCCAAGACGCGGTGGAATAGCCGGTAAAAAACCCGTTGGCAGTTGTTCTGCCTTCGTCCACTGACTCTCCGCCGATCGTTGCCAGTTAACCTGATCATCGAGTACAGCATGCAGTCGAAGCAAACCGTCCAAGTCGCGCTTCTTACCTTGGCGGCAGTGGGTCTGCTTGCCGTCATCTTCTACACGCCGATCTGGTGGGTTTCCCTGACCGCGCCCAACTACCCGGCAGAGTCGTTTCCGGATGGGGTGCGCATCCATTTTCACATGAACGGGGTCTTCAATGGCTGTAAAAAACAGCAGAAGACGGAGATCGTCGAGGAAGAGGCCCTGGACTGCGTGCATGAGATGGACACCATCAATCACTATGTCGGGATGTACCCGATCGCCGCGGGCGGTCCGCTGGAGCGCGGTTTTTCCCAGTTTCTGATGGCCCTGCTGGCCGTCATGCTGCTGGGATTCGTCTGTACCCGACCCAAGCTGCGCCTGTCGATCATGGCCGCGGGGTTTGCCGGGATCGCCCTGTGGATGACGCTCACGCTGTATGTGGAGGATGGTTTCAAGCTGCAGAATCAGGGTTATGTCAACGCCATGGTCACTTCTCTGGACCAGGAGGCCAGCGCTGAATCCGCAGCTTCGGACGAGAGTCACCATCGGCGGCATCGCCGGCGTGCTCAAACACTCCCTGGAGGAATCCGGGGTCAAGGTGGAACTGCCCTCGGAGATCGCGCGCCGCCAGGCCCAGGCAGCGGGCACGGACAAAGAACATTTGATCGAGCAACTCGGGCCACGTACGATATCGACCAGGCAAAATCAGCGGAGCTGTCACCTTGGAACGGCAGTACCTTCCAGGTCATGTCCTGGCATTATGCGAAAAGTCTCGGACGCTACTTCAACAATCCGGCAGAGATCACCCCCATGGTGGCCAAACTGGAACTGGCCATGCATGTGATTTTCTTCGCCCTGCTGGGTGTCGATGCTGCTGTTGCTGTTCGGTGCGCGCAAAAACGGTGGGCTGTTCTATTGGCTGCTGGTGCTGGCGCCGATGGCCTTGCCCGCGTTGTTCGTGATCGATTATTCCGCCTGGCTCTGGTGGTATGGCCATACCTTGAACGATATGGGCGCCTTTTCGGTGAAACCTTTCATGCCGACCGTATTCGGCGACGGCAAGGTGGCCCAGTTCACCACCCATTCTTATCCCTACACAGGATTCGGCCTGATGCTGCTGTGCTCTCTGCTGCTGGCCGTCGCCGCCCTGATCCGGGTGAAACAGTTCAAGGGCGGCAAGCTAACCTCGCAAATGCGCTATCGGCTTCTGTCTGAATCAGGCGGGTTGGCGAACCGGGTCTCTCTGGATCGTTGCTGCTGCTGCTGTTGCCGCCGATGGCGAGCGGCGTCGGATTATCCCCTGTTTCAGGAATTGGTGGATGCCTCCGATCCCTGGGGCAGGCTGGTCCCGCCACCGGGCATCTATGCCGGACCGGTGACCATCAAGAGCCCGCTGACCATCGATGGGCAGGGTCAGGTGACCATCGATGGGGGCGGCAAGGGCTCGGTCATCATGCTGCGGACGGATGGCGCCACCCTGATGAACCTGCATCTGACCCACTCCGGGGATTCCCACAACGACCTGGATGCGGCTATCCAGGTGCGGGGCAATTTCAATGTCATCAAGGACAATCTGATCACCGATACCCTGTTTGGCGTGGATCTGCAGCAGGCGGAGAACAACATCATCAAACGCAATCGGATCTCCTCGAAAGCGGTCGAATTGGGTATGCGTGGGGATGCGGTCCGGCTCTGGTACAGCTTCAACAACCAGATCACCGACAATATCATTCGCGACTCCAGGGATACCGTGGTCTGGTACTCCCGGGACAATCTGATCGCCCGCAACGATGCGCGGGGTGGACGTTACTCGCTGCACTTCATGTATTCCCTGTCCAATCAGGTGTTGGACAACCACTATGAAGACAATTCGGTGGGCATCTTCCTGATGTACAGCGACGGGGTGAGGCTCGAAGAACAACACCATCACCCATGCCACCGGCGCCACCGGCATGGGCATTGGCTTCAAGGAGACCTCCGATGTGGACGTGATCGGCAACCGGATCCTCTATTGCGGAACCGGCCTCTATCTCGATGTCTCACCCTATCAGCCGGACACCACGAATCGCATCAGGGACAACCTGATCGCCTACAACGGCGTCGGCGTGCTGTTTTTGAACGACTGGACCGGCAACCTGATCGAGGGCAATCGTTTCAAGGGCAATATCACCCAGGTGGCGGTTTCCGGCGGCGGCAAGACCGCCAATCGGAATCACTGGCAGGGCAACTACTGGGACGATTACGAGGGTTTCGATCTGAACCGGGATGGTCTCGGTGATACGCCCTACGAACTCTACAGCTATGCCGACAGGCTCTGGATGGATGTGCCTTCGGCCCGCTTCTTCAAGGGATCGCCGGTGCTGGAGGTGCTGGACTTTCTGGAACGTCTGGCGCCTTTCACCGCGCCCAATATGCTGGTGCGGGACGAGTAGCCCTTGATGCTGCATGTCGGACTGCGCCAGTGATCAGCCGCAACCAACCGGCTCCAGGAGGCTCCGCCGGCTAAGCAGGAGTGTTCACCGGAATCCAGCGGGCCAGGTGACGCCAGATTCCGAACGTCTTTCGATGCCTACAAAGCACTGCGAGAATCATTAGGACGCTGAACCTTCCTGGAGGCATGTTGCAAGATGAGTGACAAAACCACGCCAAAGCGGACCAGAAAAGCGCTCACACCCCGTCTCAAGGAGCAGAGCCGGCGGGAGTTCCTGCGCTCGAGCCTGCTCACGGCCGGGGTGGTGAGCGTCTCGCTGCTCGGTTTCATGCCCCTGGTGCAGGGCAGCGCACTCCGCCTGCGCCCCCCCGGCGCCCTGAAGACGCCGCCCGATGAGCAGGAGTTTTTCGCCGCCTGCATCAAGTGCGGGCAATGCGTCCAGGTCTGTCCCGGTGCAGGCGATCAAACTGGCGGATCTGGATGATGGTTTCGGCATCGGCATCCCCTGTATCGACGCGCGGCAGCAGGCCTGTGACTTCTCCTGTGACGGTCTGCAGTGTGTGCTGGCCTGCCCCACCGGGGCGTTGACCCATACCCTGAACTTTCCAGCCGATACCCGCATGGGCTTTGCCCGGCTGGCCCGACCCGAGGCCTGTCTGGCGGCGCAAGGCAAGGGTTTCAAAGGCCAGGCCCGAGGGCGGCGATTTTCCGGGACTGCTGCGTTATGCGGAGGTGGATCGCTGGAAACCCATTCCGGTCGCCGAGCATCCCTATGACCTGGAGCTGTGCGATCTGTGCGTGCGCCAGTGTCCCATCGAGATCCGCATTACCCAGTGTGACAGCGGAGAGCGCTGAGACAGCAACCAGGCGGCCGGGTGGCGCAACGGGTCGGCAACGAGTGTCCGCCCAAGCATGCGATCGCCCTCGAATCCGTTCAGCCACGCCCAATGGCGAGTCCCGCATGCAGCCGGTCGTCAAAGAGGGCTGTGTCGGCTGTGGCGTCTGCGAGATGATCTGTCCGGTGGAAAGCGCTGCGATCGTAGTCGACCTGGATCAAAATGCGGATACCCTGGAGTGATGGCTGAGATGTACTATGTCAGAGAGTCCCTGGCCCAGATCTTCGGCGCCAAACCGACCCGTCCGCAGCAAGGATCAGCAGTCGGCAGCGGTCCAGGCCATCTACGCGGGGAAACGGGGCATGCTCTCCAAGGCCGATGTGATGGCGGTGCGCCATGACCATAAGAAGACCTGTTGCAACAAGTGGCAGCGCCGGCGCTGGGCTACGCTGATCCTGGTGAATCTGCTGTTCGTGCGTCTCCTACACCTTCGATGTCCAGCTGGTGGAGGGGGCGTTGACCGCCTCGCGGGTGGTCGGTTTTCATATGGCGGACCTGAATGCCGCGCTGCAGGTGATGCTGGCCTACAAGCACCTGGTGCTGAATCTGGTGATCGGCACCGTCACGGTATTCCTGTTCTGGCTGTTGCTGGGGGGGCGGACCTTCTGTTCCTGGGTCTGTCCCTATCATCTGCTGGCGGAATGGGCGGAGTATCTGCATCTCTGGCTGGCGAAGAGAAAACTCGTCAAGGACCACACCTTCAACCGCAAGGTGCGGAGTGTGTTCTATGTGATTTTCGCCCTGCTTGGCATTGCTCAGGGGCTACACGGTGTTCGAGACCCTCTCGCCAACCGGCATACTCAGCCGGGCATTGATCTATGGACCAGGGAGTCGCGTTGATCTGGGTCGGTATGCTGTTGCTGTTCGAGGTCTTCTATTCCCGCCGGGCCTGGTGTCGCTATGTCTGTCCCATCGGAGTGACCTATGGGGTGGTCGGTCTGGCATCGCCGATTCGGGTCAAATACAATGCAGAGGCCTGTCATCACGAAGGTGACTGCCGCAAGGTCTGTCTGGTGCCCCATGTGCTGGATTTGACCATCCGCGGGGCAGCGTATGACGTCAACCAGGATGTGGGCGCTGACTGTACCCGCTGCGGGATGTGCGTGGATGTCTGTCCCACCAGCTCACTGACCTATGAAATCAAGGGCCTGAGCAAGTTTCTCTGATTTCCAGGCCCGCTTCGTACCCCTTTTGGCATCTGACCTGTCTGTTGTTGGCTTGAATGATTCAATTTGAGAACATCGTAAAACGCTTTCGCCGGCATGAGGTGCTCAAGGGAGTGAACCTGGAGATCGAGCGCGGTCATCGGGTTGCCTTGGTGGGTTCCAATGGCGCCGGCAAAACTACCCTGATCCGTTGCCTGCTAGGTGAGTACACCTGCAGTGGAAAGGTCAGAGTGGATGGTCTGGAACCCCGCAAGCAGCGTCGCGAGGTGCTTTCCAAGGTCGGCTTCGTGCCCCAGTTACCGCCTCCCTTGCGCATGCCGGTAGGACAATTGATCCGCTATGCCGCCAGTCTGTGCGCCTGTGATCCGGCCCGTATCAGTCGGGTGGCGGCCCAATTGGGTTTCGATACCGAACATTTTCGGCATCAACCCTTCGTCAAGCTGTCCGGCGGACAAAAACAGAAACTGTTGATCGCCATCGCTCTGGGGCGGGAGAGCGAACTGCTGGTGATGGACGAGCCGGCCGCCAATCTGGATCCGGAGGCGCGCCACATCTTCTTTCAGTTGCTGGCGGAAAAGCGCCACCGCGCCGCCATGCTGATTTCCAGTCACCGTCTGGATGAAGTGGCGAGCCTGGTGAACCGGGTCATCGAAATGGATCAGGGCCGGGTAGTGTTGGATGACCGGGTCGCCGATCTGGTGGAACTCTCGTCCCGCCTGCACTGCAGGATCAAACTGATCCAGCCGGAAGAGGCCTTTGCCCGCGCGATCGGCGAGTGGGGTTTCCTGGGGGGCGAACAGGGGTTGCTCTGGACCGGGTATGTGGCGGGTCCCGATCGGTTGCGCTTTCTGGGTGTCATCTCCCGCTATGCCGCGCTGTTGGGTGAGATCCGGTTGGCTGAAGCACCAATTCCGGGGGAGGGGACCGATGCGGAGTAGACGAATCCGGCCGATGTTGCATATTCTGCTTGGCATGTTGCTCACGGCTTGCTCCATGTACAAGGATACCGGGCCCCGGGAGGTCAAATGGGACAGGGACAGCTGTGAGCGTTGTCGGATGGTGCTCAGTGACCGCAACTTCGCTGCCCAGATCCGCTATTTTGCGGATGGTAAGGAGCGTTCCAAGGTGGCATTGTTCGATGATATCGGCTGCGCCACGCTGTGGCTGGAAGACAAACCCTGGAAAAACGATCGGCGCACCGAGATCTGGGTAGTGGATCAGCAAAGCGGAAAGTGGATCGATGCCCGGCGCGCCACCTATCTGACCGGCATGCTCTCGCCTATGGAGTATGGATTGGCGGCCCGGGCGGAACCGGTTAAGGGTGGTTTGACCTATGCTCAGGCAAAACAGCATGTGCTGGAAGTGGAGCAGCGTTTCAACAAACATGGCCTGCATCTGATGCAAAAATTCAAACAACAGGCCAGGCAACGGGAAGCTGAAATCAAGGCCCGCACGGCAGATCAAGAGCTGCCGCCTATCATCCCTCCCAGTAACTGAATATGCAGCATCTCTGGCTTACCGCCTATACCGACATTATCGAATCCCTGCGCGCCCGCTGGTTCATGGTCTATTCCCTGGTATTCGGCGGTCTGGTGGTGATCCTGTTCGCCTTTGGTCTGGCGGAGTCCCGGGTGATGGGATTTACCGGACTGTCCCGGCTGTTGATTATCTACATCCAGCTGTCGATGGCAATGCTGCCGATCTTCGTCCTGATCACCACGGTGCGTTCGGTGGCGGGTGATCGGGAAGCCGGGGTCTTCGAATACCTGCTGTCGCTGCCCATCAGCCTTGCCGCCTGGTTCTGGGGGCGGGTGTTCGGACGCTTTTTCGTGGTGTTTCTGCCGGTCTTCCTGGCGATGCTGGGCGCCACGGCCTGGGGCAGTCTGAAGGGCGTCGAGGTACCCTGGCATCTACTGGTGTACTACAGCGGACTGCTGATGGCGCTGGCCTGGTGTTTCCTCGGCATCGGCATGCTGATCTCAACTCTGGCGCGCTCCTCGGATGTGGCGCAGGGGGCGGCCTTCGTAGTCTGGCTGACCTTGTTGTTGTTCCTTGACCTGATTCTGCTCGGTGTAATGATCCAGGAACAACTGCCGGCGGAGACCGCAGTGGCGATCGCCCTGGCCAATCCGATGCAGGTTTTCCGAACCGCAACCATGCTGCTGTTCGATCCTCAGCTGGTCCTGCTCGGGCCCACTGCCTACGTTATTTTGGATCATTTCGGCGAGGCCGGTTACATCGCCTATGCGATAATCTATCCGATTTTACTGGGCACATTCTCTGCGACTGTCGGCTTTCTGCTGTTCAGGCGCAGCGACCTGCCCTAGCTTACGAGCGATGCATGTGAAATTGAATTCCCTCTTGTGGACCGTCGCGGGCCTGTTGCTGGTCGCGGGCAGCGCAGTCGCAATTTACAAGGCCTGGCCGGTGCTGTTTCCCAAGGTGCATATCGCGGCTCCGCTGGATCCGACCTGTGATCTGCGCGCCGGACCCTGCACCTCTGCGCTTCCTGCGGGCGCCAGCGTCACCTTCTCGATCGAACCTCGTTCGATTCCGGTGGTGCGGCCTCTGCAACTGCAGGTGAAGCTGGTCGGACTGGAGGCCCAGGGCGTGCAAATCGATTTCAGCGGAGTCGACATGAACATGGGCTTCAACCGGCCGAGTCTGCAAGTCCAGGGAGAGGGCCGTTACACCGGTGAGGGCAGGCTGCCGGTGTGCGTGCGCGATGCGATGGAGTGGGAGGCCAGGGTGTTGGTCCAGACCGATGCGGGATTGCTATCCGCACCATATCGCTTTATCACGGTCAAGCCGGGCATGGAGCCGCCTGACTAATCCAGGCTAATCGTCCACAATGGAAAGATAGGCGAAGATGTCGGTCAGTTCCACATCAGTGAACTCCGCCAGCAACTCCTTCTCGGGAGCGTCCTCGTCATGCACGCGGAGCTTATTCCGGTACTTTTCCACCTGGTGCCAGAGATAGCGGGTATACTGACCGGCCAGCATGGGTACGGCCTTTTTATGATCGCCCCAACCCTCACGCCCATGGCAGGAGGCGCACTGTTTGCGATAAAGTTTCCGGCCCGCCTCGATATCGCCGGGCGCCCGCGGGATCTGCATCAGTCGTTTGGATGCCAGCAGCCGGGCATGGGCGTCGAAATCCGGCGCTGTTTCGTCCACCGGAGGAAGTTTGGTTTTCCAGCACTATCTCGGACAGGTAAAGGGCGATATCCTGAATGTCGGCGTCCGGCATCTGTCGATGATCTACATATTCCACCATGGCCAGGTTGGGACGCCGCCGCTCCCGGAACAGATGCAGCTGTTTGCTGAGAAACCTGCGTGGCATACCGGCCAGCCGGGGATATTCGCCGTCCTTGCCGCCCTGACCGAACTCGCCATGACAGCCGGCGCAGACCTCGTTGATATCCCGGGCGTTGTCCGGATCGTATTCCCAGGCCGGGAGTTGCCAGGAGCCGATTGAGCCCAGTAGGGTCAGCAGCAGGCTAATGGTATGGTTATGTGCCATCTTTCGAAATTTGACGATCTCTCAAGAGAAGCTAATGAAATACGATGTTGTTGATGCAGTGATCACACCCGAAGGGCGATTGGATGTGTTGTCGAAGATCGAGGTCAGCAAACTTCTCGATACCAGCCAGGGTGGATTGTATACGATATTTCGCAACTGTTCGCTGGCGGTGCTGAACTGCGGTAATTATCTCGATGACGGTAAGGAACTGCTCGATCGTTACCAGGACTTTGATATTCGGGTGGTGCCGATCGAACGGGGCATCAAGCTGGAGGTCAAGGCGGCGCCCGCCAGCGCCTTCGTGGACGGCCAGATGATCAAGGGCATCAATGAACACCTGTTCGCCGTACTGCGCGACGTCGTCTATGTCGGTGAAAATATCGCCAACAATCCGGATATCGATCTGGAGACATCAGAGGGCATCACCAACGCCGTGTTCCATGTCCTGCGCAATGCGGGCATTCTCTATCCGCACAAGGACCCGAAATTGGTCGTCTGCTGGGGCGGACATTCCATCTCCCGGCTTGAATATGATTACACCAAACTGGTGGGTTACGAGCTTGGCCTGCGCGGCATCGATATCTGTACGGGATGTGGCCCCGGTGCGATGAAAGGCCCGATGAAGGGCGCCACCATCGGTCACGCCAAGCAGCGCATCAGCAGCGGGCAGTATCTGGGTATTTCCGAGCCGGGCATTATTGCCGCGGAATCGCCCAATCCCATCGTCAATGACCTGGTTATCCTGCCCGATATCGAAAAGCGCCTGGAGGCCTTCGTGCGCACCGGTCACGGCATTGTGGTCTTTCCCGGTGGCGTCGGCACGGCCGAGGAGATTCTGTTCATCCTAGGCGTACTGCTCCATCCTGAGAACCAGCAGATTCCCTTCCCGCTGATCATGACCGGACCGGCCGAAGCGGCGGACTATTTCAGGGAGATCGACGGGTTTATCGTCGACACCCTGGGTCAGGAAGTACGCCGGTATTATCAGGTTATCATCGATGACCCGGTGCGGGTCGCCCGGGTGATGGCGGCGGGCATCAAACAGGTGCGTGAATTTCGCGCCGACCACAGTGATGCTTTTTATTTCAACTGGCGGCTAAAGATCGATCACGCGTTTCAGCAGGAATTCAAACCTACGCATGAAAACATGCGGGCGCTTGAATTACACAAAAACCAGGATCGACACCTGTTGGCCGCCAATCTGCGCCGCGCCTTCTCCGGTATCGTGGCCGGCAACGTCAAGGTCGATGGCATACGCCAGATAGAGGAGCACGGCCTGTTCGAGATCCATGGCGATCCTAGGATCATGGAAAGACTGGATACCTTGCTCACCTCGTTCGTGCGGCAGACGCGCATGAAGCTGGCGGGCGAGGCCTACTCACCCTGTTACCGCATCGTCAAGTAGGGTTGCATAAAAAGGGGGATTATCGCGAGGCGGCGATAACCCCTTATCAACCGAAGCTGGCTAGCGTTTCATTTGTTGACCGTCGTCAGCCCAACGCTCACCCAATCCTGCATGCCACCGCGATACCACTTGAGTTTGTAGGCCGGATAACCCAGGCCCAGCAGGGTCTTGATGTTGGCGCTGGACTGGGGACACCAGATGCCGTTGCAGAACATGACCAGGGTCTTGGCATTGCGGAAGTCCCACTGGCCATCCACCAGTTGCGCGCCGAATTGAGTCTGGAGAATCTCTGCCAGGGTACTCGGCCTCAGCGGCAATTTCGAAGCTGCCTTGCACATCCACATTGATCTTGTTCCAGGGAATGTTCACAGAGCCCGGGATGGTGCCGCGAATGATCCATTCCGGGGTGCGCGAATCCACTACCATGACGGTGCGGTCACCGTTTGCAATGCGTTTCAGGTAACCCAGGACCTCCAGTTCCCCGACTGTGTCCACACCCTGGGCGATGCTTGCGGGTTGTACGCAGAACGGCGGGCAGTGACGGGCGACCTTGGCGAAGGCCTCCGGCATGGTCGCCTCTTTGTCGTCGCTGCGGCTGATGGTGACGGATTTCCCTTATGCATCACATCGACGCCGGTCAAGCCGGGCGAGATGTTGTTGCCGGCCGACAACGGGGTGGATAGCGCCATGCCGCCCAGCAGCACGGACAGGCTAAGTACCTTGGCAATTTTCATCTTGTGTTTCTCCTGGTTGGTTACCCGTTATCAGTACTTGAGGTAGGAAGGCATGCGCAGCTGTTGCTGTGACACGGCCTGTTGGTAACCCAGTACTCCCTGTTTGTGCGCCTGTGCGGCAATCTTCATGGCGTCCACTGCGTCGCCCTTTGCCAGAGAGGCCTTGGCTTGCTCGATCATTTTCGCGGTATCACGCCATTCCCCATCGACCGAGGCGGCCTGCTTTCTTGCCTCGTCGGCTTTATCGATCATTTGTTGGGCCTTGGCGATATTCGGATCTACCGCATCCGCGGCAATCACCGGTGCAAGGCCGGCACCCAGCAGCATGGCCGCAATCATGAGTTGTATACAAGGATTTTATTCGCATCTTTTCGCTCTCGCTTGGTTCTTATCGTCAGATCGGTGGTGAGTCGGTGTCTACTTGCGGGCGCCGGGGCCGTTCAGGGGTAACCCGTTGCTCATGTAGGTCAGGAAGTATTCGAGGTTACGGTATTCCTCGCCCTGGGGCTTGAAGGGTTTGGCGCGAACCTGTTCGTTACAACCTTTAAAACGGCGGTGCAGGGTGCCGACAGTACCCCATTTCGAACGATAGACCGGCCAATGGGTGGTATGTCCCAGGGCGGGGCTGAGGATATCGGCTCGGATCATCATGCCGGCATTCTGCAGATGACAGGTGGCGCAGGAGAAGTTCAACTGACCACGCCGGGTGTAATAGAACTTCTTGCCGTCTTCATAGGCTTGCAGGGCTCTGGGGTCGTCTGCAGGAATCTCCACCTTGGTGATCTGGCCACGGGATTCGAAAGCGATGTAAGAGAGGATGTTGTTGATCGGGCCCTTCATGTATTTGAGGGGTTTTTCCCCATTCGCCTCGCGGCACTGATTGAGCGCCAGCGGAAGGGTGATCACCATGCCCTGCTGTTTGTCCCAGTGGGGATATTTGCTCTCGATAGCCGGACCCTCTGGAAAGCAGTCCTTATAGGTCTTGCCATTGGCGAAGGGGGTCTCCCACATGGCCCGTCCATCATCGATGAAGGGTTCATAGGGGGGGAATTCTTCAATCGCTTCCCAGTTTTCACGCCCGACCGGATCAATGGAGTAGACGCCATTGACATATTCTTCCATTCGGTGTGCCGGGGAAGCGGTTTTTGAAAAAGTTCTGAAATGCGGCCAGATCCTCTTCAGGAGTGGTGGCCTGGGCCGCAAAAGCGATGCCGCCTGCCAAGGCCAGCAGGGCCAGTTTCTGGAAAAATTGATTCATAATCGGATTGTCCTCTAGGCAGTGGGATTGAGGGTTCGTTGCGGACCGCTCAAAGCGACCAGATAAACTCGACGACCTTATCGAGTTCTGACTTGGTCAAGATTTCATACTTGCCGAATAGCGGCATGGAGGTGTCCGGGTTGTTTACGCTCGGGTCCCAGATCTGTTTTCTGAGATCTTGCTTGTTCGGGTAACGGCCCTTCATCGCCAACAGAGGAGGAGCTATGTTGCCTGGTGAATCCCCGCCTTCAATCATATGGCAGGCGAGACAATTACCTCGCATGCGATCGAAAGCGATGGCCTTGCCTTCTGCAATGCTACTGCTATCCGCAGCAAGCGAAACGGATGAGATCAGGAATTGCCCGGCCAATACTGTGGCGGTACCGGACATCCCGATCCATTTCTTGGACTTATCAAACATCATAACCTCCATTGGGGGTGGTAGGAGACAGGGCAGACAGTTCACGCCAGGCGGCTAACAGATCTGCTCAGGCAATCATTTCAACGTAACAATATATAGTCAAAGGCTATTGCCTCTTATTGGACAATTTTACGCCAGAGGAATTGTGCAATAGATGGTTTTGTAAAGAAAGTCTATTAACTATGCAAAGTTATCAGGGTTTACCTTAATAATAACCGGCAGTTATTGTTATCATTGGGCCATAAAAAGTCCTAACTTGATGAAATAAATTCCTGTCTTGTATGGCTCATCGCGCCATCGGGAACATGATCCGAATTTATGAGTTGCCGTCATGAGCGTCGGGTCGGGGTTTGGTGGGCAAGTGATTCCAGAGGCGCATCGGGGTGTTCACTCATCATCGTCTGGCGCGACAGAAAGAAGTCTCTAGTTTCTGGCCTGCGTCATTTGGCCAAGAGCATCGAATATGTACGATGACGTCTGAAGGCAGCAAGAATGATCAGCTCTGGTCTGTGTATCTGGTGCAATGCGCCGATGGCAGCCTCTATACCGGTATCGCCAAGGATGTCGGCGGCCGGGTGTCGCGGCATAACCAGGGCGCAGGCGCTAAATATACCCGGGGTCGAGGACCGGTGGAACTGGTTTATAGCGAAGCGGTGGGAACCGGAGTGCCGCTATGCGTCGTGAATACGCCATCAAACAGCTACCAAAGGCCCGGAAGTTTCAACTGATTGCCGCTTACCGGGATCAGGTCTCCGAGGCCTGCGTTGAAAAGGCTTGAACCGGCTTGGACGCCGGGATCAGTCCTCTAGGCAGCGGAGCGGTTCTCCACATTGCCTGCAGCGGTAGGTCAGGCCTTTTTGAATGCGATTGTGGCGAATCGTGGTCAACAGGTGTTGCTGGCAGCCACAGGTGTAGGGGAAACGACGCAGCCTGCGCACCGGGACGTTCTCCGTGGGATAGTTGTGACAGCGCAGACTACTCGGCGCCGAAAAAATTCATCACGGCCTTCCATTCGCGGCCATGGGGGCGAATCGACTTACCATGCAGAGTACGGGCGACCAGATGAGCGACCTCATGGGGCAGGGTCTGGGTCAGAAAGGCGTGCCGGTTATGCTTCAGCAGGATCGGGTTGTAACGGATTATGGGTGGTTTGCTATGGGGGAACAACACCATACCAGCCGCTGTGCCTCGCAGATCGAAGCATATTTTACCCAGCGGAACCTTGACGCCATAATGCTGCTCCGCATGCCGAATCAGCTTGAGCGTATTCTCTGTGGTTCTCTCCAGCAGTTCTTCAGTGACCATAATTATTCGAGTCTGAACTGAGACAGGCGACAGACTGATGCCGAAAACAGTCCGTGGTGTGGTCGTTGACCATGCCAATGGCCTGCATATAGGCATAACAGATAGTGGTGCCGACAAATTTGAAGCCCTGTTTCTTCAAACTGCGTGAAAGGTCGTCGGACGCAGGCGTGCTGACCGGCACCTGCTTGATGGTGCGCCAGTGATTCTGGATGGGACTGCCATCCACGTAACTCCAGAGGTAGTCGGCAAAGCCACCGTGCTTCGCGCACAGTTCCAGGAAAGCCCGCGCGTTGCTGATGCTGGCATGGATCTTTAGGCGGTTACGGACGATCCCGGGGTCAGCCAGTAAGCTCTCGATTTTAGTTTCGTCATAGCGGGCGATCATGCTTGCATCAAAATTATCGAACAGGCGGCGATAGTTTTCCCGCTTGCGCAGGATCGTAATCCAGGAGAGGCCGGCTTGGGCGCCTTCCAGGATTAGAAATTCAAATAATTTTCGATCATCGAAACAGGGCACACCCCACTCCTCGTCATGGTAGCACTGAGAAAGCGGGTCTTCACCGGCCCAGGTACAGCGACTATTTCGGTTCATCTTCTCCATGGTTTTCTGGATATTGGTTAGCGCGGCGGCTTGACACCTGAGCAAGCTGTCGCCGCAGAGCTTCCAATTTTGCCCGATAGGCTTGGATATCACCATAGTCCACGAAGCAGTCTTCCAGTTGACGCGGATCGGGCGAACGCCGGGCATGCTTGATCGGACACCAATACTGCTCGGTGTGCGCCGCTACCTCTTGGACATATTCAAGCAGACCGTTACAGTAGCTGCGGTACAGACAGTTGACCTTTTCGATGGCATTGAGATAGGCGAGATGTGGTCGGTCCAGGATCAGAAAGTCGGCACGGCGTACCAGCGGGATAGAGTAAATCCGGAAACAGATCTGCTGATAGACACTAACCAGGATGTCCAGCAGTACGAAAGGGATGAGCACCCATAGATGAGCGGGGCGGACAGCATGTGATTGATCGGGGTGGTGCGCTGATACAGCCAGAGTCCGGTCCGTTGGCGCTTTCAAGCGGGTCTTCTGTTGTTCGTTGGATTTGAGCCCGATTAGGGTGGTCCCCATACAGAGCAAAACGGCCGGCAACAAGAATTATTACGTTATCTGGATCATCCTGATACAGCCCGTCCCTGGGCTTTGTAACTATTCAGCTCGCTCTGCTATGCCTCTGCTTTCACAATGAAACAAGCCGTAGCAGTAGCTGCGACCCATGGCGACAGGCCTATTCAGCCTCTCAACACCAAGCGAATCGCGTCGCGCTATTCGCCGCCATGGGCAGTTCCTGCCTGGGCTGAATGGTCACGGGCTTATTAAACTGCCGGGATAGAGTTGGCTATGCATGAGATGCCGCTATCATCGGTCAGCAATGAATCTGTCCTGTATCCCGAGATTGGGAACTAGCAGATTACATCATGTAACTTTTTGCCTCTTCGCCGGGATTTGGCAGGCCGGCAATCCGCCAGGCCTCACGGCAGCCGCCAAACAGTCTGTCGACCGCATATTTACCCAGATGCATGGCGCGGCAGACGTGGGCCATGACAGGGAGACTGCCGTTCGCCAGATGGTGCTCCCGCAGATAGAAAATGACTGCCCAATGGTCCGCGCCCAACGGGCCTATGCCATCCATCTCTGCCAGGGTTCGTGCCGTATCTCGACTCCAGGACGTTGGGTTCACCAAGAAACCGTCCTCGTCAAAGTTCAGTCGCACATTGTTCTTGCCTGTTTCCGGATTGCGGAATCTCGTTTCGGCCATAACATTTCCTCCACTTTCAATCTGTTAGGTTGCCTTTGAATAGGCCAGGGTGAAAAAAAGAACTGCTTAACTTACTTTTCTCCTAGGAAATATAGCCGGAGATTCTGCTTTGACAAGAAAAACTTTGCCAGATAAAAGTTATTTTTATGAGTCAATCCTTCTGACACGGGACTTATCGGGGCTTATCGCCTCCAATCGTCTATGGAGGGTTGTGGTGGTGGATGGGCGCTGTAGCGGACTGGCTTACCTCAACGAGCAGGGTGCCGCAAGTCACTGTATCGAACTTGCGAGGATTTCAGCGCCCGGATTGCGCTCTGGTGTAGTTTCTTTGTCAGCACATCAGGTTCAATGCCCGTACCCGGTGCCACTTGTTGGTCTGTTTCCACTGGGGGTTTGGTGCCTGGAACGGCGTTTCATCAACCGATGGCGATATTCATGTTCTGGGTTTGCAAAGGGAAGGTTGATTTTTGGTTCGCTTTTTTCTGCCTGCCAGGTATGAGGCGTCTGGGCGGATTGCGAAACGATTTTCCATGCCGGTGCGCCCCAGCAACATGCGAAAACGCATGCTGTCCCGGTTGGTCAGCGTCAACTCGATCGGCCATTCCATACCGCCTATCCGAATGGGTGTGCGGATCACGATGCGTTGTTCCCGATGTCCACCCGAGTCACTGACCCAACGTTCATCGATGACATCGGCAACACAAAAGATCTCCTTGTCGGTTCGTCGTTGAAAAGGATGGATGCCGAATCTCACCCGTTGCCGGCCGGCTTCCTCGAAGGGTTCCACCAGGAACGCATGTAAGGCCGAGGTGCGGGCGCCGGTATCGACTTTGGCCTTCAGCGCAGAGATACCGAGTTCGGGCAGCGCGACCCACTCGCGCCAACCGATCTCTACCCGGAGATCCTCGGGCTGTTGCTGCTTGGAGTTTTTCTGCTTATTCATCGTCTGTCACCATCTGCTCCATTCCATGCTCAAATACCCCCCTGCCGATCGTTGCAACCTGCCTAACTTACCACTATTTGATCCTACGTCTATTGGATTGCTTCAGATCGACTGATACTGAGCATCATAAGAGGAACAGGGAAGCCAGCCCCAGAAAACTGAGAAAGCCCACGATGTCGGTCACCGTGGTCAGAATCACCGCACCAGACAGGGCTGGATCGATCCCCAGACGCCGCAGTATCAAGGGGATGCTGATGCCGGACAGGGCGGCGGCCAGCAGGTTGAGCAGCATGGCGCAGGCGATGATCACTGCGATGCCCGAATCCCTGAACCAGATGTAGGCCACCAAGGCTACCACCAGGGCCCAGACCACGCCGTTGAGGGCACCCACCAAGATCTCCTTGAAAAATAACCAGCGTACGTTGGAGCCGGCGATCTGACCCAACGCCAAGCCGCGAATCGTCAGGGTCAGTGTCTGGCTGCCGGCAATCCCGCCCATACTGGCTACCACCGGCATCAACACTGCCAGCGCCACCAGTTTTGCCAGCGCCTCTTCGAAACGCCCGATCACCCAGGCGGCGGCAAATACCGTGATCAGGTTGATGCCAAGCCACAATCCTCGGCGTTGCGCGCTGGCAATCACCGGCGCAAACATATCCTCGTCCGCATCCAGACCCGCACTGTTGAGCAGCACCCGGTCGGATTCATCCCGGATCACATCCACGATATCGTCGATGGTGATGCGACCCAGCAGGCGGCTGTTGTCATCCAGCACGGCGACTGAAATGAGGTCGCGGCGATCGAACAGGGTCG
The DNA here is from genome assembly GCA_963716875.1 of uncultured Gammaproteobacteria bacterium. GTDB lineage: Bacteria > Pseudomonadota > Gammaproteobacteria > Chromatiales > Chromatiaceae > JASJBU01. The sequence continues at coordinate 55,735 of CAVQUR010000011.1, forward strand.
CCACCTCGAGTTCCGAGTCACTGGCGAGGACGGTGGCGGCGTCGCTTTGCATCATGTCTTCCACCAATACGTCCGGATTACCGGTCAACAACTCACCTATATCGAGCTTGCCGAGATAATAGCCGGTCTCGTCGATCACCATCAGGGCATCGGTATGGGGCGGCAACGACTGATGCCGCCGCAGCCAGCGTAATACCACCGCCAGGCTGACGTCCTTGCGCACACTGACCACGTCGGTGCTGAGCAGGCGCCCGGCGGTGCCTTCCGCATAGGTGAGCACGGTCTCGACCCGCTGCCGGTAATCCTGGTCCATGGCCTGGAACAGGGTCGCGGTGAGATCTTCCGGCAGGGTCTCGACGATTTCAGCCAGATCTTCGGGAGCCAGGGATTCAGCCGCAGCGACCAACTCCGCAGGGTCCATCTCCTCGATGATGCCGGCGCGCACTTCCTCGTGCAGGTAGCTGAGGATCTCTCCCTCCTGATCCGATGCAATCGCCTCCCACAGATCACTGCGCTGTCCGGGAGGCAGGGATTCCAGCAGATCGGCGACTTCCGCGGGATGTGCGGTTTCCAAAGAATGACTGAGAGATTCCTGGCGTCCCGCTTCGAGGTCGTCGACAACCTGTTCGAGCAGTTCTTTGCTGATCTTTTCTTCGTTTTCTTCTATCATCTTATCAGCCTGCCTCAATCGGGTGGAAGGCGGCCTGGTTGAATTTCATTTGCTCTCGCTGCTAACCGCTCCCGCTCCCCCCGTATCCTTGTCATACATGCTCGTTCCGTTCGGTTCTTTCAATCGGTGAATTTCGACCTTGCCTACGCGTCGATCCACCAAGCCCAATACCCGCAGTACAAAGTCTTCCTGCATGATTTCGTCGCCAGGTTCGGGCATCCGGGCCAGGTGGTGCATGATCAAGCCGGAGAGGGTATTGGCATCCAGATCGATCGGCACCTTGAGGCCGATGCTGCGTTCGAGATCGCTCAGCGAGATCAATCCATCGGCCTCCCACTGATCTTTCCCGCGCTGTTCGATGCTGAGTATCGATTCGTCTCTATCGGTTTCGTCGTGAATCTCCCCGACGATCTCTTCCAGCAGGTCTTCCAGGGTGATGATACCGACGAATACGCCGTATTCGTCGATCACAAAGGCCATGTGCGCACGCTTGACTCGCATCTCATCGAACAGCTTGGGGACCCGCTGGGATTCCGGCACGATCAGAGGAACTCGACTGAATGACTTCAGTTCCCGCCAAGGCTCCTTTACGCCATCGAGCAGTGCGAGATAGATATCCTTAACTAACAGGATACCAATCAGCGCGTCTCCCTCCTGGCTGTCGATGACAGGAAAACGGGAATGACCGGTTTCACGAATCATTTTCAGATTGACTGCCGGGTCAGCGCTGAGATCCAGGGAGTGGACCGAACTGCGCGGCAGCATCACTCGCGCCACCTGGCGTTGATCGAATTCGAACAGATTGCGCAGCATGTCAGCCTGTTCCTGATGAATCTCCCCATGTTCATGGGAGGTCGCGACCAGTCCCTTGATCTCGTCGCTGCTGAACACCTCCTCATGGCTGACCTCTTGGATCCGAAACAGGGACAAGATGGACCGCGTCGCCCTATTCAGCAGCCAGTTCAGTGGTCTGGTCAGCAGATAGGAAAAATGCAGTGGATAAGCCACCCAGAGCGATACCGGTTCGGCCTTGCGGATCGCCAGGGTCTTGGGTACCTGCTCGCCGATCACAATGTGCAGCGAAGAGAAAACCAGAAAACCGCAGAGAAAAGCTGCGGTGTGCATCGCGGATTCGGACAGACCGGCCGCGTGAAAAAGGGGTTTGAGCAGGATAGCGACCGTCGGTTCACCCACCCAACCCAGACCCAGGGACGCCATCGTGATACCCAGCTGACAGGCGGCCAGATAGGCCTCCAGGTTCCGTTGAATGCGCAGGGTTAGGCGCGCCGCCGCGCTGCCTTCCGCAGCCAGCAGCTCGATGCGAAAGCCGCGTGCCTTGACCAGGGCAAATTCCGCCGCCACGTAAAAACCGTTGGCGGCCAGTAGGATGACGATCGCAAAGAAACTTGTTGTGATATCCATGGTTGTTATTCGATTAGAAGAGAGTAAAGCGTAAGCTGGACGGTATGATACAGGGAAAAGTCACAAGTCGTGCCCATACCAACTCATGGACCGGCAAGGTCAAGGATGAAGATCGAGTCTTGACGCATGTGTGGCTGTTCTGCATGTCTGCCAACAGCGATCGACCGCTTCGAAACAGGCATCCAGTTTAGTCTTGGCGGATGGTAGCTGCGCATGATCTCCTCATGATCCCTCTGTTGAACTTCATGGTCGGATACAATTGCGCGATTCTGGATGGACGTCAATCACCACAGACTGCTCAGTTGCTTCCGGAGACTGTCGGAGCGGAAATATTGCCAGACAGACAAGGGGATATAAGCGATGAAGCGAAGCTATAGTTGGTCTATGGAAAGCAGATATTTCACACACAAACCACAGAGCTTGGCGTTTCTAGGTTTCTGAATGCAAGAACTTTCAAGATAAATGACAGGGCTTTGATTTACGTGGAGGATAAGATGCTAAAGATGGGCTTCATGTTGCTCCTGATGGGTGCCGCGTTACCGGTCTGGAGTGAAGGCAAAGCGCGCGTCGTGGAACCCGCCTATCAGCCACCCAAGGTCGTATATGAGTTCTATCTGGACGATCCGGCCAAGATGGGAACCGCACTTTACTGGGTGCGATCGCTGATTAATCCGTTGCTGGAATCGCCTTACGACATGGCGCCCGAGTTCATGGAAATCAAATTGGTTATCCACGGGACCGAATTGGTCACGCTGGTGAAAAAGAATTATGCAAAATTCCGGGATGAAGTCGAGCGAATGCGCTATTACGCGGCCTTAGGGGTGGAGTTCAAGGCCTGCGGCTTGGCCATGAAGGATTACGGGTATTCAGTGGATGATCTGTACGAGTTCGTTGAAGTAGTGCCATCGGCGTTTACCGAACTGGTGCACTGGCAACAACAGGGTTATGCCTTGATTATCCCACAGGTGCCTTTACGCAGCAGGACGATCGACGAGATCCGTTGAATGACGGGCAACTCCGGGCGGGTGCATTGCGTGATACCGGAATCGGTTTATCCGGCATCACGTATGGCCATCACCCGCTCTACCGTATCCACGATGGCCTGGGTCTGTGGGTCGATCTCGATGTTTACCCGTTCACCCACCTGGCGGGTACTGAGATTGGTCCGTTGCAGGGTTTCCGGTATGAGATTGACATCGAAAGCTGGGCCGGTGACTTCGCCGATGGTCAGGCTGATGCCATCGATTCCGATATAGCCCTTGGTAAAGAGGTATTTTTCCAACTCATCTGGCACACGAATGCGGACCCGGCGGTTGTTTTCGCTCGTTTCGATCTCGATCACTTCCGCAGTACAGTGAATATGTCCCGACATCTGATGACCGCCGATCTCATCACCATACCGGGCGGCACGCTCGAAGTTGACCCGGTCACCGATCCGCAACTCGCCCAGGTTGGTGACACGCAGGGTTTCCCGCATCAGATCGAAGGAGACCAGAGTATCCTCGATCCGGGTGACCGTGAGGCAGCAACCGTTTTGCGCTATCGAAGCGCCGGTTCGCAGATCGTTGCAATAGCCTTGAGGTAGACGGATGGTATGGGTGCGGAAATTCTCTTTTTCCAGGATGGCGACGACTTCAGCGGTTCCCTGCACGATGCCGGTGAACATAGGGCGGCCTCCTCAGTAGTTTAACGATAGAGGTATTTGACCGGAATCCCTTTGGCTTCGTCAATCTACGAGCGACTAACAATGCCCTGAGTGGGCAAAATCAACATTCGATGATTGTCACCGGGCATGGGTCTGTGGTTCATAGGCCCCATGTTGCAAATGCGCGTGCGGCTGGTAAACGGATACGATTCACGAATCCTGCATGGGATTGGTCTTGCTTTAGCGGCAGATTCGATAGCCAGTTCCATGAGGGCGCTGGTGATGGGCAGGGATTTCCTGCTGCTGGTCATTGATCTGTCAGCTTTTCCCTCTACTTTGCTGGGGATAATGCCGGGTGACTGGTTTTCTGTACCAATTCAAGGCGAAGTCCATGATTGGTTTTGTTGCTTGGACTGGTATCATAGTGCGGAATTCCGTTCTGCTGCTGGATTTCCCCTTATAAAAGGGTAGAAGGGATGCGACGTCCGCAAGCCCGCGCTGTCGTTCTGCCTGGGATACAGGCGACTGGTCAGAATGACCGGTCTCGTCTGATTGGGTGGTGTGTCGGTCATCCGCACTGAGCCGGTTTTTCAGGGTATGGCAGTCTTACTCATTGGTGTCTTTGTATGCACCGTTTTGACTTGATTGAGATGCCCCGGCGCCAGATCAGTCAGCCGCAGCCCAAGAAAGCCGCCCAATGTTAAAATACAGTGCAGTTGTGAATTTGATTTTCACAGAAAAATCTAGGGATTACTCAGTTCTGTTTGCTAGAGTAGATTTCGCAATCGCTTTATTCGATAGGTGTCAAATGTCTGCAGGTTATTACACAAACTATATCTTGAGCGGATTTCTGTTGCTGTCTCTGGCTCAGCATGCGATAGCCATGGACGAGGGTGATCCGTCAGGCAAGAAAGCGAATGAGGGTGCCGATCAGTGGAGTTATTATGGGCAAACAGGGCCGGCCAACTGGGCATCCATCTCCGACACCTACTCCACATGTGGTGTTGGAAAACAACAATCGCCGGTGGATATCAGTCATACCAAGCAGACCTATCTGCCACCCCTCAACTTCCATTATCGTACCAGCGTGTTGTCGATCAATCGCCAGGGGGGGGACATTTGGGTCGACTACGATTCAGGCAGTTATCTGAATATCCGGGGTAAGCGCTATCGTTTCATCGGATTTGATTTCCATACCCCGGGTGAGCACAGTTTCAACGGTCAACCGGCCGAGATGGAGATCCACCTGCATCACCTTGACCCTCAGGGGCAACGCTTGATCGTGGCGATTCCCGTGGTCGGGGGACATCGCAGCAACATCACCCTTTCTCGCATCTGGGAGAATATTCCCCAGTACAACGCACTCAGACATTATCGACGGGTTGGTATCAATCCGATGTTTCTATTGCCCTCCGACCGCAGTTATGCCCTCTATTCCGGCTCGGAAACCAAGCCCCCCTGCAAAGAGGACGTCCTGTGGATCGTCTTCACCAATCCCATTCGGGTTTCTTCCCAGGATATCAATCGTTTTCATAGCATCGTAGGCGATAATGCAAGGCCTGTTCAACCGTTGAACAATCGGGTGATCGTGCAGACCGGTCGTTAGTAGTTCAGCCGGCTTTAGGGTGATTTGTCGGTAAAATTTACAATGCAATCCATGCCGGAATTCGTAGCTGGTACAGTCGGTTATTTGGATTTCAGGCAATTTGGTCGGGCGTAGTTGAAAGAAATATCGAAAAAACTGTCGGTTTATCTGACAATAACTTGAAAAAATTCGAGAAAGTTAACATAATTACTTGAAATTAAGTTAAAAAAAAGACTGGCATGAGCGATGCTTAGAACATAACAATAATAGTCGGCGGGGAGAAATAGAATGAAATCCATGCTTTCCACAGATACCATGTGGCCAGAAGATCCTTCATGGCCAGAACCATCCGGTAATGATCCATACGACATCGGTTACTGATAAAAAGCTTTACAACACCAAACCATCACACAGGGCTGCCTCTCGGCAGCCTGTTTTAACAGCATGTGATTTTGCAACAGGCGTAAGGCTAATTTTCTACTGTCGCCATGCGAAACCTATGCCTGCACAGGTCAGTGGTCTCCCGACCCAAGGCGGATATAGAAACACCATCTTGAAGGGGACTCAGTGACTCATGGTGCGATTCATCATTTTCTTTCTGTGCCTATCGAACCTCTTAACTTTTACCCTTCAGAACACCCAAGCCGCACAGTTGCGCGGCTTCGAAAGGTTTCTGCAGCGACATGACGTTGATGGGGATGACGAGGTCAGCAAAGAGGAATTCAAGGGCAAGCCCAGGATGTTCGCCCGCTTCGATCTGAATGGTGATGGCAAGATCTCTGCCACAGAATTCAAGCAGGCCAGACAGAACCGCATGCGCTCCAACGACCGGGAAACGGGTCCTCGAGCTGTAATGCCACTACCGGCGGGCGTCAAGGTCGTGCGCGATCTGGAATACGCGACTGTTGACGGATTATCTCTGCGCCTCGACCTCTACCTGCCAGACAGCGCAACGAATCCGCCATTATTCGTTTGGGTTCACGGTGGAGGCTGGACCCGTGGCGACAAATCACAGATCAATTCCGCCATGATAGATTTGACCCAGGATGGTTTTGCTGTCGCCAGCCTCGACTACCGACTGGTTGGAGTCGCCTCCCACCCCCAGCAAATCCAGGATCTCAAAGGTGCGATCCGCTGGTTGCGCGCGAACGCCAGGAAATACGCCTATGACGCCAGTCGAATCGGGATCGGCGGGGGCTCTGCAGGCGGGCATCTGGCGTTGCTGCTGGGTCTCAGCGGCGGGGTGGCTGACTTGGAAGGCAATGTCGGGGGTAATCTATCTGAATCATCCCGGGTCCAGGCCGTCGTGGATATGTACGGTCCCAGTGAACTGGAGGAGTACGCCAGGTTCAAGCCGTCTTTTCAACGGAGAAAGTCCGTCGAACTCCTGCGATCCGCCAGTCCTCTGCACTATCTGAGCAATGACGATCCCCCCTTGTTGATCCTGCACGGCGATCAGGATCAGGTCGTGCCGCTCGAGCAGAGCCAACTGCTGGATGAGCGCTATCAGCAGGCGGGTCTGAAATCCGAGTTGCATATCTTGCGAGGCGCCGGGCATGGCGGCAGGCTGTTCAAGGATCGAACGACTTATCAGCTGGTCAAGGATTTCTTGCAGAAACACCTCCATAACTCCATCCGGCAAGAAGCTGAGAAAATATCTGGCGGGGATGTGCAGGAGTCGACGGCTAAGCTGATCGAAGCAGACCCTGAAACCAACCTTCCCCAGTGATGCGGACACTACCAGGCTGCACGGTTTTCATTGGATGATCGGGCCGAAAACGGGGCTCGAAGGCCCGCAGCACCGTTTCGACAAACTGCTGGAGACGATCGACCGTAATCTGTCATCCAATCCTTATATTACCGGGGTCTATCTCATCTATCATTGGCGCCTGTTGGAGCCACAGCAGGGCAAGCTCGATTTCGAGCCGTCTGGACCGGGTTATCGAACGGGTGCGCAAACACGGCAGGTATTACAAATTGGCGATCAATCCAGGCGTCTACAGCCCCGATTGGCTCTATGCCAAAGGGGCCGAGGGATTCGATACGGTCGGTTCCAATCCGGCCCGCAAACAATTGTATCAACAGGATATCAGAATACCCGTGCCCTGGGACCCGGTGTTTGAATCGAGTTATTTCGACACCCTGGCCAAGGTCGCCGCCCGTTATCGGGATGACGGACATTTCCGCGCCATCACCCTAACGGTCGCCACCTTCATGAGTCCGGAATGGCATCTGCCCAAATCCGCCGAGGACCTGCGCCGCTGGCGAAGCCTGCCGGATTATGCGGGCAAACTGGAGCAGGCATGGATAGCAGGCATCGATCGGTTTGCGGTGCTGTTTCCGGCCCAATATCTGGTGCTGGAGGCGTCCTCTTATCCGCTTGGGCTCAAAGCAGTTGGAGACGCTGTGGTGCGACATGGCGCAACCCGACAGCCGGGCCGGTTCGCGGTCCAGATCAATCAGTTGAGCGGCAGGCTCGATCAGATCGATCAAACCAGCGTATCGGAAGCTGCTCGAGTATAAGAAAAGCTATGGTTCACAGATCCTGATCGGGCTGCAAAACGTCAAGGGGTGGGGTGGAGAGAAGCTGCGCGAACGGCAGGGGAGTGAGCAAATGACTGCCTATAATTTTCTCCAGGCCCGGGGAGATTATTGGGAACTCTGGTATCATGACGGCAAGAGCAGGGAAATCTGTGAGGAATTGGATCACCTGCTGCGGGAAGCAGCCAGACTTGGTCTGGAGGGATTCAAACAACATCTGATCAAGGAGGGTGAGTATCGCCCAGTGGGAAAAAGCTAACCGGCATGGAGTGAAATGTTACTTGAGTCGCCTTTTCAAACGAGAGATACCCCACTCTGCTACGCCACACTTATCACGGGTGTGATGCTGTGTCATAGTAAGGCCTGATTTATAATTAAGCATGTATCTTCAGCAAAAAAAGTATTTTCATGATGAGCGAACAGAAGAGCTGGACCCTGGATGCGATCGAGGCAGAGGTTTTTAGAATCATCAAGGAAGAAAAACAGCTGGATGAGACTTTTACTTTGACCACCCATCTGGAACAGGTGGGGCTGGATTCATTGGCCCTGGTGAGGATCCTGGTCGGAATCGATCAAAACCTGGGTGTATGGCTCGAGGGTGAGGCGTTGACGCCGGAGAACCTGCTCGATGTCAAACACATGGCTGCCTATATCCACGAATTACTTCAGCAGTCTTGACGTTTACGCGGTTTTACACGCGGTTCCCATAGACCATGAATCGACCTCTCTACGCGTTCAACCGAGCCGGATGTGCTGGTTGTCGGTGGTGGCCTTGCTGGTCTATCCGCCGCCGTGTCTGCCGCAGCCGCAGGCGCCGGCACGCTTCTCCTGGAAAGAGGCAGTATCCTCGGTGGCAACGCCACTCAGGCCTATGTCCACTCCTTATGTGGACTCTTCGAGCCGCCGCAGGATGGCCGATTCGTCTATGTAAATCCAGGGTTTACTCCCTGGTTTGCCGAGGGATTGCGCATATCAAGCGGTGCGCTCGCGCCGGAAGTACACGGCAGGCTTGGCGTGCTGCCGATATTCCCACCGCGCCTGGTAGGCTATGCGCAGGCCGTAGCCAGCGAATTCCCCAACCTTACCGTGCAGCTTGACAGCCGACTGACCGGTTTACGGTTGGAGCGTATAGCCGGCAACGAAATAGCCCTGGCGGAGTGCACAAAGCCGGATGGCGCTTGTTCCGTTCGCGCCAGAATTGTCATCGATGCCAGCGGGGATGCTACGGCAGGTCAGTTGGCCGGCGCCGCCACCGAGGCACCTGATGCAGATGAGCTGCAAAATGCCACACTCATATTCCGCGTCAGCGGGGCCAATCAAGCGGAACTGGCAGGTTATTCCAGACTCAAGCTCAGCGCCGCCATTGCGCGCGGGGCTTCTGTAGGGGATCTACCGTCGGATTGTGACTCGGTTCTGGTGCGCCCCGGGGAGCAGCCGGGTGAGGCTTACATTTCCCTAAATCTGCCAAAATGGACCGATCGGAGTTATGACCCTCTGGATGAGGCGTTTATGCGTGAATATACCCAGCATGCGCAGAAGCTCGCAGAGGCGCTGATCGAATTTCTGCGCAGAAAAATGCCTGGTTGGTGTGACGTTCGGCTGCTCGAATGGCCCTGCAGGATTGGGGTCAGAGAGAGCCGCCATCTGCTTGGCCGCTATGTCATGCAGGAAAGGGATATCCTGGAGGGTTTCAGGTTCCCGGATGCGGTCGCCCGTTCCAGTTGGCCTGTGGAGATGTGGCGGGGACACAAAGGTGCGAATTTCAAGTATCCGTCGGGGGTGGCCGAAATCCCTCTTCGAGCCCTGATCAGTCGGAGCTACGACAATCTGGGTGTGGCCGGCCGCTGCATGTCAGGCAGCCACATGGCGCTCGGCTCGCTGCGGGTTCTGGGTACCGCCATGGCGACCGGTGAGGCTATCGGCCTGGCAGCTGCGCTTGCAGTGGACACAGGTTGCTCACTTGCGGAGGTGGCGGCTAATGAGATACATAAGTTGCGCAATCGATTAATAGAGAATGTCTTCGAGCAACCATGACTATCATCGATGAAATACGTTTACGGGCGCAACAGCAACCGGACCACCCGGCGCTGATCGTCGATCGGCCCGCTGGTGAGCCAGAGCTTCTGGTCAGCTATGCGGAGCTGGTCGAGCGCATGGACCGTTTTGCCGAGGAGTTGCGGGCCGCGGGCTGTCAACCTTATGAACGAATCGGATTATTGGCCTCTCAGGGGATCGGCTTTGTCGAGGCGGGTCTAGGCATATTGGCGGCCGGTCTCTGCTTCGTGCCCATTTCGAATGATTACGATGGCTCCGCGCTGGACGGATTCGTCAAACGCTCACAGCTGCATTGCCTGTTGCGCGAGTCTGACGATTTTCAGGTGCAACGATTTCTATCTGCCCGTCATGTGGACGGACAGGGCGATGCGGCCTTCCGGGCTCTGCAACCTGCTTACATCCGCTTCACTTCCGGCACCACCAACGAACGCAAGGGGGTGATCATCGGACACCAGGCCATCTCGAATCGCCTGATGAACGCCAACCAGGCGCTGCAGATCGGGCCGGCGGATCGCATCATGTGGATGCTGCCGATGGCGCACCATTTCGTGGTGTCCATCTTGCTCTACCTGCGTTACGGCGCGACTATCCTGTTTCCCCGTAACTACCTGTCGCGACCGGTGCTGGAATTGGCCAATTCCCACGCAGCGACGGTGTTTTACGCATCTCCCTACCATTACGATCTGTTGGCGAAGGATGTGAGCGAGCTAGGCTCTGCCTGAGGTGCGACTTGCCATCTCGACTGCGAGTGGGTTGAATCCGGATATCGCCGAGCGGTTTTTCGAACGGATGCAGATCCCGTTGTCCCAGGCCCTGGGAGTCATCGAGATCGGACTGCCGGTGATCAATCTGCAGCGGCCCCGGGAAAAGCCCCTCAGCCTCGGTCAGGTCCTGCCGGCCTACCAGGTCTGGTTACGTGGCGAGGATGGTTTGCCGGTCTCGGGTTCCGATCCGGACACGTGCTCACGGCGAGGTCTGTATCCGGGGTACAGGTGCCTTCGATGCCTACATGGACCCCTGGGTACCGGCATCGGAGATTATGCAGCCGGATGGTTTTCGCACCGGAGATCAGGGTTACTTCGATGCGGACGGAGACCTGTTCTACTGGGACGGCGACACAATCGGATCAACATGGCCGGGATGAAATTCTTCTCCGAGGAGGTCGAGGCGGTGCTGAACGCCCACCCCGGGATCAAGGAGAGCCGGGTCTTTGGACAGCCCCATGCCCATCTCGGCGAGATCCCCATGGCCGATGTGGTGGCGGCAGATCCTGCACATCCGCCCACCAGTGCTGAGTTGTCGGCCTATTGCAAACAGCGCCTGGCAGTGCACAAGGTGCCGTTCAAATTCAATCTGGTCCCTGAATTGGCCTACACCCCCACAGGTAAGATCAAGCGCTGGTAACCCAGGATTCGTCAACTGCAGTCACCCGAACGACAACTACAGCAAAAACCATATCATCCCAAGCAGTAAAACTCATGCCAAGAAACTGCCCTGTCAAGCGTCATCCGGATCGGCTGATGCGTCCCTCCATAAGCCCTATGTTTTCTTGTAAGGATGTTGAAAAATGACCATTAAAGTGGATTTCATCGGGATTGGATCGGGCAAGTGCGGGTCCACCTGGCTCTATGACAACCTGGTCAAGCATCCGGAGATATGCGACCGAAACCTGAAAGAACTCAATTACTTCAGTGACCTTTACGAAAAGCATCCCATCAGCTGGTATGAATCGCAGTTTGCAGATTGCGCACCTGAGATGAAAAAGGGAGAATTTTCAGTCACCTATATCTCACATCCCGAGTCAGCCAGGCGCATCCGCCGGCATTACCCTGAGGTGAAGCTGCTCGCCATTGTGCGCAATCCGGTCAAGCGGGCCTTCTCCAACTACCTGCACTCCATCCGCAAGGGCGATATCCCTGCCGATCTGGCATTTCACGACTACATCGATGATGAGCGCCGGCTGGTACCGGGACATTTTGCCGAGCACCTGAAGCCTTTCTATGCGATCTTCGATACCCAGCAGATTCGCGTGATTATTACCGAGGAGTTTGTGTGCAATCCCCTGCAGGGCTATCAAGACATCTATCGATATATCGGTGTCGAAGACACGGATTTCGCTCCGCCTGGTTACGACAGGCGGCGCAACGTGGCCAAGTCCTATCGGTTTTTGTGGCTGGAGAATATCTTGGTGCGCAGCTATCGTGGCCTCAGCAAGCGGGGTTATACGAAACTGGTAAAACGCATCACCGAATCCGGTCATCGCCAACCGCATCAGGTCCATGAATCGGGACATTCGGCCGGTGCCGGAAATCGATGAGGAGAGCCAGCAGCGGCTGTTGGCCTATTACCGGCCCTACAACCGGCAGCTGGAGGAATTACTCGGAAAGGATCTGTCGGTCTGGGACAAACCAGCCAGATAAGGGAGAGTCGTTTTGACCTCATCCGTGACGCCGACCTTTCTGCTGGGCGCACCCCGTTCCGGCACGACCCTGCTGGAGCGCATGCTCTCGTCACACTCGCTTGTCAGAGGCGGACCGGAACCCCATCTGCTGACACCGCTGGCCTACCTGGGGGTTTGGGGTAGGGTGGATAAGGCGCCCTACGATCATATCGTGGCGTCGATCGGTCAGAAGGCCTTTGTCGAATCCTTGCCGCGTAAGGAACAGGATTACTGGAAGGCGTGCAGGAGCTATTGCGATGTTCTCTATGCTGCCTATATGGAGCGGGCCCAAGAGACCATCTGCCTGGATAAGACTCCGGAGTACACGACGGTTTGGCCATTCCTGACCCGGGTCTATCCTGATGCGAAGTATATTGTCCTCACCCGTCATCCGGCCGCCATCCTCTCTTCATTCGCCAACTCGTTTTTCGATGGGGATTTCGCCGTCGCACAACGTCATGATCCGATCCTGGAGCGTTATATCCCTGCGCTGGCGGGTTTTTTGCGTCAGACCGATGTGTCTTTCATGCACCTGAGATATGAGGACCTGGTGCGTGAACCGGAACATGGTTGAAGAAAATCTGCGCCTATCTGGAAATACCCTTCGAGCCGGATGCCGTCAATTACGGTGGTAAGCAGGATCGCCAAGCGGCGGAGGCGGGATTGGGCGATCCCATTGGGGTGGGTCAACATTCCCGTCCAACGGACATCAACGTGAATAAATGGGTTCAGGAATACGCCGATGATGCGCTCAAGTTGGATATCTTGCGGCGATCCCTTGCCCGTTTGGATGCATCGTGATCTCGCTCATAACGGGTTATCCTGAGTCAGTTATCTGGGAGCCCATCGCACAAGCGAAGCCGGGGAACCGAGTAGCGGGCCAAGAGCGCCGACTCACCCGTTACCGTCTGCAGAGAAAACTGATTATCGGATTACGTCACCTCGTGCAACGCCACACGCGCGTGAGGTCGGGAGTCTCCTGGCTGCGTATGGTTTGCGATGTGCTGTTGCGGGAATATTGAATAGATCGGAAGTGTGATTCAGGTCATGGCGTGCAGTCATTGACAGGCCAATTTGCACCCAACAAGTGAGAAAAGTAATGGATTTCCCCTGTTTACAGCGACTGTCAGAATTTCTTACAATTTCGTTAGGGCCTTTATGCAATAAATCAGACTTTTGAAGGCGCTAGAATTATAAAAAACACCTATAAACTCATAAATAGAAAATACAAGCTCACAACAATCGGCCACTTCCTAATTTTAGGAAACGAGTGATTAATCCTTAAAAAAATTAGTAGAAAGATTCATATATTAGTGTTTTAATACATTACAAGTTCACTGTGTTATTATTTTCAATCCGATCATTTGTCGGTTTTTTTTACAGAGATGAACATATCGCCACAGGAAGGCTTATCTAACTTAATGGATTGCTTGAAAAAAGTAGTCATTTCTTGAGACTGGCATGTGTATTGCTGGTATGTGTCTGTAAATGTGTATTCGACTTGATCACAACGCCACCGATAAGAGTCGGCGCATCAATCAGTACCAAGTTTTTACATGTATTCCTAAGGTGTGACACCTGAATACTGTAGTTGGCCAAGACTAGATATGGCTCTAGTGAGGAGATCAAATGAATTTCGGTAACATTGACTCGGCGCAGAACGCCGTGTGACAGAAGGTAATTATAAGGCTGACAGGTCTGATCTCTGATGGACGGCAAAGCATCAGCATCATCTTCCCGGCTTTCAACGAGGAAGAGAATATAAGAAAGGCGGTTGAACATGGCCGCAAGGCGATGTCCAAATTTTTTACTGACATAGAGATCATCGTGGTCAACGATGGCAGCAGTGACGCAACAGCCGCAATCATCGATCAGATGGCCGCGGAGAGTGATGACGTTGTTCCGGTCCATCACGACGTCAATCTGGGCTACGGGGCCGCTTTACGTTCCGGTATCTATAAGGCAAGTAAGGAGTTGATGTTCTTTACCGACTCTGACCTCCAATTCGATCTGGAGGAGATCCGTCACCTGGAGGAATGGATCCACCAATACGATATCGTCGCCGGTTACCGCGCCAGACGGGCGGATCCGTTCCACCGACGTTTCAACGCCTGGGGATGGAATGTGCTGGTGCGCCTCATTCTGGGCCTCAGGATAAAAGACATCGACTGTGCGTTTAAACTGTTTCGCCGGGAAGTCTTCATGGATGTCAAGTTGGAGACGGTTGGCGCCATGATCAATACCGAGATCCTCACCCTGGCCCAGCGGAAAGGTCTGAAGATCAAAGAGGTGCCGGTAAGCCATTATCCGCGTCTGGCCGGTGAGCAGACCGGGGCGAACATCAGGGTCATCTTCAAGGCGTTGCGCGAATTGTTCGTGATGCGTGAAAAGCTGAGGTTTCGCGCAGGCGAGATCAGACGCGATACGGTGTGCTTACGCATCGCGTTATAACGAGTTATAACACCACCCTGAGAGCTACGCGGTATTAGTTCAAAACCGGTGTGCCCTTACTTGAACATATTGAATTGTTTACGGTTTGGGCACACCGGCGTTGACCTTTTCACGACCTACGCTTAGCCACTGTCGCATTGGAACAAGCTCAAGGCAGAATCTAATGAGTGATGCAGGTTTATTCGATCTGATCCGATCAGACATCGCGCTTAAGCAACATTGGTTCCTGAAAAACGACTCCTGGTTCAACCGAAATATCCGGGTCTATCTCGAGCCGGGGACCATCGCGGTCATCGTTTATCGTTACGGTCATTGGGCCAAACAACTCAAGATTCCTGTTGCTGAGGCACCTGTTGCTGCTGGTCTATGCAGCGGCCAAGGTTTTCGTGGTGCTGGGGTTTGGCATCTATATCTCTTCCGGGTTGAAGGTAGGCCGTGGTTTTGCGATTCATAATTTCTCGGGGATTTTTTTGCCCGCCACCACCGTCGGCGACAACTTCATCGTGTTTCATGGGGTCACGGTCGGCCATTTGCGGGGGGAGGGCGGTCGACCTCCGAGGATCGGCAATAATGTCTTTCTTGGCGCAGGTGCGAAAGTGCTGGGTGACTTGACGTTGGGAAACAACGTCGTGGTTGGGGCCAATTCGCTGGTGATCGATGATGTGCCGGACTACTGTACCGTGATCGGAGTGCCCGCCCGGATCTTCGACAGAAAAACCACCTGGGTGGAAGAGAAGCTCGCCGGCAAAGGGGATCACTGGTGAGCGGGCCAATGGAGTCGACAACAAACACCTTACCAAACCCATCCGTGAGCGATGATTCGTCAGCAAAATCCGTTCGCGTCTTGATGGTGGCAGCCTGTCCGTTCCCGGCCAACCATGGAACGCCGGGAGCGATTCGCGAACTTGCCCTGCACCTGGCCCGGCTGGGTCATGAAGTCCATGTGGTGACCTATCCGCAATCTGAAGACATTCCAGTGGACGGTCTGCATATCCACCGGGTCCGGATGCCGTTCATGAAGCCTGGACCCATCAGCATCGGGCCCTCCATCGAGCGGCTGTTCTATGATGCGTTGCTGATTCCCAAGCTGGTTCAGGTTATTCGGCGTTATCAGATCGATGTGATCCATGCCCACAACTACGAGGCCACGATGGCAGGTGCGATCGCGAAATGGCTCACCGGACGTCCGCTCATCTACAACGGCGTGACCGCCATGGCCGACGAACTGCCGAGCTACCACTTTATCCGTCCGGATGCGTTGGCGCGCTGGATCGGCAAGTCCTTGGATTATGTGGTGCCCCGCCTGAGCGACCTGTTGATGGTGCTTTCCGACGAGCTCAGGGATTATCTGGTGCAAATCGGCAATCCGGAAAAAAAGTTGCTGGTGGTGCCGCCGGGGGTGGAGCTCGACTGGTTGGCTTCCGGGAATGGCGGCAGGGTGCGCAACAGACTGGGCTTGGCCGATACCACTCCGATCGTAATGTATACTGGAGCCCTCGAGAGCTTTCAGCGGGTCGACTATCTGCTGCAAGCCATGGCGTTGGTGGTCAAACAGCTGCCCGAGGCGGTCCTGGTGATCGTCGGCAATATCAAGAATCAGAAGGCGCAGGAGGCGCTCCTGGCGATGGCGGCGGAGCTGGGTATCGCCGATCAGTTGCATTTCGTGGCGTCAGCGCCGATCGCGGAGTTGCCGGATTATCTGGCGGCGGCGGATGTGGCCGTGGTACCCCGGCCGTCCTGTCCCGGTTATCCGATAAAACTGCTCAACTACATGGCGGCCGGCAAACCGGTGGTGAGTTTTGCCGGCAGCGCCAAGTCCCTGTGCCATGAATACAGCGGCTATATCGCCGCGAACGACGATGTGGAGGATCTGGCCAAGGGTATCAGGATGCTGCTGCAAAATCCGGAGGTAGCCAAGATCATGGGTGCGCGGGCGCGGGCGTCCCTGGAGGGTGTTTTCGACTGGCCGACCCTGGCCGCCGGGGTGGCGGAGACTTACCGGCAATTGATGCGGGACCGCAGGAATTTTGCTCGTGGTCCGCTGGCCAGGTATTTCAAACGCAGCTATACCCCGACCCTGGAGGATCCCCGGCAGGTCTCTCCCTTCCTGAAGGACGGCAAGCTGACCTATCCGAGTCTGTTGAGGAACGAAATGTGACAACTTTCAGGCTTCTCGAAAGTCCCGATTGACGACTATGTGGAGATAGGGATGTGGCCACTACCGTAGCACACGGACTCATCGGCATTTCAACCTACTGCGCCATGGTCTCAGCCTTGCCTATGCCAATACGCTTGCCAATCGGAACCAAGGCGCTGCTGTTGGCCGCCCTCGCGGCCAATCTCCCGGATTTCGACATGCTGGTGAGCCTGCTCTTGCTGAGCGATCATAAACCGCTGCACGGCGGAATTACCCACTCCTTTGCCTTTGCAGGCAGCATGGCTGTGCTGGTGTGGCTGTTGATTTTACGTAGGTGTGAGGGGGCGGGGAGAATTGCCTTCATCAGTTTTATCCTGGTGTCTTCCCATGTGGTCGTGGATTGGTTCACAGGTCCCCGCTGGGGTCTTTATCCATCCCATGGCCTTGCAGCCTTCTGGCCTGTCAGTGATAATCCAATTCGGATGTCCGTGACCCTATTCAAGGGGGTCATGCATAGGAACCTGCTGCCAGGGGCAATCTATACGGCTCTATGGGAATTAATTCTACTTGGTCCAATGACGGTCATCCTAATCGTAATAGCTATTAAAATCAATAGAAATAGACAGTTAATCTCGGAGGAGATATCCAATGGTAGGATTAAGACGTATCGCTAGTGTCGTTTGTTTAGCGTTTCCGATCGGGGCCAGCGCCCAAGTATTCGAGAATGTCACCACGGCAGCCGGGTTTTATGGACTGAACTCCAGTTGGGGTTCCTCCTGGGCTGATATGGACAATGACGGTGATCTGGATGTGATCACCATCGGTCACATACAACCCGATACGAATTCGATTTCCCAGATCTGGCGCAACAATGGCAATGAAACATTTACCGATGTCACAGTCGAAGTAGGTTATTGGCATGAAAACGGGGATGCGCACGGAGTTGTGTGGGGCGATTTCGACAACGACGGTGACCAGGATTTCTACATGGTCAAAGGCAGCACCAAGATCTATCCCGAACATTATCACGATCTGATGCGCAATAATGGAGACGGCACATTTACCAATATCGCCGCCGAGGCAGGTGTTCTTGGTATCAACCATCGTGGTCGGGGTGGATATGCGGTGGACTATGACGTGGATGGCGATCTGGAACTCTTCTTCGCCAGTTTTTCCCGGGGGGATTTCGACAAGGGCAACATGCTGTTCCGCAATGACGGCAATATGGCCTTTGTCGATGTGGCGCCGGCGGCGGGTATCGCCAGGGATGACGATAAGAATCGCACCGCTTCCTGGGCCGACTACAACAATGACGGGCGCCCTGATCTGCTGATCATGTATCCCTGCACCTTGTACGCGAATCAAGGGGACGGGACGTTTCTCGACACAACCGGTGCGGCAGGTATCCTTTCCTCCGCCGATTGTGCGAGTTCTGCCTGGTCGGACTATGACAACGATGGTCTGGTGGACGTCTATGTGGCATCTGGGGAATCCGGCATTGTCCCGCAGAGTACCAGCGGATTTCTCTATCGGAATAATGGCGACGGCACCTTCACCGATGTAACGCAAACGAGCGGTACCAGCAATCCCTTTGATACCAGAGGTGTAGTCTGGGGAGATTATGATAACGATGGGCTGAAGGATCTTTATCTTGTCAACGATACCGATAACAGGCTATTGAAAAACAACGGCGATGGCACTTTTTATGATGTGACGGCTGAGACGGGTGCAGAAGGAAGCGTGGATATCGGAATGGCAATTGATGCCACATTTGTGGACTTCAATAACGATGGAGCGCTTGATATCTTCACAACCAATGGAAGGGCGAGCAGAGTGGGTGAATACCTTTTGTTGAAAAACCCGGGCAATCAGAACAACTGGTTGAAAGTGGAACTGGTCGGAAACCAAAGTAATCGGGATGGACTCATGGCCAGGGTCAAACTGACCGCCAGTGGGCGTACTCAGCTGCAGGAAAAAAATGGCCCCTCCCATTACATGTGCCAGGACAATATGCCCCTCCACTTTGGTCTTGGCGCAGCCACCCTGGTCGACACGATTCAAGTGACCTGGCCGAGCGGTCAGGTGCAAACCGTGGAAAACATACCTGCCGGACAAACCTTGGTGATAACGGAAGATACACCGCCACCATCCGATGAGCCGCCAACCTTCACCGATGTTACGGTACAGGCCGGCTTTTTTGGTTTGAATGCGAGTTGGGGCGGCGCCTGGTCCGATTTCGACCTGGATGGCGATCTGGATATCTACACCATAGGCCACCTGCCGAACGCCACCGGTTCGCTGTCTCAGCTGTGGCAAAACAATGGGGATGGCACCTTCGTCGATGTGACGGCAGAAAAGGCCCTCAGAACGGAGCCGCGGGATGTGCATGCCGCTCTCTGGGCCGATCTGGACAACGATGGCGACCCGGAATTGGTCTTGGGCAAAGGCGTGGTGCAGGAGGATTACACCGATGAGATGTGGCGCAATGACGCCGGTCTCTCATTCGAAAATGTGGCGATCAGCGCCAACTTCGATGCGCCACCGCTGGGTCGGGGCGTCACTTCGGCGGATTTCGATCTCGACGGCGATCTCGATGTCCTCTCCCTGGGCTGGTTGACCCAAACGGGCATATCCAACAAGTTCTTCCGTAATGAGGGGGCGTTGACCTTCACGGATATCACTCAGGAGGTTGGAACGCTGACTGCGGGGGAACAGAACCGGGTTGCCGCCTGGGTCGACTTCAACAAAGACGGACTGCCCGATGTGTTTGTGGCTCCACCCTGTAGCCTGTTCCAGAATATGGGTGATGGCACCTTCACGGATGTGACCATTGCGGTGGGTATTCAAGCTTCAGTCGAATGCACCAGTCCGGCCTGGGCGGACTTCGATAACGATGGCGACCTCGACCTGTATGTGACCTCCGGTGTGTTGGATGCCTTGGATCCCTTGACCACGGCCGGCTTTCTCTATCGCAATAACGGCGACAGCACCTTCACCGACATCACGCAGTCGAGTGGCACGCAGAACCCCTATAATGCCCGAGGTGCGGTCTGGGGAGACTACGACAATGACGGCCTGCAGGATCTCTACGTGGTCAATGCATTCAACGAAACCACTGCCAACCGGTTGTTCAGGAATCTGGGCAATGGGACTTTTACGGATCTGGCCGCGAGCGCCGGGGTAGAGGCTCGGGTCGAGGGAGGCGGCACGGACGGCTCATTTGCCGATTATAACAATGACGGTTTTCTGGATCTGTTCGTCGCCAATGGTTTCGCCAACCGCCTGGGGCCCTATGTGCTGCTGGAAAATTCCGGCAATACCAATCACTGGTTGAAGGTGCGGCTGGAGGGAGTCATCAGCAATCCGGACGGCATAATGAGCAAGCTGCGCCTGACTACCAATGGCGGCTCGGTTTATCGCGAACACAATGGGCAAACCCACTACATGGCTCAGGATAGTTCGCCTATTCACTTCGGAATAGGACAGGCGGCTGCGGTTGACCGTCTGGATATCACCTGGGCTGCGGGAGCGATTCAGGGTGTGGCAAATCTGGCAGTCGATCAGACAGTGACCATTACCGAGGGACTGAGCATCGTCAGGGGTTATCCTGAAATTCAGGACAAAGCCGGTTGTTATGTGTATCGCACTCATCTGGGATGGCATCTCAGCTGTATAGGGGAACCAAATACCGTCTATGATTTTACCGGCCAAATCACCAGTAATGGCGCTATTACTTCAGTGACACCACTTAATCTGGAGGGGAACGATTCGTTCCAATGGGATGCTAATAGCATAACGTTTGAGCTTCACAGCCGCTGGCGCAACGATACCCTGAGATTTAGTACAGAGGGTGATACGGTGACCTACGATATCATGCAAGATGGACTGCATCAGCCACGATCAGTTTATATTGGCAAGCATAAAGTATTACCCGCCGTGCTTCCTGTGTCATTGACTGAATAGTGTCCAGACCCAGGCAGGGAAGGAATGAACGCTATTTAGTCGTCGAGCGCCTCAACAGCATGGCTAGGCGAACAGGGGGACGACATTTGCTACAGAGAAGCAGGTGATCGTTGCAAACCGTTCGTTAAAGTTGTTGTACTGAGAGGCTCTTAGTCCAGATCCCGCTATCTTCCAGGAGATAGCGGGATCTTTTTTTTGGAGACTAAAACTTCCACAACCCAGCCATACCGACCGTTCCAAGATACATTTCACCATCGTGAAAAATAAAAGACTTGACCTGCCGCAAGGCTTTATTCACGCGTTCATCCGGAAAGCCATGATCAATAAAGTCAAAATCAAGTACCGTGGCTGGACATGAGGGATATTCCGGAGTGTCGCGACGCTCCGGATGCGAAAGGGCCGGGATAGCAATAAGACGCAGGCATTTTTCAGTTTAAGGATTCCTCAGTATCCATCGTTTCCAATTTTGCGGCGAAGGTCCTTCAAGCCAGTCATCATCTCTTCGTAAGCTCCCCACAACCTGGCACGGTCGGTTTATCTGCATCTTGCCCTATAGAGGTTGATTCATGGCACAGCAAAGGCCTGTAATCTCCGATGAGGAACCACCAGCCTTGCCATTGTATTTAACCGAAGCTTCACATTTACATTATTAAGAAAAAGGCGAACTCATTCACAGCATCTCTTCCGGTATTTACGTTTAAGGCTATTCCGTGATGTTGTCCTTAAACATTCCATATCGACGGCAGATAAGGACAGAAGTGAGATTTCAACAGAGAAGAGATGCGTAATGAATCTGATAAAACACTCCTTTGTATGTTCTGCCCTGGTTGTACTATTTCTCTCTAGTGTGCCGCCTAGTTTAGGATGTGAGTCGGGATACCGAAATTATCCTGTACCTCCAGGTACGGTAAAAGAAGATACCTGCAAGGATGCATCACTTATCAGAGTTAGGACGCCACGATTGAGTGATAATTATTTTGGATTCAGAGCGCCTAAAAGAAGCTGGTACCGTAGGTCAATTTCTTATCAAAACCCTGTCTTGCCTGAAGAGGATACTCAAGATGCAGAAAGTACTACAGATCCGCTTGTATTGCCCAAGATCAGCGTATCGGATGCAACGGTATTGGAGGGCGATTCAGGATTGTCCAATTTGGTATTTGTTGTAACTTTGGACAAATATGCCAATGGTTATGTAAATGTAAACTTTACAACCTCAGATGGAACGGCAACTGCAGAGGATGGTGACTATATCTCAGCGAATGGCACACTTACGATCGACCCAGGTTTCACCTCTGCTGAAGTTCTAGTCAGCGTCAATGGAGATAGAATAAATGAGGTCGATGAAACCCTTGCTATAACACTGAGCGACGCTTCAGCGAATGTAACTCTCGATAGAGCGACTGCTACAGGTATCATATTGACTGAGGAGTTACCGGGGGAAACGGAGCCCGTGGTTGCTGAGATTCCAAGCGTGGAGGAAATCCCGAGCGAGGGTCTGGTTGGCTTCTCGTTCGTGTTAGGGGGCAATCCCGAGGACGCGGACGGGGCCTGGTGGAGTTACGAGGCGACAGTGGAAAATGTGGAGTACAAACTGGCTGGTATTGTGAAGAAACCCGCTACGGACGAACAAGCCTACCCGGCCGTCGTACTGAGTCATGGTGGGGGGGTGAACGCGGCAGCAGTCCAGAAGTATATCGGCGAGGCGATGCGGAGTTGGGGCCTGGTCACCATTTCGGTCCACCTGGCACATGCTGACACAACCTATACAGATGGTCCGATTCCCACTGCTGACAATCTGCCAGGGGTATACGGTCGGGATGACAATGGCGCCAGCAACGCCAATATCCTGCGTTTGAGCAAGTGCTTAGAGATCCTGGATTCGCTGGGCTACGTCGACATGAACAGGGTGGCGGTTCATGGACACAGCCAGGGTGCTTGGGCCATCACTGCCTTTGTCAATGCTAAATCGAATGAGCTTATGGTGGCATCCCATAGCGCGGGTGGTGTAACTGAGGACTTGGCCCTGTACCCCGCTTCAGCGACTCCGGTGGAGGCCAGCAACATCACGATCCCCTACCTGATGCAACACGGTGATGAGGACACGGTTGTTCCATTAGCCCACGACCAGGCGCTGGCCGCCATTTTAGAGCAGAACAATGTTGAGCATGATCTCGTAGTCTACACGGGTGTGGCGCATAGCAATCTTCCCGGTCTGGAGTTGCTGGCAACGATTCAAGACTGGTACCAGAAGCACGGATTATTCGGGTCACGCTGAGAACTAGAGACAGGTCTGAGGCGAGGGCGAAGCGCTGTCGTCTCCTCGACTACCCTGAGCGTCATGACAAACAGGTTCACGGAAATTGGAGGCTAGCGTCCCAGCCCGCTGCGTGCGCTGGGACGTTAATCACTTAAGAAATGAACTATTCGTTTTGATGACTGAAAAAAAAGAACTTGACGAGGTTTTTACAGTATTTTTTCCAAAGTCCCAGATGCGCAAACAGGCGCTGAATTTTGCTTCTCACACGAAGGATCAAACGGTTGCGAACATTTGAAGATAGCCGATAATATCGCTGATTAAACCATCAGCGTTGTCAAACCAATTTGTCGCCTGCGCTTCGGTCGGCACTGGAATTCTGGCTCATCCTGGAGACTCTGCTGCTAAACCGACTCACCCTCAGCAGCTAGAACAACTGCAAATCACCGTCACGGACCCTGCTAGATACAAGCATCGGCGCCCTTGATCTCGGCACAGGGGCTTAATAACAATGATTTTTATTAACGCATGGAATATGTTGCGGTAGATGCGAGAATTTTTCTAGCGCTGAGAAACTCCAAGATGACAGGCAGTCACTAAAACTTCCTCTGTTTTTTTATATATGATTCTGTACCTGCTCTCTGGGGATGATGATGTTTTTATTGGAAATTGGGCCTCAGCATGTATCGCTCGAGGATCGAGCTGAGTAGATCGTTACAATAGTATTAGAATATGCTAGTGTTAAGCGATTTGAAATCGCTGAGGCAATGTTTAGTATAAAGTACGGGGAGCGTCCTTTGCGAAGCTCACCAGTTAGCCCGCCGTGTTCTGGTGATGCAGACTCAATATATTTAAAGTGTGTTATCTGGCTGGGCGGAGGCGAGCCTGATCCCATTGTCGATTAACCCAATCAAATCATGGCTAAAAATAGAGATTTCAAGTAATGCTTAAGAGAAGATTTGGCATATCCTTGGTTCGGTTTTATGCGGGTTTGTTTGTTGTATGAATTTAAAGGATCTGCAAACCAGCTATCTATCTATTTGTTCGGGACAAACGTCGGAGACTGGTTTTCCTGCAAACAAAGTATTTATGCCATTTCTCTTTTATCCATATCAACAAGACGGGTGGCAGCAGCATCGAAAAGGCTTTGCATGCACCCCTGATTCACGAGACCGCCTTAGTCTTCCGCGATCGCATCGGAAAAAAGCGTTGGGACGAACGTTTCAGTTTTGCCATCGTGCGTAATCCCTGGGATCGTGCCGTGTCGCATTTCTCATTATCGCAGGATGACCAATCAGACCGGTTTGGCCGAGAATCCGCTAGCCTTCAAAGATTGGCTCAAGCGGGTCTACATCGATCGGTCCCCTGAGTTCATGAATGAGGAAAAAATGTTTCTCACCCAGGCAGACTGGGTATCCGACGAGCAGGGCCGGATCATGGTGGACTACATCGGTAAATTTGAGAATCTACAGGAGAGCTGGGACGCTATCTGCGAACGTTTGCAACGGGAAAAGAGCTTGCTGCCCCATGTGAAAAAATCATCGAGAGGGGATTACCGGGACTATTACGATGACGAAAGTCGGAAAATAATCGCAGATTTTTTCAGGCGGGATATCGAAATTTTCGGATTATTCGTTCGAGTGAGTTCTCCCCTATAGAGCTACTAATAGATAACTTTCAAAAAAGAAAAGACAGGGCAGACACGGACCTGTGTTTCAGTGAGCGTGGAAGCGGCTGTCAAAGGACAAGATATGAAATGTAACAGGGTTTGTACGAGCTTCCTGACCATCGGGGTGTTGCTGCTGTTGGCATTTGCGGGATGGACGGCGCTGAAGTCCATGCGGGTTGCACAGGTCAAGACCAATCCGACCGTAGCGCGCGCCGCCGGTAAACCGATGCCGGTGAGTACCATCGCGGTCGAAAAGGGTGTCCTGGAGAACCTTGCGGCGGCGGAGTGCATCGCCAAGGAGAGTAAACGGGTCGCGCTGGCCACGGAATTCGATTTCCAGGTAGCCAGTGTAGAGACCGCTGTAGGCATGCAGGTCAAAAAGGAACAGCTCCTGTTGAAGTTCGCAGAAGAGACCGCCAAGGAGCAACTCACCAATGCCATTCAGGGCCAGGCGGCTGCCAGGTCACTGGTCAATGACTTGGAACCCTTTCTGGCGGATGTCCGTAAGCTCGAACAAAAAAAGCTCATTTCGATCATCGACAAGCTTCAGGTGATGCGAGATCTGGGGCAGGCGCGCATCGATCTGATCCGCATCTCAAAAGACGTGATCCAGGCGAAGCTGCTGATTGCGAAATCAGAAGTCCGCGCCCCTTTCGACGGGGTGGTTACCAGCCTCAACGTGGAGATCGGTTCAACACCACAGCCGTTCACGGATCTGCTAGTGATCAGCCAATTAAATCCGATATACCTGGAATGTTCCTTTGCCGAAACGGATATTTACACCATCACCCATCACGACCGGATCGAAGTCAGCTTCAATGCTTATCCTGGACGAGTATTTCCAGCCGAGTTCCATCAGCTGCTGCCGGTAGCCAAGGAAACCGCCGGCACATTGACTGTATTGATCCGGGCGATGAATCAGGAGCAGGCCTTTATTCCAGGCATGCAAGCCATTGCCCGCATCGCGAATCGCCTCGACGGCATACGAATTCCCGCCATCAGCCTGATCAAACCGGACGGTAGCAAAGCCAATGTCTTCGTAGTGGACGAATCCGCGTACGGCCCATCTGCGTGAAGTGCTGATCGGTCCCTATGGCCAGGGCTATGTGCAAATCACCAAAGGGCTCGAGGTGGGGGAACGTGTCGTGGCGGCAGGCCAGTTGTATCTACAGCATGGCGACAAGGTTTGGGAGGATCCGGAGGCTGGCGCCGGGCAGCACGAGTTGTTTCCCATCCATCAGCGTTGACTCCCAGAGCCTGCGGCGTCTGCTAGAGAAATGTCATGACAACGGGCAAACGGGTCGTGCGCAATTCCATGTTCGGGATTGCCAGTCAGGCGCTCGGCGGTGGCCTGTTTTTCCTGGTTACCCTGCTGGTTGCTCGCCACCTGAGTCCCGAAGGTTTCGGTGCCTTTTCGTTCGTCTTCGCGTTTGTGACGGTTTTCCATATGCTGGCCGACTTCGGCCTGAGCAATATCCTGATCCGCGAAATGTCGCGACATCGCCAGAAGATCGCGGAGGTTCTCGGTGCGGTCATCCCACTGGTGACCCTGCTCGCCCTGGCCGGTTACGGGATTATCGTCCTGTCGGTGCCGTTTCTCGGCTCTCACCGGATGCCGAACAGGCCGTCTTCATCATGGGCGCGACGGTACTGGTGACCTTTCATGCCGCTGTCTATGGCTCGGTCTGTCGGGCCTATGAGGAAATGGGCTTCAATGCGGCGGGTTTGATCGCCCAACGGCTGGTTCTGTTGGTACTGACGGTTCTGGCCCTGTATCTCGATGCCGAACTCCCCGGTATCGCCCTCTGCTATCTGGGCGAACGCGTCTTCCAATGGCTCTTTTTCTATATGCTGGTACGGGTGCGCTATACCCGATATCGCTGGCGCTTGGATACGAACTACTGGCTTTATCTGCTGCGTGAAGGCCTTCCCATAGGGGCCGGCATGGTGTTACGGCGTATCTCCTGGTATATCGATACCTTTATGTTGATGGCGTTGTCGAGCGTCAGCTCCGTGGGCTTGTTCAGCGCCGCCTATCGGGTCATCCAAATGGTGAACGTGATCCCCTTCACCCTCTCTCTGCCATTATTTCCGGTGCTCTCCCGGCTGGCGGTAGAGTCCCATGACAAGGTATTTTCTTTGTACGAGCGGGCACAGAAGATCTTCGTGTTGTTGGGGCTCCCCATCGGTTTGTGGATCGTTCTGCTTGGCCCCGAGCTTATCGTTCTGCTGTTCGGTAAGGGTTACGACTCGGCTGGCACGACGCTGCGAATCATGGGGGTGGTGGCGGTGTTGCTGTTCATGAACAGCCTGTTTGTCTACCTCTTCTCCGCTCTGGGCAAACAGAAATTCTACATGACCAGCATCGGGATCAGTCTCGGGCTCAACATCGTACTGGATCTTGTACTGATCCCGCTAATGGATATCGAGGGAGCGGCCTTGGCAACCCTCTGTTCCGAACTTGCGTTGTACGCCTCCGGTATCTGGCTGCTTGCCCGTGCAGGCCATGCTGCAGCGTTACTCCAGCTCTTGCTCAAACCGATGTTTGCCCTCCTGCTGGCCGCTGGCGTGCTCATTTGGCCTCTCTATTCCAACACCTGGACCAGCCAGCTGCTCGGCTCCATGGGCTTTGTCGGATTGTATTTGACCTTGATCTTGGGACTGAAAATTATTACTCGCGATGAGCTGGCTGCGTTCAGGGCGGCCCTGCCGGGGCGGGGCGGGGGTCGCATGAGAAAAGACCGAGATGGGTTTGGTGGCTCATGAAATATAACTTCGATTCTTCTAACATCTCGATACTCGGACTGCTCGGCGTTGGTCTGTTGTTGGCTGGTGCGCTGGGTCCCTGGCTGGACTTCCCCCTGTCCGCGTCCCTCTACACCAAGGATTTTGTGTTACCTTGGCCCGAACTGGGACTCGCTTCGTTGCAATCGTTGATGCTGACAATCGCGCTGGTGGCCGGGGTCGGTTGGCTGTTGGGGTTGCGTACACTTTCCCTGTTTGCCGGCGTGACCGCCGCCGTGGTTCTGGGTTATTTTTTCCATTCCTGGGTGGTGGATGAGCAATGGCTGCCTCGTTATCTGACTGAGAGTGAACAGCGGGAAGCCCTGCAGGCGTTTGTCACCCATTACTACTGGCCCAATCTCAACCCGGAACCCACCGCCACCCTGGAGAGCGACTTCGAGTATCTGTTGGATCAGTTGCGCGTTTTCTGGTACGCCTCGGGCTGGGGGTGGGGATTCTGTATGCTCGGCATTATCCTGCTGTTGCTCGACAACCTGTTTGCAACTCCGGTAGTGAGTTTTTCCAGCATGGCTGTCTTTCTCTTTGGGGGAATCGCCATCGCGGCGCTGCTCTATCCCCAGTTCAATGCGGAGCTCGAGCATCGTCGGGCAGATGACCTGCTGGGTTCGGGGCGGCCCCGCGCAGCGATTTCCGCCTACCAGTCCGCAATGCGGATGAATCCTGTGTTGCGACATTCCCAGCGTTTTTTGATCAAGGCCGCGCGCGCCTATTACCAAATGGAGGGTGAAAACTCCCTGCTGGGCGGATTCTATCTGGCCAGCTCCCGTACCCGCTGGGTGGTCGGAGAACCCCTGAGCATCGCGGCAAAGGTGAGTCTCAAGAAGGCGGCCAAGAACCTCGTAAGAGTGTTGCATGCAAGTTATCACGGAGCGCCTCTGGAAATGACGATTCTACGCCAGGCGGCCAGGGAATATGCCAAGATTCAGGTCGAACAGGGTCTCGATGCGTATGTGGAAGGGGAGCCCTCGGTCAGCCTGAGTCTGTTCGTGGAGGCATTGGCAAGCGACAGGAGACAGTTGCATACCGGTTTCTATCTGGCGCATGTGCAGCGTGAGCTCGGTCTGGTCACCGATTCTGTCGCAACGCTCGAAGAGATGCTGGAACTGGTCAAACATGATTCACTGCGGGCCGACCTGCTGTGCAGCATCGGTGACGCCTTGAGTCGAGGGCGCAGGCCACTGCAGGCGCGTGCGGCCTACACTCAATGCCTTGCGGCCGACTCGTTGTTCAACTTTCGTGCAGTGCTGAATCTGGGTGGGACCTGAAATGCCTGACATAATCAGCCCAACCAATCGATCTCGCATCGCTTTCGTCAGCGTCTCGCTGCTGTTGTTTGCCTTCAGTTTCGGATATCTGCTGCATGCCACCTACGTCGCATATCGGCCATCGCTTGAACTTCCCCAGTGGCAAGGGGCGTTGCCTATCACGGCTGACAAAGGCATGGCCATAGTCTATTTCCGGCGTGAGTTTAGCATTCCCTCCGCGCCCAGTAAGGCCTATCTGGTGCTTTCCGGGACGGATGACCTGTCAGTCTATGTGAACGGTGATCTGGCCGGTAAAAGCCGTTATTTCGGGGCAAAAACCTCGGAGATCATGGACATCACCCGGTTCGTGCATCGCGGCAACAACCTGCTCGCGGTCGCAGTGGACAGCAATGCGCCGGATGCCGTCAGTGAACTCACCGCACGCCTGGAGTTGCTGCTCCCGGATGGATCGCGCAAGACCCTGCTGACCAATCCGGAATGGCGTGCCACAGGGGTGGAAGACTATTCACCGAGTCGTCACGAGGCCTGGTATGCGCCGGATTTCGTGGATCTGCACTGGTCGCCGGCGCAGGTCAATGATCCGCCTGACGATCGACCGGTTCACCCTTACCGGGTCCCGGAATGGATCTTTCAGACCTTTCCCGATGGTTATTGGATAGCGCCGCAATCGGGCGATCAGCATCATGCGACCTTCGTGCGTGACTTCCAGTTGAACGAGAAGCGGATAACGGGGGCCTGGTTGGGCGTCAGCATGGCCGGCAACTACACCATCACTTTGAATGACCAGTTCCTTTACTCCTACGCGGGTACCCCATCAGGCATGGAGCTGTTTGATCTTGGGCCGTATGTAAAACCGGGTGGCAATCGGCTTTATATCCAGGTGGATAGCGCACGTTCCCTGCTGAAACTGGCGGTCAGTGGCGTAGTCTCGAGCGCTGCCGGGTCCGTGGATTTCAGTTCCGATGGGCGTTGGCGCACCCTAACGACCGAAGGCGCTGAGCAGGCTGGTTCGGCAACCGGTCCTGTCATGGTCATGCAGCGCCTGGGGCAGGCTCTGAACGATTCCCATGTGACGCTCAACTACAGGGAAATCGATACGCCCATCGAGATGCGCTTGGATAGCGGCATGTGGTTTGGCGTCCTTTCGCTGATGCTGTTGATTGCCAGTTCAAGCAGTCTGGGATTGTTGCATCTTTTCATGCGCCGCCTGGATCCCTTGCCTTTCTCGCAGGATCTTGAAAATCTGTCCTATACCTTCCTGTTCGGAGCGCTGCTTGCGTTGGGCTTGGTGATCTTCAGCTACGATATCAGAGTCGATGCCAAACTGCTGTTTCAGCCCTATGCATTGGTCACGATCGGGTTGCAGATGCTGCTCTTGGAAGGTTTCGTGATACTCGAAAGAATCAATCGAAGGCGAACAATCGATGGCTGATTTACCGCATAAAAGGTCGGCGAAGGAAAAAATCCGCTTGGTAAGCTGGATTATTTTTACCCTGATTCTGGTGTTCGCGGCGGCGCTACGATTTGTCGGCATCGATGATACCTCGTTAGGTCAGGATGAAAGCACCATGCTCGAGTTTACCAGCGGGCTGCTGAAAAACGGTTACCCCACCCTGGAGAGGGGAACGAGCGAGTTGCCGATGGCCACTTATGAGCTGGTCCCCTATTTTATCGCCCCCATGGTTATGCTGTTCGGATGGACCGAAACGGCAGTTCGTCTGCCTGCCCTGATCTTTGGGCTGGGCACGCTGGTGCTGATCTTCCTGGCCGGTCGGAGCCTGGTTCAGCATCCGAATCGCCTTGTGGGCCGCATTCCTCTACGCGCTCTCCCCCTGGGCCATCTATTGGGCGCAGAACTGTTTCTATCCCGCCCAGGTACAGTTCTTCGCGATGCTGAGCACCTATCTGGTGTTCCGCTTGCTCAAGGAAGACCGGGTGCCCCCCTGGCACTACTATCTGACCGCTCTGTCGCTCTGCGCCACCTACCTCTCCT
This sequence comes from uncultured Gammaproteobacteria bacterium, assembly GCA_963716875.1. Taxonomy (GTDB): domain Bacteria; phylum Pseudomonadota; class Gammaproteobacteria; order Chromatiales; family Chromatiaceae; genus JASJBU01. The sequence goes on from CAVQUR010000011.1 coordinate 86,630, forward strand.
GGGAGGCCAGCGGTCTGATCTTTCTGGTCTACGCATTGATGGCGCTCTGGTTGCGCTGGGGCCGCTGGGCCTATCTGCTCACTCCCCATGCCTGGGTGGCGTTGGCGCTGGTCGGGGTTGTGGTGAGCTTTCAGTTGGCGCGCCGCGCCATGATCCAGCAGCTCTATCTGTCCATCGGTTCCAGCCGGGCCGAGATCTCGAGCCCTCAGCTGGCAATGAACCAGCCGACCTTCGATCCCTATTACTATCTGGACAATGTGTTCGGCAGTGAGCAGTTTATCCTGCTCAGCCTGTTTTTTCTGTTGGGCTTGTTTTTTCTCAGGCGCAATTGGAATCTGAAATTTGTGTATGGCTATGTGATCCTGGTGGTGGCTATCTACACCGGGTTACTGGCGGTCCAGGCGATCCGCTATGTCTATGTGGTGTTGCCGGTGTTCCTGATTGCCGTCGCGGCAGCCACCTTTTACTTATTGGAATGGATGGGCCAGGGGCGGGGTTTTACCCGGCTCATCAGCATCCGAGTCCTGGGCCCGGTGTTTGCCTTGCTGCTGTTGACACTCCAGGGTTTATCGCTGAGCATTAACGGACTGAATCTGAGCGAACTGCGCACCGCTTATCGGGGCCCGGGTCCCTGGGAATTGCGCCCGGATATCTACGGAGTCGACTTTCGATATGCGGTGCGCGCGTTGGCGCGGGAATACCGATCCGGAGACATCGTCATTGCCAGGGGGCCCTTCCTGCTCCACCTCTATTTGGGCATCAAGGGGGATTATGGACTCCAGGAGATCACCTCCACGGTGGTGGTCTACGAACCCCATGAAGATCGTCCTTACTACATCGACAAGTGGATCGGCAATCCGGTGTTACGCAACCTGGACGAACTCAAGGATGTGCTGATCCGCCATCAGCGGGTCTGGTTTCTCGCCACGCCCTATGGTCCTGCCCGAAAATCCATGGGCGACGAGCTGTATAACTTTATCCGCAAGTGGATGGTGTTAAAGGATGAAGGGCAGAATGTACGGCTCTATCTTTGGGAAAGGGGAAACGCGGCGGGTCTGAGTGCTTCAGCAGTAGAGTGAAGATTTTTGATTGGCCAGCAGATGCTTGAATAAGCTGACACTACCGGGTAACAGCATCAGAATAACCAGCCTGGTGAGCCAGTCGAAACAGAACATGCCCTTTGTGGAATGGTCTTGCGCCATAAAATGGGTTCTGGCATCCAGCTGGCGGAGATAATGTTTCACCCAGTGGGGCAGGGAACCCTGTATCTGGAAGTCCCTATGATAGCGTTGAATCTCGATCGGATCGGTCTCCTGCTTGAACCAACCGCGGTAGGCGATCGCGAATAATTCGTATTCGCTCACATTCAGCTGTGCCGCGCCTTTGCTGACAGCTTGGCTATAGTCGAAGCCCAACAGCATTATCTCACTCCGCTAATTCATGTTTCTCTAAAACGATTGCACTAGGGTCGGCCGTGTGCTGGAGTACTTTAGCCATGCTGAAAAACGTGTGAAATATATTCCTACCGGTTCTCATATATTTCGAAAGATACGCGGGATGTGGTTATCTGCAGAATTAGAATAATAATGTGTATTCCTAATAAACTGGATGATAATCGTCAATCAAAAGGCTATTGACAGACCCTGATCTTCGAAATTGATTTAAGCCGAGAATCGGTTGTCATGGATTGATTTGAAGGTGTGGACCCGCGGTTAGACGGGGGGTTCTTCCAGTCAGCGCAGGCTTCGCGGCAGCGGGTGGATCTCGCCGAGCGCATACTGCGGGCCATGAGCCTTACAGAAGATCTCGCCCGGGTGGTGCTGCTGGTCGGCCATGGCAGCCAAAGTGCCAACATTCCCCATGCCGCCGGGGGACTGTGGCACCTGTTGCGGACAAACGGGTGAAGTTAATGCACGGACGCTCGCTGCCCTGCTGAACGACCCGCGCGTGCGGCAGGACTTGGCCGAAAGAGCCATCCGCATCCCGCAGACCACCCATTTCCTGGCCGGCTTGCACAACACAACGACGGATGACCTGTGTATATTGGACCGTGATCTTGTGCCGGCAAGCCATCGCGAAGAGGTGCGCTGCATGGAGCAGTCGCTGGCCGAGGTGGCCAGTCAATCCCGCAACCAACGCGCCCCCGCACTGGGTCTGGCGCATCTGATCGACCGGCCGCAGGCCCTGGCCGCAGTGCTCAAAAGCCGTTGCAACGATTGGGCGCAGACACGCCCGGAATGGGGCCTGGTCAATAATGCGGCGTTCATTGTCGCACCTCGGGCCCGCACCTGCGGCATCGACCTCAAGGGGCGATCCTTCCTGCACGACTACCAATGGCAACGGGATCATGATGGCAGTGTGCTCGAACTCATCATGACCGCCCCGATGATCGTTACCACTGGATCAACATGCAGTACTACGCCTCCACGGTGGACAATCATCGCTATGGTTGTGGCAACAAGGTACTGCACAACGTGGTCGGCGGACGCATCGGGGTGTTCGAGGGCAATGGTGGAGATCTGTGCATCGGATTACCGATGTAGTCGGTGCATGACGGTGAACACTGGATGCATACTCCGCTGCGATAGTCGGTCTTCATTGAGGCGCTGCGAGCAATGATAGAAACTGTGATCGCCAAACATGAGATCGTCCGACAGTTGTGTGATCATCAATGGCTGTATCTGTTCCGCCTGGATGTCCAGAAGGTGGAGGCGTACGCCAGCGGTCAATGGTATCTCTGGACTCCGGCAACGCCGGGGTGAGGCTACCATGCAGTGTCGCGCGAACCGAGTTTCCGACACCATAGCGAGCAGGTACTCTCTCACTAGCCCATCTAAAGGCACTGACCGCCGTGATGTCATAAAGTCCGCACTCAAAAAGGTCAGCACTCGTTGCCCCAAACATTGAATAATCTGGTGGTTTAAGCCAGGCAGTTTCTTTGCCTGATCGAGGTGCTAGAAATCCATTAGGACCAGGGAACGCGTAATGGCCGCCCTCGTCATCCTGGTCTTGAACGGCCATGACATCGGCGCGCCGCAGGTCGGCTTAGCCGAGATGGTGCCGACCCTCGCCCGGGCCGAATTGGCCGTGTTCATTCGCGGTTGAAATCAGGCGCTGGAATCACTCGATTCAGACCTGGAGCACCTGCGAGCATCATGGATCATTCCCAAAACTCATTTTCCTCCGCCCCCATTTCGCTGCAAGGAGCCAAAGTTAACGCCCAACCGTTTCGGTTTCTGAATGCGAAATGGAGTTTAATATCCCAAATTAGAATAAGGGCTTGTTATCTTCAATTGGGATTTTACAACAGGCTACATAGTTGGCATAGTTTGGTTCGAGCTACGCCCTGGAATAAGTGCGCCCGGCGGGCCTGCGTGTCACAAGGGTTGAAGTCGTTGCGCTTGATGGGCCTGCTCCATGCAGGTAAGCAGCTGTATGTCCCCAGCCTCATGGTGGAAGGGCGATGCTCGATCAGCTGCTTTATCCCATAAAAAGGCCAGCCTAAAAGGCTGGCCTGTGTTATTTGGTGGAGGCGGGCGGATTCGAACCGCCGTCCGCGAGTCCTCTGCCTGAGGTTCTACATGTTTAGTCCTGTCTATTATATTTAGCCGGCTGCCACCCGAAGGACAGGGCGTGCAACAAGCGATTTCGGTAATGTTTTAGCGACTCCGCCCCGAACCTGCTTCATCGCGATCTTATGAGATATGACGCCTGAGAAGCTGGACGCATAAGCACGGCTCCAGTCAGACGGCACCCTACTGGGTATTAAGCAGCGAGTGCGTAGTTGTCGTCGTTGGCAACTATGAGTTTGCAGCTGGATTAACGAGGTCCTCTGCTCCTCGACATGCACCCAAGGTTTTGTAACCCCCGTCGAAGCCTACGTCGCCCCCGATTTGGTGTTGTTCAGTAGACATTATATGGGAGCCGATAGTTCCCTGCCAGGGTAATGCGTCAATTGCCGTATCAATGATTTTTGTCAGGCCATCCCTTTTCTATCATCGATGCTAGGTAATGAATTTTAAGCTATTGTAATTAATATGTAAATAATATATGCGCTGCCGCATAGCGCTGGCGTTTTTCTAAAGAAACACCCTGCTTCGCCGTTACAGCCTACTGATTGGGTGGCGGCTGATTTTCCGGATTCCGAGAATGTTTGCAAGCAACGGCAGTATCAATGTGGCGCAATGAACGCCTTGGCTTGATCATGATTTTCGCTTCACTCCTGGTGATGAGCGTGGTGCTGTTGCTTTCCTTCAACTATCACCTGGAGGCCCGCCTTTCCCAGACACGCAGTCAGGGAATCAGCTTGGTTAGATTATTGAGCGGGATATCCCGGGAGGACCTCGTGCCGGTCAACAGCAGGCAGGGTGTATTACAGGCGCTACGCCATGGCCAGAGTGGTAATTTCACCATCCACTTGGACAAGGATCATGGATATCTTCCGGCAGGCGGGTGCGGCATAGACCATTATATCCGGGTTGCCGATGACGAAGCACATGCGCTCCCAGTGCTTGAAAAATCCCTAAAACGACCGGGGTATGAGGTGGAAGGGGTGCTGAATGGTCAGGCGGCACTGGAAGGAGTTAGCGAGTGCTGCCCAGATCCCCTGATCACCCATATAAAGATGCGCCCTGGCAGTCTGGAGAGGCGTTGCGTCGACAGCTGCAACAAGAGATGCAATGACGTGATTTCCTGATTTTCGTCCACACCTCCAGAACAGAGATTGAATATCGGGAGTGGTCTCGTGAGATGCATAACCACCAGTTCATGGAGAAGCCAGTGAGCATGCATGAGTTGCTCATTCCGATAGCTAACTATCTCTCCCCCTGCTAAACCAAAAGAGCGTGACAGGATGGCAAGTGGAATTCTCCAGAAGGTAAAGTTTGGAAACTATTTCCACCTATTGCGCCGTTTACAAGCGAATATCCTGGCCATCTGTATTTTTGATGCTCAGGGCGAACTGGTCACTCACGATAAACAGTCTTCCAGCAGGGCTGTCAATGAACTCAAAGCATACGTTAGCCGACATTATCCTGGGATATGGCCTTCTGCCAAAGGAATAACCAGGAAAAAACTTGGAGAAGGAGGAATAGTCCAAACTGTCTGCCTTTGTGATGGTTTCGATAAGCCTCTCGCCAGTCTAGTTGTGTTGTCCGCCAAACCCAGCGTTCTGCTAAGAAAAGCGGACTTTTCTCACACTTGACGATGCGTTGAATACCATTGCCGATTGCCTGAAGACCGAACTCAGATTGAGGGTCGACTTGGATGACATGACCTCGGAGTTGACGGAGCGCTATGAGGAATTGAATCTGATCTATGAGTCGGACAACTATACGCAGAATATTTATCAGGGGCAGGAATCACTGCAGCAAATGCTGGCGGCTTGCACCAATTATCTCGATGTGGGTGTCACGGCACTGCTGCTGAAAGAAAAGGATATCGCATTGTACAATTTCAATCAGGAACGTCCTATCCCGAATGCCCACCGGGTACTGCCAAGTCTCAGTAGCGATGTGTTCCGGTGGGTTAAGCGGAACAAACAATCAATCGTCATCAATCATCCGGCAGAACCACTGCGCCTGGAGGTCTGTCCAGAAATACCATACAAACTGCTTGCCTGTCCGGTGGTGAGTGGAGAATCGATGATCATCGGCATGCTGGTTATTGTCAATCTTATTGATAAACCTGATTTTACTCACAGTGTACGCAATCTCATGGAACTGCTGGCAATCGGGTGGCGAATATCATCCAGATTAATTTCGATTCACTCACCGGGCTGGACAATCTCTACAGCTTTGAATGGAGTGTGAAGCGTGCCCTGGCTGAGACATGGTCACAGGGTACACAACACGCGATTTTGAATGTCGACATGGATGGCTTGCGGATCATCAATGACATCCATGGGCGAAAGGCGGGTGATAGATTGATCTACCAGGTTTCAGAGGTCCTTCGAGAAATTGACTCGTTCACAGGATGTGTTAGCAAGATTGGGAGGTGACGAGTTCGGGATCTTGCTGGACGACTGCTCCATTGAGACGGCTGCCAGCATGGCCAAGGCCATCCGTGATGAGGTCGACTCCACCAACTTCGAATGGGAAAGTGAAACTCAAAAAATGACGGTCACGATCGGTGTCGCACCGATCACTCTCGACAGTGAATCAGTCGCGGATGTCCTGAGTGCAGTCGAGGTGGCGCGTACTGCCGCAAGGGAACGAGGTAGAAATCGCATCCATGTTTTCAAGCAGAATGATATCGACTTGCTACGTCGGCGTGATGAAATGCAATGGGTTGGGCGTATTCAGTCTGCTCTACGGGAGAACCGTTTTCTGCTCAATGGTCAGCTGATTCAACCACTACGGCCGGAACTGGCTTGTCACACTATGAAATCCTGTTGCGCATGCTGGGAGAGGATGGCAAGCAGGTGATACCGCCGGCCAGCTTCATGCCAGCCGCGGAACACTATCATCTGATGCCGTCCATCGATCGTTGGGTCATAGAACACACCTTGAATATGCTGACCCGGGAATTGGTCGGGCACGCGGAAATTCCCTGTCGTGTTTCCATCAACCTATCGGGACAGTCCTTATCGGATCTGGATCTTCAGCAGTTCATTATCGACAAACTGGAATGCAGTAAGATCTCGACTGAACATATCTGTTTTGAAGTGACCGAATCAGCGGCCATCGCGAATCTGGAAGAGGCAAAACATTTCATCACGGCGATCAAACAGAAGGGTTGTCGATTTTCCCTGGATGATTTCGGCACGGGTCTAAGTTCTTTCTCTTACTTAAAGAACCTGGATGTGGACTATCTGAAGATTGACGGCTCATTCGTGCGGGATATCGACAAGGATCCCATCGCCAGGACCATGGTTTCTGCGATCAATCAGGTTGGTCATGCTATGGGTTTGCAGACCATAGCCGAGTATGTGGAGAACGAGACCATCAGGGATCATCTGCAACTTATGCAGGTCGATTTCGGTCAGGGATATGCGCTGGGCAAACCCGAAGCCGTTTCAGGATATCCTCGCCATCACGATAGCGCCAAGCAAGGCCACCTCTGGTTGAGATGGAACAGCAGCTCAAGACCTACAGCCCGGTGCACTATCGAAGACGGAGCCATCCATCAACACCGACCATGTCGCCGACAAATACCAGAATGTAAGCCCTTGATGGGAAGTTCTTTCAGTTATGATCTGGTTTGCCGATACTGAACTCGATATCTAGCAATCAGGGAATTCGCCATGTCTACAATCTGGGAAAAGGTGACTAAAGACGCCAAACTGATTTCACTCCCGGATGTCTACCTGAGGCTCAAGACAGTCCTGGACGATGAGGAATTCAACATGGCGGATGTGGCGAATGTGATCAGCCATGATCCCGCGATGACCGCCAGGTTGCTGAGACTGGCCAACAGCGCCTATTTCGGCCTGGCGGCCAAGATCGATACCGTGAGTCGGGCGATCAGTATGCTGGGTGCACAGCAGGTGCATGATCTGGTGCTGGCGGCTTCCGTGGCCCAGACCTTTGAGGGCATGTCCAATCATGTCATGGACATGGAAAAATACTGGCGCAAGAGTGTCTATTGTGCCATTGCAGCCCGTGAGTTGGCGGTATTGTGTAATGTGCTGGATGGGGAGCGGGTGTTCGTCGCCGGCATGCTGCGGGATATCGGCCATTTGATCCTGTATCAGTCGGCGCCGGCGCCAGCCATGCAGGCGTTGCTGCAGGCGAAAAAGCAGGGTGCGCCGCTCTACAAGGTGGAACGGGCCATGCTGGGGATCGACTACGGGAAGATCGGTGGCGCCCTGATGCGGCAATGGGACCTGCCCCAGAGTCTGTGGGAGCCAACCGAATGCCATGTGGAACCAGCCACGGACCAGGAATATCCCTTGCTCACCGCGCTGGTGCATCTAGCTTCGCTGATCACGGACGCCGCGCAAGTTGGCGACGATATTTCTCCAGCCATGAGCAAGGCGTCCCTGCTGGCCTGGCAGATCACCGGGCTGACCCTGGATCAGTGTGTCGCGGTCCCGCACAAGGTGGACAGACAACTCGCCTCCGTGGTGGAATTGATTTTTCCTAGCGGTAAGCGGGCGCTTGCCTGACTATGTCCATTCCAGAGGCTAGGCTCAAACACGCCCGGTCACAAGTCGTCTAGGTGCGGGCACTGCCGTCTCTAGGTTTATGAATCCCCTTTCTATGCCGCCAGCTCGACTGATTCAAGGTTTAATCGGAGCGCGCTTGGGCCATGTCGTGGTTATGGGTGTTACAACTTGGGTCGGCCGATATAAGATCATGGGGTCCCCCGAGTTCTACTTGATGGTTACACTCAGACAGCTCATCAATACTGCGAACACCGCACTGGGTCTGAATGCCGCAGAGTCCATCGGTATGGATGTGGGAAGCGACTCGATCCGCCTCTGCCAGCTCTGACCCGTGGATGAGCAGCGGTATGCGGTGATTGCAAAACCACCATCCCATTCTCCGGCAACCGTCGGATGATCGGGCAGTGTTCGGGAAGCTTTTCCTGGACCCGGCTGAGATGAAAATATGGCGTCAAGCGTTCTTGAAGAGCCGTTCCTTTTCCCGTTTCCAGTCCCGATCCTTTTCGTCGGCCCGTTTGTCATGCTGTTTTTTACCTTTGGCCAGACCGATCTCCAGTTTCGCAAAGCCTTTCTTCCAATACATGGCGGTGGGGACCAGGGTGTATCCTTTGCGCTCGACCAGACCGACCAATTTGCTCAGTTCACTGCGGTGCAGCAACAGTTTCCGGGTGCGGGTTGGATCGGGGGTGACATGGGTGGATGCGGTCGTCAGAGGAACGATATGCGCGCCGAACAGGAAGGCCTCCCCATTCTTGAGGGTCACATAACTCTCTTTGATCTGGATGCGGCCTTCGCGCAGGCTCTTGACCTCCCAACCCTGCAGGGCGATGCCGGCCTCGAAGCGCTCTTCGATAAAAAAGTCGTGTCCGGCTTTTTTGTTCAGGGCTATGGTTGAACCTGGGCTTTTCGCTTTTTTTGATTTCTTGGCCATGCCTGCATTCTAAACGGCTACTGACGGGGCGGCCAGTGTCAGCTTGTTAAGAAGTATGATTTTCCGCAAAATAGCTAACTTGTAACTGACCGGTAGTAGGAGATGAGGCATTCAATATGACGGAAAAGACATCTATCCATGGTCAGTGGTCTTCCCGGATCGTTTTTATTCTGGCGGCGACGGGTTCGGCCGTCGGTCTGGGCAATATCTGGAAGTTTCCCTATATCACTGGCGAGAACGGGGGCGGGGCCTTCGTCGCGGTGTATCTGCTGTGTATCGCCGCCATCGGCATCCCGATCATGATGGCGGAGATCATGCTGGGGCGGCGTGGCCGACAGAGCCCGATCAACACCATGGCGGCCTGGCCGGGAAGAGGGCGCCCATCCTGCCTGGTCGCTGATCGGCTGGAGCGGGGTGCTGGCAGGGTTCTTCATCCTCTCCTATTACAGTGTGATCGCAGGCTGGGCCTTGGCCTATGTGGTGCGAGCGGCAGCCGGCGCTTTCGATGGCATGGATGGCGAAGCGGTGCAGGCCCTATTCAACGGTCTGGTAGGCGATCCCGAACGGTTGCTGGCCTGGCATACCCTGTTCATGCTGATGAGCATGGTGGTGGTGGCGCGCGGGGTGCGCGCCGGTCTGGAGAAGGCGGTGACCTTGCTGATGCCGGCGCTGTTCGTTCTGCTTTTCATCATGGTCGGATATGCCATGAACACCGGTTATTTTACCCAGGGCTTGGAGTTTCTGTTCCAGCCGGACTTCAACAAGGTATTTCACAAATGCCATGTGGTGGCGGGTATCGAACAGTGTGAACTGAGTGGTAGCCCGGTGCTGGTGGCGCTGGGTCATGCCTTTTTCACCCTCAGTCTGGGCATGGGTGCGATCATGGTGTATGGATCGTACATGCCGAAAAAGAATTCCATCGCCCGCTCCAGCATGTTGATCGCCTTTCTCGATACACTGGTCGCACTGGTGGCGGGCATGGCCATCTTTCCCATTGTGTTCGCCAATGGCCTGGAACCTGGAGCTGGGCCTGGTCTGATCTTCCAGACCCTGCCCCTGGCATTCGGCGCCATGCCGGCGGGCCACCTGTTCGGCACCCTGTTTTTTGTCTTGCTGGTGTTCGCTGCCTGGTCATCCGCCATCTCCCTGATCGAACCGGCCGTGGCCTGGCTGGTGGAAAACCGCGGCATGAGCCGGGTGCGCGCAGCAGCTTGGATCGGGCTTACCACCTGGATCCTGGGGCTGGGCAGTATATTCTCTTTCAATATCTGGTCAGGGGATGAGTTCAGGCTTTTTGGCAAGACCTTTTTCGATCTGCTGGACTACCTGGCGGCCAACATCATGCTGCCGCTGGGTGGACTGTTGATCGCGCTGTTCGCCGGCTGGTCCATGACCCGTGAGTCGAGCCAGGATGAATTTGCCATGCAGGGTCTGGGTTACAAGCTGTGGCGCATCTTGATTCGTTATATTTCACCGTTGGCGGTGATTCTGGTGTTCCTCAATGCGATCGGGATGATCTGAGCATGCCGATCGTACGAAAAAGCGCGCTGGTGCACCATTCGGCTCAGCAGATGTATCGATTAGTCTGTGATTTCGAGGCCTATCCGGAGTTTCTTCCCTGGTGCACCGACAGCAAGTTGATCACCCGAAGCGACAACGAGATCTGCGGTGAGCTCGAGGTTTCGCGTCTCGGTATCAAACAACGCTTTTCAACCTGCAATTACCTGGTCGAGAACGAGCGCATGGATATCGTGCTGAGACACGGGCCCTTCCGCAAACTGGAGGGTGGCTGGGTATTTACGCCGCTGCGGGATGACGCCAGCAAAGTGGAGCTGGCTCTGGAGTTCGAATTCTCCAACAAATTGATCGATAGCGCGTTTGGCCGGGTCTTCGATCATATCGCCAACACCCTGGTGGAGGCCTTCTGTAAACGTGCGGATGGGGTTTACCGTGACTGAAGAAAAGATACGGGTCGAGGTGGCTTTCGCCAAACTGCACGAGCAGGCACTGCTGGAGATTTTTGTGGATGCCGGTAGCACCGTCGCAGAGGCGGTTGAACGTTCCGGCATCCTGGAACGTTTCCCGGAGATCGACCTGTCCCAAAACAAGATCGGCATCTTCGGTAAGGCAACCCAATTGGATACCCGGCTCAACGAGGGCGATCGGGTGGAGATCTATCGTCCGCTGATCGCCGATCCCAAGGAGCAGCGCAAGAAACGCGCCGCTGAAGGTAAACAGATGAAAAAAGGGGCACGATGACCGACTGCGAATAGACTTTCAATCGGTCATCGTGCCTGTCTGGGCAAGGCCATCTTCGAGTATCCAGGCTCTCGTGGAGCGCATTTGTCATACGCACCGTATCTAGAAATCCCTGCGCAGAAGCCAGCTCAGGCCGGAGGTAAGGAATGAAGATTAAACTATGAAATCACCTGGGGCGTTTCACTTCATGCTGCCCGCAGAGACATTCCCTAGGGATATTTCTCTGCATACCCCAATATGACCGGCCCGGACAGGGAAGGTTCAAAAGAATTGTCGCGCTGGGGTCTGTCGGCTTGACAGCGGGTAGCAACCGGTTTTCAGACAAGCCTGACCGTCACGAGGAGCAGGACACAGCCTCAATCCTCCAGATCGATGCCGATCAGATTCAAGCCCCGTTCGATGACTCCCTTGTCGCCTTCATAGTCAGGTACACTGACGATGATCTCTCTCTGATCCTTGCTGCGATCTCAGGTTCCTTGGAAGGTTTGATATCCCCCTGGAAACTGCTCAGCTCGTCACCTTTGAAGAAAACGCTGAACAGCTTGATTTCGAGGGCTTCATTGCGCTTCTTCATGGTGAACGGGTAGTCCCAGCGCTCCTGATGAAATACATCCACCAGCATGGGGGTGCCCAGGACGAAACGGACCTGACGTTTGGACATGCCGGTTTTTAGTTCAGCAACCATCTCGGGAGTGATAATATTTCCCTGCTGAATTTCCGGTTTGTGAACCAGTGAAAGGTCACGCCAGCTGGAGCAACCGACCAGTCCCAGGGATAGGCTTACAAGTAAGGTGATGAGAATCTTTTTCATTCTGAGTACAATCGTCCAGGCTCGGTGAATATTACCCTATTCACCAACAGAACACACTTGGTGGGGATAAGCAGTTTTGGATAATCAGGAAATCAGGAAGGCGGGCCTCAAAGTCACTTTGCCGCGCGTCAAAATCCTGGAATTACTCGAGCAGCAGCGCACAACGGCATGTCAGCGCCGAAGATGTCTACAAGATGTTGCTGGAGAATGAGGACGAGATCGGGCTGGCCACGGTTTACCGGGTCTTGACCCAGTTCGAAGCCGCGGGCCTGGTCACCCGACATAATTTCGAGGGCGGGCATGCGGTCTTCGAACTCGATCGGGGTGAACATCACGATCATATCGTTTGTGTGTCCTGCGGCAGGGTCGAGGAGTTCATGGATCATATGATAGAGAAACGGCAGCAGGAAATTGCGGAAGAACACGACTTCGAGATGGTGGACCACTCCTTGATCATCTATGGGCGTTGCAAAGACCCCAATTGTCAAAGGCGCCACAAGGAGTGACAGCCAGCCAGATGGCGTGGCTCATTCGGAGGTGGCCAGACTGACCATCTCTCTGGCATGGGCCAGGGTCTGGTCGGTGATCTCGATCCCGCCCAGCATGCGCGCAATCTCATGCACCCGTTCGCCCTCATGCAAGGCGGTGATCCGGGTATGGGTCTGTCCTTTGCTCGTGGTTTTACGCACCAACAGGTGATGTTCGGCCTGAGCGGCCACCTGGGGCAGATGGGTGACGCACAGGATCTGCCTGGATGCGCCCAATTTGCGCAGCATCTGTCCGACGATTTCCGCCACACCGCCGCCGATACCCACATCCACCTCATCGAACACCAGGGTCGGGGTCATGCCGTAGCGGATCGTGGCCACCTGAATGGCCAGACTGATGCGGGAGAGTTCCCCACCGGATGCGACCTTGCTGAGAGGTTGCTGGGGCATGCCCGGATTGGCGGAAACCATGAAATCGATCTGCTCAAGTCCATCCTTGCCAACATTGTGTTCCTCGATCGCCTTGAGATGCACGCTGAACACCCCGCCCGGCATGCCCAGTTGCTGCATCGCCTGGCTGATTTCCTTGCCGAGTCGACGGCCAGCCCGCTGGCGCTTTTCGCTCAATTGCCCGGCCAGCTTGAGATACTCGTCCCATGCGGCCGAAACCTGATTTTCCAATGCGGCCAGCGCCACATCCGCATGTTCCAGCTGACCCAGTTCCTGCTCGATCTGCGATAGTCGCTGCGGCAGTGCGGCGGGACTTAGCCGGTATTTACGCGCCATATCATGGATCGCCTCCAGGCGCTGTTCCACCTGTTGCAGGCCGGCCGGGTCCAGTTCCAGGTCGCTAAGGTAGTCCCGCAGATAGGCCAGGGCCTCGTCGATCTGGATCAACGCGTTCTCGAGCATGTCATGGGGTTCGCCCAGGCTGTCGTCGAGGTTCTGCAGCGCGCTGAGTTGTTCCGTGAGTCGCACCAGCAGACCGCGCACCGAGGGTTCGGCCTCATCCAGGCCGTGCAGGATCTCGCCGCAGTTGTTCTGCAGTTGTTCCAGATGACTCAGGCGTCGATGATCCTGTTCCAGGGTTTCGAGTTCTTCCGAGCGCAGGTTGAGGGCTGTCAGTTCTTCCAACTGAAAACGCAATAGATCCATCCGGGAGGCCCGGTCGGCGGCTGCGGTACGCAGCTGTTCCAGTTGTTTCCGGCTGTTGCGAAACAGTTTGAAGCGGCTCGCAACCTGTTCGGCCAGGTCCGAGTGGCCGCCGTAGGCATCCAGCAGCCGGCGTTGCTGGGTGCGCTGCAGGAGCGACTGATGGGCATGCTGGCCATGGATCTCCACCAGCAGATTTCCCAGTGCTTCGACCTGCTGGATCGCAGCAGGCCGGCCATTGATGAAGGCCCTCGAACGGCCCTCACGGGTCAGCACGCGACGGATCAGGCACTCATGCCCGTCATCCAGAGCCTGTTCCTGCAGCCAGCTTTGCACCGGGGTTTGATCCTGGATGTCGAAATGAGCGGCGACCTCCGCTCGATCGCATCCACTGCGGATCATGCTGTTGTCTGCGCGGTCGCCCAGCGCCAGCCCCAGGGCGTCGATCAGGATCGACTTGCCGGCGCCGGTTTCGCCGGTGAGCACACTCAGACCGGCCTCCAGATCAAGCTCCTGGGCGGAGACGATGGCCAGATCCCGGATGTCAAGATGGGTCAGCATCAGTAGGTCGGGTATTTGGCCCAGCCGAGCTTGGCCCGCAGCACGCTATAGTAATCGTGACCGAGGGGGTGGATCAGGCGGATGCGGTGTTTATCCTTGCGGATGCGAATGATCTCTCCCTCCATGACGGGCAGGGTTGCCTGCCCGTCAAAGGTCAGCTGGACCCCCTCGGCGTGTTCTCGCGCCAGATGAATCTCGATTTCGCTATCCCCATCCACCACGATCGGGCGGTTGCTCAGGGTGTGGGGGCAAAGCGGTACCAGCACCATGGCGTTCAAGGTAGGATGCATCAAGGGGCCGCCACCGGCCAGCGCATAGGCGGTGGAGCCGGTGGGGGTGGAGACGATCAGGCCATCGGAGCGTTGATCGTTGACCAGTTGACCGTTGATGTAGGTCTCGAACTCGATCATCCTGGCAATATTCCATTTGTGCAGTACGATATCGTTCAAGGCCCGCGCATCGCCGTTGGTTCTGGATTCATCTCCCATGTTGGCGCGCAGCAGGAAACGCATATCCTCCTGATAGTGGCCCGCCAGGATCGGGTCGAGCTTGGCCCGCATCTCGGCTGGGGAGATGTCCGTAAGGAAACCGAGCCGTCCCAAGTTGATACCCAGCAGTGGCGTATCGTGCAGCGCCAGGGCGCGAGCGGCATGCAGCATGGTGCCGTCGCCACCCACCACGATGACCAGGTCGGTATGGCAGGGCAGATCCGCTTGCGAGGTGCTGGGCAGGACCGGGCTCTCCAGCAGTCTGCAGGTCGCATTCTCCAACATGACTTCTCGACCACACTCCCGGAGATATTCGCAGAGTTGGCGAATGGTGTCCTTGACGGCCGGGTCTCCGTGTTTGCCGATGAGTCCAATGCGTTTGAACGGAATGGGCATTAGCCGTTACTCAGGTGCAGCCTGATGAGCGTCTGATAATGGATGGAGAGTGCTGTGTCATCAGGCAAAGTTAGCATGCTCCCCTGGCCAATCCAAGCGTCCGCTTGAGGGGGCCGTCCAATTATGTGAGGAGATCATTCGTAGACGCTGTATCGATGGACATGGCTTGGTTGTCGTTCATTGGATGCAGACTTTGAGCATCCGGATCAGACGTGGCTGGCGAAATTCTTCCCGCGGACTATGGTTAAGCATGAGGTTCTGCTGGATGAGGAATAACTGGGCTTGAGAAGGATTTTTCGGTTGACTCGATTCCGTCGAAATTGCTAGATTTGATCGGTATTGGCACTCATTAGTATAGAGTGCTAACCGTTTAACCGGGGGACAGGTGTAGTTGTCAGCGAATAAAGTCATCAATGAGTCGGGCGTCAGCGAACGCGCCCAGCATTTTCTCAAGATCCTGATTGAGCACTATATCCGCGATGGACATCCGGTGGGTTCCCGTACCCTGGCCAAGGAAGCCGGGATGGATTTGAGTCCGGCCACTATCCGCAATGTCATGGCCGATCTCGAGGATCTTGGCCTGGTTTCTTCGCCCCATACTTCCGCTGGACGTATTCCCACCGTGACCGGCTTCAGGATGTTCATCGATTCCCTGTTGACGGTGCAGAATCTCAATGCAAAGGAAGTGGAACAGATTCGCAGCAACCTTACCCACACCGATGACACAGGTAGGATGCTGACATCCGCTTCACAGCTTCTTTCCGGCATCACGCACATGGCGGGCGTGGTCACGGTCCCCCGGCGCGATCGGACCATCTTCCGTCAGATCGAATTTCTGCCTCTTTCCGAGCGGCGAGTGTTGGCGATCCTGATCACCCAGAATGGCGAAGTGCACAATCGAATTCTGCAGACGCATCGGGATTTTTCCCGCCCGAGCTCGATCAGGCCGCCAATTTTCTCAATCACTCCTTCTCGGGACTGGAGATGCAGGCGGTGCGTCAGCAAATGCTGGAGGAGCTGAATGAAGCGCGGGAGCGTTTCGATCAGAGTATGACCCAGGCGCTTGCAAATGGCGGGTGAAGTGGTGAATGCCGCTGAGCCCGAGGAAGATTGCGTGATCGCCGGTCAGACCAATCTCATGGAATTCGCCGACCTCGCCAGTCTCGAGCAACTGCGCAAGCTGTTCGATGCCTTTACCGAAAAACGGGAGATTCTGCATCTCCTGGATCAGTTTCAACATGCCCACGGGGTGCAGATCTATATCGGTGACGAATCGGGCTACCAGTTGCTGAATGGCTGCTCGGTGGTCACCGCGCCCTATCAGGTAGACAACAAGGTGGTAGGGGTGCTGGGCGTGATCGGCCCCACCCGCATGAACTACCAACGGGTGATCCCGATCGTGGACGTGACCGCAAAAATTCTCGGGGCGGCCTTGAAAACTCACTGATCATCCCAATTTACCCAGACAATCCGCTTTTAAGCAGTCGTTCACCAAGTAACAGTAATTCGAGGTTTTTAGTCGTGATGGAAAAAGATCAACCGGATATTCCGGCAGAGGCGCAAGCAGAGATGGGCGAAAATGGGACAACCGAGGTGTCCCCGGAACCGGTTGCTGAAGGTGTAAAGCCGAGTCCTGAAGAATTGACCCGCCTGCTGGAGGATGCGCGCAACAAGGCGGATGAAAATTGGGATCAGGTGATGCGGGCGCAGGGCGGAGATGGATAATCTGCGCAAGCGCAACCAGCGGGATCTGGAAAACGCCCATAAATTCGCCCTGGAGAAATTTTCCCAGGAACTGCTGCAGGTCTGGGACAGTCTCGAACTGGGGCATCAGGCGGCGCTGGATGAGAATGCCGACGTGGCCAAGCTTAGAGAAGGCACCGAGCTGACCCTGAAACTGCTGGTGAACAGTCATGGAAAAGAACGGCATCCAGCAGATCGATCCCGAGGGTGAGGCGTTCAATCCCGAGTTCCATCAGGCCATGTCGATCCAGGAGCGGGGCGATGTGGCGCCCAACACGGTGGTGGCGGTGGTGCAAAAGGGTTATCTCCTGAATGGCCGGCTGATGCGCCCTGCCATGGTGATGGTCTCCAAGGCGCCGGCGACTTCCGTCGATGAACAGGCTTGAAGTTTCCAGCCATAGACCCCCACTTAAGGGACAGTCAGCAAGAATCACTACGAATTAGATAAGAATCCGGAGAATTCAAATCATGGGTAAAATCATCGGCATCGACCTTGGCACCACCAACTCCTGCGTGGCAGTGATGGAAGGCGATAAGACCAAGGTCATCGAGAACAGCGAGGGCGATCGCACGACCCCCTCTATCATCGCCTATGCCAATGACGGCGAGATCCTGGTCGGTCAGTCGGCCAAGCGGCAGGCGGTGACCAATCCGGACCACACCCTGTATGCCATCAAGCGCCTGATCGGGCGCAAATTCAGGGATGAGGTGGTGCAGCGCGATGTGGACATGGTGCCCTACAAGATCGTCAAGGCGGACAACGGGGATGCCTGGGTCGAGGTGAACGGCAAAAAGATGGCGCCGCCGGAGATCTCCGCCAAGGTGCTGCAGAAGATGAAGAAGACCGCCGAGGACTACCTGGGCGAGACCGTCACCGAGGCGGTCATCACCGTGCCCGCCTACTTCAACGACTCCCAGCGCCAGGCCACCAAGGATGCCGGCCGGATCGCCGGTCTGGAAGTCAAACGCATCATCAACGAGCCCACCGCCGCGGCCCTGGCCTACGGCATGGACAAGAAGCGCGGCGATCAGACCCTGGCGGTGTATGACCTGGGTGGCGGCACCTTCGATATCTCCATCATCGAGATCGCCGAAATCGACGGCGAACACCAGTTCGAGGTGCTCTCCACCAATGGCGACACCTTCCTGGGTGGCGAAGACTTCGACATGCGCATCATCGACTACCTGGTGGAGACCTTCAAGAAGGAGCAGGGTGTGGACCTGCGCAAGGATCCGCTGGCCCTGCAGCGTCTCAAGGAAGGCGCGGAGAAGGCCAAGATCGAACTCTCCTCCAGTCAGCAGACCGACATCAATCTGCCCTATATCACGGCGGATCAGACCGGTCCCAAGCATCTGAACATCAAGCTGACCCGCTCCAAGCTGGAGTCGCTGGTGGAAGATCTGGTGACCCGCACCATCGAGCCTTGCCGGATCGCCCTCAAGGATGCCGGCCTGTCCGCCTCGGATATCAACGAGGTGATCCTGGTGGGTGGCCAGAGCCGGATGCCCAAGGTACAGGAGACGGTGAAGAATTTCTTCGGCAAGGAGCCCCGCAAGGACGTCAACCCGGACGAGGCGGTGGCTATCGGCGCCGCGATTCAGGGTGGCGTATTGGGCGGTCAGGTCAAGGATGTGCTGCTGCTGGATGTCACGCCGCTGTCCCTGGGTATCGAGACCCTGGGTGGGGTGATGACCAAGCTGATCGACAAGAACACCACGATTCCGACCAGTGCGTCCCAGGTCTTTTCCACCGCGGACGACAACCAGACCGCGGTCACCGTGCATGTGCTGCAGGGTGAGCGCGAACAGGCCGCGGCCAACAAGTCGCTGGGTCGGTTCGATCTGACCGATATCCCACCGGCCCCGCGCGGTGTGCCGCAGGTCGAGGTGACCTTCGATATCGATGCCAATGGTATCCTTAACGTGTCGGCCAAGGACAAGGCCACCGGCAAAAAGCAGTCGATCGTGATCAAGGCCTCTTCCGGCCTCAGCGACGACGAGATCAGATCGCATGGTCAAGGACGCCGAGTCCCATGCGGACGAGGACCGCAAGTTCCAGGAACTGGTCGGCGCCCGCAACCATGCGGATACCCTGATCCATGCGACCAGGAAGTCGATGACGGAACTGGGAGACGAGAAACTGCAGGCCGGTGAAAAAGAGGCCATCGAGGAGCGCTATCAAGGAACTGGAAGCGGCCATGAAAGGCGATGACAAGGATGCCATCGAAGCCAAGACCACGGTCCTGACCGATGCTTCCGCGAAAATGGCGGAGCGTCTCTACTCACAGCAGGGGGCGGGTGCTCAGCCCGGCGATGGTGCGGAAGCCGCCAGTGGCAAGCAGTGACAAGGGTGAGGGTTCCAAGTCGGACGACGATGTGGTGGATGCCGAGTTCGAAGAGGTCAAGGATGACAAAAAGTAATCAGTCGGCAGACTTGACCCTTCAGCTGTAAGCCCTCAACCGCGCAGGTGTTTCTGGACCTGCGCGGTTTGGCGTTTCAGTTTAGTATTTTGCCACTGAATCCTGCACACTGAAGACCAAATCATGTCAAAACGCGACTATTACGAGGTATTGGGCGTCAACAAGAATGCCAGCGAGGCCGAGATAAAAAAGGCCTACCGGCGTCTTGCCATGAAGTACCACCCGGACCGCAATACCGGCGACCAGGGGCCCGAGGCCGAGAAGAGCTTCAAAGAGGCCAAGCAGGCCTATGAAATCCTCTCGGATGCCCAGAAACGGGCGGCCTATGATCAGTTCGGTCATGCCGGGGTGGATCCCAGCATGGGCGCGGGGCCGGGCGGATTCGGCGGGGGGGCGAGCTTCTCCGACATCTTCGGCGATGTGTTCGGGGATATCTTCGGTGCGGCCAGGGGGCAAGGTGGTGGTCCGCGGGTGCAACGTGGCGCCGATCTGCGCTATAACCTGCATCTCTCTCTGGAAGACGCGGTGGCCGGCACCACAGTGAAGATCCGGGTTCCGACCCTGGTCAAATGCGCATCCTGCAATGGATCAGGCGCCAGAAAAGGCACCAGTCCAAAGACCTGCGAGACCTGTGGCGGCCACGGCCAGGTGCGGATGCAGCAGGGCTTTTTCTCGGTGCAGCAGACCTGTCCACGCTGTCATGGCAAGGGTACCATGATCGAGGATCCGTGCCCGAGTTGTCACGGTCAAGGCCGGGTGCAGGAACACAAGACCCTTTCGGTGAAGGTACCGCCAGGGGTCGATACCGGAGATCGTATCCGGCTCGCAGGCGAGGGCGAGGCGGGCGAGCAGGGCGGACCGCCCGGAGATCTCTACGTGCAGGTCGCGGTCAAACCCCATGATATCTTTACCCGGGAAGACAACCATCTGTTCTGTGAAGTGCCGATCAGCTTCACCACGGCGGCGCTGGGCGGGGAGCTGGAAGTGCCGACCCTGGATGGCAAGGTGATGCTCAAGATTCCGGCCGGCACCCAGACCGGACGCATGTTCCGACTGCGGGGTAAGGGCATCAAACCGGTCAGGGGCGGGCCAATCGGTGATCTGATGTGCCGGGTGCTGGTGGAGACTCCGGTCAAGCTCACGAATGAGCAGGAGGATCTGCTGCGCAGACTGGACGAAAGCATGCTGCAGGGCGGCGGCAAACACAGTCCCGCAATCGACCAGCTGGGTGGATGGGGTGAAAAAATTCTTTGAAGGCATGGGCTTTTGAGCAGCGGCTGTCCGGCCAGCTCTCAGAGCCGGAGCAGAAAAATAACACCGGGAGGGGGATGAGATGACGAGAGTAGCCATCGTTGGCGTGGCCGGGCGCATGGGCAGCATGCTGGTCAGGACGGTCAAGGAGGCGGGTAATCTGCGATTGGGCGCCGCCACGGAACGGGCGGACAGTAACTTACTCGGTCGGGATGCCGGCGAAGTGGCCGGTGTCGGTACCTTGCATGTCGCTATCGCCGAGCGGCTCGATCAGGTGCTGGAGGATTTCGATGTGGTCATCGATTTTACCGCGCCTCAGGCCACGCTCGACCATCTGCGGATCTGTAGGCAGGCGGGCAAGCCGATGGTGATCGGCACTACCGGACTCAGCTGAGCAGGAAAAGCGCCAATTGTCGGCGGCATCCGCTGAAATCGGGATCGTGTTCGCACCGAACATGAGCGTTGGGGTCAATCTCTGTTTCAAACTGTTGGAGATTGCCGCCAAAGTGATGGGCGACGAGGCGGATATCGAGGTGATCGAGGCTCATCATCGACACAAGGTGGATGCCCCTTCGGGTACCGCCCTGCATATGGGGGAGGTGATTGCTCAGGTGCTGGGGCGCGATCTGAACGAATGTGCGGTGTATGGCCGGCAGGGTCATACAGGACCCCGTGACGCTAAAACGATCGGTTTTGAAACCATCCGCGCGGGTGATATCGTGGGCGAGCATTCGGTCTGGTTTGCCCTGGAGGGGGAACGGGTGGAGATAACTCACAAGGCGTCGAGCCGGATGAATTTCGCCCGTGGTGCGTTACGGGCGGCTGACTGGATCACGAACAGGGGGGCGGGTCTCTTCGACATGCAGGATGTATTGAGGCTCAGGTGATGTGAATGACTTCAATTATTGCTTTAATAAATAAAGCTATTTATCTGTTAATAATAATTATAGTATTCTTATCGGCTTGTGATGGGTTTTCAAAAGACACTCCGGAAGAACAGATAATGGATTTTCTCAACCGCGCGGAGTTTCGCGTGGAGTCCAGAGACGTGTCCGCCACAACCGCCTTGATTTCATACGATTATGCCGATCTGTGGGGCCGAGACCGGGAAGCCATGCGGCGGCTGCTGACCGGGTATTTTCTGCGGCATCGCTCCATCCATGTGTTGAAAAAGATCGAAAATATCACGGTCGCCAGCGAAAGTTCGGCACAGGTGTTGATGTATGCCGGCCTGGCCGGTACGGCAGCCGAGCATGCCGAGTCCCTCAGCTTCAGGGAGTGGCGCGGGGATGTGATTCGACTGGAGGCCGACCTGGTGCGTGAGACGGATGGCCAGTGGCGGGTGCTCCGTTTGAACTGGCGCCAAATGAATAAAGACGATTTACTGCCAGAACAGCCGGTTGTGGAATAACATCCGGCAACTGACGGTTAATTCTGGCCCATATCTTGCCCAATTCCTGTGGTGTTAAACTCAATCTCATTACAGGTGAGCCATGCCTTTCCCTATTCTGCCCGCTGCGCAAGCGGGAAAACTGTCAGGCAAAACGACGGAAGACAGGGTTACCGATGGATTGCAATCCGACTTGCTGGACTCGGATCAACTCGACACGGCGCAGCAGCAATCGTTCGAACAGACATTGCGGGATTTTTTGGCGATGGGAAAAGACGAGGATCAGCCTGTGTTAGGCTGGTGGGCGCCTCTCCAACTGCTGGATTCGAATCAATATAACATCCCGGTGCTGCCGGTTGGCTGGCAAGCCGGCAGCCATTTGCCCCTGGTGAGTGATACGCCCGGCAATATCTTGCCGCAATCGCAAGCCTTGCTAAGCCAAGCGGGACAAACGGCGAGTGGGTTGCTCCTGGGGCTGCAAGACCCGGCTCTCTCGGCTGAAGCCCATACCAGGCTGCTGCAGAAGGGCCGCATTCCAGGTCTTGACAGCCTTGGCTTGCTGGACCACGCATTAGAACAGAAGGCTGATCTATGCGCTCCGGGCGGGTTGGCCGGACAATATTCAGCGCTCAATCTGCACCCTGGAAGCAACCCATTGGCGCCCAAAGGAGCGGTGCCGCTGTTGACGGTGGATGTGCCCGTGGGCCAGCCTAACTGGGACAAGACCCTGGGAGAGCGGATCCAATGGATGATCAGTAAGAGTATCCAGCAGGCGAAGGTCAAGCTCACCCCCCCGAATCTTGGGCCTCTGGAGGTGCGGATTTCATTGCAGCATGAGCAGACCAATATCAGTTTCCTGGCGGCGCAGGGGGCTACCCGGGAGGCCTTGGAGGCGTCGATTCCCCGCCTGCGGGAGATATTCGGCGAGGCCAATCTGAACCTGGTCAATGTGGATGTGGGGCAGCGGGAAGGCTCGGGGCAGAGCCCCCAGACTTGGCTTTCGAGTGAACAGGGTCGCAGCAACGAGGCGCTTGGCGCCGAGTTCTCGGATCACTCTCATACAGTGACCGTCAGTGCCGGCGCAAATGGCATTGTGGACGATTATGCCTAGTAGCAAAGCGGGGTTCCAGGACAGGTTGCAGGGACCGGAAGATACCATTCGGTATTCAAAGGTGTTTCAAAGCGGCGGTGAGTAAGCGAAAATGGAGGCCTGGGAAGGTGTGACACATGGGGCGCCCGATGCGGTTCTTGAAACTGTTCTTAATCATTATCATCATGATGCTGGGTGCTGCATTCGCAGTGCTGAACGCTGATCCGGTCCATTTCAACTACTATTTCGGTACCCTTGAACTGCCACTTTCATTGATCGTTACCACGGCCCTGGGGGCCGGTGTGGTGATCGGCATCCTCTCTGGTATTGGTATGGTCCTGGGCCTGAAGCGCGAGAATGTTTCTTTGAAACGCCGCTCCAGGCTGGTGAATGAAGAAATCAGGAATCTTCGCAACATGCCTCTCAAGGAAGAGTGATTATCCACCTTTCACTGAGAGAATTTCATAAATTGACAGTCTGCTGCACATTTTTCCATGCTTGAATTGATCATCATCCTGCTCCCGATTGCTGCCGCGTCTGGCTGGCTGATGGCGCGGCGCAGTGATGACAAACGCGAGCAGAAACAATTACAGGATTGTTCGCCGGCCTATTTCAAGGGGTTGAACTATCTCCTCAACGAGCAGCCGGACAAGGCCATCGATGTGTTCATCAAATTGCTCGAGGTGGACAGTGATACGGTCGAGACCCATATGGCCCTGGGCAATCTGTTCCGACGCCGGGGGGAGGTGGAACGGGCGATTCGCATTCATCAGAACCTGATCGCCAGGCCCACCCTGAATCGAGAGCAGCGGGCCCAGGCGCTACTGGAACTGGCACAGGACTATATGCGTGCCGGGCTGTTCGACCGGGCCGAGAATCTGTTCGTTGAGTTGGCGGAAACCAAACTCTATAACAAGCAGGCCCTGACCAATCTGCTGCAAATCTATGAGCAGGAAAAGGATTGGAAGCGCTGTCTCGAAATAGCCTATCAACTGGATGCCGGCAAGGACATGACCTTGCGCATGCAGACCGCCCACTTCTATTGTGAACTGGCTCAGCAGGAGTTGAAGTCGCACAATCTCAGCCAGGCGGAGGACTATGTCAGAAAGGCCCAACTGGTCGATCGGAACAGCGTACGAGCCACCATTCTCCAGGGGGATATGCAGCGAGACCGGGGGGACTGCAAAACGGCCATCAAGATCTATCAAAAGGTGGAAGAACAGGACGCTGCCTATGTGCCGGAAGTCCTTGCCGGATTGAAATCCTGCTATCTCGCGCTCGAGCGCCGTAAGGAGTTGACGGAATATCTCAAATCCCTCTACGAACGGCATCGGGGCTCGGCGGTGATGCTGGCATTGACCGACCTCATGCTGGAGGAGGAGGGGGAAGAACGGACCGTCGACTTCGTATTGAAACACCTGATTGGAAATCCTGATCTGAGGGTATTGGATCGGTTGATCAATCTGAATCTCTATCGCAAGGAACAACACCCCCGTGAAACCCTGCAAGTCTTGAAGAGCGCGGTGCGGCAACTGCTTGCGGCACAACCGGTTTATCAGTGCGAACACTGTGGCTTCGGCTTGAAACATCTGCATTGGCGTTGTCCCAGCTGTAAGAGCTGGAGCAGTATCAAGCCAATCCAGGGCCCCGCTTGCCAGGCCGATTAACACAGTCGTACGATGCAAGACACAACATGAGGCGACCAGAGCAATGAGTGAAGACAATCCCCGGGTCATCGTGGCCCTGGATTATCCTGATGATAGGCAGGCGCTGGCCCTGGTGGAACGCTTGGACCACAGAGTCTGTCGCCTGAAGCTGGGCAAAGAGATGTTCACCCGCTATGGCCCGCCTTTGGTGACAAAGCTTGCCGGTCGAGGCTTTGAAATCTTCCTCGACCTGAAGTTTCACGATATCCCGAATACCGTGGCGGCCGCCTGTGATGCGGCGGCGGATTTAGGGCTCTGGATGATCAATCTGCATGCCTCGGGCGGTCGGCGCATGATGGAGGCGGCCAGGGATCGTCTGGAACAGCGCTCGACGCGGCCCCTGCTGGTGGCGGTCACAATCTTGACCAGTCTGACGGCTGAAGATATCACCGAGGTGGGTTACACTGGGGCGCCGGCGGAAAACGTCATGCGGCTCGCCGAACTGGCCAGTCATTCAGGAATGGACGGCGTGGTCTGCTCGCCGCGGGAGGCCGCCGACCTGCGGAGCCGATTGGGCAGGGAATTCCTCCTGGTGACGCCGGGCGTCAGACCCAGGGATGCGACGGCCGATGATCAGCGCCGGGTGATGACGCCCGCCGATGCCGTGCTGGCCGGCGCCAGTTATCTGGTGATTGGTCGCCCGATCACCGCGGCGGCTGACCCCTTGATGGCGCTCAATAAGATCAACAGTGACATAGCCGGACTTTAGTTGTGGTGTTTCTGATGTAATATTATTATATAAATCATATAAATGAATATTATTTATAAAATTAACTTTTAAATAAAATGGAGTAATGATGGGTAGAAAAATACGCAAGGCCGTGTTCCCCGTTGCCGGTTTAGGAACCCGCTTTTTGCCCGCTACCAAAGCGAATCCGAAAGAGATGTTGCCGGTGGTGGACAAGCCGTTGATTCAATATGCTGCGGAAGAAGCGGAAGAGGCGGGTGTGGATTCCTTGATCTTCGTCACGGGTCGGAACAAACGTTCTATACCGGATCATTTCGACAAAGCCTATGAACTGGAGAATGAACTGAAGGCGGCAGGCAAGATCGACCTGCTGAAAAAGGTGCAGAACGTGCTCCCGGACGAAGTCTCCTGCATCTATCTGCGGCAGGCTGAAGCCAAAGGATTGGGCCATGCGGTGTTGTGCGCCGAATCGGTGGTGGGCGACGAGCCCTTTGCCGTGATTCTGGCCGATGACCTGATTCGTGGTGAGGGAGGCAAGGGCGCGATTGCCCAAATGGCTGAGATCTATGATAAATACCAGTGCAGCGTGATCCTGGTGGAAGAAGTGCCGAAGGACGAGACCCAGAAATACGGGATCGTGGAAATCACAGAGGACGATGGCGAGTCTGCGATCATCACCTCGATCGTGGAGAAACCAAAACCGGCAGACGCCCCCTCCAATCTGGGGGTGGTGGGACGCTATATCCTGACCCCCCGCATCTTCGAGCTGATCAAAGCGACCGGTGAAGGCACGGGGGGCGAGATCCAACTGACCGACGCGATCGCAGAATTATTGAAGTTTGAAAAAGTGCGGGCCTATCGGGTCAAAGGCAAGCGCTATGACTGCGGCAGTAAACTCGGCTACCTGATGGCTACCGTCGAATACGGCCTGACCCATCTGGAACTCGGTAAGGATTTCGACAAATACCTGCATGAGTTATGCTGTGGGGTAAAGCCGGAAGCGAACCCATGAATTCCAGGACAGGACAGATCCTGATGCTGCTTGGCGCTGGGCTCGTGACCTTGTTGTTCGTCAAGTTGATGTACGACATGAGCGCCAACATGGCGCAGATGACAGGCTATGTCGGCTCTCTTTCCCGGGATGTTTCAGTAATGCGGGTGAGCATGGAACAGATGTCCGACGATATGGCTAAAATGCGTGAAACCATGCAACGCATGGATGCGAATATCCAGGGCATGGGGAGCGCGGTTAAGCAGGGCGGCAAGCTCTTTGAACAGTGGAATCCTAACCAAATCATGCGCTAGGTCCATACCGACGGATCCGGCGTGGACCCGATCACCCGGTGACAGCGGACAAACGAAACCTTGATTCGTTGCAAAACTCAGCTCCAGCCGTTGTTAATGCCAAACTGAGCTTTGTAATTAATCACCATAGAAAAAACCCGCGCAAGTTGCTTTGCGCGGGTTAAAAGTTCCTCAAAGGGGAGGGAAGAAATCAGCCCATGATGGACTGTTTGCCGCTTAAGATGCCAACCAAGCAACACGGATACTCTATCCGCCGGATAGGCTTTTGACTATTGGCGGAAACCGCAACGTTGTATGACGTAAGTTCCAGTTCGGAGGGCCCGTCGGTAGCTTGAATGTGCGGATCTGCATCAACGGGGGGTGGATCTGGATTTCTGCTTACCGGATGCCGAAGACGACTTGTTTCGTTTGTCCGGGCTCCGACGTTTTTCTTTAGGCTGCCCTGCTCTGGAGCGGTTGGGCTGGCGGCCCTCATCATTGACCTGATCCAGTTGTATCTTCAATGGGCGTCCGCAAACCATGACCTTGCGCAGATGTTGGAAGATCTCCTTCGGCATACCCTCAGGTAGATCCACCAGACTGAATTCGTTGTGGATATCGATCGCGCCGATATACTGACCTTCCAATCCGGCTTCATTGGCAATGGCGCCGACGATCTCCCGCGGTGTCACTTGATGATCGTATCCGACCTCGATGCGATAGCGTTGCCAGGGGATGTTAAGCCCTTTTCTGCGGCTAGTCTGTTTGCCTTTTTCTCCTGGGTGTTCCTTGTGCTCCGGTGCCTGGAATTTTTTCTCTCTGCCGCCCTGTAGTTCCTCCACAATGAAGGGACGCTCCCGTTGATTGAGAAAGGTGAGGGCCGCGGCAATATCGGTGCTGCTCATCTCCTGTTCCTGTTCGATGCGGCTGATCAAGCGGTAGTAGTAGTCGAGATCCTGATCCGCCAGGGTTTCGCGTAGCAAGTCCATGAAGCGGTCGATGCGGTGTACACTCAAATCATCCGCGGTCGGCAGTTCCATCGCAGGGATGGGCTGGCGGGTGGTCCGCTCGATCAATTTCAGCAGATTGCGTTCGCGCGGCTGCACGAACAGCAAGGCCTTGCCGGTGCGGCCGGCCCGGCCGGTTCGACCAATCCGATGCACATAGGATTCAGGGTCGTTGGGGATGTCGAAATTCACCACATGGCTGATCCGCTCCACATCCAGGCCCCGGGCCGCCACGTCGGTGGCGACCAGGATGTCCAGCCGACCCTCCTTCAGACGTCCGATGGCCCGTTCCCGCATCGCCTGGTTCATGTCGCCATTCAGGGCCTCGGCGGCGAAGCCATGGGCCTGCAGCTTGTCCGCCACCTCGACGGTTGCGGTCTTGGTGCGCATGAAAATGAGCATACCATCGAACTCTTCCACCTCCAGCACCCGGGTCAAGGCATCCATCTTATGATGGCGGGTGACCACGCAATGGCGCTGTTCGATGGCGGACACCGTCTCGGTCTTGACCTTGACTTTGATCTCTACCGGCTCATGCAAGTGTTTGCGCGCCACCCGTCGGATCGGATCAGGCATGGTGGCGGAAAACAGCGCGACCTGACGCTGTTGCGGGGCCTGTTCGAAGATCCATTCGATGTCGTCGATGAATCCCATCTTCAGCATCTCGTCGGCTTCATCCAGCACCAGGGCCTGGATATGCGCGAGGGACAGAGAGTTGCGCCGCAAATGATCCATGACCCGGCCGGGGGTGCCGACAATGACCTGTACCCCTCGCTGCAGCTGCCGTAGCTGCATCTGCATGCCCTGGCCGCCGTACAGGGGCAGTACGTGGAAATCCCGCAGGAAATGGGCGTAGCTCTGGAAGGCCTCCGCCACCTGTAGCGCCAGCTCCCGGGTGGGTGTCAGCACCAGCACCTGGGGCCGTTTCAAGGCGACATCGATCCGGCTCAGCAGAGGCAGGGCAAAGGCCGCCGTCTTGCCGGTGCCGGTCTGCGCCTGGCCCAGCAGATCACGGCCTTCCAGTAGATGGGGGATACATTCGGCCTGAATGGGGGTGGGGACCTCATAACCGAGCGTTCTCACTGCATTGAGGATGGCCGGGGCGAGTTGCAGGCCTTCGAAACCGGCCGTGCTTGCGGATACTGACATGGGGGAGTGGACCTCGGAAGGAGAGAAAAAACCATTGAGTCGGCTCAATGGAGATAGAAATAGCCCACTATTATAACGATTTACTGGCAAGTCTGATACTGTGTTGTACGAGTGTCATGCCCGCTGGCGTGGAAAGCTGTCGCGGCAGCAATTGCAACCCTTGAACACGCCCCCTTCTTGGGAAAACTACGATCGGAAGATTCAGGCATTGAGGCGGCCAGATCAATGGGGATGATCGAATCAGCCGTTCAGGGTGATGGTCAGGAGATCCTAGGCTCGATCGGCCATTGCGCTTACGGATGATCCGGATTATGGTCGAAAGTTAATGTCATGCGCTGCATCCGATTCTTGGCAGCAGACGCATGCCACCACTGCACAGAGTGAAGAGAGTGACTCAAATCTTGCGCAAGCATGTTTTTCTCGGCATCTTTGTCATTACCGGGATGCTTCTGCAAGGTTGTGCTACCCCCTATGTGCATCGTCCAGTATCGAGTCCAATCCTGCCTGCCTTGAATGAAACCTTTGCCATCATGCAAGACGGCTATCGCTTGCCGCTGACGTTCTGGCAAGCCGTTGGGAAGAGTCGGGCCATGCTACTGGCGCTGCATGGTCTGAACGACTATAGCAACGGTTTTGCCTCAACAGGTGAATTTCTTGCGCAGCGGGGTATCAGCGTTATTGCCTATGATCAGCGGGGCTTCGGCAACTCTGACGGTCAGGGTCTCTGGCATGGTAGTGATCGCCTGATACAAGACCTGCGCACGCTGATCGCACTGCTGCGCAGCCGATATCCCGCGCAGCCTCTCT
This sequence comes from uncultured Gammaproteobacteria bacterium, assembly GCA_963716875.1. GTDB lineage: Bacteria > Pseudomonadota > Gammaproteobacteria > Chromatiales > Chromatiaceae > JASJBU01. The sequence continues at coordinate 116,359 of CAVQUR010000011.1, forward strand.
ATCTGCTTGGGGAAAGTATGGGCGGAGCCGTGGTGCTCGCGGCCATGAATACTCAACAGCTGGCAGCGGACGGCATCATCCTTGTGGCGCCCGCCGTCTGGTCACGAGACAGCATGCCTTTCTATCAACGACTCGCGTTATGGTTGGCGGCGCATACCATGCCGGCCAAAGAACTGACCGGCGAAGGGCTGGATCTGCATCCGTCCGACAATATCGAAATGCTGCGTGCGTTGAGCCGCGATCCTCTGGTGATCAAAGCGACGCGGGTGGATGTGTTGTATGGCGTGAGCAATCTGATGGATCGGGCGGTAGCGTCGGGTAATAACATGCACAAAAGGGTGCTTATTCTGTACGGAAAACACGACGACATCATTCCCCTCGAACCTACCTGTTGGTGGTTACGCTCATTACCCGCTGAAGACAGCCATCTCAGGCAGACCCTGATCTATGAAAACGGCTACCACATGCTGACGCGGGATTTACAGGCGGAAGTCGTACTCGAGGATATTTCGGATTGGATCACCGGCGAGTTCAACCCAATAATAAACCGGCAGGACACCAGCACAATAGAAGCATTCTGCCCGATGTGACGGGTCGCAGCTAGGTGCATGTGCAACATAAGCCGAACGCTTGAACCTAAAGTCTGATAAAAAATCGATTAAGCACGATAGCGGGCAGGGCCGCGCCATGCGTCGCGCTCAACCGCTGACGTCCGGCATCCTAATGATGTAGATCGCAGCCAGCAGCGATATCAAGCCGAGTAGGGCGATGACCGCGCTGGTGCTGAACAGGTCTGCCAATACACCAACCGCGCCGCCAATCAGCATCGTGGCACCGATCACCGTGTTGCTCACCGCAACATAGGCGGAGCGGGTGTTCTGCGAAGCCATGTCCACCAGGTAGACCTTGCGTCCCAGCCTGACACCGCTGTGGAACACCGTAATCAGCATAAACAGCAGCGCATAGATCCAGGCTCCGCTCATCAACTGCGCACCCGCGCTATCGAGCAGCCAGGTGACCAGTCCCGTTAGCCCTGCCGCTGCTGCAGCGATCACCATCACGTGGCGGCTTGAGCGGTCACCCATGCGCCCCCACACCGGTGCACTAAGGCTGCCAGCCAGGCCGCTGGCAATAATCAGCATGCCGATACCGGTAACGCCGGCACTGCGCTGCTGCGCCAGAAGCACATAAAACGGCGGCGCCAGCGCGACGCTGAGTAGCATCGCCCTTGCGATCACGTACTGGCGAAACGCATGATCCGTTTTCAGCAGCGAGAGACTGCGTAGCGCGGCGATGATGGCATTGCCGCCGCCTTCCGTCGCCCCCGGTTCTTCGCGTATGTAAGCGAACCCCGCGATGGAGAGCAACCAGATGCCGGTTGCGGCGAGCAGAAATACCATAAAGAACTCCGCACCCATCGCGCGCCCGCCAAAAGATTCGACAGCGATGCCGATCAGCAGCGTCACCACGCCGCCCGCCGCAGCGCTGTAGCCCATCAGGGCGCCCCGGCGTGTTTTGGATACCGTCTTGCCCAGTACGTCCTTGGCTGCTACCGAACACAGGCCGCGGGCCAAACTGAATAGGGTCACCAGTCCGAGTACCATCCAACCGGCGGCCACACCATCCAGCTGGGGCGTGGCCAACGCCATGCACGCCAGCGCCAGCGCGCTCAGCAGTGCCCCCAGCATCCACACTCCCTTACGCTTTGGCAGATGGCGTATATAAGCCGCCACCGCCAACTGTGGCAGCAGCACACCGGCCTCGCGAATGGGAACCAGAAAGCCGACGAAAGCGGCCGGTGCGCTCAACGCGCCCAGCAGCCAGGGCAATACCAGTCTCGCACTGGCTAGCTCATCGGCGATCTTGGTTAGAAAATTTGCGACAAAGTAGGCGAAGAAGTTGCGCGGCAGGTGCTGACAGGCGGCGTCTGGGATATCCTTGCACACCCGCGCGTCTTCGTCGCCGGTGATCAGGTCATAAAAGAAGCCCAGTTTCGGATAGTGCGCCGGTGTCGCCTTGCTTGTTGATTCGGACACAACGTTTTACCTGTCAGGGGTGCTTGCTCTGAAATGAACAAGGATATCCGCTCTATGTCAGCGTTGGGGCGGTTTGCGAAATACTAGCATAGTGCGGCAAAACGATACTGTCTTGTACGCTGGACATTATGTTTTATGGAAGGTCCACTCTCCCTCTCGTAGTCTTCAGCTTGCCCCGCTTGGTTTTACTGTCCATGCGTCTTTGTTGTGATGCCCGGGTCGGTTTGGTGGCTTTACGGGGTCGGTTGATTCGGGTGACGCGTTTGACGATCTCCCGCAATCGTTCCAGGGCGTCTTGCTTGTTCTTGTCCTGGCTGCGATAACGCTCGGCCCGGATAACCAATACCCCATCCTTTGCGAGGCGTCGATCATTCATTGCCAGGAGTCTGTCTTTGTATTGATCCGGCAGGGAGGATGCCTTGACGTCGAAACGCAGCTGGACCGCTGTGGAAACTTTGTTGATGTGCTGTCCGCCCGGGCCCTGCGCCCGCATGGCGGTGAACTCGATCTCATTGTCAGGAATACTTACGTGAGCCGATATTTGTAGGGTTGAAATCATTGCATACCTTGCCGTGGGCGCCTTACCAGATCAGATCGTCCGGTACCTTGAAATGCGGCATAGGGATCGTCCGAATCCTCAACCTGACTCGCATCGTTAAGGAGGATGACACGGCTTGCATCCCGCTGGCTGATCTTTTCCGCCACGGCTCTGGCTACGAGTTCGTAGCGATCGGCGAGTTTTACGATGGCCATCTGGCCCTTACTCAATTGATTGTGCAGTTTTTCAGTGAGATGCAGCCGACGGATCTTGCCCCCGTCGTTGAAATTGTAGGGAACCTCACCGTCCTGCAGATCCACCCGGTTCATCTCGATCAGCTGCCTGATTTGCGCCGAGACCGCCTTGCGCTGGGCCTCTTCCTGCTTGAGACGGTTGAGTTCTCGATTGCGCGCCGCCTCCCGGGCCAGCGCCTGCTTGGCAAGCTGGGTGGTCTCGGTCGGGCTCTTGTGCTTACTGTGCCGCTGTTCTTTCTCTTTGCGTTGTTTGGCTTTCTTGGCGTGTTGCAGTTTTTTTTCGTCTACCAAACCGGCCTTCAGTAGTTGTTCATGGAGTGAATTAGTCAATGGTCTGCCTTGAGAATCTGTGGGTCATGTGGAGTGTGCAGTCAAGATTCTGCCACATTCGGCAGTGGCTGGAAAATCCCCCGTGACACCTTGATCCATTTGGATGACTGACAGCTAACTCGGGTCAGGGATTTACTCTGCTGGTCCGTACCGCCAGCACCGAGCAGGATGCGTGATGGGCGATTCGGCTGGTGACCGAGCCCAGCAGGAATTTCTCGATGGCCCCCTTGCCCTTGTGCCCCAGCACGATCAGATTACTCTGGGATTGATCCGCCATGTCGAGTATCTCCTGACTCACATCGGTGGCTTCCCGCAGCTGTATGGCGACATGCGACGTGCCCCATTTGACCTCATTGACCAAACGCTCCAGAGACTTCTCGGCCAGCTTCTTTTTTTCTTTCCAGACCCAGCTCAGGCGCTGCTTGATATCCTGGCGATAGAGGGTCATCAGGGGCAGCACGGTGAGTGCGATGATCTCTACCTTGTCGTCCAAGGGCAAGGCGGCGCAGAATTCGACAGCATGCCTGGCTGGATCTGAATCGTCGTAAGCCAACAACAAACGTAACGGTTCTTTGCTTTCGGCTGGAGTGACTTGCGGAGCGCTGGAATCGGTTATTGTCTGGGCTTGCTCAGTCTTTACAATCAATACGGAACAGGGTGCATAGGCGAGCACCTGATCCGATATGCTGCCCAACAGAAAGCGTTTGATGCGGCCGAGTCCGTGGGAACCGACCACCACCAGATCCACGTCCCGTTTTTTGGCGATCCGTACGATCTCACGGGCAGGGTGTCCGGTGCGAATCAACGAAGTACAGCTCCGACCCGCCTGAGCTAAGCGTTGCGCATCCGCAGCCAGTAGTTGCCTGGCATTGTCTCGTAACAGCTGCTTGGTCTGGTGGAGCAGGGCGAGCTGTTCTGCATTGAGATCGGCTTTCTTTTTGCTTTGATAGACCTCCTTATCAATCACGGTAAGCAGGATAATCTCGCTGCCTTGCGGAAGCGGGAAGCTCAGCAGGTAATCGATGGACGCGTTGGCGTTGTCAGAACCATCTGTTGCCAGTAAGATTTTCATAGTGGCGTACCTTTGATGCTTGATCTTCGCAAAGATCGGATCTGTGCTAGCACCCTGTTCAATGGGCGGCGCCGATATTCAAGGCGTATTGCAGGGTAACATAGGTTGCATAGACTCCAAGCAGCCAGCCCCCCTGCCACCGGTAGAAGACTCCGGCACGGTTCGTCGAGATAAAAAACCGCAGCGAGTAGAGGATGATGAGCATGGCCGGGAAGTGGAAATAGTAGAAATTTACGGGTATCGCCAGGGGAGTCGCGGCGGCGGCCGCACCGATCACGAACAGAACATTCAAGACGTCGGCTCCGACGATATTGCCCACGGTGATCTCCGGATGCCCTTTACGGACCGCGGCTATGGCCGTCATCAGTTCCGGCAGCGAGGTGCCGAAGGCCACCATGGTGGCGGCGATGACATCGTCCGGCACCCCGAAACGGGCGGCGATCTCGGAGGCGCTGGGCACCAGGATGCGGGCCCCGACAATGATCAGCAGCAGCCCGCCGATGACCAGCAACCAGGAGAGGCCGAGGCTCATGAACTCTTCCGTTTCCTCGCCATTGTTCTCAGCCGCCATGTCACCGCTCTGCTTGGCCCAGAGATAGGTCACATACAAGTATAGTCGCGAGCAGGATCAGGAACAGGAAACCGATCCAGCGATCGAGGGTAGGTTCGGTACCTTCGGGTGCCTGAAGCAGTAACGCCAGCGCGATTATGACCAGCAAAGTGGCGGCGCCGACCTGGACCCAGCCGGTACGGTTCAGGATATAACGGTTGACCGGGACGGCGGCCAACAGACAGGTCATGCCGAAGATCAGGCCGGTATCGGCGATGATCGAACCGACCCCATTGCCCAGGGCCAGACCCGGGTTGCCCATGTAGGCCGCCATCACCGAGACGAACGCCTCAGGCAGGGTAGTGCCCAGGGAGACCACGGTGGCGCCGATCACGATCTTGGGCAGACCGGTTCTTCTGGCGAGATCCACCACCCCGTCGATCATCCAGTCCGCCCCCTTCGACAGGATGGCGATACAGACCACGATGCTGATCAGCAGGACAGGGGTGGACAACCCCGCAACGAAGGTTTGCAGCAGGGTTTCATCGCCGATCCACTGCAACAGGCTGTGGTCCATTGGAACTCCCGTATCAGACGGTGTATTGCGTTTCGAAGTGGGTGTTCAAGCGAGACCTACTGTAACGGGTTATTTGCACGATTTCATGCTATAAATGGTCAATCCTGGAGAGGACGATTTTCGAATCGCTCATTGATACTTGATCAGGCTATGGTATCGACAACAACCTCAAACCATACGGATCGAACCTTGGCCGGATGGGTGCGCAGTCACCTGCCGGGGCGCACTCGGATCAAGATCCCCGGTTTATATCGGTGTCACAACCTCAGACAATATCTGGAACAACAGCTGGGCGAGTTGAATGGGGTCGAGTCGGTGAGCGCCAATGTGCGGACCGCCACCCTGCTGGTGGTTTATACCAAAAATCTGCCGATCGAGCAGATGCTGGTGCAGATCGAATCCCTGCTCGGCAAGAAACTGCACAACACCAGCCGCCAGGCAACCGCCGAACAATCGACGGGATACAGGTTTTCCCGCGTCCTGGAAGGCTTTGCCGGTTTGATGCGAGGCTTCTCTTCGATTTATAGCACGAGTTCTCCGTTTGGCATGGTCAGTGGACCCCAACCCGCCAGTCAGACCCAGACCGAAGCCCATCCCCAGGAGGTGTATCCCTGGCATCTGCTGCAGATCGACCAGGTGTTGGAGCGCTTGAACATCCAGACCGAGCAGGGTTTGAGTGGCGAAGAGGCGTTAAAGCGTCTGCAGCAATATGGCGAGAACAGTCTGGTGGCCAGTCAGCGCCGCTCGGATCTGATCATCTTCATGGAACAGTTTCTCAGTGCGCCGGTGGCTATGCTGGGGGTTTCGGCTGTGGTCTCGATCCTGACCGGCGGCACCGTGGATGCAGCGGTGATCCTGGGCGTGGTGTTGATCAATTCGGTGATCGGATTCGTCACCGAACGCCAGGCGGAGCTGACCATCAGTTCGCTAGCCAAGACCGGGGTACGAGAAGTCACCCTGTTGCGCGACGGCCTGGAACACATGATTCCGGTGGAAACCATTGTGCCCGGGGATATCCTGGTGCTCACCCCTGGCAGCTACATCGCGGCGGATATCAGACTCTTGAAGTCGCATCGCTTGAGTGTGGATGAGTCGGCCCTGACCGGCGAGAGTCTGCCCGTCTCCAAGGACCACGAATTTACCGGGCAACAGGAGACCGCCCTGGGAGATCGCCGCAACATGGCCTACATGGGCACCCATGTCACCGGCGGCAACGGCCGGGGTGTGGTGATCGCCACCGCCAAGTCAACCGAACTGGGTCAGATCCAGACGCTGGTGGGGGAGGCCGAGGCTCCGGAGACCCCCATGCAACGGCAGCTCGATCAGATGGGCACCAAACTGGCCCTGCTCAGCGGGTTGATCTGCGCCGGGGTCTTCGGGGTGGGCGTGCTGCGTGGCTATGGCTGGCTGGAGATGCTCAAATCATCGGTTTCCCTGGCGGTGGCGGCGGTTCCGGAAGGTCTGCCGGCGGTGGCCACCACCACCCTGGCGATGGGTATCGCCGAAATGCGCAAGCGCAACGTGGCGGTCAGGCATCTGGATGCGGTGGAATCCCTCGGTTCGGTACAGGTGTTCTGCATGGACAAGACCGGAACTCTGACCATGAATCGCATGGCGGTGGTGGCGGTCTACAGTGGCGGGAGCGCTTATGCGATCACGGAGGGTATCTTCAAGCGGGATGACAGGTCATCGATCCGGTCGGTCTGGATGAGCTGGTGCGCTTGCTGCAGATCGTCTCCCTGTGCAGCGAAACCGAGATCCTGGGCAATCTCGAGCACTATGAGCTGGACGGCTCACCCACCGAGAAAGCCCTGGTCGAGCTGGCCCTGAATGCGGGTATCGATGTGCAGTCATTGCGGGCGGAACATCCAACCCTGCACACCCGTTATCGGGCCGAAGGCCGTCCCTTCATGAGCACCCTGCATCCGGACCATGACGGCAAACACCTGCTGGCGGTCAAGGGCAGTCCCGAAGAGGTGCTCGCCCTGTGTAATCATCAGATCAAGGCAGGCAAGCGGGTCCGTCTTACCCAGGCGATGCGCGCGGAAATCCTGCAGGCAGAACGAGCGCATGGCAGGTAATGCCCTGCGCGTCCTGGGGGTGGCCTATCGGGAACAGGACGAGGACAAAATGCCGGACAGGACCGGTAACCTGACCTGGCTGGGGCTGGCGGGGATGGCCGATCCGATGCGCAGCGGCATGGACCGATTGATCGCCCAGTATCACCAGGCCGGTATCCAGACCATCATGATCACCGGCGATCAGAGCGCCACAGCCCAGGCCATCGGCAGGCAGCTGGGGCTGAGCGGGGACAAGCCGCTCAAGGTGCTGGAGTCCCACGAACTGGAGCAGATGGACCCGGAACTGTTGGCGGGTCTGGCGAAGAATGTCCACGTGTTCGCCCGCGTCAGCCCGGCGCATAAGCTGAAGATCGTGCGCGCCCTGCAGGAAGCGGGCTATGTGGTGGCCATGACCGGTGACGGCATCAACGACGGTCCCGCCCTGAAGGCGGCCGATGTGGGGGTGGCGATGGGTGGCGGCGGCACCAACGTGGCCCGGGATGTCTCGGACGTGGTGCTGGAGGACGACAACCTGCACACCATGATCGTCGCGGTGGAGCAGGGGCGCACCATCTACAACAACATCCGCAAGATGATCCATTTCATGGTCTCGACCAATCTGACCGAGATCGAGGTCATGCTGGCCGGTATCGCCATAGGTCTGGGGCGAACCGCTCAATCCGATGCAGCTGCTGTGGATCAATCTGGTGACCGATATCTTTCCCGGACTGGCGCTGGCGCTCGAACCCGCCGAGCCCGGCATCATGCAACGCCCGCCGCGCGATCCGGACGAGGCGATCATCGAAGGCCGCGATCTGAAACGCATGAGCCTTCGAGTCGGGCATCATCGGGCTGGGCACCCTGGGCGCCTTTCTCTATGGTATGCGCCGCTATGGAGTGGGCATGCAGGCCAGCACCCTGGCATTCAATACCCTGGTGTTCAACGAGCTGGTCCACTGCCTACAGTTCCCGTTCGCCCTATCGCAATGTCTTCGGGGGACAGGAACTGCCACCCAATCCCCATCTGACCAAGGCGATCCTGGGCATGGGCGGGCTTGCAGGCCTTGGTCAGTCTGCTGCCCGGGCGCCAGACGGTTGCTCGGCACCGCACCACTCAACCCGGTCGATCTGTTGGTCATCGCGGCCGGTGTCATGGTGCCGTTGATCATCAACGAGGCGACCAAGCCGGCGCCGCCGGCCAGCCCAGGAGACGAAGATGGATGTGAATCGATGACGACAGGGCAGGCAAGTCGAAGAAGAACAGGAGGAAACAGCATGAGCGACGATTTTATTTTCACCTCGGAGTCCAGTACCGCAGGCCATCCGGACAAGCTGTGCGATCAGGTCAGCGATGCGATCGTCGATCATTTTCTGATGCAGGACCCCTACTCGAGGATCGTCGCCGAATGTGCGGTGTCGAGCGGGGTGATGTTCATCTCCACCCATTACGCCTCCCAGGCGAAGCTCGATATCCCGGAGATCGCCCGTCAGGTGGTGCGCGAGATCGGTTATTCGAAAGATGTCTTCGATGCCGATGCCTGCACCATCATGACCAGTTTCATGGATCACACCGTTTCAGCCTATTCGGCCGTTGAACCTGGAGCAACTCGGTGATCAGCAGACTCAACGAGATCACCGCCAAGCATCAGGTCACGGTGTTCGGCTATGCCTGTGATCAGACACCGGCCCTGGTACCCTTGCCGATCTGGCTCGCCCATCGGCTCGCGGAAAGGCTCGCCTCGTCCGAAGGTGGTGAAAAAACTTCCCTATCTGTTGCCGGATGGTAAGACCCAGGTGGGTATAGAGTATAGTAACGGCAAGCCCGAGCGGATTCACAGCATCACCCTGGTGGCCAGTCAGACTGCGGCGGAAGCGGCCAGCCTGGAACAGTTGCGGGACGACCTGATCAGGGAGGTGGTCAAACCGGTATTGAAGTACGAGACCTACAAAATCGATGACGACACCCAGATCTTCGTCAATCCCGAGGGGCCGCTGATCGGGGGCGGACCGGCGGCCCATTCCGGCCTGACCGGGCGCAAGACCGGCATGGATACCTATGGGGAGTACGCCCGCCACAGCGGTACGGCCCTGAGCGGCAAGGATCCCACTGCGTATCGATCGGATCGGCGCCTACGCGGCCCGTCATGCGGCAAAAAATGTGGTGGCGGCGGGACTGGCCCGGGAGTGTGAGGTGCAGCTGAGTTATTCGATCGGGGCTGCGGCGCCGGTCAGCCTGCGGGTGCGGACCTTCGGTTCAGGAGCGGTGACGATGATCGGAGTCTGACGCAGCGGGTGGCCGAGGTGTTCGATTTCCGGGTTGGCGCCATCGTGCGGGATTTTCGTCTGCAGCGACTGCCTGGGGAGAGGCGTGACGGTTTTTATCGCAAGCTGGCGGTTTACGGACACATGGGGCGGCTCGATCTGGATCTGCCCTGGGAGCAGGCGGACAAGGCCGCGGCACTGAAGTAGGCCCCACCCCGAACGTAATGGTATCGGTAGATCCCGACGCTTCCTGCAGGAGGGCGATGTCTATATTCTGTGACGACTGGCAGGGTCCAGGGGTTCTTCGGTCCGGGCCGCGCGCCGCTGGCTGGTAGTATTGGGCCATACCGGCCACCCTCTTCACCGTTCTACCCGCGTTTCTGTGCTGCAGGTGATCCACTCCAACGGCAGTGTCCATGAAATTTCAATCATAAATAATTAACGGAATAATCAATAAGTTGGATAAATTTGCACTATCTTCATTTATGAGCCTTGACTATATTATTAGAAGTAACTAATATTCTAACTAATAGTGGCCTGTTGTATCCAAGGTGAATGAAATGTCTTTAATTTCTTGTAAAACGATGCGAACCGCAGTATTTCTGGCGGGTGGATTGTTGCTGCTGGCGATCTTGCTGTTGTCTCCGGTAATCCTGATGGCCAAGCCGGTTCCTCATGCCCTGATCCTGCTGGTTTATCCGGGTTTTGCCGCACTCCTGATGAGCCCGATCGTCCTCATGGCAACAGCATTCACTTCGCTGCTTCCCTCGGTCAGCGCCCGTTTGCAAAACTGTCAGCATTGAACCACGCACACAGGGCTGAGAGCCAACTGGTGTTCAAAGGCAGGACAGGTCCGATTAACAGGCCTTACCTGACTTCGTTAACGCCAGTCGTCATGTTTGTAGGCGGATGCTTAGGGGCATCGGGAAGGCAAAGGCATTGCCGCAACGCATGTCTCATCAGGAGAAATCAGATCAAAAGCCTGGGTTAATGTTCGCATTTATCTAGCTTTTCCTTGGCTCCCGGAAGGACGCTGAGCAGGAAGGTGGAGATCAGTACCAGCGGTGCGAAAAGCAGCAGGAGCGAGTCCGGCGAGCATGACGATGTGCTGCATATAGAAGATGTCGGGAACTATCTTGGTGCCGGCCAGGATCATCAGGATTCCGGCAAAGAAGAAGATGGCGGCAACAACCACGCCTTCACGCATCGTTCTGCAGCCAATTTTCAGGAGATTCATAGATTCAGGCCTGTTTAATAATAGCGGTCTTCGATGAGTCTGAAGTTCCCCAGTATAGTTGAGATCATTGCGCCAGTAATCTGTCAGCCTCGCCGCGCTCAAGACCAAACTCATTCTCGATCATACGGTTCCACTGATCCCGTTTGAACACGCTTTGATCCGGAACCTTTCTGTGCACCAGATTGTAGTGGCATTCGATGCAGGTCTTGTCCTTGGCGTCTTCCGGGTGGATCAGAAGGGTATCCGGCCGCTCGCCGAAGATGGCCTGTTTGACATGGCAGCGCTTGCAGGTGGCCGAGTCTCGGTCTTTGAACCACTGACGCGCTGCAAATGCCGCTTCCGGGAGGTGCAGGGCATTGATGACCGGGTCATCGTAATCGGGACCGAAGATCTGATTTATCACGTCTTTGCCACCGATGAAGTGATCCCAGGTTGCGGCAAGAACACCTTCCGAGACATGGCAATCACCGCAACTCGCGCGGACCCCGGAGGACGGGCGGTAGTGAGGCGATTCACGATAGGGTTCAGCGACAATCTTCATCGAATGGCAGCTCGTGCAGAACTCCTCAGTACTGGTGAAATGGTCGAACTCGATCAGGAACAAGATAAAACCCATACCGGCCAAGCCCCCCAGTCAACAGGGCGAACAAAACATGCCGTGGTTATGAACAGCGGCAATCTGAGTCTATTCATCGCTGGGCCGTCCTATGCCGTAACCGAGGATAGGATTGGGTTGGGCAGGGTTTTTCAGCCAGATGTGCTGCTCCAGACTGAGCACATGTTGCTCGATCAGGGCATCTCCCCTGCTCTTGACCCGCGACTTCGCGCACCTGGGCTAAAAACTCACCATAGAATCTCTGACCGACCCGATGCATGCCTTCCCACCAGGCCAGATTGGGACTCATCATAGCGGCCCCGTGTCTCGCCTGGGTGCCGTCATCGTGCCACAGCCGCCAATAGGTGAATTCGATCGGTTCGTCGAATGGCGCCGGGCTCAACAGGTCCATGTCATACAGCGCAGCCATGATGGCCTGCGCCGGTTTGGCGAATTTATCGTTATAGAGTTCGACAACGTCATCGAACTGCTGCATGAAGTTTTCCGCGAAACCTTTGCTGTGGCACTCGATACAGACCTTGCTCATGACCTGACGTCGCCTGTCCGGCGTGGCGACCGCCTTTACCTTACCCATGGAACCGTCCAATTTGCTGAGTTCGGTGCCGCTCCTCGGGGCGGCTTGGGATTCCGGCAAATCCCTGCGGTCACCGTCATCGAAGATGATCAGATGCTGTCTTTCCGAAATCGGACTGTTGAGGCTCCAGGCATCCCGCATATCCCACATCATGACTGGCCTGGATACCCGGGGCGGCGCCCATGTGGCAGGTGACGCAGGTGGGGGCTGCACTGTAGTCCTTGCCGAGCACCCACTCGATCGCTGTGCAGATTCATCTTGTCTCTGTTGGCGTTGAACAGGATGCCATGTTTGGAAGCGGCATAGACTCATCGTCCGGTGAATCGGGACCGGTGTGACACCAGGTGCAGGCACTCGGCTCACGCGCCTGGGCCTTGGAGAAGTTGTGCCGGCTATGGCAGGCGGAACAGGAGCCAAGGGAGCCATCCGGATTGATGCGTCCGATGCCGGTGTTCGGCCAGGTATCGGGAGAGAGCGTGCCGTCTCCGCGTACTTTGATCTTGGAACCATGACATTGAGCACAGCCCGCCGCGATCATCTCTTTGCCGCTCAGATTATCCGGCCAGGGCAGGGATGCGGTTGCTTGATCAGGCAGAGGGCCTTGGAATGCACGGAGCCCTCAGTCTCCTTGAATTCTTTGGTATGGCAGCGTCCACAATCCTTGGGCGAGACGATGGTTGCGATAATACTGCCTTCATGTTCGATGGCGTCCTTATCCACCTGATCCGCCAAGATGGCAGTCCAGGCAGTTGACCCCGGCCTTCGCATGCGCGCTGGTTTCCCATTCGTGGGTGAGTCCGGCGGATGCTTTTTGATGACAGCTGATGCAGGCCTTACCCTCTTCAAGTCCCCCAGTTGCTGGGATCGAGAGCCACTTTCTCGGCAAGGCTTATAGTCGAGATAGAAAACCAGAGCAGGATTGTCAAAAGAGACGAATGGATGCTTCGGTCAACAGACCACTGATTGAACATGAATCCCCTCCTAATTATTCCTTCGTTCTTATTGGAAATATTAGAATATTATAACTTAAATGCAAATTCAGAAGTGTATCCAGTTGCTGAATGTGGGATCCACTGTCAATATGTCATTAAACTTGCCTATTTTTCAGTTGTACTGAGATTGCCCTTTGTTTGGTCCAAATTCAATATCAGATTTAAATAATATATGGTAGATCGATGCTGGGATTCTTTGCTTAACTTCTAACGAGTTGTAATCACAACACGACTAAAGCAAGAGATACTGTTCATAGCAAATACCCTTGCTAATTAAATATCAGATGCAAATGAATCGGTTAGAGAAAATTTGTTAGGTGATTTCCCTAATAGACTTGCGGTATTGCATCACAGAAAATCGTTTTCGACTAACCATGTCTTATGGAGTGTGCCTATGAATAATAAAAGAAGTGGAGTGTTGATTAGTCTTGTCACAGGCTGGCTTGGGATGATCGCAGTCGTGACGGCTGAGCCTCTCCACCATATATCATCTGAAATTTGTCAAAGCTGTCATAAGGAAATCTATAAGCAGTGGAAGGGTTCAATGCATGCCAGCAGCACGGCATTGACTGACCCAATTCACGGAACCTTTTACAAAAAGGTCGCAGGCGATCCCACGGAAGAGGGCGTGCTGCACAAGGCTTCCGGTAAATATCCGGTCTGTCTTCAGTGCCATGCTCCCAATGCGGCGAAAGACAAGACCACTAAACTGGATGCCAATCCAGTCTATGCGGAAGGCGTCAACTGTACCGCCTGCCATACCTTGAAAAAATACAACGGCATTCAAGCGGGCGATGGAAAACTGCAGTTGGGTCTGAAGGCCTATGATGTCTCCCCTGATACGGTCGCAGGGCCCGGGTCGTTATTCGAATCGTGGGCTTGAGAAGCTGGCGGCGGCCAGTGATGTCTTCGGCGGCGGTGGCATGGCGGATGAAAGCAAGCCAAATCCCCATCTGGGTCAAGCCGGTCACCCTGGATGGCAAGGAGATACCCTCCATCCCGATGGAGAGCAATCCCACGTTGTTGAGAACCTCCGATGCCTGTATGGGCTGTCATGACCAGCGCAATAATCCGCATGGCGTGCCGCTGTGCCAGACAGGTAACGAGTACACCATGAGTGAATCCAAGGTCAACTGCCTGTCCTGCCACATGCCGATCAATGATGGGCTGGCAGATCATTCGATGGGCGGCGGACATAACGAGAGAATTCTTCGGCGTTCCGTGGTATTCGATGTAAAGACAGAACAGGCTGGCGACAAGATTCAGCGCAACAGTCCTGTTGAAAAACCTCCAACCCCACAGTCTGCCTACAGGTGCGCCATTCAGAAATATCTACATGCTGCTGAAGGCCTATGACGATCAAGGGTGATGTAGTGTGGGAGAATGCCAAGAAACATCCCGCCAAAGAGGATCCACAGGCCTATCTGCAGTATGCCTTGGCTGATGAGAAAGGCGGGCCTGCCTGCACCACCTGAAGCGGCTAAAACTCGGTAAGGATACCCGACTGAAACCCCATGAGGAACGAACGATCGTGTATGAAATCCCGGCTAAGGGAGTCAAACTGGTGCGGGGTGAGCTCTACTACAATCTGCTCTGGCCTGGGTTGGTGCAGAAGTTCAGCCATCTACCCCAGGATCTGACGGCGCCCATACTTATCGCTTCGGCGGAAAGCGCTCGCTAGGTAGACTGTTTGAGTCGGGCCGGTGTCAATCAAACCGGCCCGATTTGTTATTATGAGTAGCTTTCTGAAGTAAATAAAAAGTAGTTTCATTTTTAAAAATCGCGAATCGATAAAGCGATTAAGAATTTCTTTATTATAAAGATGACGAAAATAATTCGTCTCATGTCAAAGGGAGGGAGTATGTTATTTTTTGCCAATTTATTGGAATCCCCGGCTATGTCTTGCAGTTTTGCTGCTTGCAGGGTACTCACTGGCATGGGGTGAAGTGGGTGGTGAAGCCAGAGCCGGTCGATGTCAAGGCTTCAACCTCGACAGCCGATCATACCAAGTTCGAGGAACTGCAACAGACGTTCGAGACAGCGCCGGATGTCACCAAGGCCTGTCTGACCTGTCATACGGAAGCCAGTAAGCAGATTCATAAAACCACCCATTGGAACTGGAAGATCTACCCATCCGGAGACCGGACAAACCCTGGGCAAGGCGAAAGTGATCAACAGTTTCTGTGGCTCTATCACGACCAACTATGCCCGTTGTACCAGTTGCCATATCGGCTATGGTTGGAAGGATGACAGTTTCGATTTTACATCGGAAGAGAATGTGGACTGTCTGGTCTGTCATGACACGACCGATACCTACAAAAAGTATCCTACCGATGCCGGTCATCCAGCCGTACGAGGACAAGCTGTTTCCGCCCAAGAAAGGGAAAAAGCTTTTCAAGGCACCGGATCTCGCCAATGTCGCTCAGCACGTCGGTAAGACCCGGCGTGAAAACTGCGGGGTTTGCCATTTCTATGGAGGTGGGGGCGATGGTGTCAAGCATGGAGATCTGGATTCCTCGATGACCAATCCGCCGAAAAGCCTCGATGTCCATTTAGGCACGGATGGACTGAATTTTGTCTGTACCGAATGCCATACCACCGATGGGCACGATGTCAAAGGCAGTCGCTACATCTCGAAAGGCAAGGACACCCATGGTATAGACGTTCCCGGGCGGGATGACAAGAGCCGCGCCTCTTGCGAATCCTGCCATGGCGCCAAACCGCATCCAGAAACTGTGAACGACAAGATCAACGACCATACCAACAAAATCGCCTGCCAGACCTGTCACATCCCTACCTATGCCAGAGGCGGTGTGCCGTCGAAAATCTGGTGGGATTGGGAAACCGCGGGTCAGATGGATGCGGATGGCAAGCAGATCACGAAAAAAGATAAAAATGGTGCCGTGATCTATGACACCAAGAAGGGTTCATTTGAGTGGGGAGAAAATCTGGTGCCGGAGTATGCACTGGCTCTCCGGTGAGATCCGTTACAAGGAACTGGATGAAAAACTTGATCCTGACAGTATTGTGGAGATCAATAACTTCAAAGGCAGTTACGACGATCCAGATGCCAGGATCTGGCCGTTCAAGGTGATGCGTGGCAAACAGCCCTACGATAAGGTCAATAATACCCTGGTGATCTCCCATCTGTTCGGAAAGGATGCCGATGCCTACTGGAAGTCATTCGACTGGAATCGGGCGATCAAGAACGCCATGGATGCCGCCGGAGCCGACTACAGCGGTCAATATGGTTTCATAGAGACCACCATGCATTGGCCGCTATCCCATATGGTGGCGCCCAAGGAAGAGGCGCTTGGCTGTGACGAGTGCCATAGCAGAAACGGGCGTCTTGAGAATCTCGATGGATTCTATATGCCCGGACGCGACAGGAGCGACCTGCTCGACCTCATCGGTTGGCTGGCGGTGCTGGGAACCACGGGAATATTCACACTACATGGCTTGGGCCGCTTGATTTTTAGAAAAAGGAGGGATAGCTGATGGCGCGAGTATTGATGTTTAAACGGTTCGAGCGCCTGTGGCACTGGTCGCAGGCCTTTCTGATCATCGCCATGCTGATAACCGGTTTTGAGATCCATGGGCTCTATCAACTGTTCGGCTTCGAACAAGCTGTGGATCTGCATATCATCATGGCCTGGACTTTGATCGGGCTGTGGGTGTTCGCCCTGTTCTGGCATATGACTACGGGGGAGTGGAAACAGTATATCCCCTCCAGTCCAAACAAGATGATGGCGATGGCCCGTTACTATGGCGTCGATCTCATCCTGGGGGGTGGGGTCCCCTATCAAAGGAGTCGGCGGGAAAAGTTCAATCCGCTGGAGCGTATGGAACTTCTCCTACTGCATATCGTGATCTCTCCGATTATCTGGATCAGCGGTTTGCTCTATCTGTTCTATACATCCTGGAATACCTGGGGATTGAGTTCTTTCAGTCTGGGTAGTGTGGCGCTGGTGCATACCGGTGCGGCCTTCGCCATGCTGGTTTTTCTGATCAGCCATCTGTATTTCAGCATAACAACAAGTAAAAAGCCGTTCGGTTATGTCAAGGCGATGATCACGGGTTACGAAGACGAATAAGGGGTAAAAACTTTCAAATGGGGTAACACCCGGGTTTCCCAACCCGGGTGTTTTGTTGTTCTAACATTCGCATCTGACCTTTGGATGCTTCAGTCGTAGTTGAGACTCAATGGGAGATATATAGATGAATAAAAAAATAAAACTGTTACCACTGGCAATGACCGCGTGCATGGTTGCCATGCCGGTTTCGGCAGCGCAAATCGAGTCAGGGGGTAAAGACCTTGGTCAGGTAGAAGGTGAGTTCAAACTCATGCACATCCTGGGGGATGCCGGACAATGGTTACGATCCATCCGAGGGTACAGCCTATCTGGTAAAACTGAAATACCTGACCCCTTCATGGAATAACGTCAAACTCGGGCTGGGTTTCTATAATGCCGGTGATCTTCTTGAACATGACCGATTTCGATGCGATGGCAACTGATCCTGACGAAGACGAGGTCGCTAGAGGCATGTTCGTAACGGATGATGGTTCAGAAAAATCACTTATGGGCGAATTCTATCTGAATTATGGAGGCGAGGGATTCGAGATCAATGCCGGACGTCAGCTCTATGATACCCCATTGACAAATATTCCCTACAGCACCATGCCAAACTTCCATACCGCCTTTGGCATCAGCACCACTGCCGTATCGGACCTGAAACTCTCATTCGACCAGATCACCCAGATGTCGTTTGGTGCTCGCGCAGCCACCGACTATGGATTGATCGGCGAAAATACCCGAACAGCCGGTGCATCCTACAGCCCCGTTCTCCTTGGCCAAGCGGAGTTCCATGACATCAGCTTGATCGCAACCGGCGACGATACGGCGGATACCGACGGTATCTCTGTTTTCGGTGCGACCTATACCGGTATTAAGGGTGCGAAGATCTCAGCCTGGGACTACTATGGCCATGATATATCGAATACTTTCTACCTCGAAGGCAGTTACGGTATGCCTGTCGGCAATATGAAACTGAATCTCGCCGCGCAGTATTTGAATCAGGGTGAGTTGGGCAGCCTGGTGGAAGATCAGAATTTTCTCGGATTCGAAGACGGAATTGATTATGACCTGTATGGTCTGAAAGCCACCTTGAAGGGTGGGCCGTTGATGGGGTATATCGCCTATAATAAATCCAACGGTGACACCGGGATGTTCAATTCCTGGGGTGGCGATCCGGCCTATACCAGTTCGATCTTTTCACGCAATGCCTATCGGGAAAACGTCAGCGCCTATAAGATCGGTGTCAAGTACAATATTTTGAAAAACTTTTTTGTCATGCTGTCCCATGCCGACTATGGACAGTCTGATACAGTGACGCGTTTCAGACCGAACACACCACTGGTCGTGCCGACATCCGATGCCAGGGAGACCGATTTGGTATTGGTCTATAAACCGATGAAAGACCTTATGTTGAAGCTGTTCCATGCCAAACGTACCAGTGAGTACGATGATTTTGGCGGTGTGGAAAGAACCCAGGCGCATACCCGTTTGGTGGCTTCTTACATCTTCTGAAACGAGTGGTGTTGTTCCCGTCGGTCGGGTCGGATGCCCGATCGGCGGGGTAGTAGACAGGTGGAGTTAACTTAACCCTAAATGAGTGCGAGTTTAACGGAAATCATCAGACACCTTCTGGACTCCATGGATGAGAAAAGAAAGTTTCAATCCCTGGATGAACAGACTCAACTGATGCTCGATAAGGCGCTCGAACGGGTGATCGATGGAACGGACCATAGAATTCGTGCGGTGCCGGGGTATAAACGAAAGCTCTATAAATCCATTCTCAAATCCCTCGAATATGCCGACAGGCTTATCGAACAGGTACCGAGCGCTATAGAATTGGACAGTGATCATTTTGTGATCGATCCATACATCCGAGTTTTTTTCCCTACCAAGAATGGGTTGGTGAAGGTCTTTCAGCAGAGTTCGGAACTGAAAGAATATTTTACCGATGCGAGACATGCCGGCGATTCCGAGAGTTGCGCCTTGTTGTGTATGCGGAAATATGAGGAAAACATATTGGGTATGGAGTTGGAGGGTGATCATGTCGTCAGGGATGTCAAGCAGACACGTGTTACCTTCGCCGGGCATAGAATCTATTCCCCGGCAGAATCTGAATCATCTGCAAGACGGGAGCTTAAATGCTGCATCTTCGAAGGCCTGGTTAACAACGCCCTTGCGAAGATCTCGGAGCTGCGTAAAAGAAGGCAAGAACTCGAGTCTGAACAACAGATTCTCCATTCAAGATTGCGTAGCCATAAGACGGGTGTCGACATCAACAGTGATCCGCAATCCATGACGGCAGCAACGTCTGAATTACACAATGAAGCTTTGCAACTGGAGCAGATAGAACAGGAACTGTCTGAACTCGGCTATGTAACGCCAGAGACTTGCCTTGAATTCGTGAATGATATCCTCAGTCAACCGGAAGAATTTGTCTGCCTACAAAATATCTCGCTGAAAGTCGATAAATCGGGTATCAAAAGAGTCAGTGAAGAACCGTCCCGGTCGGTGTGTGAGCTGCAGCTGTCCGAAGTAACGATCAAGGGCCATCCGCCACGGGTCGTGACCCTGGCTAAAATACCCCGTAAAGAATTAGATTCGCCAGCTTGTCCAGGTCCCTAGCCGAAGCATTTACCACTAAGAGACGCTTGCTACAGGGCCTTTCCGGTCAAGCATCTCATTCCTCGAGTGCTTGCAATCAGATCCATCGGCTTGCTTGAGTTGCAGGTTTCACCTACTCTTCGTTGCAAATCGTACTATTTTGGTTGGTATTTATGTGGCTTAAGCGGGCCATTTTTGTGGTTGTTGTAGTGTCTTTATTACCCGCAATGATCTGGGCCGATACCGATCCGGTCAGAATAGGGGTCTTGAGCCATCGGGGTGACAAAGTCACCCTAAGGATGTGGGTCCCGACTGCGGAGTATTTGAATAAGACAATACCAGAGCGCAATTTCCAAGTAATACCGCTGGATTTCAATGAGGTCGACACGACCGTCGCGAGAGGAGAGGTAGACTTTGTCTTGGTCAATCCCGGTATCTATGTGAATCTGGAGGTCAAGTTTCGCGTTTCGCGTATTGCAACCCTCTACAATCGACGGGGGGATGTGCCCTATAATATTTTTGGCGGCGTCATTTTTACCCGGTCTGACAATCCGGATATCCATAAACTTGAAGACCTCAGGGGACGTTCACTGATGGCGGTGGATGCAACCTCATTGGGTGGCTTCCAGATGGCCTGGCGAGAAATGAAGGCCAAGGATATAGATCCCTTCGAGGATCTCGGAAGTCTGCTGTTTGGCGGCATACATGATCGAGTCGTCATTACGGTCCATGACGGCCTGGTCGACGCAGGTACGGTCCGCACCGATATCCTGGAACGCATGGCTTTCGCGGGGGATATCAATTTAGCGGATTTCCGTATTATCAATCCACAACATGATCCTGAATTTCCATTCGTCCATAGCACGCGGCTTTATCCGGAATGGCCGTTCAGCAAGGTTGCACATACTTCTAATGAGCTGGCGCAGCAGGTGGCTGTCGCGCTGCTGCAGATGCCGCAAGGACGATCCCGCTGCCCTTGCGGGCAAGTATGCGGGTTGGAGCATCCCGCTGGATTATCAACCGGTACATGAGCTATTTCGTGAGCTCGGCTTGCCACCCTATGACGATTTGGGCGAGTTTACCTTATGGGATGCGATTACCCGTTATTGGTATTGGCTGATTGCCGGTCTGGTAACGCTGTTGTTCATGGTGGGTATGACCCTCTGGGTGCTGCATCTCAACAGAGAACTCAAAAAAGCAAAAAAACGGCTCGAGCAACAGCATGAGTTGATTCTCGACTCGGTGGCGGACGGTATCTATGGAGTCGATTTACACGGTAATTCGACCTTTTTCAACCGGGCCGCCGAAGAATTGACCGGCTGGAAGGCAGAGGATGTGATAGGCAAAAATCAGCATCGATTGCTACATCACAGCCACGCGGATGGTACACCCTACAGTTTCGAAGAGTGTCCGGTCTATCAGACCTTTTGTGATAGTCAATCCCGATATATTTCCGACGATCTGTTCTGGCGTCAGAACGGCGCCAGTTTTCCCGTCGAGTACAGCAGTACCCCGATCAAGGATGAAAAAGGCAGGACGATCGGCAGTGTGGTGGTGTTTCGCGACATCACCGAACAAAAACAGGCGGAGGAAGATGCCCGTCAGCATCAGGCCGAACTGGCTCGCGCGGCGCGATTGAGCACCTTGGGAGAGATGGCTTCCGGCATTGCCCATGAAATCAATCAACCCCTCACGGCCATTTCGACCAATGCTCAGGCGAGCATCCGTTTATTGGAATCGAATCCCCCGGATACCAGCCTGTGTGTGGAAGTGATGGACCGCATCGCCTCGCAAGCGGCGCGAGCGGGCGAGATCATCAGGCAGTTAAGACGCTTCGTCAAAAAAGAACCCTTGGAACGTAGTGAAATCGACATCAATTCCCTGGTCAACGCGGTCGTGGTGTTGATCAACGCCGGAGCTGCGCCGCGCCAGCGTCAAGCTGGCGCTGGATCTCCAGCCGCGTTTGCCGGTGGTTGCCGTGCAGCCTATCCAGATCGAGCAGGTCATTCTCAATCTGGCGAAAAATGCCATCGAGGCCCTGAACGAGATGCCCGTCAACCGGCGGGGCTTGACGATCAAGACCAGTCTGGCGGGAACAGAGCAGATTTGGGTCAGCGTACGGGATTCCGGACCGGGCTTGAATGCGGAACTGCTCGATCATCTGTTCGATCCGTTCGTCACCAGTAAACCGGACGGCATGGGCCTTGGGTTGTCCATCAGCAATGGGATCATCCAGGCCCATGGTGGTAAACTTACCGCTATCTCTCCGCCAGAGGGAGGTGCTGAATTCTCTTTCTTTATTCCCTTCAAGCAGGATTCCTGAAGCCATGCAGCAGCTTAACCCCGTGGTTTTTATCGTCGATGATGATGAAGAGGTTCGTAAGGGCCTGAAACTGTTACTGGAATCGATCGGTTTGTCGGTGATCTGTCACGCCTCTGCCATGGAGTATCTGGCTGCCTTCGATCCGAGCCTGCCCGGATGTCTGGTGATAGACATTCGTATGCCGGGGATGAGTGGACTGGATCTGCAGGAAAAATTGGTGGAGTATCCGCTCCACCCGCCGGTGATCGTCATTACCGGCCATGGGGATGTGCCCCTGGCGGTGCGGGCGGTCAAGGCGGGAGCGGTGGATTTCATCGAAAAGCCGTTTCGTGATCAGATTCTGCTCGACAGCGTACATCGGGCCATCGAGATGGACGCCAAACAGCGGGGCGAGGCATCGCGGCTTTCTGATATCCGCGAACGTCTCAGTCAGTTGACCCCGCGGGAGCGTGAAGTGCTGGATCTGGTGGTGAGCGGCATGCGCAACAAGAATATCTCGGCGCATCTGGGTATCACGCTCTCCACCGTGGAGGCGCATCGTTCCCGGGTGATGGAAAAGATGGGTGCCGAATCACTCTCCCATCTGATGCGTATGATGCTAACCCTGGAGTCGGATTAAGGGAAACCACTAGACTACCTCGGGTGCATCCGACAATTTCTTATAATAGACAAACGGTTAGATAATGCACGTCGGCTGCTTTCAGGGAGCCGTTCAAGCCATCTTTGCAGACTGATTGAAGCGGTATGGATGTGACATCGGCAGGTGACTGAACAATCAGCTTCGATGCATGAATTGTGTGTGCAGAAGGCCGTGATGTCGATCATGCGCAACGGTTTTTCTGCGGTTTTTCATGCAGGCAGCTTACCGGCTGTCTTCATATACGCTGTGAGCGATGAGGCTCTTCTTTGTAACCCCAGAATCCTTGGAGGATGAGAAACCATGACGATATCCAGACGTGAATTTCTGCGGTTAATGGGATTGGCCGGTGCAGCCGGCATGATGCCCGCATCGGTGTTCGCTGCTGCCCGCCAACCCAGTGATCTCTATGAGATTCCCAAGTTTGGCAATGTTTCTCTGCTGCACATCACAGACAGTCATGCCCAGTTGAATCCCGGTCTATTTTCGCGAGCCCAACGTCAATCTGGGCCTGGGATACGCCTTCAACAAGGCGCCCCATCTGGTCGGCGGCAAATTGCTGGAACATTTCGGCATCAGTCCAGGATCTATCGAGGCCCATGCCTTCAGCTATCTCGATTTCGATGCGGCAGCCCGCAAATATGGCAAGGTCGGAGGTTTCGCTCATCTGCAGACCCTGGTGAAGCGGCTGCGTGACGATCGGGGACCGGGCAACAGCCTGCTGCTGGACGGTGGTGATACCTGGCAGGGTTCCGGCACTGCCTACTGGACCCGCGGCAAGGACATGGTCGGGGCCTGTAACCTGCTGGGTGTGGATGTGATGACCGGCCACTGGGAGTTCACCTATCGGGACGAGGAGGTGATCGCCAACATCGCGGATTTCAAGGGCGACTTCGTGGCCCAGAACGTCAAAGTCAAGGATGACGCCCTGTTCGACTACCGTTTTGCCGATTTCGCCGGTTTCGATGAGGATGCAGGCACCGCCTTCAAGCCCTATGTGATCAAAACCGTCGGCGGCGCCCGGGTGGCCGTGATCGGTCAGGCCTTTCCGTACACGCCGATCGCCAATCCCCAGCGTTTCATGCCTGACTGGACCTTCGGCATTCGTGATGACCACATGCAGACGGTGGTCGATGCGGTGCGTGAGAACGAGAAACCGGATGTGGTGGTGGTGATCTCCCACAACGGCATGGACGTTGACCTCAAGATGGCCTCCCGGGTCACGGGCATCGATGTGATCTTCGGCGGCCATACCCATGACGGCATGCCGGCTCCCAGCATCGTCAAGAATGCCGGCTGGCAAGACCCTGGTCACCAATGCGGGCTCCAACGGCAAGTTCCTCGGTGTGATGGATCTGGATGTGAAGGACGGCAAGGTGCGGGATTTCCGTTATCGTCTGATGCCGATCTTCTCCAACCTGCTGCCGGCCGACAAGGAGATGCAGGCCTATATCGAACAGGTGCGAACGCCCTACAAATCCAAGCTGGAAGAGGAACTGGCGGTGGCGGAGGAGACCCTCTATCGGCGCGGCAATTTCAACGGCACCTTCGATCAGGTGATCTGCGACGCCCTGACCAAGGTCAACGACGCGCAGATCTCGCTGTCACCGGGATTTCGCTGGGGCACCACCGTGCTGCCGGGACAGAAGATCACCATGGACAATGTGATGGATCAGACCTGCATCACCTATCCTGAGACCTATCGTCGGGAGATGAGCGGCAGCGATATCAAGGCGATCCTGGAGGATGTCTGCGACAACCTGTTCAACAAGGACCCCTACTATCAGCAGGGCGGTGATATGGTGCGCTTGGGTGGCCTGGATTATGTCTGCGAGCCAGGCTGCAGGAGTTCGGCAAGCGGATCTCCAATATGACCCTGGACGACGGCACCGCGATCGATGCCGGCAAGAAGTATATGGTCTCCGGATGGGCTACCGTGGGTTCCAAGTCTCCCGGTCGTCCGATCTGGGATGTGGTGGCCGACTATCTGCGGGATCAGAAGACCGTGAAGATCAAGAAGCTCAACACACCCGAAACTGGTGGGAGTGAAGGATAATCCTGGTCTTGCGGACTATCGCTGAAACCTGATTAGTAGGGATTTGCGTGTCAACATAAAAAGCGCCGTTCAGGGCGTTTTTTTATTCGGTCGTCATCCGGCTTGAAACCCGGCGGGAGCTTACCTGACAAGAGATAGGCAAATGCGATGACCTCCGCGACTGCCCGATAGAGGGCCTCGGGTATCTCATCACCCAACGGGAATCTGGGACAACAGTGCGGCCAGTTCGGGATCTTCCTGCAGGGGCACCTGGTGCTCGTTCGCCAGGGCCAGGATACGTTCCGCCAGCTCGCCACTGCCTTTGGCGGTGATGCGTGGTGTGCTGTGACCGTCATACTGCAGCGCGATAGCCAGGTCGGGTTTTTTGCCGTCGAATATCCTGGGATCATGCCTTCTCGCTCAACAGGCTGGTATTCCGTGGGAACAGGTCCCGTTCTTCGATTTTGGACTGATAGGCCTGTAATCGGGTCACCTCCAGGTCTGCTTGTTCGAACGCCTGTTGGAGCTTCGCCAGATGGTTTACAACCAGTCAAGCTGTAGCCGGCTGTTCAGCCCAGATGACGGTTGCCAACGTCTTGTCCTGCAATCTCAGCTGAACACGCATCGGGCCAAGGGTTTGTAGATTCATCTGGAGCGTCAGGCTCCAGGTGGTTGCCGGGTTGTCTTGTGACCTGCCGTCGTCCTTTTTGAGTGTAATTTGCAACAGATCCACCTGATCCTTGTGCACCAACGGCAGTTCGAATTGCCAGGCCTGACGTACTGGGTCGTCCTGGGGTAAGGAGGCCAGTTGGTTGGTCTGGACGCGGGCGAGGGCCCCGTCAAGTTGCTTGAGGAGTTCGCTGAGTTGCTTGAAGCTGGCCTCGGCTTGTGACGCCGTGGTATCTCTGCTGGAGTTGTTCGGTAGCGAATCTGTCCCGCTGGCTGGATTCTGTTGTGGCGTCAGGCTTTTGATCAGGTCGAAGAGTTTCAGCAGGTTGAGTTTCAGGTCATGCGGGTGCAGGCTGTTGTTGAGCAAGTGCCGTTCCGTCAGCAGTCCACTGTTGAGCAGGGCCGACTTGAACTACTCCGTGAATTTCGGATGCTCCGTGGACAGCAGTCGACTGATGAGGCTTTGGATTGCCTGTTTGGTCTCTCTTGAGGCGGCGTTGCTCTCAGGGGAGCGATTAAAATCGAGCAGATTCGCAAACAGTTCGGATAGGGGACGCTGCCTGGGCAGCACGCTCTTTATCGCCTGGGTCTGGATTTCCTGCATGCTGGTCAGGGCAAGCAGTTTGAGTTCCGGCAAGGGGCCTGTCTTGTCCACCTGCAGCGTCAGGGTCTGGCCAGGTGTTGCGGCCAGTTGGGTTTGCGCAATTACTTTGCTGTTTCCGATCTGTAGTTTGATGTTCCCATTGAGGTTTTCGCTGAGTACCCTGGCCTGCAGGATCTGCCCGAGTTTGAGTTCGGGTAGCAGTTGCTCCCGGGCTATGGGCGACAACTGGGACATAAACAATTTGGTGTCGGGAATTCGCATGAAGGGGTCTTTTACCACGTTCCTTGAACCTAAAACCGATATGCTCAATAAAAACAGCTCATCACGCGCAAGCGGTTGCAGGCAGCATTGACAGAATACTGTCAGTTTCAGACTGAAGTATATGTCAGCGGGATGTTTGTTCAATTTATCGATTTGGGTAGTCGACAATATAAGACATCCCACTGCGGCAATTGAGTCAGCGTAGTCAGACCAGTTCCCTGGCGCAAATTTTCAGATCGCTCCCGCTAGCTAGATCATCAGAAGTTCAGAAACAATGCCTGCACGAATTTCAGAACAAGAGAAGGCTTGGTACCTGCGGATCGAGAATATCGTGCAGGGGCCTTATTCCAGCACTAGGGTGAGGCAGTTGTTGCTGAATGGAAATGCTGATCTTTCCCATGAGATCAGTGTGGATCGTGACAATTGGCAACAATTACGCGATATTTCGGAGGTTGTTCCAGTTAATCTTCGGGCCAAACTGGGGGATCAGGCGGCTCTGGTATTGATTCAAGACCGCCAGCAGGCCGAGCCAGACACACTGGTGGCTGAGACACGAGGATTTCCTGTCGCTGCTTCGTTGGTTGTTGTGTTTTTGATTGTCGGGGTTTTAGGGATCGCAGTCCGGCAAGACAAGCCGGGACAGGTGGAAGAACCCAACTGCGCCGCCCCGGCCGCTCCCGCAGTAAACTGGAAAAATTGTTTTTTGAGTCATAAGGATGTGGGCGCGGCGAGCCTTGCAGGGGCAAACTCGAACAGCGCGATATTCCGTCACGCCAAATTGACGGCAACGAACCTGATGGAAAGTGACTTGCGGTTTGCCGATCTGCGTGGGGCGGATTTGAGTTATGCCCAATTGAATCATGCGCTCATGCAGGGAGCCAACCTGAGGGATTGTGATCTGTCACAGGCAGATCTGAAGGCCGCCGATCTCGGCTACGCCGACCTGACGGGATGCCGGATTACCGGTGCGAATCTGAGCGTTGCCAGACTCGGTGGGACGATTTGGATCGATGGTAGGACCTGTTCGATGGATTCGGTGGGACGCTGTCTGCCATGAATCTAACAATCCCAGTCGAGCGCGCTCAGGAATCTTCATATCAACGCGATCCCCACGACTGCTTGTATGGTCATCAGGCGTCCAATGGCCTACAAGGCTGCAATGCATATCACACACCCAGGAAGACGCCCCGATTCGCTCCCGTCCGTCAACCGCCTCTCGTATCAGGATCAGCCGGTAAACGACTCTGTCTCGTAGCGGAATAGCTGTAGCGTTTCTGACCAATGGTTATCTGACAGCCCCGCTTTGCGTTTCAGGTGACGCAGAAAATCCTCCGGTTTCGGTAGGGATTCCCAGACGGCAGGCAGGAAGGTGCCTCTGGCATAGCCATCCTCGAGAATCAAGCCATCGATTCCAGGTCTCAGTTGGACGAGCAGATCGGCTTCCGAACTGACTGGCAGGGGTTCGGGCGCAGAGAGCACGGAGATGTGGATTTCCAGGTCAGGGTACTCTGAAGCGGTTCAGGGGTGGAAAGCGTGGATCGCGAAATGCCGCGGAAAAGGCGTTTTCCGCCACATCCTTGGCCAATGGCATCATCGCTTCCAGATGACCGATACATCCGCGCAGCAAGCCGGAGCGGTTCAAGGTGACGAAACTGGCCCGTTGCGCCTGCAGTTCCGGGCTGATGTCCCGGTCAGCGGGGATCAGGGCTTTGCCTTGTTCGAGACCCTGCAGGATGGAGTTGCGGGCGATCCGCATCAGTTGCCGGCGAGCTTCATCTGACAGTGGCGCAATGGGAGTTGCTTGCATGGGCAGTCTGCTCCTGTCTATTTACTTACAGTTCAAATTTGCAATTCTACGGTAAAAATATCAAGAGTGGATTAGCCCGATTGCATTCGCCATAATCCCGTCTGCTCTTTCTCACCTTCGAGGTCCTGCATGTGGTTTAAAAATCTCCGCCTCTACCGACTGCTCAATCCCTTCGAGATGACCGAGGATGAGCTTGATGGGCTGTTACAGGCCAGCGTATTTCGTCACTGCGGCGTCCATGAACCCAGTTCTCTGGGCTGGGCATCTCCGCTTGGACGGATCTTCAGAACGGCTCGTTCATGAAGTGGGTGGTTGTGTGATGATCTGTGCCCGCCAGGAGGATAAATTGTTGCCGGTCGCGGTGGTCAGCGAGGCGCTGGAAGAAAAGCTGGAGACCATCGAATCGGAACAAGCGAGAAAATTATCCCGTAAGGAACGCATGGAGCTGCGGGACGAGATCACCCATCAGCTATTGCCGAAGGCATTTGCCAGATCATTCAGGATCTTTGCCATGATCGACCGACAGAGCGGATGGATTCTGGTGGATGCGGTCAGTAGCAATCGGGCGGAGTCGGTTATTAGCCTGTTGCGTGAATCCTTGGACAGTTTGCCGGTGCGTCCATTCGAAACCGCCATCGCACCCGCCGCGATCTTGACTGAATGGGTGACTCAGCCGACCCGGTACGCCGATTTCGTCTTGCTGGACAGTTGCGAGTTGCGGGATTCCGCGGAAGAGGGCGGTGTCATTCGTTGCTCAGGTGAGGACCTGACAGCCAGTGAGATTCAGGCCCATCTCGCGGCGGGTAAACAAGTCGTCAAAGTAGCTGTGCAATGGGACGATCGGATCTCCTGCGTGCTCGAAGCCGATCTGGCGATCAAACGGATCAAGTTTCTCGATATCCTGCAGGAACAGCTGGCCGACGCGGAGTCCGAGGATGAGGTGGTGCTTTTTGATTTGTCGTTTAGTCTGATGAGCCTGGAATTTCGCCGATTCATTCCACGTCTGCTGCAGCTGTGTGGTGGGCTGGCCTCGATAAGTGAAGTACAAGGATAATTACTTCATGTAAAACAATTGGTTATACTGTTCACCCTTGAAAGACGGAGTGAATCTTCACGGTTAGCTTGACCTGGAGTCAATGAACGGCCGACTCACTGTCGATATTCTACTTCTCGACGCACACGGTTGGTCGTTTCCGTGACATGCGCTGGTCTAGAGCGAGGAATGAACTCCCAATTGCCTCCTGGGTTTTCGTTCCTCGCTTTTTCTTTGTTGAAGGCTCGTGCGAGAGTCCTTCCAAGGCCGTTTTTCCACGTCAGCAGCCAACACGCTTTCTCCTGAACCTCTCTATTAAGCGTCTCGAAAATACTGGCACAGGATCGAGACACGCGATCAATACATCCCGGTTCGCGGGTCGGCGGGGCGGGAACGGGTGCCGTTTTTCAAGACACCCCGGTCAATAGCTAAAAGGGCTTAATAACCGTAATACTCCCGGAACCATTTGGCGAAGTTTTCTACGCCGTCCTCCAGTTTGGTGTCGGGTTTGTATCCCGTATCGGCAATCAAGTCCGTAATGTCCGCATAGGTGGCAACCACATCCCCATCCTGTAATGGCAGCATGTTGAATTTCGCCGGTCTGCCCAGGCTCTCCTCCAGTATCTGAATGTAACGCATCAGTTCCACCGGTTCATTGTTGCCGATGTTATACAGGCGATAGGGAGCGGTACTGGTAGCGGAATCCGGCTTGTCGCCGCTCCAGTCCGGATTGGGTACCGGAATCCGGTCGAGCACCCGACAACGCCTTCCACGATATCGTCAATGTAGGTGAAGTCCCGTTTGTGTTTGCCGTAGTTGTATACGTCGATCGGTTCGCCCCGCATGATCTTATGGGCGAATTTGAGCATCGCCATGTCTGGGCGACTCCAGGGACCATAGACGGTGAAAAAACGCAGTCCGGTGGTCGGTAGCCGGTAGAGATGGCTGTAGGTATGGGCCATCAGTTCATTGGCCTTTTTGGTGGCCGCATACAGACTCACCGGATGATCCACGTTGTCGTGCACCGAAAACGGCATCGAGGTATTGGCGCCATACACGGAACTGCTGGAGGCGTACACCAGATGCTGCACGCCATGGTGTCGGCAGCCCTCGAGGATATTGCCGAAGCCAAGCAGATTGGAGTCGATATAGGCGAGAGGGTTTTCCAGGGAGTAGCGGACCCCGGCCTGGGCAGCCAGGTTGACCACCCGGTGCAGGACGGTACTGACTGAAACAATCGGCGACCCCCTCCCGGTCCTCCAGAGCCAGACGCAGATCAATGAAATTCGGATACTCGAGGATGCGGGCGAGACGGGCCTTTTTCAGTTCGACATCGTAATAATCGTTGAGATTATCGATGTTGATGACCTCATCTCCACGTTCCAGTAATCGGATGGCGAGCGCACAACCGATAAAGCCGGCACCGCCGGTGATTAAAACTCTCATGGGGATTCCTGTCGAATGTTGAGTCAGTCGGATTCACGATAATACTTTAGTGAGACAATACCTTTAAATCGGCCAGGTACCAGTCCATGGCCTCCTTGAGCCCTGCATCGATGCGATGAGTGGGTTCGTAGCCCAGCAGCTCATGGGCTTTGCTGATATCCGCCAGTGAATGTCTAACGTCGCCTGGACGAAAATCCCGGTAGGTCGGATTGACATTTTCCAGTTGTGGGAAATCCACCAACAGAAGACCGCGGATTATTTCATAGAGTTCATTGAGCGTGGTCCTGTCGCCAACCGCCACATTGAAGACCTGATCAACGGCCTCGGGGTTTTGCACAGTAGCCGCCAGGAGATTGGCCTGGACCGCATTGTCGATATGACAGAAATCACGACTGGTTTCACCGTCACCATTGATGTAAACCTCCTTGTTTTCGATCAGGGCCGCCACCCATTTCGGAATGACGGCGGCATAGGCGCCATTTGGGTCCTGGCGTTTGCCAAAGATATTGAAATAACGCAGACCGATGGTTTTGAAGTCGTAACAACGGGCAAAGACCTGCGCATACAATTCATTGACCAATTTGGTTACCGCATAGGGCGACAAGGGGTTGCCGATGCGATCTTCGACCTTGGGCAGTTCCGTGTGATCCCCATAGGTCGAACTGGATGCCGCATAGACGAGGCGCCTGACGTTCGCATCCCGGGCGGCAACCAGCACATTCAGAAAACCGCTGATGTTGCTTGCATTGGTGGGATGGGGTCTTCCAGTGAGCGGGGCACCGAGCCCAAGGCGGCCTGATGGAGCACATAGTCGACACCCTCACTGGCCTGTCTGCAGTCTTCCAATGAGCAAATGTCCCCTTCGATAAAGCTGAAGTTGGACCATTGTTCAGCCGAGACTTCGAATTGGACCTTGTCGAGATTGTGTGGGTATCCGGTGGAAAAGTTATCCAGTCCCACCACCTTTTGGTTGAGACGCAGCAGAGTCTCCAGCAGATTGGAACCAATGAAACCGGCAACTCCGGTAATCAACCAGGTGGAGGAAGTGACGAGGAGATCTTGTTTCAGTTCTTCGTAACGATTCATTGTGTGTGGTCCGTATTGCCGCAGTGCTATAGACGGCCATCGACATCTTTGGCCGGCAAGAGATTTTTTACATCGAACAAGATACCGTTGTTGTTACACAAGGCTCTGATCTTGGCGCTGCCCAGCTCGGCGAACTGCTTATGGGCCACGGCCAGGATGACGGCTTGGTATTGCCCTTCCTCCAGTTTGTTCGATGGGTGTAATGGCATACTCATGCACGTGCTTCTGCCGGATCGATCCAGGGATCATAGACATCAACGGTGGCGCCATAATCTTCGAATTCCTTGACGATATCGACCACCCGGGTGTTTCTCAGATCGGGGCAGTTCTCCTTGAAGGTCAGCCCAAGCACCAGGATTCTGCTGTTACTCGTCGCCATGCCCCGTTGCATCATCATCTTCACCACGGTATGCACGACATAGACGCCCATGCCGTCATTCAGCCGGCGTCCCGCCAAAATGATCTCCGGTTGATACCCGATCGCCTGCGCCTTGTAAGTCAGATAGTAGGGGTCCACCCCGATACAGTGGCCGCCCACCAGGCCGGGACGAAAAGGCAGGAAATTCCACTTGGTGCCAGCCGCTTCCAAGGACTTCGAGCGTATCAAGTCCTAGTCGGTTGAAGATCAGAGCCAGTTCATTGATCAGCGCGATATTGACGTCCCGCTGGGTATTCTCGATGACCTTGGCGGCCTCTGCGACTTTGATGCTGCTGGCCTTGTGGGTGCCGGCGGTGATGATGCTGCGATAGAGTTGGTCTACATACTCAGCCGCCTCCGGGGTCGATCCCGAGGTTACCTTTTTTATCGTGGACAGGCGGTGTTCCTTATCCCCCGGATTGATCCGTTCGGGACTGTAGCCGACGAAAAAGTCCTGATTGCAGACAAGCCCGGATACCGCCTCTATGATAGGCACACAGTCCTCCTCGGTGGCGCCGGGATAGACCGTGGATTCGAAGATGACGATGTCTCCCGGTTTCGAGTACCTTCCACCAATGGCATTACTGGCGCTGAGCAACGCGATGAGATCCGGTTGTTTGTGTTGATTGATCGGGGTTGGGACAGTGACGATGTAGATATTACAATCCCGCAGGTCATCCAGTTGATTGGTGAAATTGAGGT
The DNA here is from genome assembly GCA_963716875.1 of uncultured Gammaproteobacteria bacterium. GTDB lineage: Bacteria > Pseudomonadota > Gammaproteobacteria > Chromatiales > Chromatiaceae > JASJBU01. The sequence goes on from CAVQUR010000011.1 coordinate 149,155, forward strand.
AAGGGACTTGCTGCAGTTCTGCGGGTTCGACCTCTAGCGAACTGTCCTGCCCCGCTCTACAGTTCATGGATTCTTGCTTACTTTGACATCAAAACCGACAGTGGGATATTTCTTGCCGAATTCCACTGCCAGGGGTAATCCCACATAACCCAGACCGAGTATGCCAATGCGTGTCTTCCCGAGGTCGAACATGCTGAGTCCTGCGATATCATGGTGGTCTTGATTGTCTGAAATGCGCTTCAGCTTACTGATGCTGATAATCGTAACACGTTAAATTTCAATCATCATGACGGCAACTAGATAAAATGTTAACTTATTGATATTCCTTAAGTAACCATCGGATTAGATGGAACGATTCTGTGGCCAAGGAGAAAAAAATAATAATCTTCAAGCCAATTGGAATGCGAGTTTACCCTGATCCCAATGGTTTTTAAGAGGGATTCATCATACAAAAAGCATATCGGATGAATAAGTTATTGGAGAATAGATCAGCCGCGACGTCCGATTGCCCTGGTGGCCTTACACGCCGGTTACAGTCACTCGTCACTGGCCCTGCAATCCATTGCGGCATTCTTGGCGGATGAGACTTTCGGCGGAAACATTCATACTTTTCGAATCACTGGTAAACAAAAGTCAACAAGCTCTGCTGGAGCAACTGGTGGCGCTGGCGCCTGCGGTGATCGGTTTTTCCACCTACCTGTGGAATATCCAGGCATCCCTGCATCTGGCGGGTGTGTTGGACCAATTGCTGGGCGAAACCCTGATTGTGCTGGGTGGTCCGGAAGCGGGGCCCAGGGGCGAGGAACTGCTGGCAGAGCATGCCGAGATTGATTTCGTGATCGATGGAGAGGGCGAGGTGGCCTTGCGAGATCTGCTGCGTTGGTATTTCACTGGAGAGGGGGATCTCGGGGCGGTTGCGGGGCTGGTTTATCGACAGGGAGAGGTGATTCGGCGTAATCGGTCACAGCCGATGCCGGTCGAGATGATTCCCGCAGCCGTATATCCAATGGTGCGCGGATTTCAGCAAGCCCTTGATCTACTGGGAGACCTCCCGTGGTTGCCCCTTTAAGTGCAGCTTCTGCGGCAGCGCCACTGAGCGCTTGCGCGCCTTCCCGCTCGAGCGCATCGAGGCGGATCTGGCGGTCTTGGCGGGTCTGCAGAACAAGGTGATCAAACTGTTGGACCGCAGTTTCCACCTCGGCAGGGTGCGCACCGTAAAACTGCTCGAACGGTTTGCCGCCACTTCGGAGGGTTTGCGCTTTCATCTCGAACTCAACCCGGATCGGATCTCGGCGGAGGCCATGGCGGTCTTCCGCCGGGCCTCTCCCGGCAAGTTCCAGTTCGAGATTGGCCTGCAAACCCTGTCGGAGCCGGTGCTGCAGGCCATTGATCGGCGCATGGAAGTCCCGCGAGCCCTGGAAAATATCCGGGAATTGGTGGAGATGGCCCTGCACCCGGTGCATCTCGACCTCATCGTGGGGCTTCCCGGGGAGGATGCGGCCCATTGTCGGGACTCCCTCAATCGGGTATTTATGCTGCACGCGGAGCATCTGCAACTGGGTACCCTCAAGTTGCTGCCCGGGACCCCCTTGCGGGAACAGGCTGCCCGGCTTGGCTACCGCTGGGATCGGGAGCCTCCTTACGAGGTCTTGTCCCATCCACGGCTGAGCTTCCGCCAGATTGCCCGCTTTAAGCTCTACGCGGAACTGCTGGAACGGTTATGGAACAGCAGCTATCTGAAAACAACTCTGAGCCGGCTGGTGTCCGTGCATTACGCGGATCGGGTGGCTGATTGCTTCGACGCCCTGTTGTCTACCGAGGGCGAGGCCGTTGCCCGGGACAACCTGCAACCTGACAGCCTGTTTGCCCTGATCTGCCGCTTCCTCAGATCCCTGTTGCAGGAAGATCCGGTATTGCGAGACCTGCTGCGATGGGACTACAGCCAGTTCAGCCTGGTCACCAGCAAGACCCCTGCATGGATCGCGGATCAGCTCAAGCATAGTGTGACGCTATCGGTGGCGGGCACCCGCCGGCGCCTGCCGGTGCTCGATCTCTCCCATGAGGCCCTGTCCGTGATCAACCGACACCGTTTACAGCCATTGGCTGCGGGTCAATATGCGGTATGGCCCAGACAGCACAAGAAAGGCACGCCGGTGGAGATCATTCGGGTGACTGCGTCTGCATCCTGAAGGCCAAGGCACGAGTGGCGTCATCCCCATAGTGAAGGGTAAGCTCCCCCACGACTCGGCGTAACTGAGTCTCGACCGCTGTCCGTCCTGCCAGTTGCAGGTATCGGGCGCACTCGGTCCAATCCCGATGTTGTAACACCCTCATGACCAGCAGCCGGGCCTGTGCCGTTCCCAACAGAGAGTCAGCCAGTGCCCGGAGACACAGGTTTTGGAGCCCCATCAGACAGTTCTCATAAGCCCGTTGCCCGAAGGCAAAGCCGATCAGATCGAGCCAGTCGACTTCGTTTAAAGGGAGTTCTGAAGCGGGCAGGGCGTGAACCAACAATATGGCGGCCAGTTCGGCATCCATACCCCTCAAGGGATCGGCCAACAGATGCGGCAGCTGGCGCTGAAAACGCTCCCGGGCGGTTTGGAAGATCCGTTCGCCGGCCGGGCTGATGGGCTGCAGCATGAGGGCCGATTGCACACCGCTGCTGGCGCTTCGACGCAGTCCGATCCGTACCGGCTGAAAGCGATTCTTGCGCCAGAACTCCAGCAGTTCGGTGGTGGCACCAAAGCTCGATCCCAGATAATCCAGCCTGTTTGCCTGGCCGAAATGCAGGATCTCCTGCACCAGTCGACAGCCCAGGCCTCGCTGCTGCAGGGTGGGATGCACAGCGATACGGATGATCCTGCCACCGCGCAGACGAGCGCCGTCCACCAGACCCACATGGGCGGCCAGGGACTGAGCCAGCAGGTGTCCACGGGGCCGGCGATAACCGGCCCAGATGGCCTGCGCGGTTGTGGAATCGAATCCGCCTTCCGTCGCCAGTAACGCCGTCGCCACGATCCTTGCCCGGAACCTCAGGGCGAAAACACGCAGATTGGGGCCATCCAGCAGATGCCGCAGATCAAAGGGTGTGGTGCGGTAGTGGGCCAGCACCAGGAGGCCGAACAGATCGGTGAGATCATCTTCATTCTCTGCCAGCCGCTTACGATCCAGGATCTCGAAGTTGCAGTGTTCTGCCTGGCTGTCGTTTATGACTTCATCCGGTGCAGGTGAGGCATGCAATGCCAGGGCGCGAAACAACCAGTCTTCCAGCGGATCGCCGCGCGCCCAGCGGATGGGAGACTCCAGTTTAAGCTCCCGCCATTGGGGAAAACGGGTGATCCAATACCTTGCGAAAGCGTAGGGCAAAGCCGCGACCGGTGCCTTCATAACCGTGCACGGTCGTGGCGAAGGCGATGCGTGGATAGTGATCCAGTAACGCCTCCAGCAAAGGGGTGGGAATGGCAGCGGCTTCGTCCACCAGCAGCAGATCCGATCTCTGGGGGCGATTGCAACAGCTGGTCGGGCGCCACGTAGCTGATGCCGGCCTGGTCCAGGTGCAGTGAGCCTGTGCCGGCTCTTGCTCCGGGCAATAGTCTGGCGGCCTGTTCGAACAGGGCGCCGGTTGCTTTCTGGCTGGGTGCGGTGACCAGGATTTGCTGTCTGCCGATTTTGAGCAGCCTGGCTGCCGCAATGCCGAGGGCGGAGGATTTGCCCCTGCCACGGTCCGAGATCAGCACCACGGGTCTGCGGCGATGGCCGGTGACCACATGCAGCACTGCTTGCACCGCGGCCGACTGATCGGAGGTTCGGCATTCCTGGTCTGTCGACTTCTCTACGTGAGCCAGGATTTCGTTTGCTCTGGGGACAGGTATCTCGCCGCCTTCCTCAACACGGATTACTGAAGGGTCAGCCTTGATAAGTCGAGCGAGTCTGCCGAGAAAGTGGCCGGTTACCGCAGCACGAGGCAGTCCCGCTACGGTCATCCGGATATGTTCCGGATCGGGGTAGTTTGACCAATTCTCCAGTGGCGGGGTCAGCAGGATCAGGATGCCGCCTCCCACCAGGGTGCCGCTCAGGGCGCCGAAAGCATCCACATCGAAACCACTGAAGGCGTCATACACCAATAAATCGGTTTCTGAACCCAGAAGCGTCGAACATTGAGGGTTCAGCAGATGGGGGATGTCATGCATTACGGGATGACCAACCCAGAGCGGATTGTGGCATGGCAGCTCCCGTACAATCCCGGCTGCCATGTTTCGACACCAAGCGTCGGCTCCTGAGAGGATCAGCAGACGGCGATGAAAAGCATCGATCGCATCATGCTGGATCTTTTTTACCAACTCAATCAAGGATTGGTTCAGGTAGATTTGAGTAGCTGGCATATGAATGGTTGCGTGAGTATTTGCATGCAGATCAGGTGTGCCTTGCGGGATCTCTGTGGTAGTCTTAAGTTTTTCGACCAAAACCATGCCGCTGTGTATGTTCAGGGCAAGGATTCCGGGTAAGGGTGCTTCGGGCGCCTCTGCAGGTTGGTGAGTCTATCATTGCGATTTTCTGTTTCCTTCATTTTATAATTTCTTCAAAAACTTGATGCTGCACTCCGCCAGGAGCGAGATGGGTCCTGTTTTGCAGGAATGTCTGTGTTAATAAGGTCTTCCCCAGCTGTTATCCATGTTGTTGCTCAAATTTAATGGCATACGATTTGATGATTGGCGCCTCAGCCCGCTCCGTGACCGCACATCTGAAACTAACAAAATCAATAAATTATAATTTTACTGGTCGGGAGTCACAAAGTTCAGTGGGCGTACATCGACCGGTTGTGAGTTGCCGGGATATGCGGTGAAACCACCCTGTAAGTCCCACGGCGGCATCCCGCCGCCGAGGCTCCCATCAACTCGCACCCGGCCGGTCCGTTGGATCTGCGCTGTATGATTAATCAACTGGGATTTTGACCAGTCTGATTACTCAGCATGAATGGGGACTCATGATATGGAACGACTATACTTCTGCAATCGAGCGTCCAACCGGCTTTGCCAGCTTGCTCTAACCATACATGGTTTGGTAACAAATGCTGATTCGGTGTGCAAAGTTCCTGAACAGACAAGGAATATTTATGCAAAGCATCAATAGGGGGGTGTTTTTTTACCTCTTTCTTTTGCTGTTGTGCAGTCTACCGGCAATGCAGACTGTTGGAGCGGACCAGGGCCCGATCGTGCTGGCAGTGCATCCCTATCTGCCGTTAGCCGAACTGAAAAAACGATTCCAGCCCCTGGCGGACTATCTGCAGACCATATTGGCTAGAGATGTCGTGGTGCGTGTTGGTCCGAATTATGCCGAACATATTGCCTACATTGGACAGGACAAGGTGGATATCGCCTATATGGGTCCTGCGACCTATGTGCATATGGTCGAAGAATATGGAAAAAAACCACTCCTGGCACGTTTGGCGATCAATGGTAAGCCGCTGTTTCACGGGTATTTAGTCACTAACGAGGGGAGTGATATCACCGATATTGACTCTTTGCGTGGTAAACAATTCGCCTTTGGTGATCCTGACTCCACGATGAGTTATCTTGTACCCCGGTATATGATGCTGCAGGCCGGGATTGATGTTGGTGACTTGGCTGGCTACCAGTTTCTCGGCAGTCATACCAATGTGGCTTTGGCGGTGTTGGCCGGAGCCTTCGATGCGGGGGCCGTCAAAGAAGAGATAATGGACTTATTCAGACCACTGGGTTTACGAGCCTTCGCAGAAAGTGATCCCATTCTCCGAGCATCTGTTCGTGGCTCGCTCTGATGCTCCCACCGAATTTGTTGACAGAATCAGAGGCGCGCTGTTTCGTTTATCGGAAACCCCGGAAGGTCTGGAGATATTGCATGGCATAAAGCAGAATACGAGCGCATTGGTGCCGGTCGAGGACAAGGATTATGACAACCTGCGGACTGTCATGAAGGTATTGCAGTTGCATGGCGTTGAGTAATGTCGAAGAAACCCGAAAATTACTCAGTTCGGTCTACCTGGGCAGGGCTGGTCATTGTTGATGCTGTTGCTGCTGGTTGCAATATTCGCTGTTCTTGAACAACAGGAGAGGCGTCTCTTGGATACCGCCAAGAAAAACGCCCAAGAAGATATCCAGTTTATCAAACTGCTTATTACTGACGCCTTGCAACAGCAGAATTTTGAACATCTCGATTCCCTGGTCAAATCCTGGGGTGAAAAGATCAGTTACACCCATGAGTTGAAGGTCACGGCTGCGAATGGATTCGTTCTCGGCCATTATCTGCGCGCCGATAAGGCATTGCGTCCCTATAGTCTCGAGGAGAGAATCAAGTATTCCTATAGTGGCTTGGCCCTGGTCTTATTCACCAAGGACCTGGGCTCCATCGATGCAAGCATCAGCCGGCTGCGCTGGCAACTCTTCCCGGGACTGTTGCTGATCGGCCTTGCGTTCTGGCGGATGTCCTGGCTCAGTTTACAGAGAAAGCACAAAGCGCTGGCTTTGGACCGGGTCAATCGGCGTCTCCGGGAGACCGCCGATCAATTGGAAACCACACGTGCTTATCTTAAAAACGTCTTCGATTCCATGCCGTCGACCCTGGTGGGGGTCGATGCCAACGGTAAGATATCGATGTGGAACATGGGAGCAGAGAAGATGTCCGGACAGACTCCTGCTGCAGTTATCGGTAAGCCTTTTTCACAAGCAATGCCCGCTTACGCTCCATTGGTGCCTGAACTCATGGATGCGATCAATACCGGATCGCCCACGTTTATTGAAAGGTATGTGACTCGGTGTAAAGGTCAACCTTGTTTTTCAGAAATTATGATCTACCCGCTCCATGCCGTCGGTGCGCGTGGTGCGGTTATCCGAATCGATGACATTACACAAAGGGTTCACATCGAACAGATGATGGTTCAAAGTGAAAAAATGCTCACGGTAGGCGGATTAGCAGCCGGTATGGCCCACGAGATCAACAATCCCCTCAGCGGCATCCTGCAGAGCAGTCAGAACATCCTTCGACGGGTTTCACCGGATCTCCCGGAAAACAAGACGACGGCGGAAGAACTCGGTCTGGACCTCGAGGTGATGAACCGTTTTCTCGCGAGGCGGGGTGTGTTGGAATTTTTGGAAGGCATTCGTGAGGCTGCGCAACGCGCGGGCCGCATCGTGGCAGACATGCTCGCATTCAGCCGCCGCAGCACATCTGAATTTACCCAGGTTTCGATCAATGAGCTTCTCGATACCGTGGTGCGTATCGCCTCGAGTGATTATGATTTGAAAAAAACTTATGATTTCAAGAAGATAAATATCATCAAGGAATATGACCCGACACTTCCTATGGTGTTCTGTGATTGGGTCGAGATTGAACAGGTGTTGCTCAATCTGATAAAAAACGCTACCTATGCCATGGCGGAGGTGGATAGCGCCAATGAGCAATTCATCTATCTGAGAAGCGCCCAAGAGAAAGATGCCATTCGGATCGAAATCGAAGATACGGGACCTGGCATGGATGAGCAAACGAAACGGCGGGTATTTGAACCATTTTTTACCACTAAACCCATCGGGGTTGGAACAGGGTTAGGCCTATCAGTGTCTTACTACATCATTACGGATCAACATAGGGGTACGATCTCGGTGGATTCTGTACCGGGTAAAGGCGCTCGGTTCGTTATCAGATTGCCTGTAACAAGGGCTGGCCATCGAGATGACAATACGCGTACTGATCGTTGATGACGAAATTCTGATCGCTTCCAGTCTGCGGGTTTTCCTGGAAGACGAGGGATTGGACGTGGTTACGGCTGCTTCGGGAGAAGAAGCCATTGATACCCTCGGGAAGCTGACGCCTTTTTGATGTCTGTATCATGGATATGAGGTTGCCGGGTATGGATGGTAATGCCACTATCCGACTGATCCATGAGTTGCATCCTGACATGCGTTTCATCATCCATACGGGATCGATCGATTACCGCGTGCCAGTCGACTTGCAACGGTTTGGGATCCGCGCTGACCATCTCTTCCACAAGCCCTTGACCGACATGAGACCGATTGCTGATGCGATCAGATCACTCGACTTCAGTAAATATGACAAATGACTGAAAAAATACGTATTTTGACGATCGAGGACGATCCCACCGTGCGCATGAATATCGTGGCGTATCTGGAAGACAGCGGCTACGAGATGGTGCAGGCAGCAGACGGGCTGGAGGGTCTCAACCTGTTTAAGGAGCGGCAGCCGAATCTGGTGTTGTGTGACCTCAGAATGCCCAAATCGATGGTTTGGAGGTCCTGCAGGAAATTACTCGGATATCCCCGGATACACCGGTGATCATCGTCTCGGGCGCCGGCATGATCGCCGATGCCATTCAGGCATTGAAACGGGGCGCCTGGGATTACGTCACTAAACCCATCCCGGATATGCAGGTGTTGGAATCCGCCATCGTCAAGGCCCTGGATCGGGCCCGTCTGCTCGTGGAAAACCGGGAATATCAACGTAGACTGGAACAAGTCAACCGGGAGTTGAAAAATGCACTCGAGCAGTTGAAAGCGGATCAGCAGGCAGGACGCGGGGTGCAGACCAGACTTCTTCCCAAGCCGCATCAGGTGCTGGGGGGATATGCCTTCCGACATCGGCTCTATCCCGCCATGTACCTGAGTGGGGACTTCGTTGATTATTTTCCTGTCGACAACCGCTATATCGGTTTTTATATGATCGATGTGTCAGGACATGATACGGGCTCCGCATTCCTGACGGTGATGATCAAGACCATCATGCTGCAGATGGTCAACGCCTTCGAGGATGGTGACGACGACACCATTTTGTCGCCGTCGTTGACGTTGGAAAAGATCAATACGGAATTGAATCGACAGGTATTGAATAAATATATTACGATGTTTTACGGGCTCATCGATACGTCGAGAATCGAATCCTTGCCAGTAACGGGGGACATTACCCTTACCCGATACTCTATGATGGTTGTCAAGCCCAACCGATTCATTGCAGGAGCCGACCGGTCGGTCTCTTCGAGACTGTCCAGTTTCCTACCCATGTCATTCAAATACCGAAGAATTTTATGCTTCTGTTGTTGTCGGACGGGATCTTCGAATTGTTACCCGAAAAATCAAACAAAGAGTGCTACAATGATCTGCTTACCTGGGTCGGGAGCACGGAAACCATATTTGATGACATCACACAGGGTCTCGGTTTGGCGGTAGATACTGAGCTGGTTGATGACGTCACCATGCTAGCCATCACAAGGCATACCGCAAATGTCTGACAGCAAAGTATTCTACGCCACGAATAACGGCATCCATGTGCTCAAGTACGTGGGCAAGATCCGTTACACGATCGGTGCTTCCTTGGACAGGTTCGTCGAGGGTCTCTTCGATGGGGTCTCTCCACAGGGCTTTATCGTGGACCTGCGGGAGGCGGAGTCGATAGACAGTACCAATCTGGGATTGCTGGCGCTTATTGCGAAACGAATGGAAAAGTGTCGGGCACCCAAGGTTACCCTGGTTTCCACCCAGGAGGATATCAACGACCTGCTGTTTTCAATCGGCTTTGACGAGGTTTTCGATATCGTCGACGAATCCGCTCATGCCATGCTGAACAGCCGGGAGTTGGGGTTGCACGACAATACGGGTCCTGACATGGTCCAGACTATTTTGGAAGCCCATCGCACCTTATCGGCAATGGGTGACAATAATCGGGCCCAGTTTCAGGATGTGGTTGAGCTGTTGGAGCGAAATCTGGATCAGCCAACCCGTGAGGCCGGCTGAGCCGAAGTTGCCAGCAGTTCTGAAATCCTGCCTGCTTTATTGGTCCGTTAACCTTTCCAATGATTGCCTGAACGGATGGATTAGCAAGCAGACGAAGGACGCGCGGGTCACGCATCACGGTTTCCATGTTACCGGCTAGAACCCGTTCGAGGAGATGCCTGTCGTTCAGCACCTCTTGCAGTCCAGGGTCAGACTGTAAGGCGGAGATCATTTGTATCAATTCCGGCGAATTGGCGATTTTTTGCTGAATGGTTGCCAATTCCAGCCGGTGATTTTCATTTGAAACGCCGTTTCCAGTGGGTCGAATGGTTTGGATGGATGCTTCATCGAGCTCGACCTCACCCAGGGTAAGCGAACGGATCAGATAACGTCCCTGGGAGGCCGATACCACCTCGCCGACAATTCGGGTGCCGTCGTTGAGTTCGACCAGGCTTTCGGCCTGCAGGGCAAGGCTCATCGGGACCAGGGAGGTCAGGAAATACCAGATGTGGGAGTTGCGCATGGCGTTAAGTGTATTCGAAAATGATGATTGCGCCAGAGTGCGCATTCACACATTCTTGCCTGGGTTTACGCGGAGCATCTTTATCCTGGGAGTAGCCCGGTGCGTCATCTGGCTAGACTCCAGTTGGCGAAGTGCGGCTAGTCCGGCAAACGAGGGATTGGCTAACTATCTGGTACTGGTTGTCTATAGTTGATCCATAGGCGGAAGATTTTGGACGAAATTCTAGTGTGTTACATCCAATGAGACTATTTAGATCCTGGCCTCTCTACATCATTCTGGCTGTCGTTATCGGTTATTTCGTCTTTCGTGGTGATGAATCACCGACCCAGAGAGGATTAAAACCGGACCACGCAGAGGAGGATAATTCCCAGACCTGGACACGGGAATGACAGCAACCTCCCGCATGGAGTGAACCAGCACAGTATCGGGGCCCATTGACATCTCCCGGTGGTGTTACCTATCCCGGGAGTGATTACCGGGGTGATCCGAACCAGCCGAATATTCACCGCTTCCGGCCCACGGAGTCCAGAGGGGAAACGCGCAGCCGCTATCAGGATCCCTATTCGATGTCCGGGCAGCAGGGTGACTATCCCGCGATGCCAAACCAAACCTCTCAGGATCCCACGACCCAATTCCCTATCCCGGCCCAGGGGGGTATGAATTACCGTTTTCGACCTCTGGATCAGGCTAGGCAGTCCAGACGCTGGTCTGGCAACTATCCCAGCTACCCGGATGCACCCGGCAACTATCCAGGCTACCCCAATGCACCCGGCAACTATCCCAGCTACCCGGATGCACCCGGCAACTATCCGAGTTACCCCGATGTACCCGGCAATTATCCCAGCTACCCCGATGGACCCGGCAACTACTTAGCCCCGCAGCGTCCACCCACCTCCACTCGGGAAAACGATGCTTTTTGGGCAAACTCCATGCCAGAACGCTGATACTGCGCCAGTTGAAAGCGATTCTGACATAAAATGATGCCAATCGAACGAGTTGAGTCCGAATAAGGATCGATAGGTGCGCTGGATTATAGATTTAAACCTGTTACTTGGCTTGGGATTGGGATTGGCCTCATACCATGGCATGTCCGCGGATGATCTACCCAATGCCTGCATCGGTTGCCACCCTTATCAGGCTGAGGATTTCTCACCCTTGCACCCTTTTGCCTACGTTGCCTGTACCAGTTGCCATGCAGGTAACGGGGCTACTCAGGAGTTGCCTGCGGCCCATGTCGACCTGGTCGCACGACCGGGTGATCTCCGGCAGGAGCCTGATGTCTGTGCAAGTTGTCATCCCCGGCAGGCTGCCAATGTCAGTAATAGTCTGATGAACACCGCGCAAGGCCTGGTGCGTAAGACCCGCGTGGCCCTGGGAGAGGGTGCTCATCCCCGGATCGACGCTGGTCTGGCATCGCTCGGGGGTTCACCGGCCGACAGCATGTTGAGGAAGCTTTGCGCCAGTTGTCACCTGAGCCATCCGGCGGATCGATCAGAGACCGACGTCACCCTGCTCAGGGGCGGAGGCTGTTCTGCCTGCCATCTGCAGCAACGGGAAGGCAAGCGTCATCCCAGGCTCTCGGCGCAGGTCGGTGATGGCCGTTGTTTCGGTTGCCATTCCCGTTCCGGCAGGATTTCTTTGAATTATGTGGGGCTGGCTGAAACGGAACCTGATACCGAACAAGTTTCAGCCAATGTTCTCTGGCTCACGGATAGTCGTTCCGTCAGGCGGGTCGCCGCTGATATCCATCACCAGGCCGGAATGAGTTGCATCGACTGCCATACTTCGACCGGCATCATGGGGGGAGGGGGCAACACCGGATTCAAACAGCAGGCGGTGGATATTCAATGCCTGGATTGCCATGCGCCTCCCATCCGCAGAGTAAGCCTGCATGACTGGCCAACGGAATACGCGGAACTGCGTCGCTATCTGGCAGCGCAAGATCTGTCGACAAGGCAGGTACCGCTCACGCAGCGTCAGGGCACCCCCTTGTGGCATATCGAGATTCGTCCGGATGGCGGTCGTATACTCCATCCCAAGCAGGGAGGTACGCCCCTGCCGATACCGGACTACCGTGAGGCAGAGCATCCCTATGCCGGCGAACATCGTCGTCTGGAATGCTCCGCCTGTCACAGTCAGTGGGCCCCGCAATGTTACGGTTGTCATAGTCAATATGACCCGGCCGGCAGTCAGTGGGATCATCGGCTGCAGCGGGAAACCCCAGGTCGCTGGCACGAGACCCGTTGGGACGTGCGCGCGCAACTTCCGTCCCTGGGGGTGGATGCACAGAATCGGATCCGCCCGGTGACCCCCGGTATGATCATGCGGATCGAGCATCCGGCTTGGGACAAGCCACTGTTCAAACGCCTGTTTGCGCTCAGCGAACCTCATACCACCGGAGCCGCGAGATCCTGCGCGTCCTGTCATCGGTCCTCCATGGCCCTGGCCCTGGGCGAGGGTGTGTTACACAACAGAGATGGGGAATGGATTTTCCAGCCGCACAACCAACTCCTGCAGGACGGACTTCCCGCGGACGCCTGGACTTCGCTGGATGGAACGCTCAAGGGTCAGGCCGCCGACGGGACAAGCCGCCCGTTCAGTACCGCCGAAATGCTGCGGATCCTGAACGTCGATCTGCCTGATTAAGAAAGCGCGGCGCGTCTGGAGATGGAATGACTACAGGCGCGCTAAGACCAAACCCAATATCTTTTGCCTGTGGCGAGCCACGTAATGAAAAGCCAGCTGCTGAAAACCACTCAACAACCTTCGTCCCGCGGGCGTTTTGCCCCGGCGGCAGGCGCCAGCGGTGGGGTGAAACCCGCTGGCTTGGCCGGTTGTACCGGGCTCGGCAGTTCACCTACAGTGCGTTCCCCCGGGGCGGCGAAATAGCAGCTGATCGCCCGTTGCAACGCCTGCTCCGGCGCCTCTCCGTCGGCCGCATCCTTCGGGATATCCGGATTCAACACCCGATCCTGCCAATGGTTGTAACCGCCCAGCAGCAGATAGGCGTCGAAACCCGCGACCCGCAGGATGACACTGGCCTTGGCCGCCTGTTCCGAGCCATTGCCATAAATCACCAGCTTGCGTTCCCGAGGCAATGCCTGCAGGGTATTCGGCAGGGTCAGACTGGCCAATGGGATATTCTCCGCCCCTTCGATATGTCCAGCGGCGAATTCCCCTTTGTCACGAATGTCGAGCAATCGATAATCCCGCTTCTTACTGATGATCCAGTCCGCCATCTGCTCAGCCGTGACCCGATCCTCTTTCCTTGCCGCGGTCTGCGCGATGGATTCCAGGGAGAGGGTTCGTTCCGCGCTTTCATCATCGCAGCCGGCCAACGTAAGCGCGGCGACAAAAATCATCAGCAGTTTCGGTAGATAGGTTTTCGAATCAATATGCGATTTCACTTAAACTCCCCGTTTTCGTAATTGGTCTTGACCCGCTGCATCAGTTGCGGATTATGTTCCAGACGATAATCCTGCCAGGCCGTTTCCTGACCCAGATTGACCGTGACATGCCTGAGTACGTAGCCACCCAACAGGACCAGGATGGGTCCCAGCAGGGCCATGACCCGATGCTCTTTCACCAATTCCAGGAATTCCACCACCAGCGGCGCCAGCAATCCGATGCCGATGAACAGGATCCAGAACGCCAGGGCGTAACCGTTCAACGAGGTGAGATAGGCGAGGGCCTGCAGATGTTGTTCCGAACCGGTGGCCAGATTGATCAACAGCAGGATCACGATCACCAGTTCCACCAGGATCAGGCCGATATCGACCTGCACATACCAGTGCTTTTCCGCTTTGTCCTTGGCCATCAGGATCACGAAGGCCGCGGCGGTCGACAGGCCCGAGACCAGAAACAGCACCCCCAGCAGGCCGCTGTTCCAGAACGGACGGGCGTTGAAGGCGCTCAGCAGGATACCGGTGTAGATACCCAGGGCCACGGCGGACGGTATTGCAATGATCGCGATGGGGCGTTTGTAACGGTTGGCCAGGTCCAAGATCCAGCGCCCGAGGGCAAAGCGGTCGACCAGCCCGGCGGCCTGCGGGTAACCCTGCCGCAGAGTGGAAAGGATCTGCAGAATGGTCACCGGATAGATGATGATCAGCACCCAGGCCCCCCAGGACATGGGGGAGGTGGGTTGGAAGGTGGTATAGAAGCGGAATACGAACAGCTTGTGTTCCAGGTCGAGGAACAGGGTGGTCATGCCCAGCGAGAGGGCGATCGGCGCCCACAACGCCAGACTGTCGGCGGAGAAGCTCCGCTGGCCCTCTTTCTGTTTGAGTAGCGCCAGGGCCGCGAACACGATGATGCCGGCGGTCAGGCCCCCGAGGAACAGATAGACCGAGATCTCCCAGGTCCAGATGTCCAGGGTAGGATCGACCTTCGGATTGAATCTTGGGGTGACCAATAGTTCTTCCAACATGCCGCTTCTCAGATCAAGTAGTAGACATTGGGCTGATTGCCGGTCTCCGGCATCAGGGTTTTATAGCTGCGGGTCTGCAACAGGCGACTGACCTGACTGCCGGGATCGTTGAGCAGGCCGAAATGCATGCAATGGGTCGGGCAGGTGGAGACGCAGGCCGGATCGAGCCCCTGGGCTACCCGATGATGGCAGAAGGTGCATTTGTCCACATAGCCCTCCGGATGCATGATCAGCCGGGCGTCATAAGGACAGGCCGCGATACAGGCCTTGCAACCGGTACACTTATGGGCGTCGACCAAGACGATGTTGCTGTCAAGCCAATAATGACTGGCGCCGGTCGGGCACATGCTTACACAGGTGGCATGGGAGCAATGATTGCATCGTTCCGAGCGGAATTCGGTATGCAGTTCCGGATAGGTGCCGGAGGTGGCCTCCACGATCCAATCCCGGTTCAGTCCCACCGGCACCTTGTTTTCGGTTTTGCAGGCCACCACGCAGTCGCCGCAACCGATGCACAGACGGGTGTCGATCACCATTGCATATTGAAGCGTCATCTAGGTCGCCCCCGTTGTTTCTTTGATTAGGGTGACGAAGTTGCCACGCATGCCGGTCGCCCCCATGATCGGGTCCACTAGAATGTGGCTCATCAGCTCCGAGTCGTCCGCGCCGGCCCCATAGGTCAGATGCAGCTTACGCGAACGTTCTCCGAAACCATGGGCCATGAAGACCGCATCCGCACCGGTGCGCTCGGTGATGCGTACCCGCACGGGGTTGCTGACGATGCCGTCCTGATTCTGTAAGCGAACATAGCTGCCATTCTCCAGTTGCCATTGCTTGGCGACCAGGGGATTTACCCAGACCGTATTTTCCGGCGCCAACTGAAACAACAGCGGATTGTTGGTCGTCTTGCCAAAGGTATGCGCCGGCATGCGGCCGTAGTTCAGACGATAATAGTTTTCGGGGGGTTCCACCGGTTGGGTGTAACGAGGCATGGGATCGAAGCCGGCATCCGCCAGTTGCTGGGAGTAGAGTTCGATCTTGCCACTCGGAGTCCAGAAGTGCGGCTGTTCGCCGGGTCTGTAATACAGGGGCCCCTGACGCGGGAAATGCTTGACCCCGACTCGCTGCATCTCTTCCAGGGAGGTTCCTGCCTCCTGCAGCTGCCAGTCCAGCACTTCCGCATAATCCTGCCAGGGGAAGTACTTATCCAAGCCGAGCGCAAGACCGATCTCGCGGGCGATCCACCAGCCCGGCTTGCTCTCATGGCGGGGCTCGAAGGCGGGCATGCGCAGGGCCAGTGATGGTTCCCGCGCTCCCGAGTTGCGCAGCACGTCATAGCGCTCCAGGTAGGTGCATTCCGGCAGCACCAGATCCGCATAACCGGTGATCTCCGCGGGCATGGTGTCCACTACCGCAATGAATTCCAGGGTCTTTGCCACTTCAATGAGGGTAGGACGGATACCCGGAATCGAGGCCGGCAGATTGGTACCGTAGACGATCCAGCCCTTGTAATAGGCCTCGGGACCGGCAGAGGCCTCGATCAGGGCCTGGCTCACGGTTTTGTTGGCGAACGGGAAACGGCCGGCATGGGCCACCACGTGGGATTCGCTGGCGGGCTCAGGATAGGCCGGCAGGGGATATTTAGGCAGATCCACCGTCTCCTGGATATAGAACCCGCCCTTGCGGCCCCACGAGCCCAACAAGGCCGCGAGAATCGCCATGGCTCGGCCGCGCTGGGTATCGTCCCCATACCAGGTGGTGTGGCGGCCGGGATGTACCAGGGTGGCGGGGGCATGTCGCGCCATCTCCCGGGCGGTGTCCCGAATCAATGCGGGTTTCAGGCCGGTCTGCAGATAGGCCCATTCCGGGGTGAAGCCGCGCACATGCTCGGCCAATTGTTCGAAACCGATAGCATGGCTTGCGATAAACTCGCGATCATACAGCCCTTCCCCGATGAGCACCTGCATCCAGGCGAGCAGCAGGGCAATATCCGTACCGGACCGGATCGGCAGCCAGTATTTGGACTTGCTCGCCGCCACGGAAAACCTCGGGTCGACCGTGATCAGGCTGACATCGCGCGTGAGCGCCGTGCTCAACTCCTGCACCTGGCCGTTGTGCAGGTTTTCGCCAATGTGCGAGCCGATCAATACAATGCAGTCGGAGTTGGCCATGTCGGTGCGTTCGGGCGAGCCGAGGACATCCCCGAAGGTAAGCCGAAAGGCTACGTCCCGCGGGCCCCGGCATTGGGCGAAGGCGGGTTCCGCATGACTGTCCGAGCCGTAGGCGCGGATCAGGTGCTCGAAATGCCGGGCGCCGGCGCCATGATGTAACAGGGCCAGTCTGTCCGGACCGTGCTGGTCGGCGATCTCCCGCATCTTGCGGGCCATTAGATCGATAGCCTCCTCCCAGCTGGCCTCACGGAAGGTCTCCCGGCCGTTTTTCCCCGCATGGCGGATCAGTGGTGTCTTCAGGCGATCGCGATCCAGATAGGCGCCGATGCCGCCGGTTCCCCGGGTGCAGAATCGGCCGGCGCTGTGCAGATCCTGCGGATTACCGACGACTTTCCAGGCGGAGTCGTTTTCTTTATAAACAAAACCGGCGCATTTCCAGAAACACATATCGCAGATGGTCGGGGTCTTGCTGACCAGCCCGTCACCCGGCAGGGGCTTGCTTGCACAGCCACCAAGAAAGAGGGATGGCGCGACTGCGCCGGTTGTGCCCAGCAGGCTGGAAAGTTTGATGAATTCTCGCCGCTTCATTCTGCCTCCGCCTCGATTTTTTGCTGCGCTGCCGGAGCCTCGGAACCCAGCCTGGGAACCAGGTAGTAAGAATCATCAACGGCTTCGCTCGGTACGAATGCGCTGTTGGGGAAAAAGGCCATCAGCGTGGCCGCCAACAAGGCCAGGCCAACCACGGCATACTGAATGGACTTGAGAAGTAAAGACGCAGTCGGTTGCACATTATGCCAGATCTGACGCTGCACCTGCCGCATGAACAGGCTCGCAACCACGGCGATCACCACCATGATCAGAATGGTGCCCCCCAGGGAGGTGCCGAACACCTCGTCCAGTCGATAAAACCCGCGATAGTCGCTCTTATAGAAGTCCACCCAAACCGGGTAGAGATCGCCGAACAGCAGACTGCCCGCAAAAAAACCGAAAAGATAGACCAAGGCGTCCAGTTTGCCGCTGACCACGGAGGCCAATGCCGTGCCGGGACAGTAACCGCCGACGACCATGCCGATGCCAAACAGTAAGCCTCCCACCATGACGGGGGCCAGATATGTGGGTACGAAATAGACCTTGGAGATGTCGAGGTAGCCGATCAGGCTCAGTCCCCAGAGCCCCAACATACCGGTGATGATGGCGCTGAACATGACGATCGGCACGTCGATATCGTTGAAATAGAAGGCGCGGCCGATCTTGCGGCCGTCGGTAAAACCGGCGAGCTGCAGGGACAGACCGAGCAGGAAGCCGGTGGGGATGGCCAGCCACAGATTCTGGGCCTCGGTGATCAGGCCGGTTTTGGCAAAGGGGGCGATCATATCCATTGTTTTCTCACCCAATAGGCGGTCAGGTAACCGCCGGCAAAGATACACAGCATGAAGACCCAGGAGCCCACCATCAGCTCCGCGCCGCCCACCAGGGCCTGGCCGCTGGTGCAGCCGCGGGCGAGCCGGGCGGCAAAACCGATGAAGCACCCGCCGGCGAAGGCCCACATGAGTCGCCCGAGGTTCGAGATGCGATCACCCCGCAGCACCTCGAGCTTCCAGTTCTTGGTCACCAGGGCCATGAACAGGCTGCCGAGTACCAGACCGACGGCGAAATAGGTCAGCCAGTTGTCCAGCGGATGTTTCATGCCGGAGAAATACATGGCGAAATAGGCGCTCTTTTCCGTGATCTCCGGGGCGATTTGGTGTTGTACCGTGGCGATGCTGCGGGTCAGGAAACCGCTGGCGCCGATGCCTCTGCCTGCGATCACGAAAGCCGCTATCATGGACAAACCGATCAATACACCGGATAGCACGGGGGGGAATTTGGTGTGTGTGTTCATCGTTGTTTTTGGGTCACTAAGGAATTAACTTCCTATTTACTATCAATTTAACAAATCAATTCGATACACTGTAATCATTCAAGAATCAGTTAAAAAATATATTAATTTTGATGCTGCAGATTAAGATCACAGCGAGATACCTTCCCTGATATTCCCTGCAAACTGTTACTCAAAGAATGCGTCGAGCAGTTAACGATAATCCAAGCTAAGCGCCATCAACCTGACATAGGTCAACCGAAACTTGATTTATCTTCATCACCACATCATTTATTAATCATGCCCTTCTGATACCACGGGTTACAATTAGGTGTATTACTTATATTTCGGGATACGACGCTTTGTTCGTGCGTATTCCCTCAGTGAGATTACTCACCAGGATGTTTATGGTGTCGATTCTCAATACCCTGTTGTCGAAATATCTGCGCTGGTTCAATGGCAGGCACCTGCAGCTGTGGCCTATCTTGAAGGAGTATCCCAAACCCCAGTCAGATAAACGCTATCTGCTCTATATTCATGTCCCGTTTTGTGAATCGCTCTGTCCTTACTGTTCGTTTCATCGGATCAGGTTCGATCGGGAGCGGGCCTTGGACTATTTCCAGGCCTTGCGGCGGGAACTGCTTTGTTATCACCAGGCAGGATACGATTTTACAGAGGTCTATGTGGGGGGCGGCACGCCTACCGTGCTGCCCGATCAGCTTGCCGCCTTGCTGGAACTTGCCGGACAGCTGTTCCGGATTGCGCGCATCTCCATCGAGACCAATCCCAATCACCTGAGTCAAGCGGTCATCGACCGGATGCGCGAGGTCGGGGTGAAGCGGTTGTCGGTGGGTGTGCAGAGTCTCGAGGATGGTTTGTTGCAGGAGATGGAGCGTTTGCGGCCCTACGGCAGTGCCAACGAGATTCTGCAAAGATTACGCCACGCGCAGGGTCAGTTCGAAACCTTCAATGTGGACATGATGTTCAATTTCCCTCATCAGTCGCGTAAATCCCTATTATGGGATATCTCCCGACTGAAGGCGTTGCAGGTTGATCAGATCTCCTATTATCCGCTGATGCCGGCCACCCCGACCCACCAAAGGATCTCAAAACGCATGGGGATATTGGACTTCGAACGGGAACAGCAGCTCTATCAGTTGATCTACCAGGCCTTGATGCCCGAGTATCAACCCTCCACCGCCTGGTGTTTTTCGAGACTCGGCAAGCCCGCCATTATCGATGAATATATCACTGAACAGGATGATTACGTCGGGATCGGCAGCGGTGCGTTCAGTTATCTGGACGGCACCATCTACTCCAGTAGTTTTTCCATCAAGCAGTATCTTGAACTGGTGTCGCAGGGCCTGCCGGGCATCATGGCGTGTCGACGGCTGACCCTCAGGGAACAGGCCGAATATGATTTTCTCATGAGTCTGTTCGGTGGGGGCATGAGCAAAGCCCGCATGCGGGACAAATACGGGGATGGCTTCAGGCGTCTTATTCACAGAGAATTGCTGCTGTTCAAAGGGTTGGGCGCCTTGCAGGAGACTCAAGAGGACTATCGGCTGACCCGGCAAGGATTGTATTACTGGGTATTGATGATGCGGGAATTCTTTATCGCGGTGAACAATTTCCGGGTACAGATGCGCGGCCTGGCCGCGCAACAGGATCACAAGGCACCATCCGCACAAGGTAAAGCGCTATGCTCGACTCTGCTCCGTTAACCGGGGCCTCAGAAATCTTTTCCTCGGGCTATGGTGAAGGGAGACAGGGGGTGTAGAATTAAGGGATTTTAACCTAGAATCGGCAGTTGGACGTGCCATTCGTCCCGTGGCGTGACTCACCTAAAGGGTGAATCATCAAATTGAAACAAATTACCATCGTATCAGTACATTACTCTCGGAATGGCGCGGTCAACCGCCGTTTCTAGGTTTAATCCGGTAACGGCGGCTGTGCGCCTTCGCGCTGGTCTGCCTGGGGTCAATGTTTGCGGGTAAGCATCCGACAGATATCCACCGTCGAGCAAAAAGTGTGGAGGGGTCTTGAGCGTAGCGAACAACATCAGTTTTCAAGTCGAGCCGGGCGGCCGATTGGCGGGAATCCTCCGGGTGCCTGGAGATAAATCCATATCCCACCGCTCCATCATGTTGGGCTCCCTGGCGCAAGGCGTGACCCGGATCAGTGGTTTCCTGGAGGGTGAAGACAGCCTTGCCACGCTCAAGGCGTTCCAGCAGATGGGGGTTGGTATCGAGGGACCCACGGCAGGGCAGGTCGTGATCCATGGAGTCGGCCTGCACGGTCTGCACGCCCCGGCCACACCGCTCGATCTGGGTAATTCGGGCACTTCCATGCGCCTGCTTGCCGGCTTGCTGGCGGGTCAGGGTTTCGGCGTGACCCTGACGGGGGACAATTCACTGTCCAGCCGGCCGATGCGGCGGGTCACCGATCCATTGTCCGCCATGGGCGCGGTAATCGAAACCACCGCAGGGGGCAGGGCACCGTTGAAGATCGCCCCCAACAATCATCTGGCCGGCCTCGATTATCGACTGCCGATGGCCAGCGCCCAGGTCAAATCCTGCATCCTGCTGGCGGGGCTCTATGCACAAGGGGAGACCTGCGTGACCGAACCCGTCCCCACCCGCGACCACACCGAGCGCATGCTGGAGGGTTTCGGCTATTCCATCCGGCGCAAAGGCTCCAGGGTCTGCCTGACTGGCGGTGGTAAACTCACGGCCTGCCTTATCGATGTGCCGGCGGATATCTCCTCCGCCGCCTTTTTCATGGTCGGCGCCGCAATCGCGGCCGGCTCTGAAATTACCCTGCAGCACGTGGGGATCAATCCGACCCGGGATGGGGTGATCAATATTCTGCGCCTGATGGGGGCGGATATCGAGATCCTCAATCCACGCCGGGTCGGTGGCGAGCCGGTGGCGGACCTCAGGGTCCGGGCAAGCCGGTTGCAGGGCATCCGCATACCCGAGGAGCAGGTGCCCTCGGCGATCGACGAATTCCCTGCGATCTTTATTGCGGCGGCCTGCGCGGATGGCAAGACTGTGCTGAGCGGGGCGGAAGAGTTGCGGGTCAAGGAGAGTGATCGCATTCAGGTCATGGTGGACGGCCTGCGGCAATTGGGCGTCAGGGCGGAGGCCAAGCCGGACGGGGTCGAGATTCAAGGCGGTTCAATGGGGGGAGGCGTCGTACAAAGCCATGGTGACCACCGCATTGCCATGTCGTTTGCCATCGCAGGGTTGCGTGCTACGCATACGATCCGCATCCACGACTGTGCCAATGTGAATACGTCATTCCCAGGTTTTGTGCGGCTCGCGCGTACTGCCGGCCTGTCGATCAGCGAAACCGCGGGAGCTTGAACATGCCCCGAATCATCACCATCGATGGGCCGTCCGGCTCTGGTAAGGGTACGATTGCCGAGCGTGTCGCGAAACGGCTTGACTGGCGTATGCTCGATAGTGGGGCGATCTATCGGGTCTTGGGCTTGCTGGTCGATCGTGCAGGCATTGGAAACGAAAATGTGGAAAAACTCGTGGAATTGGCGAAAAACATGCCGCTTTCCTTTGTCGCTGGAAAGGTTTACCTGAACACAGAAGATGTAACCACTACAATCCGCACCGAAACCGCAGGGAACGCCGCATCGAAAGTCGCCGTGGTGCCCGAAGTACGGGCGGCCTTGCTGGAGTGGCAGCGCCATTATGCTCAAGCGCCGGGTCTGGTGGCGGATGGCAGGGATATGGGGACCGTGGTTTTCCCCCACGCTCAGCTCAAAATCTTTCTTAACGCGAGTCCTGAAGAGCGGGCGACAAGGCGGTATAAACAGTTGAAAGAAAAGGGGTTGGATGTTAATCTCGCCGATCTCTTTGAGGAGATAAGGGAACGTGACGAGCGTGACCGCAAGCGTAAAGTGGCACCACTGGCACCTGCTGACTCAGCAATCCAGTTGGATACCACCCAACTGACCATCGAACAGGTTACCGAACTGGTTCTTCAGGAAGTTTACCGGGCTTTCCCGGAACTGTCCTGAACGTTGGTCGACAGCCGGTTTGAAGCCGGTTGTTTAGCCGGTCGGGTTGACCCGACCCTGTGTTTAACCTTTAACCAACATGACGTTCCTTCAACAAGGACGTCAGTGCAGCGTTATCGCTGCAGGAAATCCAAACCCATGACCGAAAGTTTTGCAGAATTATTAGAGGAGAGTCTCTCTAGCACCCAATTGAATCCCGGCTCTATCGTGATTGGTACCGTGTTGGATATCACATCCGACTCGGTGATCGTAAATGCCGGTCTCAAGTCCGAGGGTGTTATTCCGCGCTCCCAGTTCCTGAACATGGATGGTGAGATCGAAGTCGCGGTGGGCGACCAGGTGGAAGTCGCTCTGGACGCCGTCGAAGATGGCTTTGGCGCAACTCGACTCTCCCGCGAAAAAGCCAAGCGCAATCAGGCCTGGAAGGTGCTGGAAACGGCATTTGAAGCGGAAGAAACCATCGTGGGTCGGATCAACGGTAAGGTCAAGGGTGGATTCACTGTTGAACTGGGCGATATCCGGGCGTTCTTGCCAGGTTCCCTGGTCGATGTGCGTCCGGTCCGCGATACCGCCTACCTGGAAGGCAAGGACCTGGAGTTCAAGGTCATCAAGCTGGACCAGCGCCGCAATAATGTAGTGGTTTCCCGCCGCGCCGTGGTCGAACAGGAATACAGCGAAGAGCGTGACAAACTGCTCGAATCCTTGCAGGAAGGTCAGGAGATCACAGGCATCGTCAAGAACCTGACCGATTACGGCGCCTTCGTCGATCTGGGTGGCATCGATGGTCTGCTGCACATTACCGACATGGCCTGGAAGCGGGTCAAACACCCCTCCGAAGTGGTCGAGATTGGTGATGAAATTAACGTCAAGGTTCTCAAGTTCGATCGTGAGCGTAACCGAGTCTCCCTGGGGCTCAAGCAGATGGGGGACGATCCCTGGGTCAATCTGGCCCGCCGCTATCCGGAAGGCACCCGTTTGTTCGGCAAGGTCACCAACATCGCCGATTATGGTTGCTTCGTGGAGATCGAGGAGGGTGTCGAAGGCCTGGTGCATGTTTCCGAGATGGATTGGACCAACAAAAATGTGCATCCATCCAAGGTAGTCACCTTGGGTGACGAGGTCGAGGTCATGGTTCTGGATATCGACGAGGAACGTCGCCGTGTCTCTCTGGGTATCAAACAATGTAAGCCCAATCCTTGGGATGAGTTCGCGGTCACCCATAAGAAGGGGGATCATGTCTCCGGCAAAATCAAATCGATCACCGATTTTGGTATCTTCATCGGCCTGGACGGCAGCATCGACGGGCTGATTCACCTCTCTGACATCTCCTGGGATGATGAAGGTGAGGAAGCCATTCGCAAGTTCAAGAAGGGTGACGAGGTGGAAACCGTGGTTTTGGCGGTCGATCCGGAGCGTGAGCGGATCTCATTGGGTATCAAACAGTTGGCCAAAGATCCTTTTTCCAGCTTCGTGGCGGCCAATGAAAAAGGCAGTATCGTCAAGGGCGCCGTCGCCGAGGTCGATGCCAAGGGCGCGGTGATCAATCTGTCGGATGGGGTTGAAGGTTATCTCCGTGCCTCCGAACTCTCACGGGATCGGGTCGAGGATGCCCGAAGCGAGTTGAAGGAAGGGGATCAGATCGAAGCCAAGTTTATCGGTGTAGACCGCAAGAACAGGACTATCTCACTCTCGATAAAGGCCAAGGATGCAGATGAAGAAGCCGCCGCAATCAAAGGTTATGCCAAAGAGGCCGCCTCCAGTACCCCGACCTTGGGTGATCTGTTGAAAGAACAGATGGAAAACAAAGGCGAGTGAATGAAAGTGGTGACCACTCCTTAATCGCGATGCAGGATCAGGGGGCCGGGTTGACCGGTCCCCAATTTCAATTGGGTATCCGACTATAATGACTAAATCCGAGTTAATTGAAATTATTGCCAAGGAACAGAGTCACCTCGCATACCGGGACGTAGAATTGGCGGTGAAGTGCATGATTGAGCACATGAGCCAATCACTCGCTTCAGGCGAACGTATCGAGATCCGTGGATTCGGCAGTTTTTCCCTCCACTATCGCCCGCCGAGAATGGGGCGAAATCCCAAGACCGGAAAAACGGTAGCCCTTTCCGGTAAATATGTACCCCATTTCAAAC
Source organism: uncultured Gammaproteobacteria bacterium (assembly GCA_963716875.1). Lineage (GTDB taxonomy): Bacteria > Pseudomonadota > Gammaproteobacteria > Chromatiales > Chromatiaceae > JASJBU01. The sequence continues at coordinate 174,074 of CAVQUR010000011.1, forward strand.
CCGGAAAAGAGCTACGGGACCGCGTAAATCTGCTGGACGACGAGGAGTGATAAAGAAACTCATGGCTATCGATATGCGGAATACGCTGATCGCATGATTCCAATCGCTATTATCGTGATGCTGATGCGGAGTCCGCGTGGCTTATCGGGAAGTCAGTTTTTTCAAGGGTCATTACGGCAGGGAAGCAACAGGTAAACTGGCTGCCAGCCCCTTCTTTGCTGGCAACAATCAATTCACCACTATGCCGATTGAGCACGTGTTTTACGATTGCGAGTCCTAGGCCGGTTCCCCCCGACTGTCGGGACCTGCCTTTGTCCACCCGGTAAAAGCGCTCGGTAAGTCTCGGTAAGTGCTGTTCAGGAATGCCTGGCCCGGTATCCGATACGGAGAAAGAGGCGTTTTCCTGATCTTTCTGCCAGCTTACCCGGATAGCTGTTTTTACAGGGGTATGAATGATCGCATTGAAGATCAGATTGGAGAAAGCACTCTGCAGCTCGTTTTCATTGCCAACCAGCCATAGATTTTCATCGACTTCTTGTTCGATTGTATAACCGCCTTTTTGCTCGGCCAGCAGTCTGGCTTGAACAATGATCCTTTTTATCAGATCGGGAGCCGGCACCGGCGTCTCATTCGAAGGGTGTTCGCCCATCTCCAGTTTTGAAAGCAACAACAGGTCGTTGATGAGCGTATTCATTCTCCCGGCTTGTTCGAACATCAGTTGGAAGGGGCGTTCCTGAAACGGCAGCGGATGATTCTCGCGCAGATTTTCCAGGAAACCGGAAATCACCGTCAGTGGCGTTCTCAGTTCATGGGAGACATTCGAGACAAAATCCCGTCGCGCCTGGTTGAGATGATAGAGATCGGTGATGTCTCGGGCGACCACCAGCCGTTGGTTTTTTTTACTGCCAAACGGTGTGATACGCAGTGACAGAATAATTGCTTTGTTGACTGGTGAAGGTAATTCGAGCGGGCGATTATAATCCGCTGCTTCAAGATGGTGTTCGATATCCGGATGGCTGAGCAGATTGGTGAGGAGCACACCCTCATCCCTAGGCCAGGTCACCTGCAACAGATGCCTGGCTGCCTGGTTGGCCCATTCGATTTTCGCTGATTTGTCGAGCAGGACATAAGCATCGGGTATGGCCGATGCCACCTTTCTGAAACGGTTCATGTAACGATTCAAGGTGCGTTTCCGTTTGCGACTGCGATTTCTCTGCCGGTCGATCTCCTGGTAAATCTGACCCCAGATGCCAATAGGGTATGCGTCGGACAGGCTCTGGCCACGCGCAATCTGGTTAGTTAACTTGATCAACAAATAAACATGTTTACTGGAGTAGAGCAGGAGTCCACTGAGCAAAACCAGTTGGAAGTGATGAATGACAAATCCGATTGAGCCACTTATCAGCATTACACCCAGCAACTGGCTGATTTCGGTTTTAATAAAGGGATTCACGAACGAGACGCCGGCTTAGACTTGGGTTGAAAAGAGGTAACCCACGCCCCGTATGGTCTGGATATATCGATCATGCCGAGAAGGGTTCAAAAACTTTCGTAGTCGGCGGATATGGACATCCACCGTTCGCTCTTCGATATAAGTATGACGCCCCCAGACCTGATCGAGTATTTGGGAACGGGTATAGGCACGTTCAGGATGGGTCATGAAGAAGTGCAACAGACGATACTCAGAAGGCGAGAGATCCAGTTTGCGGCCGTTGCTCAATACCTGATGCTTGATCGGATCGATATACAGGCCTCCCATCTCGATAGCGATAGGCGCATGCTCAGAGTGCGTCCCGAAGCGACGCAACACGGCATGGATACGGGCAATCAGTTCACGGGGAGAAAACGGCTTGGTAACATAGTCATCGGCGCCGCTGTTAAGTCCGTCTACCTTGCTGATTTCTTCCGTGCGGGCTGTCAGCATGATGACGGGAATGCACTGGGTATCGGAGCGCTGTTTCAGTTCCCGGGTCAATTCGAGACCGGAACGACCGGGCAGCATCCAGTCCATCAGAATCAAGTCGATCTTGTCGGTTGACAGCAGGTTTCTGGCTTCCTGGGCATTCGCCGCTTCGGCGATATTGAATGCTTCCTGTTCCAAAACAAAGCGCAGCATCTCTCTTATTTGCGCTTCGTCCTCTACAATCAGTATCCTGGGCATTAAAATTCGCCGTTGCCTTGATTGATTGAGTGGCAGTTTATGCTAATTCCGATCTGAATGGCAAAAATGTCGGTATTTTATGGGGTAAACCTGTCTTGCAATTGACACGTCTGACCCGGTGGTCATATCAGTGTCTGCTGATTTTCAGCCATAGCGGCCTTCGATATAATCCGCCGTCTCCTTATTTCTGGGCGTGACAAAAAGGTCTTCTGTGGGGGCCTGTTCGACTACCTTACCCATCAACATGAAAATGCACTCCTCACTGGCCCGGCGGGCTTGCGCCATATTATGAGTGACGATCAGGATGGTATAGGCGCCGCGAAGTTCCCAGATCAATTCTTCGACAGCGGCGGTGCCTTTGGGATCGAGAGCGGAACAGGGTTCATCCATCAGTAAGATTCTGGGACGCACAGGCAGCAGACGGGCAATACACAGCTTCTGTTGTTCTTCCAGGGAGAGGCCGGTAGCCTTGTCATTGAGACGGTCCTTTACCTTATCCCACAATAGCACTTGTTTGAGTGCCTTTTCCACGATTTCATCCCGCTCGCTGCGTGTGCTCCGCTTATCCTTGTTATGCATTTTATGGCCGAACAGGATGTTGTCACGGATGGAGATCGGTAGAGGGTTCGGACGCTGGAACACCATGCCGATCTCCTTACGCACCTGGACCAGTTCGACCTCGGGGGCATAGATGTTATGCCCGAAGACATCGATAGTCCCCTCGATCCGTACATACCCCAGACGTTCATTGATCCGATTGATACTGCGTAGAAAGGTTGATTTACCGCAACCCGATGGACCAATGAGCGAGGTGATATGACCGTTCGTGATGTTCAAATGGATATCAAACAGGGCCTGAAAGGTACCGTACCAGAGGTTCAGATGCCGGGTCTGAATGGCATACTCATGGCTGGAATGTGGATGGGTTGTTGGTTGTGTGGCGGTTATCATATTTATGGTTCTGCCTGGTGATGAGCAGATAATGTGTCAGCTGTTGGTCAATCAAAGTTTTTTTCGGTAATCCAGCACATACGCCGGGTTTTCTTGGTCTGCCGGGCCAAGGGTTCCGGGAGTCTTTCCTTTCTCCGCTATCCGCTGAGCAAGAAAAAAGGCTCGCGAGCAGACATCCCTGTGGCGACTGTCCGGCCAGGCTTCCCTGCCTGGCGTTCGCTCGGCTGCGTTTGTCCAGTGGACAAACGGTCATGCAATTTTCCTCGGAACCTCAAAGTCCTTGAGATAGCGAGTCTGTCGCGAGTACACATCCATGTGGCGGCTGTCCGGCCAGGCTTCCCTGCCTGGCGTTCGCTCGGCTGCGTTTGTCCAGTGGACAAACGGTCATGCAATTTTCCTCGGAACCTCAAAAGTCCTTGAGATAGCGAGTCTGTCGCGAGCACACATCCATGTGGCGGCTGTCCGGCCAGGCTTCCCTGCCTGGCGTTCGCTCGGCTGCGTTTGTCCAGTGGACAAACGGTCATGCAATTTTCCTCGGAACCTCAAAGTCCTTGAGATAGCGAGTCTGTCGCGAGCACACATCCCTGTGGCGGCTGTCCGGCCAGGCTTCCCTGCCTGGCGTTCGCCGGACTTCCTTGGTCCACTGGACCAAGGGTTCCGGCTCACCCAAATCGACCTTCGATGTAGTCGGTGGTGCGCGGGTCCTTGACGTCGCCATTGAAGAGGTCTTCGGTGGTGCCGATTTCCACACATTCACCTTCCAGAAAGAAGGCCGTGCGGTCGGCCAGGCGACGGGCCTGCTGTACCAGATTGGTGACCATCAGAATGGTCATTTCGCTGCGCAGATCCTTGAGTACATCCTCGATACGCATGGTGGTGACCGGATCGACCGCAATGGAAAACTCGTCGAGGATCAATAATTCGGGTTCCTGGGAGAGGGCGCGGGCAATCGTCAGACGTTGCTGCTGGCCGCCGGAAAGCAGGCTGCCCAGCGAGTTCAAACGGTCTTTTACCTCATCCCAGAGTGCGGCCCGTTGCAGACAACGTTCCACGATGACATCCAGCTCGGCTCTGTTTTTGATGCCACGCAGTCGTGGCGACAGGGCGACATTCTCGTACACGGTCAGCGGCAGACCCACCGGCAGGGGAAACACCACACCGATGCGACTGCGCAAGGCATAGACATTTTTCAGTTCACTGATATCGCGCCCATTGAACAATATCTTACCCTCGACCCGCATATTGCTGTCGAAGTCATTCATGCGGTTGAGGCATTTCAGGAAAGAGGTTTTGCCGGCATTGGCGGGTCCGATGATGCCAAAGATCTCTTTCGCTTGAATCTGCAGGGTAACATCCCGCAACGCTACCACATTGGCATAACTGATCTTCACCTTTTCGACCGCCAGCTTCGCGGGCACATCTGCAGGGGCCGGCACAGAGGTTGTGTTTATCACCATTTCTTCTTGCCTCTGAGGTACATGCGGAATGCGATGGACAGGCTGTTCATGATCAGCACCAGTCCGATCAGCACCAGGGCGACCCCATAGGGCAGGGCCTCGGGTACATTCGGCACCTGGGTGGAGACCACGAACAGATGCAGCGACAGGGCCATGGTCTGGTCGAACACGGACTGGGGCAGAAACGGTAGGAAGAAGGCGGCCCCGGTGAACATGATCGGGGCGGTTTCCCCGGTGGTGCGGGAGACCTCCAGGATGATACCGGTGAGAATCCCGCTGATCGCGTTGGGCAAGACGACGCGACGAATGGTCTGCCAGCGGGTCGCACCCATATTCCAGCAGGCTTCGCGGAAAGCCAGGGGTACGGCCTGCAGTGATTCGCGGGTGGAGACGATAACCACGGGCAGGGTCATGATGGCCAGCGTCAGGCTGGCCGCCAGGATGCTGGTGCCGATGCCGAAGAAGATCACGAAGGCCCCGACGCCGAACAGGGCATGAACGATGGAGGGCACGCCGGCCAGGTTGATGATCGCCAGGTTGATCAGGCGGGTCAACAGATTGTCCGCCGCATACTCGCTGAGGTAGATAGCGGCGGCGATGCCCAGGGGCACCGATACCAGCAGCGCCACGGTCACCAGCCAGACGGTACCCAGCAGGGCCGGAAAGATGCCACCGGCGGTCATGCCGCGGGTGGGCTCGGTAAACAGAAAATCGATAGAGATCATGCTGCCGCCCTTGACGATCAGGGTGCTGAGGATGATGACCACCGGTATGATCAGCAGCAAGGTCATCAGCAGGAACAGGATGCGATACAGTGCCTGGATCTTTTGGTCTTTTCGATTGATGGCGGTTGCTTCAAACATGGCGCTTAACCTTTACGGATGCCTCGGACGATGAGGTCGGCGGTGAGGTTGATGATGAAGGTGATGATGAACAGGAAGATACCGATGGTGAACAGGGCCTGATAGTGGGTTGAACCTACTGCGGTCTCCCCCAGTTCTGCGGCGATGGTGGCGGTCAGGGCGCGCACCGAGTCGAAGATGCTGTGGGGAATGTTGATGGCATGCCCGGTGGCCATGAGAACTGCCATCGTTTCACCGAAGCCACGCCCGACGCCGAGCAGAACGGCCCCCAGCAGGCCGTTTTTGGCGGCCGGCAGAACAGTCTTGTAGATAACCTGCCAGCGGGTGGCGCCCAGCGCCTCGGCGGCCTCCCGATACCGATCGGGCACCGCCTTGAGGGCATCTTCGGCGATCGACGTCATGATCGGGGCCGCCATCAACCCCAGAATGATGCCCGCGTTGAGCACATTGAGTCCAACCGGTACATTGAACACTTCAATGATGAGTGGATTCATGATCGACAGGCCGATAAAGCCCCAGACCACCGAGGGAATGGCGGCCAGTAGTTCGACCAAGACCTTGAGTAACTCCCGGGTCTTGCCGCTGGCGAACTCGGCGATAAAGACGGCCGCACCCAGCGAGAAGGGGATCGCCACCAGCATGGCCAGCCCCGTCACGCTGGCGGTACCGGCTATCAGGGCCAGGATGCCGAAGGAGGGATCGTCTTCGTCGGTCGGCTCCCACCAGGGGGAAAGGAAGAATTCCTTGAAACTGAAGGTTTCCGTGAGAAAACCCATGCCCTCGAGGGTGATGAAAATGAAGATGCCGACGATAAAGACAATGGCGGAGATGCCGCCGATGAAGACCAGCCACTGCACCAGCTTGTCGACATACCAGTCGGTATCGCGCACATCAAAACTGCCTGCGCTAAGTGCTTGTTTCTGCTCTTGGGATGCCATTTCACGATGCCCCTTGCCCGCGCAACAGGATCATCAGGTCGCTGATTTTTACCGCCAACTCCCGGTAGAGTGATTCTATGGCCTGGGTGTCATTGTCTTGTGGGGTTGGGCCGATTTCCCACTCGAGCACCGAGGTGTGAAACGGCACTTCTTCGAGATAGGCTGAAACCGGATTATCCAGGGTAACGATGATGTGTATCGTCACCAGTTCATCGAAGGTGATATCACTGATGGCGCGGGGCTTGGTATCTTCCAGGTTCACGCCGCGGCCCTTCAGGAAATCGATCAGCCCTTGACTCACCGCTTTGGCCGGTGCTCGGCCGGCGCTTGAGTAGTTGCCGCTGTTGGGGAAGTTCATCCTGCCGATGGCCTGGGCCATTTTGCCGGCCAGACTGTTGGTCTCATCGAGAAACAGGATGTTGTATACCTTGGGGGATTTGGTATCGCCGGTCACCGCAAATACGGTGTCTTCACAGATGTTTTTGGCCTGATCCGCGACCCGATTCAACTGATTGAAAACAATGAATAGGGCCAGCTGATCCCGCACGTTGTTGGTGGAGGTTTGCGACAACATGCGCTTGTAGATGGGTTCCAGGCCCTGCTCCAGCTTTTCGACCGACTTGATGATGGTTTTGGCAGCCGCGGCATTGCCCTCGTTGAAGCTATTGCCGGCCTGCTCAAGAATCATTTTCGCCTCACCGGCGATCAACTCCAAGGTATCCAACAGCATGCCACTGGGCGGCGCGGTCAGTTTTACCGATTCTCTGCAGATGGTAACGGCATAGTCACCGATGCGTTCGAGGGCGATGTTGGTCCTGATGATCGAGGAGATCAGCCGCAGGTGTCCGGCGCTGGGCAGGTGTACGGCGATGAAACGATGACAGAGACGATCGATCTCTCGCATCTTACGATTGATCGGGTGATCGTTCAGCACCGTGGCATAGGCCAGTCTGGTATTCCCGGTCTGCAGGGCATGAACCGCTTGGCTTATGGCTTCCTGCACCAGTTTGGCCTGGCTGTCGACCTCATTGCGAATGTGTTTTAGATCACTTTCCAGTCGGGCTTCAAGATGCGACATGGTTGGCTACCACCTCTTGTTGTTTCAGGGGGGCGCCACAGCGACCCCCAACTGCATGCGTCTGTGAGTCTCGATCCGCGCGCCGGACTCAGTTGCACTCGACGTGCCTTGCCGGCGCGTAGCCCTTCTTCATCAGGATGCACTGTCCGACGTCGCTCTTGATCCAGTCAAGATAGTCTTTGATCGTGCCTGTCGGTTCGCCATTGGTATACATGAAGAGAGGGCGGGCAATCGGGTAACTGCGATCGCTGGCAGTCTTGACGCTGGGAGCGATACAGGGCTTGTCTGCTTCACTGCTGATGCAGGCCATCTTCACGTGATCGGTAGCATAGGCAAGCCCGCTGTAGCCGATGGCGCAAGGGGTTTTTTCCACCAGGTCCACCACATCCTTGGAACCGTGCATGTCCAGTGTGCCCTGGCGGAAGGAACCCTTGCGAATCAGACCTTTTTCAGCCGCCGGTTTCAGGACCGCCTTTTTGAAATAGGCATAGGTGCCGGAGTTGTTCTGGCGGCTGACCACCACGATCTCATCACTCTCACAGCCGGGTACGGAGAGTCCCAGATCGGACCATTTCTCCGTTTTGCCAGCGCGTCCGTATATCTCTGCAAGCTGGTCGAGTGAGAGGGTTGCAGCAGGGTTGTCTTTGTGGACGAAAACCGCAAGGGCGTCATAACCGACTATATGTTCCAGGGGATTCTTGCCGGATTTCCTGGCCTGTTCGAGCTCTTTCTCCTTCATCATGCGGCTGGCGTTGGCGATATCCACGGTGCCGTTGATCATCGCGGCGATGCCGGTTCCCGAGCCACCCCCGGAAACAGCCACCGCCACATCGGGTTTTACCTCGCGATAGGCCTCGGCCCAGGCCTGCGCCACATTGACCAGAGTATCCGAACCTTTGTTCTGGATCAGGGTGCGATCCGCGCTTGCGGGCAGGGAAGCGAGCAGGCTGGTGGTTGCCAAGATCAGGTAAAACAGGATTTTGTGGTGCATATCAACTCCTCAATCGGTTTTGTCTTTAGGCAGGTCGGTAATTCATCGGTCATCCGCGAGAACGGGATGGATTCATTTTTTATCCTTATTATTCAGTGGCATTAAATCTTTTTATTGTGTGGGTTCCAGCATGTTCATGGTTGTTGTGATATCCATACGGGACCCGGCAGCTGGCTGTGGAGCTGACTTCGGGATAACCATCAATATGCCGAATATTACAGCATTATTACAGAAAATTAACATTTATGTTACTGTTAATGCGATAGTTTTACATCCACTCTGGGAACATCGGGATAATCGAGCTTTCAAGCGGTTGTTAAACAATGCATTAGCATCGATAATCCTTTATGGTTCGGTAACAGGCGGGTAACAAAAGAAACTTCGTGGAAGAATTTATAATAATGTCAGTGCTTCTGGTGCTGTCAGGCGTCTTTTCCGGTTCGGAAACGGCGCTGGTATCCCTTTCAATGGCGCGTGCCGAATCGCTCTATCGGGAAGGCAGGCGGGGCTCCCACGCCCTCTATCTGCTCAAAAAGGATCCGAGTCGCATGCTGATCACCATTCTGATCGGCAACAACGTGGTCAATATCGCCGCCTCCGCCATGGCGACGGTGGTAGCCACCGAATTCTTTGGTCACAACGGACCGGGAATTGCGGTTGGTGTGCTGACAATCCTGATCCTGATCTTCGGGGAGATCACCCCAAAGAGCCTGGCCACCCGCTTTGCCGAGCGAATTTCGTTGGCCATATCGCCGCTCATTTATGGCTTCATGCGTCTGATCTATCCCCTGGTGTGGATGTTTCTGCAATTCACTAACTGGGTGCGGGCCAGGACCAAGGCATCCGAGGACCCCTTGGTGACGGAATCCGAGGTGATCACCCTGGTGGAACATGGGGAAGTCGAGGGGGTGATCGAGACCGGGGAAAGGGAGATGATTCAACGGGTCTTCAATTTCACCGATCTCAAGGCGGAGGACGTGATGACCCCCCGGCGCCAGGTCTTCCGCCTGGATGGCAGGCGCCTGTTGCGGGAGGTGCTGCCGGAGATCCTGGCTCAGTCGTATTCGAGGATTCCGCTGTTCGAGGATGACCCGGATGAGATCGTCAGTATGGTATTCATGCGGGATCTCGTGAATGCAATCGCCGGCGGCAAGCTGGACATCCCGATCAATCAGATCGCCCAGGAGCCGTTGTACACGGCTGCTAATACCCCAACCGATGAACTGATTCGCACCCTGCGCTATGAACGCCGCCATATGGCCGTGGTGGTGGACGAACATGGCGCGATGGTTGGCGTGGTGACCTTGGAGGACCTGCTGGAAGAGTTGGTTGGGGAGATCTATGACGAAACGGATGAAAAGCCCGACGAGTTGATGCCCCTGGGCAATGGCCGGATTCTGGTGAAGGGTACGGCCGAACTGCGGGTGGTCGAGGAATATTTCAATCTGGATATTCCAGGCAAGCCCACCGATACCATCAACCGCTGGTTGTTGGAGCATACCGAACGGATTCCGGTCAAGGATGAACAGTTCGAACTGGATGGGCTGAATATTCGGGTACAGGATGCCTCTTCCCGGCGCATCCATCAGGTTATTTTGGAAAAGATACCTGTGGAGAACAGCAATTCAGCCCAAGTAGCGAATCAGGAATCCGGTCAGTATTAACCGGTCAAGCGTGGGGCGGTTTCCGTTACCTGCATTTCGCCGTCAATTCCGCACGGCGTTTGTAGCCGTTCTTCAACTGCAAGGTGACGATCTTGATATCCGTCATCAGGCGTTTGTGCTTGGTGGCGTTCTTCTCAACGGCTAATTTGTTTTCGAGTTTCAGTTTTTTCTCCTCCAGCTTTGCCAGGAGACCGTCGATGCGATCACAGTGGGCGGTCTTTTTCTTTTCCCCTTTGCTAAGGAAATCTTTCAGATTTTTCACCAGTTTTTCAATGCCCATACCGTTTCCCCCAGTTGCCTGAAGTCCATATTCTTTCGCTATGCTTAACATGGAAACTATACGCTCGGTTTGTTACAACTTTCTTACGTCTCAAGCGGGACAATGGGTAACACGGATTTGGCCATCCGCTTGGCGAAGTAATAGATCCGTTTCTGTTTTTCAATGATATCGATCTCGATGGTGTAGGCGGGAATCCGCTTGGGTTCCGCAGCCACCAGGCGTCTGGCCTGGTGGGCGGCGGCTGAATCGGCCATTTTCGAGATCTCTTCCTTCATCGCAGTGACGGATCTGGCGGCTTCCACATTGCTCTGGGAGACCGCCTGGACCGCGGCCATGAAGGCCCTGGTCACTACCTGGTGTAGGCTCAACAGGACCTCACGGGTTGGCGCACTGATCGACAGACCCGCCTTCAGTCGATCGAAACCCAGATCCACCAGATTGGTTTCAATGGTATCGCCGATATTCTCCAGGTCACTGATGGCCTCCATGAGCTTGAGAAACTCTTCCGTCTGCTGATCCGTCAGGGAGCGTTTGCTGATTCTGCCCATGTAATCGATGATCTGTTCATACAGAATATCCACCTGGTCGTCCAGAGCACGCACCGCGACCAGGGACGCCCTATTGCCTTGCAGAATGGCCGGCATGATCCTGTCGAGCATCTCCTGCACGCATTCCCCCATGTGCAATACCTCCAGTCGTACACGGTCCAGGGCCAGTGACGGGGTGGACAATAACTCTTGATCGAGATATTTGGCGCTGACCACCAGACCCTCTTCTTGCAGTGCGCTATCCGGAATCAACCACTCCACCAGACGCGCGATCTGGGTCGTGAAACCGATGAAGATCAGGGTATTCGCCAGGTTGAAGATGGTATGGGCATTGGCGATCTGGCGAGGCGTCTCGGCGCCCAGGCGATCCGCTCCGGTCAACTCCGCATGAGAAGGAGAAAACCAGGTAACCAGTTCCGCCAGTTGATCGATGAAGCCAAGCCAGAGCAGCACACCCATCACATTGAACAGGATATGTACGACCGCGGCTCGCACGGCTTCCCTGGGTTTGCCGATGGACGCCAATAAGGCCGTCACGCAGGTGCCGATGTTTGCGCCAAACGCCAGTGCGATCCCCGCCGGCAAGGTGATGAATCCCTGGCTGGCCATCACGATGACGATGCCGGTGGTTGCTGAAGAGGATTGAATCAGGCCGGTGAAGGTGGCCGCCACCAGGATGCCCACCAGCGGATTTTCCATCTGGATCATCAGGTCGAGGAACGGTTGATAACTGCGTAATGGCTTCATGGCGTCGCTCATCACGCCCATGCCGAAGAACACCAGGCCAAGCCCCATGAGCATGGCGCCGTATTGTTTGACGTTGTCGCGCTTGGAGAAGAACAGCATGCTGAAGCCAATCCCAATCATCAAGAGGGCGGCTTTGGTAACCTTGAAGGCGACGATCTGAGCCGTGATGGTGGTGCCGATGTTGGCGCCCATGATGACACCGACCGACTGGGACATGGACATCAGGCCAGCGGTGATAAAGCCCACCACCAGCACCGTGGTGACCGATGAGGATTGGATAACGGCGGTCACCAACGCTCCGGTGGTGGCGCCCATGAACCGATTGGCGGTCAGCTTGGCCAGAATCAGCTTCATCCGGTCGCCGGACGCCGCCTTGAGGGCATCGGCCATCTGCTCCATACCGAACAGAAACAGGGCCAGACCGCCAAACAGATGCATGCCCATGACGCCCCAATCCATTGGATCGCTGGTTGCCTCCGCGGCAAATACAGGCAAGGCCAGGCCCGTCAACAGCAAAAGAGCCCACTTCGAATACAGAACCCCGGTCTGTGGCTCGCGCTGGATAGGCATATCTGTTACCTCGTTTTCTGTGCTTATTTGGCCTTCACGATGGTGACCGGCACGGGTGCAAGACGTACCACCTGTTCCGCTTTCGATCCCAGTAGCATGTGCTTCAACCCGGTGCGCCCCTGGCTTCCCATCACGATCATCGAGGCATCGAGCTTTTCCGCGACCTGAAGGATGCGGGTCACCGGCAGTCCCACGACCAGCATGGCGTCGGCTTTTTTCAGGATTTTCAGCTGTGGGTGTTGTGCCTTGAATTCCTCCATAAAGTGATCGAGCATCTCCCTGGCCAGGTCCTCGATTCGGACCAGGTTCTTCTTTTTGGTGAGTTTTGTGTAGTAACCAGGCATTTCTGCCGGATCGTGCACGACGTGCAGTACCACGACCGGCTGCTTCATGCATTGCGCCATTTCGCAGGCTTGCAGAAGTGCGGCTTGCGAGTGTGGAGAGAAATCCACCGGTACGAGAATAGGATGCGTGTCCTGTTTTTCAGTCATACGATGCTCCAGGGTTGTCCAAAAACATCGAAGCCGGCTCTGGCCGGCTTCGAAGCAGTTGAGTCATCCAATCCAGCTGGATTCAGGTCCAATCACACAAGATGCAGGATTCGACCCGTTGGCTGCAGGAACACCCCATAGGGTGGATGTTATGCTGAATAACTGTTGTGAGCGCCGAGGTTACTGGGTAGTCTTCAGGCGGTATTGAAAATGATTCACCAGTTTTTCACGCATGCGTTTTTCCTTGTGTTTCTTTGCTGCAGCCAGGCGTCGTTCCGCCACGCCGATCAGGGTTTCCTGACAGTTGAGCGATTTCTCATCGGTTGCCGGTCTCCGGCGGATGTAAGTGCCGTCTGGCTGCATATCCCAGGCGGCCTGCTGGTCGCCCAGCTGCACATCCAGCATCAGCCGCAGTTCCTGCCGCATGGCGGGGGCTTCCACTGGAATCAGCACCTCGACCCGGCTCTTAAGGTTGCGTTGCATCAAATCGGCGGAACCAATGAAATATTCTTCTTCTCCGCCGTTGCGGAAGTAGTTGATGCGGGCATGTTCGAGGAAGCGCCCCACGATACTGATGACCCTGCCGGTTTCGCTGAGACCGGGGAGGCCGGGCCGAAATCGACAGGTGTCACGTACGATCAGGTCGACTTTGACCCCGGCCTGAGTGGCCTTATAGAGGGCCTTGACGATATCGGCATCCTCCAGGGCGTTCATCTTCATCTGGATATGGCCCGGATTCTCCGCCGAATGCAACTCGATCTCCCGGTTGATCTTCTGCAGCAAGGCCTTTTTCAGGGTATAGGGTGCCGCGAGAATCTTGCGATAGCTGGGCGGAGGAGAGTAGCCAGTCAGATAGTTGAACAGCTCGGTCAGATCCTGGCCGATATCCTCATCGCAACCCAGCACGCCGAGGTCGGTGTAGAGACGTGCCGTACCGGCGTGGTAGTTGCCGGTGCCAACATGATAGTAACGGCGCAACTGGGAATAGTCTTTGCGCACCACCATGATCAGCTTACTGTGAGTCTTGAGGCCGATGACGCCATAGGTGACATGAATGCCGGCCTGTTCCAGGCTGCGCGCCCAGCGAATGTTGGCGGCTTCATCGAAACGCGCCTTCAGTTCAACCATGACTGCCACCTGCTTGCCATTGCGCGCCGCTTTGATCAATGAATTGACGATATTACCTTCCGCGGAAGTTCGGTAGAGCGTCATCTTGATCGCCAGTACCTTGGGATCTTCCGTCGCCGTGCGCAGGAACCGTTCCACGGTCGTGCTGAAGGATTCATAGGGATGCTGCAACAGCAGCGGGCCGACGTCCCGGATGATATGGAAGATGTTGCGGCGATCATGGGCCAGTTGGGGATGGTCCACGGGGTGGTGGGGCGGATCTCTGAGATCGCTGATGCACAGGAACGCCAGTTCGAACAGATCGCGGGCCGCCATTAAGAAATCGATTTCGAATACGTCCCGGCTTTCATTCAGTCCCAGTTCAGCGGCCAGCATGCCCCGATGGGTCGGGTTCATGCCTTGTGAGACCTCCAGGCGCACAATCGGGGCGAAGTGACGTTCACGCAGTTCGGTTTCGATCATCTCGAGCAGATCATTGGCGGTCTCTTCCTCCAGTTCCACGTTGGCGTTACGGGTGACGCGGAACAGGTCGCAGGTGATGATCTCCATGCCGGGAAACAGCATATCCAGGTTGTTGGCGATCAGGTCATCCAGGGTGACATAGTTGTAGCCGTCATCCACCTGGATCAGTCGGGGCGAGACCTCCTGACTGACCGGGACCTTCACCCTGGCCATATGGGTGTCATGACCAGCCGGAAAGCGCAGGGTGACGAGCAGATTGAGCGTCAGATTCGAGATGAAAGGGAAAGGGTGGCTGGGGTCCATGGCCAGCGGGGTCAGCATGGGGAAGATGTTCATGCGGAAGTGATCGCGCAGTTTCCCCTGATGCTGTGTATTTAGATTACGATACTCCATGATGCGGATATTATTCTGCGCCAGGAGTTGTACCAGTTCGTGATAGATGCGCTGTTGCTCTTGGTGAAGTTCACGTATCACCGCGTGGCTCTCGACCAGTTGTTCGACCGGCGTTCTACCGTCCACGGTCGCTTGCGTGACCCCGGCGGCGACCTGTTGTTTCAGGCCGCCGATGCGCTTCATGAAGAACTCGTCCAGGTTGCTGCTGACGATGGCGAGAAACTTGACCCGCTCCAACAGGGGGTTTTCGGCTCGGACGGCCTCGCTGAGAACCCGCCGGTTGAAAGCGAGCCAGGTCAGCTCTCGGTTCAAATAGAGACTTGGATCGTCCAGATCATATGGCGGGGGGCTTTGCTTGGGCTCATCCAGGGTCGTCTTGTCGGGTTTTTGCAGGCTTGTCTGTGTCATGATGTGTGCTTTAGGTCGGTTGACTGGCGTATAACCGTGTTACGCGGATATCCCCCATTATAGACCTTGGATGATTCGGAAAATCCAGCATGCCGCCTGTTAATCATGCTAGTTATATTACACTTTTATTACAGTTTTCAGAGAATGGCAAGTTTGGACTGGAGTTCGTTCTCCGCTGCGGGAGGATGGGGCAGACCCTGTGGAACTGCCTGAATGCAGCCGATTATGCATGATCCTGCCGGATTTGGAGCAGGATCAGGATTAGTTGAGCTAATGAGTGCTTTCTCACATACTGCAGGTGCCTCTGCCGATTCAAGGTTGTAACAGTTGGCGCTTGACTCGCTCAAGGAATACGAACTGTCTTTTCGGGAGTGAAAGTTATAGCGCGGGAAGGTCTGTATCGGGGCAGGGTCGGTGTGCCAATCAATGAAAAAGAACGGCATCATCCGGGTGGTAGTTTTCCAGTACGTTCATCATGTCCAGCATGCTGGTGAGGAAACCCAGGCTGTTGATTCTACCCAGGCCGCCCCGGGAGGATTCCAGCTCGGAGAATGATTGACAACTGTCGACCCGACCTTGTGGGGCATACAGAAGGCAGGGTACGGGATCGCCGGTATGCCGACCACTGTTGCTGTCGGTCGAATGGTCGCCTGTGATGCCAATCACCAGATCATCGCACAGCAATGGCGCCAGGGCGTTGTCAATGCGCTCCACAATGCCACATTTGCCCGCCGGGTCCAGGTCATGGGAACAGATATCCGGCCCCTTGATGTGCAGATAAACCAGGTCATGCTCCTGTAAAGCCAGTTTGCTGCGGATGACCTTGGTCTCGAGATCCGTGTTGGGCAGGGAGGTGAATGTGGGCTCCGTGATTTGCGTATAGCCCAGCATGGCGGCCAGTCCCAGGACGGTTTTTTCTCCGGCCACCACAGCGGTCTTCAGGCTATAACGTTGGACTAGGGTCTGCAGGCGAGGGAGGCGGCCTGGGCTTTGACAGATCACACCATTGGCGGCCGGTAATCCCTGCTGTCGACGATGCAGGTTGATCGGGTGATCGACCAGCCTTTCGAACACCATTCGGGACAGGCGATTGATCGCGCTGGCTGTACGTACGGCGGCCGTGTCAGTCGGGTCCTTGGCCAGGGAATCGAGCAGACCGGTGTCCTGAAACCGGTTCCCGGGGTCGGTATCGGTGATGTCGACCGAGAGGTCTGGCCCGCTGAGTTTTACTACCACTCTGTGTTGGGTGGCGGGGTGCAGACTGGCCTTGATGCCATTTCCCAGGTCCATCTCACCCAGACTCTCTGTCAGTGTGACGGTGCCATGATCGATGCGGCCACTGCGTCGGTCGAGGATCTTGTAGTGCTGGTTATCGGCTGTTACGAGGGTGGCAAAATTGCCGCGCAGGTAGACCGCCTCGGGGTCATTGGCAATCCCGATGCCTGCCGCTTCCACCGGCCCCCTGGCCAGTTTCGCCGCAACCCGCATCGGCAGGCCGAACAGCAGACCGGTAGCGGTATGGGTGCTGAGGGGGAGGCCGGGAAACATGGGGTCCATCTGCCCCGTTTGGCCCGTCGCGGCCAGCTGATCCATTTGGGGCGTGTTAGCCGTTTCCAGTGGGGTCCTGCCGCCTAAGGCCGGTATGCCCCTGTCTCCCAGACCGTCCAGGATGATCATGATACCTTTGAAACGTCTGAGCACGTCGCGCCCCTCACTATGGGTTGCTGAAGATGTCTTCTACCTTGGCGCTGAAGCTCCTTGCCAGTACTCCATTGATAGAACGCATGACCCGTTCCGTGGTGTGATCCATATCATCGTTGTTGATGACGTCCATGGCGCTGTTGTCAGCCTCGGAGAGCAGGTAAGACTGTAACTCCCAGATATGCTCGAAGCGTGAAAGATACTGTTGGCTACTCTTTCTATCGGGTGCGATAGCGCCACGCCCCTTGAGTTGTTGCTTCAGTTGATCGGGTTTCAATACAGCCAGCATGACAGGTACGATCACCGCGTCGGTCGGTTTGGGGATGCGGTTCAACAGGGTCGGCGAGACATGAATGCCCTCCAGAATCAGGGACACCCGTTCACGCAAAGCCCGCTGAATTACCGCCTCACAGGGTACCGATACCAGTTCGGCCTGATGATTGTAACCCATGATGATCAGTTCTTCAGTAGCGTTTTTGTCGCTGTGGCCGGGTAGCCGTCGCCAGGCATTGAAAGAGGAGGTGTGCAGGGCGGGCAACAGACGCTCGGGTATCATCATGCGCATCACTTCACGCAGCATATCGGTAGACTGGGTGCGAATGATGCCCAGACGATGGGCGATCTCGGTCGCGATGGTGCTTTTACCACAGCCGGTGGTGCCGCCCAACAACAGGATCAGCGGACGACGGCTCCGGGTGTAATCGATCCAAACCAGATAACGGGTGGCGGCTTGCCGGTCGAACTGCTTCTTCAACAGGTGGTAGGTTCGGCGTCCCAGTTCATCCACATGAAACTCGGATTTATCCGAATCTTCCAGTTCTTTCAGCAACAATTGAGTGGTCAATATGGCCTTGTCCGTGGTGAGTCCGCTCGATTCCAGGGACTGACGGTGTCTGACCATGGTAAACGGTGCTGTGGATTGTCGGCCATAACGGATTTGGATGGACTGTACCGGATAGTTGGCTTCGGTGTAGTTTTCCAAAAACTCGGTATCATCGAGCTTGATCAACTCGCGCACCACCGTCTCACGCATCTCGCGGGTGGTGATTTTCGGTCTGTTGACGAGCTTCTGGCGAATCCTGGAAGCCAGTTGATAGGACTCATCGAAAGGTAGACCCGCTTCGAGTAAGGAACTGGTGAGGATGCCCCTGAGAAATGGGGTCTTGGTTCCGTCCTTTGAGTCGATGATTACGGTTTTTGCCATGGAATGAGGATGACCCAGTGATGATTGTTAACGATACCCCGAGATAGATTTCGATCACGTTAGTCCTCTCGACACGGTGAGGTGAGCGCGCCAAAGGATGGAAAAGTGAATCATATCTTTCAATTTTACTTCGTTCTCTGCGAAGTTATTTCGGCCGTGCGAGCTTAACATGTAGAAAGAACAGAAAAATAAATTATTTCAGATGTATGACAGGATTATTACGTATTCTTGATAGTAGGAGTTGGACTGACAAGGATCAAGACGCTTCGTTAATTCAAAATTTCTTCACTGAATTGTAACCACGGAAGATCCTCATTCTTCTATTCTGCGCCTGCGTCGAAGTCGTCTATCACCGTTAAGGCCCTTGAGTCATTACCGCATTTATTTGCTCGACCACTAGCTGGTGCACTGGGCGCTCCGCCGCTCGATTTATCCATTTGAAGCACAGGTACGCTGCAAACGTCTCTGTAACTTAATTGAGCCGATTGGCGATTTAGGAGACCCCACTATGTCACTCAAAACAAAACCCATTTTATTGTCTCTGTCGGTTGCGATTCTGCTCGCAACGGGTGGTAATATCTGGGCTAAACATGCAACCGAAAAATCTTCACCCATAAAAGAGTCTGACCATTCGGCTGGTTCCAGCGAATGGATGGCCGGGGATTTCCACCAGCACACCCTGTACACCGACGGGTCCAATACCTTCTTTACCGTGATGGCGGAAAACGCCAAGTATGGATTGGATTGGTGGGCCAACAGTGAACATGGTGGTGAGCGCAACTGGGATGGCGAAGGGGTGTATTGGGACAGTTATGAGCCCAATCCCATCCTGGGCTGGTATGAAGAATCTGGTGGTCATCAGGAGATGTGGCGCTGGCAGAGTCTGCGGGACTATGTGTTTCCGGACATCCTGGTCGCCCGTGATCTCTACCAGAACAAGCGGGTGATCAACGGACTGGAATGGAATGTACCCGGACATGAACACTGCAGTACTGGTATCGTTGCCGATGATGCCAGCGCCATCAGCGCCTTCGAGTATCAGTTCGATGCATCCGACTCGGACTTCAGTCTTGAAGGCGAAGAGACACCCTACGGAACATTGATCAAGACAAACGGGTATTACGACTTTACCCAACTGGATACCTATGTTGCATCCACCAGCAAAGCCTCGGAAGAGCAGCATGCCGATTCGGTGGCCGCGGTGACATGGATGCAGGCGCAGAAGGATGCGGGCAAGATCGCCGACGGTTACATCGTGTTCGCCCATATCGAACGGGTCAGCGCCTATACGGTCGATGATTTTCGTGACTACAACAATGCAGGACCCGATGTGGCTATTGGCTTCGAAGGCGCGCCCGGTCATCAGACCTCTGGGGATCGGGGCTTCGGGCGCGGTGCGGACGGTGGCGGCACCTACGGTGGCGTGGGTTGGTACACCGCCAATGTAGGTGGTCTGTGGGACGCACTGCTGGGCGAGGGCCGCAACTGGTGGAACTTCGCGAGTTCCGATTATCACAGTCACTGGTCAGACGGCGGCAGTGATTTCTGGCCCGGTGAATACCAGAAGAACTACACCTACATCAATCAAAACAACAATAACGAACTGCAGGCCGTGGTCGAAGGCCTGCGTTCCGGTGCGACCTGGCACGTGGAAGGCGACCTTATCGACAAGCTCGAGTTCACCGCCAGCAGCGAAGCTAGCAAACAGGCGATGATGGGTCAGACCCTCAAGGTGAAAAAGGGCGATACGGTGACCCTGAAGATCAAGGTCCACGACCCTGAGGGCAGCAACCATTGTCCGTTGAATATGGATAACCCATCCCTGGCCCAGATCGGCATCTCGCAACCTTTGAGCATGCCGGTACTCGATCATGTGGACTTGATCGCCGGTCGTCTGACTGGGCTGGTTGCTGAAGATGACGAGGCGTATACGCTCGATATCAACGCATCCACCCAAGTGGTAGCGACCTTCGGCATGGCTGAAGACGAAGATGCGGATGAAGCCAAAGATGATGTGGGTGAAGATGAGATGACCTTCGTCTACCGTTTCAAGGCCAGGGAGAGTATGTATTTACGCCTGCGCGGGACCAATCTGCCGGTCGGTGTACCGTTGGAAACGGACGCTGAAGGCAATCCATTGCCTGACTACGAAGCCAGCGACAATCTCTACTCCCTGATGGATCCGGCAACGCTAGAGTCCATGTTGTTCGAGGGCGTCGAGATCAACACCAATAGCAAACTGGACGAAGTGGCGGAGGCCTATGCAGATCTCTGGTTCTACTCCAATCCGATCTATGTTCAAGTGATTGATGGTAAGGTGAAACATAAATGATGATCAATAAGATAACGTCGTGATGACCCTTCGGAGGGGGCAACACCCCTCCGATTTTGTTTTGATCTGGCACAGGGGTTTTCAACCTGGTTCATGCATATGCAATTACTGATGTAACACTTCATAAGCTCAGTATGATCAACAAGTTGCGTATCTACTTGGAGATCCTAAGATCCTAAGATCCTATGATCAAACGATTGCATTGAATCCCCATCCCACCAGCATGAAAGCAATGGCCAGTACAGCGGCGAACAGCGCCAGGGCGGGCCATTTGATGACTTTGCGCAGGATCAGCATCTCCGGGAGGGACAGGGCCGCCACGCTCATCATCAATGCCAGGGTGGTGCCGATGGCAACTCCCTTGGTCAGCATTGCCTCTGCGACAGGAATGATGCCGGTGGCGTTGGAGTATAACGGGATGCCGAGGAGCACCGCGGCAGGCACGTCATACCAGCGGCCGCTGGCCAGATGATCGGTCACCCACTGTGCGGGTACGAAACCGTGGAACAAGGCGCCGACACCGATGCCGATCAGGACCCAACGCCAGATCCTGCCGACGATCTCCCGGACCTCGCCGATGGCATAGGCATGTCTGCCTCGCAATGAGGTATCTGCTGCCGGTGAGGCAATCTGCCCCATGTGGATCTTCCACACGTACCCCTCCACCCAGCGTTCCGGCCTTAACCACTGCATCACGATGCCGCCGATCCAGGCCACTGCCAGACCTGCGGCGATATAGAGCAGGGCCAGTTTCCAGCCCAGGATGCCGACCAGAATCACTGCCGCCACTTCGTTGATCATCGGTGAGGCGATCAGAAACGAGAAGGTGACGCCAAGCGGAATACCCGCTTCGATAAAGCCGATAAACAGGGGCACCGAGGAGCAGGAGCAGAAGGGTGTGACCGCTCCCAAGGTAACGGCCAGCCCCCGCGCCTGCCAGTCCGGGCGGTTGCGAACGAATTCACGCACCCGTTCCGGTGACAGCATGGCGCGCAGCAGGCCCATGCAATAGATGATCAGCACCAGTAGGGCGAAGATCTTGCTCACGTCCATGACAAAAAAATGCAGTGCCGCGCCGAGTTGGCTGTTCGGATCGAATCCGAGGCTGCGATAGACCAATAGATTCGCCAAGGACTCAAACATTCTTATCTGCCTGTTTTTCCGGGGGTACGATATCGCTTTTTAATTCCGGCAGGCCGAAAGACAGCAAGCCCGCCGCCATGACGAAGGCGGTCGACCACCAGAGGCAGGCTTCCAGTCCCTGGGTCTGATAGGCCCAGCCGGACAGCACTGTGCCCGCCAGACGGCCACCGGCGTTGGCCATGTAGTAGAAGCCCACGTTCATGGACACCTTGTCAAAGTCCGAATAGGCCAGGATCAGATAGGAATGCACCGCCGAGTTGAGGGCGAACACGATGCCGAACAGGATCAGCCCGACGATCAGGACCATTGCCGGATCCCATCCCTGACCCAACGCCAGGGCGATCCCCGCGGGCAACAGGGCGAGCAGAAACGCCCAGATCCGCGCGGTGGCTCCACCGGGTCCCTTGCCCTGGTGACTGTGCCGCACCAGGCGTGGCGCCGAGGCCTGCACTAAGCCATAACCGATCACCCAGATTGCGAGGAATCCGCCGACCTGCATATGGCTCCAATCCAGCACCGCGGATAGGAACACCGGCAGGCCGACCACGAACCAGACATCACGGGAACCGAACAGAAAAAAGCGCGCGGCTGACAGCCAGTTGATCTCCGGGCGCTTGGAGAATACCTGGGTGAACTTAGGCTTCGACTTCATCTTGCCGACCCCGGTCGGGAGCATGATGGCGGTGGTCACAAGGACTCCAAACAGCATACCAGCCAGCACCGCCAGGGCGCCGCGGAATCCGATCCACTGCAGCAGGGCCGCCCCGATGAAGAATCCCGCGCCCTTGAGCGCGTTCTTGGAACCTGTGAGTACCGCGACGTACTTGAACAGTTTGGATTCGCCTCCATCTCCGCTGAGCGTCTTGACGCTGGCCTTGGCCGACATCTTATTGAGGTCCTTGGCGATGCCGGACAGCGCCTGGGCCAGCATTACGTAGGGCACCGACAGCCAGGCATCGGGCAAAGTGAGCATCAGCAGCGCCACCACCTGCATCCCCATGCCGATATGCATGGTCAGGTTCAGACCGATGCGCGCACCCAGCCAGCCGCCTACCAGATTGGTGACGATGCCGAAGAACTCGTAGAACAGAAACAACATGGCCACCTCGAAAGGCGAGTAGCCCAGCAGGTGGAAGTAGAGCACCACCAGCATGCGGATGGCGCCATCCGTGACCGTAAAGGCCCAGTAGCCACCGGTCACCACCAGGTAGTTGCGTAGATTCGATTGCATATTCGATATCGAGGCCTGTTTGGAATTACAGGCTCCGGGCGAGCATGGCGACGATGTCCATCAGTCGATTGACATAGCCCCACTCGTTGTCATACCAGGCATAAAGCTTCACCTGGGTGCCGTCGATCACCATCGTGGACAGGGCATCGATGATGGAGGAGCGGGGATCATTCAGGTAATCGATAGATACCAGCGGCCGCTCCTCGTAACCCAGAATGCCATTCAACTCGTTCTCGGCAGCCGCTTTGAAATATTGGTTGACCTCTTGCGCCGTTACCGGACGCGCCGCTTCGAACACGAAGTCGGTCAGGGAGGCGTTGAGCAGCGGCACCCGCACCGCATGCCCATTGAGCTTGCCTTGCAGTTCCGGAAAGATCCTGGTGATCGCCTTGGCCGAACCGGTGGTGGTGGGTATCAGCGACTGCCCGCAGGACCGCGCCCGGCGCAGGTCCTTGTGGCCCTTGTCGACGATGGTCTGGGTATTGGTGATGTCGTGGATGGTGGTCATGCAACCGTGCAGGATACCGATCTTTTCATGCATCACCTTGACCACCGGGGCCAGACAGTTGGTGGTGCAGGAGGCGGCTGTCACCAGGTTGTGCGTGGCGGCATCGTAGCACTCCTGATTGATGCCGTAGACGATGTTGAGCGCGCCTTCAGTGGGCGCGGCCACGATGACCTTCTTTACTCCCTGGTCGAAATAGGCGTTCAGGGATTGCGGCTGCTTGTGATGTCTGCCGGTGGCCTCGATGACGATATCGCAATCGGACCAGTCGGTCTCTCCGATCGTTGTATTCGAAGAATAGGCCAACACCTGATTCTCGATCAAAAGATTACCGTTTTCGGCCGAGGTGTCGTGCTGCCAGACGCCATGCACCGAATCGAATTTGAGCAGATGCGCCGAACCTTTTGCATCCGCGGCGATTTCATTGATGCGCACGATCTCGTACCCCGGCCTGTCCCAACCGACCCGCAAGCCGAGCCGTCCCATGCGGCCGAAGCCGTTGATGCCAACCCGTATCGTCATGTAAAGAGGCTCCAGATGATTGTTAGTTTTCGCTGACCCATCGGCGCACCTGATCGGGTCCGGGCAGGCCACCGGCATGGACGACCTTACCGTCGACCACCACGCCGGGGGTGGACATCACCCCATAGCCCATGATCTCGGCGAGGTCGGTGACCTTTTCCAGAGTGATCTCGACCCCGGCCTGTTGCGCGGCAATCCGGATCAGCTTGGCGGTGGTTTCGCAGTTCTTGCAGCCGGAACCCAGCACCTTGATGACTTTCATTACATATACCTCTCGATGTTTGTCTGAATGACTACTAGGCGCAAAGGGGTGCCCCCGGTCGGTTCGGCATGGCTTTCAGGGCTCGTTCGTCATCCACGAATGGCGCCTGTTGCCGCAACCCGGCGGCGGTCTCCTGCAACACGCCATTGATCCAGGCGGGGAGCGAGGGACTGATGCGATAGTGAACCCAGAGCCCGGCGCGCCGGTCGGTGATCAACCCCAGCTCCCGAAGCTGGGCCAGGTGACGGGAGATGTGCGGCTGCGCGGCACCGATGGCATGGGTCAGCTCACAAACGCAAAGTTCCTTATGCTGCAACAGCAGCAGCAGGCAACGAAGACGGGTTTCGTGGGCGAAGGCGGCAAACAGGTCTTTGGGTAGTATATGCATGCCACGATATATATCGTAAATAGAATATACCGTCAAATGAATATATCTTTACCCTGGCTTTTCTTGCTTTATCACAACATGCGACTCTGCATCAGTTCTTTGCCGAGCAGCCGTTTGCGGTTACTTATGGCCGAGCAATCGGGTGTAGAATCGAATCGAGTATTGCGGATTACCGACGTGAATCAGGCTGTGCAGCAAGCGCAAATCGCCTATTCGGTCTTTCCCTTGTTTATTGCTTTCATTGAGTCAGCAGATAGATCAGCGATGCGATACTACCCGTTACCGGCAGGGTCAGCAGCCAGGCTGTGATTATCCTGGCCATGGCGGATCGTTTCACCAAGTCTTTTCGATAGAGTTTGCTCAACTCCGTGCGTTCTCGTTTCGTCAACTCCCCCTTTTTTGAATGAGTCTCTAACTCTCTCAACATCCTACGTTTTTGTAGGAAAGAGGCAGCGTAAAATTCGTCAAGGAACCGGTTTATCAAGAAATGATTCTTGCCCCTGAGGTGATGAGCAATCATTTCTCGGGTATCAGCGTTGTGTTTTTTCAGATATTCCCGCAAGAAGCCGACACCCAACACAGCGCCCACGGTGACATGGGTGGTGCTCACCGGCAGGCTCAGTTCGCTCGCCAGAATGATGGTGATGGCGATCGCCATGGTGACGCTGTAAGCCCGGATCTGGTCCAGTTCAGTGATCTGGTAACCGACCACTTTTATCAGTCTGGGTCCATACAAGACAATCCCCAGTCCCAGTCCCAAGGCTCCAACCCCTATGATCCAGAGTGGTATGCTGGACGATCCGCTGACTGGAAGACCCTGGGTGATTGCATAAATCGCGGCAACCGGTCCGATGGTATTGGCCGCATCATTGGTCCCGTGGGCGAAACTCAGGATAGCGGCGGCAAATATCAGGGGGATATTGAACAGGGTATTAATAGCCATCTTACTTTGGGGGAGCCTATCCGCCGCCTGCTCGATGATTGGATGGATGATGAGATAGAGCCCAAGAGAGATAACCAGGCTGCTGATTAGGGCGGTGAACAAATCGATTGTCCAGATCTGATTCAATCCCCTGTGCATCAGATACACGGAGAATGCCCAACCCATCGCAGCCACCAGAACGGGTACGACCCGCTTCGCGGCCCAGGTCATGTTCGTTTGGTAAGTCAGGGTCTGTTTGATCAGGTATAGGAAGGCGGCTGCGATCAAGCCACCGAGCAGCGGCGAGATGATCCAGCTGCTGGCGATCTTAGCCAATACGGGCCAGTTGGTCACCCCCAGCCCTCCCACGGTAATCCCCGCACCAACCATGCCGCCGACGATGGCATGGGTGGTGGAGATAGGCGCATTCATTACCGTTGCCAGGTGAATCCAGATGGCGGCAGCAAGCAGGGCGGAAAGCATGAGCCAGACGAAATCTTCCTGACTCCCGATCATCGATGGGTCAATGAGCCCTCCCTTGATGGTGTTCATGACATTATCACCGGCGATCATGGCGCCAGCAATTTCTAGAATGACCGCTATTACCAGGGCCCAGGTCAGACTGAGGGCCTTGGCTCCAACCGCTGCACCCAGGTTATTGGCGGCATCATTGGCCCCGATAGTGATTGCCATGTAACCACCGAACAGGGTGGCCAGAATCAGTGTGGTGGGGGCGGTCCAGTCCAGAAACACCAGTTCAACTGCAAGGGGGACGCCAATCAGGAAGGCGATCGCCAGGAAAAGCCTTATCAGACTCAGCTGACTGACGCTGGAAAACATGCCGTATCCCTAAGCAACATCGGGTAGGATCTTGGGATCACAGGAAACACTGGAGCCTCCTTGGTTGACAAGGTTCAACCCTCCCTGAGGCCGCTGATGAAATGGTTGGACCTTATGATGCTGTCGGAGTGGGTAGAGGCATAAACCACTGGTATGAACACGGTGAAGATCGGAACAAAACGTGATAAGTTCATCTCAGGTGTAGCCTGTTTTACAAAAAAACGTGCCCATTCTGCCATAGAGCAAGAGGTGAAAGCGATCCTGGTTGTATGTTGATAGTATCCGGCGCGACACTTGGTAGACAATATTTTCATTTGGCTTTCGTTCGCTGAGTAACCCTATGTTGTACAAGCAGAATCTCTTGCTCGGCGCACTCCTAATCCTGCTCTCAGAGCTGTTCTTCGCTTCCATGGGAGCCACCGTTAAGGCGGTGACGGCTGAACTGTCCAGCGAAATGACCGTATTCATGCGCAATTTGTTCGGCCTGATCCTGCTGTTGCCGCTGGTATGGCGGTGCGGTTTGGGTCATTTGCGTACGACTGCGATACATCTGCACCTGTTACGGGCACTTGCGGGGGTATCGGCGATGTACTGTTTCTTCTACGCCTTGGCCAATCTGCCGCTGGCGGAAGGGATGTTGCTCAAGATGACCGCACCCCTGTTCATGCCCGTGATAGCCTGGTACTGGATGAGTGAGCCATTGCATAGAATCGTGCTGCTGGCGATAGGCTTCGGTTTTCTGGGTGTGGCTCTGGTCTTGAATCCACAGGGAGAATTCAATCAGGTGGCCCTGATCGGTCTGTTGGGAGGACTCTTTGCCTCTCTCGCCAAGGTCACAGTCCGGAGATTGGGGCACAGTGAACCGTCGGTGAGGGTGGTTTTCTATTTCAGCCTGATCAGCCTGCTCATCTCATTGACGCCTGCTTTATTGACTTGGCAGACACCTAAGTCCGAGCAGTGGGGGCTGCTGCTCCTCATCGGCCTCCTGGGCACCTTTGGACAATTGCTGCTCACCAGGGGCTACGCGATCGCCGCTGCGGCCAGTGTCAGCCCATTCACCTATTTTTCGGTGATCTTCGGTGCTGTCTATGGGTATCTGTTCTGGGATGAGGGATTGAATCTGCAGTTTATCGCCGGTGCCTTGATCATAGCGCTGGCTGGGATGCTCACCTTGCGTTCACGAGGGACCCGGACAACCATGCTCGGCCAGACAGCGGAATCTTGATATGCTGACCTGCCTGTTAAAATATGTCATGATCGGGTTTTAGCTCCATGTCGATGAATTGGGGGCAACTCCTCTCGAGAAAAAGGCTGGGTTCCAGGGAGCATCCGTCAGACATCACTGCGCGGACCGATTATCAGCGGGATTTCGATCGCATCGTATTTTCATCCGCCTTTCGGCGCCTGCAGGATAAAACGCAAATCTTTCCACTTTCCAAGATCGACTATGTGCGTACTCGACTGACCCATAGCCTGGAGTCTTCCAGCGTCGGACGCTCCCTCGGAACCCTGGTGGGTGAACAGATCATTGCCCGCCATCAACTTAAAGCCGCCCAGGCATCGGACTTTGGCGATATCTGCGCGGCCGCTTGTCTTTCGCACGATATCGGAAATCCCCCTTTCGGCCATTCCGGGGAGGATGCCATCCGGCATTGGGCGGAAAATGCCGAATACGGGAGACGCAGGGTAGGGGTGCTGAAGGGCAGCCAGCGGGAGGATTTTCTCAATTTCGAGGGCAATGCCCAGGGTTTTCGGGTGCTCTCCAGACTACAAAACCGGGATAACGAGGGAGGGCTCCAGTTGACCTGCGCCACCCTGGGGGCGTTTACCAAATATCCCCGGGAATCCTGTATCGGGAATGGTCAATTCACAGGAGTGAGTACCAAGAAACAAGGGTTTGCCGCGCAAGACCTGGGCCTTTTCAGCGAGGTGGCGGAGACCGTCGGGCTGCTTCGCAAGGATCCCTTGATGGCGATCTGGTGTCGTCATCCGCTGGCGTTTCTAGTGGAGGCGGCGGATGATATCTGCTACCGGGTGATCGATATCGAAGACGGCTTTCGTCTGGGTCATCTGACCTTTCAAGAGGCCATGGAATTGTTCTATCCGATCCTGCCCAATCGCTCCAGACAGAAATCACGTCTTGACCGAATAAGCGGAGACAAGGAAAAAATCGAGTATCTCCGCGCCAAGGTCATCAGCGAAGTGATCAATGAAGTCCTGAGCACTTTTCTCGACAACGAAACGGATATGATGGCCGGTCGCTTCGATGATCCCCTGATGAATCATATTGCCAAACGGGGCGAGATGATGAGATTGATCGAGGTCGCTACTGACAAGATCTATTGCGCCCCGGAAGTAGTGGAGATCGAAACGGCAGGGTTCCAGGTGATCAGTGAGCTGTTGGAACGGTTTATCCAGATCTTGGACGATATCGCGGAGCATGGGAAGGCGGCCAGGCCACGCAGTCAAATGATGGTACGGTTGATTCCAGACCAGTTTATTGGGCCAAATCGTCGACCCGCAGAGGATGCTTACACACGACTGCTTAGATTGACTGATTTTGTCTCCGGCATGACCGATTCTTATGCGGTGTCCCTGTATAAAAAGATGACGGGGATATCACTCCCCGATGGTTGATCTATGCCCACAAATATTGCGGGAAATATTCAGTTCAAAAATGATAGATTAAGCTTACAGAAAGCTGTGAGGATGAACTTCAGGCCAAGACTTGGCTAGCCGATAAGCTAATTCATCAAGAAGAGTTCTGCAGGAATATTATTTGTATTCGTGTTGTCAAGGAGGTACCAGGCAACTTGCGCGAAATTAGCTCACCTTCTCCCGCTCTCATGAATCGATCCAAAGAGGTCTTGATTCGTGGTCTGATATGGGCATTTATTGGAACTCTCTATGCCCTGCTTTTCGTATTTTTCTTGGTGCTGGGCAATGAGTGGAAACAGCAGGTCAATCCCTTTTTTATCTCCGGCGTGCTGGCCGGTACGATCGGAGCGTTGATCTACAGCAGTATGCGTCTCGCGGTGTTGATGGCGATCATCATCACCCCGGTATCGTCACTGATCCTCCTGTTGTCCAATGCACCGCTAGATCCATCGACCTTGGTTCTGATCATTGGATCAGTCGGAGGGATTATCGGCGCAATTTATGGGCGCTATGCCACGGTTTCCCGCGTTAATCGAGCGGATGCAAAGACGCTTACCGGTTTTTGCGCCGGTTTTCTGACTGCACTTGGCTACCTGATCGTTGCGGGGCCTGACAGGGATCTACCACTAGCCCTCGTAATAGGTTTCATGTGCCCTGTAACTGGAGGGTTGTATGTGTTGTTCGTGCCGACGTTCATCCGTTACTTTGATAACCTGCTGCCTTCCTGGGGAGATGGGGCCCTGGTCGGCGCCGGTGTGTCGGTGTTTCTCGCATTGTCTATTTTCGTGATGACAAACAGTATCAATACCGACTCTGCAGGCAGTTACTTACCCCAGATTCAACAGATTCATGCTCTGATGCCGCAAGCTTTACTGGGCGGCCTCATCGGCGGCGGGGTTGCCGGTATCATTTCGGGCCTTCTCTTCAGCAACTGGCAGGATCTTTGATCCGAGGCCATAAAACTGTTCGTTGATTTATTTACTGGCTTGATCTTCCACCATTATATGATGGTAGACTGCAGACCTGCTCGCCGGTCTGGCCTATAATTGAATCAACAAACAAAATCTGTGCGCCAGTTCACCGGTTTAGCAGAAACAAGAAGAAAAAGGGAACTATTGCTGTATTAATAAGGTGGAAAATGCGTGAAATAGGACAGGGTATGGGAATCAGCCCTGCATATCATTCGGGTAATCCCGCGCAAAACTCGGTCCAGGTCCACGGATAATTACGGACGTAGATCTTCTACCTTATAACCATTGATTGCTTTTTTTACGGCACGCCTGTGCGCTCAGTTGGCTGGTAGTCTTCAATCGAAGCATGGCTGACTTCAGGGATATTGTTACAATTAGGAATAAAATGATTAATATGATTTTAGACGGAGGTAGAACTATATGATCCCGCAGACTCAGACACTTACCTCGTCCTTGTATGGACGTTCCAAAGAAGCATTCGTACGTGCCGTCATATGGGGCTTTATCGGGTCTCTCTATGGCATGCTGTTTGTTATCTTCGCCGTTCTGGCTGATGAATGGGGCTTGCCGGTACACCCATACTTATTTTCCGGAGTCCTGGCAGGAACCATTGGAGCCTTGATTTATAGCAGTATGCGCCTAGCGGTGTTGATGGCGATCATCATCTCACCTGTCTGCGCCATACTCATGCTCTTTTCGAGTACCCCCATCACTCCGATCAATCTCCTGTTGATTATCGGAACAGTCGGGGCGCTGGCTGGGGCAATCTATGGGCGCTTTACCACCAACTCGCGGGTCAACAGAGCGGATGCGAAAACCCTTACTGGATTCACTGCGGGTTTATTGGTGGCAGTCGGCTATGTCGCGTTCTCGAAGCAACTGTCAAATATCCCCTTAGGAATCGTCATAGGAATCATGTGCCCGATTACCGGCTTGATCTATGTCTCGCTGGTGCCGAGATTCATCCGGGCCTTTGGCAATATATTGCCCCCTGCGGGGGACGGAGCCCTGGTGGGTGTCGGTGTAGCGATTTTTCTCACCCTGTGTAATTTCGTGATGGTACACAGTATCGACATTGATTCCACCGGAGCCTTTCACGAATTGGTTCACCACCTTCAAGCCGCGATGCCACAGGCGATTCTGGGAGGATTGGTCGGGGGCGTGTTGGGTGGCATTATCTCCAGTATGTTTTTTGAACGCTGGCAGGATCTTTAACCCAGTATCAAAGGATTGTTTATGTTTATTCAAAGGTGAGACGTTTCATCCAGATAAAATAATTTATGGTGTTTATCCGATTCTTCTACCAACGGGGAAGAGGTGCTAATGTGTGATTCCCATCGCTATGATCCCCCTCCGGATCCGATGCGAAGTTACATAATATCCTTCAATGCTATATTGGAATATTGACTTTCATTACCATCCGCATCATAGGTCGTTACGGAAAAGTAATAACTGCCTGCGGCAAGGCCGGTTACCGAATAGCTTGTCGTAGCGCCATTTTCGAGATCGACGATCATCGTAAGATTCTCGCTTGTCGATCCCATATAGATTCGAAATCCACCGATCTCGCTGAGTGCCAATGCCGTACCGTCGGTCCTTGTGGTTGGGATTTGCCAGCTCAGGTCCGCTGAGCCCGTAGGATCCGAGATTCCATTGACGATGATACTCAGAGTAATGGACGAGGTACTGGCAGACTCGTCGGAGACCTTGATGATGATGTCCTCATAGATCCCGATATCCGCAGGTTCAGGGGTTCCGGAGAGGGTCCCTATGGTGTTGTCGAATACCGCCCATGCAGGGGTATTGGAAATACTGAAGAGCAAATTGTCACCATCCGGATCCGAGGCGTAGGGAGTAAAAGAGTAGACTTCTCCCACTGTGGCATTCTCATCCGGACTGCCGCTGATGCTGGGTGGCCGGTTGTTGTCTTCAACATTGATACTGAAGGGGCTTAGAGAGGTAGTGGATTTGCCATCAGAAACGCGAATGATAATGTTGTTGTAGCTTCCCGCATCATCGTAGTCTGGGGTACCGATCAGCGTGCCATCGGTCGTTTTGAAACTTGCCCAGTCAGGCAGGCTGGAGATACTGAAGGTTAGCCTGTCCCCATCGGCGTCGGTGGCTGCTGGGGTAAAACTGTAGCTGTTACCTTCCCGCACAAGACTATCAGGTGTTCCGCTGATCGATGGCGGGCGATTGATATCCGTTATCGTGATGGAAAATGCCGTGAGCGAGGCACTGGCCTGACCATCACTGACACTGATCGCGATATTGGTATAGCTGCCCGCATCGGTGTAGCTCGGGCTTCCGCTGAGTGTTCCCGTCGTGGAGCTGAAACTGGCCCAGCTCGGTCGGTTGACTATCTGAAAGTTGAGGCTGTCTCCATCAGGATCGGTTGAGTTGGGAGTGAATGAGTAAAGCGTTCCTTCAGTTCCATAGGCATTCGGTACGCCGGCGATCTCGGGGGGGCGGTTGATGGATTGGCTATCCTCGTTCAACGATTCCGCGTACTCTTCCAGGGCTTCGTTCGCCGCTTCTGTGGTGACGCACACTGCTGAGGATCTTATGACGCCGTATACATTCCATAAGCTAATACTGGCATCCAGGGCCTGCAGGTCGGGTAATGATCGCTTGGCCAATTTGTATATCGAATACCAACTCATGCAGTCAGTGTCATAAGTACGAAAGTAACGGTCGGCATATGCGCTGTGGGCGGAGACGAATAGTGCGCTGCCAACGACAAGACAAATAAAACGACTATGGGATGTGTACATAAAGCTAACCTCTGCTTAATACCTTTAATGGAGGCTAGCGAACGATTGGATAACGTTAGTGGAACTCAATCACAGGCAGTCATTGATAGACCGCAATTAAAGCAGTGTAATTCTATACTTATGAATCTTGTCACAAGCCAATATTGCACTACTGCAGAAATGCCATATTCTCTATCGGCATTGCCGCTATCGATGGAAATTTGTCTCATCATACTACCTCGCATGTTTTACAGAAGATTACCTGCTTGCCGCCAATTGTTTTTGCAGGGTCTGTCACCTGTCGTGAAAAGGCATCTAGTCAATCAGTCGTTGTCATGAACCCTAGTGATCCAGAACTCAATCGAATTCGCTGGCAATGTAGACGTGGCATGTTGGAATTGGATCTGTTGCTGACGGATTTTCTTGAGAACTATTATCCTGAACTTAGCCAATCGGCTAGGCAGGAGTTCGTCAGTCTGCTCAATTTTCCCGACCAGTCATTGCAAGGTTGGCTACTCGGCGATGATCTGGAGATACCGCCGGGCATACAGAGCATTGTGCAGTCCATCAAAGAGAGGTGTGGTGAGGGTGACGCTAGCAAATAGTCCCTTTCACTTGCGACCCGCTAGATCTCGTCTATTACGCCTGTGGCTTGCTTTTTGTCATATTCTGGCCTTTATCGCACTTTGGCAGATTCACATGCCGATCCAGATAAAGCTGCCAATTCTGCTGATTGTGTTGCTCTATTTGAGGTGGTTGGTGCGTCTACATCTGTTGCCGCGAGGCCGGCATGCCATCATGGAGGCATGGGTCATGGCTGACGGAGTTTGGCAATTGACCTTGGGAAATGGCGCAAGGCTTCAGGCACAGCTGTTGCCCGATAGTTTTGTCAAGCCTTGGCTGATGATCTTGAACTTCAAGACCACTACATACGGGCCCGTTAAGCATTTGGTTCTATTCGCAGATAGTCTGGAAAAACCGATGGTTCGCAAGTTACGGATCTACCTGCGGCAGTCTGGAGCGAACCGAGAAAAACTTTAATAGAGGGGTTAATCGGCTTTGTTGCTGGACGATTCAATCAAACTCAATGGTGAATAGTTATCGGGAATGAGAACCGTGGGTCGCCGTTGCGCTATATCGTCTCTGAATGGAAAATCAATGGTGTAATGCAGCCCGCGGCTCTCTCGTCGGTGCTGGGCAGAACGTATGATCAGATCGGCTACTTCAACCAAGTTACGCAATTCGAGCAGGTCATTGGTGACCCGGAAGTTACTGTAGTATTCAAGAATCTCCTGGCGTAACAGATCCACCCGACGCTTGGCGCGCTGCAGCCTTTTATTACTGCGAACTATGCCCACGTAGTCCCACATGAAACGGCGCAGTTCATCCCAGTTGTGGGAGACCACCACCTCCTCGTCGGAGTCGGTGACACGGCTTTCGTCCCAGGGGGGCAGTTCAGGTGGAGGAGGGATGCGGTTGGCTGAACGGTGGATATCGTCTGCTGCGAGCTTGGCGAAGACCAGGCATTCAAGCAGGGAATTACTGGCCATGCGATTTGCACCGTGTAGACCCGTATACGCCACTTCACCAACCGCGTACAGACCCGCAACATCGGTCTGGGCTCGGTGATCCGCCATTACACCCCCACAGGTATAGTGAGCGGCCGGTACCACAGGAATGGGCTGGCTGGTGATATCGATACCGAAATCGAGACAGCGTTGATAAATGGTTGGAAAGTGCTCTTTAACAAACCCGGCGGGTTTATGACTGATGTCGAGATAGAGGCATTCGGCGCCGATCCGCTTCATCTCGTGATCGATGGCCCGGGCGACGATGTCGCGCGGCGCCAGTTCGCCCCGTTTGTCGAAACGTTGCATGAATCGGCTGCCATCAGGCAACAACAACCGTCCGCCTTCACCCCGGATGGCTTCGGTGATCAAAAAGGTCTTAGCCTCAGGATGATAGAGACAGGTGGGATGAAATTGAATGAACTCCATGTTGCTGACCCGGCAGCCCGCGCGCCAGGCCATGGCGATGCCATCGCCGGTGGAAACATCGGGATTGCTGGTGTACAGGTATACCTTGCTGGTGCCTCCCGTGGCGATCACCACGAAGCGCGCCCGGAACGTTTCCGTTTCCCCGGTATCCTGATCGAGGATGTAGGCGCCGAGGCAGCGTTTCTGATTGCCTCGCGGGTGCTTGTCGGTGGTGATCAGATCGACGGCGATATGGTTCTCGAAGATCTCGATATTTGACCTCTCCAGCACCCGGGCTTCCAGGGTAGTTTCGACTTCCCGCCCGGTGGCGTCCGCCGCATGGATCACTCTTCGATGAGAATGCCCCCCTTCGCGGGTCAGGTGATACCCGCGGCTGCTGGCGGCTGCGGCATCGCGGGTGAAATCGACGCCTTCCTGCAACAGCCAGTTGATGCTGTCTGGACCATGTTCCACCACGAGCTGGACGGTGGACTCATCACACAGACCTACCCCGGCGTCCAGGGTGTCCGCCACATGGGCGGAAATGGAATCCTCTGCATCGAGCACAGCCGAAATGCCACCCTGGGCATAAAGAGTGCTGCCCTCTTCCAGATTTCGCTTGGAGATGAGCGCTGCTCTGAGCTCACTTTTGAGATGTAAAGCGAAACTCAGGCCAGCGGCGCCGCTGCCGATAATGAGGACGTCGTATTGGTGGTTCGTTGACATATTTGCGGGGGGATGACGTTAAGTTGATAATAGGCCGCTGTCGTATCTGCATCCTAGCCTAATTTGGAGGTTCATTGAACCAGGTCAATCGGGATACATATATTGCAGAACTTATTCAAACCATGGCTGTCAATGAGACTGAGCACAGGGCAGTGCTGGTCGCGAGGAGGTTTAGGCCCGGATGGGCGAGCATCAAATTGACCAAGAATTGGTTGCCCGTGTGCAGCGGGGAGACAAAAAGGCATTTGATTTGCTGGTCCTTAAGTATCAGCAGAAAATAGCCAATTTGATTTCCCGGTACATCAGGGACCCGCATGAGGTCATGGATGTTACCCAGGAGGCCTTTATCAAGGCCTATCGGGCCATTCCAAACTTCCGCGGAGAGAGTGCGTTTTATACCTGGTTGTATCGGATTGCAATCAATACCGCAAAGAACTACCTCGTCGCGATGGGGCGTCGTCCCCCAACCGACGACTTGGAAGCGGAAACCGCTGAACAGATGGATGCAGGTTCCCGCTTGAAGGAAATGGGGACACCTGAAAATCATGTATTGAGCGAAGAGATTTCTGAGACCGTGCAACAAGCAATCGATAATCTGCCGGAGGATCTGCGCACCGCCATTATACTTCGTGAGCTGGAAGGCATGAGTTATGAAGAGATCGCCACCGCCATGTCTTGTCCGGTGGGAACGGTTCGTTCCCGCATCTTTCGGGCACGTGAGGCCATCGATAAAAGTCTTAGACCGCTATTAAATCCTTAGGCACATAGACCATGACTGAACAAGAACGTGAACGACTTTCCGCCCTTCTGGATGCACAGTTAGAGCATCACGATAAGACTACTGAAATCAGTAAGTTGATTAGGCTCGGCGGGAGTGCAGAGCAATGGTATCGATACCATTTGATTGGTGATGCCATCAGACAGGAACTTGGCCCGGTGGTTGATCCCCGGCTCGCTGAGCGAATCAGCCAGCGCCTGGAACACGAGCCGGTCGTGCTTGCCCCTTCCTCCCTGCCGCACAAGCCCAATACCTGGCACAAACCCGCTGCGGGAATCGCCATTGCCGCATCGGTCGCCATTATGGCAGTAGCCCTCGCGCCTCAGTTCATCAATCCCCCGCCAGGCGGTCAGTCTAACGAAACGGCGGCGGTCGCTGACGAGGCCCCCAAACTTAACGTCTATGTGGCGGAAGACGGTACTCGATGGGACCTCCTGCAAAAACCCAAAGTGGAGTCGCGACTGAATGATTACCTGGTGAATCATCAGGAATATGCCCCGGTAGGCAATATGAAAGGGATCATGCCTTATGCCTCGTTTGTCAGCTACGACGGTGGTCAATAGCGGATCGCTTCACGCATGGCAAAATCAGCTCAGACTGGAATGAATCGTCAATTTCAATCATGCCTTACTCTGATTACCCTGATTTTCTCGCTGAATGCAAATGCTGGTAGTGACCAGGATGCCAAGCAATTGCTCGAGCGGATGATTCAAGCCGTGCATAACCTGGATTATCAGGGTACCTTCATCCATTTGCACGATAATCAGCTGGAAACCATGAAAATCGTACATGCCGTCAAGGAGGGGAAACAGCGGGAGAGACTGATTTCCTTGAACGGGGCGCCACGTGAAGTGATCAGGGATCATGCATCCGTGACTTGTGTGGTGCCTGATTCCGAGAATGTGTCGGTCGATAAACGGACGCTCAGTCGACAATTTTTCGCCATGTTGCCGGATGAACTCAATCAATTGAGTGAATACTACCTGTTCAAAATCCTGGGCAAAGGCCGGGTGGCGGGATACACGGCAAAGGTGGTCGCGATCATACCCAAGGACGGTTACCGATATGGCTACCGTTTCTTTGTGGACACTGAGAGCGCGCTACCCCTGAAGTCGGATCTGATGAATGAACGAGGGAAGGCGGTGGAACAGACTATGTTCACCCACCTGGAGATTGGTGTGGCGGACCCCGATGAGGCTCAGAATGAACTGCTGGATGCTCATCAAGCGTTTGAAATAACGGCGATTAACGAGGCGCCCAAAGCCGTTCAGACGACCCCCGGGGCATCCTGGGTGTTCCAGAGATTACCGGAAGGATTTTCCGTCAATACGCGCAACCTGCTGCCCGATCCGAGCGGTGACGGGATGATTGAACAGTATGTAATCAGTGATGGCCTGGCCTCCCTGTCGGTATTCGTCGAGTCTGCCGGTGAGGACGAGGCATTGAAGGGGATTTCCCGTTTGGGCGCCATCAACGCCTGGGGCGGCGAACTCCAAGGTCATCAAGTGACAGCGGTCGGCGAGGTGCCTGCGGTTACCCTGCTGGACATTGTGGATGCCATGCGGCTGAAGCGCTGAGCATGATCGAAGAATCCGCCATGGTGCTGGTCTCAGAGGAGGGTTTCGCGATTGTCGAGACCCAGGTTGAGGCTGCCTGTGGCACCTGTCAGGCAAAATCTGGTTGCAGCACCTCTGTGCTGTCCGGTCTTTTCAAACGACGGCATAACCGGCTCAAGGTGCTGAATCCCATCCAGGCCAGACCCGGTCAGCATGTGATAATCGGTATTCAGGAACAGACGCTGGTATCGGTATCCCTGATTGCCTATTTGATGCCCCTGATCAGTATGATCCTGTGCGCCATTGGATTACAGGAAGCGACAGAATACTGGCAATGGCAAGGTGGGGAGCTGGGGAGTATTCTGGGCGGTCTGTCCGGGTTGATTATCGGACTCTACCTGGTCAAGCGTTTCTCATACCGCCACCAGCATGACACATCGTATCAGGCGGTGATCCTGCGGCAGGCGCCCGGTGCCCCGATACAGTTTCGTTAAACCACGGTTTTCCGGAGTCCCCCAATAAGATGAGCTTTCATATGAAACCCTATAATTCGTATGCGGTTTTTTTCCTGCTACTGACCTTGATTCTACCTGCACAGTCGAGGGACCTCCCGGATTTTACCCTGCTGGCGGAACGGAATGCCCCTTCTGTGGTGAACATCAGCACCAAACAGAGTGCGGTCAATCGGCAGTTGAAACGTTTTCATATCCCGGATTTGAAAGAGTTGCCAGAAGACAATGCATTCGGGGATTTGCTGAAGCGGTTTTTCGGTGAACATGGCTACCAACTGCCGGACGAAGACCAGATGGAAAAACAATCGCTGGGGTCCGGTTTCGTCATTTCCAAAGACGGCTTTATCCTCACCAACAACCATGTGGTATCGGAAGCGGACGAGATTATCGTGCGCATGGCCGACCGTCGGGAGTTTACCGCTCAGCTGATCGGCACGGACGAACGGAGCGACATCGCTTTGATCAAGATCGCTGCCGATGATCTGCCCGTGGTCAAGATCGGTAGCGGGGAACAACTCAAGGTAGGCGAGTGGGTGCTGGCCATCGGTTCTCCATTCGGTTTCGACCACTCAGTTACCGCCGGCATCGTCAGCGCCAAGGGACGAAGTCTGCCGAGCGAAAACTATGTGCCATTCATTCAAACCGATGTCGCCATCAATCCGGGAAATTCCGGTGGACCGCTGTTCAATCTGGATGGTGAGGTCGTAGGGGTGAATTCTCAGATTTACAGCCGGTCAGGCGGCTTTATGGGGCTTTCGTTCGCTATTCCCATCGAGGTCGCCATGGATGTCGCCAAACAACTGCAAACCAAGGGCAAGGTCAGCCGCGGCTGGCTCGGGGTGCTGATCCAGGATGTCACCGGTGAACTGGCGGAGAGTTTCAGCATGGACAGACCGCGAGGGGCGCTGATTGCGCGG
Organism: uncultured Gammaproteobacteria bacterium; assembly: GCA_963716875.1. GTDB lineage: Bacteria > Pseudomonadota > Gammaproteobacteria > Chromatiales > Chromatiaceae > JASJBU01. Next base: position 213,101 of record CAVQUR010000011.1, read on the forward strand.
GTCTTGCCCGACAGTCCTTCAGCAAAGGCCGGCTTACAGGTAGGTGACGTGATCCTGCGATACAATGGCACTGAGCTGCGCAGCTCTTCGGAATTGCCGCCGCTGGTCGGCAGCAGTAATGTGGATCATCCCGCGGAACTGGTGATCCTGCGGGCCGGCCAACAGCTCAAGTTGCAGGTGGCTATCGGCGAACTTCCGGCAGAGGATGCGATTGAGCTGGCGGACGCCTACGCCCACCCGCGGGTCGCGGAAAACCGGCTTGGTGTGATGGTGTCCGAACTGACCGTGGAACAGCGTAAACAACTCGCGATGCCAAATGAGAAGGGGGTCGTGGTGGAATCGGTAAGCGGGCAGGCTGCCCGCGAGGCCGGCCTTGCTGAGGGAGATGTGATCCTGATGCTGAACAACCAGGAGGTCGCCGGTGTGGAACAATTCAACCAGCTGGTGCAGGGTCTGCCTGCCGGGAAGACCGTTGCGGTGTTGGTGCATCGCGCCACCGGGCCGATCTTTCTGGCCCTGCGCACGCCCTCGGAATGAGGCAATTACGCCTCTACTACCGTCAGGATTGTCATTTATGCGAGCAGCTGCTCGCACAGCTCGATGGGCTCCGGCGGAACCGGGAATTTTCCCTGCAGATGATCGATGTGGACCTTAATCCAAGCGAGCTGTCTGCCTATCTCACCAGGATTCCGGTGCTGGAAAGTTCCGATGGCGATTGCCTCAGTGAATATTTCCTCAACGAAGATGCGTTGCTGAACTATTTGGATGGCGGTTGATTTGATATGATCCGCCCCGTTTGTGGTCGAAGCGCCCCATACAGCGGGGCGTTTCTTTTTACCCACGCCTGGTTTTCAGACATTCAATGACAGACTTGCAACACATCCGTAATTTCTCGATTATCGCCCATATCGACCATGGCAAATCCACTATTGCCGATCGCTTCATTCAGATTTGTGGCGGTCTGGCCGAACGGGAGATGGCGGAACAGGTCCTCGACTCCATGGACCTGGAGCGGGAACGGGGCATCACCATCAAGGCCCAGAGCGTCACCTTGGAATATCGGGCCAAGAATGGTGAGACCTACAAGCTCAATTTTATCGATACCCCTGGGCACGTGGATTTCTCATACGAGGTCTCCCGTTCCCTGGCCGCTTGCGAGGGGGCCCTGCTGGTGGTGGATGCCGCCCAGGGCGTAGAAGCCCAGAGCGTCGCCAATTGCTATACGGCCATCGAGCAGGGACTCGAGGTAGTGCCGGTGCTGAACAAGATCGATCTGCCGTCCGCCGATCCCGCGCGGGTGATCAACGAGATCGAAGAGATCATCGGTATCGACGCCAGTGACGCCATCAGTGTCAGTGCCAAGACAGGCCTCGGTATTCCCGAACTGCTGGAACAACTGGTGGTCAGGATTCCGCCACCCAAAGGTGATTCCGGGGCGCCATTGCAGGCCTTGATCATCGATTCCTGGTTCGATTCCTATGTCGGGGTCATCTCCCTGATCCGGGTCATGAACGGTGTCATCAGACCCAAGGACAAGATCCAGATCATGTCCAGCGGACGCAGCTACCAGGCGGAAAAGGTCGGCGTGTTCAATCCGAAAATGGTCAACAAGACAGAGCTGGATACTGGTGAGGTGGGCTTTGTCATTGCCGGAATCAAAGAGGTCGATGGCGCTCCGGTGGGCGACACCATCACCCTGGAGAACCGCAAGGCGAACAAACCGCTGCCGGGCTTCGCGGAGATGATGCCGCGGGTCTTTTCCGGACTCTATCCGGTGGTTTCGGACGATTATGAGGATCTACGCGACGCCCTGCAGAAGCTGCGGCTGAACGATGCCGCCCTGCACTATGAACCGGAAACCTCCCAGGCCCTGGGATTCGGCTTCCGCTGCGGTTTTCTCGGTATGCTGCATATGGAGATCGTCCAGGAGCGCCTGGAACGGGAATACGATCTGGACTTGATCACTACCGCCCCCTCGGTCGTCTATGAAGTGCTGAAGACCGGCGGTGAGGTGATCCGCATCGATAATCCCGCCAATCTGCCGGACGTGAGTCAGATCGTCGAGGTGCGGGAACCCTTGATCAATGCCACCATCCTGGTGCCGCAGGACTATCTGGGTAATGTTATCTCGTTGTGCATCGAGAAACGGGGCATGCAGAAGAACCTGCAATACCTGGGCGGTCAGGTTCAGATCGTATTCCAACTGCCGCTGAACGAGGTGGTGCTGGATTTCTTCGATCGGCTCAAATCGGTCAGCCGGGGCTATGCCTCGTTCGAATACGAATTCACCCATTTCCAGGCGGCGCCGCTGATCAAGCTGGATATCATGATCAATGGGGAAAAAGTGGATGCGCTGTCCTCGATCGTGCATCGGGATCAGGCCCAGGCGCGGGGGCGGGATCTGACCTCGAAAATGAAGGAGATCATCCCGCGCCAGATGTTCGAGGTCGCCATTCAGGCGGCGATCGGCAGCAAGATCATCGCCCGCACTACGGTCAAGGCCTTGCGCAAGAATGTCACGGCCAAATGTTACGGCGGCGATATCACCCGCAAACGTAAATTGTTGGAAAAGCAGAAGGCGGGCAAGAAACGCATGAAACAGGTTGGCAAGGTCGAGATCCCGCAGGATGCCTTCCTTGCCGTACTCAAGGTTGGCAAGGATAATTAGTTTCCTTTCAGGTATGGGCTTCCATGCAAGGTTAACAACATAATGAATTTTGATTTCCCAACTTTTCTGGTGGCTGCCAGCGCATTGACCGGTGGCATCTGGCTGATCGATGCCTTGTTCTTCGCCTCCAAGCGGAGGCAGCGGGCCGCCGCACAGGCCGAAGCGGCGGGTGAGACGGCCGTTGTCATCAAGGAGCCGATTCTGGTCGAATATTCCCGCTCCTTCTTCCCCGTCATCTTTGCGGTGCTGGTCCTGCGATCCTTTCTGGTCGAGCCGTTTCGCATTCCCTCCGGTTCCATGATGCCGACCCTGCTGGTGGGAGACTTCATTCTGGTCAACAAGTTCAGTTATGGCATCCGCCTACCGGTCCTGAATAAAAAAATCATCGACATCGGGGACCCGCAACGGGGCGATGTGATCGTGTTTCGCTATCCCAAACAACCCTCGGTCGACTATATCAAACGGCTGGTTGCAGTACCCGGGGATAGCCTTCGCTACGAAAACAAAACCCTCTACATCAATGATAAACCGATGCCGCAAACAGCCGCAGGCACCTATACCGGCGTAGGCAGCGGCGCCCAAATGACCGGGGCCTACAGGTTGGTTGAGAATCTCGATGGCATCGAGCATGACATCCTGGTGCATCCCATGGCGCCGAATCTCCCGATGGGCTGCAACGTCTTGCGCAATGGTCCCATCACCGTGCCGGAAGGGCACTATTTCGCCATGGGCGACAACCGGGACAACAGCAATGACAGTCGATGCTGGGGCCTGGTGCCGGATGAAAATCTGGTCGGCAAGGCCTTCGGCATCTGGATGAACTGGGACTCCAATCTGGACAGTTTCCCACCCATTGCCTGGGAACGCATAGGTCATGGGATCGATTGAGTCCTTGACGAGTTGGTTTCCGCTTTCAGCTGAATAGGGGTAAGTTGCGATGAAATCCATGGCAAGACAGGGCGGCATCACCATGATCAGTTGGCTGGTGATACTGATGGTGTTTGGTTTCTTCGTTATGTTGGGATTGAGGCTGGCGCCGATCTACATGCAGAACTACACCGTTAAGAACATCATGCAGGATTTGCAACAGGAACCCCTGATCAGCCGAAAACCCGTGGGTGAAATCCGCAAAATGCTGCAGCGGCGCTTTGACATCAACAGCATCGATAATCTGGATAGGGATAATATCAAGATCAGCCGGTCGGGCGGTGTCACTTCCGTCGATGTCACCTATGAGACCCGCCAACACATTGCCGGCAATGTGGATGTCGTTGTAACCTTCAATGAATCCATCACCTTGATCGCCAATTGAGACCATCCACGGACATCCTGTGTCGCGCCCTGGGTTATCGGTTTACTGACCCAAGCCTATTGGAGCAGGCGCTGACCCACCGCAGCGCGGGCGGACTCAACAATGAACGCTTGGAATTTCTGGGCGACTCGATCCTGGGATTCGTGATTGCCAACGAGTTGTATGCACGCTTCGAGACGGCCAGCGAGGGGCAACTCAGCCGTCTGCGCGCCAGTTTGGTGAAGCGGGACACCCTGGCCAAGCTCGCCCGGCAATGCGTGCTTGGCGACTACCTCAATCTCGGTCCCGGTGAACTGCGCAGTGGCGGTCAGACGCGCGCCTCGATCCTGTCCGATGCGCTCGAGGCGATCCTGGCGGCGATCTATCTCGACAGTGATTACGCTACCACCCGACGGGTGATTCTGACCCTCTTCGAAGACAGGCTGGAAAAGCTCGATCTCGATGCGCAACAGAAAGACCCGAAGACCCGTTTGCAGGAGCTGTTGCAGGCCAGAAAGATCGCCCTGCCCAGCTATGAGATCGTCGAAACCAGCGGTACGCCCCACGACCAGCTGTTCGTGGTGCGTTGTGTCATCAACGAGTTGGAGCTGGAACAACAGGGCAGGGGATCGAGTCGCCGACGCGCGGAACAGGAAGCGGCATCGCACCTGCTGCAGGAGTTGAGTCATGACTGAACGGTCCAATCATTGCGGTTATGCGGCCATCATCGGCCGGCCCAATGTGGGCAAATCGACTCTCCTGAATCGGATTGTCGGGGTCAAGCTGGCGATAACCTCGCACAAGGCTCAGACCACCCGGCACAGTATCCTTGGCATCAAGACCCTGGCGCAAGGGCAGGTGATCTATGTGGACACCCCGGGGATTCACGATCGCGGCGAGCAGGCCATGAATCGGTATCTGAACCGCACCGCCACCAGCGTACTGGCGGATGTGGACGTGCTGGTGTTCGTGGTCGAGGCCCTGCGCTGGACCCGGGAAGACGCCAAGGTGCTGAAGCTGCTGGAGGGTCGCACCACCCCGGTGATTCTGGCGGTGAACAAGGTAGACCAGGTGAAACCGAAGGAGACCCTGTTGCCGTTTCTGCAGGAGATGGCCAGGCGTTTCCCATTCATCGAGGTGATCCCTTTATCGGCCAAGCAGGGCGGCAATGTGGAGGCCTTGGAATCCCAGGTACTGCAGGCGCTGCCGGTGGGAGAAAATTTCTATCCGGAGGATCAGCTGAGCGACCGGCCGGAAAAGTTCTTTGCGGCCGAGATGTTGCGGGAACAGCTTACGCGGCGCTATGCCAAGGAACTGCCCTATGCAGTCTCCGTGGAGATCGAGCGGTTCGAGGAGCGGGCCGGTCGCTATCTTATCGGGGCGGTGATCTGGGTGGAAAAGCCAGGACAGAAGGCGATCCTGATCGGCAAAGACGGTCAAGCGCTCAAGCAGGCGGCCAGTCAGGCGCGAAAGTCCATGGAGGCGTTCTTCGACCGCAAGGTCTATCTGAGTGTCTGGGTCAAGCTGAAGAAGAGCTGGTCCAGTGACGAGTCGGCACTGGTACGACTGGGTTATGGCGACTAGCGTCCCACTGCTGCAGCCCAGTTTCGTCCTGCATCGGCGTGACTACCGCAATACCAGTCTGCTGCTGGAGTTGTTCACCCTGCACGACGGTCGCCTGCCGGCCATTGCACGGGGCGCGAAATCGACCCGCACCGGCCGGGCCGCCCTGCTGCAGCCGTTTCGACCCTTGCTGGTCGGTATGAGCGGCAGAAGCGAGATCAGGACCCTGACGCAGGTGGAAGCGCAAGGGCGCGCCTATGACCTGGCCGGCAAGATGCTCTATTGCGGGTTCTATATCAATGAGCTATTGATGCGCTTGCTGGGCCGGAACGACCCCCATCCGGATCTGTTCGCGTACTATCTCGAGACCCTGAGCGCTCTGGCGGGAGGGCAGGACCTCAACGCGAACCTGCGCTGTTTCGAGATCCGTCTGCTGAAAGAACTCGGCTATGCACTGCTCCTGAGCCATGAGAGCGCGTCGGGTGAACCGGTTAGCGCGGAAGCGGTATATGAATATGTTGTGGAACAGGGGCCCGTCAGCGTGGCGGGTCCGGCCGATGCAAGCCGTTTGCGGGTACACGGACGCACCTTGCTGAGCCTGCATAATAACGAACCCATGGACCCGGCAACCCTCGGAGAAGCAAAGAATTTGATGCGCCGGGTGCTGGCCTTCTATCTGGGTGACAAGCCTTTGAAGAGTCGTGAACTGTTCCGCGGATTGACGCAAACTGTAACCCACCGATAGGCGAGACCATGCCACAGAGAGAGATACTGCTCGGAGTCAATATCGATCATATAGCCACCTTGCGCCAGGCCCGGGGCACCCGCTATCCGGAACCGATCCAGGCGGCCCTCGCGGCCGAACAGGCAGGCGCTGATGCCATCACCCTGCATCTGCGGGAGGATCGGCGGCATATCCAGGATCGGGATGTGCAGATGCTGGCGGAGATTCTGCAGACCCGTATGAACCTGGAGATGGCCGCGACCGCAGAAATGGCGGTGATCGCAGGTCGTTTCCGCCCCCACGACTGTTGTCTGGTGCCGGAGAAGCGTGAGGAGTTGACCACCGAAGGCGGCTTGGATGTGGCCGGCAATCAGGATTACCTGAAAGGCTACTGCGACGAACTGGCGGATGCCGGTATCCGGGTCTCACTGTTCATCGACGCCGACCCGAAGCAACTGGAGGCGGCCGTCGCCGTAGGCGCCCCGGTGGTGGAAATCCACACCGGGCGCTATGCCGATGCCCATGACATCCGTACCCAGAAGACCGAGCTGGAACGCATCGCCAAGGCCGTGGACTATGGCAATCGGCTGGGACTGCAGGTGAACGCAGGTCATGGCCTCGATTACCACAACGTGCGGACGATCGTGGCTGTCGATGGGGTCAGGGAGTTGAACATCGGCCATGCGATCATCTGCCGCGCCCTGTTCAGCGGACTCGACCAGGCGGTCAGGGACATGAAGGCCCTGCTGGTGAGATAATCAATCCTGTCTGAGGTCCGGACCGGCGGAGACCGGGGTGGGATACCGCAACACCACCCAGTAAGTCGATCCCACGAAGGTCACGATCGTGGTGAGTTGCAGGAACAGGGCCCCTTCTGTGGACAACACCCCCGACAACAGACCGGAAAAGGCGATCAGGATCGAGAACTCGCTGGCCTGACTCAGGCGAATGCCCAGTTCCTTCGCCAGCTTTCCCGACTCGCCGATCAACAGGAAGGCGTGGCGAAAGACATAGGCCTTGAAAAAGATCAACACAACCCCGAGCAGCAGACTGGAGAACAGGATCCAGTGCGGGACAGGGAATTCCAGCTTGGCCCCGATAGAGAAGAAAAACAGGATCAGGAAAAACTCCCGCAGGGGTTTCAGGTGTTCCGCGATGACCAAGGCCACCGGGCTCGATGCCACGGAGATGCCGCCGAGGAACGCCCCCATCTCATAGGAGAGCCCCAGGCGATGGGCGATCTCGGTAATCAGCAGACACCAGGCCAGGGTGATCAGGAAGGTGTATTCCTGGATCACGCTGAATCTGCGCAACAGCGGAATGACCAGATAACGGACCCCGGCGAATGCCGCCAGACCCAGCATAATCAGCTTGAGGATGAGCAGTGCAAAGGCCGGCAACATCTGTTCACCGGTTTTACCGGAGATGAACAAGATCACGATGATCGCCAGGATATCCTGCAGCAGCAACACACTGGTCATCATTTCGCCGGTGCGTTTGTGATGCAGGGTGGTGGTGGGGATCAGTTTCAGGGCAATGACCGTGCTCGAGAACATCAGCGCCGCGCCGATGGTCAGACTGTCGTACAGGGTGAAACCCATTAAGCGCACGCACAGAAACGACACCACAGCGAACAGGCCGGAGGTGCCGAGGGTCAACAGAGTGGTCCTGTTGAACAAGGCGATGAGTTTGCCGGGTTGTAGGCTCAGGCCCACCAGAAACAACAACAGCACCACACCCAGATGGGCGATGTTTTCGATATTTTCTGCGTTATCGACGAGTGCTAAACCGTTGGGGCCGATCAGCACGCCGATGGCGATATAGGCCAGAATGATCGGCTGACGGGCGAACAGAAACAGGGTGGCGAGCAGTCCCGAGCCCACCACGATCGCCGCCAGCTGGAAAATGATGTTCTCATGGTTCATAAAGCCAAGCGTGAAATTTCCTTCTCATTCGTTCAGTATAAAGAATCGTGGGAGCGGTATGAATGACAGATCTGCCGCAAACTTGAAACTAAATCAATAGCAGAATATGCCATACAAAACCATCGAAGACTTTATCGGCAACACCCCGTTGGTGCGTCTGCAGCGTCTGCCGGGCGCCACGAGCAATACCCTGCTGGTCAAACTGGAGGGCAACAATCCGGCCGGCTCAGTGAAGGATCGGCCGGCCCTGAGTATGATCCGCCGCGCGGAGCAACGGGGCCAGATCAAACCGGGTGACGCCCTGATCGAGGCCACCAGTGGGAATACCGGCATCGCCCTGGCCATGGCGGCGGCGATCAAGGGTTATCGGATGATCCTGGTGATGCCGGAGAACATGAGCCTCGAGCGGCGCGCGGTGATGCGGGCCTATGGGGCCGAGCTGATCCTGACCTCCAAGGAGGGCAGTATGGAGGCGGCCATCGACAAGGCCCGGGAGTTGGAGGCCGCCGGTGAGGGAATGATCCTGGACCAGTTTTCCAATCAGGACAACCCACAGGCTCATCTCGAGGGGACCGGCCCGGAGATCTGGCGCGATACCTCAGGCTCCGTCACCCACTTCGTCAGCGCCATGGGCACCACCGGCACCATCATGGGGACATCCCGCTATCTGAAGGGCCAAAACCCGCAGATTCAGATCGTCGGGGTGCAGCCCATGGAAGGCTCCAGCATACCGGGAATCCGGCGCTGGCCGGAGGCCTATCTGCCGAAGATCTACGACGCCAGTCGAGTGGATCGGATCATCGATGTGTCCCAGCAGGAGGCGGAGCAGACCACCCGCGACCTGGCGGCGCGCGAGGGCATCTTCGCCGGCATCTCCTCGGGAGGCTCGGTGGCGGCAGCCTTGAAGCTGTCCCGGGAACTGGCCGATGCGGTCATCGTCGTCATCATCTGCGACCGGGGAGATCGTTATCTCTCCACCGATGTCTTTCCCGCTAAATAAGCTGAACCGGTTGGCGGTATTGGCGCTCGCCGGTCTTTCCTTCCCGCCGCCGGAGCTGGTTTGCGCCTTCGAGCGGCTAGACCTGAACATCGAAGAAATCGCAGCGACCGGCTGGCGTGCGGAACAACTGAACTTCAGTTTTGCCTGGCAATCCCCGGTCGGCGCGGGTTATCACTTACAGATCGGTCGTCTGGAACTGCCTCAGCTCGAACAAAGCATCAGCGGATTACAGATCGACTGCCGGCAGGGGGAGTTTTCCGACCAACGCATCAGTTGCGACCAAGGCCAGGTGCGATTGAACCATCCTTTGCTGCAGCAAACGGCCATCAGTCTGAGATTCGACCTGAATCCCGCGTCCGGCAAGTTTACCGGAGCGCTCAGCGGAGTGGCCATCGCCGATGGACATCTGGATCTGGATCTCACCCTCGAGGCCGGCGACTGGAACCTGCAGATACGTGGGAAGCGGCTGAATCCGGCCAGTCTTGCGGTGCTGCTGCTGCAGGATTTCCAACCCTTGGCGGACTGGAGTTATCGCGCCCGGATTGATCTGGATGCGCAACTGCAGGGGCAGGCTGGGGCCCTGCTCAGCGCGAGCTGGCGGACCGCTGTCGCCGGCCTGTCCTTTTCCGATGCCAAGGGCACGACGGCCGGAGAGGGGCTGGCCGGCAGGTTGCAAGGCAAACTGTCCCGCGCCCCGGGCTACTGGCAGGTCAATAGCGAACTGACCCTCGACAAAGGCGAACTGCTGACCCCCGCCTGCTATCTCAATCCCGCCGCTTATCCACTCAGACTGGAGAGCCAATGGGTCTTGGACGAGAGCCTGCAGATGCTGAAGATCCAGGATGCCCGTCTGCGCCAGCAGGATCTGCTCGATCTCAAACTGCAGGCCGAGTTGAAACTCTCCGACGAGCATCCCATACAGATGCTGAAACTCAAGGTGCAGCCCTTTCAGGTGGCGGACATCTATCGTGAACTGCTGCAGCCCCTGCTGCAAGGTACGCCCTGGGGTCGCTTCGAAATGGCTGGACAGGCGGAACTCTCTATATATCAAAAGGGCGCGACGGCAAGCCTGGATGTGGGACTGCATGACTTCGACCTGGATGATGCGAAAGTTAACGGCGCGCCCCGGCGCATGGGGCTGTATGGCGTGAACGGCCATTTGTATTGGAACCGGCGGGGAGAGATGCGGCCTTCCTGGCTCCAATGGCAGGCCGGTCATGTGATGGAGCGCATCGACATCGGTCCCGCCAGGATCGATTTTCAGACCGCCGGCGAGCACTTTAAACTTGCCCGGCAGATTCGGCTGCCAGTGCTGGATGGCTTTCTGCTGGTGGACCGGCTGGACATCGAGGCATTGGGTGAGGCGGAACAGAAAATCCAGTTCGACGGCCTGCTCGAGCCGATCTCTATGGGCGCCCTGAGCGAGGCGTTGGGTTGGGTACCCCTGTCCGGCAAGCTGTCCGGCATGCTTCCAGGTCTGACCTACAAGAAGGGGATATTCAACCTCGAGGGTATCCTGCTGGTGCACATATTCGATGGGGATATTCTGATCAAGCATCTGAAACTGCAGGATCTGTTCGGGGTCTACCCACAATTGAGCGCCGATATCGAAATGCACGATCTCGACCTGGAGACGCTGACCGGCACCTTCTCGTTCGGAAAGATCACCGGCAGGTTGGACGGCCATGTTCGTGGATTGGGTCTCGAGGCCTGGCGGCCTGTTACCTTCGATGCGCTCTTCTATACCCCGCAAAACGACAAGTCCCGCCGCCGCATCAGCCAGAAGGCGGTAGACAACATCTCGAATCTGGGCGGGGCGGGTTTGTCCGGAACCGCGACCCGGACCTTTTTGGGCATGTTCGAGGAATTTCGCTACCACCGGCTCGGCATCGGTTGCCGGCTGCGGGGCGGAATTTGTGACATGGTCGGTGTGGGAGAGGCCAAACAGGGTTACTATCTGATGGAGGGCAGTGGCATACCCCGCATCGATATCATCGGGTATAACAAAACAGCCGATTGGAACCGTCTGCTCGAACAACTCAAACAGATCACGAAATCCGGCGCGCCGGTGATTCAGTGATGAACCGTCCGTTGTCCTGGATGTCTTAACGATTTTGCATTAACAAGGAGTCAAGTATGAAAACAATCCGGATTGCTTATGTTGCTGCCGCACTGCTGGTGCTGGCCGCCTGTGTCACCATCAACATCTATTTTCCCGCCGCGGAGGCCAGAGAGGCGGCCGAAAAGATCGTCGATGACATCCTGGGTGAGGATGCCAAGGTGCCGGCCCCGGTCAAACAAGACCAGTCCATGTATCTCAAGCCAAGCGAACAGAGTTACGCCCTGAACCTGCTCGATCTGCTGATTCCCCCGGCCCAGGCCGCCGCCCAGCCCAAGTTCGATGCGGACACCCCGGTGGTGCGCAAGCTGCAGGCCTCCATGAAACAGCGCCATGGACAGCTCAAGGAGTTCTATCAGAGCGGCGCCGTCGGTTTCACCCAGGATGCCCTGGTTGGGGTCCGCGACCAATCAGCGGTCCCGCTCAAGCAACGGGGGCAAGTAAAGAACCTGGTGGATGCGGAGAACAACGACCGCAACCAGCTCTACAAGGAGATCGCCAATGCCAATGGTCATCCGGAGTGGGAAAAGGATGTCCGTGAGACCTTCGGCAAGACCTGGATCAGCAACGCAGCCAAGGGCTGGTGGTATCAGAACAGCACCGGCGCCTGGGTGCAGAAATAAAGCGTCGGGCGTTCGCCCGCTGAGTGAACCGGCCGGCCTGAACCGGTGATTCGAGAACCCCGCGGTGTGCGGGGTTCTTTTTTTCTTCTGCGGCAAATCTGACACCGCTGCTCCCTCAGCAGAGTACCTTTAAAGTGAGGGTCGTAAAAGCCCTTCCATGGGACTTTTACAATACGGAAAAAATGCGATTTCTCGTTTCCTTCATTTTCAATGGCTTGCAGCGATCAAAATAGCGGCCCCTCCATGGACCGCATCGGGTGCCGCCTTTTGCGACTCCCTCCTGTATTGGCAGGTGCGATCTCCCGAATCAACCTCACTGGGAAAGTCAATCACCCTGCACGCATCCGGCGTCTCCATCCCGGCCGTTACGTTTAATCTATGTAATTTAGGCTATCAATATATTCAGGCTATGTGAGAAATCGGGCCAGTTCCACCTGGTATGTGACAAGCGTCTATTTCTGGGGATTTAAGACAAAATTAAGTTAGGAACAATGGGTGTATTGTGTCATAAATATTTCTGGGAATATTATCCCATATTGTTATAGAAAGACTGACCATCAATATCATGTTTCATGAAATAGGGTCAGAGACAATATTCCTATCCGCTGATTATTCGTGGTGCTGTGTAAGATGTTCGATAAAACCACTGAGGGATTAATAATCACATTTATATTCATGACTAATCCCGTCAAAGGAGAAAACAATGCATTCACACATTGTAACCAAGCGCAGTCAGACAGGCAGACTGCTGATATCCATTTGTGGCGCGGGGGCGTTGCTGACAACGGCCTCCATAGTACATGCCACCAGTGGTTATCTATCCAGTTGGCAGTCTACCTATCCCGACTCACTCTCCGACAACAACGCGAGCTGCGCCTTGTGTCATACGACTGTGAGCACTAGCGGCAGTCTGAACCCATACGGTTCTGCAGTCAGGGCGAATGGCATCACCGGGGCCGAAGGCCTCAACTCGGACAGCGATCCCACCGGTTCCTCCAATATCGTTGAGATCGACGCCAATACCCAGCCAGGCTGGACCGGTACTGCCCCGAGTGGGGTTACCGGTGATCTCGATCCAACCGTGGTGGTTGAAAATCAGCCACCCGTCGCTGATCCCGGTGGCGCCTATAGCGGCATCGAGGGTATCGATGTGACCTTCGACGGCACAGGCTCCTCAGACCCGGATGGCACTATCATGTTCTATGATTGGGACTTCGGTGATGGCGGCACGGCTACCGGACCTATGCCGGCTTACGCCTATGCAGCAGCGGGCACCTATACCGTATCCCTGACCGTGACGGACAACGATGGCGCCACCGATACCGCTACGACGGTCGCATCAATTGGTACGGGCGGCAATATCCTGCCGATTGCCGATGCCAATGGTCCTTACAGCGGTACGGTCGACCTGCCTGTGACATTCGATGGCACCGGTTCCAGCGATCCCGACGGCAGCATCGTCAGCTACGACTGGGACTATGGGGATGGTATCGTGGACTTCGATGCCGGCCCGGTTCCCAGCCATGCCTACGCGGCGACCGGTGATTATCTGGTGACCCTGACCGTGACCGATGATGCGGGTGATGTGGCAAGCGATACCACCAGCGCAACCATCGGTAGCGGTGAACTGGCGCCTGTCGCGGATGCCAGTGGTCCGTACACCGGTACCATCGGTGTTGAGGTGACCTTCGACGGCAGCGGCTCGAACGATCCCGACGGAACTATTGTAACTTACAACTGGAACTTCGGTGACGGCACGACCTTGAGTGATGGTGGACCGACGCCCAGCCATACCTATGCCACTGCCGGGACCTACAACGTCACCCTGACGGTGGTCGACAACGATGGTCTAAGCGATTCCGACTCGACATCCGCGAGTATCACCGATCCAAACGACGTCCCGGTGGATACCGGCGATGATGACGATGACGATCACGAATATCGGGACCGTGGCAAGAGCGACCGGGATTCCGATCGTAACCGGCGTGACCGTTATTCCCGTCGTAACCGTGATAGATAACGGCAAGGCGTACAGCCTCAGCAATTAACCGTTATCCATGACCTCAGAGGGGAGGAGGCGACTTCTCCCCTATACTTCATCCCGCTGTCGAAACCCTTCAAATCGAATTGCGCAAACCCAGACTCTCAGGGTAGGGGGAGAGGTAGCACTGCTTCGCCATGTATTGGTCGTGATGGTTGCGGAAATAGTGCCGCAGCAGGGTGATGGGCACCACCAGGGGGGTTTCGCCCCGGCGGTAGGCCTCGATGCTGGCGGTCAGTTCCGCCTTGTCGTCCCCGTCGATACGCCGTCTTCAGGTAGCCCATGATGTGCTGCAGGACATTCACATGACGTTTGCGGTTGACACGCCGCTTCAGGGCGTTCATCAGTTCCTGCTCATACTCCTGGGCAATGGTCTGCAGCCTGTCACCTGACAGGTCCGACAACAGTTTGCCGAGACGCTGATAGGCGGCCTGGGAATGGGCCATCAGCATGTATTTGTGGGCGGTGTGGAACTCGATCAGGCGGTTCGGCCGACAGGCCGCTGGCCACTAATTGCTGCCAGCGCTGGTAGACATAGATTCGGTTGATGAAGTTTTCCCGCAGCACCGGATCGGTCAGGCGGCCTTCCTCCTCCACCGGCAGCAGCGGCAAGCGCTGCATCAGCACCCGGGCGAAGGCGCCGGTGCCCTTTCGCACGGCGTTTTTGCCGCCAGGGTCGTAGACCTTGACCCGCTCCATGCCGCAGCTGGGTGAATCCTTCTTGAGTACGAAACCGCTGAGATGATTCAGGTTCGCCGACCTGCGACTCGGCGTAGTCGCGCAGTGGCCCGGTCACATCCAGCGCGGGATCGGCAACGCCGAGTACACGGGGATTCTCAAGATCGCCCACCAGCCGGATCGGTTGGCCGCGGGATGCCCAGACCGATCGCCATCTCAGGGCACACGGGCACGAAGTCCACATGCTTGCCCAGTTCGCTCGATCAGAAAATGATTGCGTTTGTGGCCGCCGTCGTAACGCACCTGATGACCGAGCAGGCAGGCGCTGACGCCGACTTGCGGCAGGCCCTGTTCGACTGGAAGTCATGCCTCCTCCTTGGTTGGGAGATGGCGTCGCGGTTGCTGCGTATGCTTTTCGGGACATCCGCCTGGGCCGGTTCCGGCAGCCTGGCCACGAAGCCACATCAGCACCAGCGCCAGCAGCACCAACGCGGCCTTGCCGAGCAAGCGGCAGGGGGGCCACGATCAGGCTGAGGGTGAAGGTGATCAGGATTAAAAACAGGGCCTTGACCTTGGTGCTACGGTTCACGGTGCGATTCTGCTGCCATTGCAGGATAGGCGGTCCGAACCAGGGGTGACTGGTGAGCCAGCGATGCAGGCGCTCGGAGCTGCGGGAGAAACAGATAGGCGGCCAACAGTATGAATGGGGTAGTCGGCAGCAGGGGCAGCACCATACCGATCAGGCCTGTAATCAGTGATAACCAGCCGGCAATTATCAGTAAGGTCTTCTTCATTGTATGGGGCCATGGCAGTGGATCATAATGACTCACATTGTATAGGTCTTTGTATAAAAAAATACTTCACAATGAGTAATCTTTATTCGGTTCGATCCCGGACCCTGCGGGATTTGATTCCGTCCCAGTCCTGGAGCGCCTGCCGGCGGGACAGATTGAGATCGACCAGGGGCAGGGGATAGTCGTCACCCAGTACGATCCCGGCCTGCCTCAACAGATCGGGCATCGGCCTCCCAGGGGGCGTGCAGCTGGGCATCGGGCAGTCCGGCGAGTTCCGGCAGCCATCTTCTCAGGTAATCTCCTCTGGGGTCAAAGCGCTCGCTCTGCCGCACCGGATTGAAGATGCGGAAGAAGGGCGCCGCATCCGCCCCGCAGCCGGCGGTCCACTGCCAGCCCAGGGTATTGTTGGCCAGGTCCGCATCCACCAGGGTATCCCAGAACCAGCGGGCGCCCTCCAGCCAGTGAATGCCGCAGATTCTTGGTCAGGAAAGAGGCCACGATCATGCGCACCCGGTTGTGCATCCAGCCGGTGCGCCACAGCTCCCGCATACCCGCATCCACGATCGGAATGCCGGTGTTGCCCTGCTGCCAGGCCGTAGGTCATCGCATGCTCTGATCACCCTGTCGCCAGGGAAAATGCTGGAAAGCGGGGGTCGAGGGGCTGCTCGCAGGTGTGGGGATAGTGGTAGAGCAGGTGCTGGGCGAACTCCCGCCAGCCCAGTTCGCGCACATAGACCGCCGGTCCTGAGCCGCCCTTTGCGGGTCAGTTCCACTTCGGTGCGGGCCTGAATGCCATGCAGGATCTGGCGGGGACCGATCTCACCGAAGTGCAGGTGGGGAGAGAGGCTCGATGTGCCGGCAAGGCCGGGCAGATCGCGGCCGGTTGGCATAATCAGTGATTGCGTCTGTCGAGGAAGCGGGAGAGGCGCAGCAGGGCGCCTGCCTCTCCGGGCTGCCAGTGTTCGACTGCAGGCCGCTATCCCAGGGAATGCTCGGTTTGAGACCCGAGTTGGTCGATAGCGAAAGCGATTCCACCGGCTCGGGTAGAGGGAGGCAGTCCTGTGGTGCGGGTGAGGGCATCGCGTTCGGCATCCCCGTTTTGAGGCAGGTCCTCCAGAAGGCGCTGAAGACCCGGTAGGGGCGTCTGCTGGGCGGTCTGGATCTGCCAGGGCTCGAACAGCAGGCCGGCATTGCAGCTCTCGCAGTGGATGCCGGCCGACCTGCAAGCGCGGCTTTGATCTGAGTGTCCCGCGCGCGGGTGGCCGGATCGTAGAGCCGGTTCCAGAACACATGGGTCACCTGATAGCGTTCGCATCAGCGCTTGCAGCGTTTCCAGGCTGGCGCCTTGGTGGACGATCAATCTGGAACCAAGCCGCTGCAGGGACTGGTCCAGCTGTCTGAGGCTGCGATCCAGCCACCAGCGGCTGGCCGCTACCCGGCTGCCAGGGCGACTCCTCGTCGGGTGCGTGGATGTACACCGGCAGCAGTCGGGAGCAGTTCGCCAGGGCGGCCTGTAACGCAGGATTGTCGGTCAGCCGCAGGTCACGCCTGAACCAGAGGATGGCCGTGGTCACGCCGGCTGGTCTGCAACCTGTCATCGATCTGCATCACCGCGCTGGTGATGTCGCTCACCAGGGGGATGAGACCGGCTTTGTCGCAGTTCCTCCGCGTGGGCTCTGGGCAAAGCTGCCGCCGATGAACACCGGCTGACTGATCTTCTGCGTCATGGCGGGCAGATGGGTACCCAACAGGGCAGACCGGTGGTTCGATGCTGCCAAACAGCACCAGTGCTTCGCATTGCGAGCGCTCCATGGTCAGGGGCAGGGATTCCAGCGGTATGTTGGGGCCGAGCAGCACGATCCGGTAGCCGCGGGTCAGGGCGGCCAGACTGAACAACAGCAGTTCCACCTCACTGAATTCCCCGGGCAGGCAGGCGGCCAGCAGGCGCCTGCCCCGGGCCTGTGTGGTCATGTGGTGGAAGCGGGCCCCCAGTTTGTTGCGCAGATAGGTGCGAAAGAAATGCAGCTCTGGATCGGACAGGGGTTGACGCGCCTGACGCTGACGCAATTCATGCAGAAGCGGCAGCAACAGCAAACGCGTCACCAGCTCCAGTGGATAGAGGGAAAGGCAGTCGTTGTAGCTGCCGTCAAGCGCCGCCTCGTCGAATTTGGCGATCGCCTGCAGCATGCGGGATCGATAATCTTCCCAGGGATCGATGGCGGCGTCAGCCGTCCCGCCTCTTCGGCGGACGGTTTTTGGTCCTGCAGCTATCTTCTTGACCTGGCCTATGGAGATGCCCTGATCGATCAGGCCAAGGATCCGCCGGATCAGCTGCACATGCTCGTCGGTATACAGTCTGTGCCCCTTCGGGGTGCGTTCGGGTTTGATCAAGCCGTAGCGTCTTTCCCAGGCGCGCAGGGTGACCGGATTGATGCCGGTCAGTTCCGAGATCTTTCTGATCGGATAGAACACCTTCTGGGAGGAGGAAGAATCAGTCATTTTGAGTACGTATTCCCATGTTTGTACCGACTATTTCTGAAATACTTGTACAATAATGTACAATATTTTTCCGGAACCCGCCAGTACCAATTTCCTGCAAGGTTGAAATCGTACAGCTTTGCCGGCGAGAGATGCATTAGACTTGTCGGTAATCACTGAGCCGTCTGTTCCCTCTGATCATTGGCAGAAGTCCACATGGATGGGCAAATAAAACCGATTCGCTCCACCTGGCTGTTTGCAGCCCTACTGCTGATTGCACACAGCTTGCTGTGTGCTCATTTCTGCCGGGCTGATACGGCAGCAAAACCGGACATCCTGCTGGCCAATGTCTATCGGGAGGGGGTCGATCTAAGTGAGTACTGGGTCAGTGAAAAGCTGGATGGCGTCAGGGCGTACTGGAACGGCGCCCGTTTCCTCTCCCGCAACGGCCACACCTTTGTGGCCCCGGCCTGGTTCACCGAGGGATTTCCCGAGACTCCGTTGGATGGAGAATTGTGGATGGACCACGGCAGCTTTCAGCCGCTGGTCAGCGCGGTGAAAAAACACCAACCGGATGATCTGGAGTGGCGCAGGATTCGTTTCATGGTATTCGACCTGCCGACAGGAAATGGTGACTTCACACAAAGACTGAAAAGTCTGCAATCGATCTTTCGTGGAGTAGACTCACCCTATCTCCAGCTGGTGCAGCAGGATCGGTTGCCCGATCATCGGAGCCTGATGCGGAGACTCGACGAGGTGGTGCAGTTCGGCGGAGAGGGACTGATGCTGCACCGGGGCGCCTCCAAATACCAGGGTGGCCGCAGTGATGACCTGTTGAAGGTGAAGCCCTATCTGGATGCGGAGGCCAGGGTCATCGCCCATCTGCCGGGGCAAGGTAAATACACTGGCCAGCTGGGTGCTCTGCTGGTGGAGGCGGATGGCAAACGATTTCGCATCGGCACCGGCTTCACCGATGCCGAGCGCAAGTCACCGCCATCGATAGGATCTCTCGTCACGTACAAATACCATGGCCTGACAGACGCAGGGTTGCCTCGTTTTCCGAGTTTTCTCAGGATTCGTGAAGAGTGATTGTGGTGGCATAGGAATCGATCGAGCGGCAAGGATCGGCCCCGTAATGGACAAATCAGTGCGTGTGATTACCTGTGAATGGCGCGAATGCGCCGCAAGACGGGGTGGGTCCGGTTACAACGGGCTTAGAGTAGACCACGCAACAGCACCCGACATTCTCAACAATCTTGGATGCAAGCGCACAACTTTCCATGCCATGTCTGCCTGTCGCTGGACACACGCCATGAGATTTGCGCAAGCGAAGCGAAACTAATCTTACGGGTCGACCAAGACCATATCACGGGTCAGATTGGCCACCCACTGCTGGCTGCTGAGCCGGGTCATCTCCAGCACGGCATTGGGATAGACGCCGCTAAGCGGTTCAGTGTATTTTGTTGATAAGCATCTTGTTAGATCACTCAAAGAATGACCACGAAGGTATCATAACGAACAACAGCAGATAGCGTGGGTAGCTCAGCAGCCAGTCGCCCAGCAGATCGAGCCAGCAACGGTTGAGCGCGGCGCTGTAGAGCCACGCCCGCTTGGCGAGCCAGAGCGGTTCCGGCCGGGTCGGGCGCGACATCATGTGCATGTGGGCCGCGAGCTGAGGAATTGATAGGCGCGCCAGATGGGCGGCGGCGAACAGTAGCGCCGGCCACTCCAGATTGCCAACCCAGGTGTAGGCCAGAAACAGCCCCAGCACGAAACCGGTATCCCCGATACGGTTGTGACGGAGGCCCGGGCGGCGTTGTCGGCGGCGGTCTTACGTTCGATCGCATAGCCGATCAGCAGATAGGAACACACCCCGGCCAGGTGCTGGGCCAGGCGGCCAGACCCTGATCCAGGAAGTTGGCGATGTGGCGGATGATCAGGGGTCGGATCTCATCCGGCAGATCCTGCCGCATCTGCTGTGCATCGCGCAACTTCGCACGGCGCGAGGCAATCATTTGCGGATAGCTGGCTACCGCGAAACTATCGGAGTAACGATCGATGAGGCTTTTTGAAAATGAAAAAAACCGGCGGTCGCCCCGCCGGTCTTCATCTCGCGTTCAAGCGTTCGACAGGAGGTCTATTTTTCCGGCTCCTTCAACTTGAGTCCGGCTTTTTCGTTGAACTGTAGCTCGCTCTTTGCCCGTAATTCCTGCATGTATTGGCCCAGGGACTGCTGTTGAAGCTGGCTGCTGATTGTCGGTTTGACCTGTTCCAGAGAGGGCGCGGGCGATTCCCGGGTCTCTTCCAGCAGAATCACATGCCAGCCGAACTGGGTCTGGATCGGCTCCTTGGTGTATTTGCCCACTTCCAGGGTCTTCACCGCATCGGCAAAGGGTTTGACCATCTGGCTATCATCGAACCAGCCCAGATCACCGCCGTTTTTGCCGGTCGGTCCGGTGGAGTGCTCAGTCGCCAGGGTGGCGAAGTCAGCGCCTTTTTCCAGCTCGCTGATGAGGGACTTGGCCTGCTCCTCGTCTTTTACCAGGATATGTCGAGCCTTGAATTCCTTGGTGGTCTTACCGGCGAATTCTGCGTCATAGATCTTCTGAATCTCCTCATCGGAGGGCGGATTGGTGGTCGTGTAATCCTGGATGGCGGACTGGGTCAGCAGTTTGATGCGCAACAGGGCCAGCGCCGCTTCAACATCGGCGCGCTTGTCGAGTTGCTTTTTTTCCGCGTCCTGCGCCACCAGCATGACGTTGGTCAGCTCATTCAGTACGTTCATCTGCATCTCAGGCGTGTTTTGCGCATTGGGTGTGGCGCGCATGCGATCCTGGAAGTAGATGCCGAACATGGCCTTGGTAATGGGCTGGTCATTCACGGTGACCAGAATATTCTCGTCCAGATCGGCGGCTTGCGGTTTCGCGGTAGGTAACACCGCAGAACGGCTGGCGGCATCCGGTTTGCTGGTTTCAGCTTGGGAGTCCGGCTGATTGCAGCCAAAAAGAAGGCCGATGCTGCAGATGGCAGCCACTGAGGTCCGCATTTTCATGGTTTTTATCTTCCTGTCATCAGATGAGTTTGTGGATTGGATTCGTCGGTTCAGGTCGGAAATACTTTTTTAAAGGGTTTGATGCTGACCCGTGCATAGACCCCGGCCTCGATATAGGGATCGCCGTTGGCCCATTGCTGCGCGCTCTGCAGGTCCGCAAATTCCGCCACTACCAGGCTGCCGGTAAAGCCCGCGGGGCCTGGATCTTCGGCGTCGATTGCAGGATGGGGCCCCGCCAGCAGCAAGCGTCCTTCTTCCTGCAACGCTTGCAGCCTTCGCAGGTGAGCGGGTCGAGTCTTCTGGCGCTGTTCAAGGCTGTCTTCACGGTCTTCAGCAATGATTGCATATAGCACTCAACTCTCCTCCGGTTCCGCGTTGGTTTTCGGGTCTTGGATGTGCCTTGCGAGATAGAAGGCCTGTAAAATGATAAAGGCAATGGTGAGGCCCATCATGCCAAACAATTTGAAATTGACCCAGTTCTCTTCAAGAGAGTGTGCGTTGTTGCACATCTTCAGTTGGCTGTCTTTGAACAGGGCACCGCAGTTGTCCAGGTCGATTGCCTGTAAACCGGTGGCCTGCATCAGACTCTGTTCGGCGACGAAGAAATCATTCGCCACATAGAGATTGAGAAACCCAAGCACCAGAAAAAAGATCCCCCAGGCGCCATTCAGCTTGCGCCAGATGGTCGATGGTACATTGAGGTTGTTGCTCATCATACGTTCCACCAGGGGTTTCTCTCCGATGAACTGGCTGGCGATGAATACGACGCCAAACAGCCAGTTGATGACCGAGGGTTTCCACATGATGAAGGTGCGGTCCTGCAGGAGAATCGTCAGACCTCCGAACACCACCAGAATGCCCAGGGTGATCAGGTGCATGTTCTCAGCCCGTCGATGTCTCAGCCAACCGTAGCCGACCTGTACGAAAGAAGCGGCGATGGCGACCGCCGTGGCGGCGTAGATGCCGTACAGTTTGTAGGCGATGAAAAACAGAATTACGGGAAAAAAATCAACAAGAAGTTTCATATCTATCGGTTAAATTCGCACATCCCTATCAGTGCAGAGTACGTTCCACACTCCAAAGGTTGTAATACTTTTCCACGACCTTTCTGACCGGTTGGGGGTAATCGAGCGCCACCATCTGTTGCATGCCCTGGCGAAAGAACTGGGGGGCCTCTTCCGGGAGGTGCACGACCAGGTTGTCGTAAGCCCTCTCGATCAGTTCCGGGCGATGGGTTCTGGTGGCGATAATTGCCCGGTTGAGCAGCAGGATCCGCCAGGGACGGCCCGGGTTGCTCTTTTCCAGGTCTTTCTGCAGGACTGGCGCTGCGGCAAGCTGAACCTCACCCGTCAATGCATAGAGCTTTTCGAGTTCCAAAGGTTCCCGCAGGACATTGGCTTGATGTGCGATGGCGTTGACAATGGGGTCCAGGGTGCTGATGATGCCCCCCTGACGGGCGATCCAGACCGCCAGGGGCAGGCACAGTCCCTCCAGTTCATGACTCAGGTCTGTCAGGCCGAATCGACCGGCGCCGGCTGCGAGATCGACAAGTAGATTGAATCCATAGTCACCGAGTTGATGGATATCGTGTTCTGTCTCCTCTGGCCTTGGATTTTCCCTATTCAGGTCCGAAGGTGGCGCTTCCTGCAGCAGCGCGAGGAGTCGAAAGACCTTCTGCATCGCCTCAATCAGCAACCTCGGGGAGAGTTTGATGTCCTGCCGTCCGGATGGATCTGTGGCCTCCGCTTCGAACAATCGTGTCGCGTATCGGTCGAAAAGATCGGCAATGGAGGATAGATTGATGGGATCGAGTTGCATGGCGTGATTGTAACAGGGAGCCCGTCTAGCGTCTTGTCATGGCTGGGAAAGAAATGGCTTTCTGAAATAGTCACGTAATAAGGTACAATCGCCGGCCATGTTTTCAAACTATGATCTGCATAATCATTCGACGGCTTCCGATGGCACCCTCAGTCCCACCGAACTGGTGACAATGGCTGCCGCTGCGGGCGTGCGAGTGCTGGCCCTCACCGATCATGACACAACCGGGGGAGTTGCCGAAGCGCAACGGGCGGCCGGACGCATGGGCATCACCCTGGTCCCGGGGGTGGAGATTTCGGTGACCTGGGACAGTCAAACCATCCATATCCTCGGCTTGAATCTGGATATTACCAACCAGCGGCTGCAGCAGGGGCTCGCAGGGCTGCGAGAGTTTCGCGCAGCAACGGGCGGAACGGATCGGCTCGAGTCTGGAACAGGCCGGTATTTCCGATGCCTATGCAGGTGCTCGCGGCGTTTTCCAACGGGGGTCTGATCAGCCGTACTCATTTCGCCCGCTACCTGGTCAAGCTGGGTCTTGCGGGTGATGAGCGTCGGGTGTTCAAGCATTTTCTCGTGCACGGTAAGCCGGGTCATGTGGCGGGTCGTTGGGCGAGCCTGGCCGAGGCGCTGGACTGGATACATCAGGCCGATGGCCAGGCGGTGATCGCGCATCCGGCCCGCTATCCAATGACCCGCTCCAAATTGCAGCGCCTGTTGCGCGAGTTCGTCGACCTGAAGGGGGAAGGCATCGAGGTGGTATCCGGCAGCCATAGCCGGGACGATTACTTCGTGATGGCCAAACATGCGCAGGATTTCGGTCTGTCCGCCTCCGCCGGTTCTGATTTCCATTCACCGGATTACCCCTGGATCAGCTTAGGCAGACTCCCGCGACTACCGGACGGCTGCCGGCCCATCTGGCAGGATTGGCCGATCGCACGCAAGGTATCATAGGCTGCCCATGGCCCAGTTTTTCCAAGTCCATCCCGAGAATCCGCAAACGCGTCTGATCGCCCAGGCCGTTGCCATTCTACGGCAGGGCGGGCTGATGATCTACCCCACTGACTCCAGCTATGCCCTGGGCTGTCAGATCGGCGACAAAGGGGCGATGGAGCGGATCCGCCATCTGCGCCGGCTGGATGAGAAGCATGACTTCACCCTGGTCTGCCGGGACCTTACCGAGATCTCCCACTATGCCAAGATCGGCAATCAGGATTATCGTCTGTTGAAGAATCTGACTCCGGGTCCGTATACCTTCATCCTCAAGGCGACCAAACAGGTCCCGCGTCGCCTGCAGCACCCGAAACGCAAGACCATCGGCATTCGGGTGCCCGATAACGCCGTCGTAAGAGCCTTGCTGGCCGAACTGGGCGAGCCGATCATGAGTTCCACCCTGATCCTGCCGGGTGACGAATTTCCGCTGACCGATCCCTACGAGATGCGTGACATCCTTGATCCTCAGGTCGACCTGATCATCGATGGGGGCTATTGTGGCTTCGAGACCACCTCCGTGTTGCTGATGACCGAAGAGATACCCCAAGTGCTCAGGACGGGCAAGGGCGACATCTCCCAATTCGAGACTTAACTATATGCTGACGCTCTATCAGAAAATCGCCGTACTGGCGTTGCCGATCCTGTTTGCCATTACCGTACATGAAGCGGCCCACGGCTGGATGGCGAAATTGCTGGGCGACCGCACCGCCGAGATGATGGGGCGTGTCACTCTTAATCCACTCAAACACATCGACCCGATCGGCACCATTCTGGTGCCGCTGGTGGTGTTCTTCATAAGCGGTTTCGTATTCGGCTGGGCCAAGCCGGTCCCGGTGAATTATCGAAACTTGCATCATCCGCGGCGCGACTCCGCCCTGGTGGCCCTGGCGGGCCCCGGCGCCAACCTGATGATGGCGTTGCTCTGGGCCTGCGCCATCCTGTTGGGGGTCGCCCTGTTGCAGAGCGCGCAATGGGTTGCGGTGCCACTGGTGCTGATGGGGGTCTCGGGGGTGCTGTTCAATGCGGTGCTGATGGCCTTGAATCTGCTGCCGATCCTGCCGCTGGACGGGGGACGGGTGTTGAATTCCCTGTTGCCGCCCAGACTGGCCCTGGTCTATTCGCGGCTCGAAGGCTACGGTCTGATCATCGTCGTGCTTGTTGCTGGCCACCGGTCTGCTGGGGTATATCCTGTGGCCGCTGGTCGGGCTGACCATCAGTCTGTTGCCCGCTACCGATATCGTGCTGCAATATGCCCAGGTCATCCTCGGATCCACAAGGAGTTGAATTTGAACGAGTCGCAACAACCCTCGCGCGTGCTGTCCGGCATGCGTCCTACCGGCCGTCTGCATCTCGGTCACTACCACGGCGTGTTGAAGAACTGGGTGAAGCTGCAGCACGAGCACGAGTGCTTCTTTTTCGTCGCGGACTGGCATGCCCTGACCACCCAGTACGACGATCCGACCATGATCCCGAACAGCGTCTGGGAGATGGTGATCGATTGGCTGGCGGTCGGGGTGGATCCGGCGCAGGCGACCCTGTTCGTGCAGTCCCAGGTGCCGGCGCACGCCGAACTGCATCTGCTGCTTTCCATGATAACCCCGCTCGGTTGGCTGGAGCGGGTGCCCAGCTTCAAGGATCAACAGGAGAAACTGAAGGAAAAGGACCTGGCCACCTACGGGTTTCTCGGCTATCCCCTGTTGCAATCCGCGGATATCCTGATCTACCGGGCGGCCCATGTTCCGGTGGGAGAGGATCAGGTGGCCCATGTGGAACTGACGCGGGAGGTGGCGCGGCGTTTCAATCACATCTATGGACGGGAACCCGATTTCGCCGCAAAGGCGGAACAGGCGGTAAAAAAGATGGGCAAGAAGCAGGCGAAAAATTTCGAGCGGATGCGCCGGGCCTATCAGGAGCAGGGAGATGCAGAGGCGCTGCTGGCCGCCCGCGTACTGCTCGCCGGACAACAGAATCTCGCCCTCGAAGAACGGGAACGGTTGCTGGGCTATCTGGAGGGCGGCGGTCGGGTGATCCTGGTGGAGCCGCAACCGCTGTTGACCCGGGCCCCCAAGATGCCGGGGCTGGATGGACAGAAGATGTCGAAGTCCTATGGCAACACCATCTCCCTGCGCGAGTCGCCGGCGGATGTGGAGACCCTGCTCAAGCGCATGCCCACCGACCCGAACCGGGTCAGACGGACCGACCCGGGCGATCCAGCCAAATGTCCGGTGTGGCAGTTTCACGAGGTCTACTCCGACGAGGAAACGAAAAACTGGGTACAGGACGGCTGCCAGACCGCCGGGATCGGCTGCCTGGATTGCAAGGCCCCGGTGATCGAAGCGGTGCTGCTGGAACTCGAACCGATGCAGGAACGAGCCAAGGCATTCGCGGAAAGGCCCGATGAGGTACGCCAGATCATTACCGCGGGCTGCGAACGGGCGCGCCAGGTAGCCGGAGCAACCATGCAAGAGGTGCGCCAGGCGATGTCCCTGGATTTCGCTTGAGACTGCAACAAAGGCCGTTCCAAACGATCGCTTTTTCTCGCCACCCGGTGCGGGCTGCACAGGAGGTCATCGAGCATTTCCTCGTGTACATCGCCGACGGGGTGGTTTATAAGGTCCTGGGGAGTTCAGCGGGGCCCATTCGAAATTCATAGGCCATGGAACAGATCAAGACACATCCACATCACCACCCGGAGCAGGAGGAGTTGCCTTTCGCCATGGTGCAGGGGGAGCCGTTCATCACGCCACCCACCGATCTGTATATTCCCCCCGATGCCCTGGAGGTCTTTCTGGACGCCTTTGAAGGACCGCTGGACCTGCTGCTCTATCTGATCAAACGGCAGAATCTGGATATCCTCGATATCCCGATTGCGCAGATCACCGATCAGTACATCGAGTACATCGAAATGATGACCGATCTGCGCCTGGAACTGGCGGCGGAATATCTGGTGATGGCCGCCATGCTGGCCGAGATCAAATCCAGGATGTTGCTGCCGCGTACCGTGAGCGAAGAAGAGGAGGGGGAGGACCCCCGGGCCGAATTGATCCGGCGCCTGCAGGAGTACGAACGTTACAAACAGGCCGCGGAGGATCTGGACGGCCTGAAGCATATGACCCGGGACAACTTTCAGGCCCACGCGGAGCTGCTGGACAGGCACGTGGAGGCCCGGGATCCGGATGTGGAACTGCGCGAGATCCTGTTGGCCTTCAGGGATGTGCTGCACCGGGCCGATATGTTCACCAGTCATCGGGTCGAGAAGGAGGCGCTCTCGGTGCGCGAACGGATGTCTCTGGTATTATCGAAGGTGAACAGTGAAAGTTTCACCCGCTTCACTGATCTGTTCGACTTTACGGAGGGTCGTCTGGGGGTGGTGGTGACCTTCCTGGCGATTCTGGAGCTGATCAAGGGTGCCCTGCTGGAACTGGTACAGGCGGAAGCCTTTGCGCCCATCCATGTCAAGGCGGTGGCAACTTGAGATTGATCGAAGCGAAAGTGAATGCAGAACATCGCAGCACGCTGTGAATACATCCCTGGACACTCGACGGCGGGTTCCATCCCGCCGACGGTCGCTCTGTTCTGCATGCAATTAGCCATGCAACTGTTCCTATGTCATCGGAAAACGAACTGAAACAAATCGTCGAAGCGGCGCTGCTGGCGGCCGGACGACCCCTGAGCCTGGAGCAGCTGCAGGCGCTGTTTGACCCGGAAACCGAACCGGACAGACAGCAGCTGCGTGATAGCTTGAATGACTTGGCCGAGGACTATGCGGGTCGCGGTATCGAGTTGAAAGAGGTGGGCAGTGGCTTTCGCATCCAGGTCAGATCCGAGTACGCCCCCTGGGTCTCCCGCCTGTATGCGGAAAGCGCCTCCCAAATATTCCCGGGCATTGCTGGAGACCCTGGCGCTGATCGCCTATCGGCAGCCGATCACCCGGGGTGAGATCGAGGATATCCGGGGGGTGAGCGTCAGCAGCAATATCGTCAAGACCCTCACCGAGCGGGAATGGGTCAGGGTGGTAGGTCATCGCGATGTGCCGGGCAAGCCGGCCCTGTATGCGACGACGAAGGAGTTCCTGGACTATTTCAATCTGCAAGAGCCTGAGCGAACTGCCCACCCTGGCGGAGATCCGGGATCTCGAGTCGATCAATCGAGAACTGGAGTTGCAGGATCCCGACTTTGCAGGTGCCGGAGGCTCGAACCGAGGCAGCATCTCACAACCCATCTGAACCTGAGGAAGAAATCATGTCAGGCGAAATAGACGAAGGTCTGATCGAAGACGATCCGGACGGAGAAACCGATTCGGGTCCGGTGCATCGGGTCCCACCGAGCGATAAATCCAGGCCTCAGCCACCGCCTGACGATACCATCGATTTCGATCCGGACGGTGAGACCGATACCATTACCGAGGTGACCGAGCTACCGGATGAGATGGCAAAAAGCGCCGATGAAACCCGCTGATCCGCCGACCGGTGAACGTCTGCAGAAGGTCCTTGCCAATGCGGGCATGGGTTCGCGCCGGGAGATCGAGGGTTGGATCAGCGCCGGACGGGTAACGGTCAATAATGAGACGGCGCGCCTGGGGCAGAGGGTCTGCCCGGTGATCAGATCAAGGTGGATGGTCGACCGGTCGCCAAACGGCGTCTCGAGGTGCCCGAGCGAGCCGTGCTGGTCTACAACAAACCGGAAGGCGAACTGGTCACCCGCAAGGACCCGGAGGGTCGACGTACCGTGTTCGAGCGCCTGCCCAAGTTGGAGCATGGCCGCTGGATTCCGGTAGGAAGGCTCGATATCAACTCCTCCGGATTGCTCTTGCTCACCACCGACGGGGTGCTGGCGAATCGTCTGATGCACCCCAGCCAGCAGGTGGAGCGGGAATATGCGGTGCGCGTGATGGGGGAGGTGAGCGAGGCTCAGCTCAAACAATTGACTCATGGGGTCGAGCTGGAGGATGGCCCGGCCCGATTTGAAGAGATCACGGAAGCGGGTGGCACGGGTATCAATCGCTGGTATCACGTGGTGATCATGGAAGGACGGCGCCGCGAGGTGCGGCGCATGTGGGAGGCGGTCGGCGCCACCGTCAGCCGCTTGAAGCGGGTGCGCTACGGTAGTGTCTATCTGGATAGCGCCATGAAGATCGGACACTGGCGTTATCTGAGCGGTGACGAAATCAATAAGTTGTTGGCATCGATGGGATTGCCGGCGGAAAAACAGCGCAAAAAACCACGCATCGCCAAGCCTGAGCGGTCCCAGAAAAGTCCCGCAAAGACAACCAGGCCAGCGACAGCAACCCAGAATCCTTACAAAGGCAAACGGCAACCGGCAGCAGCGGTTCCCTGGGGAAAAAAACACCCCGGGAGACGTGAGCGTTGACCCGCAGCGAGCTTGAACGGATCTATAGACTGTTGTTCGCATGTTATGGGCCGCAACATTGGTGGCCGGGGGATTCACCCTTCGAGATCATGGTCGGTGCGGTGCTGACCCAGAATACCGCCTGGTCCAATGTGGAACAGGCCATAGACAATCTCAAGGCGGTCGGCCTGCTCGAGTTGGGATCGATGCGGCAGGCAAGCCATGCCGAATTGGCGGAACTGATCAGACCGGTCGGTTATTTCAACGTCAAGGCGAAGCGCCTGCTGCAGCTGTGTCGTTTCCTTACTGAATCAGACGGGCTGGAGCGGCTCGCCGATGGAGAACTGCGTGAGCGACTGCTGTCAGTGTATGGGATCGGACCGGAGACGGCGGATGACATTTTGTTGTATGCCTTCAACCGGCCTGTGTTCGTGATCGATGCCTATACTCGCAGACTGTTTGCCAGGCTCTGATCTGATTCGCGGCGGAGCTGGCTTATGAGGCCCTGCGCGGCGAGTTCGAACAGACCTTGAGAGCGAACGCCGACCTCTATAACGAATACCATGCGCTCATCGTGCGTCATGCCAAGGAGACCTGCCGAAGCCGGCCATTGTGTGAGCCATGTTGTTTGCGGTCGCTGTGTCCAGGCCTTGCCAAGAAACAAGCCTGATATTCATTGTCCCGAAAGGAATCGTATTGACCGGTAAGCGAATGCGACATTGATACAGGGTTGACCCTATCAAGCTCAATAGCGGCGTCCCTGCCGCCGCACTCCGCATGCACGCATGACGACTATCTGACGGTATGCTTGCTAACCCTTTACTCGGAGGCGATTACGCGATTTCTACCGGTCTTTTTGGCCTGATAGAGGACTTCATCGGCGCGTTCGAACAGACTACGGGTGGTGTCATCCGCTGCGAGTGTCGCCACCCCGAGACTCAGGGTAACGCTCAATCCTTTGGGATTGGTGAAGAGCAGGGCTTCGATATTCTGCCTGATGCGTTCAGCCAGCAGGCGGGCGCCTTTGTTGTCGGTGCCATTGAGCACCACGGCAAACTCTTCACCGCCCACCCGATAGAGCGCATCACTGGAGCGGATGGTCGCTTCCACGGTCTGCGCCACGTTTTTCAACGCCACATCCCCGACCGCATGACCGAAGCGATCATTGACCCGTTTGAAATGATCGATATCGAAGACGATGAGTGACAGCTCCGAGGTCTTGCGGCGACTCAGCTCCAATCTCACGTTTGAAATTACTGTCGAAGGCGGCGCGGTTCTTTACACCGGTCAGGGCATCGATGAAGGCGGAGCGTATCGCTTCACGATAGAGCAAGGCATTGCGCAGCGGATAGAGCAAGACGGCGAGCAAGGTTTCCAGTTGCTCCAGTTCCGATTCCGTAAAGGCCATGGCCCTGGACAGGTGGATCTCGCCCATACTCCTGATCGAGCAGTTTCAGTTTGTAACTGACGTGTTGTTTGGCCTGTTGTCCAAAAGTGACGTGGAAGTCCGCGGGAGCGATATGTACAGTGGCACAATCGTAGGGAATGACCAGGGCAATGGACTCGATGAAGAGTTCAATGACGCTTTCCAGTTCGAGTGTGGTTTGCAGTCTGTTGGTCAGTTCCAGGGTTAGCGAAAGCTCTGATTCTGTCTTCACTTTGAAATATTCACCGCCGGGAAAGGGAGTAACATGATCAGTTCGCTGGTTGGAATGTACGCTTTGTATATAACCTGTCATTTTTCCGACCTGTTTCCGAATGGCTTTGAAAATTCAATTAAGCGAATTGTATGCCAGGATATAAAAAATAATAAAAAACAGTGGCCTATACGAGATCAGGGGATTCGGTGACAAAATAATGTCGGAGTGGGCGTCAATGAAATGGGATTATTATTCTGTCTATATCCCATTTGCTGACAGCGCCTCGGGCCGGCAAGCGACCCATGGCAAATAAATGCGTGAATCCTGGTCTGGCCGGGCCCGACCGATTTGAAATATCTCACGGTTCCGATAACAATTTATCCATGACTCAATGGTCACTCAGGAGAGATCGATGTTAGCGTTGCAATTCATCCATTTGTTGATCTTCGCTCTTCTACTCGCGGTTGGCGCATCGGCTGCAGAGCAGGGGAATGGTTTGGACGCAGGCTTCATCAATCCGGGGTTCCACGAAAAACCCGCCTGGTTCAAAAATAGCTTTCTCGATCTGCGGGAAGACGTGATTGAGGCAGCGGAAGAAGATAAACGTATCATTCTCTTCTTTCATCAGGATGGCTGTCCCTATTGCGCCAGGTTACTGAATGTGAATTTTTCGCTCAAGACATTGGTGGACAAAACCCAACAAAACTTCAGGTGATTGCGATCAATATCTGGGGCGATCGGGAAGTGACGGACCTGCAGGGTCGAGCAACGCACGGAAAAGAACTTTGCTGCAGAACGCAAGGTCATGTATACCCCGACCCTGCTTTTTCTGAATGAACGGGGAGATACCGTATTGCGCCTCGACGGTTATTATCCGCCGCACAAGTTCGAAGCGGCGCTGGATTATGTGGCGGAGCGGTACTGCTCAAAAGGTTTCCTTTCGTGACTATCTCTCAGAGGTCGAACCCAAAGCCGCCAGCGGAGTAGTTGCACCAATCCCCGGATTTTCTGCCGCAACCGCTTGATCTTTCGGGCAGGGCCCAAAGCGCTAAGCCGCTGTTGGTTCTGCTGGAGCAGAAGCAGTGCGAACCCTGTGATGAACTGCATGGAGATATCCTCAACAGACCGGGCTTACAAGACAGTTTGGCGCAGTTCGACGTGGCATTGGTTGATGTCTGGTCTGCCGATCTGTTGACTACTCCGGACGGCAAACGGCTGAAGTCAACCGATTGGGCTGCGCTACTTGGTGTCTACTACACGCCGAGCCTGGTTTTTTTTGATCAGACCGGCCAGGAGGTGTTTCGTGCCGATGCCTTGCTGAAAGCGTTTCATATCCATGCCGCACTGGATTATGTCCTGAGTGGCGCCTATAAGGTACAGCCAAGTTTCCAGCGCTTTGTTCAGACCAGGGCCGACGCCATGCGTGCTGAGGGTCTCGAGCCAAATCTGATGGAATGAACGGGAGCTATACAGATCGTAGTCAGGCGATTTTTGCCAACTCTTGCTTGACGATTTGGAATTCCCTGATTCAGGATGCCGGATAATTCATCCAGCTCGAGCGCTTGAAACTGGCTTGCCTGCTGCTCCAGTACCGAGCCAATTTGTGACAATCGAATGGCACCTACATTGTTTGCGGCGGATTTGATGCTGTCAAAAAGCCGCATAAGTTCTTTTTTGTCACGGTCTTCACCGAGGGTGCTCAATTCTGTGAACAGGGACTCGATACTGCTGATGAAGGCGGGGATGAGTTCTGCAAAGTCTTCACCCATCATCTCCCGCAAATTGTCTAGGTGAGTTGGTCGAGGGCATTGACCGTTCAGGATCGGTCAGGCGAGCATGGGGAAAGATAGGGCTTTGTTCTTCTCAGCTATTTCAGGTTCCGGCCGAGTTCGAGCGTGGCTTGAAAGGGTGCTCCTCAGGGTTGACGGATGCTCCCTGCGGAATTGCTCGCTGACTTATCGCCAGTGGGGTTGTCTGCCGAGCATGCACCCGGTCGACGGCAAGGACATCCTGTAAGGTGCAATATAACAATTCGGATGCTGTCGGTTTGCGCAGCTGCGCCGAAATCCCAAGTGCTCGGACCTGTTCTAAATCGGCTTTCTGGCCAGAGGATGTCATCAGAATCAAGGCTGTGTCACGGCACTGCGCCATCCCGATGATGGTTTCTGACAACGCTTCGCCATGCTCCAGATGCATCTCCTGATCCAACAGAATCACCTGATAGGGGGTTTTCTTGTGCCCCGCGGAGTGCAATCTTTGCATGATCTCCTGATGGGTGCCGGCAGTGTCGACCTGCATGACATAACGATCCAGTCGCTTCTTGTAGAGAGCGAGATTGATCGGATTGTCGTCGATGAGCAAGACGGAAACACCACTGAGTTTACTGTTGGGTGATAGACTCGTCGGCAAGTTTACAGGCAGCGACAGTTCGAACCAAAAGGTGGAACCCTTGCCCAGGTTGACTGTCGACGCCGATTTCACCACGCATCAGTTCCACCAGTTGTTTACTGATCGACAGGCCAAGGCCGGTGCCGCCAAAATTTCTGGTGATCGAACTGTCCGCCTGGGTGAACAGCTGAAAGAGCTTATCCTGCTGTGGCTTGGAAATACCGATTCCTGTGTCCTGAATCTCTAATCGAACGCGGGCTGTCTGATTGCTCTTGACCTGACGCTCTGACAGTCACCAACACATGACCGGAGCGGGTGAATTTGATTGCATTACCCACCAGGTTAATCAATACCTGGCGGATTTTTCCTTCGTCACCCACTACCTGATTCGGGTGTTCCGGAGGATAATCGATAATGAGTTCAATGTCCTTGGCAACAGCCGTTCCGGTCAATAATCGGATGACATCAAAAACGGTTTTCTCCAGATCGAATGCGGATTGTATCCAGCTCCATTTTTCCGGCATCGACCTTGGTATAGTCGAGAATGTTATTGATGATGTCCAACAGGGACTTGCCCGAGTGGAACATGACTTCGACGAACTCCCTCTGTTCATCATCCAGGTTGGTATCAGAAAGGAGTTCCGCCATGCCGAGTATGCCATTCATCGGCGTGCGGATCTCATGACTCATCATGGCAAGGAATTCGGATTTCGCTTTGGTG
This sequence comes from uncultured Gammaproteobacteria bacterium, assembly GCA_963716875.1. GTDB lineage: Bacteria > Pseudomonadota > Gammaproteobacteria > Chromatiales > Chromatiaceae > JASJBU01. The sequence goes on from CAVQUR010000011.1 coordinate 246,963, forward strand.
GCGGCTTCCGCCCCTTCCTTGGCGATCCGCAGTTCCTGTTCGGTCTGTACTCGATGAGAGATATCCCGCATGACCATGGAGAAATAGCGATCACCCTCGTTGGTGGCATTGTGCAGAAGGATCAACTGATCCACCGTCAAGACTTCGCCCGCGACTGTCATCAGTTTCGTCTCACCGCTCCAACTGCGATTCAGGAGTGCGGAAGGCACAGCTTCATTCAGCAGTTGCTCGATTTCGGATGGGGCAAACATGCCCGCCAGGTTTTTACCTTCAAGTCCCTCATCCGGCTGGATGCCGAGAAACTTGCGCCCCGCTGTATTGAGAAAAAGAATGTCTCCTTCGAGGGTGAAGATGGCAATGAAATCCAGGGTGTTGTCGATGATATCGACAAGACGTTGCTGGTTTTCCTCGAATCTAATTCTTTCCGTCAGATCGGTAATGAAGGATGTCATACCGATCATCCGGCCGCGGGCATCATGCACGGGTGTCATATAACAATCACAGCATAAATTTTCACCACCAGCATTCGTTATTCGACGGGTGGAAGTGAATGCCCTGTCACTGATCAATGTGTTCTTGCGGAGAAGATCGGATGTGCTTCAGCCGATCCATATCGGGACAGGCTTTTGTCCCTCGACAATGCTATCATTCGATTGCGATAGATAAGCGTCGATGGTCTTTCCAAGTGCGCGTTGTTGTGGAACGCCAAATAGCTTTTCGGCACTCGGATTCCATTCGGTGATTCGGCCTTCCAGATCCCATTCGATGGAGGCGATCGGCGTTTGCTTGATTTTATTGGCAAGGCGGATTTCGGCATCAATCAATGCCTCTTCGCGGGAAAGATTCTGGAGGTGCAGTCTGATATTCTGGATTATGGTGTGGTGCATGCGGATGGTGAGTTGGATCAGTATGACGATCATCAGTGACAGCATCGATGCAGGCACCAAACCATCCGTGCCACTGGACAGAAAGCGCAGTATCATGGGAGACAGGGAAATCAATAGAAAACCCGTGGCTGACACCAGGGATGCAATCTGGGACGAAAGCCCCACGACAGCGATACCGGTCAATAAAAAGCCCACCAGGCTCAGCTCGAGATAATCCTCTCCATTGGCGAAGATGTAGGCGCAGGAACCCCATGCCAGTGCTGAAAGCCAACTGGCAAAGATGAAGCCATGCAGCCATTCTACATCTGTGTGCGATTGGGGCTGTGAACGATACAGCCGGTAGTAGCACAGACGGATGACGGTGATTCCATTGATTGTGAGTAACCAAAGCGACATGTTGATGGACGTTGCTGACCCATGGAACAATATCACGACCAGCAGAGATACTATTACGGTGCCTGCGAGAGCATTCGGCAGATTTGTGAACAGCAACTGGTTTTGTTGCGACAGCAACGATGCCTGAAGCTGGGAAGTATTCTGCGGATTTTTGTGTTCGCTGATGGGGCCGGAATTTACTGCGATCAATGCGACTCAGACCTCTGTCGGTTGGAGGATTGATTCTGGTCGAACCAGCGATAGACCACTTCGACTCGGTTTCCTGGGGTAAAATAGTGGATCGATTCACAGAGGTTTTCTAAGCAAGTGATGCCTCTGCCGCTATAATTCCGCTCACTGGATTTCACTCGATTGAGATTTTCCAGGCTGAAGCCCGATCCGCTGTCTTCCACTTGGATCAAGATGATACCTCCTTGCTCGATGGGTGTACGCCCACACCAAAGCGAATGAAGCCCTCATTGAGTGATTCCAGCAGGTTCGCACGTTTCTCAAAGTAGCGGTTGATGCCGTCTGTGTCTTGCGTCGGTTTAGTATCCAGACCCAAAACACCGTGGTCTAAGGCGTTGACGAAGAGTTCCGTCAAAATGGTAAACAGGGCTTGTCTGTGTGCGTAGAGTTCGGTTGTATTCAGTAGGTAGTTGATCAGGAGTGGCACCGGATCGGTCTGACGCAACTGGCTTCCCCTCAGGGTAATATGGAACTCAATATTGTCTGTCGCCAGGTCGTTAGGCGCCTTGCCGCTTTCAAAGTGCAGTTGTGCGGTCTGTCTTCTGCCCGAACGCCAGGCAGGGATCAGTTGCGGTATCAGCGGTATTTCCGCCAGGGTAATGTCATCGTCCTGTGGCGCATTCTGGCAAAATTCGTTCAGTTGCTCGATTACCCTGTGCAGAATGATCTCCTCCCCGCGGCTGTCGCGGATCGCCTGCTTGAATCTTTCGCTGCCGAAGTATTCTCCATGAAAATTACGTGCCTCGGTCACTCCATCGGTAGCCAGAAGAATTCGATCTCCTGGTGATATATCAATGTATTGACCTGCGAGGGAATCGGTCAGATCTTCCACAATAGCCAGAGGCAGGGCTGTCGATAGAAAGGACCGTTTTATTCTTCGGGTTTCATTGTCCAGAATAAACAGAGCCGGCATGCCGCAATTAATCACGGTGATGTAATCCAGGTCGTGACTGATTTTCACAAACTGGGCAGCCAGAAACATACCGGTGGGCATCAGTCCATAGAGTTTCTTATTGATGGCGTGCAAGATCTGTTTGGGTTGAAATCCATCCGCCGTCATGGAGCGAAAGACCTCAGAGGTCGGCAGGGCCCCCAGGGCTGCCGACAAGCCGTGACCGGTGAAGTCTCCCAACATGACATGCAGATCCCGTGAAGGGGAATAGGCCGTCAGCAGGATATCGCCACTGAAGACGCTGGCGGGCCTGAGAAAGGTCTGAATTTGGTCCAGCGCCACATTGCCCGCCAGTACCGCGCCACTGAAGACCTGTTCCGCGATCTCTTCGTCTCTCTGCATGCGGCTGTAGAGCAGACGCAGGTCTTCGTGGAGGGCTCGGATGCGCTCCATGGCCTGGACCTTTGCCGCGAGTGCAGTGTGGCTGTAGGGTTTGGTCAGATAGTCATCGCCACCCACATCGATACAGCGGGCGAGGGCGGTCTCGTCCGTTATCGCGGTCAAGAAAGATAATCGGTACGAATCGACCGCCGGCCAGCTGCTTGATTCTCATCGTGGCCTCATAGCCATCCATGACGGGCATCATGATGTCCATGAGGACGAGCGCAGGACCTGCTCTTCGAACAGCTTTCACCGCCTGTGCCCCATCCTCCGCCTGGATGACTGCATAGCCCAGCTTTCTCAGCAGAGATTTCAGAATGACACGGTTCGACAGTTCGTCGTCGGCAATCAGGGCACTACCACGTTGGGTCGGTAATGAAGGCATGACGGCGTCATGAATAACAGTTCCTTGAGGCGATTGTTGATTTACACTGGACAGGCACGATTCTTAGCGGCACTCTCTAATGGAACTTAATCAGTTTAACAAGGCGGCTCGACGCTGCTTGGTTACTCAATCGGATCGAATCGAATCGGAATGGTTATGGCAACTAAGGATTGATATTAAGTGAAAAATATGTTCAGAGGGGCGGTCCTTGCGTCAGCGACGCTCGAAGCGGGCGCCACCCTGAACAGATCCCATCGGACAACAGGCGAACGACGAGCTAAAAACATCGGGGGGATGAATTGCTGGAAGTCATTCATCTTGCAGGTGCGAAAGCGGAAATCGGCTTGTCGGGAAATTGGACCCTGAGCGGTGAAGCGGTTGCCTGGCAGACCTTATTGGAGCAGCTGACTCAGGGACCGGAACCCCTCGCGGAGATCGGCTTTTGCAGTGAGGCTGTGACGGATTGGGACAGTCGTTTGCTGACCTTTCTGCTCAAACTGCATGCCTATGCGAGCAGCAAAACATTCGGTTCGTGACAGACGGTCTGCCGGCTGGTGTCAGGCGTCTGTTGCAACTCGCCCTCGCGGTGCCGGAACGCAAGGAGTCGAGACGGGAGGAACAGGCGCGTCCCTTCCTCTACCAACTGGGCCTCTGGACCCTGAACGGCGTGACCGAGGCCAGGATCTTCACCCAATTCGTCGGCGAGTGGCTGATGGCCTGCGGACAACTGCTGCGGGGTCGGGCCCGTTTCCGCAGAGCGGATTTCGTCGGTTTTCTGCAGGCCGCCGGATATGATGCACTGCCCATCGTGAGTCTGATCAGCGTGCTGGTGGGTTCGGTGCTGGCCTTTGTCGGGGCAGTGCAACTGCAGATGTTCGGCGCCGAAGTGTACATTGCCAATTTGGTGGGGTTGGGCATGCTGCGGGAGATGGGCGCCATGATGACCGCGATCATCATGGCGGGGCGCACCGGTTCGGCCTATGCCGCCCAGTTGGGCAGTATGCAGGTCAACGAGGAGATCGATGCGTTGAAGACCCTGGGTATCTCACCCATGGAGTTTCTCGTGCTGCCACGCAGCCTGGCTCTGCTGCTGATGCTGCCGCTGCTGTGTCTGTGGTCGGATGTGCTGGGAATTCTGGGTGGATTCGTCGTCGGGGTCTCGCTGCTCGATATCTCGTTCCTGGAATACTGGTGCAGACCCGGGATTCGATCGGCTTGATGGACCTGGCCATTGGTCTCGTCAAGAGTGTTATCTTCGCCGGGGTGATCTCCCTGGCGGGTTGCCTGCGGGGCTTACAGAGCGGACGCAACTCATCTGCGGTGGGGCAGGCCACCACCTCGGCCATGGTCACGGCGATCCTATTGATCGTGATCTGGGACGCCCTGACCACCCTCATCTTCAACCGTCTGGGTTACTGAGTTAGCTATGCAACGCGTCCCCCACCCAGCGCAGCAGATACCTGCCCACATCGAAGTGGAAGGCTTGACCATGGCCTATGGCGCGTCCGTCATCCAGCGGGATCTGACATTCACCATTCGACGGGGCGATGTCTTTATCATCATGGGGGGCAGCGGTTGCGGCAAGAGCACCCTGCTGCGTCATCTGATCGGCCTGCAGAAACCGGCCGCAGGCAGGATCCTGTATGCCGGGCGATTCGTTCTGGGAGCTGTCCGAGGGCGAGCGCATCCGGCTCATGCGGCGCATGGGTGTGCTCTATCAGGGTGGGGCGTTATGGTCGGCCATGACCCTGGCGGAAAATATCGCTCTGCCCTCTGCACTACCACACCCGGCTCGGCCAGGCCGAGATCGATGAAATCGTGGCCTATAAGCTCTCCCTGGTGGGCTTGCAGGGTTTTGAAGGATACTATCCGTCGGAGATCAGCGGCGGTATGCAGAAACGGGCCGGGCTGGCCCGCGCCATGGCGCTGGATCCGGAGATCCTGCTGTTCGATGAACCCTCCGCCGGGCTCGACCCGATCAGTGCGCGTCTGCTGGACGACCTGATCCTGGAATTGAATCAGAGCCTGGGGGCTACGATCGTGGTGGTGACCCATGAACTGGCGAGCATCTTCGCCATCGGTAATAATTCGGTGTTCCTCGACACGGAGAGCAAGACCCTGATCGCCCAGGGTGATCCGAAGGTATTGCTGAAGCATTCCACAGATCCCAAGGTACGGCGCTTTCTGACCCGCGGTGAGGAAAATTATCCCCAAGCCGCGTCCCAGGAGAACTAAGGAATTAGTCAACCATGCAATATCGAGCCAGTCCCACGCTTATCGGCCTGTTCGTGCTCAGTTCCATGCTGTTGGGCATCCTGGCGATCTTCTTTCTCGGCAGTGACGGTCTTTCCGACCGTTCCAGCAAGTTCATTCTCTATTTCGAAGGCGATGTGAAGGGTCTGCAGGTCGGGGCGCCGGTCAACCTGCGCGGGCGTCAAGGTGGGGCAGGTGGAGGAGATGAGCATCTCCTATCATAAGCAGAGCCAGAGCTTCGAGATCCCGGTCATCGTCAAGATCGACCAGAGCAAACTTGGGTTCGAGGAGAGGCAGCGGGGAGAAACGGGACGCCGGTTGCTTGACAACATGATCGAACAGGGTCTGCGGGCGAGCCTCAACCTCCAGAGTCTGTTGACCGGCAAGATGGAAGTGGAGCTGGATTTTCACCCCAATACCCGGGCGCGTCTGGTGGCGCCGCAGCAAACAATATCCGGAGATACCGACCATATTCTCCAGCATGGAGAAGCTCACCTCCGCTCTCGAGGAGTTGCCGCTGCAACGCATGATCAATCGTGTCATCGAAATTCTGGACACGCTGCAAAAGACTCTTAGCGGGGCCGACTTCCCCAGTCTGGCCGTCAATCTGGTGACGGTGATGCAGCGCTGGAGCAGATCACCACGCAACTGGAAAAATCCACCCCGCAACTGACCACAGGTTCCCTTACCTTGATCAATGAATCCCGCGCCATGCTCGAGTGACGTGCGGCAAAACCTGGATCACCCTGATCACGAATGGATCCTGGTGGCGGCGGATTCCAGGAGCCTGGTGAAGCGGCTGGACAGCGATCTGGCGATACGGTCAAGGGTCTGGACAAGACCCTGGTATCCGGCCAGGCCGCCCTGCAGCAGGTCCGGCAGAGCGCGGCCTCGGTCGATTCCGTGATCGGCGTGAATTCCCCGCTGATGACCGATCTGGATCGCGCCCTGGAAGAGTTGGCGGCGGCCGCCCGTTCCATCCGCATCATGGCGGAATATCTGGAACGTCACCCGGAGGCCCTGTGGAGAGGAAAACGGTGATGACAAACAGGCGCGACTTAACCCTACCGATCCTGGCGGGCGTCGCCCTGGTCGGGGGCTGCAACACCCAGCCCTCCCAGAAGAGCCTGTTCTACCACCTGGATATCCCCGGCGAGATTACCGCACAGCAGACCGCAGCAGTCGCGATACCCATCACCCAACCGCGCCTCGGGGTGGGTCCGGTAACCCTCGCCAACTATCTGGACCGTCCGCAAATCGTTACCCGTGTCAGTCCCTATAGCCTTGAACTGCAGGCTTCCACTACTGGGCAGGCAAGCTGCAGGACAACCTGACCCTGGTCCTGACGGAGGCGCTGCAGAGCCGTCTGGGGCAGCAGCAGGTGGTCGCCTATCTCTGGCACGGGGCGGTAAAACCGGTCTATGAGCTTCCTGAATGTGGATCGCTTGGATTCGGAACAAGGGCAATTGCTATAACAGGTGCGCTGGACCCTAATCGCCAGCAGGACGGGCGGACTCATCGATCTGCATCAGGCGAATATCGACGAGCCCCTGCAGAGCGGCGGTGCGGAAGCCCAGGTGGCGGCCGCCAGCCGGGCCGTGCAGCGGCTGGCCGATCAAATGACAGCGCATTTGCAACCTTATCTTTAATACAGCGGGCTAGGGAGCAGATCGGAAAAACCGCAACCCGGGTTGCACGAGCCCATCCAAAGCCTGGAACAATAGGTGTGGTGACTTACTACAGGACCTGGACACCGAACGCGCTCTTTCGGACTTCCCGGGGATGAACGCCGAAGTGGATTTAAGGGAGCCGAGACAGGTACTCATCCAGAAGCAGTCTCATGGAACCGCGATATGGACGAGGCGGTGTTCACGATCGGCGGCGAAGGCGAGGCAGGCAAAGATGTCTTCCTGCTCCAGCTCCGGAAAATCTTCCAGAATCTCTTGGTAACCTTGCCCCGCCGCCAGTTGTTCAAGCACATCGTAAACCGTAATCCGTAGACCCCGGATGCAGGGTTTACCACCCCGTTTCCCGGTTTCGATGCTGATTCTTTGATGATGATTCATATTCGAATGCTATAGATTCGGAGGAAATATAGGCAATGCCTTAGCTTAGCATGCTGGGACATAATCATCACGAGACATGGCTCCATAGCCTGTGTGCCTTAGGTGATCAGCTCGTCAGGGTGTCCAGCAATTGGTGCATCTTCGCCACCCGCTGCTCCGGGATCTCCAGCTCGGTCAGATAACGCAGTTTGTTACTGCCGTCCAGTTTGTAGGTGTCGGGACGGCGCTGAATCAAGGTGATCAAGCGCATCGGATCGAGCTTGGGTTGCTCCTCGAATAACAGCCGGGCGCCCTTGGGGCCGGCCTCGATCTTGCGGATGCCGAGCGGGTGGGCGCGCAGCTTCAGCTCGGTGATCGCAAACAGGTTCTTGGCGGGTTGTGGCAACAGACCGAAGCGGTCGATCATTTCCACCTGCAGTTCCCGCAGTTCGTCCGCGTCCCTGGCGCTGGCGATGCGTTTGTAGAGCACCAGGCGGCTGTGCACATCCGGCAGATAATCCTCCGGCAACAGGGCGGGAAGATTGAGTTCGATCTCGGTGCCGTGGTCCAGCGGGCGATCCAGTTCCGGTTGGCGGCCGGCCTTGAGGGCCTGCACGGCCCGCTCCAGCAGTTCGGTGTAGAGGCTGAAGCCGATCTCGTTGATCTGGCCGCTCTGCTCCTCACCCAGCAGTTCACCGGCGCCGCGAATCTCCAGGTCATGCGTGGCCAGCGTAAAGCCTGCACCAAGATCTTCCAATGATTCAATGGCTTCCAGTCTTTTTTTCGCGTCATCTGTCATGCTTTTGGGCGGTGGAGTGAGCAGATAAGCATAGGCTCGGTGGTGGGAGCGGCCGACCCGACCGCGGATCTGATGCAGCTGGGCCAGGCCCAGCTTGTCAGCCCGATTGATGATCATGGTGTTGGCGGTGGGCACGTCGATACCGCTCTCCACAATGGTGGTGCAGACCAGCAGGCTGAAGCGCTGGTGGTAAAAGTCCCGCATGATACCCTCGAGCTGGCGCTCCCGCATCTGGCCGTGGGCCACCTGCAAACGGATGCCCGGCAACAATCCCAGCAGGCGTTCCGCCATGTTTTCAATGGTTTTCACCTCATTGTGCAGAAAGTAGATCTGACCGCCGCGTTTCAGCTCACGCTGGCAGGCCTCGGTGAGCAGGGCGTCGTTCCACTGGCTGATGAAGGTCTTTACCGGATGACGCAGAGCGGGTGGGGTGGCAATCACCGACAGGTCGCGCATGCCCGACATGGCCATGTTGAGGGTGCGGGGGATCGGTGTGGCGGTCAGGGTGAGCAGATCGACCTCGCTGCGCAGGGCCTTGAACCTCTCCTTGTGGCGCACCCCGAAGCGGTGCTCCTCGTCGATGATTACCAGTCCCAGGTCCTTGAACTTGATCTCCGGCGAAAGCAGTTTGTGGGTCCCCACCACGATATCGATGGCGCCCTTGTGCAGCCCCTCGATCACCTGTTGCTGCTGCTTGCCGGTGCGAAAGCGCGACAGGATCTCCACCCTGACCGGCCAGTCGGCGAAACGGTCGGCGAAGTTCTGATAGTGTTGTTGCGCCAGCAGGGTGGTGGGCACCAGCACCGCCACCTGTTTATGGCCCTGGGTCGCCACGAAGGCGGCGCGCATGGCGACCTCGGTCTTGCCGAAGCCCACGTCGCCGCACACCACCCGGTCCATGGGCTGGGCTGAGGCCATGTCCGCCAGCACCGCCTCGATGGTCTGTTGCTGATCCGGCGTCTCCTCGAACTCGAAGGAGGCGGCGAACGCCTGATACTCCTCGTCCGGCGGCGGAAAGGCGAAACCCTGATGGGCCGCCCGGCGGGCGTAGATCTCGAGCAGTTCGGCGGCCACGTCCCGCACCTGCTGGGCCGCCTTGCGCTTGATCTTCTCCCATTGATCACCGCCCAGGCGGTGCAACGGGGCGTTCTCAGGGGAGGCCCCGGCATAGCGGCTGATCAGATGGAGGGAGGCGACCGGCACGTAGAGCTTGTCGCCCCGGGCATACTCCAGGGCGAGAAATTCGGTGTTGATGCCGCCTACCTCCAGGGTCTGCAGGCCCAGATAGCGGCCCACCCCGTGATCCTCGTGCACCACCGGAGCGCCGATGTGCAGCTCGGTAAGGTTGCGGACGATCTGGTCCGGGTCCTGGCTGACCTTGCGCCGGCGCCGCTCCTGCCGCACCCGTTCGCCGTAGAGCTGGGTCTCGGTGATGACGGCAAGACCGGCCTGAGGTAGCCACAGCCCCTGCTCCATGGGGGCGACGCAGAGCCCGATCGGCATGCTGCCCTCGATGAAGTCACGCCAATGCTCCACGACCTTGGGTTGGATGCCCAGATCCCGCAGGGTGCCGAGCAGGATTTCTCGACGCCCGGCGCCCTCGGCGATGAACAGGGTGCGCAACCTGTCCGTGGCGATGAACTGTTGCAGCGCAGCGGCAGGCTGTTGCGCCCGGGCGTGCAGGGCAAGCAGCGGGGGAAGCTTCGTGTCAAAATTAAAGAAGTCAGCGTAACCTTTTTTGCGTTCGGGAACTTCATTGATCTGAAGATTGACCGAGCTGGCTCGGTTGATCTCCCCAAACAGGTCATCGGCCGGCAGGTAGAGCCGGGCTGGTGGCAGTAGAGGCCGCTCCAGATCATAGCGTCGATCCTCGTAGCGCCGCTTGACCTCCTCATAGAACTACGGCGGCCTGATCCCTGACCCCTTCGAATTGGATCAGCAGGCGATTGTCCGGAAGATAGTCGAATAGGGTTGTGGTCTGCTCAAAGAACAAGGGCAGGTAATACTCGAGACCGTTCGGTATCCTGGCTTCCGAGACGTCCTGATAGATCAGGCTGCGTTGTGGATCCCCTTCGAATTGACTGCGATAGTTGCGCCGGAACCGGGTGATACCCTCCTCGTTGAGGGGAAACTCCCGAGCCGGCAGCATGCGAATCCACGTGATCTTGTCCTGGGATCGCTGGGACTCGGGATCGAAGGTGCGAATACTATCCACCTCGTCATCGAACAGATCGATGCGATAGGGAACCTGACTGCCCATCGGGAAGATATCCAGCAGTGAACCCCGCACCGCGAACTCTCCATGGGCGAGCACCTGCGAGACACACTGGTAACCGTTCCTTTCCAATTGTTGCCGGGTACTCTCCAGATTCATGCGCTGACCGATCTCAACCACCAGGGCGTGGCCTTCGAGAAATTGGCGGGGCGGCAGGCGCTGCATCAGGGTCGCAACCGGCACGATCAGGATGCCCCGTTCCAGCCGGGGAAGCTGATAGAGGGTGAGCAGACGCTGGGAAATCAGTTCCGGGAGTGGGGAAAAGACATCGTAGGGCAGGGTCTCCCAATCCGGGAAGCCGATGACCGGGATCTGTGCTTCATGTAAAAAGAAGCCGAGTTCACTCTCCAGGCGGGTGGCGTTCGGCATGTCCTCGGTGACAATCAATATCAAGCCGGGGAAGTTTGCAACCGCCGCTGCGATGGCCAGGGAAGAGCTGCAGCCATACAGTCTTCCCCACTGCAGGCGTTGCTCCGTCTGCTGGGGCAAGGGGGGATGGAAGGGAGATTGGAGCTGGTCTGTCATCAAAGCATTGGACTGGGTTAAAGCCGTGAATTCTCTCACAACTCTCCGTCCAGGTCAGGTGCAGACGCTGGGCTCTGACTGTCGCTTGATCAGGCGGATCTGCATGGTGCGAGGCTGGACAGGGTGAACGGAAGACTGTCCCGGCAGTTGTTTCAATGCCCAATATTCGGGCAAGGGGGTAGCGTGTAAACCTGGTGGCACTATATCAATACGTAAGTGAGAATTGAAAACAAAGGTGGCAGTATGAATACTATTCTTATCAAGCCGGATATAAGCTGTGGTGCAAAATATGAAATTGATCAGTCGCAAGTTTGCAGTTAGTTTCCTGGTAACAGTTTTGTGCCTGGCGCCAAGCCTGTCCTCGCTGTTCCAGACAGCGCGAGGCGATGTCGGACAGCTTACTCCTGAGCAGTTGATTACCGGGTTGAAAAAGGGTGGGCTGATCATCTATTTCCGCCATGCGGAGACCGATCACTCGATCGATGACCTGCACCCCATCGAAATTACCGATTGTTCCACCCAACGGAATCTTTCCCAACAAGGACGGAAACAGGCGCAAACGATTGGTGCTGCGATCAAGCGGTTGGGAATCCCGATTGCTGACGTGGTATCCAGCCCTTTCTGTCGCTGTCGTGATACAGCAGAATTGATGTTCGGACGCTATCGGGTGAATGAAAACCTCTACTTTGCGATAGCGGTGGATAAACAGAGGCGTGCGCAGCAAACCGAATATCTGCGTAAGTGGTTGTCAACTCCTCCGCAGGCGGGTATGAACAACGTGATCGTTTCGCATACTGGGAATCTGCGGGCGGCGGCCGGGATCTGGCCCAAACCTGAAGGCGCCGCCTGGATCATCGAGCCCAAGGGAAACGATCAATTTGAGGCCTTAGGTATGCTCGACCCCTCCTATTGGACTGAGGCCAAATGAATTTACAATTCTCCTCTACGCAGCTGCAATAACAATAGGCTGATCTGGTGCATAGCTTGTCTCTGAAGACACGATTGCTGTTCGTTCCAACCTTAGGACTGTTGCTCGTGTTTATACTGGGAGGCGCCTTTTATTGGCAATCGGAGAAGCAGAATGCGGTATTGACGCGGATCGCTTACAAGGATTTGCAACTCTTGGATCGCTATACCGATCTTTTCACTGAACTTTCCCGACAGCATATGGCTTTGTATGAGCTGTTGTATGATGCGGGACAGAAAGTCGATGAAGGAGAGATCTACGATCGGGGTGTCGATATCCTCGATGCCATTTCCATTTTGATTCAAGCGATGATCGGTCTGTCCCAACAAGGTCCCTTGGATGCCAAGCTGAACGCCTTTTCCAAAGGTACCGCCAGGGAACTCGTAACGCACCTCGAAGCCTATCGAAACGCAGCCATCAGCTCAGTGGAGATGGCTTCGGTGAGTCTCGATTATGCTTCGGATTATCTCAATAAGGCGAACCGGCATTTTACCTATATGCACAGTCGATTCGCGGCTCGACTCGATCAAGCAAGGTCTGAAATCAGATTGATCGTCAAGGAGCGGGTCGAGTCCAATCGCCATCGCAGCATAGTCCTGGCGTTGGGAGGCTCGTCATTTGCATTGGCCGTTTCACTGTTTGGTTTCTTTTTATCATTCCGTCTGTCGAACAACCTTCAGCAACAAATTGAAATCTTGAATGCCTTGAGCGAGGAACATCTCAACACGGCGGTCAAGAAACCATACGTCATGAAAGACGAACTGAGTCGGATGGGTCATGCCATCGATGTGTTTAGAAATTCATTGGCGAAGATCAAGCAGCAGGAGCGGATTCTGGGTGAAAAAAATCGTCATCTGCAGGATGAAATTGATGCCCGAAACCGCATCGAACAGGCATTGCGCGAGGCCAAGCTGGAACTGGAGCAACGTGTGGTGGATCGTACCGCTTCACTCATCGAGGCGAATAAGGCGCTGCAGGCTGAAATTGATCAACGGACGCACGCCGAGCAGCGACTGAATATCTACAAACAGGTGATCGACAACACCAACGAGGCGGTCGTTATCACGGACCCCGATACCCGAATCATCGAGGTCAATCCGGCCTACGAAAAGATGCTGGGTTTTTCCCGTCCTGAACTGATCGGACGTTTGTTAAGAAATGTAGTGCGAACCGGTAAACATGACGATGAATTTTACCATCGCATGTGGCAAAACATCGATCGGCATGGGCATTGGAGTGGCGAGATATTTGATCGCCATAAAAGCGGAGAGTTGATCCCTTTCTGGATGTCCGTCAATGCGATACGGGATGAGACAGGCAAAACATCCAAATATATCGGCCTGTCCCGCGATATTCGGGAGTTGAAACAGGCCGAACGCCAATTGGAGCAAATGGCGTTCTTCGATCCATTGACCGGTCTGGCAAACCGCAGCTTGTTTGAAAAACGCCTGAAAGAGGCCCTGGACAATGCCCGCATCGATAGTTGTCGATTGGCCTTGTTGTTTATCGATCTCGATCGTTTTAAATATGTCAATGATACCTATGGCCACTCCACCGGTGATGAACTATTGATGCAGGTTTCCGTGCGGCTAAAAAACGCCCTGCGGGACAATGATACGGTAGCCCGGATGGGGGGTGATGAATTTACCATCATCCTGAACCACACCAAGGCAAAAGCCGATGCCATGCATGTTGCGGCAAAGATCATTGCAGCGGTAAGGCGGCCTTTTTCAATTTCAGGGGCAGAGCTCAATGTCGGAACCAGTATCGGCTTGGCATTTTTTCCCGAGCATGGAGAAAATATAGAAACCTTGAAAAAGCACGCGGACATTGCCATGTATCAGGCTAAAGAGGCGGGGCGTAACAGATACCAGGTATTCGACCCCGCCTTGCAGAATCGTGATGCGCAATACCGCGCCATGGTCAAAGCCATCGAGTATGCCTGCGATCATGGGGAGTTCGAACTCTATTATCAACCGCTCATCGAGATCCTGTCGCAACGCACCGTTGGTGGAGAGGCGTTGATTCGCTGGCCCATGGCTGGCGGCGGGAATAAATCACCCGTTGAATTCATTCCAGTGGCCGAGGAGGCGGGTATCATCGGGCGTATCGATGCCTGGGTCTTGGAAACCGCATGTAGAAGTGCTCTCAGGTGGTTTGACAACGCAAGCGAGAACCTCAGTGTGAATGTCAATCTCTCACCCAGTCTATTCCAGGACCCGGGAACACCCGAGCTGATCAAGCAGATCCTGCACAAGACGGGATTGCCCGCTGCCAATCTCTGTCTGGAGATCACTGAAACAGCAGTTATTTCAGATCCGGAAATAGCCAGAAAGACACTCTTGGCGATAACCAATATGGGCATATCCGTGGCGTTAGATGACTTTGGTACCGGTTTCTCATCGCTCACCCATTTGACCTGCTTCCCTTTGCGGAAGATCAAAATCGATCGATCGTTTGTCTCCACCACGCTCATCGATGGGGCGACTGAAGCGGTTGTAAGATCGATGGTGGATCTGGCGAGAAATATGCGGATCAGCGTAGTTGCGGAAGGTGTGGAAGAGAACTCGCAACATGAATTTCTCAAGGAATTAGGGTGTGAATACGGTCAAGGATATTTGTATGGTAGGCCAATGACGGAACTGGAGTTCATCGCGTGGTTGGATGAACAGTCGTCACGCTACACGAGCCGTACCAGACCTGCCCAATGATCCGGCAAGACCCATCACCCATAAAATAAGGAGCGGTGTAGAGACAGCCGCTCCAGAGATTTTTATTATTATCGGTCTTTCTTATTATATGTTTCAAGCTCTCCGCTTGATCCTCCGGCTGCCAACCAAGCCAAGCAAAGCCGTTCCCACTAACAACAATGATCCAGGCTCCGGAACATTGATATACCCATCGATCGCATCGTTGCCGCAGGACATGGTCCAGTGTACGTCGATATTGTTCAGATCCAGATCGCTCAGCCCAAGGTCGGCAATATTAAAGGTTGCTTTGACGAAATAACTGGTTTGTGCTCCGGCGATGCCGCTCCCCATATCCAGCGCAAGCGCGCTGATTAAGCTGCCACTGGTCATGGCCAGCGGGTTGGAGATGGCGTGTAGGGGATATATCACGTCGCTCCAGGTCGAGACCGCATAGAGTCCTGCCGTGTCAGTCCCGTAGGTGCCGAAATCGATGGCGTATTCGTAGGTCGCGGCATCACCGATAGTGGCGCCGTTGAAGGAAAGGGCTAAATCACCGGTGTAGTAGGTTGCCCCGCTGTAGTTAACAGCGCCGTCGCCTGTGATATCGAATCCGGTCTGCAGTCCGATTGAGAGTGCGCCTGTGTGCGAGTTGTATTGGTAGTAGAGGTACTCGGCATCGAACAATTGTCCGCCATAACCCGGATCCAGGAAATAAGTGCTCTGATCTTCGGCGGCAAACTGGTTCCAACTGCTGTCCCAGGTGGTGAGTGGTGCGGCATGAACCAGAGGATTCGACAGGCCGATCGCCAAAACGATGCCAAGGGTTATTTTTGATGTAGTAGTCTGGTACATGTTGTTGTCCTGATAATTTTCTCGGTCGAAAATAAATACACAATATGTATGCCAAAAAACAAAAAACTTTATAAAACAATGATTAAAGTAAATTGATATAGGCACTAACAATGGGTCGTTAAGAAAACCGACAATGCCTAATTAACGAAAACCCTATTCTTTAGCCCATAGAGTAATGAATATCCTGTGATAAAAAGTTAATTCCGCATAAAAATTAAATTGCATTTAAAAACAAAGAGATAGAATTATCTGAATAATAACCCATGGTTTGTAAAGTATTTCGACGATGGAAAGATGGTTTGGAAGACCCGCGGCTCAAACCTTCGCGTGGTAATCAGATGGTCAAACTGGCATAGAGCGAAGGCAGTCTCAGGGGAAGTTGTGAAGGTTTGTGGAGCAGGATATAGCTGCCGGTTCCAAACAGGTGGGGCAGATAGTCTTTGGCGCGATTGTCGATGGTGACGCAGAAGGGTTGAAGACCGGCCGCTCGGCACTCGTGTATGGCCTGGCGGGTATCCTCGATCCCATAACGCCCCTCGTAGTTGTCCAGATCATTGGGTTTGCCGTCCGTCAGTATCAGCAGCAGGCGACGTTCCGCCGGCTGAACTTCAAGCAGTCTGGTAGCCTGACGTATCGCGGCGCCCATACGGGTATAGAAACCGGGTTTGATGGCGTCGATCCGGCCCCGGACAAGACCATTATAATTTTCCTCGAAGGTCTTGATCTGGTGAAAGCGAATGGGATCCCGTTTGCGGGAAGAAAAGCCGTAGATCGCGAACCGGTCGCCGGTCGCTGACAGGCTTTCGGCAAACAGAAACAGGCTGTCGCGGATCACATCGATCACCCGGGCATGGTTGTTGATCCAGCTGTCGGTAGAGAGCGACAGGTCGGCCAGCAGCAGGCAGGCGAGATCCCGGGCGCCGCTGCGCAGGTCTCGGTAGAGGCCATCCGCGCTGGCGTAACCGCTGGCCCGGTCGGCGGCAAAACGCAGATAGGCGTCCAGGTCGATCTCACTGCCCTCCTGTTGCTGCCGGCGCCAGCTGCGGGCTGGCACCAATTGCTGAAACTGGGCCCGCAATCTTTTTGCCGTGCAGCGCAGATGTGGGGGCAGGGGAGTGGGTTCCGCATTGGCGGCCAGCAGCGGGACCAGTCGGCAGTGATTCGCTCGCAGTTGTTGTTTTTTATAATCCCACTCGGGTAACAGAATGCCGTTACTGAGGGGGAGGTCGTCCTCGGCGGCGGCAGGCAGATCCAGATCGAAGCGCAGTTTACCGGCAGTCGCCCGGGCATCGCGACTGACACTGATCTGTTGCAGATCCTTGAGGGTCTCGGCGGCCTGCTCCAGGTCGTCGTTTTCTTCGGAACCCCGGTCCAGCTTGAGGAAGCCGCCCCAGGTCAGGATGTTCTCCATGCGGATGGTGATCAGGCCCCGGTTGTTCGCTTCCGCCTGCTTGGCCCTCTCGGCCAGATGGCTTTGCTCGTCGGGCAACCTGCTGTTGGCTTCCCGGCCGTGGCCGGGATTGCCGGCACCACCCTCTGGCGGCCGGGTGGGCAGCGGCATGGGAGGCGAAGGGTGCAGCCACAGTGGCACGGGTTGAGGCGGCCGTGTTGTGGGTGGCAGTCGCTCGATACTGCCCGGTTCCCGCAGCGCCAGGCGGATGGCCTCCTCCTGGGTGGTTTCAGCAATCGGGCGCCGGTCCGGCTGAAGCCGCTGCTGCAGGTGGGCTGCCACCAGCCGCTGGTAGCGGACTCGCAGGCCGGGATACTCCGCCAGGGTCCGCCGGGTCAGGCGCTGATTCTTGCTGAACCAGGGTTCCTCGTCCTGCCGGTCGCCTACTGCCAGGGCCGCCAGCCACAGATAGAGATCCCGGTTGAGTTGCGGATCCGGGAACAGGTCGATGCGCACCGGCAGGTGCAGGGCTTGCTCGTCGCGCCAGGCGAGCTGTATCCGTTGGGCATCGCCGGCGATACGCTGCAGCAGGCTGCGACGCCCGCCATGCTCGGTGGCATGGGCCGTTTCAACCCGCAGGCCGGCGTCACCGCCCAGGGCGCGAAACAGAATCTGGACCGTACGACTGACCTGTTGCAGGCTGACTGCCGCTTCCGGATGCCGGGTCTGCGCTATCCGGGTGATCAAGCGATGCCAGAGTTCACCGACCTTCTCTTCCAACTCGACTCCCGGGTTCAGTTGGCACTGGATGTCATGATCTTTGCGCGGACGGCCGGTCGCCACGGCAATGGCGCGCTCATGCTCCACCCACTCCAGCAGACCGCGCTGCCGGTGCGGCGCCTGCACCTGTTCACAGGCCGAGATGCACTGGGCGCATTCGGTGCAGGTGAACATGCGGCGTTTGATGGTCTTGGCTTCAGACCGCATCGGGCAGACATTATCGCAGGCATTGTTGCAGCGCTGCAACGCAGGGCGCGGCTACGCTCGAATCCGACCACCATGGCCCGGTCGTTGGCCATCCAGGCGAGGCTCTGAAACAGACCGACGGCGCAGCCGAAACGACAGAACAGGTGCCGGGCGAATATGAATTCGATGAACAGCAGGAGGGTGCCGATACCGATGAAGCGGGCCTGGTTGGGTGTCAGAGCGCCATGCAGCAGGTTGTGATAGATCTCGAATGGCGGCAGCAGGTAGGTCAGCAGGGTGACTGACCAGAGCAAGGCAAAGAACAGGGCAGCCAGCACCGTCAACGGCCAGTAACGGGAACGTGGGGTGACGCGGCTGCCGTTCGCCTGGCGTTCGGGCAATGGCTTGCGTTCCCAGATCGACGGCTTGCCGCTGGCCCTGAGCATGAGTTTGTTGATGGTCTCGACCACCGAGAAGTGGGGGCAGAGCCAGCCGCAGTAGAGCCGGCCGAACCGCCAGGCGATCCAGATCAGCCCGCCGGCCACCAGCACCAGCGGCAGGAAGCCGCGAATGATGAGATTCAAGGCGGCCTCTGTTGCCGTGATCTCGCCGGCAATGAATGCGTCGATGCCCAGGGTCCAGGGCATGCCGAGCAAGATGAAGTGGTTGAGATCAAGGTCGAAGCGAAACAGATCGAGGGGCGGCGCCAGGACAAACAGCAGGAAAAACCCCAGCTGGAATGCAGCACGGGTCGATTGCTGAGGTTTGGCGGGAAGTCTCATAGCGGGCGGCCCACCAGCGGGTAGCGGAAGCACTGGCCCGCCATGGCCTTGGCCAGGCCGAACATGCCCAGCAGCACCAGCGTGGTATGGCAGACGGTGAAGTAGATGATCAGCAGCAGCCAGGTGTAGGCGCCTTGGTACCCACCGAGCAACAGGATCAGCAGGTTGACGATGATCAATAGAACACCGGCCCAGAGGCTGGCGGACAGGGTTTGGCGCAGGTGGCAGGCGGCGAGTGGCGGCGCTCCCCTGATGTTTTTGCGATAGAGATAAAGCAGCACGACAAACGCCAGCCCCGGGGCCAACAGCAGGTTGGCCAGGTAGAGCGATTCCGCGAGGGTCGCAAGGGCCTGTCCCGGGGGCGCAGCTGCCTCAGGCTTCGAAGCTGACATTCACCACCTCCATCAGCGCGTTCGTGGTTTCCAGATCGTCCGACAGTGGTTCCACCAGGGCGGAACGACAGGCCTCCAGGGGGTCATAGCCACTGCCGGATCAGGGTCGCGGCATACACCAGCAGGCGGGTCGAGGCGGCCTCTTCCAGATCGTGATCCTTGAGGCAACGCAGGCCGTGGGCGAGGGTCACCAGGCGTTTAGCCAGGGTCGCGTCGATGCCGGTCTCTCCCAGCAGGATCTGCTGCTCCAGCTCCGCCTTGGGAAAGTCGAAACGGGTGGCCAGAAAGCGTTGCCGGGTGCTGGGCTTCAAGCCCTTCAACAGGTTCTGATAACCGGGATTGTAGGAGACCACCAGCATGAATTCAGGCGGCGCATGAAGGGTCTCGCCGGTTCGTTCGATCGGCAGGATGCGCCGGTCGTCGGTCAGGGGATGCAGCACCACCGTGGTGTCCTTGCGCGCCTCGACTACCTCGTCCAGGTAACAGATGGCGCCTTCGCGCACCGCCCGGGTCAGAGGGCCATCACTCCAGAAGGTGCCGTTCTCCCCGATCAGATGCCGCCCCACCAGATCCGCCGCGGTGAGATCGTCATGGCAGGCCACGGTGTACACGGGTCGGCCCAGTCTAGCCGCCATGTACAGGATGAAGCGGGTCTTGCCGCAGCCGGTCGGACCCTTGATCAACATCGGCAATTGATGCCGGTAGGCCTGCTCGAACAGGCAGATTTCATTGCCCTGGGGCAGGTAGAATGGCGGTTCCGGCAAGGTCTTCTCCCTAATGGGTCTAACTATACGAGAGTATGAAGGCGATGCTGATCAAGAGTCCGGGAATGAACAGCCAAACGAAGACCGGCCAGCGCCACCAGCCGCGCAGGGACCCCAGACCCATGAAATAAGCACCCACCAGCTGACCCTTGAGCAAGGCGATCAGCAGCACCCCCAGCGATACTTGCAGACCGCTGAAGCCCGCCTGGCCGATCACAAAGGTGACACAGCTGAACAGTATCAACAACAGGTAGACCCAGGTACAGGGACGCACGCCCAGTGTGTATTTGGCCGCTTTCATCGCATCACATAGACCAGGGGAAAGAGGATCAGCCAGACCAGATCCACCATGTGCCAGTAGGAGGCGCCGGTTTCTACCCCGGTGTGCTCCAGCGCGCTGTAGCGGCCTCTTTTTGTCAGCACCGCCACGGCCCCCAGGATGACCATGCCCAGGATCACATGCATGAAATGAAAAAAGGTCAGGGAGAGATAAAACATATAAAAGGTATTGGTGCTGAGATTGATGCCCTGGGCAAAGTGATGGGCGAATTCTCCACCCTTGACCAGCAAAAAAACCACTCCCATGGCCAGCGCGGCCAATATCCAATTGATACAAAGCTTGGGATGATCGGCGCGGATGGCGCTGACTGCTCGCACCACGAAATAGGAACCGGTAATCAGGGCGAGGGTGTTGATCAGCGCGGACTCTCTGTCCAGATTTTGCTGATATTCGTTGAACAGCTCCACATGTTGCATCCGGGTAAAGGCATAGGCGGCGAAAAATGCCGCAAAGACAGTCAGTTCCGCCAGGATGAAGATCCACATGGCCAGGTCACCGGGCGGATATCTGTGTTCGTGTCCGATGGCTTCAGCGATTGCCGCCATGTCTTTGGGTTCCGGTGTAGTCGAGAGATTCTGCATCTAGTCGATGCGGCCGGCACGGCGTGCCGGCCATTTGGCTGATGGGTCAATCCTCCAGATGTGAGCAACCGTCAGTCAGCCGCCACCGTCTCCGGGTCCTTCTGACCCACAAAGAAACTAGCGATATACAGCACCAGACCGATCAGGAAGATCACCCCGGCGAACTCCCGCAGCCAGTAGAACAGGGAGATCTGCTCCTGCACCGCCATGAACGGCTGAGGATTCTCGCCCATGCGCTGCAGATAGGCCTGCAGGATCCCGGCGCCGGTGAGGAACAGGGTGATGAACACGATGGAGACCGTCATCAGCCAGAATGACCACATCTCCACCACCTGGGATCTGCCGGGATTGGCGGCATTGCGGCCGCGCAGCAGGGGCATCGCATAGGAGATCATGGTCAGACTGATCATGACATAGGCGCCGTAGAACGCCATGTGACCGTGGGCCGCGGTGATCTGGGAGCCGTGGGTGTAGTAGTTGATCGGTGACAGGGTGTGCAGAAAGCCCCAGACACCCGCGCCCAGGAAGGCCATCACTGCGGTACCCAGGGCCCACAGCATGGCGACCTTGTTGGGGTGTTCACGGCGGCGTTTGTTGACCATGTTGAAGGCGAACACGGTCATCATGAAGAAGGGTATGGGTTCCATGGCAGAGAAGATGGAGCCCCACCATTGCCAGTATTCCGGGGTGCCGATCCAGTAGTAGTGATGGCCGGTGCCGATGATGCCGGTGATCAGGGTCATGGCGATGATTACATACAGCCACTTCTCGATCACTTCGCGGTCCACTCCGGTGGTCTTGATCAACACGAAGGCCAGAATGGCGCCCAGGATCAGTTCCCAGACCCCTTCGACCCACAGATGCACCACCCACCACCAGTAGTATTTGTCCAGCACCACATTGATCGGATTGTAGAAGGCGAACAGGAAAAACACCGCCAGCCCGGTCAGACCCATCAGCAGCACCAGATTGACCACGGTCTTGCGACCTTTCAGGATGGTCATGCCGATGTTGAACAGGAAGGCCAGGGCCACGATCACGATACCGACCTTGGTGATGGTGGGCTGTTCGAGAAATTCCCGTCCCATGGTGGGGAACAGCTCATTCATGGTGAGATCCGCCAGGCCGGCGTAGGGCACCAGCAGATAGCCCGCCACGGTCAAGCCGGCAGCAATGAGAAAGATCCAGAACATCAGTTTGGCGAGCCAGGGAGCGAATAGTTCGATCTCCGCCTCTTCCGGCACCAGATAGTAGGCCGCACCCATGAAGGCCATCAGCAGCCACACGATCAGCGTGTTGGTATGCACCATGCGCGCCACGTTGAAGGGGATCTCGGGGAACAGGAAATCCCCCACCACATACTGCAGGCCGATGATCAGGCCAAACAGGATCTGCGCCACGAACAGGATGATGGCCCCGATGAAATAGGGCTTGGCAACCGCTTGAGATTGATATTGCATGTTATTTCTCCCTCAGCCCTGCTGGTTCGGCGGCCAGTTGGATGTGTCGATCTCAGACACATACTTGAGGAACTCCGCAATGGCGGTCAGTTCCTCGGCGGTGAAGTTGAACTGGGGCATGCTGCGACGCCCGGGAATGCCGTCCTTGGGGCGGCTGGCAATAAAGCCCTTGATGGCCTCCGTCGAGTTACCGAAGCGTGTGTAGACATTACCCAGTTCAGGAGCGAAGTAGGCGCCTTCACCCAGCAGGGTATGGCAACCGATGCAGTTGTTTTTTTCCCAAAGGCCTTTGCCTTGTGAGATGACGGGCCCCAGTTCCCCTTCCAGCGCGGCACGATTGTCCCGATTCGGAAGCTGGTTGGTGGTGTCAAAGGTCAGGGCGAGAAAGAGTAGAAAGAAAAACGCGGTGCCACCGTAGAAGATGTTGCGCGCCATTGCTTTGGTGAAGGCCTGGGCCATATGCAGTCGCTCCTTATGGATCGTATCAGCAGCACGCATTTGTAAAGGAAGGACCAGGCATTGACCTTGACCTCAGTCAAATCGGCTGAAATCGACAAGGATTATCGCGACAAGATCGGCTTGATACCAGACTTGCTGATTCAGCGTGGCAGCCAGAGGATGAAAAAGCCGCAGAGGATAACCAGGGCAATGAAAAACAGCAGGAATTTCATCCTTGCGCCATATCGATAGCCCTTTTTCTGGAAGTGGGAGACCGCGCCGCAATGGGGGCATCGGGCAACATCATCGGAAATCCGCTTGCCGCAGTAAAGACACTTGACCTCGCTCATTGCCTGCTCCCGGGATAGTCCTGTCTGTAGCAGATGCTCGAAACAGCCTCCGGATCGGCTACCGCCAGGCGTGCTTTACCAGCAATCACAAGGGTCAGTGCGGTCATGCAGCCAATGGGCGCTCAGTCAACCCCGGTAGGCAGGACTTAAGGCAGGCATCAACATTGTTATTTTTCGTCGATCTTCAGGTCCGGCAGATTCACGTTGCCGATGACCTGGAACACGATGCCGCAGCCGATAAAAAACACCACGGCCGCCAGCAGACTGGCGAAGATGGGGTCTTGCGTCCGCGCCAGGGTGACTTGATAACCGGCTGACAGCAGGGCGAGAAGGGCGGTAAAGTAACAAAGATAGGCGATCGCCAGGGAGACTTTTTGGGATATTCTACGGGCTTTCAATGGCAAGGCTCGGTTGAAAACAAAAAAAGGCAGGTTGGAGATCCAACCTGCCTTTTTTTTCGGTTTGAGTCAAGGACGATATCAGACGGCTTCCAGGCACAGCTCGACATCGGACTCGATCAACATCTCAACGATGACCTCGATCTCCGCCGGATGGGTTTCAGCGATCTCCCGCAGCTCTGCGCAGGTAAAAAGTAATGAGTCGGACATAGTCAACACCATATAGTTTAAATAATTATTTACTAATATACTTATTATTCTGCAAGAGTCAAACGATTCCGCTTAATTATTTCTGTTCAGCGCTACCTGCCAGGCAGCAGTTGTCGCTATCATGGCTGAAAATTCACCCCGCTGGGAAGCCGCGCACCAGCCCGGTGATAGCGACCGACCAGCCGTTTGTATTAGCTCATATAAAACATGAAATATTCATTCAATCTTATAGAAAATAAAAGAGTCTATGATGGTTTTCTTAAGATCAACCGGTACCGGCTGCAACATGATCTGTTCCAGGGTGGCCGCTGTGAAGCGATCGTTCGCGAACGCATGGAGGAGTTGCAGGCGGCGTCGGTGTTGCTGTACGACCCGACCCTCGATCAGGTGGTGCTCATTGAACAGTTCCGCATCGGGGCCCTGGAACAGGCCGGTCATCCCTGGGTGATCGAGACGGTGGGAGGCTATCTGGGGGCCGATGAGGCGCCGCAAGAGGTCGCCCGGCGCGAGGCGCTGGAGGAGGCGAATTGTGAGATCCAGCAACCTGGAGCCCATCTGCACCTTCATGGTCAGCCCGGGCATCTCGGTGGATCGCATCCATCTGTTCTGCGGCCAGGTTGACGCCTCCCGGGCGGGGGGGGTGCACGGCCTGGATCATGAAGGGGAGGATATCCGGGTGCTGGTGATGGAGGCGGAGCAGGCGATCGGGGAACTTTATGGCGGCCGCATGAACTCAACCAGTGTCATCATTGCCCTACAGTGGCTGGCGACCCGACGGACCGAGTTGCAACAACGCTGGTCGAGCAGCGACTGAACTGCCCACCCCGATAACCCGCAAGCGAGATAGCAATGACAGCCTCCACCCCCAGGAAATGGGTCATCCTCATCCCGATCGTGCTCGGTATCGCCGCCGTGGTGATGTTGAAAAAACAACAGTCCGCACCGCAACAGGAGGAGGTTAGCGAGACCCCCCAGCTGGTGCGGGTGATCCGGGTGCCGGCAGTCACCGTGGTGCCCAGGGCCGTCGGGCATGGCACGGTCAGACCTTCCACCACCTGGGAGGCGGTGGCTGAGGTCAAAGGCAAGATCATCGACAAGCATCCGCAGCTGCGGAAAGGCAGTATCCTGGAGGCCGGCAGCCTGCTGTTTCAGATCGATCCGACCGATTACCAGCTGGCGATCGCCCAGACCCAGGCCGATATCCAGGCCAGCGAGGCCCAGTTACAGGAACTCGAGGCCAAGATCGCGAACACCAGTGCGGCCCTTAAGATCGAGCAGACCGCCCTGAATCTCAATGAAAAAGAACTGGAGCGTAAGCGTCAACTGATCGGCAAAGGGAGCGTCAGCCGTTCCGATCTGGAAAGTCAGGAACAGGCCCTGCTGGCCCAGAAACAGAAACTGCAATCCCAGAAGAACACCCTGAACCTGATACCCAGCCAGCAGGCCCTGTTGCAGGCCCAGCTGGCGAGCCACCGGGCCAGACTGGCCGGCGCCGAGCGGGACCTGGAGCAGACCCGGGTGGTGATGCCCTTCACCGGCCGCATCGCCGAGGTAAATGTAGAACAGAATCAGTATGTCCGTGAAGGGGAGGTGCTGGCCATCGCGGATGGCCTGCAACGGGCCGAAGTGGAGGCACAGATTCCGATCGGACAGATGAGCAACCTGATCCGTTCCGATCGCGAAGTCGACCTGATGGCCATGTCCGGCATCGATCCGGTTCCATCCCTCGGCTTGAGTGCTATCGTGCGTCTGCAGGAAGGCGCCTTGACTGCTGACTGGCCCGGCCGGTTTGCCCGCATCAGCGACACCCTGGACCCCAAGACCCGTACCGTCGGGGTGATCGTCGAGGTGGACGAACCCTATGCCAAGGTACAACCCGGGGTGCAGACCACCCCTGTTCAAAGGCCTTTTCGTGCAGGTCGATCTGTATGGACGAGCCCGTCCCGACAGTCTGGTGGTGCCTCGACTGGCCCTGTATGACGGCGTCGCCGCAGGATTGCGAAATCGCCGTGGCGGCCGGTTGCCGACGGGTGGCCAAGGTCTATCTGGTGAATCAGGAGGATCGTCTGGAAATGCGGGAAGTCGAGGTGGGCATGATTCAGGCCGAATTCGTGGTGGTCAGCCAGGGGTTGGTTGGGGGGGAACAGCTGGTGATCTCGGATCTGATCCCGGCAAGTCGCGGCATGCTGTTGAAACCGGTAGAGGATGAAACCGCCAGGACCCGGCTGATACAAGTCGCCACGGCCGAGGGTCATAGACCATGATCGCTTTTTTCGTGCGGCACCCCACTGCCGGCAACCTGCTGCTGCTGTTTCTGACCTTGCTGGGGCTCGCCGCCCTGCCGGGACTGCAGCGGGAGACCTTCCCGGACTTCGCCGCCCAGGAGCTGCAGATCCAGGTGATCTATCCCGGCGCCAGCGCGGAGGATGTGGAGGAGGCGATCTGCCAACGGCTGGAGGATGCGATCGACGGCATCAACGATGTGGAGGAGATGCGTTGCGTGGCCCGGGAGGGGATCGCCACCGCCGTGGTGGAGATGGTGGAAGGGGGCGATTTGAGTCGCGTTCATGGACGATGTGAAGACCGAGGTGGAGGCGATCGACAACTTTCCGGAACAGATCGAGATTCCCATCGTCAAGGAGCTGGGGCGCACCGACAACGTGGTGGCGGTGGCCATCACCGGCCCCATGTCAGCGCGGGATCTGAAGGCCTATGCGGAGCAGATCAAGGAACGTATGCAGCGGATCCCGGAGGTCTCCCAGGTTGTGATCAACGGCTTTTCCGACCACCAACTGCGCATCGAGGTCTCCGCCGCCGCCTTGCGGGAACATGGTCTCAGTCTGTCCGATGTAGCCAATAGCGTGGCGCGCCAGGGCATCGATCTGCCGGCTGGTTCCCTGGAGACCCGCGAGCGCGATCTGCTGGTGCGTTTCACCGATCTGCGGCGCAGTCCCCGGGAACTGGCCGACCTGATCGTGGTCAGCGCGGAATCGGGCGCGGAGATCCGCCTGGGCGAGATCGCCAGCATCAGCGACCGCTTCGAACTGGATGAAGAGCAGACCCTGTTCAATGGCCAGCGCGCCGCGCTGCTGCAAGTGATCAAGACCAAGCAGCAGGACACTCTGGTGGTGCAAGGATGCGGTAAGCCGCTTTCTCGACGAACTGCGACGCGGCGCGCCCCAAGGGGTCGAATTCACCCTGACCCAGGATCGCTCCTCCATCGTGCGGGACCGCCTCAGCCTGCTGCTCAAGAATGGCGCCCAGGGTCTGGTGCTGGTGTTCCTGGTGATGTGGCTTTTCTTTCAGGGCCGCTTTGCCTTCTGGGTGGCGATGGGCCTGCCGGTCTCTTTCCTCGGCGCTCTCTTTTTGATGAACCTGCTGGGGCTGACCGTCAACATGATAACCATGGTGGCGCTGCTGATCGCCATCGGCCTGTTGATGGACGACGCCATCGTCATCGCCGAGAACATCGCCACGCATCTGCGCCGGGGCAAGGATGCCTACCGGGCCGCCATCGACGGCACCCAGCAGGTGGCGCCCGGGGTCATCTCTTCTTTCCTCACGACCATTTCGGTGTTCGGCCCGCTGGCCTTTCTGTCGGGCAATATGGGCAAGGTCTTGCAGTTCATTCCCATGGTGCTGATCCTGGTGCTGGCGGTGAGTCTGATCGAGGCCTTCATGATCCTGCCCCACCATCTGGCCCATTCGCTGAGAAATCATGAAAAGGAGGCGGGCAGCTTCCGACGGCGCTTCGACGACGGGTCTGATGCGCTTTCGCAACCAGTCCCTGGGACGGTTGGTGGATGCGGTGATCCACCAGCGTTACTGGTTCGCGGGGGGCATCATCGCCCTGTTTCTGCTCTCCATCGGCATGCTGGTGGGGGGTAAGCTCAAGTTCCAGGCCTTTCCCGATATCGAAGGGGATATCATCGAGGCGCGGCTGCTGCTGCCCCAGGGTACGCCCTTGTGGCGCACCGAGGCGGTGGTCGAACGGATCAACGCCGGCTCTACAGCGGGTCGACGCGGAGTTCACCCCGCTGCAGCAGGACGGCCGGTCCCTGGTGAAGAATATCCAGGTGCGCTTACAACACCAATCTGGACGCCAACGAGAACGGCCCGCATGTGGCCACCGTCACCGCCGATCTGCTGACCGCGGAGGAGCGGGTGGGCAAGCTGGACGACATCATCAACCGTTGGCGTGAGGAAGTGGGTGAGGTGCCCGATGTGCTCGCGCTGAATTTCAAGGAGCCGG
Organism: uncultured Gammaproteobacteria bacterium; assembly: GCA_963716875.1. Lineage (GTDB taxonomy): Bacteria > Pseudomonadota > Gammaproteobacteria > Chromatiales > Chromatiaceae > JASJBU01. The sequence goes on from CAVQUR010000011.1 coordinate 274,921, forward strand.
TCATCGGTCCCGGGGGGGTGCCGCTGGAGATCCGCCTCTATGGCGCCGAGCTGGATCAGCTGAAGCAGGCCTCCCTGGAATTGCAGGGCTGGCTCGCCCGCTATCGGGGGGTGTTCGATCTGTCGGACGATCTGCGTCCCGGCAAGCCGGAACTGCGTCTGCGCCTGCGGGAAGGAGCCCTGGCCCTGGGTCTGGATGCCTCCACAGTGGCCGGCCAGCTGCGCGCCGCCTTCTATGGCTCAACCGCCAGTGAGATTCAGGTGGATAGCCGAGGCCTACGAGATCGATGTGCGTCTGGCTCAGGCGGACCGGGCGCAGCCTCAGGGATCTGGAAGCCTTTCCGTATCCTCACGCCCGGGGGTGACCAGGTACCCTTGAGCGCGGTGGCGACCATTCAGCAGGATCGAGGTTATTCCCGCATCCAGCGGGTGAATGGAATACGCACGGTGACGGTGAGCGGCGATCTGGATACCCGGCTCAACAATGCGCGGGAGATCGTCAACCATACCCAGCGGGAATTTCTGCCCAAGCTGTTCGAAAAATATCCCGGACCCTCTCGGCGGGTATCGAGGGTCAGTCGAAGGATACCGCCAAGACCGGCTCCTCCATGCTGCGCAGTTTCGCGATCGGCCTGGTGGGGATCTTCGTGCTGCTCAGTTTTCAGTTCAGAAGCTATGCGGAGCCCGCGGTGGTGATGCTGGTCATTCCCCTGGCTTTGATCGGGGTGATCTGGGGCCATCTGCTGATGGGACTGCCCCTGACCATGCCCAGCGTGATCGGCTTCACCTCCCTGGCCGGGGTGGTGGTCAACGACTCGATCCTGCTGGTGGAGTTTCTCAAGCTGCGGGTGCGGGAGGGCCATGCCATCGTGGAGGCGGCCAAACTGGCCAGCCGGGAGCGCTTCCGCGCGGTGCTGCTGACCTCGGTCACCACCATCGCCGGTCTGACCCCGTTGCTGCTGGAGAAGAGCCTGCAGGCCCAGATCCTGGTGCCCTTGGCCACCAGCATCATCTTCGGCCTGCTCACTACCACTCTGCTGGTGCTGCTGGTGGTGCCGGCCCTGTTCAGCATCCTCAGCGATTTCGGCTGGACCTCGGTAAATGACAAAGAGCTGACTGGCGAAACGGCAGTGTAACCCGGGGAACCGGTGGCCCGAACTCCCGGGTTACGCTGCGCTCCACCCAGACTACTCACCAATTTCGTAGTGACCTTGTCAAAATACGGACCTTCAAGGAGGTAAATCAATCAAGTCTTAATTATTGTAACCTGATACGACTTTCTTTCAGTCTGCGCTGCTGGATTGTCAAAGATCAGGTGGGTTAATCTGATTTTGATATGGCGATTATTACCGCCAGGTTCCTGATGTCTCCACAGGTAAACTGGTCACCGCGATCGGCAGGGATAAGGCCGAACAGGTCTTCTGCCTCGCATTGAGCGGGTACATGACGCCCGATACGAACTTCGCCGGAGCCAGGGTCGCGACCAGGCAGGCGGCCAGTGAACTCTACGGCAGCGAAACGGCGCAACTGGTGGGTGCTGCCTGGGAGGCGTGCGGCGTCGAGTAACAGATCTTTAGTCTATGATTGCCGGCGGCTGGATGCGCATTGTGTGATCATCCGACCGCCGGGCCGGCTTACAGATGCAGTCGCGCCAGCTCCCGATCGGGTAGAGCCGACTCCCAGGCCTCGGTAAAGAGGCCCTCGAACTGGGAGACCTGGAGGCGGTCGTTGCAGCAGGCTGTGACCTGGTAGCGACCGAGCAGTTTGCGATGCAGATAGCCGCAATCGTCCACCAGCAGGAAGTTTTCCGGAAACTCCCGGTAGGCCCGATCCGGCTTGCGCAGCTCCACCGTGGAGGGCAGGCGTTGAGCCAGTTCGACCAGCCGGTGGCCCTGGTGTGCGCACCAGGCTGTTGTCCTGCAGCAGGATGCGGATACGCGCCACCTTGCTCTTCAGGGCGAGCTGTTTGAAGGCCTCGAGGAAGGCCGGTTGATCATAGAGCGCCGGTTCCAGATCAGCGGTGAGCAGGTCGAGGCTGCGATTGGCCTGCGCCACCATCCGCTGCGTCAGCTCCCGGGTTTCATCCGACCGAGTGCAGCTGGTAGAGATCGGCGGTCGCACCGAGCAGGGCTTGCCGAAATGGGGTCTGCGAATCATTCATTCGGCATTCTCCGGGTCATGCGTCGGTGTGGGATGCCGGCCTCCTGAAAGACCTCACCCTGGGCGCTGAAATCCGAGCCTGTTCATAGAACGGCAGGGCGCTGAGCTGAGCATGTAGAAACAGGTTCTGGGATAATCGCCCTTGGCCGCCTCTGCCAGCAAGCGTTGCAGCAGGGCGCGGCCGACTCCGCGCCGACGCCAGGGCGCCGAGCACCGCCATGCGGCCGATCTGTCCGGAAGGCAGCAGGCGGGCGGTGCCGATCGGTTGCTGCTCCGCATCCAGAGCCAGCAGATGCAGGGCGTCGCTCATCCATGCCGTCCCATTCCAGCTTCCGGGACCTGTTGTTCCTGGATGAAGACCTTGTTCCCTGACCAGTCGCAGCAGGGCCTGATCCTGCGGCCAGTGGGCGATGCGGATGGAAAATAGCGCCCGTTTACTCATCGGGAAACTCGAAGTGACCGTCGTTATAGAGGTCGCAGACCAGTTGCAGGTAGTCCGGTTGCTGCAACCACTCCTCCAGATAGCCGAAATGGAGTTCTCGATAGCGGGTGATCACGGGCAGAAAATCCGCCTCTTCCGAGGGCAGCCGGTATTCAGCTGCCATTGGCGAACAGGCTGTCTTGTCCCGCTGCTCCCACGGCTGAAGGCGAGGCGGGTATAGCTGTTGCGCTGCAACACCCGCCGCACCCGATAGCGGTTGAGAAATTCGACGGGTTTCAAGGCCTGGGCCGCGGTTCCACCTGTAGATGCGGCTTGGTTTCGGTGATGAAACGGCCAAACCAGCGGCGTTGCTGCTCCTTATCGGTATCGAGGAAGTTCTGCAGCAGCCGGTGAATCTCCGCGATAGCCGCGGCGCTCGATCTCTGCGCTGATGCCGGGGAGCTGTAGGTCGGATCGCGATAGCGACCGGGGATGACCCGCCGCTCCAGCAGTTCATCGCACCAGGCGGAGCACCAGCTCCCGATAGGCTGGGGGCGCGAAAGCCCACCGAACAGGTCATGCACTCGCCTTCGGCGACACCCCAATGGGCCAGTCTGGGGGGCAGATAGAGCATGATCGCCGGGCTCCAGCAGCCACTCCTGCTCCGCCTCGAATTGGGGCAGGATACGCAGATCCAGACCGGGGATGCAATCATTCTCTGAGACCGGCTGGTAGTGGATCTTCCAGCGCCGCCTGCCCCTGGCCTGATAGAGAAAGACATCGTAATCGTCAACATGCGGACCCGACCGAACCCTGATCCGCGGCAAAGCTCACCATCACGTCGTCGACCCGCCAGTCGGGCAGAAAGCGGAAGTATTCCAGCAATTGGGCCACCTCAGGATACCTGCTTGTCCACATCCTGCACCAGCAGGGTCCAGTGACTCTCCGGCAGATGGCTGAAAACCGTCCTCATCAAACGGGCCGTGACGGATCTCCCAGGGCGTCCTGCCCGCTTTTTCCAGCACCAGGCGCGACTCGATCCCCTCTTCGCAGGCGAGACCGGCCAGTTCGTCGGGCTCCAGCCCGCAGGCGAAACCGGGCAGGGCCTGGCGCAACAACAGGGGTCTTTGCTGCCAGTACTCCTGCAGAAATCGTTCGGCGCTCAAACCGTTGGGAAAGCGAAGTGTGTGTGTCATGTTCGAACTCCGGTCGTCATCAACGTCAGCTGTTCCTGGCCTGTTCCGCGGCATTGCCGAGATAGCTGGCCGGGGTCAGGGCCTTGAGCGACTGTTTGGCCTGCTTCCGGGATCTCCAGCTTGATCGATGAACGCGCTGCAGCTCCGTCGGCGCTGATGCGCTGGCCGCGGGTCAGCTCCTTGAGTTTCTCGTAGGGTTTCTCGATGCCGTAGCGGCGCATCACGGTCTGGATCGGCTCCGCCAGCACCTCCCAGTTGGCCTCCAGATCGGCCAGCATCGTCTCCCCATTGGCGTCGAGCTTGCTGATGCCGCGCAGCACCGACTGCAGGGCGATACTGGTGTGGGCGATGCCCACCCCCAGGTTGCGCAGCACGGTGGAGTCGGTGAGATCCCGCTGCCAGCGGGAGATGGGCAGCTTGGCCGCCAGGTGGTCGAACAGGGCGTTGGCGAGCCCAGATTGCCTTCGGCGTTTTCGAAGTCGATCGGATTGACCTTATGCGGCATGGTGGAGGAGCCCACCTCGCCGGCCATGGTCCTCTGCTTGAAGTAGCCCAGGGAGATGTAGCCCCAGACATCCCGGCAGAAATCGATCAGGATAGTGTTGAAGCGGGCCACGGCATCGAACAGTTCGGCGATGTAGTCATGGGGCTCGATCTGGATGGTGTAGGGATTCCAGGTCAGGCCCAGGGATGTCACGAAGGATCCTGGGCGAAGTCCGGCCAGTCCAGTTCCGGATAGGCCGACCAGGTGGGCGTTGTAGTTGCCCACCGCGCCGTTGATCTTGCCCAGCAGCGGTTGCGCGGCGATCTGCTCCCGCTGGCGTTGCAGGCGATAGACCAGATTCGCCATCTCCTTGCCCAGGGTGGAAGGGGAGGCCGGTTGGCCGTGGGTGCGGCAGAGCATGGGCTGTTCGGCCAGCTCATGGGCCAGTTTGCGGATCGCCTCGATCACCTCATCCATCTGCGGCAGCAGGATCTGGCCCCGGCCTTCCCGCAGCATCAGGGCGTGGGAGAGGTTGTTGATGTCCTCGGAGGTGCAGGCGAAATGGATGAACTCGCTGATCGCTTCCAACTCGGTATTGCCGGCGATCTTTTCCTTGAGCAAATATTCCACCGCCTTGACATCGTGGTTGGTGGTGCGCTCGATGTTCTTGACCCGCTGGGCGTCCTCTTCGGTGAAATTCGCGACGATGCCTTCCAGGATGTGGCTGGCGTGTTCGCTCAGGGGTGGGACTTCGCTGATCCCGTCGTGGTTAGCCAAGGCTTGCAGCCAGCGGACTTCCACCAGCACCCGATGGCGGATCAGGCCATACTCGCTGAAGATGGGGCGCAGGTCTGCGCTTTTGCTGCCATAGCGGCCGTCGACGGGGGAGACTGCGGTGAGGCTTGAGAGTTCCATGATGTCTGTTTGATCGAAATCGTTGGTAAACGAAAGATTATACCTGCTCGTCTCGCTGCCGGGTCAATCTTAATCCGGGTTCAACTCCGGCTCAGTTACAGTTTCCCTGGCTCAGGCCGAATTTGAAGATTATCGTATCCAGCTGTTTTGCCAGGCGTGGCTGGGCGCCCTGTCTAATAAAGAAAATGGGTGAAACTTGAATAAAGTCATGGGAGCAATTCGACAGGGAGTATCGGTGAATTTCTGTTAAAGTTGGAACATGAGCCTGCATCGCTTGCAGCCAACGAGGTGCTGAGGCTCGTTCGGAGTCTGAAATCACGCGCTGTCAGAATGGGCGCCAAGCATCTGTCAGAGATGGCCAGTGATTTCGAAATGGCGGCAGACCCTGGCAAGGTGATTGATGTCCCGGCTCGTCTGATGGGTTTGAAACAGGAGTTTCAGCAGGTCTTGATCTTGATTAGTGAGAAAGGATTTTGAAGATTCTTTTAGCCGAAGATAATCTGGCGGACAGGCTGGTTATCCGACGATACCTGCTTTCCATGGGACATAAGATCATCCTGGCGGCAGATGACGCGAAGGCGATCGAACAATTCAACAGAGAAGATCCTGATCTCGTGCTGGTAGATGTGCGAATGCCGGGAATGGATAGTTACGCCACCGTGCAGCGAATACGTTCCATGGAGATGGAATGGAGACCGATTCTGTTCATCAGTGGCAAAACCGAGCCTGAGGAGTTCCTCAATGGCATCCGGGCAGGTGGGGATGATTTCATCTATATACCCGTCGATCGGGATATCCTGGATGCTAAATTACTCGCCATGGAGAGGATTGTCGCGATGCGTAAGCAGCTGATTACGGTGACCGCCGAACTCTCCTGGGAGATGGAAAAAGCCCAGCAGATGGCCAATCAAGATGGTCTCACCGGGCTTGCCAACCGAAGATATCTTAATCAGGTTCTGGGTCTGGAGATCAAGCGCGCCGCCCGGGGCAGGCAACCTTTGACCCTCATCATGATTGATATTGATTATTTCAAACGCTTCAACGACCAGTTCGGCCATTTGGCAGGCGACGAGGTCTTGCAACAAGTGGCGAATTTGCTCCAGGGATCGGTTAATCGGGCTGGAGATATGGTTGCCCGCTATGGCGGCGAGGAGTTTTGCATCATTCTTCCGAATACCGAGGGTACGGGAGGGATGGAGATTGCGGAAGGACTGCGAAGAACGGTGATCAAGGCAGAAATTCCCCATGTTGAGGGCCTGACATCTCCCTGGGTAACCATCAGTCTGGGCGTGTCCGGCAAGATACCGACGATGTCTGACTCGGTGGAATCGGTCATCCAGCGAGCCGATGCCGCCCTCTATCGGGCTAAGGCAGAGGGTAGAAATCGGGTCTGTTTGGTACCGGGTGACTGAGTTGTCATTGATGTCCAGCCCCGTCCTTACGGGGCCGTCCATAGAACCCGCTGCGTTCATTCCTTTTGGGTATCGTCAGGCATGACCTTCTCGATCACTTCGGCGCCTGTCTCTTTGGCGGCATCATAGACATCGGAAGTCTTCTGTTTGGCGCTCTCGTAGACTTCACTGGTCTTTTCCTTGGTCGATTCATAATAATCCGTGCTCTGTTTATCCACCGGTTGGACTGGATCGGCAGTGACTTCCTTGGTTTTATCCATTACGTCGGGGGAACTTCGTTCGCTGCTGGCCGGTTCCATGCCCGAGGTGTCCGGGGTCGGCTCAGTGCCGGTCTGTTCCGGAGCTTCGCTGCAAGCGGTTGTGATCGCCAGAATACCGGCAATTGCGAGATAGATTACGCGCTTTTTCATGATTTCGATCCTGAGGTTATGAATGTGTCATTGTAATGGCCATGCAGATCTTTTCCCGTGGCCGGAACCAATACACTGGGTCTTTGCGAGTGAATTGGAGCTGACTTTATAACGCATTTCGCTGTTCTTGTATGTGACAGTTCCTTGATTTGCTGCCTGCGCATGGCATTCAATCTATGTTCTGCCGCAACAGGGCATTCGCCTGCTCGGTATATTTACTCCGATTAAATAAAACCTGGCGGCGACGTCCGCCGATCTGCCACCAGAGCATCGCGGCGCGTATCCCGGCGAGCAAGAGGGTGCGAATTCGGTTTACATTGTCCGGGTTTTGTAGATAAACCGGTTCTCCACTCACCATAATGCGTGGTTGCAGGGTGCTGATGTGGTTGGCATAGAGATCCGCCAATGCCGCGAGAATGTTCTGGTGTAGCTCAGGAAAATGGCTTAAACGGTCCTTGATCTGCAGGATGCCTTGGTGGATTTTCTGGGCGCGGTCTTGTTGTCTGGCAAGCTTTCGCTGGAGATGAATGAGGTTTAACAGATAGCCGGTAATTTCATTGTCACGCCTGACCTCGCCACTGAGTTGGCGATGGAGTTGCTTGAGGCCGTTGTTGAGTCCTTCGACGCCTCCGAATATCTCTGCAACGGACGCCGCGTCAATTTGAAATAGACTGTGCACAGAACTCGCCATTGCATCGGCATCGGCCACACCGCGTCGCGCTATCTGCTGGACCAGCGAGGCGGCCTGGTAGATGCCGGCCAAGGCAAGGGTACGGTCCTGATCAGTATAGCTCATGGGGATAGACTACCTGTCCGCTGATTCTATTATTCCTCCGCCCAGACAATTTCTCTGCTGGTAGAAAACTACCGATTGACCGGGCGTGATGGCACGTTGGGCGTGCGTGAATCTTACCTCACAGCGAGCATGCCCGGCAGTATATATTTCACAGGCCTGGAGAGGTTGCCGGTGACGGATGCGGGCCTGGCATTGTATTGGCAGGTCGGGAGCATGGCCGGATACCCAATGCAGTTGGCCGGCCACCAGGCTCTCATGCATCAGGAGGGGGTGTGTCATGTCCCTGGGCGGCGATCAGTACATTGCGCACGAGGTCCTTGCCGACCACGAACCAGGGCGCCTCGATGGCATCCTGCAACCCGCCGATGCCCAGTCCCTGGCGTTGGCCGATCGTGTAGTACATGAGTCCCTGATGTGCGCCAATCGATCTGACCTGTGGGATCTTCGATGATGCCGGGATTGGCGGGAAGATAACGGCTGAGAAAGTCGCGGAATTTACGTTCACCGATAAAACAGATGCCGGTGCTGTCCTTCTTTTTGTGATTCGGGAATCCGGCGGTTTCGGCCCGTTGACGCACCTCCTGTTTGTGCAATTCTCCCAGCGGGAAAAGGCTCCTGGCAAGCTGCCGCTGACCCAGCATATAGAGAAAGTAGGTCTGATCCTTGTTCTCGTCGGCGGCGCGTTGCAGCAAGTATTGACCTGGGTCCGTACCCAGTCTGGCGTAATGACCGGTGGCGATGCGTTCCGCGTCCAGTTGCTCCAGGGCATAGTCGAGAAAGGCCTTGAACTTGATCTCCCGGTTGCACAGCACATCGGGATTCGGGGTGCGTCCGGCCCGATACTCGGCCAGAAAATAGGCAAATACCCGGTCCCAGTATTCGGTGGAGAAATTCACCGTATGCAAGGGGATACCCAGAATCTCCGCAACGGACTGCGCATCGGCCAGGTCTGCAGCGGCTGAGCAGTAATCCTGACTGTCATCCTCTTCCCAGTTTTTCATGAACAGCCCTTCAACCGGGTAACCTTGTTCCTGCAGCAGGAGTGCGGCTACGGATGAATCGACGCCTCCCGACATGCCGACAATGACAGGTTTGTGGGATCTGCTCCATGCGCGCTGTTTCAACCCCTGCCGGTGTTACCCAGTTGGCGCCATTCACCAGGCTGCAAGCCACCCAGTCGCCAGCGGCCCATGGTCATGCGAATCAGGCGCAAGGTCGGGTAGCCGACGGCGGCAGTCATGCGTCGTATCTGTCGGTTACGTCCTTCCCGAAGTTGTATTTTCAGCCAGCTGGTGGGAATGTTCGCACGTTGTCTGATGGGTGGATTGCGCGGCCATATGTCGGGATGATCCATCCTGTTCACCCGGGCAGGCAGGGTGAGTCCATCCTTCAATTCAACACCTTGCCGCAGTTGCGTGACGGCTTCGTCAGATGGGGTACCCTCCACTTGAACCCAATAGGTTTTCCAGGTCTTGGCTCTCGGCTCCGTCAGGGCATGCTGCAATTTGCCATCGTCGGTCAGCAACAGCAATCCTTCACTGTCTCGATCGAGACGACCCGCCGGATAGACACCTTGCACCGGGATGTAATCCGCCAGTGTCGAGCGGTTGTTACGGTCGGTAAACTGGGTAAGCACGTCGAAGGGTTTATTGAACAGGATCAGCATCGGTCCCACAGGGTGACAAATTCAGCGAGGACATTGCGGTATTATCATAGAATTGAAAATTATTTCGCCCTGTATCCTTGACCCGATAGAGGGCGACGTCGGCACGGCGGATCAGCGTGGCGATGGTATTACCGTCTGCGGGATAGAGGGCGATTCCCATACTGCAGGAGGGTTCGATACTTACTGCCACCTGTTTTGATTGGCTCACGAACCTCAAGCAAGACCCGCTGGGCGGCCTTTTCCACATCGTTGCTCGATTTAATGTCTTCCAGCAAGACAATGAATTCATCGCCACCAAATCGGGCTGCGTCCATCTGCGCGTGGGCGATGGAATCGGTTTGTCTGAAAGTGGATTTCAAGCGTTTCGCGATGGTCATGAGGACTTCATCCCCGGCGGCATGACCCAATTTATCATTGATCTTCTTAAAGTTGTCGAGATCAATCAAAATCAACGCCAGGGTGCTCTTACGACGCTGACAACGTTCGAGTGCATTATCGGCTTGTTCCTGAAACCAACGTCGATTGGTAAGTCCTGTCAGCGGATCGATATAGGCAAACTCCGCAAGCTGTTTGTTGGCTTGCGAGAGCTCCGAAATCAGTTGCTCATTTTGCGCTCTCGCCTGCAGTGACTGCCTGAGATTTTTGTGATAGGTGTGGGCAGTGATAAACAGGACTACGGAATAGGTCAGTGTCAAGGTGTTGTATTCCAGGCTAAAGGTCTCGACCACCAGCAGGGACCAGAGCAGCAGCCCCAGTACATTGGGTGTGGCAAAGGCGTAATACACGGGCAGGTAGATGGCATTGTTCGGTATGGATGCAATGGGCATGCAGACGATGGTGATAATGATCAGCAGTTGGCCATAAAACGGTAGCGCAGGATTGAAAAAGAACAGCAGGGATGCCCAGCTCAGACCGGACAGAAGCGTCAGGGCAGTGTGGAAATCGATCCAGGAAGCGGTTGTGCGACCGTGAGCAGGTTGGCTGTATCTGAAAATAACGGAGTCCCAGCCGCAGCAGGTTGAAAAGGGTGATGCTAACCAGCCAGACATGGAGCAGCGTTAGATCCACCTGTTTGTAAAGGGTAAAAGCAATGATGATGGCAATGAACTGGCTGGCCAGTATTGTTGCAGGGCTGTGTTTATAGAGGAGATTCGCGAGCGCTTCGTTGACGATGAATGGCGTCTGCTCTGATACAGTTGGGATTGTGTCAGGCATAATTTACCCGGCCTGGATTGCGCCAACAAAGAGCGCCTGATTATGCCATTTATCTTCCACCTTTGATAGCGAGTCCAAGAGATCTGCATGAATCACTTCCTATCTCGGTGTTTTAGGGCAAAAAAAGCAAGAAGCCGATGGTTCCGTAACCATCGGCTTTAGGGGGACGAGTGTTGATTAAGTTGGATTTTGACTTATTCAGCAAGATGCTGAATATTTGTCGCATGGAGACCTTTGGGTCCTTGGTTGATCTCAAACTGAACACGTTGACCCTCTTTCAGGGTCTTGTATCCATCCATTTCAATCGATGAAAAATGGACGAAGACATCCTGTTCACCGTCTTCAGGGGTGACAAAGCCGTACCCTTTGGCATTGTTGAACCATTTTACTACTCCAGTTGCCATAGCTGAATACTCCTCGCAATCAATGTCCTGGAAAAATGGTGTAAGCTTTAATTATTTTTAAGTACGGAAGAGGTATTAAAATGCCCTTCCTCCATTTACCAAGAACATGCTGATGGTAAAAATAGGCTGTTTAATATGCCCGTATGTATGAATTCACCCAACTACGGGGTGAACCGAGTCATATGACCCGCATTAAGTATAGTTTCACCAGATTATTGGTCAACTATATAACCAATACTTGCACTGGGTTATAATTCGGTCAATTAGGTATTTCCCCAATATTTCTGTAATTAACGCCTAATTACCCATGTTTGATGGCTATTTGTTGAGAATACGAGCCTGCTAGAATTGAAACTATGAGCGAACAGGACAAAACACAACATGATGATGGCTTGGCCCTGCAGGAGAGCCCGCCAGAGGTCAAAAAACCTCCCATGTACAAGGTCATCATCCTGAATGACGACTACACTCCGATGGAATTTGTCGTATTGGTGCTTGAGACATTCTTTATAATGGATCGAGAAAAGGCCACCAGAATAATGCTTCATGTCCACACCAGAGGCATGGGCGTTTGCGGTGTATTCACTCGGGATATCGCGGAGACTAAGGTCAATCAGGTCAACGAATATTCCCGAAACAACCAACATCCACTGCTATGCACGATGGAAAAGGCCTAAGCAGGGTATTCTGGAGTTTTCACAGATGTTGAGCAAAGAACTAGAATTTACGCTGAACCAGGCCTTCAAGAGAGCCAAGGCGAAGCAACATGAATTCATGACGGTCGATCACCTGCTGCTGGGCTTGTTGGATAATCCTGCTGCCCTCGAGGTATTGCGGGCTTGTGGAGCGGATATTGAGAAGTTACGTCGGCAACTGATCGAATTCATCGACGAAACCACGCCGCTGCTGGTCGCTGGGGAGGATCGGGACATACAGCCCACGCTGGGTTTTCAGAGGGTCTTGCAGCGTGCCGTGTTTCATGTGCAATCGTCAGGCAAGAATGAAGTGACTGGCGCGAATGTGTTGGTGGCGATCTTCAATGAACAGGATTCCCAGGCAGTCTTCTTCCTGGGTCAGCAGGAAATTACCCGCCTGGATGTGGTGAACTACATCTCCCATGGGGTCGCCAAAGCTCAGGATGAGAACCGGAAAGAACAGGATTCGATCGATCTGGACAATGAGCAGAAAGCCGATGCCCAGTCCAGCCCCCTCGATTCTTTCGCCAGTAACCTCAATGAACTGGCGTACCCAGGGTAAGATAGACCCGCTGATAGGACGTCGCAACGAGATCGAGCGGACCATTCAGATACTTTGTCGGCGGCGTAAGAACAATCCCCTGCTGGTTGGAGAGGCCGGGGTTGGCAAGACGGCGATTGCCGAAGGCCTGGCCAAGATGATCGTCGATCGTGAGGTTCCCGAAGTGCTGGCGGAGGCCACTATCTACGCCCTGGACCTGGGCAGCCTGGTAGCGGGCACGAAGTATCGGGGTGATTTTGAAAAGCGCTTCAAGGCACTTCTGGCCCAGCTGAAAAAAGAGACCAATGTGGTGCTGTTCATCGATGAGATCCATACCATCATCGGAGCGGGGGCCGCCTCCGGTGGAGTCATGGATGCGTCCAATCTCATCAAGCCCATGCTCGCTTCGGGCGACCTGCGCTGTATCGGTTCCACCACTTACCAGGAGTTCCGTGGTGTCTTCGAGAAGGACCGAGCCCTGGCGCGACGCTTTCAAAAGATCGACGTAGAAGAACCCACGGTCGAAGAGACGGTGGACATCCTCAAGGGTCTCAGATCCCGTTTCGAGGAACACCACGAGGTGGAATATACCCTCGAATCCCTGCGCAGTGCGGCCGAACTGGCGGATAAATACATCAACGACCGGCATCTGCCCGACAAGGCCATCGACGTGATCGACGAGGCCGGCGCCAATGTCCAGCTACAACCGCAGGATAGGCGCCAGAAACTCATTGACGTGGATGATATCGAGAATATCGTGGCCAAGATAGCCCGTATTCCTCCCAAGAAGGTTTCCACCTCGGACACCGAATCCCTGCGGAACCTGTCACGGGATCTGAAGATGGTGGTGTTTGGGCAGGACCCGGCTATCGAGGCCCTGACCGCCGCAATCCGGATGAACCGCTCAGGCTTGGACAACGAGGGCCGGCCGATCGGCTCCTTCCTGTTTGCCGGTCCCACCGGTGTCGGCAAGACCGAGATAACCCGCCAGCTGGCCCGCATCCTGAGCATGGAATTGATCCGTTTTGATATGTCGGAGTACATGGAGCGCCACACGGTTTCTCGACTGATCGGCGCACCGCCCGGTTACGTCGGATTCGATCAGGGCGGCCTGCTGACCGAGGAGATCAATAAACACCCCCATGCCGTGCTGTTGCTCGATGAGATCGAAAAGGCCCATCCGGATGTCTTCAATCTGCTCTTGCAGGTGATGGATCATGGAACGCTGACCGACAACAATGGACGCAAGGCGGATTTTCGCAACGTGGTGATCGTGATGACCACCAATGCGGGTGCTCAGGAGATGAGCCGTTCGTCCATCGGTTTCACGACCCAGGACCACTCCAGTGACGGCATGGAGGCTGATCAAGAAGATCTTTTCACCGGAATTCAGAAATCGGCTCGATTCGATCATCCAGTTTTCCGGCCTGTCTCAGGAGCATATCGCCAAGGTGGTGGACAAGTTCATCTTCGAGCTGGAAGGCCAGCTGCAGGAGAAGGGCGTCAGTCTGGTCGTCGAAGAAGAGGCCAGGGTCTGGCTGGCTGAAAAGGGCTATGATCCGAAAGATGGGCGCACGTCCGATGGCCAGGCTGATCAAGGATGAAATCAAAAAACCTTTGGCTGAAGAGTTGTTGTTCGGGCGTCTGGTGAGTGGTGGGACCGTCAAGATCGATATGAGGGATGGTAAGCTCGAGTTTGATATTCTTACCGAGCCGGTCACTGATGATGGATTGACATCCTGAACCCCGACTGTGGAGATTGTCTCAACGGGCGCGATAGGTGATGCGGCCTTTGGACAGGTCGTAGGGGGTTAACTGGACAGTGACCTTGTCGCCGGTGAGGATGCGGATATAGTGTTTGCGCATCTTGCCTGAGATATGGGCCGTCACCTTATGGCCATTTTCCAACTCCACCCGGAACATGGTGTTCGGGAGGGTTTCCACAACCGTGCCTTCCATCTCGATAAAATCTTCTTTCGCCATGCTGTACCTGCAATGTGACTTTTTTTGCAAAGAGAACGATTATAGCACACGCCCACTGAATCAAGATCGCCATTATCAGGATATTTACCTGCAAGGCAAGTTTCCCGATACCGGCATGACTACACCTTCTCCGCAGCAATCAGATGGATAGCATTGACAGACGGCGATCTCAAGCCTACTCTTTTGCCAGCGCCGATTTTTCTCAAATTGCGGGCGCTTGATAAGTTCCGCTAAAGCGAGGGTAACTGCTTCGGCCGCCACTATTGGGCGGTTTTTTTGTTCTAGGCATACACCAAAAAAGCCGCGCCCTGGCAGGTCAGCACTCAATTCTAGGACATAGAAATGACAGAGCAGCAACCCCAACCCTGGAGTTTCGCTACCCGGGCGATCCGAACCGGACATCATCGCACCCCGGAAGGGGAACATAGTGAGCCAATCTTTCCCACCTCGAGTTTCGTGTTCGCCAGTGCAGCGGAGGCGGCCGCCCGTTTCAGCGGCGAAGAACCGGGGAATATCTATGCCCGGTTCACCAATCCGACCGTGCGCAATTTTGAAGAACGGTTGGCCTCTCTGGAGGGAGGCGAATGCTGTGTGGCCACCGCATCCGGCATGGCTTCCATTCTGGCGACCTGCATGGGATTGCTGGAGTCCGGCGATCATATCGTCTGTTCCCGAAGCGTATTCGGCACCACCACCCTGCTGTTCACCAAATACCTGAGTCGTTTCGGGATTGAGACGAGTTTCGTGGAGTTGTGTGATATTGGCACCTGGGAGCGGGCGCTACGTTCCCAGACCCGTTTACTCTTCCTGGAGACGCCGTCCAATCCACTCACGGAGATGGCCGATATCCGATTGTTGGCCGATCTGGCCCATGACAGCAACTGCCTCTTGGTGGTTGACAATTGTTTCTGCACCCCTGCATTGCAGCGGCCTTTGGCCTTGGGCGCGGATATCGTGGTGCATTCGGCCACCAAATATCTGGATGGTCAGGGCCGTTGTCTCGGTGGTGCGGTGGTGGGCAACGCACAGCAGGTCGGGGAAGCGGTGTTCGGGGTACTGCGCACTGCTGGACCCACCATGAGTCCGTTCAATGCCTGGGTCTTCCTGAAAGGCCTGGAGACCCTGGAACTGCGCATGCAGGCCCATTCCCGCAATGCCCAGCAACTGGCGGAGTGGCTGCAGCAGCATCCGCAGATCGCCAGAGTTTACTATCCTGGCTTGCAATCCCACCCGCAACATGCCCTGGTGGCCAGTCAGCAGAAGGCGGCGGGGGGAATACTCTCGTTCGACGTCAAGGGGGGTCAAGCCGCCGCCTGGTCGGTTGTCGATGCCACCCGGATGCTGTCCATTACCGCCAATCTGGGAGATACCAAGAGCACCATTACCCACCCCGCCACCACGACCCATGGGCGTCTCACACCGGAGCAACGGGCCGAAGCGGGCATCGGTAACGGCTTGCTGCGGGTGGCGGTGGGGCTGGAGGCGATCGAGGATATCCAGAGGGATCTGGCCCGTGGTCTGGATAGCGTTTGATCCGTGTCGGACATCAAGGATTCAGGCCTGGGTTGGGATCAGCGCCATGCGGATCCCACCCATCAGCCCAAGGCGGCGGCGGTGCTGCAGCAAAATCGATACCTGTTGCCGGTCCGGGGGCGGGCCCTGGATCTGGCCTGTGGTCTCGGTGGCAGTGCGCTGCTGCTGGCGCGGGCCGGGCTTATGGTGAACGCCTGGGATCTTTCGTCGGTAGCCATCGAACGCTTGCGGGGATATGCCGCGGAGCAGGGATTGCAGAATCTGCTGGCGGATGTCAGGGATGTGGAGCAAAACCCACCTGCTGTCGCCAGCTTCGATGTCATCACAGTCAGTTACTTTCTCCAGAGGCAACTGGCGCCCGCGCTGATCGCGGCCCTGAAGCCGGGTGGCCTGCTCTTTTACCAGACCTTCACCCGGATCGCGGTCGCCGACCGGGGCCCTATCAACCCGGAATATCGCCTGGCTGATAACGAGTTATTGCGCCTGTTCGGATCTCTGGCGATCCGATTCTATCGGGAAGAGAACCACCTCGGGGATATCACTCAGGGTTATCGGGATGTCGCCATGCTGGTGGGTGAGCGGTGCTAGGCGATAACTGCCTGTCATCTTCCCACGGTGCTGAAGTCCGTACCCGGGTGAAGCCCGAAAGCCTGTTCGAGACCCAGCTCCATAATCAGACGATCCACCGTGGACTGACCGTGCACCCGCTGTACCTCTCCGAGGATAAGGCGCACCGCATTGCGGTTATAACCGCTGCTGAAGCTCAATTGCTGGGTAATCAGTTCACGGGCCCTGTCTATGGTCATGTCGGAGAACCTGACGTCTGCTTCGTTATGCTGGATGATACCAGGTCGAGTCAAATGGCATTATAAAAATTACCGGGAATCCTGGATGGTTGAACCATGCCATCCGGCACGATATGTAGGATCGATGACACATACACTCGCTAGGATCAAATCATGGACAGAAAAGCACTGGAAAATATGCTCGCCCAGGGGCAAGACAATCTGCTTTTGCGCTATAGCCTCGGCACTATTTGTTTAAAGGAAGGTGCGCCGGAACAAGCGGTTGCCCACCTGGAAGAGGCGCTGCGTCAGGATCGGTCACATTCGGCCAGCTGGAAGGCCTATGCCAAGGCGCTTACGGCATTGCAGCGTTTTGCGGATGCCCGGACCGCCTATACGGAGGGCATTGCGGTCGCCGAATCCAAAGGCGATGTCCAGGCCGTGAAGGAGATGAAGGTCTTTCTGAAGCGGCTTGCCGTACAATAGGCCCTTAACTCACAACAAGATTCAGATCTGTAATAATGACCGTTGATTCACCCGATAAATCTGCAGTAAAAGACTATCTGTTGGGCCTGCAGGAGCGGATCTGCAGCGCCCTGGAAATCGAGGATGGCGGAGAGAAATTCTTGCGGGACGCTTGGCAGAGAGCGCCGGGCGAAAAGTTGAGCGGCGGCGGGATCAGCAGCGTGCTGCAGGGAGGCGGGCTGTTCGAGCAGGCCGGTGTCAATTTTTCCCATGTGCTGGGAGAGGAACTGCCCGCATCGGCGACCGCCCATCGTCCCGAGTTGGCCGGACGTAGCTTTGAAGCGATGGGGGTCTCACTGGTGATTCACCCGGAAAATCCCTTTGTACCGACCTCCCATGCCAATGTGCGGTTTTTTATCGCCGAGAAGGCGGAGGCCGAGCCGGTCTGGTGGTTTGGCGGTGGTTTCGATCTCACCCCGTACTACGGGAATGATCAGGATTGCCGGCACTGGCATCAGACTGCCAGGGCCGCCTGCGAGCCCTTCGGCGCCGAGGTTTATCCCCGTTTCAAACAATGGTGCGACGAGTATTTCTTCTCAGGCATCGCAATGAGCCCCGCGGCATCGGCGGTCTCTTCTTCGATGACCTGAACGAATGGGGCTTCGAGCGGTCGTTTCGTTTCATGCAAAGCGTTGGCGATCATTATCTGCCCGGCTTATCTGCCCATCGTGCAGCGGCGCCGAACACAGGCATTCTGCGAACGCCACAAGGACTTTCAGCTCTACCGGCGGGGTCGCTATGTGGAGTTCAACCTGGTCTACGATCGGGGTACCCTGTTCGGTCTGCAGACCGGCGGGCGCACCGAGTCGATCCTGATGTCGTTGCCGCCGCTGGTGAAATGGCGCTATAACTGGCGCCCCGGTGCCGGCACCGAAGAGGCGGAGCTCTACGAGCGCTATCTCGAGCCCAGGGACTGGCTCCAGGATTTCTGATGAAACCGTTTTCCGAAGCCTGCGCAGAGAACCGGGAGCCTATCCTAGAGGTATTGAGCAGGCTGTTCGCCGATGTCAAGGAGGTGTTGGAGGTCGGCAGCGGCACCGGCCAGCATGCGGTCTATTTCGCCGCGGCCTTGTCCCATCTGCACTGGCAGACCAGCGATAGGGCCGAAAACCACCCCGGCATCCGCGCCTGGCTGGAAGAATACTCGCTGCCCAATACCGGCCAGCCCATCGAGCTGGATGTGACCGGCGACATGGCCCCGCCAGACCTTTGATGGGATTTTCAGCGCCAATACCACCCATATCATGTCCTGGCCGGAGGTGCAGCGGTTTTTTGCAGGAGTTGGGTGCGTCTTGCGCGAAGGTGGCTGCTTCGCCCTGTACGGTCCGTTCAATTTTGGCGGGACCTATACCAGTGAGAGCAATCAGCGCTTCGATCTGTGGTTACGACAACGGGATCCCAGGAGTGGCATCCGCAATTTTGAAGAACTGAATGCATTGGCTGCGCAGCAGGGGCTGCAATTTGAGGAAGACATCGAGATGCCGGTCAACAACCGGATCCTGGTGTGGCGCAAACAATCCAGCACTGAATAGCTCTTCCAAATCAGGCGAACAGTGCAACGCCAATCTCCAGTCTGTTAACGATCACTGCCTTGCCAATGCGCAAGATGATGTCGGCAGAAATAATGATCTGGATTAGCAACCATGAGACCCGTTTGGGTTAAGGCTTGGTTAAGCTTTCCGAGTTCATACTATGACCAGAGAGTGAAGAACTACTTGTCCAATGGCTATAGATACCGAGGAGAGCGACATGAATAAAAACCTATTGACGATTGGCGCCCTGTTGATGACAGGCTCAATGGCCGTGAGCGCCGGACCCCATAACCATAGATTTCAGGATACCGCGAAGGTGATCGATGTGGAACCGCTCTACCAGACGATCGAGGTCAATCATCCGGAACGGTATTGCTGGGATGAGGATGTCTCCTATTATGAACCTGAGCGGAAAACCTATACCGGTACCGTAGTAGGCGGTATCGTGGGTGGCGTGATGGCCAATCAGATCTATCAGGGACGCGGCAAGGGCCGGGATGCCGCTACCCTGGCTGGGGTCCTGCTGGGCGGCGCCATTGGGCATGACTTGAATCAGAATCGGCGCCAGGGTCATTTGACCACTGCCACAGAGCGTCATTGCGAAGTACAGAACCAGACGACCTATGAAGAGCGATTGCTCGGTTATCGTGTAAAATATCGGTATCAGGGCCATGTCTTCACAACCCGGACCAGAGAACATCCAGGCAGACGGATTCCGATCCGAGTTGGCATCGACCCTATGGATGAAATCTAACTCAAAGACGGTCAGTAGGAGGTGGTATTGGATTGCCGCCTTCCTGCTGATCGGGTACCTCAGGTCAAGCATGATGCGAATATCCCGTTTAGTCATTCACTGTCTGCTGTGGATTGCTGTGCTTACGGCAGGTCAAGTCTTTGCCCGAGGTGGATACACCCTGGATCAGGCGGTGGAAGAGGCCCGCAGCAGGGGGGGCAGGGTGATCTCCGCTGAAACCCAGGAACGGGATGGGCAGCGGATCTACAACATACGTCTGTTGACGAAAGACGGCAAGGTCCAGCGGCTTCGGATTGACGGTGACAGCGGTCAGCGCATGAAGGGCCGCCCGCGGCGTTAGGTAGTGTGCGATGCGTATCTTACTGGTAGAAGACGAAGCCGAACTGCGGGAACCTCTCACGCAACGCCTGAAAACTGAAGGGTATACGGTCGATTCGGCAGCTGATGGCAGGGAGGGTCTGTTTCTCGGTCGGGAATACGCGATCGACCTGGGCATCATCGATATCGGACTGCCCAAGCTTTCGGGGATCGATCTCATCCGCACCCTGCGTGAAGAAGATAAAAACTTCCCTATCCTGATTCTCACCGCCAGGGGCAACTGGCAGGACAAGGTCGAGGGCCTGGAGGCCGGCGCCGACGACTATCTGGTGAAACCCTTTCACATCGAGGAGTTGTTAGCCAGGGTGAACGCCCTGTTGCGACGCTCCGCGGGATGGTCCCATCCCGTCCTGCACTGCGGTCCAGTAGTGTTGGATACCCGTAGCCAAGCCGTGCTGCTGAACGACCGGCCGGTCGATTTGACCGCCTATGAGTACAAGGTGCTGGAATACCTGATGCTGCACGCGGGGGAGGTGGTTTCCAAGACTGACCTCACCGAGCACATCTATGATCAGGACTGGGATCGGGACAGTAATGTGATCGAGGTGTTCGTGCGACGCCTGCGCAAAAAGCTCGATCCGGATGAGACCTATAAACCCATCGAAACCCTGCGCGGGCGCGGTTACCGGTTCAGTCTGCAAAGAACCGTATGAACTCTTTTTTTCCGGGCTCGATCCATGCGCGTCTGCTGCTGGCGGCCAGCCTGGTGTTGACGGCTTTCCTGGGGTTGACCGGACTCTCCCTCGACACGGCATTTCGCAATTCTGCCGAAGAGGCCCTTAAAGGGAAGCT
The DNA here is from genome assembly GCA_963716875.1 of uncultured Gammaproteobacteria bacterium. Lineage (GTDB taxonomy): Bacteria > Pseudomonadota > Gammaproteobacteria > Chromatiales > Chromatiaceae > JASJBU01. The sequence goes on from CAVQUR010000011.1 coordinate 295,517, forward strand.
GCAAAGCAGTATCTATGCGCTGCTGGCAGCGGCGGTGGAGGACAAGGAGGGGCGGCTCACTCTGCCAGTGAACCTGACCGATCCCCGCTTCAATCTGCCCGATTCCGGTCTGTATGCCGAGGTTAGCGGTCCTCAGGCGGCCTATCAATGGCGTTCCGCCTCAGCGGTGGGGCGCAGCCTTGATTTCCTGCAGAAGGTCGGGCCGGGACAATCCCATTATCAGCTGTTTGATTCCAAGGCGGTAGGAAGTCTGATGACGCTCAGCTTTGGGGTGGTGTGGGAAGACTACGCCGGTCATGAAATCCCTTATGTACTCGCGGTGGCCGAGCATTTACAACCCCACCTGGAACAGATCGATGCCTTTCGGAATACCCTGTTTTACTGGTTGGGCGGGGCGGCGGTGCTGTTATTGCTGGCACAGGGTTGGGTGCTCAGCTGGGGACTCAGACCGCTGCGTGTTGTTGCTGAGGAGTTGCGCTCGATTGAATCGGGTCAGTCAGATCGCCTCTCAGGTGACTATCCGACTGAATTGAAGGGCTTGACGCATAATATCAACTCCCTGATCCGGCATGCCCAGGCCCGCCAACAACGTTATCGGGATGGATTGAGTGATCTGGCCCACAGTCTGAAAACACCCCTCGCTATCCTGCAGGGATTAGCGGATCAAGTGGGTTATGATGGCGCCGATAGACAGCATACACTGACGGAACAGGTCGCCCGCATGAACCAGATCGTCAGTCATCAACTGCAACGGGCCGCCGCCTCGGGACGTACGGCATGGGTCAAGATCCTGCCGGTTAGACCGGCGGTGGAACGTATTGCCCGAACCTTGGGCAAGGTCTATGTTGACAAAGGTATTCAATGGGAAGTTGCGATTCCCGAAGATGTCGGCTTTCAGGGTGATGAGGGGGATCTCATGGAAGTGCTCGGTAACCTCATGGACAATGCCTGGAAATATGGCCGCAGTCATGTCAGAGTATCCGCTCATGCCAGTGACCGAGGATTGGAACTGCACGTTGAAGATGATGGCCTTGGCGTACCCCCCGGCCTGACGATCGAGGTTCTCAAACGGGGTCGTAGGATAGATGAACATCACCCCGGTCAGGGAATTGGGTTGACGGTGGCCCATGAGATCATCAACGCCTACGGAGGTGATTTGAAGCTGGGGCAATCGGTCCTGGGAGGAACAGATGTTACGATCATCATCACGAGTGGTGGGAATGGCAGAGGCTCTCACCAGCACAGCGAAGGCGGCTGACGCCCCTCTGGAATCAGACCTGACACAGCGTCTCGAGGCGCGCCTGGGGCCGGTGTATGCTCGCCAGCGACTCGGTATTGAAGAAGAGGAGTCGGTGCCGCGAGTGTTTGGCAAAGGATTCAATTTCTTCCATCCGGAAAACTGGTATTCCAGTCATGCCCTGATCCGCTATGTCCTGAAAATCTCCGGCCTGTACTGGCGTGGCCGTAAAAACGCCTTAAGCTTTCGAATCAAACGCAATGACCTGCGTTTACCCCATTTGCCGTCGGTGTTCGATGGTTTCCGTCTGTTGCATCTCAGCGATCTGCATCTGGATATGCATGAGGCGGCCACGGAAGCCCTCATTGCCGAGGTCGGTCGTTTGGATTATGACCTCTGTTTGCTGACCGGGGATTACCGGGCCTGGACCTTTGGCCCGATCGACCGGTCAATGGCGGGTATGCGCTCCCTCTGTACCGCACTCAAAAGCCCGATTTACGCCGTATTGGGCAATCACGACAGTATCCGTATGGTGCCGGAACTCGAGGACATGGGAATCAGGGTGCTGTTGAATGAATCCACACCCATCGAACGACAGGGCGAGGTCATCTATCTGGCCGGTATCGACGATGCACATTACTATCGTGTCGACAATATCGAGAAGGCAGCCTCCGCCATTCCCCATGAGGCAATCTCCCTGTTGCTTTCCCATACGCCCGAAATCTATTTGCAGGCGGCCCATGCCGGGTTCGATCTGTTCCTCTGTGGACACACGCACGGCGGACAGATCTGTCTTCCGGGAGGCTTTGCTTTGACCCTGGACTCCCGATGTCCGAGATCTCTGGGATCCGGTAACTGGAGGCACAAGCAGATGTTGGGATACACCTCGGTGGGAGCAGGCACCTCCATAGTGGAAGTGCGTCTGAATTGCCCGCCGGAGATCGCTCTGCACACTTTGTGGCGGGGCTCGTAACCCGGCTGAGCCGGGTTGTTTTGTGCCTCGTCATCTCCGATCAGGTCGGCTCAATCAGCTCACCTTGACTGAATATGGGGTATCGTCTTGGACGCCCTCGAAAACTGAAATTATAAATAAGGTGAAACCATGACGAAAAAAAGCCGATCATAGGTAACGGCAGTTAGGTGTATATTATAATGACGAGGTTGGGGAGAAAGCAGGACGGATACGAAGAGGTTCGTGCATGTTATTGCTTATTAAGCATATTCCGGGGTACATCACAAAAAAAGAATTGATGAAGTTTATTGGGTCTGCGCGCAGCCTGTTGTGGCGTTTTTTACCGGTTGTTGGAACGCCCTCACTCGATAAATGCCAGATAATACGCATCGAAGACAAGCAGGAAGATACACTAGAGTATCACTGCCTGGTCGCTGTGGAACCGGAAAAGACCTGTCAGGCGCTCATGAAAAAGCTGGATGGTGCTTTGCTTTTCGGGCAGCCTGTGGAGGTGAAACCCTATATCAAGCGATCTCCCTATAAGGATCGACGTAGATTTCATGCCGACCTGGAATTATTAAAGTTCGAACGACGAACGGAGGATAGGAGGCGACCTTTCCTGAACACCAGGATCTTCCGTTGTCGGAATGCCTGACTCAAACAATTCGCGCGCCCTCTATGAGTCAGTAGGGGTGTCGACGGATACCCAACCTGAACAGCAGCCGCGAGAGCAGGACCTCGCTAATCCAGAAAGCCATCACAATCCACAGCACGGATGACCAAGCCAGCTTCAGGCTCACGGTGCAGTACAGCATGGGCAGTAGCGACTCCGGTATCTGGTCCAGGCCGATGGCCTGGCTGCTCGAGGGGAGGCCGAGTCGGCGCTTGGTGAAACTGGCTGCCAGGTCGCCGGTCATGGCAAGTAGACCGATCATCGCGCCGGTAGACCAGGAAAATCCTAACAGAATGGCTCCGAGGGTGGTTGCCAGGACAGCAGCCAGGAGACCTCGCGCCGTTTTGGAAGGGCCCAGCCAGGGTTGCCCCCGGGAAGTAGTGCGTCCCCCATCGAGGGGCAGGTCGAAATGCTTTCCAAATACATGGCGAGCCAGAATCGGCGCGCCATTGGCAATCAACAACAATAGAAACAGGTTGAATTCGATCATGCAGATGTCAATGCAAGGGTCTTACTGAGGCGGAGAAAATTTTCCAGTCGTTGTGGATGTATTTGTCCATCTATCACAGCCTTGCGGACCGCGCAATTCGGTTCATGCCCATGCGTACAATTGTGGAATTGACACAGGCCCAAAAAAGGACGGAATTCCGGGAACCCTTGCTGCAGTTGCTGCAGCGTCAGTTTGGTGAGACGGAAACTGCGTACACCGGGCGAATCGATCAGGTCGCCGCCTTGCGGCAGATGGTAACAGGTTGCGGCAGAGGTGGTGTGACGGCCAAGACCCGTGGCGCGTGATAGCTTGCCTGTGACGAGATCCAGGGACGGCAACAGCGCATTGATGAGGGAGGATTTTCCTACCCCTGATTGGCCGACCAGGATGCTGGTTTTATATTTGAGTCTTTCGATCAGGCCATCGAGTCCATGTTCCTGCTTGGCGCTGACCTCCACCAGGGGATAACCGATATCCCAATAGTGTCGAAAAACCTGAAGAAACCGCCTTGGTCCCGGCCCGCAGGAGGTCGATCTTGTTGATCGCGATCAGGGCTTGTATGCCGATGGTTTCTGCGGTGACCAGATATTGATCGAGTAGATAACCACTGGGTTCCGGTTGCGGAGCCAGCACCACCACAAGCTGATTGAGATTGGCGGCCAGAGGTTTGTCCTGGCCGATAAAATCAGGACGACTGAGGATGCTCTTGCGGGGCAGCAGGGCGGTAACTACCCCGGTTGCCGCATCTATCCTTTGCCAGACAACCCGATCACCGCACACCGGATGACCGATATGCTGACGGGTGAGACAGCGATAGATCTCTCCATCATCGGCCTCCACGGCCAGGGTGGCGCCATGCCGAATGATCACCAGTCCTTCCTGGGGCGGTGCTGTCTGGACGGTTGCCAGAAACTGTTCGGCGCGCTCCCCCAAGCCGGTTCCTGCGCTGCTCTTGGACGGATCGTATCCGGGTTTTCTGTTGTCGGGTGAGACGGCGCCTGCCCATTACGCTAAGGCGTCTCTGGGAATTTGTAGTATTGCTGATTAAGGTATCCGGAGACGTTGTCGATATCGTCGTCAAACCAGGTCAATTCCAACATCTGCTCACAACGTTGGACCTGCTTTTGCAAGCCTGGCAGGGTGCTGACCCGACGATCCTGACGGGTGTAGACCTCGCTGCCATGGCAACGAACGCAGTTTTCATTGAGCAAGCTTTGCCCCTTGTCCAAGTCGTTGGTGTGTCCTGTCGACGTAATGAACAGGGTCAACAACGCGGCTGTTTGGATGTGAATTTTCATCGATTTCTCCTTTATCCTCGGTTTTGTCGTGATATATGGGCGATGCGCACCGGTGCAGGTGGATGACTATCGTGAAACATGGAATAGAGTGGATCCGGTGTCAAGGTGTTCGCATTGTCCCGATACAATTTGACCAATGCATTGATCAAATGATCCGCGCCCGTCTGCGCGACCGCATATTCGTCGGCCTCGAACTCGTGGCGGCGTGATAGATAGCTGCCGAGCGGGGACAAGAACAGGGTGAACACGGGAGTGACCATGATGAACAGGATCAAGGCAACGGCGTTCGAAGCTTGGCTTACGCCGAGATCCTGGTAGAACCAGGGCTGCTGTGCCAACCAGCCCAGCAAGGCAAGTCCGCCGAGTGACAGGACGGCGGAGAGAAGTAATTGTTTGAGAATGTGGTTGCGCCGAAAATGACCCAGTTCATGCGCCAATACCGCCTCTACTTCATGGGGTGCTAGAGACTCCAGGAGGGTGTCGAAAAAAACAATGCGTTTATTGTCTGCCGAAGCCGGTGAAATAGGCATTTCCGTGGTTTGAGCGTCTGGAGCCGTCCATCACGAATATGCCGTTGCTGGTAAAGCCGCATCTTTTCAACAAACTCCGAATTCTCCGCAGCATCTCGTCATCCTCCAGCGGAATGAAGCGATTGAAGATGGGTGCAATCAACCTTGGATAGGCCCAGGTCAGCGTCAGGGTAAAAGTCATCCAGACCAGCCAGGCGGTGAACCACCAGTAGCTGCCCGCGGAGTCCATCAACCAAAGTATCGCCCCGATAAGGGGGACGCCCAGTATGAGACCCAGGAACGCGCTCAGAATTCGGTCCTTGACGAATTGCCGGAGTGTGGTTCGATTGAAACCGATAGGCGGCCTCGATACTGAAGGTTCGGTGCAGGGAAAACGGCAGATCCAGCAGACCGGAGATAAAAAACACCGAGAAGATAAGCAGGATCCCGGTAACTAAGGGGTCGATCTCCAGATCGAGCCAAAATCGGTTGACCAGATCCAAGCCGCCACCCAGGGTCCAGAGCAACAGCAACAGGACGCTGAAAACAATCTCAAAGCGTGCGAGACCCCCCTTGGCCCGGGTGTAGTCGGCCGCCTTCTGGTGCTCCCTCAGTTCGACCTGAACGGCGAAATCCGTGGGTACCCGGTCTCTGTGGGCTGCGACATGCTGGAGATGTCGCTGTAACAGCCAGAGCTGCAACAGCATGCCGGCAGCGAGGGCGAATCAGGAAGAGTTCGGTAAACAGTGGCATCAGAGATTCGGTATTCACGGTAAACAGGTATCGATGTCAAGAATACAGTCTGTTGCGCCTTCCTGCTAGAATCTAGCCTTAAATCAACCCGTCACTGAATATGGCAATAATATGGCACAAGACCCCAATAACCTGATATGGATCGACCTGGAGATGACGGGCCTGGATACCGCGCATGACCAGATCATCGAGATTGCCACTGTCGTGACCGACGCTAATCTTAATATCCTCGCGGATGGGCCGGTGTTCGCAATTCATCAACCGGATGAAGTGCTGGAAACCATGGATCAATGGAATCAACAACAGCACGGTGGTTCCGGCCTGATCGACAGAGTCAGACGCAGTCGCTGTGAAGAAGTCACGGCGGAGGCAGAGACTATTGAGTTTTTGAAGGCTTTCGTACCCCCGGGCGCCTCGCCGATGTGCGGTAACAGTATCTGCCAGGATCGTAGATTTCTGGCCAGGGTGATGCCGAAACTGGAAGGCTATTTCCACTATCGCAATCTCGATGTAAGTACACTGAAAGAACTTGCCTTGCGCTGGGCGCCAACGATTGCCGATGGATTCAAAAAGGAATCCAGGCATCTTGCCCTTGAAGACATTTATGATTCGATCAATGAAATGAGCTTCTACCGGGATTATTTCTTACGCCTTCCCTGACAGCCTGCCAGGGTGGTCATCCGTCCTCAATGAGAAACAATGTGATAAACAGATGACCCTGGCAATAGGGATCACTATGCGATGGATCGTTGTCAATCGGCGCGGAAGCCAAATTATATGAAGACAATCAGCCATTTCGCCAGGGAAACCTGTGCAGCTCTTTCGGGACAAGGTATTGTGCAACAGCGGCTGACAGTTGGAGGAAAACAACAAGAAAATGCACGATCATGATGCGCTGACCGGACTGGTGAGCAAGGCCGGCTTGGAACAGCACTTGCAAAAGATGCTGACAGAGACCCGACACAACCGACAGACTCACGGGCTGCTCTATCTGGACCTTGATCGGTTCAAGATCATCAATGATTCCTGCGGCCAGGTCGCTGGCAATGAACTATTGCGTCAACTGGCCGTACTCATGGTTGGTCAATTACGGGCAAGCGATATCCTGGCGCGCCTGGGTGGTGATGAATTTGCGGTTTTATTGCCTCATTGCGACATGCAACATGCCGTCAATATCGCTGAGTTGCTGCTCCAGGCCATTGATGACTTTCGCTTCACCTGGCAGGACAGGAATTTCGCGATCAGCGCCAGTATCGGCCTGGTGTCCCTGGATGGCGCAACAACAGAGATCTCTGAGTTGCTGAATCAGGCCGATCTTGCCTGCTATACGGCAAAAGAACTGGGCCGAAACCGTTTACATGTCTTCAACCGGCAAGATCAAGACAGGGTCAGGCACCAGGAGGGCATGCTGTGGGCCAGCAGACTCCGCCATGCTTTGGATGAAGATCGCCTGGTGCTCTACGCCCAGGAGATCGTTCCCATCATGGCATCTGCGCCCGGTGCCTGCCTGCATCAACTGTTGGTGAGAATGGTCGACGCAAGCGGTCAGATCATTCCCCCAAAGGCCTTCATGCAGGCTGCCGAACGCTACAATCTTATGCTGGCGATTGACCGCTGGGTCGTCAAACAAGCCCTCCTGGGGATTGCCGGCAGCGACAGCACTGGGGCAGCACAGGCCGGGCTCTGTTTCATCAATCTGTCCGTCTCGGCTTTCAGTGAACCGGCATTTTATGATTACATCCTCCAACAACTGGAGGAGACAGGGCCTCACCGCAACAGGTCTGTTTCGAGATGTCCGAACACCATGACCATCACCAACTTGCAGGCGGTGGTTTCTTTTGCCAAACGGATCCGCGATCTCGGCTGCCATTTCGCTCTCAACCAATACGGCTCCAGCCTGCATTCTTTTTCCTATCTCAAGACTATACCGGTAGACTATCTGAAGATTGACGGCGCACTCATTCGCAATATGACGGAAAACGACTTGGATAGCGCCATCGTCGAGGCGATCAACAAAATCGCTCACGTGGCAGGTGCCAGAACCATCGCAGAGTGTGTGGAGACTGAAATGATCTATCAGACCCTACAAAGGCTTGAGTTGGATTATGTCCAGGGTACTTACCTGCAGCAGCCGACGCTTTGGCTGAAGTAATGCAACTGGCGATGTTTGCTACGCACGACAAGATACACCGGTACGCTCTGCCCGCATTCGATTTGGCAACCAACGCCGGGAAGTCCATTGGCTAGCCCCGGCGGTTCCATGGACAGACGAACGCCTCAGCAGGCCTTTGCCAGGCTGACTCCTGACCAGATTCTGGATGCGGTCGAAGCCCTGGGCGTGCAGTGTGATGGCCGCTTTCTGGCACTCAACAGTTATGAAAACCGGGTCTATCGGGTGGGTTTGGAGGACAGCCCGCCCGTGGTAGTTAAGTTCTATCGTCCGCATCGCTGGAGTGACGAGACGATTCTCGAGGAGCATCGATTTACCCTGGCGCTGGCTGAACAGGAAATACCGGTGATACCACCCTGGGTGGATAGGCGGGGCATCAGCCTGCACAGACAGGGTCCCTACCGTTTTTCTGTTTACCCCTGTCATGGGGGCAGGGCTCCCGAGTTGGACAATCCCGACCAGTTGGAACAGTTAGGGCGTTTTATCGGGCGTATTCATGCGCTGGGTGCGGTGAAGCCTTTCGAGTTTCGCCCCGAGCTGAATATCGAGAGCTATGGGGTTCGCCCCGTCCGATTTCCTCCTGGAACAAGGATTCATCCCCAGCCACCTGGTGGAGGCTTATCAGAGTCTGACTGCCGATCTCATCGCGCAGATCCGGGTGTGCTTCAGACGAGCGGGCAGGGTGCGAAGCATCCGCCTGCATGGGGATTGCCATGCAGGGAAATATCCTGTGTACCGAGGGTGGTATCCATATCGTCGACTTTGACGACGCACGGATGGGACCGGCAGTGCAGGATCTGTGGATGTTTCTCGCAGGCGAACCCGGGCAAATGCAGGCCGGGCTTGCGGATCTACTGGAGGGATATACCCGTTTTCATGACTTCAATCCGGCAGAGATCCAACTGATCGAGCCGCTACGGACCCTGCGGCTGATTCATTACGCCGGCTGGATCGCGTCCCGCTGGGAAGATCCCGCATTTCCCTTGGCCTTTCCCTGGTTCAACACAATCCGTTACTGGGAGGATCATATCCTATCCTTACGGGAGCAGTCGGCGTTGATGGATGAATCTCCCTTCGTCTGATCGGGTTGTCAACATCAACCCGGTGAGGAGGGTTAAAGATTTCGTTGGTCCCTGTCAATTGCCGGCATGACGGAACTCGAGCGGGCCTCAACAGCCGCTCTCCTGACTCGCATAGAGTGCGGAATAGAGGCCGTTCTGCTCCAACAGATCTTCATGTCGACCCTGTTCGACGATTCGACCGTCCTCGAATACCAGCACTCGGTCCGCCTGTCTGACCGCACTCAAGCGGTGGGCGATGATGATCGTGGTGCGACCACGAAGAAATCGGTTCAACGCGGTATGCAGATCGTTCTCGGTGGTGGTGTCCAGGGCCGAGGTGGCCTCGTCCAGAATTACCACCTGGGGATCGGTGAGCACCATGCGGGCGATCGCCAGCCGCTGGCGCTGACCGCCGGACAATCTGACGCCGAAAGCGTCCGATCAGGGTATCCAGGCCGTGCGGCATGGCCTCGATGGTGCTTCTCGAGTTGGGCGATCTCCAGGGCCTGCCAAAGCCGACATCGGGCATCTCGCGGCCCAGGGTCAGATTGACCCGGATACTTTCGTTCAGCAGAGCGGGGTGTTGCAGGACAGTCGCTACATGGTCGCGCACCACATCCATGCCGATCTCCTCCACCGGCACTTCATCGAACAGCACATGGCCGGCGCCGGGCGGATAGAGGCCGAGCAGTATCTGCACTAGAGTGGTCTTACCACCCCCGCTGGCGCCGACCAAGGCGACTTTCCCGCCGGCCGGAATCTACAGGGAGATCTGCTTCAGCACCTGCGGACCTTTCCCGTAGGCGAAGCTGAGATGGTCGAGCCGGATCGATACGGTCTTACGACCCAGGAAGGGATTGCGCTTGTGCGGGTAGGCCGGTTCCAGTTCCACCTGCAGCATCTCGTTGATGCGGCCCAAGCGCGGCTTGCGCCCCCTGATAGGCATACTGGATGCCCAGGACCTCCTGGACCGGTCCCATCATGAACCAGAGATAGGCGAAGACCCCGAGCATCTCGCCGATGGTCAGGCTCGACCAGAGCACCATGAACATGCTGACCGCGCGGAACACATCGAAACCGAACAGAAAGATAACAAAAGAGAGCCGACTGGCGGCATCGCTCTTCCAGGTGAAAGCGGCGGAGTGATGGCGGATACGGTCCGCCTTGTCGATGATGCGCTGAATATAGTGGTGTTCCCGATTGCTGGCGCGGATCTGCTGGATCGCGTCCAGGGTCTCTTCGAGGGACTCCTGAAACGCCTGGAAGGCGGAGTTTTCCCGCTGTTTCAGTTGCTTGACCCGGCGGCCGAAGACCATCGTGAAAGTAGATCACGATCGGGTTGAGAAACAGGATGAACAGCGCCAGGGGCCAGTTGATCCAGAGCAGCACGATGGCGGTGCCCAGGATGCTGAGCACGGCCACCAGAAATTTACTGGTGGTGTCGCTGATGAAACTTGTCTACCGCCTCGAGATCCGTGACCAGGTGGGAGGCGACCGTACCACTGCCGAGGGTCTCGTAGGCGGACATGGAGATACGTTCGAGTCGTTGCAGCAGGCCCCGTCGGATCTGGAAGATCACGTTCTTGGCGATACAGGTGAATTGCCAGGTTTGCCAGACGTTCAGCAGCAAGGCAATCAGTCTAAGCATGACGGTGAGCAGCAGCACCGCCAGGATATACAGCACGGGTCCATGCCAGCTCGCCGGAAACAGGCCGTTCATCACGGCGACGGCGCGGCCCGGTTGGTGGAGCAGTACTTCGTCGACCAGCAGAGGGATCAGCAAGGGCACCGGCACCGAGGCGATGGCGCCGAAGATGGCAATGAGAGTTGGCGGTCATCAGTTCACGCCGATGGGCGAACACCATCCGGGTCAGTTCACCCCAGGAGTATTCATGACTGCGCAGGGTCGGTGCGCACTCGACGCGGGTCGGGATACGATCGTTCCTTATTCATAGCAGTGTCGCTGGGCCTTCAGAAGGCGCAGATGTTCGATGCGAGCGCTGGGCGTCAGCCATCCGCTGGCGTTGTCGGTATTCCACCAGACCGGAATAGCCGAGATAACCCAAGGCGGGCGCCCACAGCATACCACCCCAGATGGCGGCGCCATGGGCCGCGTCCGAATAAAATCCAGCTTTATCTGAATAGGACGACGGCTCCAGCGTGGTAATCTGCACTTCCAGATCCTGACATCGCATCTCAGGGTTGGCCTCCTGTGATTCGAAAGCATACGGCTGGACAGCGGGGCTCGCCGCACCCGCAAGAATCTGAGGAGAGGTCAATGTGAGATAGATTGAACTCAAGACCAAGTTGAGTGTAAACCTGCGAAGAGACACTCTTTAGCTCCGAACTGGGATGTCAAGATTTTGTCGGCGGAACAATACGGATCAGTTCAAAACGGATTCGTTGAAGTCATACAGCAGATTGTTTTCCGGTCGTTGAACAAAATAGCCCTGTACGAAATCAACACCGCTGTTCCAGAGTAGCGCGATACTTCGGGGGTCTTCAACCTGTGGCGCAATAATCTTTATTTTCTGGGTGTGAACCAGCGAAATCAGGTCCTTGAGTTCTTGGTCTGGCTTATTCAGTAACTTGGGGTCCAGTTTGACGTATTTGAGTGGTAACTGTTTGAGCAGGCCTCGAGATTCAGCCGAGTTGCTGACTCCGGTCAAGAGGGTGAAGATATTGATGGATCTCAGCATTTCGAAGCAAACCTTGGCGGAATCGAGATGCTTGACCACATCAGCGAGGCGAAATTCGAAAGTCAGTTCGTTTTCACTGATCAGCCCCCGGCGATGTTTTTCACTCAGCCAGGAGAGACGCTCCATGTTCTCCAGTAGATCGGCCGCCTGCGAGACGAACAGCTGCAGTTCTTGGCCTTGTTGTTTGTGCCGGTTGATGATCGTCAGCGCAGCCCGGGTTGTCCAGTGGTCGATCTTGCCGATTAGACCGATCTGTTCCGCCGTAGGGATAAATTCAGCTGCAGTATAGAGTTTGCCTTCCGGTTCCTGCAGGCGGATCAGAGCCTGGTAAAGGGCCCGATCAGAGGCGCCCTTGAGCGCGACGATGGGCTGGAAGTAGATTTCGAAGTGTTGCTCCTTGATTGCCCTCATGATGATCTTGGCAAGGGCGTCTACCTGAGCGCCGGGTCGTTTTGTCGCTTCGGACGCCTGGATATGCATCTGGTCGCCTCCCCCTTTATGGGCGACTCGACTGGCGAGCTTGGCCTGAAAGAACAGAGAACGGGCATCCTGCGTCGCATCATCGATGAGATAGGCGCCAATGCTCAAAGTGATGAGGAGCGCATGATTTTCGATCTCGACCGCTCGGTCAGCGGCCGCTTTACACAGTTTCTTACCGAGAACGACAAGTGACTCCTTGGAGCGATTGCTTGCCACCATGCCAAGACTGTGATCACCAATCCGACTCAGAAGATCCGCGGGCTGCACGATCGGACGTAAGCGATTGCCGAGTTCAGTCAGGACCGCATCCATGCCGCCAATGCCGATCTTTTTGATGATTTCATCCGCCTTGTCAAGATCCAGGTAGAGCACCGCGTGTTGCTGTTTTACGGAGGGTTCGGTACGGCACAGGATCTCGACTCTTTCAAACAACTGATCTCTGGTGCCGATGCCGCCCGCATGCTCAGCGCGTTTGAACGATCCAAGTCGGTTTGTTAGCTGAGCCGCCCGTCGAATACGATGGGTGACTGTATTGATGAGCTGCTTGGGGCCGATGGGCTTGGATAGGAAATCCTCACCACCACAACTGAGCGCGCTGAGTTGCTTGTCCAGATCCTGCTCACCGGACAAGAACACGATCGGGGTGTGCATGAACTCGTTCTGTTCACGGATCACGGCAGTCAATTCACTGCCGCTGGCATCAGGCATGTAAAGATCCATCAGAATCAGGTCGGGCCTGAATTCATCCAGGACTGTCATGACCTGCAATGGTTCCGTGACGCTGCGGCACTCGAAATGGGCTTTGCCCAGAATGGCGCTGGCGAAATCGGCCTGCGCCGGATCGTCCTCGACGATCAAGATACGATACGGAGCATGACTTTGCGGTGAGGTCAGCTCGCGCATGCGACTCGCCACAACCGACGGGTCAACGGGTAAGGACCAGTAGGCCTTGGCGTCCGTCCGCATCGCAGTGAGGCGGGTCTGCAGGTCATTGGTATCGGCAATAAACGCCACCGGCATGCCGGGTAAGCCACCCTCCCTTTGCCATAGGCCACCTTCCTTGGAGTCTGGAAAAAGTTCCTGCAACCATTCGATGTGGGCAATTACCGCACTGGAGGCGGCAGGCTTGCTCCTGTGTAATTCGAAGAGGGGTTGCGTGTTCGTTACCCTCTCGACCTGAAAAAGCTGGGCTGCTAAGCCTTGTTCCAGATTGGGGGCCGAAGCCTCGAGTCCAAGCAGATAGATCCTGCCATCTGGCGGGACCTGCTGGCGAGCCGCCGCGGGCTCGCGGGTCGTGTGTTGTTGGCAGGCCTCGAGCGCGGCATCCCTGAATGCGTGTAGCAGGCCATCCAATGCCACCAGATCATCATGTTGGGGTTTTTTGGCCGCAGCATTGTAAGTAGAAAGATGGGAGAGGAGCGACTTTCCACTCGAGCTGATCCGCTCGACCTGAAACTTGGCGCTGGCTTCCACTAAGGTCTGGAGTCTTTCCAGCAACGTCGTAAGCAACGCCCCGTTCCAGTCACCCTGGACTAATTGATGCCAGTTTTCGAGAATCCCGTTGACCCGTCCAGGTACCTGGTTGAGGAAGGCGCTCAGGAGGTCGGCTCTACGGGAGTTGGTGGTGACTGTGACGCTATTCATCGCTTGCTGGGGGCAGTCTATAACAGGGATACCTAAGGCAGTGAAAAGTCGTGATTAATGTATCTGATTGAAAGATCGAGTCTATCTGCCAATCCCCCTGGTTAGCGTCCGAAACTGTCCAATCTTGTGATATTTTTCAAACGCTTTGGGGGTATTGTCGAGCAAAAACCGCTGACCTGTGAAAATTTTGGCATCGCACTGGTTTGATCAATATGCGATCGAGTTTACCCGAGCGCTTTATCGGTTGGCCCGACACGGCGACATTATATTGACCCGCCGGACAGGGTCTACACCACGGGTGAGATCGAGCTGACCTCCAGCCTATCGGACAGCACGCACCAGCGGATATTATAGTCATAGAGCTGCATACCGAAGCATTGGCGCGCCTCGTTGTCATGCAGATAGGCGGGGCGTGGGTCCTGTTCCAGGACCTGGCGAATCAAGCGGCGCAAATGGTCCGCGAACGCCCGGTCTAGGCCTGCCAGGAATGCCTCGGCGCCTTGCGCAAAGCTCAGCTGCTGCGGGTTGGGGGGCTGGGTCGGAGCAAATCCCGTCTTGGCGTCGTCAAGCGCATCGGCGTAGGGTAGGTAAGGTTTGATGTCCAGCACTGGCGTCTGGTCCAGCAGGTCCACACCTCCGAGGATTAGATTAATTCCTGGCCCGGAACGATCGATCGTGCGCAATTCCACCCTGGAGAGACCGATCGGATTGGGCCGAAACGGGCTGCGCGTGGCGAACACCCCGACCCGCTGATTGCCGCCGAGCCGGGGCGGTCGCACGGTCGGGCGCCAATATTCGCGCAGAGCGGCATGGAAGATGAAAATGAGCCAGAGGTGGGAGTAGTCTTCCAGGTTGCGAAATGCCTCACTGCGGTTGTAAGGGGGCAGAATCTCCAGCCTGCCCTGCGCCTCGGGTACCAGACCCGGTTGCCGGGGTATGCCGAATTTCTCCCGGAAACAGGAATGGACTATGCCTATGGGTTCGTAAACACGGCTCATGCGGGCTTGAACTGGATGACCTTCTTCAATGGGTTAAGATTGATTTCATCGAATACGGTGCCCGGATGGGCCTTGAGCACCATATGCACGGTTTCGGCGATATCATCCGGCCGTACATGATTGGTCGGGTCGGGACCGGGGGCGATGGCAAGGTCTTTGAAAAACTCCGTGGAAACCATGCCGGGATTGATCAGGCAGACCCGAATGCCGCTGCCGCTGCACTCCTCTCTGAGGGACTGGGCCAGACCCCGCAGGGCAAATTTACACGCGGAATAGACGGCCCCTCGCTTGCCACCGCTGAGGGCCGCTTCCGAGCCGATGATGATAAGGTCGCCGGAGTTGAGCTTCTTGATGCGGGGCAGAAAGGTGCGGGCAACGAAGATGTGTTGCACCAGGTTGGTGTCCACCATTTCCCGAATCTGATGATAGGAGAATTCCTCGAGTGAACCGAATCGTCCATAGCCCGCATTCAGCACCAGACCATCCAATTCGGGATGGAGCCGGGCGATCTCGCCCAGTCTGTGCGGCAGGTTGTCCAAATCCGCGAGATCCAGGGTAACGGCTTCCATTCCTTTGGGCAGCTCTTGCCAATCCGAAAAATCCCGGCCGATGCCGATGATTTCATAGTCATCCTGCAGCAGGCATCGGGAAATGGCGGCGCCGATTCCCCGGCTGGCGCCGGTGACGAGTATCTTACGGGGCGGATAGTGGGTCATAATCGGCTTGCATCCTGTTGACGAGTTGTCTGATCAGCGAGGACTGCTGCTGCATCAGGTCTCTGACCATTTTAGCGTTAATTGCCCGGGTTGGGTTGCTGCGATTGTCGGAAATGATCTTGACCACCCGGATTCGTTCCAGCGGAGCGAATTCCAGTGCGGTGGCGACGAAGCCTGCCGCCTCCATATCATAGACCCACATATCCGGATAATCGGTCACCGCTGCAGCGACCGTCTGGACCTGGCCGCGCGTGCAGTCCGGACATGGCAAGGTCGGCAACTCCCAACTGCGCTGATGCTGCGGATCGATGACTCGTGAGGCCATGATCACCCGGCCCAAAGGGAGTTCGGCATGACCGGCAATCCCGATATTCATCCAGCCCGCGTACGGTGTGCCGTTGCGCCCCTGCAGATGCCTGACACCCGCCTGCATCGCATCCAGCCCTTGTCCGGTCATGACCAGGGCAATCTCATGGCCGGCATACAGGGGCGCACCCCGGTCCGGTTGCACCCGGTGCAGGCCGAGCAGTTGGTTGATGGCCCTGGCCTCGGCGGGCAGCGCCACCGCCAGGTTGAGACGCGCCTGGATCATTTAGCAGAGAGGGTGCAGCGTTCGATAATCCTCCACCAGTTGTCGGTACGCAGCAGCGCGCTGTGCATACCCCCGCTTAGCCGCGCCCTGGGCCATGATGTGGGCCTTTTGCACCAGCGTATCGATGGCGGCGGTCAGATACTGCTGGGACAGGTCCCCTGTGCGGATGAGTTTTTCCAGGGCGCGAATCCGAAAACGATCCATGCCCCAATGTTTACGGGAGAGTTGATCCGCATGACCGCCATATTTCACCACCAGGGGTTTCTCGATATAGAGCACCGGCTCCCTGGCGCAGATTCTGAGCCACAGGTCATAGTCCTCGCAGGCGGGTAGGGAGGAGTCGAACACGCCGAACTCCGCAAACAGGGAGCGATGCAGCAATGCGGCGGAGGGTGAGATGACACAGAGGGGCAGGCAGTCAAGGAATATCCAGCCGCCGCGCTTGGCATGTTTTTTCATGGGATTGACCCGGACACCATTGCGCATCCAGATCTCGTCGGTGTGGCAGAGTCGATGCTCCGGCTGGTCTTGCAGGGCTTGGTATTGGAGTTGCAATTTGTCCGGCAGCCAGGCATCGTCCGAATCCAACAGAGCTAACCAGGTTCCCCGGGCTTCCTGGATTCCCCTGTTGCGAGCCTGGCTGACCCCATGATTGGCCTGTGGCAAGTAGCGGCAGTTCGGGTAACGCGCCTGGATCAGCTGGCGGGTTTCGTCTTCCGAGCCGTCGTCGATGATCAGGATCTCAGCGGGGGGCAGTCGCTGGGCCAACACTGAATCCAATGCACGGGGCAGGGCATGCGCTCGATTGTAGGTTGGTACGATGACGCTGATGTCCATAGGATTCGAATTAACCTGTTACAGTTTAACCGGACCGCGCCGGATTGGCTGGTCATGCAGCGGCCGCCGAGCTGCCCGCGGCCAGTGCTGTTGACTCGATTCGAAACAGACTGTTCCTGGTCGGCAGCGCTATCGGGAATTCTACCAATTAATCGCATGATCGTGGTTGTTTTCCCATTATCCTGCAGGAGGTCAGGTTGGTGACGAAGAGACGATTTGACAGTGAGGCGCTGCTTGAGCAGTTGCTGGCGGGGGACGAGAATGCCTTCAAGGCGTATTATGAAAGGTATCGGGGTAGGGTCTATCGCTTCATCGCCCGGCAATGCGGTAATGGTAAGGAAGGTCAGGCGGTCTATCTGTCGGTGTGGGCTCAGTTGATCGATGCCCGCCTCCGATGCAAAGACATCAGGGCATTGAAATTGGCTTTTCTCACCAGCCTGGAAAGTCCTTCGTTCAAACCACCGCTCAAGGCCAACACAAATGCCCTGATCACATTCATGCCCAGGGATCTGGACGAGGAGGGTGGTTGGTCGACGCTGTTGGTCGAGCTGATTCGGAGGCTTTCCGAGGGGCGGCGTAAAAGGTTTCTGTTTCGCCACGAAATGGGGCTCAGCGAGAACGCCATCGCGCTGATTTTTCAGGAGCGGCCCGAGGTGACCCGGCGATATCTGGAGCAAGCGGAGCGAGAGTTGCTGGATGGCCTGTTCCAGGTCGGTTGCAGCAAACGGGTCTCTTTGGAAGGGCTCTACCGGGAAACCAGGGTCCTCAAACCCCCTGCGAGCTGGGATAACGAGGTAATCATGGCCTATTCCGGTTGGATGACGGAAGGAGTACCGCCGGCGCTGCTCAATCTGCAGGGTAATGCCGGAACGATTGGCCTCATGCAGCGTTTCTTTCGTAGAGCCATGGGTCAGAGCCAATCGGTGCCGGTCGGCCAGGATGCCGTGCACACTCCAGTCCATCGCTCCTGAGGACAGACGAGCGAAGCACAAAAAGCCGGTTGCCGGGTTCCACCCCCGTGTTTGCCGGAAAAAGCCGGACAGAATCCTCGGGGCGTTCGCCAGCCAGCTTTCATCTTCATTTGAGGCTGGTGTAGTATCTTATGGTTTTTTCGCGAGTTCATAACCATGCTAGAGACCAATCCTATCACCCACAAGGTCAGTGACCTGAAGGGGCGTGCACAGTCCCTTAGGGGGTATCTTTGACTACGAAGCGAAACGGGAACGTCTGACCGAAGTGCTCAGAGAGCTGGAGGATCCGGCGATCTGGAGCAATCAGGAGAGGGCGCAAACCCTGGGGCGTGAACGGGCCAGCCTGGAGCTGGTGGTGCTCTCCCTGGAGGGGCTATTCAAGGGGCTGGACGATGCCGCGGATCTGTTGGAAATGGCTGTGGATGAGCAGGACGAAGCGGCCATCGCCTCCGTGGAAGCTGACCTCGAAAACTACGAGACCCAGGTGGCCGGCCTGGAGTTTCGGCGCATGTTCTCGGGCGAGACGGATCATTGCAACGCCTTCCTGGATATCCAGGCTGGATCGGGCGGTACGGAGGCCCAGGACTGGGCGGAGATGTTGTTGCGCATGTACCTGCGCTGGGGCGAACACCATGGCTTCAAGACCGAGATCATCGAAGCATCGGCCGGCGAGGTGGCCGGCATCAAGAGCGCGACCGTGCGCTTCGAAGGCGATTATGTGTTCGGCTGGTTGCGCACCGAGATCGGCGTGCATCGGCTGGTGCGGAAATCTCCATTCGATTCCGGCAATCGCCGGCATACCTCCTTTGCCGCGGTGTTCGTCTCGCCGGAGATCGATGACTCCATCGAGGTCGAGATCAATCCGGCGGATCTGCGCATCGATGTCTACCGCGCCAGCGGCGCCGGTGGCCAGCATGTCAATCGGACGGAATCGGCGGTGCGCATCACTCATAACCCCACCGGGGTCGTCGTGCAGTGCCAGAATGATCGCTCGCAACACAAGAACAAGGCCACCGCCATGAAACAGTTGAAGGCCAAACTCTACGAACTGGAGGTGCAAAAACGCAACGCCAGCCAACAGGAGCTGGAGGATTCCAAGTCGGATATCGGCTGGGGCAGCCAGATCCGCTCCTACGTGCTGGATGCCTCCCGCATCAAGGATCTGCGCACCGGGGTGGAAACCGCCAATACTCAGGCCGTGTTGGACGGCGCCCTCGATCAGTTTATCGAGGCCAGCCTGAAGAGCGGTTTATAGACACAGATTCGAATATCCATCATGAACGAACAACTACTGGACGAAAACAAACTGATTGCGCAACGCCGGGAAAAACTCGACAAGCTGCGCCAAGCGGGCAATGCCTTCCCCAACGATTTCCGCCGTGACTGCATGGCGGGTGAACTGCATGTGGAGTATGACGAAAAGTCGCCAGAAGAGCTTGAGGTCATGGCGCTTCGGGTCAGCGTCGCCGGGCGCATGATGAGCCGCCGGGTCATGGGCAAGGCCAGTTTCGCCCATCTGCAGGATATGTCAGGTCGCATCCAGTTGTTCGTGCAGCGCGACTCACTGGACCAGGGCATTTACAACGATCAGTTCAAGAAGTGGGACATCGGCGACATCATCGGTGCGGAAGGGCAGTTGTTCAAGACCAAGACCGGTGAGTTGTCGATCAAGGTGGACCGGATCCGGCTGTTGACCAAGGCGCTGCGCCCGTTGCCCGAGAAGTTTCACGGCCTGTCGGATCAGGAACAACGTTACCGCCAGCGCTATGTGGATCTGATCATGAACGAGGCGACGCGTGAGACCTTCCGCACCCGGACCCGGATCGTGCAGTTCATTCGCAGCTATCTCAACACCCGCGGCTTCATGGAGGTGGAGACCCCCATGATGCAGGTGATCCCGGGTGGCGCCACGGCCCGCCCGTTCACCACCAAACACAATGCACTGGATATGGACCTGTTTCTGCGCATCGCGCCGGAACTCTATCTCAAGCGCCTGGTGGTCGGAGGCTTCGAACGGGTCTACGAGATCAACCGCAACTTCCGCAACGAAGGGCTCTCCACCCGGCACAACCCCGAGTTCACCATGTTGGAGTTCTACGAGGCCTACGCGGATTATCACAATCTGATGGACCTCACGGAAGACATGCTGAGGAATCTCTGCCAGGAGGTCTTGGGCACGACCAAGGTGATCTATCAGGGCGAGACCTACGATTTCGGCAGCCCGTTTCAACGCATGACGGTTAAGGGTTCGATTCTGCACTTCAATCCGGCTCTCAGCGCCGACGGAGTTAGATGATCTCGAGGCGAGCCGGCGGATCGCCCAGCGCCTGGAGATCCCTCTCAAACCGTCCTATGGTCTGGGGAAGATCCAGGTCGAGATCTTCGAGAAGACGGTGGAAAACCGTCTGATGAATCCCACCTTCATCACCGCCTATCCCACCGAGGTGTCGCCCCTGGCGCGGCGTAACGACGACGATCCCTTTGTCACCGATCGGTTCGAGTTCTTCGTCGGGGGGCGCGAGATCGCCAATGGCTTCTCCGAGCTCAACGATGCGGAAGACCAGGCGGAACGCTTTCGCAAGCAGGTGGAGGAAAAGAACGCCGGTGATCTGGAAGCCATGCACTACGACGAGGATTACGTGCGGGCCTTGGAGCATGGCATGCCGCCCACCGCCGGTGAGGGGATAGGGATAGATCGATTGGTCATGCTGCTGACCGATTCCCCTTCAATTCGTGATGTCTTGTTGTTCCCACACATGCGTCCGGAAGCATGACAGAGGCTTATTTTAGGGAATTATTCAGGATATACTGGACGCTTTGTGCAATTCCGAATATCCCGCTTCAAGCAAAGGGTCTTAGTGGGGCTTATCGCAGGTGGATTAGTGCTCATGTTTAGTACCTTGAAAGAATTGTTTGCGTGGGATAACGATGCGGAAACAGACCAGGAGCTTTCCCAGGCAGTAGTTCGGGTGATTATCCTCGCCTTTTGCTCGGCCTATCTGTTCAGCGGCTTTTTTCTATCGGACTGGTATCAGACTCCAAGCGCAGACCTGGTCGTCATACTGGCAACCGGCTATCTGATCTACAGCCTGTCGGCGTGGCAGGTGATAAGACATTTCCCTGGTGCTAGCCCTTATCGACGGGCCTTGAATATCGTCCTGGACCTCGCAGTCGTATCCGCCGGGTTGTATCTGCTGGGAGATTTTGGCGCAATATTCTTTCCGCTGTTACTCTGGATCATCATGGGCAACGGCTTGCGCTTCGGCGTGAAATACCTGCTGTTCGCCCAGGCGGTCGGAATCGTTGCTTTTTCCCTGGTCGCAGTGTCTTCCGGTTATTGGCGGGCAAATCCTGAAATGGCCGCCGGTCTTCTGATCAGTTTACTCGTGTTGCCGCTGTTGTATGCCATTCAAACCAGACGCTTGTCTCATCTCAACAAGCGTTTGCAGGATGAATTGGAATATGCCCGTCATGCCGCCCAGCACGATGGCTTGACCGGCCTGCCGAATCGGGCCCAGTTTACAGAACGCCTGCAAATCGAAGTCAAGCGTTCGAAACGAACGGGCGAGCCCTTTGCCTTGATGTATATGGATCTGGACGGGTTCAAACAGGTCAATGACACCTTGGGCCATCAATACGGAGATAAGCTGTTGTTGGCCTTTTCAGCGAGGCTTGGCGAGATTGTCAGGGAGACCGATCTGGCCGCCAGAGTGGGCGGCGATGAGTTCGCCATCATTCTTCCGACCATCGATACGGCGGAGGGACTCGAGCAGTTTGTCCAGCGATTAAGGCTCTCTATCCGGGAACCCTACGAGGTCCAGGGACGCGATACCTGCCTCAATGCGAGTATCGGTACGGCCCTGTTTCCTGAGGATGCGCGTGACGTGGATGATCTGATCCGGGTCGCCGATCTGCGCATGTACGAGGAGAAATCCCAGCGCTTGCACACGGTAACGGGCAATGTGCGTCCGCTCTTTTTGTTTTCTATCTGAGATTACCGATTTTTGAGTATTTCGTGCCGGAAAGCATCCTGCGTGGCGTCGCCGGAAATGAACGTTCAAAGTCCTGCGTTGTGCAAGAATTCCCGCAGATGACGAACATCCTGTTTGCTTAGCACAGAGCCGTGATGAGGGCGATGCAGGGTGCCCTCGACCTGGTGCAAGATCACGTGCAGCCTGGCGCCATGCATCACCCGAATTTCTGTGCCCAGGGCGGCCAATAGCGACTCCACATCCCGCCAGTGAATATTGCCACTGGCGGGTTCTTGCATGATGGCGTTCAGCGTGTGTTGCTGTTTGTGATTCATGGGTCTGGATCGCACGGAACGGCTTGTTCAAGGCCGCCTATGATAGGGACAACAGGGGGATTATAGGACGGGTCTGTCTGATCAAACATGACGCCATGCCCTGACCTGGGGTGACGATCGCCAATCTATTGTGATTCCCAGGGTTCCTCGCGCGGTGTTCCTTCCTCCCAGTCATCCGCCGTTTCCTCGAATGGCGCGTATGCGGCAGTTGATTCCTTATCATGAATCTCGATAGCCGGCAGTCTCCAGGCATCCGGCGGGGTATCGGTTATGGAGGTTCCGAAATCGTCTATCTCGGCAATATCCAGGGCGCCGGCCCAGTTTTCAGGTTCATCGATGAGTTCCAGTTCCATCTGCTGCCAGTCCTGCAGCTCGATTTCCTCCAGGTCGCCATCAAAATATTGGATTTCTATCAGGCTTTGGTCGTCATCCGTTGCGATCACGCAGAACTCCTGACCTTTGTCGAGATGTCGATACCAGCATCCGGGGATCGGATCAGCTTCAGTCGCCATACTTCACCTCATGACCATCAGGTTTTGACCTATAAACATCTTATAGCACGTCCGCCAGAATCAAGATCCTATACTATCATTTAATATTGGCTTTGAGTCTGCCAATCCGCCTCCAGCCCGCCTCTGAATCAGGCTGAGCCGGGGCTGGAACAAGCGGCTTCTCGGGATACCGAATGCCGCGATAAACTGAAGCTGCATGGCGTCTATCCGATCGTGGTAAGATCCCTTCAAGTACCAGCACAGGTGTAACCGGATATGACAGATAACGACGATTTTGCCTCGCTCCTGGGAGAGTACGAGCAACAGCAACCCGCCCCAAGGAAACGGCAACCCAAGATCGGTGACAAGGTCAGGGGCAAGATCGTGTCGATCCAGGGTGAAAATGCCTTCATCGACCTCGGAGGGAAAACTGAGGGAATCGTCGAACTCAGTGAACTGACGGATACCGATGGCAACCGCACGGTGAATATCGGTGATACCATCTCGAGCGTGGTTAGCGGCAAGGACGAGGCGTCGGGCGCCCTGTTGCTGGGGACTCAGCACGCAAAACGCATGCACGGCAGTGAAGCGCTGCAACGGGCCTACGATGAGCAGGCACAGGTGGAGGGCCATGTCACCGGGACCACAAAGGGGGGCCTGGAAGTCGAGATGGCCGGCACGCGCGCCTTCTGTCCCGCCTCCCAGATCGACATCGCCTATGTGGAAGATCTGCAAAGCTTCGTCGGGCAGCGCCTGCCGTTTCGCATCACCAAGTTGGAAATGGGTCGGCATGTCAATCTGGTGGTGTCGCGCCGGGTCCTGCTCGAAGAGGAGCAGCGTGCGCTGGCCGCCGAGATCCGGGCCCGTCTGGAAGTGGGCGCCGTGCTGAAGGGCAAGGTTTCTTCGTTGCAGGATTATGGCGCGTTTATCGATCTGGGTGGGATTGAAGGCCTGGTGCACGTGAGCGAACTCGCCTTCGGTAGAATCGAGCACCCTAAAGATCTGCTGTCGGTGGGGCAGGAGGTGGAGGTGTCGGTCTTGCGGATCGAGCAGACCGACAATCCCCGACATCCGGAAAAGATCTCCCTGTCGATTCGAGCCCTGGAGAAAGATCCCTGGTCGGAAGTCCAGAGCCAATTTCCGGTGGGCAGTCTGGTGATGGGGACGGTCAGCCGGTTGCAACCCTTCGGCGCCTTCATCGAACTGACCCCCGGCATCGATGGACTGGCGCATATCAGTGAGTTGGGGGCGGGTCGCCGCATCAGTCATCCCCAGGAGGTGCTGAATGTGGGGGAGCGGGTCCAGGTCAAGGTCCTCAGCATCGATATGGAAAAGCACCGTATCGGTCTCTCCCTGAATACCGAGGTTCCTCCTGAGCAGGGCGCGGCAGTGGATATCACCCCGTCGGTAGAGGCCTACGCCAAGCCCAAGCAGGGCTTCGGTACCCTGGGAGATATCTTGAAGGAGAGCATGAAGAAACAAAAGGACGGCTGAGACTTGGTGGTCCAAGGCCTGTCGGATCAGTTTGTCCGAGGCTTCGACTGAGGCAACTCCTCGAATGGCACGCCCTGGGTGGACAGCAGGCTTTGCAGTGTTTGTATCGCCCGATCCAGATCACCTTCACCGCGAAATCCCAGCTCAATATGGGGGTCTTCCCCCAGGTGCGGCAGGCTGAACAACTTCAAGCCTGGAAAGCGATCCAACAGGGCCTCCATGACCGGCACCAGACTGCTCTCAGGCGTGTTTCGCACCTTCAGGGCCCGCTCGCGAAGCGCCTGAATCTTGGGCAAGTGATAGATCTCATCCAATATCCACTCCACCATCGGCCAGGCCATTTGGGGGAAGCCCGGGAGAAAATAGTGTTCGCCGACGGAGAAACCCGGTATCCGATTGTAGGGGTTGGGAATCAGACTCGCAACCCGCCGGCAGATCCGCCATTCGGATTCTGCTCGGGTAGGCCGCCTGGCCGAACCGTTCCACGATCAGGGCAGCGGCCTGCGGATGTCTGACCAGGGGCAGATCGGCCGCCTGGGCGGCGCAGTCGCGGGTGAGGTCATCCGGAGTGGCCCCGATCCCGCCGCACACAAACACCGGTATCGATTCCGCCATCGACTGTTTCAGGTGGCGGCTCAAACAGATCGTTTCATCCGGCAATAGATAACATCGAGCCAGGCGCAAGTCGCGCTCGTCCAGCAGTTTTCGGATCTGCGTGAAATGGCGATCTTCGCGCTGGCCGAACAGGATTTCGTCGCCAATGACGATCAAGCCAAAATCCTTGCGCAGGTTGACGATGCTATTGGACATAACCATCACTCCTTAGGGGTGGACTCGCCTCGATGGGATTAATTGTACAAAAATTACTTGACTCGGAGGAAATAGACTAAAATAATTATACATTATTTGTGCAAACTATTGCGCCTTGACTGATTCGCCTGCTTGGTATTGACGGGTTCGAGGCGCAACGACCTGGAGGACCTCATGCAAGATACATCGGTGGTGCTGATCGACAACCTGGTGGCTGATGCAGACCTTGCATCGGACACGACGCGACAGACTGGAACTGACCCATTCCCATGCCATGTGCTCCATGCGCTTCGATCTGCAATGGGAAAGTGAGTTCGCCCGTCATACCGACTGTCAGGTGGCGCCCAAGCTGAATCTCTGGCGCGACATCTTTCCGCCGGAGCTGGAGTCTCAGCTGATGTCCAAGCCCGCCGGTCATGCGCTGCAACCAGAAGTTGGCGGCGGGAAAGCTGATCGAGGGCTATCAGCGATCGGGAATGCATTGCGATACCCAGCGCGTCGTTCAACCGGCGGTTTCGCAAAGGTAACTACATCGAGCCCCGGGCGGGACGTTTCTATCCCAGGGGTTTCATCGGCGGGGTGCATGGCATCTTCCCCGAGGATCTGACCCCGTTCCGGGTGGCGCAGATCGATGAGAAGCTGACGGTGGATCTCAACCATCCCCTGGCTGCGCATGAGCTGAGCCTGACGACCAGGATCCTCGATATCTGGGCGGCAGGGGAGGAACACGGGGGCTCCTGTCACGACATTGCCGAACGGGTCACCATCGGCGGGCCCGGCATGCAGGCGCGCTGGCGGGGGCTGCCGACCGATTTCTGGTCAGACATCCCTTATATCCGCTTCGCCCCCGAGGCGGACGAGGTATTCTATGCCAAGCCGAGATTGGTCGACCATCTGGACACCAGCGCCCTCAGCCAGATCGAAGCCCTGTATGCAAGGCTGCTGCCCAAGGGGGGTGAGGTGCTGGACCTGATGACCAGTTGGAAGTCCCATCTGCCGGCCGCCCTCGAGTTGCAGGCGGTGGCCGGTCTGGGGATGAATCAGCAGGAGCTGGATGCCAATCCGTTGCTGGCCGAGCGGCTGGTGCACGATCTGAATCTACAGCCGGAACTGCCCTATGCAGAACAATCGGTTCGATGCCGTGGTCTGCACCGTCTCGGTGGAGTATCTGATCAAACCGGTGGAGGTCTTCGCGGAGGTCAAGCGGATACTCAAACCGGGAGGCCGATTCATCGTCACCTTCTCCAACCGCTGGTTCCCCCCCAAGGTGGTCAGGGTCTGGGAAGGCATACATGAATTCGAACGCATGGGCCTGGTGTTGGAGTACTTTCTCCTGGCCGGCGGATTTAGCAATCTGGAGACCTGGTCATTGCGCGGTCTGCCGCGCCCGCTGGACGATAAATATGCCGGCCAGATTGGCGCATTCCGATCCGGTCTATGCGGTCTGGGGGGAGAAGGCCTGATGCACGGAGTTGACCCGTATGGCTATATGCAACAGGTGGCCGGCAACCTGGACCGGCTCAATTCCCGACAGGAACTCGAGACCGTACTTGATGAAGTGGAGTATCTGTTCGAGGTGCTCGATCCGGAACTTCAGGATATCGGTTACGAACTGATCGAGCGGATCCAGACCAAGCTGAGGAATCTGCCATGAACCAGCTTCACTGTTACGGGACTCGCCTGCTGAATCCGTATCTCGGCACCTTACAGGTTGCCAACGCGGATTTCGTTCGAGCCCTGAGCAGAGACGGCTACCAGTGGGAGATTCAAGTCCATGTCGAACGGCAGGTTGGCGGCTGGGGAAGTCTGAATCGGCAGCAGAAGGCCCTCAGTTACTATCGCTATGCCTTCTGGAATCCCTCGCAGGGCCTGCGGCGTATGCCGACCGACCCGAGTCTCGATCAGGATCAACTGGAGGCAGCCGCTGATCTCATCGCCAATCAACTCAGCTCGGGACTTCTGCAACAGCTGCCGTTTCCATTGCAAGATCACTATGAGCTGTGGTTGTTGGACAAACAGCAGATGCCGTTGGCCTTGTTGGGCAGCACCGCAGATGCGGATCTGATCCCCGGGATCAGGGAACAGCGTTGGCAGGCCTTGAGTTCCGCCCTGGCGATTGCGGCCTATCCGCACAGCCGGGTGGAGCCCTTGGAACGTCTGATCCGAGTCAGTGCAGGCCATCGCCAATGGTTTCAGCGGCGTAACAACGGCGCGGGAGTCGGTATGCAGGCCCTTTGTCCTTCGGATCTGGTGGGAAGAGAACTGTCGCCAAGCAGCTTTCCGGAACTGTTGGTGAGAGCACATTGGAACAACCCGCTGGAACAACAACTGGTTGACGAATGGACCGGCTATCTGGCCCCCTGGCTACTCCAATTACCGGGCGTCAGTGAGCAGACTAGGGGACAGCTGGAACGGGACGCCTGCCGCAATCCCCGGCGGGTCGAGGCCCTGCATCGCCTCTATCCCCGTGTGATCGATCGGCAGTTGCTCAATACCACCCGGGTAGCGGCCAAGATCGAGATGGCCAATGGCTGACAGGGTTGTCAATTCGCTTGTGTCACCAGCAAGTCTTTCTGCTCTCCAAAAACACCATCCCCACTGACAGGGAGGCTGGGGCGCAGAAGCGAAAAAACCGTATGGATTGCTTTACGGTTCGCCAATGGTTACCTGGATTTGCCGAGGGCGGCAATCTCATCTTCCAGTTCCCGGATGCGCTGCCGGGCCTCGGCGAGTTGTTGTTCGATCTCTACTTCACGGCTGACATCCTTCTGCACGCCGATGTAATAGGTGATGCCGTCTTCCTCGTTGAGGATCGGGGTGATGCTCAGTTCGTTCCAGAACAGGGAGCCGTCCTTGTGATAGTTGCGCAGGCGCACCCGGCAGGGTACGCCGGCCTCGATTGCGCGCGGATGATCTTTCGCTCCTCCTGATCCCGGTCGTCCCCCTGCAGAAAACGACAATCCTGATAGAGGATCTCGTCTTCACTGTAGCCGGTCAGCCGCTCAAAGGCTTCGTTGATATACAACAGGATGGTGTCGTCTCCTTCCTGTTCGGCGATGACCAAGCCGTCGTTGACGGTGTCGATGGCCTTTTTCAGCAGGCTCAGACTGATGGGCAGGTGTTTCATGGACTTGATTGGATTGGGCTGTTTCCTCCATCATAAAATCAGTCACGGCACTGTCAACCGTTTTGTTTGGCCAGGTGGCGTTACACACTGAAGATCGACCGGGCATCAGTCTCGCCGTGATTCGTTACGAGCTTCGTTCGGCCCCGAGCAGGCTGAGTCTGAGTCTTTCGTCGAGGGGATCATGCCCGAGCCACAGGTTGAGATAGGCTCTGCCCAAGTCGCGGATCGGAGAAACGTGCGACCTCGGCGCCGTTGCGCGCCAGCACCAGTTCCCGTTCCCGGTACAGGGTGAGCGCATAACTGTCGCCTTGATCGACATCCTCCATGGCTGCGTGGAGCCGATCAAGGGCGGGTTTGAGCGATGCAAAGATCTCTTCACCCTGCTGTTTTAACAGATGTTTTTCCGCCGCGTTCTTGATCAGCCGCGCCTCGATCGGGACAAAATATTGAATCACCAGTTGCTGATTCTGCGGGTTCGTCTGGTCGACGTAGTAGGCTGCGGCATAGACATCGAACCAGATGCCCCACTTCAGGATGCCTGCGCCCTGCAGGTTAAAACTGGCGGTCTCCGTGGTCTGTTGAGCCGGAAAACGTGCGCCTTTCAGCTCGATATACTGTGTGGCAGCGGCCGAACCCATCCCCAAGCCGCTGTAGATCAGCAGCGCGCTGAGAAAAACCGATTTAATCTTGCATGATCTCCACATGATTACCCTCACTGTCTTGTATGTAAATGGAACTGGTGCCATCCCGATGCAGAGTCAAGGGACCATATTCCGCCGCCTGGGAATCGACCAGGGCAATATGCGGCGGATGCTGCTCGGGTGTCACCAACGCCAGGTGGATATTGGCGAATTTCAACAGCGCCCAAGTGGCGTCCCGATACTTGAGCTGGCAGGTGAAATGACCGGTATACCAGGCGATAGCCCGATCGATATCACTGACCGGGATGGCCACGTGATGCAGGCTTTGTAATGGTTTGGCATTCATGGTTTGAGAAAAAACAGGGTGACCTCGCCGATGGTAAAACCATATTTACTTACCTTGGCTCGATTGATCAACACCTTGTCGTCTTGCAGGAACATCCAGTCATTGAAACTGACCTGCCATTGTCTCTGGTCCACTTCCAGCAGCAGATCATAACGCCAGTTCAAGGCATTGCCGTAGGCCGTGCCCTGCGCAAGGCCCACCACATCATCGGCCCTGCCTTGAAAATGGTGCTCGTCCAGCCGTTCGATGGACCAGACCCGCCGTTGGGTCTGGCCGTCCGCGTAGCGGAAATGCTCATCGAGGATCAACTGATCGCCCTTGCGTTGCCCGGTTATCTCGACGGTGAAGCGCCGTCGCACCTCACCAAAGCGATCCTGGAACATGCCCCAGGCCCTGGTTTGACCTTCAAAATAGCCAAATAGATCGAACACCGGCGTAGCGTCGGCGTAGTCTTCAGGTTTCATGGTCGAGCAACCGGTGAGGAACAATAGCGGTATGAGCAGTACGATCAATTTGCGTCGAGGCTTCATCATTTTGTTTCCTTTGCAGATCATGGAGCGCTGCCTGGTCTATCGGAAAATGCCACACCAGGCGTGCGGCGAGCAGCTTGAATGGCACGGGCAGCAGACCATAGGTCAACACCAGCGCCGTCAGGTTGGATGAGGTCGAGGTAGGATCGAAACCGGCAAACTCGATCAAAGGAAAGGCGATGCCGATCGCCAACGCCAGGGCCAATTTGGTCGCCATGCCCCAAAGACCAAAGAACAGTCCTGCCCGTTCACCACCCCCGCTGGAGCGATCCAGATCGACCACGTCGGCTTGGATAGCAGCCGGCAGCGCCATATCCACCCCCAGGCTCAGGCCGGTCAACAGGCAGATCAGGATGAACAAACCGGGTCCGGTGAGCGGTACGGCTGGAACCCAGATAAAGATCAGGCAGGCGAACAGCATGGAGAACGCCCAGGTCCGGTGCTTTCCCAAACGCTTGGCAATCGGCAACCAGATGGCGAAGCCCGCCAGACCGGCACAGAAATAGATGGCGAGAAACAGCCAGGCCTGTTCGGGTCTGCCCAGTACATGCTCCACAAACAGCAAAAACAGGGCGGCCGGAATGCCGTTGGCGATGCCGTTGAAAAGATAGGCGAGCAAGAGCTGCCTGAGGGGACGGTTGCTGCGCAGGAGCCGCAGCCCCTGGCCTGGACTCGCTGGATGTCCGGGACTCGCTGAAGCTCGTTGGGGCACCAGCAGCAGCAACGGAAGGCTGACCAGGAACAGGATGATGAACACCCCGCCGAGCAGTCGCAGCGCCTCGGCGTCGGTCAAGCTAAAGCCGGCAGGCAGCAATACAGCGCCGAGGGTGCCGAGCAGGATACAGGCCTCCCGCACGGCGGTGATATGCGAGCGCTCCCGGTAGTCGTTGGAGATCTCTGCCCCCCAGGCCGTATAAGGCATGACTACCAGAGTCCAGCCGGTGTAGAGCACCAGCGACCAGAACAAGAGGTAACCCGGGTCCGGCTGCGCGGCGGGGCGAAACAGCTCATTGACCGCCAATATCAGGGCCGGTGCGCCGGCCAGCATCAACCACAGGCGCTTACGCTGCAGGGGGAGTCGATCTCCCAGATAACCGATCAGCGGGTCACTGAATAGATCCCACAGGCGGGAAATCAGTAAGATACCGCCCACTGTCGCCAGACCCATTGCATAGCTGTCTGCGTATACAACAGGCAGATAGATGACCAGCGGCAGACCTAACAGGGCGAGCGGCATACCGGGCAGGCCATAGGCGATCAGTTGGCTGGGCTTGAGCGACATAATGCTTATCCCGGGCTCTGGAAAAGCAGCTGGCGCAGGTCGATATGCCCGGATAGGAAACCCGCCTCGCAGTAACTCAGGTAGTAGCGCCACATGCGGCGGAAGCGCTCATCGAATCCCAGGGTCCGGATGAGTCCCGGTTGTCTGTGAAGCTTGTGCTGCCAGCGACGCAGGGTCTCGGCATAGTGCTCGCCCGAAAGCCGTGGTCCTCGATGACGTTGCAGGCCGGCTGCTGCGCCGTGCTCCAGCAGGTGCTTCGGGGTCGGCAGCATGCCCCCGGGAAAGATGTAGCGCTGGATGAAATCCGGGTTGCGCCGGTAGTCATCGAACGCCTGTTCATTGATCGTGATGACCTGCAACGCCGCCCGTCCGCCGGGTTTGAGCAGTCGCCTGAGGCTGTCCATGTAGGTCGACCAATAGGCCTCGCCGACAGCCTCGAACATCTCGATCGACACGATGTGATCGTAACGACCCTGCAGGTTGCGATAATCGTTGAGGGAAAGCTCGATCAGGTGCTGCAGCTGCAGGGCCTCTACCCGACGCTCCGCCCAAGCCAATTGGGCCGGGGAGAGGGTGATCGCGTCGACCCGGATGCCGCGCTGAGCGGCGGTAACGGCAAGACCGCCCCAGCCACAGCCGATTTCCAGGATGTGGTCGCCCGGTTTGGCCCCAAGCTGGTCGAGTATGCGATCGTACTTATTGGCCTGAGCCGTCTCGAGGGACTCGTCAGGATGCTTGAAGATGGCGCTGGAATAGGTCATGCCCGTGTCCAGCCACTGAGCATAGAAGGCATTGCCCAGATCGTAGTGGGCGATGATGTTGCGGGCGCTGCCTCTGCGGGTATTGCGCCGGCTCCAGTGGTATCCGCGCATGAACAGACGGGCCAGACGAGACATGCCCGAGAGATCCGTCAGTCGCTGCTGGTTGCGCGCCAACAGTAACAGCAGGCCGGTCAGATCCGGACTGCTCCATTCGCCTTCAATGAAGGATTCCGCCAGGCCCAGATCGCCATTGAGGAACAGACGCCGCAGCAGTGGATCCAGGTGGTGTATCTCAACCCGCCCGGCCGGCCCTGGATGTTCCCCGTTCAAGGTGAAGGTGCGGCCGCTGACCTGTAACCTGAGCGTACCGTACGCCAGCCGATCGAGCTGTTTGATGAAACGATCAAGCCGGTCGCTGCTTCTGCCGATCCCGAGGATCGTTAAACTCTGTGTGCTCATGAGGTGACTTGCTCCTCCGGTGGTTTGGGTTTACGAAAGAAAGGGGCGCCGCGTAACCAGATTTTCAGGGCCTGCCAATAGATGGCGCTGATGACCTTCAAGGTCATGAACGGCGTTCTGAGCAGGGCGCGTAGCAGTTGTGCATCGGTGAGGGGCTGCATCTCTCCGGTCTGGGTCGCGACCAACATGAGACGATCCTCTTGGAACTCCTCGATCGATACGTCCAGCCGGCCAGCGGGCTGGCCCAGTCGGAAACGATAGCGTGCCTGCATGCCGATGAGCGGTGACACATGGAAGCACTTGGCCAGTTCGGCCCGGGCCGGCCAGGTCATGGCTTCGCCCTGCTGCTGGAGCAGGTAGAAATGATGTTCGCCGAAGGTGTTGTTGACCTCGCAGATCACCGCCCGCAAGGAGCCATCCCGGTGCTGGCAGTACCAGATACTCAGGGGATTGAAGCCATAAGCCAAACAGGCGTGGGAAGCACAACAAAAGGATCTTGCCGCCGGCCAGTTCGACACCATGGGCGCTCAGTAGCTGCTCAGCCCACGCCCTGAGGGACGTGCCATCCCGGGGTCCATGATCGCGTCGCCGTAGGGAGAGGACATTGAACCGGTCAAGGGACATGAGTCGCAGGCCCCTGGCTGTCTCCTCCAGGTGATCGAGATCGAGCAGTAGACTGAACACCCGATAGGTGAAGCGATAGTTGACCGGGAACAGCCGTCGGTGCA
Source organism: uncultured Gammaproteobacteria bacterium (assembly GCA_963716875.1). Classification (GTDB taxonomy): domain Bacteria; phylum Pseudomonadota; class Gammaproteobacteria; order Chromatiales; family Chromatiaceae; genus JASJBU01. The sequence goes on from CAVQUR010000011.1 coordinate 328,572, forward strand.
TGACCCGTGTCAGATAGAGGCGACTGAGGTTAGGCATGGGCACGACCCGGCGCGCCGGCATAGTCCGACGGGTTTGTCGCTATCTGCTGATTCCGCCCGACCTCTTTACTTGCCAGCCAGGGAATCGAAACGCCCAGTGAGCTTGCTACTTGCACCGAGGACTTGAGGGCGTCTTCGTGAAATCCGTAGCCAAAATAACTGCCACAGAACCAGATACGGTCCCTGCCCTGAATGCCGGGCAGACTTTGCTGGGCCTCCATGGCGGCATGGTCGAAGACCGGATGCTGATATGTCATCTGTGCGATGACCCGCTCTTGCCGGGGCTGCTGCAACGGATTCAGGGAAACCAGATAGTCTTGCCTGGCGTCCAGCCGTTGCAAGCGGTTCATCCAGTAGGTCACGGAGACGGACGACGTGGTGCCGGGGGTATCCTCCGCCGCCAGGTAGTTCCAGGCGGACCAGGCTTTACGGGTCCGGGGCATCAAGTCGGTGTCAGTATGCAGCCAGGCCTGATTGGTCTGGTAGGGGAAACAGGATAGTAAGGCGTTTTCACGCTCGGTGGGGTTATCCAGCAAGGCGAGGGCCTCGTCGGCATGACAGGCCAATATCACGGAATCGACATCCATGCAGTCGCCATTGGCCAACCTGATTTCCACCCCGCGAGAATTTCGCCTGACTCCCACCGCCGGTGAGTCTACCAACAGGGATCCCCGCAAATCCTCTGACATTCTCTTCACATAGCTCCAACTGCCCCCGCACACCGTTCTCCATTGGGGCCGTTGGGTCAGATTCAACAAACCGTGGTTGTTGAAGAAACGGGCAAAACTGGCGGCCGGAAAGCCCAGCATGGCCGTCGTGGGACAAGACCAGATAGCGGCGGCCATCGGCAGCAGGTAGTGGTTGCGAAAGTCAGTACCGTATCCATGGTGATCGAGAAACGTCCCCAGGCTGATGTCATCGAAAGTATCGTTTTGTAACAGGCTCTTGCATTGCTGGTTGAATCTGAGTATCTCTTTCAGCATGGACAGGAAATCCCGCCTGAAGAGATTACGGCGCTGAGCGAACAGGGTATCCAGGTTGTCGCCGGCATACTCCAATCTACCCTGTCCTATGGAGACGCCGAAAGACATATCGGTCGCCTGGGTTTCGATACCCAGGTGCCCTAATAGACGGGTCAGATGCGGGTAGTTGGGCTCGTTGTAGACGATAAAACCGGTATCCACCGCCAATTGGCGGCCGTCTTCATTCACCTCTATCGTATGGGTATGACCGCCGAGGTAGTTGTTCCTTTCGAACAGGACCACCTCGTAATCCTGCCTCAGCAGCCAGGCGGCACTCAAACCGGCAATCCCGCTACCAACCACTGCAATGCGTTTCATTGATTTTTCCATGGATGTCTGCCGTATCACTGATGTCTGATTTATAATTGTACAATATTTGTATGATATGCACATCATTAGAATAAAATAAATGTACATAGTTTCAAATTATATCTAAATTTAAGCGATGAACCAGCCTTAAAATGGGTATCCAACAATTGATTTTGCATCAGATGTACAATGTCTGAGCCGCTTGATATCTGGAGAGAGCCATGCATGAACAACAAAATGTAGCAATAGGCCCCCGCAGCAAAACGGTGTGGATCACCGGTGGCGGCAGTGGCATCGGGAGATGTCTGGCGCTTGCCATGAATCGGCAGGGCTGGCGGGTGGTTATCAGCGGCAGAAACCGGCAGCGCCTGGAGGAGGTTGCGGCACAAGCACCTGATGCCGGTATTCTCCCCAAGGTTGCGGATGTGACCGATCTGCAAGCGTTGCGCCGGGTGCTGGCGGAGATCGAGGCGGAAACGGGCCCGCTTGAGATGGCGGTGCTGAATGCCGGCGACTACAGTCCCATGGGTCTGGACGCCTTTGATGCTGAACTGTTTCGGCGGCTGATCGAGGTCAATTATCTGGGGGTGGTCAATTGTCTGCAGACGCTGTTGCCGGTCATGCTGGCCAGGCGGAGTGGACAGATCCTGATTTCGGCGAGTCTGTCCGGTTACCGGGGACTGCCCAGGGCGGCTCCCTATGGGGCCAGCAAGGCGGCCCTCATCAACATGGCGGAATCGCTCTATCCCGAGCTGCGCAAAAAGGGTGTCAGACTGAGGCTGATCAATCCCGGCTTCGTGCGTTCGGCGCTGACGGACAAGAATGAATTCCAAATGCCATTTCTGATCTCGCCGGAGCAGGCGGCCCGGGAGATACTCAAACGCCTGCCCAGGGACAGTTTCGAGATCGCCTTCCCGACCCCCTTCGTCGCTATCCTCAAGTTCATGAGATGCCTGCCCTACAGACTGTACTTTTGGTTCACACAGAGGATGCTGAAATGAGCGAGATTCACGAACGACTGAAAGCCTATGCGGATTTCTTCGAGTCCCTGAAACCTGAGGATCTCGCGCGATTCGATACACTGTTCAGCGAGGTCGTCCATTTCAAGGACCCGTTCAACGACGTGCGCGGGCTGGCGGCGGTCAAGCGGGTCTTTGCGCACATGTTCGAGCGTTGCAGGGATGCCCGCTTTCTCGTAACGGGTTATTGTGGCTCGGGCGACTGCGGCTATCTGGAGTGGCGGTTTGAATTTTTTTTCACGTCAGGCGGCGCAAAACACCGCCTGGAGGGGATCAGCCGCGTAACCTTCGATGCCGATGGACGGGTCAGCGAGCATATCGATTACTGGGATCCGGCAGAACAGATCTATTCCGGGTTACCGATCTTGGGATGGATATTGGGTCTTGTGCGAAGCAGGCTTGCCGCAGCAAAGAATCAAAATGTCTTGAATGCCAAGGAGGAGAATTAGCCAAAGAGTCCGTTACGCTATCCGCAGGTCATTGGACCAAGCAATTCCGCCCAATCCATCATGTCTCAATTCAGTGTGCGCGTGGTTCACCTGGCGGGTGAATCAGCAGATCGAAATAAATTGGCGTTGCAGCTATCGCTTACTACGAAATTGGAGGGGTCAACTGCGGTTTCTGGGATTATCCTTCGGCCTGCGCCTGTTTGCCTGGCTGCTGCCATGTCAGAGGTCTATCTGCGGGCAAAAAAAACTCCTGCCCGGCAAGCCGGGCAGGAGTGGATTGGGTTGCAGACCTTTTTAACTCGGAGAACCTCTAATGCCTCTCGGGCTCCCTCGGGTTGCCTTACAAAGTCTGCAAGTCTTCCCCTTTGTTTTTTCTTCTTATTATTACCTCCCCCTTCTGGGTCCGGGCCCTGGACCGGGTACGGCGGCCGCGGTGACGGTCACGTTCTGGGTGGCCGAACCGGTCGCCCCCAGGTCATCGGTCACCGTCAGGCTGACGCTATAGGTGGCTGCAGCGGCATAGGTATGGGCAGCGGTATCGCCGGTAGCGGTAGCGCCGTCACCGAAGTCCCAGGCATAACTGACGATGCTGCCATCCGGATCGCTCGAGTTGGTCCCATCGAAGTTGCATGCGAGGTCGGTGCAGGTAAACGTGAAGACGGCCGCCGGCGCCTGGTTGGTCACCGCGGCTGCCACGTTGACCGTCTGACTGACGCTGGCCATGGCTCCGGCATCGTCCGTCACGGTAAGGGTCACGGTATAGCTGCCGTCCGCCGCATAGAGGTGAGCGGCGGTGGCGCCCGTCGCCCCGGCGCCATCACCGAAGTCCCAGGTATAACTGACGATGCTGCCATCCGGATCGCTGGAGTTGGTGCCGTCGAAGCTGCAATCCAATTCAGTACAGGTGAAGGTGAAGTCAGCCGCCGGAATTTGGTTGGTCGAGGTGGCCGACGATACGGTGACGCTGTGGCTGACCGAGGCGCTGGCGCCGGCGTCATCCGTCACGGTGAGGGTGACCAGATAGGCGCCGTCCGCGGTGTAGTTGTGGCTGGTGGTGATGCCGCTGCCTGTGCTGCCGTCGCCGAAGGTCCAGGCATAGCTGACGATACTGCCGTCGCTGTCAAGCGAAGCGGAAGCGTCGAAGCTGCAAGCCAGGTCGATGCAGGTAGAGCTGAATGCAGCCGACGGTGTGCTATTCGTCACCACGTCACCATTGTTCACCCAGTTGGTGGTCGCCATTACATGGGGTTCCGCCATACCGGTGTTGAACCAGGCGTCCAGGAAATCCTTGCCCGTATCCTTGAGGTTGGGAGTCGGCGCCTCATTGGCCAGATACAGGAACTGCACGTACTCCCAGCTGGTGGGCTGATACATCAGGCGTATCTGGGCCGTGGCGGCGTTCGCCGGCACGTTGAGCGCCAGTTCGTCCCAATAGTTGAACTCGCCACCGGGTCCGGGATTGCCGTACTGGGTCTCCGGCACCGGCAGGGCGTTGCGTTTTTGTGCTTCGTTGTAGTTCATGCCATAGCCGGGAATCCGGGTGTCCGACATCACTTCGTTGTTAAGGACGAAGTGAAAACTGTGTTTGGCGCTGCCGGCGGCCATGGCCGCCACATCGCTCATGTTGGAGGTCACTGCACCGGTGACCCGGTCGAAGGTGACCGGCATATCCGCATATTTCTGCACATTCAGATTGACCAACTGGTCGGCCCATTGCTGGGTGATGCCGCCGTGGACCTCGTAGATGCGGGTGTTGTCGTCATGCAGTTCCAGCAGGGTGCGCACCGTATCGTTGAGGCCGTCGCCATCCAGATCCATCTCGGTCTGCAGGTCACCATAGGCGCCATCCTCCCGGATCAGATTCCCGTTGCTGTCTAACCACTGGATGTTGAGCCACATGCGACGACCTTCCGGATAGCCGGAGATCAGCTTGTGGCTGGTAAGGTTGACCACCTTGACGGTATTGCCGGTGACGCTGAGACTGGCGGCGGCCTCGAGATTACTGCGGGCCCGACCGGCGCCGGCGTTCATGCCGGTGACCTCGGCCGTGGTCAGGCCGCCGAACTTCAGCCGGCCTCTGGCATCCAGCCACTGCATGGCTTCGGGCATCCAGTAGTTGCCGCCGGTCAGGTCATGTTTCGGCAGGTCGTCACGCACTGGCGGTGCATTACGACCGGCCGGCGGCCGGCCGGCCCCTTTACCGCGTACCGGCGCCATGTGACAGGTCTGGCAGGTGAAGTAGCGGGGGGTGCCGTCGACTGTAATTGCCGTCCGGGCTGGCAGCGGTGGCGGCCTCGTAGGCACGCTTGATGGCGCCGGCCTGCAGATCGGCAGGCAGGTTCGGGTAATCGGAAACCAGGGTGGTGGCGAGCCGGCTGGACTTGTGTTCGCTATAGGTCCGTTCCACCACGCCGTACTGATAGGGGCGGTATTTGAAGGCTACCTTGTCCGCCAGCGGACTGTCGAAGCCGCCGTTGTAGTTGAGGTCGAGCTGGGCGCCATTGTTGTGCGCCAGATCACCGGTGACCGGGTTGGAGACGTCGTGGCAGGTGCCGCAGAGTTCCGGGGAGCGATGATATTCCGATTGACGTGCACTGTGAGCGGCTGGAGGAGGGGTTGCGTCCGCATAGGGGCCGTACTTGGTGCCATTGTCGAATGCCACCACGTACTCACCGCTGCCGTAGTTGCCTTCCACCGGGTTGCCGCCCTCGTCGGCGTCGTTGGCGACAAAGGGATCGGACTGTTCGCCCAGGTGCTCGGAGTCGTCCGGATTGGTCAAGCGGTGACAGAGGTCGCACTGCACGCCGTTGCGGTCCTTGATTTCATCCAGGCCGCTGCCGTCGGTGGGGGCGGAGCGACCTTCAAGCCAGCCCGCCGCATTATGACAGCGGATGCACAGGTCGCCGGCGCCGTCGAAACCCTGTTCGGCAATCGCCAGGGTGGCCCAGAAGATGGGGTCGCGACCGGCATGGGCCATCATGCTGCCACGCCAGTTATGCAGGGGTTCCGCATTCTGGTCGTAGTTGCCGTGACAGTTTGCACACACACTCACCTCGTCAAGGGGTATGATGCGGTCTTCCGGCTGGGTGCCGGGCAATTTGATCTGATTCGGTACGATGTTCGCGCTCCACGCCTGACCCAGCATGAACAGCGACAAAAACAAGAATAAGGCACTCACCTGACATCTCTTGATACTCAATGGCATTCCTTCCTCCCGGATAAGTTGATAGGCACGTTAGGGTATCTATACATTCAAATTTTCTGATCCAACGTCACCAATATTTAAAGCATATGCCATGCCAATTAAAAAATAAGCAGTAATTACAGTTGGATAAAATCTTCTCTAAGGGAATTCGCGAATGTCAGGCGTGACAGGGAAATGACGGTTGACATGACAGAAGAACTGACAGAAGTGTCAGTTTTGTCAGGTATACTGTCAGGTGCCATAATTAGAGCGGATGGGTGGCAAACCCAGTTCCAACGGATCGGCCGGATGCGCAGTGGCGGAACAGGCTGTGACTATGTCCCCGCAAGCTCCACTGCGGCATCCTGCCGCCGTGGGTCCCATCAGCACGCACCCATAGGGTGTCAATGCCAAACTGAGTTTGGTGATCAATCACCGGATTGAATGGACCCGGTTCAACAAAGCTAAAAAAAGACTCCGGAAACGGATAGACAGCCCGGCATGGATAGCTGAACCGCTCAGGTTTACGGGGCGTCATAACTGTTGCGTCACTTGAATTATCCTGCTGGTATGCCAACGAGTGGCCTACTCGGACTCGGAGGGGCGGTAAAAGATGAAAAAGCACATCGAACTGGATCACTTCGTGGATACCCACGATCGTCCCTTCGTGGTGATCGGGCGTGATTTCTCGGTGGTTTCGGTGAACAAGGCCTATGAAAAGACCTTTCAGGTCAGACGGGAGGAACTGGAAGGGAAAAAGTGTCACGAGATACTGCATCATCGCGACCGGCCCTGTTTCGAAATGGGGGAGGACTGTCCCTATGCCCAGTGTTTCATGACCGAAGCCGCCCTGCAGTTGCCTGCATACCCATTACGACCAGCAGGGTCGCACCCGCTGGGTGCGCATCACGCTCTATCCGCTGCGCGCGGATGACGGCAGCCTCTATGTCGGAGAGATGATGGAGGAGATTGCGGCCCGGGACGAGACCGAGCTGGACAGTGACGAACGTCCCGTCGGCACCTCCAAGGTTTTCCTGCGCACCATCGAACAGCTCGAGCAGGCGGCCCGCAGTGATGCGCCGGTGCTGTTGATCGGCGAGACCGGCACCGGCAAGGAGTTGGCCGCCAATTTCATCCATCGTTATTCCAGTCGCCGCAAGCAGCCCTTCATCGCCCTCGACTGTACGGTGGTGACCGAATCCCTGTTCGAAAGCGAGGTGTTCGGTCACGAACGGGGCGCCTTCACCGGCAGCGCCGGCACCAAGGAAGGCCTGTTCGAAGTCGCCGATGGCGGCACTCTGTTCATCGATGAGATCGGTGAGGCGACACTCAATATGCAGGCCAAGTTGCTGCGGGTGCTGGAAATGGGCGAGTTCCGACGGGTCGGCGGCAACAAGACCCTGGCGGCCAATGCCCGCATCGTCTGCGCTACCAACCGGCTGTTGTGGGAGCGGGTGAAGAGCGGGGATTTCCGCGAGGATCTGTATTACCGTATTGCCTGTTTCTGTATCAGGATCCCGTCCCTGCGGGAGCGTCTGGATGACATTCCGGTGATCTGTGAGGAGATTCTGAAGCGGATCGCCAACAAGACCGGTCGCGCCTACCGCATGACGGATGAGGCGCTCGAGTATCTGTCCGGCTACAACTTTCCGGGGAATATCCGAGAGCTGCGCAATATCCTGCAGGTGGCGGTGGCGCACAGCGTGGACAGTCCAGGCGGCCTGATCACCGGAGAAAAGATCAGACACTACCTGCGCATGCGTGATGAATTCGACGCTCCAACTATGCCCCCTGAGGTGGGTGAACTGAATCAAGCCGAGGGATCGGAAGTGACCTCGACGACAATGACGCAGGAGTACGCGACGCCGGAGTTGCCGGTCTATGATGAGCTCAAGCGACCGCTCGGCAGACCCGTCAAGCGAGGATCTCCCGAGCCTCAAGAGCGTGGAGGCCCAGCATATCGCGGACCTGTTGCGGAATTTCGGTGGTAATCGTAAAAAAGTCGCCGAGGCGATGGGGATCAGCGAACGAACCCTCTATCGCAAGCTGAAGCGCTACGATCTGCAGAACATCCGCTGATCAAAAATATCGCGCCAGGTTCAGCTCGATATAGTCGTCTTGGCTGACATCGAACAACGGATCATCCTCGGGTACATCGATCCAGAACCGGGCCTGCGCCGAGAGCCTTCCAGGCGGAGCCCAGGCGGCGGCTGGCCTCCAGGTTGAACATCAGGGCGCTGGAATCCAGATCCTGGATGATGCCGGTCAGCAGTTCGCTGCTCTGCGCGTCGTTGGCGGTCAGTCGCAGGCCGATGAACAGATCGTTTTCGAATGGCACCGGGGCCGTCTCACCGCGCTCGTCGTACAGGTATTCCATCAGCAGGCCAAGATCCATGTCCGTTTCGGCGATACCCACAGTGGTGTATTCGAAACCGCCGGTGGCGGCGTTGTAGGGGTCGTCCTGTCCGCTGCGATGCAAGGCCTCCAGTTTCCACAGCCAGTCGCCCTTGGTGGCCTGCAGGTCGAGGCTGGTCTGGCGAATCTGCGGATAATGGGGCGCCAGCACGAGTTCACCGGTATCCGTCAGGGCGGGCATCAGGGTGGGATCGCGGCTGGTGCCGTCGAAGTGGGCAAGTACCGATGTCCCAGTCGCCCGATGTTGTGGGACCAGCGTAGGGCAAAATCCAGGTGCCGCTCTTTGCGTCCGATGCATAGCTGGCCAGATCGGTATCGACCCGGGGGTGGGTGCGCAACCGTCCTGCCTCGCCGGGAAAGGTGCGTTCCCGAAAACCGGGCAGGGCGTAGAAGTCGAGGATGCCCCAGTCCCGCTCCAGCGAAAACTTGAGCAGGGGTTGACCCAGCTTCTGTTCCCCGTCCGGATTCTCCACCAGGTCGGTCTGGTTGATGATGTCCACCAGATGCAAGGCCTCGGTGACCCCCCAGAAGACCTTGCCGATGCCGGCCCGCAACTCCCAGCGGTCACCGGCATAGATCCACAGCAGTTCCCGGATATCCGCGTGGCTGCGCTCGTTCGTCCTGGGCGTCCCAGCGCAGGAACGGGGTGAAGGTCAGGCTCTGCCGGCCATCGTCCCAGCTGTGGTAAAACTCGGGTTGCAAGCGCAAGTGAGAGGGTCTGGTCGGTCTGCTGCGGGTGCCAGGGCCTCCTGGGTGAACCCGCGTACCTGACCTTCAATGTAGCCGGACCATTCTCCTGCAGCGGCCAGGGCAGGGCACCAGCAAGGCCAGAGTGAGGAGGTGACCATGCGCAACATCACCTGGCCCGTTTCAGGCTGTTCTTGCCGAAATCGGCATCCTCCAGACCGGTGCGGAACTCGTAGTGCTCCCAGCTCAGCAGGGTGCTCTTGCCGGTCTGGTGATTCTCCATGAACATCTCGATCGGCCCGCCAGATAGCGATCCAGATACTGGCGGTAATCGCGAAATTCCAAGGTCTTGAGCAGGGATTCCTTGCGGTCGTAAAACTCGATCTGCAGCGGAATCATAGCGCTGCTGGTCGATCCAGACCCGTTGATAGCTGTAACCGGAGTTGGGGTCCACCGGGTTCCGTTCGATGAGGAAGACAGACCTGGTCAGCCAGCTGGTCGTCCTGGATGTATTTGTAGGTGTATTTCTCGATCTCCTGGGAGGAGAGGTCCTCGTAGGCGAACTCACTGCCCATAAAGGGGCCGGATTTGTTCTTCGAGGCGATGCGCTTGACCCGTTTCAAGGCCGGCAGATAGAGCCATTGATCATCCGGTCCGGTTTTGTGCGAGTAGCTGAGCAGGGCGGTGCCCTTCACGTCCGGGGGGCGATCGAACACGATCAGGGTCTTGTCCCCGTCATTCTCCATCTCCAGGGATTGGGTGCGCATATTTCGCAGGCTCTCCTCGCCTTGCTTGTTGCGCAGCAGCATGGTCATGCTGGCCTTGAAATCGTGCCAGCCGGTGTCCCGACGGTCCACTTCGGTGGCGATCTCCAAGCCCGCGCTCCTCCGGCGTGACGGCCTGGGCAGCGAGCGGCAGGATCAGTACAAGCGGGAGCCACAGGATTCGCATCATGTCTTGTTACCTCCGAATAGCATCAACAGGGGCGGCAGGAAGAGGAAATCGGCCAGCAGGGCCAGGCCGATGGTGATGGCGGTCAGCAGACCCATGCCCGCATTGATCTGGAAATGGGAGAAGGCAAGGATGCCGAAGCCGATCATCAAGCACCAGTGAGGTCACCCACAGGGCGGTGCCGACCGTGGAGAACGCATAGCGCACCGCATCCTCCGCGGCCATGCCTTGCTCCCGGCGGGCGCGCAGGAACTTGCTGAGAAAGTGCACCGTGTCATCCACCACCACGCCCAGGGTCATGCCGCTGACCACCGAGAGGGCCAGTCCCACTTCACCCACCAGCAGTCCCCAGATGCCGAAGGCCATGCCGATCGGCACCAGATTGGGCAGCAGACTCAGCAGCGCCGATTCGCAGGGTGCGCAGGGCAAAGATCAGGATGAAGGAGATCATCACCAGCGCCAGGGTGGTGCCCTTGAGCATCGCCTTGATGTTGCGCTCGCCGATATGGGAGAACATCACCGCGGGACTGGCGCCCTCGATCCGCATACCGGGCGCATGTTCGTGCAACCAGGCCTGGGCCTGCTCCTCCAGGGCCAGCATCTCCCGGGTGGAGACATTCTCCAGGGTGACGGAGAAGCGGGTGGCCGATTTTTTCACATTGATCTGATTGTTCAGGTCCAGTCCGAACGGCAGGGAAAACTCGTACAGCAACAGGTATTGGGCCGCCAGATCGCGCTGTTCCGGCAGCCGGTACCAGGCGTCGTCATCGTTGTGCAGGTTGCGGTTCAGCCGCTTCATGATGTCGGTGATGGTGTTGACGTGCAGCACATGGGGCTGCTGCCGGTACCACTGGGCGAACGCCTCCACCTGTCTGCAGGAACGCCGGATCGCTCACCCCGCCGGGCTGGCCGGAGTCGAGGGAGTATTCAATCAGATAGATGCCGGTCAGATTCTCGGTGGTGAAATCGGTGGCTTGCGGAAGGCGTTGGTTTCGTCGAAATACTCGACAAACCGGTCATCCAGCCGATTGTTGGGGATCTGGGCGATGAAGAAGAGGATCGAGCCCCCCATCAGCCAGAGCAGACGCCGCTTGTAGCGGATCACGAATTCGGCCAGCCGCAGCATGGCGAGGCTGCCGCGGGTGTCCGTGCGCAGCGCCTTCACCGGCAGGATCATCATCAGCGCCGGCAGCAAGGTGATGGAGAGGAAAAACGCCAGCCAGACCCCGATCGCCGCCATGTTGCCCAGATCCCGAAAGGGCGGGGCCTCGCTGAAATTGAGGCTGAGAAAGCCCACTGCCGTGGTCAGGGTGGTGAGGAAGACCGGCTGCAGGTTGATACGCAGGCTTTCCAGCATCGCCTCCCGTTGGCTCACCCCTGCACGCATGCCATGCAGAAAATTCACCAGGATATGCACACAGTCGGCGATCGCCAGGGTCATGATCACGATCGGCACCGTGGTGGTGGGCGGCGACATCGTGATGCCCAGCCAGCCGGTAAGCCCCATGGTGCCGATGACCATCAGAATGATGATGATCAGGGTCGAGAGGGTGCCGGGGATCGAGCGCAGCATCAACACCAGACTGAGGATCACCGCCAGGAACATGGCCGGATAGAGGGTCTGCATGTCCTCCAGGGAGGCGCTTCGGAAACTCATTGTTGATCATGATCATGCCGGTCAGATCAGGTCTTCAGTTGCGGGTAGGCGGCGGCGATCCGTGCAGCCAGCGTCGCGGGCGGCCTCCGCGACCTCCGGCACCTCGCTGAGCTTTTCACCGGGGAGTTGGATGGTGACGTTCACGCCGGTCACATGCGCACCGGGGGAGATCAGGCGATTCACCAGCAGCGGGTCCTGCACGGCAATCCGCTGTTTTTCCAGCAGCTCCGCATCGCTCAGCTGCTCGGGTTCGGACACCAGATCTTCGACCACCAGGTCGTCGCCTTCCGCATAGGTGTATTGAAAGTTGGTGATGGAGTCGACGCGCAGGGAGTAGGGCAGTTGCCAGGCCGCCTGGGTCAGTTCCACCACCGCCGCGAGGGTCTCCCGGCTGAACACCCGACCATTCTTCGGAGCCAGCACGAACAGTACATTGTCGTTTTTCGTGTAGGTGTTCTGCAGTTGTTCGAAAGCGGTCAACTGGGGATTAGCCTTGCTGAAGAACATGCGGTAGTCATTGTTGAACGCCAGCTGCTGCATGCCGCTGCCGAGGATCGCCGTGATCAGCACAGAGAGCAGAATGACCGGATACTTCCAGTCAAGAACGAAGTTAAAAAAGCGAAATAACATCAGGAAATCACTATTTTTTGATTATTCTTCGTCAGTCCTCGGAGATCGCCAGGCTGTCCAGATAACCAAGCAAGCCTGCGCCACAGCGCAGCAACAGCTGCCGGCTCTGGGCATTCTTGGCAATACTCATACAGCCTTCCATTGCGGCCAGGATAAACAGGGCGGTATCCGCAGGATCGAAGTCGGTTCTGACCGAGCCAAGCCGTTGCGCTTCCGCCAGGGTGGCGGCAATACCGTCCATCCAGCTCTGATAGAGATGGTCGGTGCGGATGTCGAAACCCCTCGTCGATGGGCGACATCTCCTGCGCCAGGTTGTTCAAGGGACAGCCCAATCGGATCGCCACGTCATCGAGGTGGGTTCCTGCCCGCCGGATGGTCTGTTTCAGGCGCTCCAAGGGTGGTGTGGGGGAATTCTGCAGCGGTTCGATCCAGGTGCGAATCAGGTAGGGTTGAATCCACTCATCCAGGACCGCGTAACCCAGCTCGTTTTTGCTTTTGAAATAGTGGTAGAGTGCACCTTTGGTAACGCCGGTTTATGCAGGATCGCGCTGATGCTGGCCGCCTGAAACCCCTGTTGATGAATCTCGGAAAAGGCCGCTTCCAGGAGTGCTCGACGAGTCATGTCAGGGGTCATAGGGGAATTTTCGCCGGCCTGGTTCGCATCGTTACATACCGACCAGTATGTTTGGATAAAGGACGGTCTGTCAAGTGGCCGTCTGGGACGGCGTTGCGCTTCCGCCATATGATGACCTATTCTCGATTACTCCCTATACTTGACGGAATTTGGTTTTCACCCATGTCAGGCAGCATAAAACAAATCAGGAGAATTGAATGTCTTTGACCGATCAGGCAACCAGTTCCAACGGCGAGGACCTTGGTGCTTCCGCCAGAGGAGTTTTTGGCTTACTGCAACGCGGAACGGGAACGCCGACTGCAATTCCGGGGAGGCGTTCGATCAGGCGGCTTTTGACGAGGCCGTGGAGATGGTCGTGCGCAAACTCGGCACCCTGGCCGAGGAGGGCTGGACATGATCATTCATCGCATCCATGCCAAGAATGTCCTGAAATATGCCAGCTTGAGACTGGATGACCTGCCGGAGCGGGGCCTGATCGCGATCACCGGGCCCAATGAGTCCGGTAAGAGCACGATTGGTGAAACCCTGTGTTTCGCGCTTTTCGGCCGCACCTTCTCCCTGCAATACGAAGATCTGGCCAAGGTAATCCACTGGGGTGAGACCCACTGCTCGGTGTCGGTGGATTTCACCGCCAGTGACGGGGAAAAATATACGCCTGGAACGTTTTCTCGATGATTCGGGCAATCACAGCGCCCGTCTCAGCAGGGCCGACCAGGCGGCAGATGAGGAACCCCTGGCGCGGGGCGTCGACAAGGTGGCGGATCTGGTCTACGAACTGATCGGTTATGAGTACGAGGAGTTCATCGAATCCTTCTACCTGGCCCAGCGCGAGATCACCACGCCCCATCCCCACAGCTATGCGGTGAAGACCATGGCCGGTTTGGTCACCCTGGAGTATTGCGGTAACGCCTTGCAGGAAGAGCAGGGTGAGACGGCGGATGCGATGGAGGTGACGCGCAAGGAGAGCGCCAGCCTGGCCAAGCAGATCGAGGAGATCGAACTGGATCCGGATGCCTTGCCGCGTCTGCACGCTGAGCGGTCCGACCTCAGCACCCGTCTGACCGACTATAATCGCCAATCGTCGACCCTGGAGCAGGCCTCGCTCGACTACCAGGATGCGCTGCCCAAGCGGGAGAGCGCCATGCAGGGCAGGGGGATCGCCGGTTTCTTCCGCTTCCTGTTCTTGGTGCTGGCCCTGCTCATGGCGGGGCCTGGGTGCTGCTGACGCAACTCCCGGAGCACGCAATGGCCGCTCAGTTGAACGACCTGATGACGGCGGTCATGCCGAGTTGGAGTCCGGAACTGTTTTCCTGGTTGCTCTATGCTGCAGCCGGCCTGGCCGTGCTGTTCATTCTCTCCTGGGTGCGCCGCAGCAGTCTGCAGCGACAACTGGCTCAAATGGACGAGGCGGGTCAGGCGCTGGCATCGATCCTGGACGAACTGGCGTCCAGCGAAATGCGCCCCGACGCTGGGGAAGCTAACACCGGGGAAGCTGCTGCAGCAGCGAGTCCGAAGGTGCCCGATCAGGCAGCAGCGGATTCGGCTGAGCGAACGGGTGGCGGGATTTCGCGCCGATTTTGCGGAAGTGCGGGAAGGCGTCGGCAACGAGCAGAATCTGCTCAGGGCTTTGTCGATCGAGCCCAGGAACGGACTGGTCAGCTGGATGAGAGCATCGCCCAGGAGCAGAGCAAGATCGCCAAGGTGGATGGCTCTGAGTTCCATGCAGGAAGAGCCTGAAGCGGAACAACGAAGAACGCCAGCACCATATCGAAATGTGCGAGCTGGCCGTAGAACTGCTGCAGGGCTCCATGCGTGAGATCTCTTACCAGTTCAACCAGAAGATTCGCGGTCTGGTCAGCAAGACCCTGCCGTTATTCACCGAGAATCGCTATGAACATCTGCAGATCGACGAGGACCTGACGGTACGCGCCTTTTCCAGTGAAAAACGCGATTTCATGGACCTGGAAGAGATCTCCAGCGGCACCCAGACGGCAGATCATGCTGGCGGTGCGTCTGGCGCTTTCGCAGGAGTTGGTCGGACGGGCGGTCAAGGCCAGTCAGTTTCTGTTTCTCGATGAACCCTTCGCCTTTTTCGATCAGGCCCGGACCCGCAGTTCACTGACGGTGCTGCCGACCCTGAGCGAACAGCTGAACCAGATCTGGATCATCGGTCAGGAGTTTCCCGATGATCTGGATTTCGATCGTGCACATCAAATGCAGCCGGGAGTACCAGAGTCTGCCGTCGACCGAGGTCTGAAGAGTTTTTTCGAGCGTACTGAAACCATCCCAGGGATGGGTGTTTACGTCACGTCTGTTGTATAGGGGAACGCACAATGCGCCGGCTTTTTTTTCTCACACCTGATGTGGATTCCTGCCAGAACATCATTAAAGAACTCAAGGCGACGGGAGTGCCGCAACGGCATCTCCATGTGATCGCCAGCATCGAGCAACCGTTGGATGACCTACCGGAAGCCGGTATGCTACAGAAGACCGAACTGCTGCACGGCTTCGAAATCGGGGCTGGACTGGGCGGTACCGCCGGTATCCTCGGCGGCCTGCTGGCGATGACCTTCCCCCCTGCGGGGATTGTGCTGGGCGGCGGCGCCCTGCTGGCCGGTGCGGCCGCGGGGGCCGGTTTCGGTGCGGTGGTATCCGCACTGATGTCGAGTCACGAACACAATCACGAGTTGCTGGCCTTTCAACGCGCGATTGAAGCAGGGCGAGATTCTGTTGATGGTGGATGTGCCCAAGGGGGAAGTCGATCTGACCAAGGAGCTGATTCTGAGCGCATCATCCTGAAGCCAAGATCGGTGTGGCCAAGTTGAAAGGGTCCTGACGCCTTTGGCAGTCAAATCTCACGGCACCTTCCTTACCGCTATGATTTGCTGATTTCGTCGTTCTTGGACCTGTTGCTATTTGTGTCAGCCCCTGACATGCCATTCATTTGACCCGATTTCACCGGCCTGGCTGCGGATCGGATGCCAGCGAATTTACCCTGCCATGAAGCCATTACCCATCACAAGCGCCTTTCCGGAGTTACGCCATGCACTGGCTTCGCAAGCAAAGGCAATTCTGACTGCACCGCCCGGTTCCGGCAAGACCACCCGTGTACCCTTGGAACTGCTGAAGGAGTCCTGGTTGCAGGGGCGGAAGATCATCCTGCTGGAACCCCGCCGTCTGGCCGCCCGGGCCGCCGCGGCGCGCATGGCGGAGCTGTTGGGCGAGCAGGTGGGGGAGACGGTCGGTTACCGGATACGCCTGGACAGCAAGATCTCTGCCAGGACCCGCATCGAGGTGGTCACCGAGGGGATTCTGACCCGTCGTGTGCAGCAGGACCCTGAACTCATGGGGGTGGGACTGGTGATCTTCGACGAGTTCCACGAACGCTCCTTGCAGGCGGATCTGGCCCTGGCGCTGACCCTGGATGTGATTGCGGGACTCAGGGACGATCTGCGTCTGCTGATCATGTCCGCCACCCTGGACAGTGAGCGGATTGCCGAACTGCTGGATGGGGCGCCCGCGGTGCAGGCGCAAGGCCGCAGTTATCCGGTGACGGTGCATTATCTTGGAGATCCGCCCGCAGGTCGGCGTCTGCCCGAGGCGGTGGCCGCTGCTGCGTGGCACTTGCTCGGCAGGAACCGGGCGATCTGCTGGTGTTCCTGCCCGGTGTGGGCGAGATCCGACAGACGGCGGAGCGGCTGACGGCAAGCGCTGCGGGAACTGCCGACGGCCCCCTGATCTGTCCGCTGTATGGCGATCTGAGCAAGCCGGAACAGGACTCGGCGATTCTGCCGGACCCTGGTGGGCGGCAGCGGGTGGTGCTCGCCACCTCCATCGCCGAGACCAGTCTCACCATCGAGGGTGTGACCACGGTGCTGGACAGCGGCTGGTCCAGGCTGCCGCGCTTTCTGCCCAATACCGGTCTCACCCGTCTGGAGACGCTGCGCGTGTCCCGGGCGGCAGCTGAGCAGCGGGCCGGGCGGGCCGGTCGTCTGGGGCCGGGCAAGTGTTACCGGCTGTGGAGCGAGCAGCGCCAGCCGGGTCTGGCGGCGCAGCATCCCCCGGAGATCCTGGAGGCCGATCTGGCACCCCTGATGCTCGATCTGTTGCAATGGGGGGTGGCCGAGCCCCGCCGATCTGCATTGGTTAGACCCACCACCCGCGGCGGCCTGCGCCCAGGCGCTGGATCTGCTGCAGATCCTTGGGTGCGGTCGATGCCCAGGGTCGACTGACGACCATCGGCAAGGCGATGGGAAGCCTGCCGCTGCATCCCCGGCTGGCGCACATGCTGTTACGCGCAGACGGCCCAGGGGCCAGGACCCTGGCCTGTGATCTGGCGGCCCTGTTGAGTGAGCGGGATATCCTGAAATCCAGCCGGACAACCGGCCACAGTACGGATATCGAACATCGGCTGGTGCTGCTCGACCACTGGCGGGAGACAGCCAAGGGGGGAGCACAGGATCAGTCCGTGGATAGGCAGGGCGTGCGACGGCTGGATCGGGTCAGTCGGCAGTTTCACAAGCTATTGGAGACGCAACCGCTGCCGAGGACCGGGGGCTTGCACAGCGCCGCCGGCCTGCTGGCGATGGCCTATCCCGACCGCATCGGCAAACTGACCCGTCATGGTCGGTTTCAGCTGGCCTCCGGGCGCGGCGCAACGATGGCGGAGGACGACAACCTGGCGGGCGCGGGCTTTCTGGTGGCGGCCCAGTTGGATGCCGGTCGTACGCAGGGACGCATCCAACTGGCAGTGGCGATCAGCGAAACCGAACTGCGTGAGCTGCCCGATCTGCCGCTGCTGCAGGTCGAGTCAGTGGTCTGGGACAATGCTCAACAGGCCGTGCTGGCGCTGCAGGAAGAGCGTCTGGGCGCCCTGCGGCTGGCGGCGAAGCCCTGCAGAATGCTGATCCGCGAGCGGTGAAGTCCGCCATGCTGCAGGGTATCCAACAGATGGGATTGGACTGCGCTGCCCTGGGACAGACAAAGCCGGCAGTGGCGAAATCGGGTCCTCTGTCTGGCGGCGTGGCAACCGCAGGCCGGCTGGCCGGACCTGAGCGATACCTGGCTGTTGGCCAACCTGGAGAGCTGGCTGGGGCCCTGGCTGAACGGGATCAACCGGCGGGGTCAGCTACAGAAGCTGGAACTGCGCGAGATTCTGCGCAACCGGCTGAGTTGGGAGCAACGCAAACAACTGGAGCAGTTGGCCCCGACCCATCTGCAGGTGCCCAGCGGCTCCAGAAAGCAACTGGAATATGCTGCCGGGGCCCCACCGGTGCTGGCGGTCCGTCTGCAGGAGGTGTTCGGCATGACGCAGACCCCGACGGTCTGCCAGGGTCAGGTGGCGGTGCTGTTGCATCTGTTGTCGCCGGCGCAACGACCGATCCAGGTGACCCAGGATCTGGCGGGATTCTGGCAGCGCACCTACAGCGAGGTGAAGAAGGAACTGAAAGGCCGCTATCCCAAACACTACTGGCCCGATGATCCCTATCAGGCGGAAGCCACCGCCCGCGCCAAACCGCGCGGGAAATAACCCTGGCGATCTCGTCGTCTCAATCGCTCGGCGGACGTATGCGGCCGGCAACCACCTGCAGCTCTTCGGCGGTGTTGATATTCACGAACCGCTCCGGACAGTCGGAAAAATCCACCTGAACCAGTTGACGGCTGATAAACCAGCGCTGTACTGCTCGTCCCCCTTGGTTGATGTAGTCGGCCAAGGCTGCGTGCAAGTCCTGCCGGAGCAGGGCGTACACCGGATGCAGCCGTTCGCCGACCTGCACACAGGCGATCTCCGCATCCGTCTGTTGCATGGCCGACTGCAGGCGTGTGCGCAGATCTCGCCGGCAGCCAGGGACCGTCACAGGGCACCGTCAGCAGATAAGCCGAATCGGTCTGTTGTAAGGCGGCCAGCATGCCTGCCAGCGGTCCGGCATATTCGGGAATCCGATCGCTGACCACCGGGTGGCCGTAGCGGCGATAACGTTGCAGATTCCGGTTGGCGTTGATGATGATCCGGTCCACCTGGGGCGCGATTGCCTGGATCACATAATCGATCAAAGGGCGCCCGTGCAGTTCCAGCAGCCCCTTGTCCTGACCTCCCAGGCGACTTGACCGGCCACCCGCCAGGATCACTCCGGTCACGGAGAATTCTAGGTTCATACGAGGATATGCTGTTGTGTGGTGGAAAGGTCTACCAAAATGCCGGTGAAGCCTTGGCTATCCATCCGATCCCTGAGTGAAATCTCGAGCAATCAAGCGAGAATCTACTATAGCAGTCGGTCAACTCGACCGGAACGAGGGGCAATCATTTGCTTTTATCTCTGCACATCCCCCCGTAGAATTGCCACTTTCGATCTGAGACGAGGAAGGTGCGTGAAACTGAGTGTCAATGAATTCCGGGCCTGGGAGCACAAGTCGGTGACCCTGCTGGGGATGTCCGGTGTCGGCAAGACCCGTCTGTCGAATCTGCTGCGTGACAGCGACTGGTTTCACTATTCCGGAGATTACCGTATCGGCACCCGCTACCTGGATGAACCGATCCTGGACAGCATCAAGGAGCAGGCGATGCAGTTGCCGCTGCTGCGGGATCTGCTGCGCTCCGACTCCATCTATATCCGCAACAACATCACGGTCGACCATCTGAAGCCGGTCTCCACCTTCATGGGGATGCTGGGTAATCCGGAGCTGGGCGGCATGTCGCTGAAGGAGTTCAAGCGCCGTCAGCATCTGCACCGGGAGGCGGAGATCGCGGTGATGCACGATGTGCCCGCGTTCATCCGCAAGGCCCAGACCATCTACGGCTATCAGCATTTCATCAACGATGTGGGCGGCAGCCTGTGCGAACTGGACGAGCCTGGGGTGATCGAACTGCATTGCGGAACACACCCTGATCCTTTACATCCGGGCGACCGAACGGGATGAGGAGCGGCTGATCAAGCGTGCCCTGGCAGATCCCAAGCCGCTCTACTATCGCGAGGCATTCCTGGACGAGCAGCTTGGCGACTACATGCGGGAGCAACGGCATCACCTATGTCTCGCTGATCGATCCGCAGGATTTCACCCGCTGGGTCTTCCCCCGGCTGTTCCGGGCCCGCATCCCGCGTTACGAGACGATCGCCGCCGCCCAGGGTTATACCGTAACCACCGACGAGTTGAGTCAGGTCGAGAATGAGCAGGATTTTCTCGAGCTGCTGGAACGCGTCATCGAACCAGAGAGTCCTGATATGCCACTGGTTGCACATACCGAACTTCCCACCTTCAAGCGGCTGCGCGCGGAGGGACAGAATGTCCTCACCCCGGAGCGGGCCACTCATCAGGCGATCCGCGAGCTGCATGTGGGGCTGCTCAACATGATGCCGGATGCGGCCATCGAGGCCACCGAGCGGCAGTTTTTTCGTCTGGTGGGAGAGGCCAATCCGATCGCCCAGTTCTTCGTGCATCCATTCACCCTGAAGGAGTTGCCCCGAGGGGAGAAGGCGCGGCCCACATCGATGCCTATTATGAGACGTTCGAGCAGATCAAGGCGGATGGCCTGGATGCGTTGATCATCACCGGCGCCAATGTGACCCACACCGATCTGTCCCAGGAGCCCTTCTGGCAGCCCCTGATCGAGGTGGTGGACTGGGCCTACGAAAACGTCACCTCGGTGCTCTGCTCCTGCCTCGCGACCCATGCGGTGATGCATTTTCATCATGGCCAGGCCCGCACGCCCCGGGGCGGCGACAAGCTTTGGGGTGTGTTCAGCCACAGCGTGATGGATCGGACCCATCCCCTGGTGAACGACGTCAACACCCTGTTCGACGTGCCGCACTCCCGCTACAACCAGATCACCCGGCAACAGTTCGATGTCGCCGGGGTCAAGGTGCTGGCCGAGAGCGAGGAGGCAGGCGTGCATCTGGCGGTCAGTCCGGATGGCCTGCGGGTGGTCTATTTTCAGGGCCATCCGGAGTACGACACCATCAGCCTGCTCAAGGAGTACAAGCGGGAGGTCATGCTCTTTGCAGCGGACAAGCGCCAGGATTATCCGCCCTTTCCGGACAACTACTTTTCTCTGCGGGACCAGGCGATCTTCAACGAATACCGTGATCATCTTGAGGCGGCGTTGGCCGCGAAGCAACCTGTGCCGGAATTTCCCGAGGACCTGATCACCCCGACCCTGCACAACACCTGGCACGACACGGCAGAGGCGGTGATCGGCAACTGGATCGGCCTGGTCTACCAGGTCACTCACAAAGACCGCAAGATCCCCTTCATGGAAGGTATCGATCCGAACGATCCGTTGAAGCTCAATGTTTGATTTGTGATGTTAGACGCCATCCTGCTAGACATGGACGGAGTCCTCTACCACGGGGACCGTCCCTTGCCGGGGGCGGCGGAGTTTCTACAGCAGATCGAACGAATCCCGCATCTGTTTATCACCAACAATCCGATCCTGCCGCCGCAGGCAGTTGCCGACAGGCTGGCGCGCTTGGGGTTGCCCAGACCCGACCCTGAGCAGATCATCACCTCCGCCCAGGCTACCGCCCGCTGGTTAAGCAAGGAGAAGCCCGGATTTCGCTATTTCGCGGTGGGTGCCGATGGCCTGCACCTGGCCTTACGGGAGGTCGGCGTGGCGGATTCGGAGCAGGCGGATTTCGTGGTGGTGGGGGAGGGGTCCGGCATCGATTATGCGAGCCTGACCCAAGGCATCAATCTGATCATCAAACGGGGCGCCCGGCTGGTGGCCACCAATCCGGACATCAATGTGGATGCCAGCATCGACGGTCAGCATAGGCTGGTGCCGGGAGGCGGCGCCCTGGTAGCGCCCTTTGCCGTGGCCAGCGGCGTCGAACCGGTAATCATCGGCAAGCCCAATCCGCTGCTGTTCGAGATGGCCCTGGAACAACTGAGCTGTCTACCTCAACGCTGCCTGATGATCGGTGACCGGCCCGATACCGACATTGCCGGCGCCGCCAGGCTGGGCATGCAGACCGCCCTGGTCAGAACCGGCCGCTTCGCACCGGGCGAGCCCTGGCCGGCGGTTCTCCCGCGACCCGACTGGGATGTGGAGGATCTGCCGCACCTGTACCTACAGCTCTTTGGTTGATAGCTTGGGCAGTTACGCGCCCCAATGGCAGGGCTGCGTATAATGCGGTCACCAGAAACCATCCGGGAGATAGCGAAAGAGAATTCCTTGGACCTCAGTGCGTCCAGCGAAGGCTGGCATGTTCAGCGGGAGTTGGTCCCGCCGGGGTAGAAGTCAGCGCCCCGTAGCTTGAGTCACACCGGTGGAGGAAACGAAGCGGGTGAAGCTGACTGACAAAGCCATCGTCAGGATGGTGAGCGAGTCGCCGGGCCGTAACGCAAGTGAACCCACGGGTGGCCCCGATAAAATTACCTCTGGAGGCCGAACTCTCTGAGGTCGAGCGAAGGCAGCAGGGTGTGCCGCAGACTGACTGTTGAGGCACACCCCTCCGGCGGGGTGTTAGGGATAGCACGGTGACAAGGGCAGGCAAAGCAACTGGAGAAGCCATCCTCGCCCCAGGCACAAATGGCTGGAGCAAGGTAGGCCGTATAACCGGTTTCCCCGGCCCGGGAAATCGGCCGAAGGCGAGACGGTGGCGGCCGGGTCCGTATGAGCGTTGACACAGGGTAATGCCTGTCGAGCAAAGGAGCCCTGCTGCACATCATGCTTTCAACAACACGAGAGGCAGCGGTGAGATGACAAAACCACCGATCAGTCTGCAGGATCTGAGGAGAAAGCTTTACGTCAAGGCGAAGGCTGAACCGTCTTGGCGCTTTTGGGGTTTATATGTTCATGTGTGCAAGCAGGAGACGCTCTCTGAAGCCTATCGGCTGGCCAAGGAGAATAATGGCGCCCCGGAATTGATGGGGTCTCATTTAAGGACATGAGGACGACGGTGTAGAGCGGTTTATCGATCAACTCCGTCAGGAGCTGGTCGAGCGGACGTATCGACCTCATCGGCTGCGGAAAGTGGCGATACCCAAGGCCGGTGGCGGTAGCCGCGGTCTTTCGATTCCCACGATCCGTGACCGGGTGGTCCAGGGTGCGCTCAAGCTCATCCTGGAGCCGATCTTCGAGGCCGATTTTCAACCGGGTTCGTTTGGTTATCGACCCAAACGCTCAGCGCATGATGCCATCGAGCGGGTCAGCAATGCATTGCACAAGGTAAGACGTACGTGATTGACTTGGATCTGCGCGCCTATTTTGACACGGTGAGTCATACACTGCTGTTGGAGAAAGTGGCGCAACGGGTTGATGACGATGCCATACTGCGTTTGTTGAAACTGATGCTCCAGGCATCGGATAAGCGCGGGGTCGCTCAGGGCGGTGTGATTTCTCCGCTGCTCAGTAACTCATACCTAACGGAAGTGGATAAGATGTTGGAGCGGATGAAACGGATCACTTGGGTTGTTTGATGCCTATCGCGTGTCATATTGACCAGCGTCGTTGAAAGTACGCCCAGTTCATGAGGTCCCATAAACTTCGATGTGAAGTGTGCAGGTGCGCGCAGTGCGGGAAATTCGCTTGCTGCGTGCGATGAGGCGGGGGCTGGAAACGGAGGTTATAGGGACACAATACTTAACTATTTGTGCTAATCCTGATTCAGGACGAGATTAGCAAGAGTCGTATTATTCGGATACCCATACCACATCACTCAAAAGGGAAATCGTAGGCAGGATGTGTTCTTTAAAGCAGGTGATTATCAATAATGCATGGCGTTATTGGCAAAGTGGTGCGGCTATGAAAAGATCGGGATGTGGGCCTACTGCTTGATGACTAATCATGTCCATCTCATCGTTAAACCAGGGAAGCAATCAAACCTTGGTAAAGCGATCGGTGAAGTACATCGCCGTTATGCGCGGATGGTCAATTTCAGGGAAAATTGAAAAGGCTATCTATGGCAGGAAAGATTTGCGTCATATCCCATGGATAAAAAAGCTGGTTATCTCGGGCGGCGGCCTATGTGGAACTCAACCCTGTAAAAACGGGTATGGTCATGCCTGGAACTATCGCTGGAGCAGCATGCATGCCCATTTGTCAGGTGTGGATCCAGACGGAATCATCCGGCCTGAAAAACTGCTCGCTTTTGCAGGAGATTGTAGAAACTATTTAAAGTCAGCTCAGTATTATGGAGACTCGGAATTCGAACGACATGAACGAACAGGAAGGCCTTTGGGTAGTGAAAGAATTATCGAACGGGCTGAGCGTTTACTAAACAGAGAGTTAAATAGAAGAAGCCGGGACCAAAAGGTAAAGCTATTGATCATAATTAAGTATTGTGTCCCCATTAAACCCATAGTATTATGTCCCCATAAAACTTAAGTATTGTGTCCCCATAAAACTTCCCCATAAAACTTGTGACCCCATAAAACGCACAAGCTACCCGTTAGGTCTGCTGGCCTTACCCTTGTCATACCTTCGAAGGAAATTAGACTTGTGTTCGGTTGGTTTTTATGGCTAGCTCTACACCAGACCGGAGGTGCGCAGGACAGCCGCTCTGTGATTTTTTCGACGGCACAGCTTACCGGTACTGCTGAACTATCTGACATTCTACAATCTGGCTTTCGCGCCTGTCACAGACGTCTTGATCGGATTGCGGGCGTTAGGAAATACCTGACCACCTTGTTTCGGAGGATTGAAGATGGAGACCACTGCATATACCGGCAGCACCCGGTGGCACGAGCTCGTTGTGAATAAAATCAGCCTTACCGAGCCTTTCGAATGGCTCTCGAAGGGCTGGAAGGACATGCGCGATGCAGGACGATACAGCCTCACCTATGGTGCAGGTATCGTGCTGATAAGCGGCCTGCTGACGTTTGGCTTGGTCGCGACGGATAGTCTGTTTCTCTTGCCCTTCCTCATCGCCGGTTTCTTTCTCGTTGCGCCGGTCATAGGCATCGGCCTGTATCAGATGAGCGCACATCTGGAGCAGGGAGAACCGCTCAAGAGCTGTAACGCCCTGGAAGCCTGGAAGCGCAATCAGGGCTCAGATCAGCATGGTCACCGGCGGGTTCTTCATCATCATGCAGCTCTGGATTGCTGTGAATTTCGTGCTTTTTGCACTGCTCTATGCGGGCATTTCACCACCGCTCGAAAACTTCTTCAGCAAGCTATTCCTGTCCGAAGATGGCAGGATGTTCGCGATAGCAAGTGTCTACGGTCGGCTTCTTCTTCGCCTGGTGCGCCTACGCGATCAGCGTCGTGACAGTGCCCATGCTGATCGATCGCCAGGTGGATGGATTCACGGCGATCCGCATCAGCATCAAGACCGTGTTGCAGAACATGCCAGCGATGATGCTGTGGGCGTTTCTGATCGTGCTGATCGTCGGACTTGGACTGATCACCTTCTACGTCGGCCTGCTCGTTGCCCTACCCCTGATCGGACACGGAACCTGGCATGCCTATCGGGCGTTGGTGCCGTCAGTGTCGTGAGGGTATTTCGGGCGGCCAAGCAGTCTGTCTATAAAGTGTGCGCGTCTGGTAATTGGAGCTGGCGGACATGTGCTTGTTCCTGACCTCCATCGATCTGTCCTTTAACCCGAATTTCGGATGAACAACGATGATTGAACTCAACCTAAAACAGGCACGCATGGCAGTGATCGGCATCGGCGCGGCCCTGTTGTTGGCGGGAACGAATGTGATGGCGATTGAAGAACCCAAGTACGAACTCGTGAAGAGCTACCCCGAATTCGAGCTGCGCCGCTACGCCCCCTACCTTCTGGCAGAGACCGAGGTCAGCGGCGATTTTGACGAGGTCGGAAACCAAGCCTTCAGCATTCTCGCTGGCTACATCTTCGGTGACAACCGGGCGCAGCAAAAGATGGAGATGACCGCCCCCGTCAACCAACGCCTCGCCGTCGGGGTCGGCGAGAAGATGGAGATGACGGCACCGGTCACGCAATGGCCAAAGGAAGGCGCTGACAGGGATAGCTTCGTTCTGAGCTTCGTCATGCCGTCCCGCTACACCCTGGATACCCTGCCTGAGCCCCTGAACCCCCGGGTGCGCCTTCGCGAGGAACCGGCAAAACTCATGGCCGTTCGAGGCTACTCGGGCCGCTGGACCGAGTCAAACTATCGTGAGAACGAGTCCCTGCTCTTGGCTGCGCTCGTCAAGGCCGGTCTGACGCCTCTCGCCGCGCCAGTGTATGCGCGCTACAATTCACCCTTCTCGCTCTGGTTCCTGCGCAGGAACGAGGTGATGGTAGAGGTCGATGCATCGCAGTAGCGGAGGACTGTGTCCGTGGCCCACTCTCTGTCAGCGGATGCGATATATCGGGGGACGACTTCTTCGCGGATTCGAGAAATCTCCAACTTCTGGTTCAACCGGACCACCCTGCAAACCAGGCGGTGGTCCGGTGAGCAAAGCGTCGACTGTGGATAGTATTACATCGGACGGAGTCGCCACCAAATTATGACCAATCCTAAATGCAAGGATGGCAATACTGGGTCCCTGCGGATAATCTCCACAGCTTTAAGGACAGAGCCGGGAGTTCCCCTGGTTTTTTTTATCTCTAACGAAAAGCTAATTCACACTCGCTGATCGGTACCGTCTGACCCTCTCTCAATAGATCAAGTATGTCACATAAGGATACCGGTTGCCCAAAGAGATAACCCTGTCCATAGGGACAATCATTTTCAAGCAGAAAAGCAAGCTGGTCTGGAGTCTCTACGCCTTCGGCCGTGACCTCAAGCCCCAGCTGACGGCCGAGGCTTGATCAAAGCCGCACTGATGGCCCGATCGTTGGTATTGACAGCAATATCGCGCAGTAAGGAGGGGTCGATCTTGAGGGTGTCGATCGGCAATCGTTTAAGTCCGCTCAACGACGAGAAGCCTTTACCGAAATCGTCGATCGCCAGCGAGATACCCAAGTCTCTCAAGCGCGCCAGCACCTTGATCGCGTTCTTGTTCTCTGTCATGAGCAGATGCTCGGGGATCTCCAGACCCAGCCAGCCAGCCGCACAGCCCGTCTCCGTGAACAGGCGCGGCAGGGTCTGTAATAGCTTAGGATCATGGAATTGACGGGGGGAAAGATTGACCATGACCCGCCCGAGGTCCGGCTTGACGTCACGCAATCGGAGCTGATCTTGACATACCTGGGATAAGACCCACTCGCCCAGGGGAAGAATCAGTCCCGTTTGTTCCGCTACCGAGATAAATTGAGCGGGATGCAGGATGCCGCGTTGCGGATGATGCCAGCGTAGCAGCGCCTCCAGGCCCACCACACGCCGGTCAGGCAGATGGACAAGCGGCTGATAATAGAGCATGAACTGGTCTCGTTCCAAGGCCACACGAAGCTCATTTTCCAACTGCAGGCACTGCGCGGCTCGCTGGTTCATCTCCTCGATGAAGAATCGATAGGTGTTGCGGCCATGTTGCTTCGCCCGGTACAAGGCGAGATCGGCATGCTTCATCAATTTCGTCGCCGCAACACCATCCTCCGGCGCCACCGTAATACCCAGGCTGGTCGTCACGACCACCTCCTCGGTCGGTAACCGAATGGGTTCGCGCAGGCTGGCGAGCATCTTACGCGCGATCTGACCCGCGTCCGCAGGACCCTCGAAGCCCCTTCAGCAACACGATGAATTCATCACCCCCCAGACGGGCGACCGTGTCCTGCTGCCGCACACCGGCCACCAGACGTTGGGCGACCGTCTGCAGCAAAAGATCGCCGGCATCGTGCCCCAGGGTGTCGTTGATGCGCTTGAAATGATCCACATCCAAATGCAGCAGCGCCAGCGGCTGATGCTCACGGCGTAAAGTCCGCAGGGCCTGTTCCAGACGATCTCGAAATAGCCGACGGTTCGCAAGCCCCGTCAGGGTGTCATAAAATGCCAGCTGTTCCATCTGCGCGTGCGTCTTCTTGAGCGGTGTAAGATCCTCGCCCACGACCACTAAATGGGTCGTCATACTCCCTTCTTCCTGCATGGGCGAGATGGACAGCAAGGACCAATAGGACTCGCCGCGCTTCTTACGGATCCGCAGTTCACCCCGCCAGTCGCAGCCACTCTGCAAGGTTTCAGACAATTTCCGGGAAAATCGGTCCGGACTGGCGGTGCAATCGAGCATCCCGGTGTTGTGTGCGAGGAGTTCCTCGGCGGTATAGCCTGTCATTACGATGCAAGCGGGGATTCACGTATTCGATCACAGGTTCCGATCCACGATGAGCACCGTGCTGCCGCTTTGTTCCAGCGCCCGGGAACGCTGACGCAGGGTGTTTTCGGCCCGCTTGCGCTCTTCGATTTCCGACCGCAGTTCCTGGGTGCGCGCTGCGACACGCTGTTCGAGTTCATCCGTCAATTCCTGCAACTGCGACTCACGGGCTCTTAGGGCCTGTTCCGCCCGAGTCCGTTCGGCAATCTGGGCGCGCAACACCCCATTCAGGCGGTCCGTTTTGGCCTTGTCCCTTTCCAGATGCACGAACAAGGCCTGATTCTCGAATCGCAGGCTTAGCGAATTGATGATCGATCGATTCATTCGCTGCGCGGAAATCAGCATGCCTACAATAAAGATGAGGGTGATGACGCCAAGCACCGTTGTGAGTTCGGTCCCGGCAGTGAACAGACGCACGGCCAATGGCAATAAAGCCGGCAACATGAAGACCCAGAAAACCGCCCGTACCGATGACAGTATCGGTACCGCACCGGCGCACATCCCCGCGAGTACCAGCGCAACCACGACCTGATGGGTGGTCGATTCGGCGGGAAACAAGAACAGCGCGGCAGATCCCCAGAGCATGCCGGAGAGGGCCGTGGCGATGAGATAATAGCGCCCCCACCGGGGGGCTTCGTCCAGCGCCGGACGTGTGTGAAAATAGCGGTGAGTGAGTATGCTTCGGGCTGCCGTGAGCAGCAGGACACAAAGAAACCACACCCGCAGGGTATCTGCCGAAATGAACGTCCGCTGTTCCCAGCTCAACAGAAAGGCACAAGCCAGGGTGATGACATAGGCTAAGGGGCCGTTTCGATACAATAATGCAACTTGCTCGGCATACCGCTGTTTGTCGACGGTGGAGGCAAGATAGGGCTGTTCCTGCTGCCCTGAAAATGTACGTAGGTTTCCGTCCATGGCAACTATCGGGTTACACGGTTAGGGGTGAATGATCGAAACCTTGCGGATGAATCAGCCAGTGGTGCTGACTCAGATCGGCAGGGTGGTGGGGTTCGATCGCGCGTTCACCAACGGATCGCAAACAGGGTACCGCTGGAAGCTTTGTATTCTTTTCGACGGCCAGGCGCCGAGGGAGGGTTTTCCCACGGAGGGACTGGCGCGGGGGGACATAGTCGAAACCAAGTATATGCAGGGTCTCAAGCCTCGACATCGGGCCATGGATCAGACGATACAAGGGACTGAGGTCAAGATGAGGTAAACACGCACCCGAACCAGCCCCTCCGCGCCTCCTGGTCAAGGGCGCGAGGAACGCTTGCCGGCTATGGGGCGGTTGGCGACTTGTTTCGGTTGTCTCAGGTGATGTATCCGTCTTTTGGCGGATTGATATCCGGCTGCTCGATGAAATGACCCGGCTGGAAAGATTAGCATCGCTCGATTGATGACTCTCCATTACGTACTCTCCTTGTTACGTCAACTCCATCAACCCATCCTACACCTGAGTTACCTTGATAAGAGTAGAGTAATTGCAGCGGAACGCAAGTCTTAAATGCTGTACGAGCTTCGCGCGGGAGACCATTAAAAAAGCTGATGGGTAATAGACAAATACTTGGGCGGTGAGCCTATCTCCAATACCAACGGGGACTAGACTCTACGACAATGTCTGCTAATGATTTGTTGATGAATACCATGGATGACGGAGGTGGCTCCTTGCTTTAGAAATCTCCTGGGTCGCGAAGTTTAGAACACATTCAATAACACCTGCCGGAAACTCCTCAAATTCCGCACTTATTAGCCATTGAACCCACTATTTTCACTCAAAAAAAGTCAAGATACTCCGGTCTGGCACAGGCGGCCCTGTCGCTTGTTGTTCTCTGCTCGCTCCGATAAATGCATTGTAGCGGCAGGGTCGATTCAGAAATTTTATGATTTCGAGTTGAGTCTCAGTAAACAATTGATATTTCATAAGGTATGTAAGACCGAACTGTTTTCCATTCCACGGTCTATTGATAAATAAACCACATCGATGAAAAACTTCTGTCGAATGCAAGAGATGCAGAATGTTTTGGATACGGTTGCATTGGTCTGCGATATCTTATGCAATTAAATGATTTGACGTGGTTTTTATAAAATTGGCCAGACAGTCTTGACACCTATCAGTAGAAAGTTTAGCCTGTGTTCATAAGATGAACGATGCCTTCCATGAGTAAGTGCTTAGTTCTGAAAACAAGGCAAAATATAAAATTGGATTCATAAATGCTGTCACTAAGACACTTTGTGGCGGTAGCGTGCCTTAAATTTATGTGAGTTACACAAGTCCCATTTCACTGCATCTTAAGTGGACAACTTCTAAATTGGATCTGATATATAGCTCTTCTAGGCAGAAGGTATCATAGGTTGTTTTAGAGTTCTTTGGTGCCAGGACTTGATATCGTATCCGATTGTTGCAAGAGTATTGGTTTATGTTAGGTCCGTTTGTAGGTGTATTGAGGGAACGCAACAAGTTACTTTACCGTTGGTATTTTTTATTCATCAAGGAATGTAAATTAGCAGGAAGCAGGATGTAAACTCAAAAATATGGCGACCCTTGCAGGATGAAGTTTAAGGTAACTGGCAATGAACTTAAACCAGGTTGTGATTTCGGCTCAATATTTTTGCATTTATAGTAAATTGGACCAGAGTTTAAATTTTATGTAAATGTGCAGATCGAATTAGAATGACCGACGAGATTCATTATAGAATCCTCAAGCTGCTTGAGAGAAAACCAGATATGAGCCAACGTGAGTTATCAATGGAGTTAGGCGTTAGCTTGGGTAAGACAAACTACTGTCTCAAGGCCATGTTGGATAAAGGTTGGATTAAAGCAAGAAATTTTAAGAACAGCCGAAACAAGATAGCATACATTTATTTGCTGACACCTAAGGGTATAGAAAGAAAGGCAAAAGTCGCAGTACGTTTCCTCAAGAGAAAACTTGAAGAGTATGAAACTCTCGAGAGGGAGATCGAGCAACTGCGTAAGGAAGTTGAGAAATCATAATAGGGTAAATAGCAGTCATCGAGATGCAAGAGCAATAACATGATCACTTGCATGTTGATGATGCGATCATTCATGCACCGAGTTCCACCAAGAAGAAGGCCAAGACATATGATCCATAGGTGCATCAGATGAAAACAAGGCTGTAATGGTACTTCGTTATTAAGGCGCCTAGAGGTGGGCAGCAAAACCAAATTGGGAACTCAATATGGAAGGATGGTATGTCGTCTATACTAAATCTCGATGTGAAGGAATCGCCGAGGAAAACCTCCGACGACAAGCTTTTGAGACCTATTTACCTTGGATCAAGATCTCGCGTGTCAAGCGGGGCAACAGGATGGAAGTTATCGAACCGATGTTTCCCCGCTATCTCTTCGTACGCCTTGATTTAAAACAACAAAATATTGCCCCTATACGTTCCACTCGCGGTGTCATTAAATTGGTGATGTTTGGTGATCGTATTAGTCAGGCGTCAGACAATATTATCCAAGCTCTCAAACACACAGCCGATGTTAAGTCTGGTCTGCATTGTATGCATAGCCCGTTGTTCAAGAAGGGTGATGATGTAACGGTGGTTTCCGGTCCGCTTAAAGGATTGAAGGGTATATTCCATGCGTCCTGTGCCAAAGATCGTGTTGTTATTCTTATGGAAATGCTCGGAAGGACTAATACAGTCATTCTGCAAAGTGATTGCATCTTCCCAGATGATGGTTGGCTTGCATCCTAAATAAAAGAACCATTGTTAGCATCAGAGAGTTTATATTTATCTGATTTTTGGTTCATAAAGTAATAGTTTCAATGGAGCTATATAATAATGATCGAGTTGATGCGGAGTAACGTAGAGAAGCACTGTAAAAATCTTCCTGTTTTGGCGAAAGAGGGAATGCTTAAGTCAAGGAGCGATGACTGGGGATGGTTTGTATCGGATAAGTTTATACTACCTTTTTATATTGACAAGAGACTTATATTCAAACGCATGGTTTTTACAACTGAATGCCATAAGCTTGATGATTCAGCGACGCTTGAAGAAGAAAAAACTTTTTTAAATAATGTAGTCGATTATTGTAAGGAGAATACTGATATAGATTTTATAGCAAAGGCACAATCAAATGCAGTGTTTCGTACTTTCCCAGACGGATCAGATTACGTTGAATGGGGTACAATGGTCGTTGATTTAAATAAGAGCGAAGATGAACTTTTTGCGAGCTTTGAAAGAAAATGTAGAAACATTATTAGAAAATCAATTGATCTAGGCACAACAGTAGAAGAGACGGATGACGTAAAATTAATTTATGAATGCATTAGAGATACTTTAAGAAGACAGAACAGTCCATACCTTGCTCAATATAAATTTTTTGAGGAATTAAAAAATAATCTAAAAGACAATGTAAAATTTTATATTGCAAAAAATAAAGATACTTTACAGGGAGTCAGTGTTGTGCTTTTCGATGATAAAGATGGTTATTATTATTATAGTGGTACAGCAGAAAATTCAGTCCCTGGAAGTATTAATTTATTGCAATTCGAAATCATGAAAGACTTGATGAAAAAAGGTATAAAAAAATATGATTTAGTAGGCGTTAGACTAAATGTTAAAAAAGACTCGAAATATGCCGCTATACGACGATTTAAGGAGAGATTTAAACCAGAATTGATTGAAGGATTTGCATTCCGTGTCGTATTGAAGCCATTAAAATACGCAATTTTCAATGTGATGATCAAAATATATTTTGCGTTGAAAGGTATGAGGTATATAGATCCAATTGACCAAATTAAATCTGATAATTATTAGCTGATACTTCATGTTGAAAATTCATTATAAGATTCTGATAAATGATTCGGTTGTTTGTCGAGACTAATGCGCAAGATTGTTATTAAAAAAATAGTCAATAACTTGCCAATAACCCGAAACTATTCATCATGTTCTTAAATAGGAAGCTAGACGCCATGAATCAAAGATCAAAAGAGATTATTTGTCAAGTTGAAGAGCAGAAATCAGCGAAACTAAACAGAAGCACTATTGAATATATATGGCTGCAATTAAAAGATATTATGCGAAAGGGTAAACAATACTATTCTAAGCTGCGTAAATTACTAAAAGTGAATGTAAGGAATGAAACAAAAGATAAAACAATTACTCTACCAAAAGATATTAAAGAATTAAATTTGCAAGTAGGAGAGCATGTGGTTGTAAGGTCGTCCGAGGAGATACAAAGAACACTAGATATTGATGGTAAATTACAGGGATGTGCGTTTACCAAGGAAATGTGGCCATATTGTGGAAAAGAAATGGTGGTATTTAAGCGTGTAGATTCATTTTTAAATGAAACAAATAATAAAATACAGAAAATCAGCAATACTGTATTACTGGAAAATGCTTTTTGTAGTGGAAAAAGAAGTTTTGGTGAGGTTTGTAACCGTTCTTGTTTCTTGTTTTGGAAAGAAGCATGGCTGAAAAGAATACAACAGAATGTAAAATGAACTGGTTTTCATCACTAGGTATAACAACGATATTATCGTATATTTAATAGTCTATGTAATAAAGTATATAGTTGTTAAGAGGGGTTTTGCATTCAAAACTATTATTGTAACACTATAAAATCACATGATGGATTGTCTGTAAGCACCAAGTTAACTGCCCTATCTAATAACGAAAAAGCCCAGCAATAATTAGAAGATAAGCTACAGAAACAACAGGTAATTTGGTAGAATACCGCACATGGAAACAGCGGTAAATTTAGCAGCAATAGAGACAGATGATCCATTCAAAATCATCGATAATTTACGTTGTTCCATTGAAGCCAAAGACCACCAAATCAAGCTACTCGAAGAAAGGATCAACTATCTGCTTCACCATCGTTTCGGTTCAAAGTCTGAACGTTTCGACGAACGTCAGCAATTGCTGTTTGATAACGAGGATGCAACTTGCGAGGTAGCATCTACAGCTGAAATTGAAGTGCCTGCGCACACCCGTAAGAAAGGGGGTCGACGAATTCCACCTAAAGACCTGCCACGGGTTCGCGTGGAGCATGACCTGACCAGAAGAATCGAAGCAGTGCACCTGTGGTTGTTGTCTGCACTCGGATAGGGGAAGAGATCTCCTTCCAGTACGACGTAATCCCAGCCAAATTTCAAGTCATAGAGAACGTCAAGTTCAAATACGGCTGCTCGAACCCTCAGTGCGATCAGCCACCGAAGACAGCTCGACAGAACCCACCGCCGCCCTTGCCACGAACACAAGCCTCGCCGGGCGTACTGGATTGGATCGGTGCGAGCAAATTTGTTGACGGTCTTCCGTTGAATCGTATAGCCGCTATTGCGGAAAAGCGTTTTGGTGTTCCCTTCACCAGTACCCCATTGGCGGACTGGATGATCAAAGGGGCCGAACGGATCATTTCTCCACTGGTTGTCGCCATGGAGAAAGCACTCTACGGATACGACTACCTCCATATTGATGAGACTACGCTGCAGGTCCTGAATGAAGCAGGGCGGAGCGCCAAACAGAAGTCTTATATTTGGTGCCGCGTTACCGTCGGTAAAGAGGCACCGATCGTACATATGCACTACAGTCCCAGCCGCGCAGGGGCGGTCGCCAGCAAACTCTTGGAGGATTCAGTGGCTATCTGCAGACCGACGGTTATCCGGGTTACGACGCCACAGCCTCACGCCCCGGTATTACCCAATTGGGTTGTTGGGCTCATTATCTCGCGTCCCGTTTTATCTGGAGTCAGGGACTCCTGCTGCGGCATGACAAGGCGGGATGGGACGTTTCCCTCCACATAAAACGAAGGCATCAAAGGGAGTCCAAGAACGCGAGCAGGTCTGGTTTCGGCTGCCACGGAGTAACCCGTGCCGGGGCGATTCCGGCACGCTTCCAGAATGCTTCGAGTGCCTCACGTTTCATCTTGAGGTTTGTCGTGACGTAGCGATTGGTCGTGGCCACACTCGCGTGTCCCAGGTAATCGCGGATGACGGTGATGTCGTTCCCAGCTTGCAGCAGGGCCACGGCACAGCTGTGGCGAAGGACATGGGGGGCGATGCGCCGCCGGCGAAGCGTCGGTACATCGACTAGTGCCATTCTGACGTACTTGCCCAGGATATAGGCGACACCGTCTCGCGATAGCGGTTTTCCGCGATTGTTGAGGAAAATCATATCACCTGGATTGGCTTGCCGCACGGTCGGTAGCCGCTGCAATGCAGTGGCCGTTTCCTCCCAGAGCGGACATATTCTATCTTTTCCCCCCTTGCCGTGGAGACGTACTTGGGGAGGCTTGGTCAAGTCGAGGTCCTGACCCTGCACCGCAAGCGCCTCGCTG